>NZ_JBIASC010000004.1:0-383735 GCF_042890485.1 Streptomyces sp. NPDC002181 | reverse complement strand
ACGACGACCTCGGCGGCAGCCGGAACCTCGGGAGCGGCAACCGCACGCGTCGCACGGCGACGGGCACGCGGCGCCGGAGCGGCGGGCTCCTCGACGACCGGCACGGCCGGAGCGGCGGCGACCGGAGCGGCTTCCACGACGACCTCGGCGGCAGCCGGAACCTCGGGAGCGGCAACCGCACGCGTCGCACGGCGACGGGCACGCGGCGCCGGAGCGGCGGGCTCCTCGACAGCCGGAGCGGCGGCCTCGACGGCGGCGGCCGGAGCCTCCGGAGCGGCGACGGCACGGGTGGCACGGCGGCGGGCACGCGGCGCGGGAGCGGCGGGCTCCTCGACGGCGGGAGCGGCCGGGGCGGCGGGAGCGGCGGCCGGGGCGACGGCCTCGGCGGCGGCCGGAGCCTCGGGGGCGGCCACGGCGCGGGTCGCGCGGCGGCGGGTACGGGCCGGAGCGGCGGCCGGAGCGGCCTCTGCGGCGGGGGCGGCCGGAGCCGCCTCGGCCTCGGTCACCGCGGCGGCCGGGGCGGCGGTCCCACCGGGCGGTCCCGCGGGTCGCGACGCGGCGCGGCGACGCCTGCGCGGGGGCAGGTTGTCGCTCGGGCTGCCGCTGTCGGCGCCACCGGTGGTGTTGTTGGTTTCGTTGTTGAGCATGCGGGCGGTTCTCCCGTCACGCTCCCGGGCGCCGCGGCTGACTTCCGGTCCGGCGCGGGTCCGCGCGATCAGCGCGGACCCGGCCTCCGGGGCGCGTTCGCCACACGGGAGCTGTAGTCCATGGCCGCCGGTTCCGTACGTCTTGTCGTACGGCCTGGCGGAAGTCTTCAGGTCTGTGCGCGGCCCGCCCAGGTGGCTCCCGAGTGCCAGGGCTGCGCGACGACGACGATCCCTACGCGGCGGGACCTTCCGGCGCCTTCGCGTCGGCTGCTACGGCGGCCGTGGGTGGGGCGGCCGTGACAGCCTCGCGGTCGGGCGCGAGCGGGTCGGTCACCGTGCCGGACTCCTCGTCGAAGAGCCCCTGCGCCAGCCTGGTCACCGCTGCGGGGACCGGCGGCGCCAGGTCGGCCACAGCTTGGAGACCGGACAGGACGTCGTCGGGTCGAACGGCAGGTGTCAGATGCCGAACAACCAGCCGCAGTATCGCACAGGCACTGTCCGGCGTCCTATCAGCCGGGGCGGGAACCGTCTCAAGGCTCACGACGGCCCCCCGGGTGTCGAAGGTGCGCATGCCGTTCTTGGTGCGGCGCTGCACCTCCACCGCCTCGGCGGCGAGGAAGGCCTCGACCGCGCGCTGGGCGTCGGCACCCTCCACACCCTCCAGCCGCAGCTCCCACACGGAGGCGGTCAGGCGGTCGGCGAGCCCGGAGGTACGGGCCTCGACGGCCTCGGTGATGTCGAGCCCGACCGGCATCGACTCGTCGAGCAGCTCGCGCAGCTTCTCGGGGTCGCGGGGCTCCGCGAGGGCGATCTCCAGGTACTCCGCCTCGCTGCCGGTGCCGGTCGGCGCGGCGTTCGCGTACGACACGCGGGGGTGCGGGGTGAAGCCGGCCGAGTACGCCATGGGCACCTCGGCGCGGCGCAGGGCCCGCTCGAACGCGCGCTGGAAGTCTCGGTGGCTGGTGAACCGGAGGCGGCCGCGCTTGGTGTAGCGCAGTCGGATGCGCTGCACCACCGGTGCGGGGGGCGGGCCTTCGGGCTGTCGCTTGCCCAGTGGTTCTTCTCCTTGTGCGGGGCTCCGCGGCTCGCGCGTCGCCCTGAGGTCTGGTGAGCCGGCGCTCTCCGGCTCACCCTCGCTTGCGCCAGGAGATCTCGGGAGCGGCGGGCGTCTCGCCCACGGCTGTCGTACTACCCAGAGTACGCGCCCGTGACCTCGCCGGTTCCCGGCCGGGGCCCCCGAACAGGGCCCTTCGCACCTCGGCCCGGACTTCGCGGACGGTGTTGCGGACGGTGCGCCACACATCCCGTACGACATGTCCGACCGGAGTCAGCACGTGCCGGTACACCTGCGCCGCGGGCCACCCGACGAGCACCCACCCGACCAGCCGGACTCCGCGCCACACCGCCCGGACCATCCGCCCGGCGACGTGCCAGGCCCAGACGAGCACCTGCCCGAGCGGCGCGAGCAGGTACCGGTACACCCCGAGCCCGGCCGGCCGCAGCAGGTACCGGTAGAACACGGCGCCGAGCCATGCGAGCGCCTGCCCGGCGGGGGTGAGCACGTACCGGTGGAACACCGCGGCCGCCCAGGCCAGTCCCCGCCCGGCGGGAGCGAGCACGTACCGCCACAGCCCCACCCAGGGCCAGACGAACAAGGTCATGCAGAGCGCCCACACGATCCGGGCCACGCCCTTGGCGAGCGGGGCGAGCAGGTACCGCATCCCGCCGCGCCCGACCCAGGCCAGCGCCCGGCCGAGCGGGCGCAGGAGGTACGCGTACAGCCCCCGGCCGGCGGGAGCGAGCAGATGGGCGTACACCGGCCGGAGCACGTACCGCCACAGCCCGACCCACGGCCACACGAACACCAGCTTGAGCAGCACGGTCAGCACCAGGCCGATTCCGCGCAGCACCGGCTCCAGCACGTACTCGGAGAGCGGGCCCAGCACATGCCGGTGAACGGCCTGCCCGAACGCGACGAGCAGATCCCAAACCACCCGTACGGGCAGTACGACGATCAACGCCACGATCTTGACCGGCACCCGGATGACGCCCACCAGGCACCCTTCGCCCCCGGCCGGTACCTGCCGCTTTTCGATGTCCATACCCGTAAGGACACCCGAAACCCCCCGCCCGTTGCGGCCGGGGCACCCGTCAGTCGAATGAACATGCCCCCCACCGTTCCCGGTGAGGGGCATGTTCGAGGCGCGCTCTAGCCGCGGAGGGTCACTTCACGACCGTCAGCGGAAGAAGCTTCTTGCCCGTGGGGCCGATCTGGATGTGCGTGTCCATCTGCGGGCAGACGCCGCAGTCGAAGCACGGGGTCCAGCGGCAGTCGTCGACCTCGGTCTCGTCGAGGGCGTCCTGCCAGTCCTCCCAGAGCCAGTCCTTGTCGAGGCCGGAGTCCAGGTGGTCCCAGGGCAGGACCTCCTCGTACGTGCGCTCACGCGTGGTGTACCAGGCCACGTCCACGCCGTAGGCCGGCAGCGTCTTCTCCGCGGCCTGCATCCAGCGGTCGTACGAGAAGTGCTCGCGCCAGCCGTCGAAGCGGCCGCCCGACTCGTACACGGCGCGGATGACGTCGCCGATGCGGCGGTCGCCGCGCGAGAGGAGGCCCTCGACGATGCCCGGCTTGCCGTCGTGGTAGCGGAAGCCGATGGAGCGGCCGTACTTCTTGTCGGCGCGGATCTTGTCGCGGAGCTTGCCCAGGCGGGCGTCCGTCTCCTCTGCCGACAGCTGCGGCGCCCACTGGAAGGGGGTGTGCGGCTTCGGCACGAACCCGCCGATCGACACCGTGCAGCGGATGTCGTTCTGGCCGGAGACCTCGCGGCCCTTGGCGATGACGTTGACCGCCATGTCGCCGATCTGGAGCACGTCCTCGTCGGTCTCGGTGGGCAGGCCGCACATGAAGTACAGCTTCACCTGGCGCCAGCCGTTGCCGTACGCGGTGGAGACCGTCCGGATCAGGTCCTCTTCCGAGACCATCTTGTTGATGACCTTGCGCATGCGCTCGGAGCCGCCCTCGGGGGCGAAGGTCAGACCGGAGCGGCGGCCGTTGCGGGTCAGCTCGTTCGCCAGGTCCACGTTGAACGCGTCCACGCGGGTCGAGGGCAGGGACAGGCCCACCTTGTCGTCCGTGTAGCGGTCTGCGAGGCCCTTGGCGATCTCGGCGATCTCGGTGTGGTCCGCGGAGGACAGCGAGAGGAGGCCGACCTCCTCGAAGCCCGTCGCCTTGAGGCCCTTCTCCACCATCTCGCCGATGCCGGTGATGCTTCGCTCCCGCACGGGGCGCGTGATCATGCCGGCCTGGCAGAAACGGCAGCCGCGGGTGCAGCCGCGGAAGATCTCGACGGACATCCGCTCGTGGACGGTCTCGGCGAGCGGGACCAGCGGCTGCTTCGGGTACGGCCACTCGTCGAGGTCCATGACCGTGTGCTTGGACACGCGGTACGGGACGCCCGACTTGTTCGGCGCGACGCGCGCGATGCGGCCGTCGGGCAGGTAGTCGACGTCGTAGAAGCCCGGCACGTAGACCTGGCCGGTCCTGGCGAGGCGGAAGAGGACCTCTTCGCGCCCGCCCGGACGGCCCTCGGCCTTCCACGTGCGGATGATCTCGGTCATGTCGAGGACGGCCTGCTCGCCGTCGCCGATGACCGCGCAGTCGATGAACTCCGCGATCGGCTCGGGGTTGAAGGCCGCGTGGCCGCCCGCGAGGACGATGGGGTGGTCGACCGTACGGTTCCTGGCCTCCAGCGGGATGCCCGCCAGGTCCAGCGCCGTCAGCATGTTCGTGTAGCCCAGCTCCGTGGAGAAGGACAGGCCGAACACGTCGAAGGCGCCCACGGGGCGGTGGCTGTCCACGGTGAACTGCGGCACCTTGTGCTCGCGCATCAGTTCTTCGAGGTCCGGCCACACGCTGTACGTGCGCTCCGCGAGCACGCCCTCGCGCTCGTTCAGCACCTCGTACAGGATCATGACGCCCTGGTTGGGCAGCCCGACCTCGTACGCGTCCGGGTACATGAGCGCCCAGCGGACGTCACACGAATCCCACGGCTTGACGGTGGAGTTGAGTTCACCGCCGACGTACTGGATGGGCTTCTGCACATGCGGGAGCAGAGCTTCGAGCTGTGGGAAGACCGACTCGGACATCACGCGACTTTCGTGAAGCTGGCAGGGGGCGACTCTCAAGCGTAACCCGAGGCGCAGCCGCCTCCTGCCGCCGTGATCGTCGCCTAGGCGCCCGGCTCCGCCCGGAGCGCGGGGTCACTGGCTTGCCCCCATACGTCCGGAAGCTCCCGCTCACCCCGTGCGGCCAGAGCTTCTTCGCGGGCGTAGAGCACGCCCCAGGTAAAAGCGGACTCACCCGCTCCGGTCGCTTGCGCGCCGAGGCCGCGCAGAGCCTCGCGGGCGACGACGCTGTCCTGGTGGTCACCGAGCAGGCTCTGGACCGATTTCATGGCCTTGGCCTGCTGCTTCGCCGGTTTGCCGAGCTCGGGGACGGCCGCCTCCGCCGCGTAGCGGGCGCGTTTGGCGGCCTTGCGGGCCTCGTGGAGGGCCAGGTCGCGCTCCTCGCCGGGGTCGAGGCCGAGGGCGGCGGCGACCCGGGTGGCGAGCCGGCCGTAGTCCTTGACGACCGCCTTCGGCAGGGCCTGGGCGGCCGGCTTGTGCGCGCCCGGGAGCAGGGGCGGCTCGGCCAGCAGCGCGTCGAGGGCGTCGAGCAGGGCCGTGTACCGCTTGGCGTCGAGGGCGGCGAGGGCGCGGCGCCGGGTTCCCGAGCGGCGGGAGTTGTTCCACGTCCGCAGGCGGCCGCGGACCGGGCCGATCACGAGGGCGCGGGGGAGTTCGGCGAGGTGGGCCTGGATGCGGTCGTAGAGGACTTCCTGGTCCCGGTCGAGGCCGAGCTCGGCGGCCAGCCAGCGCAGCTCCTCGCCGAGCGGATCGGTGACGGCGCGGTCCAGGACCTTGCGGTACGTCTTGAAGGCGCTGCGCATCCGGCGGCAGGCGACCCGCATCTGGTGGACGGAGTCGGGCAGGTTGCGGCGGACGGCCGGGTCCTGGGCGACGAGCGCGTCGCGCTGTTCGTGCAGGTACGAGAGGACCAGCGCGCCCGCGGTGCCCGCGGCGGCGGCGGGCTCCGGCCGGGCCGGCGGCTCGGTGCCCGTCTCGGCGAGGGCCCGGGCCAGCTTCGAGGGGGCGTCGGAGACCTTGAGGCCGGCCTTGCGGAACCTCTTCTCGACGGCGTCGAGGAGCGCCGGGTCGGCCCCGTCGGCGAGCTCCACCTCGACCTCGGTCCAGGAGGCGGCGGCCTCGTCCCGTTCGGCGCGGACGGCGTCGGTGGAGAGCTCCGCGAGGAGCATGCCCTCGGCGTCGAGGAGGTGGCTCACGCGGCGCGAGGAGACCAGGCGGACCTGGGGTTCCAGGGCGGCGTCCCGGACCCGGGAGCGGACCAGGGCCGCGAGGGCGCGCGGGACGGTGTCGGCGAGGGGAGCGCCGATCTCGTCACGGACGCCCGGTGAGACGGGCAGTTTGAGGTGCCAGCCGGCGTCGGCGCCGCCGGTGCGCCGCCGCAGGGTCAGGCCGTCGGCGGCGAGCCGCTGGTCGGGGGTGTCGTAGTAGACCGCGTCGAGGTCGACGGTGCCCTGGTCGGCGACGGACGCGACCGCGTCCGTGCCGGTCAGGTCCGGGACTCCGCGGCGCGCGGCCTTGCTCGTCGTGAACTCGAATTTGCGCTCGATCTCGCGTTTCGTGTCCGCCATACGTCGAACCTAGTCCTGAACGGATCACGAAGGCAGGGTGAACGGGGGAATCCACGGCCGAACCGGCCGAAGATCGGCCCCGCTAGGCCGACATCGGCCGTTGCACCCTGATCGACTGGAGCAGCCCGACCGCCACCCACACCGCGAACATGGACGAGCCTCCGTAGGAGACGAACGGCAGCGGCAGCCCGGCCACCGGCATGATCCCCAGGGTCATCCCGATGTTCTCGAAGGCCTGGAAGGCGAACCAGGCGATGATCCCGGCGCACACGATCGTCCCGTACAGCTCGGTGGTCTCGCGGGCGATCATGCAGGCCCGCCAGAGGATGATGCCGAGCAGGACCAGGATCAGCCCGGCGCCGAGGAAGCCGAGCTCCTCCCCCGCCACCGTGAAGACGAAGTCGGTCTGCTGCTCGGGCACGAACTGGCCGGTGGTCTGCGAGCCCTTGAAGAGCCCGGAGCCGGTCAGCCCGCCCGAGCCGATCGCGATGCGGGCCTGGTTGGTGTTGTAGCCGACGCCGGCGGGGTCCAGCTCGGGGTTGGCGAAGGCCGCGAAGCGGTTGATCTGGTACTCGTCGAGCACGCCGAGCTGCCAGATCAGGATGGCCCCGGCCGCGCCGGATCCCATCAGGCCGACCACCCAGCGGTTGGAGGCACCGGAGGCGAGCAGCACGCCGAGCACGATGACGACCATGACCATGACGGAGCCGAGGTCGGGCATCAGCATGACGATGCCCATCGGTGCGGCGGCCAGGCACAGCGCCTTGACCACGGTGCGGTGGTCGGGGTGGACGAGGTCGCCCGCGTCCACCCGGGTGGCCAGCAGCATGGCCATGACCAGGATGATCGTGATCTTCACGAACTCGGAGGGCTGGAGCGAGAAGCCGCCGCCGATCACGATCCACGCGTGGGCGCCGTTGATGGTGGCGCCGAGCGGGGTGAGCACGGCGAGGATCAGCACCAGGGAGAGCCCGTACAGGATCGGTACGGCGCCGCGCAGCGTGCGGTGGCCGAGCCAGACGGTGCCGATCATCAGCACGAGGCCGATGCCGGTGTTCAGGGCGTGCCGGATCAGGAAGTAGTACGGGTCGCCCTGGTTGAGCTGGGTGCGGTTGCGGGTCGCCGACCACACCAGCAGGGCGCCGATGAAGGAGAGGGCGAGCGCCGAGAGGAGTATCGGCCAGTCGAGCCGGCGCAGCACGGAGTCGCGCGAGGTCAGCTTGGCCATCGCGCCGCGCTCGGGCGCGTACCGGGATACGGAGAACTTGTTCGCGGTCTGCATCGGGGTCTCAGTCCTGCCGCGCGGCGGGCGGGGCGGGGGGACCGGCGAGCGCGGGCGCCGGTTCCTCCGGGGACGGGGGCACGTAGGGCTTGATGTCGGGGGCGTCGATGGTTCCGTCGGGCCCGATGGTGGGGAGCTTCGCCTCCGGCTTGAGCAGGAAGGCCTTTTCGGTGTCCTGCTTGCCGGCCATGGTCAGACCGTAGATGGCGTTGTAGATGTTGCGGACGGCGGGTCCGGAAGCGCCCGAACCGGTACCGCCCTGGGAGATCGTCATCACGATCGTGAAGTCCTCGGTGTACGTGGCGAACCACGAGGTGGTCTGCTTGCCGTAGACCTCGGCGGTGCCGGTCTTGGCGTGCATGGGGATCTGCTTCTGCGGCCAGCCGCCGAAGCGCCAGGCGGCGGTGCCGCGGGTGGCGACGCCCTCCAGGGCGGCGTTGATCTTGACGCGGGTGGCCTCGGTCATGGGCAGTTTGCCGTGGGACTGCGGCGGGATCGGCTCGGTGTGCTTGCCGTCGGCGCTGATGACGGCCTTGCCGATGGTCGGGTTCCACAGGGTGCCGCCGTTGGAGATGGCCGCGTAGATGGTGGCCATCTGGATCGGGGTGACCAGGGTGTCGCCCTGTCCGATGGAGTAGTTGATGGCGTCACCGGCGCGCATGAGGTTGCCTTCGAGGCAGTTCTCGTAGGAGAGCAGCTCGACGTAGGTGCCGCCCTTCTTACCGGTCTTGCACCACATGTCCTTGTTGAGTTCCCAGAACTTCTGCTTCCACCGGCGGTCGGGGACCCGGCCCTTCTCCTCGCCCGGCAGGTCCACGTGGGTCTCGGCGCCGAGGCCGAACTGGTGGGCGGTCTTGTAGAAGATCTCGGCCGGGGCCTTCTTCGGGTGGAGCCCGCCGTCCTTGATCCACTGCTGGTGGCCGAGGGCGTAGAACACGGTGTCGCAGGAGACTTCGAGGGCCCGGCCGAGGGTGATGTTGCCGTGGCCCTGGGACTCGAAGTTCTTGAAGACCTGGCCGCCGATCGCGTACGAGCTGGGGCAGGGGTAGTCCCCGTCGAAGTCGTAGCCGGCGTTGACGGCGGCCGCGGTCGGGATGACCTTGAAGATGGAGCCCGGGGCGGCCTGGCCCTGGATCGCCCGGTTCATCAGCGGCACGTTGGCCTCTTTGGCGGTCAGCTTGGCGTAGTCCTTGCCGGAGATCCCGCCGACCCAGACGTTCGGGTCGTACGTGGGCATGGAGGCCATGGCCACGACCCGGCCCGTCTTGGACTCCAGGACGACCACGGCGCCGGCGTCGGCCTTGTAGGGGACGCCGGTGTTGCGGTCGATCTGCTTGCGGGCCTCCAGCATGGCCGCGTTCAGCTCGAACTCGGCGACGCCCTGGACGCGGGCGTCGATGCTGGTCACGAGGTGGGCGCCGGCGACCGTGGGGTCGTTCTTGGCCTGGCCCATGACCCGGCCGAGGTTGTCGACCTCGTAGCGGGTGACGCCGGACTTGCCGCGCAGGGTCCGGTCGTACGTGCGCTCCAGGCCGAAGCGGCCGACCTGGTCGGAGCGCAGCAGCGGCGAGTTGGTGTTCTTGGCCTTCTGGATCTCGTCGTCGGTGACCGGGGAGAGGTAGCCGAGCACCTGGCCGGTGTTGGCGCCGCCGGGCGCGGGGTAGCGGCGTACGGCGGTGGGCTCGGCCGTGATGCCGGGGTACTCCTCGGGGCGTTCGCGGATCTGCAGGGCCTGCTGGGTGGTGGCTTCGGTGGTGACGGGGATCGGCTGGTAGGGCGAACCGTTCCAGCAGGGCTTGGGGGTCTGGGAGTCGCAGACGCGGACCTTGTTCATGACGTCCTGCGGCTTCATGTCCAGCACGCCCGAGAGCCTGGTCAGGACGCCCTTGCCCTTGTCCTTCATCTTCATCAGCGCGGTGCGGCTGGCGGAGACGACCAGGCGGGTCTCGTTGTCGGCGAGCGGGACGCCGCGGGCGTCCAGGATCGAGCCGCGGACGGCCGGCTGGACGACCTGCTGGACGTGGTTGCTCTTGGCCTCGTGGTAGTACTCGGCGCCGTTGCGGACCTGGAGGTACCACAGGCGCCCGCCGAGGGTGCAGAGGAAGGAGAGGACGAGCACCTGCATGATCACGAGCCGGATCCGCACGCGGGAGGTCCGGCCGGTCTCGGGGGCGTTGGTCACGGGAGCTCCTCCCTCACAGCTTCTTGACGCTCTTCACACTCTTGATCGCCTTGACGCCCTTTATCCGGCCGGCCTTGTTGGCGCGGCCGCGTGCGAGTCCGCGCCGCAGGCCGCCGCGCTGGCTGCCGATGCGCAGGCCGGTGCCGCCGGCGAGCCAGCCGGAGGACACGTCGGCGGCCGCGGCCTGGCCGCCGCCCGCCTCGACGGCCATCGGGTCGTTCTCGGCGCGGCGGGCCAGCGCCATGATGAACGGCACGGTGAAGGGGGCGAGCAGCAGGTCGTAGAGGGTCGCGGTGAACAGCAGCCCGGTGAGCCCGACGTGGCGGGCGGCCGTGTCGCCGACGAGGGCGCCCACCCCGGCGTAGAGGAGGGTGGAGCCGATCGCGGCGGCGACGACGGTCAGCATCGGGCCCCAGGCGGAGCGGAAGCGCCCGCTGTCGGGCCGGGCCAGGCCGGCGGCGTACCCGATGACGCACAGCACGAGCGCGTACCGCCCGGCGGCGTGGTCGGCGGGCGGGGCCAGGTCGGCGAGGAGTCCGGCGGCGAAGCCGATGAGTGCGCCGCTGAGGTGCCCGTACACGAGGGCGAGCGCGACGACGGTGAGCAGGACCAGGTCGGGTACCGCGCCGGGCAGTTGCAGCCGGCCCAGGACGGAGACCTGTACGACGAGGGCGACCACGACCAGCGTGGCCGAAAGCAGGATCCGGTTGAAGCGCATGACGGTCAGCTCCTACTCGTCGGCCGGCTTGCCGGGCACGCTGGCGGACGGCGACGGCGTGACGGTGACGGTGACCGTCGGGGTGGGCTTCACCTCGGGCTTGGGCGGCAGTACGGCGTCGCGCGGGTCCTCGCGGGGCGGCATGACGACGACGCCGACGATGTCCAGGCGCGAGAAGCCGACGAAGGGACGCACCCAGATGGTGCGGGTCAGATCGCCGCGCGAGGGGTCGACCTTGACGACCTCTCCGATCGGGACGCCGGGCACGAACGGCTTGTTGCCCCGCGAGCCGAAGGTGACGAGCCGGTCGCCGGGGCTGACCTTGGCCTTGCCGTTGAGCATCTGGACGGACAGGGCGCGGTCGCCCTGTCCGGTGGCGAAGCCGAGCTCGCCGGTCTTCTCCAGGCGGGTGCCGACGGTGAAGTCGGGGTCGTTGGCGAGGACGACGGTGGCGGTGTCGGGGCCCACGGTGGCGACCCGTCCGACGAGTCCGTCCCCGTTGAGTACGGTCATGTCGCGCTCGATGCCGTCCTTGCTGCCGGCGTCGATGGTGACGGTCCAGGAGAAGCCCTGGGCCGCTCCTATGGCGATGACCTCGGCGCCCTTGATGCCGTACTGTCCGGCGCCGGCCCGCTTGAGCATCTCGTCGAGCTCGTGGATGCGGCTGCGGGTCTGGTCGTCGCTGCCGAGCTTGGCCTTCAGGGCGGCGTTCTCGCGCTCCAGCGTGGCGATGCGGTTGTGGCGTTCGCCGGAGTCCCGTACGGCTCCTATGGCGTTGGCGACGGGGTCGACCGCGGTCGCGACCCCCTCCTCCACGGGGCCGAAGACCGCTGCGGCGGCCTGCCGGGCGCCGTCGACCGGAGACTCCTCGCCTGCCCTGATGTCCACCGTGATCAACGCGAACGCGATGGCGATCAGAAGCACCAGGAGCAGCCGGCTTTCTCGTGTGTCCCTCACGTGCGGCGGCCGTGCCTTCCTCGTCGGAAACTTACTGGTCTGTATATCAACGATCCGCCGCACGGGCGCGGCAGCACCCGTACGGCGGATCCTTGTGTTCCGCATGGCCCCCGGACGGGGGTGTGTCAGCGCCGGGGCTGGGCGTCCAGAACCTGCTGGAGTGCCTCGAACTCCTCCACGCACTTGCCGGAGCCGAGGGCGACGGAGTCGAGCGGGTCCTCGGCGATGTGGATCGGCATGCCCGTCTCGCGGCGCAGCCGCTCGTCGAGGCCGCGGAGCAGGGCGCCGCCGCCGGTCAGCACGATGCCGCGGTCCATGATGTCGCCGGAGAGCTCGGGCGGGCACTTGTCGAGGGTCGTCTTGACCGCGTCGACGATGGCGTTGACCGGCTCCTCGATGGCCTTGCGGACCTCGGCGGCGGAGATCACGACCGTCTTCGGGAGGCCGGAGACCAGGTCCCGGCCGCGGATCTCGGTGTGCTCGTCCTTGTCGAGGTCGTAGGCCGACCCGATGGTGATCTTGATCTGCTCGGCGGTGCGCTCACCGAGGAGGAGCGAGTACTCCTTCTTGATGTGCTGGATGATCGCGTTGTCCAGCTCGTCGCCGGCGACGCGGATGGATTGTGCCGTGACGATTCCGCCGAGGGAGATGACTGCCACCTCGGTGGTGCCGCCGCCGATGTCCACGACCATGTTGCCGGTGGCCTCGTGGACGGGCAGGCCCGAGCCGATGGCGGCGGCCATGGGCTCCTCGATGATGTGCACCTGGCGGGCGCCGGCCTGCGTGGACGCCTCGATGACGGCGCGGCGCTCCACTCCGGTGATGCCCGAGGGGACGCAGACCACGACGCGCGGACGGGCCAGGTAGCGGCGCTTGTGGATCTTGAGGATGAAGTACCGGAGCATACGCTCCGTGATCTCGAAGTCGGCGATCACGCCGTCCTTGAGGGGCCGTACGGCGACGATGTTGCCGGGCGTCCGGCCGATCATCTTCTTCGCCTCGGAGCCGACCGCCAGGATGCCGCCGGTGTTCGTGTTGATGGCGACCACGGACGGCTCGTTCAGGACGATCCCCCGGCCCCTCACGTACACCAGCGTGTTGGCGGTCCCGAGGTCGATCGCCATGTCACGGCCGATGAACGACATGTTGTTCCCCTTGTTCCCCATGAGGAGCGTCTGGCCTTCCAGTTGATAGCGGCTGCTGTCAGGTCGGCGAGGTGGGTGTGTGGGTGGAGGCCCCATCGTAATGCCGCAAGTACGAACACCGCGCGACGGGACTCCGGCAATCCCGCCGGAACGGAAACCCGCCCCCTAGTGGTGACGACGTGTCCTGCACATGCGTTCCCGCTCGTGCCCGGTAATACCGAAGGGCGACCGAAATTACTTCGGTCGCCCCAGGTCATGAGCGCTATTCGGCTGATGTTACGTCAGGAAGGACTCATCAGAGCGAGGGGAAGAACAGCTTCAGCTCGCGCTCCGCGGACTCCTCGGAATCCGAGGCGTGGATCAGGTTCTCCCGGGTGATGGTGCCGAAGTCCCCCCGGATGGAGCCGGGCGCCGCGGCGATCGGGTCAGTGGGGCCGGCCAGCTGGCGGACACCCTCGATCGCGCGTTCCCCTTCCACCACCAGGACCACGACCGGACCGCTCGCCATGAAGCCCATGAGGGGCTCGTAGAAGGGCTTGCCCTTGTGCTCGCCGTAGTGGGTCTCCAGGGTCTCCTGGTCCAGCGTGCGCAGCTCCATCGCGGGGACGGTCCAGCCGGCCTTCCGCTCGATGCGGCCGATGATCTCGCCGATCAGGCCCCGACGGACGGCGTCGGGCTTGAGGATGACGAGCGTGCGCTGGGTCATGTTGCGGCTCCTTGCGGCATACGGGTGCGGTCCGACGAGGCTACAGGGAGTCAGCGGGGCCCTTGCGCGGGCCCCGGGCCCCGCGGCCCGGGGCTCCGCGGCCCGGGGCTCCGCTGCCCGGACCCCGCTGCCCGGGACGCGGCCTCAGGCCTGGGCCTCGCCCTGCGCCGCCGCCCACCGGGCCTTGATCGCGTCGATCTTGGCGCCGTAGTGCACCGAGCACCACCACAGGCCCGCGAACGCCGCGCCCAGGATGAACATCATCGGGACGACGAACCCGCTCAGGATCAGCCCGATCTGCAGCGCCCAGCCGATCTGGACCGCGCCGGGACGCGAGAGCATCCCGCACAGCAGCACCGACAGCAGCATGGCGATCCCGCAGACCGTCCACACCGTGGCCTGGGTCAGATCCGGGTTCTTCATGGCCACCAGCCCCGCGAAACCGATCACGAAGAACTCGCCGATCAGCGTCGAAGCACACAGCGTGCGCATCCCTCAGCCCCTCTTCAGCAGCAGGCGGGCCTCGCCCACCGTGATCACGGACCCGGTCACCAGGACCCCGGCCCCTCCGTACTCCGCCTCTTCCTCCGCCAGGGTGATCGCCGCCTCCAGGGCGTCGTCCAGCCTCGGCTCCACCTGCACCCGGTCCGGCCCGAAGACCTCGACCGCCACCGCCGCCAGCTCGTCCGCGGACATCGCCCGGTGGCTGGAGTTCTCCGTGACCACGATCTCCGCGAAGATCGGCTCGAAGGCCTCCAGGACCCCCTTGACGTCCTTGCCCTCGCTCGCGGCCATGACCCCGATCAGCCGGCTGAAGCCGAAGGCCTCGGTCACCGCCTCCGCCGTGACCCGCGCGCCGGCCGGGTTGTGGGCCGCGTCCAGGACCACCGTCGGGCTGCGCCGTACGACCTCCATCCGGCCCGGCGAGGTCACCGAGGCGAAGGCCCGGCGCACGGTCTCCAGGTCCAGCTCCCGCGACTGCTGCGCGCCCACTCCGAAGAAGGCCTCGACCGCCGCCAGCGCCACCGCCGCGTTGTGCGCCATGTGGGCCCCGTACAGCGGCAGGAAGATGCCGTCGTACTCGCCGCCCACTCCGCGCAGCGTCAGCATCTGCCCGCCGACCGCCACCTCGCGCGAGACGACGCCGAACTCCATGCCCTCGCGGGCCACGGTCGCGTCCACCTCGACGGCCTTCTTCAGCAGCACCTGCGCCGCGTCCACCGGCTGCTGCGCCAGGATCACGGTGGCGTCCTGCTTGATGACGCCGCCCTTCTCCCCGGCGATCTCCCCGGGCGTGGAGCCGAGCCGGTCCGTGTGGTCCAGGCTGATCGGGGTGATCACAGCGACCGCGCCGTCGATCACGTTGGTCGCGTCCCAGGTGCCGCCCATGCCGACCTCGACGACGGCCGCGTCGACCGGGGCGTCCGCGAAGGCCGCGTACGCCATGCCGGTGAGCACCTCGAAGAAGGACAGCCGGTACTCCTCGGCGGAGTCGACCATCTCCACGTACGGCTTGATGTCGTAGTACGTCTCGATGAAGCGCTCGGCGGTGATCGGGGCCCCGTCGAGGCTGATGCGCTCGGTGACCGACTGCACGTGCGGGCTGGTGTAGCGGCCGGTGCGCAGCTCGAAGGCGTTCAGCAGGGCCTCGATCATGCGGGCGGTGCTGGTCTTGCCGTTGGTGCCGGTGACGTGGATGGAGGGGTACGCGTGCTGCGGTTCGCCCAGGACGTCCATCAGCGCGGCGATCCGCGTCACGGACGGCTCCAGCTTGGTCTCGCCCCAGCGGGTGGAGAGCTCCTGCTCCACCTCCTGGAGCGCCCGCGCCACCTCGGGGTCGAGGGGCTGCGACGGTACCGGGTCGCCCTGGGGCGGTCCGGCCTGGGCGCGCAGGGTGCGGCTGCCGGCCTCGATCACCGCCAGGTCGGGGTCGCGGTCGGACTCTTCGGCCACGATCCGGTCGAAGACCTCGGTGGTCTCGTCGCGGTCGTCGGGTCCGTTGCTCTCGGGCTGCTGCTCACTCACGGGGCCAGTCTACGGACGGGGGGCCCGGGGACTTTCTACCCGGCCGTTTCAGGACCTTCGGCGGCCGCTGCGACCTGATCGTTATGCAAGCCTTGCGGGCAGGAGATAGGGGAACAAATGCCGCAGGCCAGCACCGACAAGTCCGCTTCCAGCCGCGACATAGGGATCGATCTGGGGACCGCGAACACCCTGGTCTACGCCCGGGGGCACGGCATCGTCCTCAATGAGCCGTCCGTGGTGGCGGTCAAGGCGGGCACGACCACGGCCCTGGCCGTGGGGGCCGAGGCCAAGGAGACCATCGGCCGCACCCCCGGCTCCATCACCGCGATCCGCCCCCTGAAGGACGGGGTGATCTGCGACTACGAGGCCGCCGAGGAGATGATCCGGCACTTCGTCCGCAAGGCCGTGCCCGGGCGGCGGCCGCGCACCCGGATGGTGATCTGCGTGCCCTCCGGGGTCACCCCGGTCGAGCGGCGGGCCATCGTCAACGCCTCGACGCGGGCCGGGGCCAGGGCCGTCCACCTGATCGAGGAGCCGATGGCGGCGGCGATCGGCGCGGGCCTGCCGGTGGCCGAGCCGCGCGGCTCGATGGTCGTCGACATCGGCGGCGGCACCACCGAGGTCGCCGTCATCTCGCTCGGCGGGATCGTCACCGCCCGGTCGCTGCGGGTCGGCGGGGACCGGCTGGACGGCGCGATCATGGACCACGTGCGCAAGGAGCACGGGCTGCTCATCGGGGAGCGCACCGCCGAGGACGTCAAGGTGGGCATCGGATCGGCCTGGCCGGTGCCGGACCGGCCGGAGCTGGAGACGCGGACCTTCACGGTGCGCGGCCGGGAGCGGGTCGGCGGGATGCCGAAGACGCTCTCGCTGGGGGCGGCGGACGTACGGGCCGCGCTCGACGAGCCGGTCGAGGCGATCATCGCGGCGGTGCGCGCCACCCTGGAGGAGTGCCCGCCGGAGCTGTCGGGCGATGTGATGGAGCACGGCATCGTGCTGACCGGCGGCGGAGCGCTGCTGCCCGGCCTGGACCTGCGGATGGCCTCGGCCACGGGCATCCCGGTGTTCGTCGCCGACGCCCCGCTGGACTGCGTGGCGCTGGGCTCGGGCCGGTGCGTGGAGGAACTGGACACGCTGAACAGCCTGCTGGTCCCGGCGAAGGCCTGACGGGGCGGGCGGTGGTGGCGCGGTTACGCCCTGGGGAGGGTGGCCACCACCGTGTACGAGTCCTCCGTGCGCGTCGCCGTCAGGGTTCCGCCCAGGCTGCGCACGCGCTCGGACATGCTCGCCGTGCCCGAGCCCGCCGAAACGGGGGCGCGCGTCGGAGTCCGGACGGGAAGGCCGTTGCTGACCGCGATCCGCAGCTGCGGGCCGTCCGCCTCGATCGACACGTCGATCGTCTCGCCGCAGGCGTGCTTGGCCGCGTTGGTCAGGCATTCCTGCACCACCCGGTAGACCGCCGCCTGACGCAGCGGCGACAGTCCGTGCACCTGCGGGTCCAGGACCAGCCGTACGGGCGAGCCGGCCCGGCCGCTCTCCTGCGCGAGGGACGGCAGCCCGTCGACGCCCGGGGTGGAGGCCCGCTCCCCGCGCTGCACGATGATTTCGTTGAGGACCAGGTGGGCCCGGCGCGCGGTGTCGGCGAGCTCCTCGAAGTCCTTCGCGTACGCCGTCTGGCGGGCCCGCGTGGAGAGCACCTCGGAGCGCACGGTCAGCAGGGTCAGCTCGCGGCCGACGAAGTCGTGGACGTCGCGGGCGACCGCGGTGCGCTCCTGCTCGACGGCCTGGAACACCGCCGATTCGGCGCGCCGGGCGGCCAGCTCCCCCACGAGGTCGTGCCGGTAGGCGGCGATGCCGACGGCCGAGGCGAGCACCCCGATGGGCACGACGAGGCTCAGGAACGCGCTGAGCGTCTGGGCGTGCGGTTCGGGCCAGCCCGGGACGCTGAAGACGATCAGCGCGAAGGCGATGTACCCGAGGGTGGCCAGGACGGCCGGCCGGCGCCCCCGGTAGCGCCCGACCGAGTACAGGGCGAACTGAATCAGCGTCAGCTCGTGCAGCCAGCCGATGAAGAGCAGCGCGGTGAGGTACGAGACCCAGGGCATGCGGCGCCGCACCACCAGGGAGCAGCACCCGGCGGCGAGCACGACGGCGGCCATCGGGCCGCTGAGCGAGTTGTCCGCGGCGGCCAGGCCGGGCAGGTCCAGCGCCATGAGGCCCAGGCAGCCGAGTGCGGTGAGCACGTCAAGCGCCCGGGGGGACCCGGCCCAGCTCGCGGCGAGCCGGCGGCCGGCGGCCGCGGCCCGGTGGAGCGCCGAGGCGACGGGCGGGACGTACATGCCTTCCATCATCCGTGCTCGGCGAGGGGTATCGGATCCGCCAACCCGGCCGAAAACGTGATGTATGACACTTCGGACAACTCGGGACACAACAAGGACCGCCCCGGACCGACCCGGCGCCGGCTCAGGGCGCTGGATCGGCGCCCGGACCCGCGTAGTCCGACCCGAAGCAGGAACGGATCTCCCGCTCGGTGTCCGGACGCCCCGCGAAGTTGAGCCGGGACTCCCCCTCCTTCGGGGCGGCCTTGGGGTCGGAGCCGAAGGACACCGACCACCAGTAGACGCCGACCATCTTCCGCTCCCGGACGACCTGGCAGACCGCCTTGTACCAGGTGGCCTGCACCGCGGGATTCAGCTTGCGCTTCGTATAGAAGTCACCGGGCGCGTGGAAGGCGCCGTCCATCGCGCTGATGCCCGCCTCGGCGAGCACGATCCGCGGCAGCGGCCCCTTGGCCTTCTTGTCCAGCCAGGTGTTCCAGCCGTCGACGAGCTGCTCGACGGGTGCGTCGTCGTCGACCTTGACGGGGAAGTACGCGTCGACGCCGAGCCGACTGACGGGCACGTCGATGTGCCCTCCCACGTAGTTGTCCCAGTTGGCGTCGTAGGACACCTCGCCCTTGAACCGCTTCTCGGCCGCCGCGATCAGAGCCTTCCAGCCCGGGTTGCCCTCCATGGAGTTCAGCTCCGTACCGATGACGAACGTCGCCGCCCGCTGCCGCTGGGCCGCGTCGAGGTACGGGCCGAGCAGCGCCTCGTACGAGGCGAACCAGGCGCCCTTGTCGACGGGCTTGATGTTGCCGCGCCAGCCCTCGGGCGGCACGAGCGCCACCTCGTCCAAGGTCGGGCGTACGGTGGTGCGCAGCCCCGCTTCGCGGAAGACGCGCAGCACCTTTTCGAGGTGTTCCGGCGTCGGAGTGCCCTTGCCGGCCGCGAGCTTCGTCGAGGTGCGGCCCTCCGTGTAGAACGGGAAGGAGACCGAGACCGCGTTGGCCTTCAGCCCGACCAGGTAGGCGGCCTGCACCTGCGCCTGCCGTTCGACGTACGCGTCGCTGCGGTCCTTCTCGTCGTCCCAGAAGATCTGGACGCCCCACTCGGGCATGCCGGGCTTCCAGGGCTTGTCCACCGTGGGCACGGGCCCGACGGGCCGGACCTCCTCCGCCGCGTCCGCCCCCTTGTCGGCGGGGGCCGCGGGAGCGTCCCGACCCTTGTCGGGGGCCGTGTCGTGCAGGACCAGGACCGGCTTGACGGAGCCCGGCCTCCAGCGCAGGGGGTGGTCTCCGACCACGAACGGCAGGCCGATGACCAGGGAGATCACGGTCACCGGCAGGATCGCGAGCAGGGGGACCCTGGACCGCACGGCCTGCTTCTCGTTCTTCTCGTCGTTCTCCACGCGGGGCTCTCGGTCGCTCATGCCGGCTTGGCGATCACGACGAACTTGTTCTCTTCGCGCTTGATGAACTTGAACAGCCCGCGCAGGCCGCCGAGCCCTTCCAGCACGGAGAACAGCGGGATGAGGGCGACCACGACGACCGGCTCCCACCAGCGCCGCCTGCCGTTCGCCGAGACCAGGGCGTTGAGCCTCAGCCCCTCCCAGTACGTCCAGATGACGTAGGCGAAGTTGAGCGCCCACATGATCACGACGGTCTGCGCCACGGGCGAGGTGTTGAAGTCACCGATCAGCCAGGCCACGAAGAGCACGGTCGCGACGTGCTGGAGCGGGCCGAAGACCCAGGTGGCCACGCAGAGCAGGAGGAACCAGCGGTACCGGAAGGGCACCGTGCGGTTGAAGCAGAGCGCCACCAGTCCCCAGGCCCAGCGCTCGCGCTGCTTGACGAAGTCCCGGGTGGTGGCCGGCGAAGCTCCGTAGCAGCGGCCGTTGAACCAGTCGCTGCGGCCCGGATACATGCGGCAGAAGCTCAGCGCGAGCTGTGCGTCCTCGACGATGGCCTTCGGTCCGAAGTCCCAGCCGATCGTCGCCTCGATGGAAGCGCGGAGCAGCAGCAGTTCCCCGTGCACGCCGGCGACCGGGGTTCCGAGACCGGTGAGGGCCCGGAAGCGGGCTATGTCGTCGGCCGGACGGACCGCGTCGGCCAGCCACGTGAAGCGGTTCACGGCGTTCTCGCGCGGGTAGGCGAGGATGCCCTGCGCCATGTGCTTGCCCCCGTCGCCGGCCCGCCGCTGGCGGTTGACGAACTGGGCCACGGACGCGGCGGTGTCGGGGCCGACCCCGGTGTCGTCGTCCATGTGCAGCACCCACACGTCGTCGAGGGCCTCTCCCTCGTCGATGCGCAGCTCGTGTGCGTAGTGGTTGGCGCGGGCCTTGAACCGCGTCCCGTTCTCCGTCTCGTACGCCTTGGGCACCGTGACCACGCGGATCAGCGGGTGCATGGCGGCCAGGCCGTCGATCTGCCCGGCCGCCTCGCAGCCCTCCTCCGTGAGGACGTCGACCCGCAGGTGCGGGAAGTACGCGGGCAGGTGGTCCACGTAGCTGAGCACCGAGCGCTCCAGCGCCGGGTAGGTGTCGTGACGGCCGATGGTCGGCACGAGCACGATGAGGAAGTCCTCCTCCACCGGCGCCGGAGGGATCATCTCGTGCGCCTTGCGCAGCCGGCGGCGTATGAGCACGGCGCCCTGGAGTCCGACCAGGACGCCTACACCGGGCAGCGACCAGACGACGGACAGCGTCCATCCCAGCGGGCTCGGATTCGGCTCGAACGCCCACAGGCCGAAGCAGGCGAGGAGCAGGAAGGGCAGCAGGAAGGCCGCGACGCCGGGCTTCCAGTCGGCATGGCGCTGGACCAGTTTCGCATCGCGCCGGGAGCCGGGCGCGATCTCTTGTACGGGGGCGAGGGTCATGGGACAGGTCCTTCGAAGTTCCTACTGCTGTTGCGGCGGAGACTGCTGGGGCTGCTGCGGCTGCTGAGGCTGGGGCGGCTGGGGCCAGCCGGGCTGGGCACCGTACGGACCGGGCCCGTAACCGGGCCGGGGCTGCGGCGGCTGGGGCTGGGGCTGGGCATAGCCGGTCTGCGGCTGCTGGGGCTGGGGCTGGGCGTAGCCCGTCTGCGGTATCCGGGGCCCCGGCTGCGCCGGCGCCGGGTAGGACTGCGCGGGCCCGAAACCGTGCGCCGGCTGCGGCGGTTGTTGCTGCTGCTGCTGCTGCTGGAACTGTGCCTGGCCGGCCTGTTCCCGGGCCTGCGCGGTCCAGGGGTTCACCGGCGGCTGCCACGCTTCGTACACGGCGAAGTCCCTCAGCAGCAGCACGATGAGGCTGCTCGTCACCAGGGCGCCGACGGCGAAGGTCGCCAGCTTCAACCCGCCCTGGGCGGTCGAGTGGAAGTACTCGGCCTGCTTCGGGTCGAACAGCGCGCCGGTCAGGCTGCGCACCCGGTTGTAGCCCTCGATGGCGGCGCCGCCGATGATGACGCCCCGGCCGAGGGTGTTCCCGCGCAGGACCAGCAGGGCGCCCGCCACGTAGACGACGCCCCAGTTGAGGTTGAACGTCTCCGCGGTGCCGGAGCCGTCGCCCGTCCCGTAGTAGACGATGCCCTGGAGGAAGTCGGCTGCGCCGACCTGCCAGAAGCAGTTGTACAGGGCCCACAGGAGCAGGACCCCGGCCCATCCCATGGCCACGAAGGCGGCCACGCGGTGGGGGCGTGGCGTTGACGCGCTCAACTTCACTCCTCTTCGAATGTTCCGTCGTGCAGGGCGGGCCATTGCACGCCCGCCGGCCCCGGTTCCCGGCCGCCGGTGATCGTCTTGGGGTCGTCGTACGTCCTCCGCACGTCGGCGTCGGAATTCTTCGCGGTCAGCCCGTCCCCCCACACGGTCCACAGCACCCAGGGCGCCTGGTCGAGGGTCTGTGGCTGCGCGGCCCCGAGCGGGACGTGGAATGACTCCGCGAGGATCCGCGGTTTGCCGTAGTCCTCCAGGCCGCGGTGCCACGTCGACGTCCAGGCAGCGGCGTCGAAGGGCCGGTCCGGCGTCCCGCTGTAGTCGTCGACCCCGACGACGTCCACGTACTCCTCGCCGGGATAGAAGTCCCACGGATCGCTGCCGTGGACGCCGTCCCAGGCGGTGGGGGCCCAGACGAAGATCAGGTTGTGCAGCCCCCGGGAGCCCACCAGGTAGTGGTAGAGCAACTCCCACAGCGCCGTGTACTGCGGGGGCTTCAGCCCCGCCCACCAGAAGCTCTGTTCCCCGCCGAGCGAGTTCATCTCGTGGTACGGGCGCAGCAGCACGGGCACGCCGTACGCGGCCAGGTAGCCGAGGTGGTCCGCGAGGAAGGACAGGTCGAGCAGGAGGGCGGCGTGCTCGGGTGTACCGGGCGTGAGCACCCGGTCGATCCAGCCGGGGTCCTTCGCCGAAGGGGCGCTGCGCCGCAGCGTCTGTTCGTAGCTCTTGACGGGACTGCCGGGCCAGGGCTGGTGGAACGACATTCCGACCAGGCCGGCGGGTGCTCCCCCGTTGGCCGGCAGCACGGTCTCGGTGCCGTTCCAGAGCCGTTCGGTGCCGGTCGGGTTGTAGGAGCCGTCGTCCTTGCGGGGCAGTCCGTGCCAGACCCCCATGGCGAGGTCCACGACGTCGTTCGTGTAGGTCCAGAACTCGCGGCGGGCGGGCCAGGCGGCGCGCGAGTAGTCCCGTGGCTCTCCCACGCCCCAGCTGTCCTGCTGGTAGCCGGGGCCGAGGTCCAGTTCGAGGAAGGCCGGCAGCTTGCCGGTGATGTCCCGGGGTTTGCGGTAGTAGTAGCCGGGCGGTTTGGGACCTCCGTGGTCCCCGTACGCCGGGTTGTACCGCTCGTTGTGGACCTCGGCGTGCTGGCCCAAGAGGGTGCCGCGGCGGCGGCCGGCCCGCGCGTCCGCCTCCAGCCCGGCCAGCAGCCGGTACACGGACCGGGCGGCCCCGGAGGCTTTCGGGTCCCGCGACACCAGGTCCTTCTGGAGGCCCGCGGCGGGTGCGCGCGAGGTGCTGAAGGCGGCCATTCCAGCGAGGGCGCCGCCCGTGGCAGCGGTCGCGGCCGCGCCCAGGAGGAGATTGCGGCGCTTCAGGCCGCGGCCTAACACCGCACGACCCGGCACGTCACGACCCGACACTCCGAGACCCCCCTCGGTCGACAGCTGGCCGACAGCCTCCCCGGCCGGCCGCACGCAACCGTTGGGGCGGGTGTCACCCTACGCGTCGGCCCCCGAGCTGTGTGCTCGGGGGCCGATGGTTCACCGTTTGTACGTGTCGTTCACCGTTTGTACGTCTTACACGGCGGGCAGGGTGTCCAGTTGGGCCTGGATCCGGGTGATGTCCGCCTCTGCCTTGGCGAGCCGGCCCTTGATCTTGTCAACGACGTTGTCGGGGGCCTTGGCCAGGAAGGCCTCGTTCCCCAGCTTCGCCTCGGCCTGCTGCTTCTCCTTCTGCGCGGCCGCGAGGTCCTTGGAGAGGCGCCCGCGCTCGGCGGCCACGTCGATCGTGCCCGACAGGTCGAGCGCGACCGTGGCGCCGGCGACCGGGAGGGTCGCGGTGGCGCTGAAGGAGTCACCCTCGGGCTGGAGGCGCAGCAGCTGCCGGATGGCCGCCTCGTGCGCGCCCAGCGCGGTGGCGCCCAGCTCCAGACGGGCCGGGACCTTCTGGCCGTCCTGCAGACCCTGCTCCTTGCGGAACCGGCGGACCTCGGTGACCAGGGACTGGACGGTCGCGATCTCCGACTCGGCGGCCTCGTCGCGGAAGCCGCTGTCCTTGGGCCAGTCGGCGATGACGAGGGACTCGCCCCCGGTCAGCGTCGTCCACAGCGTCTCGGTGACGAACGGGACCACCGGGTGCAGCAGGCGCAGCATGACGTCGATGACCTCGCCCAGGACCCGGCCGGAGACCTTGGCCTGCTCGCCGCCCGCGAAGAACGTCGTCTTCGACAGCTCGACGTACCAGTCGAAGACCTCGTCCCACGCGAAGTGGTAGAGCGCCTCGCTGAGCTTCGAGAACTGGAAGTCCTCGTAGTACGCGTCGACCTGAGCGACCGTCTTGTTCAGACGGGACAGGATCCAGCGGTCGGTCGCCGAGAGCTGCTCGACCGCGGGCAGGTCGCCCTCGATCGTGGCACCGTTCATCAGCGCGAAGCGCGTGGCGTTCCAGATCTTGTTGGCGAACTTGCTGGAGGCCTGGACCCAGTCCTCGCCGATCGGGACGTCGGTGCCGGGGTTGGCGCCCTTGGCCAGGGTGAAGCGGACGGCGTCGGAGCCGTACTTGTCCATCCAGTCCAGCGGGTCGACGACGTTGCCGAAGGACTTCGACATCTTCTTGCCGCGCTCGTCGCGGACCAGGCCGGTCAGCGCGATCGTCTTGAACGGCACCTCGCCGTCCATGGCGTACAGGCCGAACATCATCATCCGGGCGACCCAGAAGAAGATGATGTCGTGGCCGGTGACCAGGACGTCGGTGGAGTAGAACTTCGCCAGGTCCGGGGTCTTCTCCGGCCAGCCGAGCGTGGAGAACGGCCACAGGCCGGAGGAGAACCAGGTGTCGAGGACGTCGGTGTCCTGGTGCCAGCCCTCGCCGGCGGGCGCCTCGTCGTCCGGGCCGACGCAGACGATCTCGCCGTCCGGGCCGTACCAGACCGGGATCCGGTGGCCCCACCACAGCTGGCGCGAGATGCACCAGTCGTTGAGGTTGTCGACCCAGTCGAAGTAGCGCTTCTCCATCTCCTTCGGGTGGATCGTGACCCGGTCGTCGCGGACCGCGTCACCGGCGGCCTTGGCGAGGGTCTCGACCTTGACCCACCACTGCAGCGACAGGCGCGGCTCGACGGTGGTGGAGCAGCGGGAGCAGTGCCCGACGGAGTGCAGGTACGGGCGCTTCTCGGCCACGATCCGGCCCTGCTCGCGCAGCGCGCCGACGACCGCGGAGCGGGCCTCGAAGCGGTCCAGGCCGAGGAAGGGGCCGTGGACGGTGATGTTGCCGTGCTCGTCCATGATCGTCATGTTGGGCAGGCCGTGGCGCTGCCCGATGGCGAAGTCGTTCGGGTCGTGCGCCGGGGTCACCTTGACGCAGCCGGTGCCGAACTCCGGGTCGACGTGCGTGTCCGCGACGACCGGGATGGAGCGGTCGGTCAGCGGCAGCTTGATGAGCTTGCCGACCAGGTGCTTGTAGCGCTCGTCGTCCGGGTGGACGGCGATGGCCGTGTCACCGAGCATCGTCTCGGCGCGCGTGGTGGCGACGACGAGGGTGTCCTCGCCCTCGCCGTACTTGATCGAGACGAGCTCGCCCGCATCCTCCTGGTACTCCACCTCGATGTCGGAGATGGCCGTGAGGCAGCGGGGGCACCAGTTGATGATGCGCTCGGCGCGGTAGATCAGCTCGTCGTCGTAGAGCTTCTTGAAGATCGTCTGGACGGCCTTGGAGAGGCCCTCGTCCATGGTGAAGCGCTCGCGCGACCAGTCGACGCCGTCGCCGAGGCGGCGCATCTGGCCGAGGATCTTGCCGCCGTACTCTTCCTTCCACTGCCAGACGCGCTCGACGAACTCCTCGCGGCCCAGGTCGTGGCGGGACTTGCCCTCCTCGGCGAGCTGCTGCTCGACCTTGTTCTGGGTGGCGATGCCGGCGTGGTCCATGCCGGGCAGCCACAGCGACTCGTAACCCTGCATCCGCTTGCGGCGGGTCAGGGCGTCCATGAGCGTGTGCTGGAAGGCGTGCCCCAGGTGCAGGGATCCGGTGACGTTCGGCGGGGGGATGACGATGGTGTACGCGGGCTTCTCGCTCGCGGCGTCCGCCGTGAAGTACCCACGCTCTACCCAGCGCTCGTAGAGCTTCCCCTCTACCTCGGCCGGAGCGTACGCGGTCGGCAGTTCGGAGTGGGGGCTGCTGGGTGTCTGCGTGTTCTCGGTCACGAGGCACAGTTTAGAGCCGTAACAGTCCAGCTATGAAACCGGTAATCCGGGGGCCCGGCGGCCTGTGCGCGATCCGCTTCCGACAGGATGTCTGAATCGCATAAGGATTCCTGAAGGGGGATGCGGGCATGAGCTACAACCAGCCGGGGCCGTACGGAGGCCAGCCGCCGCAGCAGCCGGGACCGTACGGGGGCCAGCCGCCGCAGCAGCCGGGACCGTACGGCCAGCCCGCGCCGCAGCCCGGCTACGGCTACCCGCAGCAGCCCCCGCCGCCGGGCATCCCCCCGCAGGGCTACGCCCAGCAGCCCCAGCAGCCCCAGCCGGGCTACGGCTACCCGCAGCAGCAGCCGCCGTACGGCATGCAGCCGCAGCCGCCGAAGAAGTCCAAGGCGGGCGTGGTCATCGCCGTGGTCGTCGCGGTAGCCGTGATCGCGGGCGCGGGCTGGTACTTCACGAAGGGCGGCGGCGCCTCGGGCTCGGTGTCCGCGGACACCAAGGGCTACAAGCTGGTCGCCCCGGAGACGGTGGACGACTTCAAGAAGGACCCGAACCACAAGGACAAGTCCAGCGACACGGACAAGAAGGAAGCCGAGGGGGTGGGCGTCAAGAACCCCACCCACGTGGGCATGGAATACCAGTCCGGCGACCCGAAGAACCCGCTGGCCGGCAAGCTCCTCAACTTCTCGGGCTTCTACGGCGAGATCGCGGACCCGGAGAAGTCCGTGGACGCGTACTTCGCCCTGGCCAAGCTGGAAGCCACCAAGGACGACAGCAAGCGCAGCGTCGAGCTCGTCGGGACTCCCAAGACGATGAGCCCGGCCGGTTTCAAGGGCGCCGTGATGAAGTGCCAGGAAGCCAAGTTCGTCTCGAAGGACACGACGACCAAGGGGCCCAAGGAGTTCACGCTCCCGATCTGCATCTGGGGTGACTACAGCACCCTGGGCACGGTCACGTCGATGGAGATGGCCTCCCTGCTCTCCGGCAAGTCGGGCTACACCCTGGAGCAGTCCGCCGACCTGGCGGCGAAGCTCTACAACACCGCCCGCGTCAAGAAGTAACCGCGGGCCGCACGCGAAGGGGCGCCCGGCCGGTGGCCGGGCGCCCCTTCGCGTGCGTCGTGTCGGCTACGCCGACTTCTCCTGCGGGCCCTGGTCCTTCGGGACGATGCGCGGGACCAGCGTCGGGTTCACGTTCGAGCGGACGACGTCCGCGGTGATGACCACGCGGGCCACGTCCTTGCGGGACGGCACCTCGTACATCACCGACATGAGGACCTCTTCCATGATGGCGCGCAGGCCGCGCGCGCCGGTCTGGCGCAGGATCGCCTGGTCCGCGATGGCCTCCAGCGCCTCGCGCTCGAAGTCCAGCTCGACGCCGTCGAGTTCGAAGAGGCGCTGGTACTGCTTCACCAGCGCGTTCCGCGGCTCCACCAGGATCTGCAGCAGCGCCTCGCGGTCCAGGTTGTGCACCGAGGTGATGACGGGCAGACGGCCGATGAACTCGGGGATCATCCCGAACTTCACCAGGTCCTCCGGCATGACCTCCTGGAACTGGTCGCTCGCCTCGATCTCGCGCTTCGAGCGGATCGTCGCCCCGAAGCCGATGCCCTTGGCGCCGGCCCGCGACTCGATGATCTTCTCCAGGCCCGCGAAGGCGCCGCCCACGATGAACAGCACGTTCGTCGTGTCGATCTGGATGAACTCCTGGTGCGGGTGCTTGCGGCCGCCCTGCGGCGGTACCGAAGCGGTCGTGCCTTCCAGGATCTTCAGCAGGGCCTGCTGCACGCCCTCGCCGCTCACGTCGCGCGTGATCGACGGGTTCTCGCTCTTGCGGGCGACCTTGTCGATCTCGTCGATGTAGATGATCCCGGTCTCGGCCTTCTTGACGTCGTAGTCAGCGGCCTGGATCAGCTTGAGCAGGATGTTCTCGACGTCCTCGCCGACGTACCCGGCCTCCGTCAGCGCCGTCGCGTCGGCGATGGCGAACGGGACGTTGAGCATGCGGGCGAGCGTCTGGGCCAGCAGCGTCTTGCCGGAGCCCGTGGGGCCCAGCAGCAGGATGTTGGACTTCGCGAGCTCGATCGCGTCGTCCCGGCCCGTCCCGCCGCCGTTCTCGCCGGCCTGGACGCGCTTGTAGTGGTTGTACACCGCCACCGAGAGGGCCTTCTTCGCCGGCTCCTGGCCGACGACGTAGCTCTCCAGGAACTCGTAGATCTCACGAGGCTTGGGGAGCTCCTCCCACCGGACCTCGGAGGTCTCGGCGAGCTCCTCCTCGATGATCTCGTTGCAGAGGTCGATGCACTCGTCGCAGATGTACACACCGGGTCCTGCGATGAGCTTCTTCACCTGCTTCTGGCTCTTTCCGCAGAACGAGCACTTGAGCAGGTCGCCGCCGTCACCGATGCGTGCCACGAGGTGCTTCCCCTTCGCCTGGGAGACGCCTGGTTCAGCGCTCCTGGTGCCTCATATCCGACGGTACCTTGCCGGGGGCCCCGTACGGGGCCCCCTTGACGTGGTTCACATCGCCGAATGTGACGACGTGCCCACGCCAACTGGCGGCAAGGATCAGTGGGAGTTCTTTCGGGTCGAGACGATCTGGTCGACCAGGCCGTACGCGAGCGCGTCCTCGGCCGTCAGGATCTTGTCGCGCTCGATGTCCTCGCGGATCTTCTCGATCGGCGTGGTCGAGTGCTTGGCCAGCATGGTCTCCAGCTGGTCACGCATGCGCAGGATCTCCTTGGCCGCGATCTCCAGGTCGGAGAGCTGCTCGCGGCCGGTGCCGCCCGACGGCTGGTGGATCAGCACGCGGGCGTTCGGCAGTGCCATGCGCTTGCCGGGGGTGCCGGCGGCCAGCAGGACGGCGGCGGCGGAGGCCGCCTGGCCCATGCAGACCGTCTGGATGTCCGGCTTCACGAACTGCATCGTGTCGTAGATGGCCGTCAGCGCGGTGAAGGAGCCGCCGGGGCTGTTGATGTAGATCGAGATGTCGCGGTCGGGGTCCATCGACTCCAGGCACAGCAGCTGCGCCATGACGTCGTTGGCGGAGGCGTCGTCGATCTGCACGCCGAGGAAGATCACGCGCTCCTCGAAGAGCTTCGCGTACGGGTCGTACTCGCGCACGCCCTGCGAGGTGCGCTCGACG
The DNA here is from genome assembly GCF_042890485.1 of Streptomyces sp. NPDC002181. Taxonomy (NCBI): domain Bacteria; kingdom Bacillati; phylum Actinomycetota; class Actinomycetes; order Kitasatosporales; family Streptomycetaceae; genus Streptomyces; species Streptomyces sp. NPDC002181. Next base: position 354,972 of record NZ_JBIASC010000004.1, on the reverse strand, counting down.
AAGCGCGGGACGACGTAGCGGTTGTCCACCGGCATGCCGGTGTGGAGGCCGCTCGCGGGAGAGAGGTTGTTCATGTGCATCTGGGTGTTCACCATCCTGGTGGCGTTCTGCGGGCTGGGGCTTGCCGGGTGCGGGCGGGCGTACGGGGCCTCGTACGAGGTCCCGCGCGCCGGGGCCGGGATCAGGCCCCGGTGCCGCCGCCGCCCGGGACCAGCGACGCGGCGGAGATGATCTCGTCGATGAGGCCGTACCCCTTGGCCTCCTCCGCGGTGAACCAGCGGTCGCGGTCGCCGTCGCGGATGATCGCCTCCACGGTCTGGCCGGAGTGGTGGGCGGTGATCTCGGCCATGCGCTGCTTCGTGCGCAGCAGGTACTCGGCCTGGATCTTGATGTCGGAGGCGGTGCCGCCGATGCCGGCGGAACCCTGGTGCATCAGGATGTCCGTGTTCGGGAGCGCGAAGCGCTTGCCCTGGGCGCCGCCGGTGAGCAGGAACTGGCCCATGGAGGCCGCCATGCCCATGCCGATGGTGACGACGTCGTTCGGGATGTACTGCATGGTGTCGTAGACCGCCATGCCCGCCGTCACCGAGCCGCCGGGGCTGTTGATGTACAGGTAGATGTCCTTCTCCGGCTCGGCGGCCAGGAGGAGGAGCTGCGCCGTGATCTTGTTCGCGATGTCGTCGTCGACCTGCTGGCCGAGGAAGATGATGCGCTCGCCGAGCAGCCGGTTGTAGACATGGTCGCCGAGGCCGCCACCGATGGACGGCTCACCCGCGGCGTAAGGCTTCAGATTCGTCACGTATCCACCTGCTCGTCTCCGACGGCCACTTGCCGTCTCAGCGTCTCGTTCTGGGGCGCGGACCGTTGGGGCGGCGTGGCCGCCTGCGTCCGGTTACTCCCGTGCCCTCGTATTCATGGACCCTAACGCGCAGGTCGGACAACGCCATCCCGCTTCCCGAACTGTTCGCTCGGAGCGCAAGCTCCGCGGGCCCGGGGACGGTATGCGGAAAGGCCCGCACACGGCTGTGTGCGGGCCTTTCCGATGCTGCTCGGCGGGCGGTGCTCAGGGCGCCGCCCAGGGTGTTACTTGGCCTCTTCGGCGTCGCCCTCGGCGTCACCGTCGACGGCGGCCTCGACGGTCTCGACGGCCGTCTCCTCGTCCTCGTCGGACAGGTCCACGACCTCACCGTTGGTGTCGACGACCTTGGAGGCCTCGACGACGACGGCGAGCGCCTTGCCGCGGGCGACCTCGCCGACGAGCATCGGCACCTGGCCACCCTCGACGACGGCCTGGGCGAACTGGTCGGGGGACATGCCGGAGGAGGCCGCGCGGCGCATGAGGTGCTCGGTGAGCTCCTCCTGGTCGACGCCCAGCTTCTCCTTGTTGACCAGCGCGTCGAGGACGAACTGGGTCTTGATGCCCTTGACGGCCTGGTCCTTGGTCTCGGCGTCGAACTCCTCGACCGTCTTGCCCTGGAACTCCAGGTACTTCTCGATGGTCAGGCCCATCTGGCCGAGCTGGTGGTGCTCCAGGTTGTGCTTGCGGGTGTTGACCTCGTCCTCGAGCAGCTTCTCGGGGATCGGCACCTCGACGAGCTCCAGCAGCTTCTCCAGGACGCGCTCCTGGGCCTGCGTGGCCTGGTCGTACTGCTTCATGTTCTCGAGGCGCTTGCGGCTGTCCGCCTTGAGGTCCTCAAGGGTGTCGAACTCGCTCGCCATCTGCGCGAACTCGTCGTCCAGCTCCGGGAGCTCCTTGGCGGAGACCTTGGTGACCTTGACGGTGACCTCGGCGTCCTTGCCCTCGGCGGAGCCGCCCTTCAGCTGGGAGGTGAAGGTGGTCTCGCCACCGGCCTCCAGGCCCTTGACGGCCTCGTCGATGCCGTCGAGGAGCTCGCCCGAGCCGATGGTGTACGAGACGTCGGAGGCGACGCCGTCGGGCAGCACCTCGCCGTCGACCTTGGCCTCCAGGTCGATGGTGACGACGTCACCATCGGCGGCGGCGCGCTCGACGTCCTTCGTGGAGGCGAAGCGGCCGCGCAGCTGCTCGACCGACTTCTCGACGTCCTCGTCGGAAACCTCGACCGCGTCGACCTCGACCTCGATGCCGGAGTAGTCCGGGATCTCGATCTCGGGGCGGACGTCGACCTCGGCGGTGAAGGCCAGCAGCTCGCCGTCCTTCAGCTCCGTGATGTCGACCTCAGGCTGGCCCAGCGGGTTCAGGTCGGCCTCGTTGACCGCCTCGGTGTAGAACTTCGGGAGGGCGTCGTTGACGGCCTCCTCCAGCACCGCACCGCGACCGAAGCGCTGGTCGATGACCCGGGCGGGGATCTTGCCCTTGCGGAAGCCCTTCACCGTGACCTGCTGGTTGATCTTCTTGTACGCCGCGTCGAGGCTGTCCTTGAGCTCCTCGAAGGGCACCTCAACAGTGAGCCGAACCCGAGTCGGGTTCAGGGTCTCCACGGCGCTCTTCACGGTTCGGTCTCCTTGTGGCTGACTGCTTGGGGTTCTGCGTCCGCGCTGCGATTCAGCGGTTCGGCGGATTCGGCCCGGTACATCAGACACACGGGCACGCAGCTTGCATAGTAACCGCAAGCGGCAATCAGCCCACAACGCGATCTTGTGATGGCGGTGGTGGTGGTCGGGGTGGCCGGATTCGAACCGACGACCTTCCGCTCCCAAAGCGGACGCGCTACCAAGCTGCGCCACACCCCGTCGGTGCGACACGTAGGGTACATGGCCGGAGACCCTCTGATGCGCGTGGTTTTGAGCGAACGATTCCGGACGCCCCGCCACGCCCCCGCAATGGGGTGTGCGCTCCCCCGGCCCGACCCGCTAGGATGCTGTCCGTGCCGCGGTCCCCGGACCTGCGGCGCACGTGTTGCGGGCGTAGCTCAATGGTAGAGCCCTAGTCTTCCAAACTAGCTACGCGGGTTCGATTCCCGTCGCCCGCTCTGAAGCACGAAGGGCCAGGTCAGAGGATGTTTCCTCGACCTGGCCCTTGGTCATTTCCGGGGTCCGTGATCAGTCCTGCGTGCCCCTTGGCCTTGCCCGTGTTCCTTCCGCGTGCCCTTCGTGCCCTGCACGAGCTTGCTCAGCGCGTCGGCGAGAAACCGGTCCCGGTCGGCGCCGGCATCCTGATAGATCAGCGCGGCGCGGGCGGTGCTGTGGCCCATCCGCGCCATCAACCCCCGCGTACTCGCGCCGGTTGACCCGGCCAGGGTGTTGCCCGTGTGCCGCAGATCATGGAAATGCAGCCCCCTGTTCCCGGCCTTCCGGCACGCCTTGTGCCGCAGCAGGTTGAAGTGGTTCCGCCGGGTAGCCGCCCTCTTGGCCCTGATGAACACACGCCCGGCGGCCCCGCACTCGGCGAATGTCTCCAGGAGCTGCCGGGCCCCCGGAAGATCACCCCAAAAATGGAAACGGTCCGCTTCCCTGCCGCACACTTGGGCGCCTTGAGGAGCACCAGGGCCTCGCGATTCCCGACGCGTCGGTCGAGCGTGCCGGTGTTCTCGGCAGCCCTGGTCGCGCACTTCGCGACGTGCAGGGCCATGGCCTGTTCGGTGATGTCGGAGTCGTCCCGAACGTCTTGATCGGCCGGACGTAGAGCTGCGTACCCCAACCGGATGGTCCGGGCGGGCTGGTCTTCGACCGCCGGAACGCTGGCCAGCAGTTCCGTCGTGACCCAGGCAGTCGGCGGACTATCCGGCCCGTCGATCCACACGACGGCGTGGAAGTGGGAATCAAGTCAGGCCAGCTGAAACTGTAGTGCCGAAGACCAGCGCAGAAGACCGGCCGCTAGTTAGGCTCAACGGACGATCACGCTGCACAAAGCATCGGCGACCTTTGCACTCCCGGAGAGGCGGTACCACCCCCATGAGCAGCGCAGGCGGGGCGTCCCAGACACCAGACCCCCGACTCGTACGCCTGGCCGAGCGGTCCCGCAACTTCGGGTTCCTACTGCCGCACCTTCCGCTGCTCGTCGCGTACGGAACCGCAGCCGAGAGCCATGTCTTCAGCGACCCGAACACGTCACTGATCAAATTCCGCCAGTTCGGCGAAGCCATGGCCGCCGACCTGGTCAGCCGGGGACGCGTCCGCGTGGAGGGCGGCACCCAGTTCGACCGGCTGCGGGCACTGGACCGGGAGGGGTACCTCCACGGCGATGTAGGCACTGCCTTTCACGAGGTGCGCGCCCTCGGTGACGACGCGAACCACTCGGGACTCGACAGCGCCACTGACGCCTTCCGGGCCCTGCGCACTTGCTTCCGTCTCGGGGTCTGGTACCACCGCCTGCTCACCGGCTCGCGCGAGCAGCTGCCGTTCGTGCCGCCCGGTCTCGACCGAACCCCGGCCGCCGAGAACCAGCGCCTGCTTCAGGACGTTGCCCAGGCCCGCAAGGAACTCGAAGACGCCCGCCTCAGCTACCACGACCAGGCATCCCAGGCCCAGGCCGAACAGGCCGCACGAAGCGCCGTCGAGCGCGAGCTGGCTCAGGCGCAGACCGATCGCGAGGAGCTGGCCCGCGCCGTCGCGGCCATGCAGGACCAACTCAAGGAGTTCCAAGCCGCCGCCGAGGTCACGCGGATCGACCGCAGCCGCGCCGACCGCACCGACCGGGCCGCCGCGTCGGCCGCCGTCGCCGAGCGCGCCCGTCTCCTCGACAACGCGGAGCAGGCCTCGCGCGAACCCCTCACCGAGGTGCAGGTCCGCGAGCGGCTGGACGCGATGCTCAGGGCGGCCGGATGGGACGTCCAGAACGGCGGCGCGAACCTCAATCTCCACGTCCTGGGCGACCGGCGGGGCAACGGCGTCGCCGTTCGCGAGGTCACCACGGCCAAGGGCCGAGCCGACTACGCCCTCTACGTCGACCGTAAACTGGTCGGCGTCATCGAGGCCAAGCGCGAGGGCGCCGACCTGTCCGCCGCGGAGACACAGGCCGACCGTTACGCCGACCATCTCACCGACGCCCAGCAGCGCCTCAACGCCTGGCGCGCCCCGCTTCCCTTCCGGTACGTGAGCGACGGCGGCGAGACCCGCTACCGGTCCATCCTCGACCCGGACTCCCGTACCCGCCGCATCTTCTCCTTCCACCAGCCGCGCACCCTCGCCCGCTGGGTCCGGCAGGCCGAGGAGGACGAGCAGGCCCCCAGCTACCGGGCCCGGCTGCGGTGGCGCATGCCCGACCTCGACGAACGCCCGCTACGCCCGGCGCAGATCAAGGCGGTGCGCGGCATGGAGGACTCGGTGGCGCTCGGCAAGGGCCAGCACGGGATGGGGCAGTCCCGTTCCCTCGTCCAGATGGCCACCGGCGCCGGCAAGACGTTCACGGCCGTGACGTTCTCCTACCGGATGCTCAAGTACGCCCGCGCCGAGCGCGTACTGTTCCTCGTCGACCGCAACAACCTCGGTGTCCAGGCCTTCGCCGAGTTCGAAAACTTCAAGACTCCCGACACCGACCGCAAGTTCGCCGACCTCTACAACGTCCAGCGCCTCGGCGCAGAGGGCATGTTCGCCTCCTCCAAGGTCGTCATCTCCACCGTCCAGCGCCTCTACATGGAGCTGACCGGCGCGAGCCTGCCGGGCAGAGACCGCGGCGACGGCGAGATCGACTACGACGTCGACGTGCCGGGCGGCATCCAGGTCGGCTACAACGCCGGCATCCCTCCGGAAGCTTTCGACCTGGTCATCGTCGATGAGTGCCACCGCTCCATCTACGGCAAATGGCGCTCCGTCCTCGAATACTTCGACGCCCCCATCGTCGGCCTCACCGCGACCCCCGTCGCCCAGACCTTCGGCTACTTCAATGGCAACCTGGTCAGCGAGTATTCCTACCAGGAGGCGGTGGCCGACCGCGTCAACGTCGACTTCTCCGTCTACGAGATCGAGACGCGGATAACGGCCAAGGGCGGTGTCATCGCACACGGCACCATCCCGGTCCGCGACCGCCGCACCCGCCGTCAGCGCTATGAGGACATCGACGAGGACATCGAGTACGGCGCCAACCAGGTCGGTGTCGGAGTCATCAGCAAGGACCAGCTGCGTACGGTCGTCCAGACGTTCCACGACCGACTGTTCACGGAAGTCTTTCCCGAGCGGGCCAAACACGACCCGGTCACGGGCGCGCTGCGGTGGGACGAGATGTACGTGCCCAAGACGCTGGTCTTCGCCAAGAACGACAACCACGCGGAGGAGATCGTCGAGGTCGTCCGTGACGTCTTCGGCAAGGGCAATGACTTCTGCGCGAAGATCACCAGCGCCGCCCGCAACGCCTCCGAGCGCCTCGCGGCCTTCCGCAACCTCCCGGAGCTGCGCATCGCGGTCACCGTCGACATGATCGCCACGGGCACGGACGTCAAGCCGCTGGAATGCCTGCTGTTCCTCAGGGACGTCAAGAGTTGGGCGTACTTCGAGCAGATGAAGGGCCGCGGCGCCCGGACCCTCTCCCTCACCGACTTCGAGAAGGTCACCCCCGGCGTCGGCCCCAAGACGCGCTTCGTGATCGTCGACGCGGTCGGCGTGACGAAGAAGCCGAAGGTCGACGCAGCACCACTGGAACGCCACACCGAGAAGCAGATCAGCCTGGAGAAGCTGCTCCGCAAGACCGCCGCGAACACCATCGAGGAGGAAGAGGTCTCCACCCTCGCCGCCCGCCTCGCCAAGCTCGACCTCCAGATGACGGCCGAGGAGCGCACCGAGATCCAGCGGCTCAGCGGCGGACTGGAACTGAAGAAGATCGTTCACGGGATGGTCGAAGCCGTCTCGGCTGACCGGCAGCTGGAAGTCCGAGAGGCCGCCGAACGCGCCGGCCGCGATCCCGAGCGCGCGGTGCGCGACCTCATCGAGCAGTCCGTCCGCCCTCTTGCCGCGACACCGCCGCTGCGCGCCCGCCTGCTGGAGATGCGGCGCGCGAAGGACATCCTCTACGACGAGAACGGCACCGACGAGCTGCTTCGCGCGGGGGCCGTCGCCGACGACGAAGAGGCGGCGACGGAGACGGTCTGCGGGTGGCGCCGGTACATCGCGGAGAACCGTGACGAGATCGCGGCGATATCCGTCGCGTTCAGCGCTGGCTCCGGCGTGCCGCCCGGCGTCGCCATGGAGCGGCTCAAGGACGTGGCCCGCAGCATCGCCCGCCCGCCGCGCGCGTGGACTCCGGACAGACTGTGGAAGGCGTACGAGAAGGTCGGCGAGGCGGTGGCAGACGGAGCCCAGCGCAAGCACACGGCCTCCGATCTACTCGCCCTACTCCGCTACGAACTCGAGGGCGGCGCCGCAGAGGGCGCCCCGGCACCCCGCCCGCATGAGGAGCTCGTGCGCGAGCGCTATCAGGCCTGGATCACCCGCCAGGAACAGACGGGCGCGCGTTTCACCGAACGGCAGCGCTGGTGGCTCGACCGCATCGCCGCGGCAACAGCCGAGCGTGTACGCTTCGACACCGCCGACCTGGATTACGCCCCTTTCACCTCGCGCAACGGCACGGACGGATTCCTCGCGGAATTCGGGGGAGCACGGGCGGAACGCATCATCAATGAGCTGGACAGGGAGCTGAGCGCGTGACGACCGACTCGGGTGTGGAGCCGGGGGGTTCGGGCTCCGGGGGCGATGTCGCGGACGCAGAGGGGCTGCCTGCGGGGTGGGTTCGGGTGACCATCGGGGAGTTGTGCGATGTGAATCCCCGGGGGTTTGACGAGGAACCCGGAGATGACGAACTCATCTCACAGGTTCCTATGGCTTCCGTCGAAGCGGAAACGGGACGCATTGATGCGTCGACTCAGGTTCGATATGGCGATTTCAAGAAGAAGTCGCTGACCAGTTTCCAGGAAGACGACGTACTCTTCGCGAAGATCACGCCCTGCATGGAGAACGGGAAGATCGCAAAGGCGCGAGGGCTGGCGGGCGGCCGAGCTCTGGGAAGTACCGAGTTCCATGTGCTGCGAAGCCGAGGAGCTGTTCTCCCTGAATACCTGATGCACTTCTTGTTGCAACGGCATGTTCGTCGTGCGGCGGAACATCACATGACCGGCGCTGTAGGCCAACGCCGTGTGCCACGCCCCTATCTGGCTGAGCTGGAAATCCCGGTACCGCCCCTCGCCGAGCAGCACCGCATCATTGCCAAGCTGGACGAGCAGTTGGCGAACATCGAGACCGGAGAAGTTTCTCTAGCGGATGCTAGCTCGCGAGTTGTCGACTTCGTTACATCCTTGCTTGCCAAGGCTACTGATTCGAGTGCAGAGGCATCGAATTGGGAGACTAAAACCATCGCTGAGATGGCCACCGTTTCTTCTGGCGCTACCCCGCTCAAGGGCAGGTCAGACTACTACGACGGCGGGACAGTGCCATGGATCACCAGCTCCCTCCTTAACGCCCCATTTGTAGATCGAGCCGAGAAGTTCATTACCGACAGGGCTGTGACGGAGACGGCCGTCAAGGAATACCCGCCAGGCACACTCTTGCTTGCCATGTACGGCGAGGGTAGGACCAGAGGGAAGTGCTCTGAGCTTCGAATTCGCGCAACCACTAATCAGGCATGCGCGGGTATCCAACTTGCAGCAGATTACCAGTGCCGTAAGGACTGGGTGAAGCTCGTCTTGGAATCCCGATACGAAGAAAATAGAGCCTTGGCTTCTGGTGGCGTCCAACCGAACTTGAGCCTCGGCCTTATCAAAAAGATTCAGATTCCCCTCCCGCCGCTTACGCGTCAAAAAGAGATCCTGGAGCAGGTGGCGCAGCGTCGCACCGATGCGGGCAAGATGTCCGATGTGATTGAGTCTGTGAAAATACAGGCCACAGAATTGCGCAATGCCCTCCTCCATGCTGCATTCACGGGTGCCCTGATTTCTCAAGACCCCGTGGACGAGCCCGCCTCCGTCCTCCTCGACCGGATCCGCGCCGAGCAGACTGCTGCTGTCAAGCAGACGAAGCGCAAGCGCGTATCCCGTACGACCTCCCCGGCCGCCCCCCAGACCTCCGGCCGCCCGGTCCCGTCCGGCAGCCAAGAAGCACTTCCCCTGTGAGTACCGTCATGAGCAGCAGCACCGACACGTCGGCTCCCGAGGATCCCACCGAGGCGGCCTCTTCAACACCCGGCACCTTTCCCGCCCCCCCCGCGGCGGAACCGAGGACCAAGGCCGCCCCCGCAGCCCCGGCCTCCACCTCTACCCTCGTCAACCGTCTCTGGTCGTACTGCGAACTGCTGCGCCACTCCGGCGTCTCCACGCTCGACTACGTCGAGCAGCTCACTTACCTCCTCTTCCTGAAGATGGCCGACGAGCGCGCCAACCGCCCGGCGGCCTTCCGGCGCAACGCCCCCGAGAAGCCTCTCGTTCCCGAGGGCAGGGACTGGAAGAGCCTGACCACCCGGTCAGCCGAGGCGCTGCTAGACCACTACGAGTTCATCCTCAAGGACCTCGGCCAGCGCGGCGGTACCATGCTCGGCGAGGTCTTCATCAAGGCACAGAACAAGATCCACGAGCCAGCCGTCCTCGACCGCCTGATCAAGGACTTGATCGACCCCTACACCTGGACTACCGAGAACCAGGACCTCAAGGGCGACGCTTACGAAGGCCTTCTCCAGCGCGGTGCCGAGGACCGTAAGACCGGCGCGGGCCAGTACTTCACGCCCCGCCCGCTCATCGACGCCATGGTCGACTGTGTCCAGCCGAGGCCCGGTGAGACCATCACCGACCCGGCCTGCGGCACCGGAGGCTTCTTGATCGCAGCGCACGCCCACCTCGTCCAGAAGTACGAGGACGAGCTGTACGGTGACAAGGGCCGCGCCCTACAGAACGGCGCGATCACCGGCCACGAACTCGTCCGCGAGACCGGCCGCCTCGCCCTGATGAACATGCTGCTGCACGGCATCGGAAGCTCCGAGGCCAAGCCGCTCATCACCATCCAGGACTCCCTGGCCCGCCCCCCAAAGCGGCACTACGACATCGTCCTCGCCAACCCGCCCTTCGGCGTCGGTTCGGTGACCGGCGAGTCCTACACCTCCCGCACCGACTTCTGGGCACCGACGACGAATAAGCAGCTCAACTTCGTCCAACACATCTACAACCTGCTGAAGACCAACGGTCGAGCCGCCCTCGTTCTCCCCGACAACGTCCTCTTCGAAAGCGGTGCCGGCGAGACCATCCGCCGGAACCTCCTCAACCTCTGCGACGTCCACACCCTGCTGCGCCTGCCCACCGGCATCTTCTACGCCAACGGCGTCAAGGCAAACGTTCTGTTCCTCGACAAGACCGGCCAACGCACCGGAGGCCGCCCCGGCACGCGCCAGCTCTGGGTCTACGACTTCCGTACGGACCAGCGCTTCACGCTCAAGCGGCAACAACTGGGGCGCCAGCACCTCGACGACTTCGTCGCCGCGTACCACTCCGGCGGCACGGATCTCAGCAAGCGCACCCCGAGTGACCGTTTCCGCGCGTACGACTACGACGAGCTGATCGCCCGGGACAAGGTCAACCTCGACCTCACGGTGCTCAAGTCCGATGGCGCGGTGACCACGGAGTACGCGTCACCGGACGTAATCGCCCAGGAGATCGTCGACGAACTCGAAGTAGCGCTGGCCCAGTTCACGGCCGTAGCCCGCGCACTGAAGAAGGACGTGCTGCCCTCGTCCGACAAGGACTAGAGCCGGCAAACGGGCCGGCGGTTCACTGAGTGAACCGCCCACCCGCCTGCGGTTCGCCTGTCTCTGTGCTCAGAGCTCGCCCTCGACCATCTCCGCACCACCCGCACCCCCATCACCAAGTAACTCGATGGCGCTGGGGTAGGCGAAGTCCGCGGACAATCGGCCCAGTTGGTGATGCCCGACCTGTGTGGGAACTCGGTCCGCGTGTCGTGACTTCGTTCCGCTCATCGCCATCTGCTCACCTACCGGAACGGGCTGCCGCTGTCGCCTGGTATCTCCGGTGCGAACATGCATGACCGTCAAGGTCTTGAACCGCTCGTGCGGGGCATCCCGCCGATCCGCTCACGCCGCAGCCCTTATCTGCCACCGCAGACTCGTTCGCGCGGACGAGTAGGAGCAGTCAGCGTGAGGCCCCGACACTGGCGACCCAGACACCGAACGGCACGATCTCCGGCTCGGTCCCGGTCTTCACCGAGGCGCTCTGCACGTCGTCCAGATCCGACCAGGCTATGGGGTTTGACTGGCAGTCGGCCAGAAAGCTCTCGACGACCGGACCGAGGTCGTCGGAAGCCACATAGGCGCCGCTGAACGGCAGCGCATCCGGGGGCACAGAACCGGTTGAGCACCGAAGCTGCCCGCCCTGTTCGTCGTGCCACACGTAGAACGTCGCCACGCCGGGAAAGCCCGGGTCGCGAATGCGTTCCCGGATGGCGGCAGCAGTCCGCTCGAAGGCGGCCACCACTGCGGCGACGGACAACGACCTCCTGTCCTCGTCCGCCGTACTCAGCGACCAGGTGTTGGTCTCCCACTCCACCCGCCGGTCAGCCGGCTCCAGGACCAGAGGCTCGGCCGCCACCTCAGCAATCCACGTCAACAGCACCACAGCAGAATCCTGCACAGCTCGGCCCGCGAGGCACCAAAAGAAACGACGTCTAAGTCACGACCCGGGGACCGGTGAGGACGCGGGGCGGGGCGTCCGGGTCAGGGCTGCACGACCCCTAGCGCCGGATGCTGCCCGTGCGGGGCGGCGTACGGCTCGGCGGCCCCTGGGCGGAGTCGGGGGAAATGCCGTTGGTCAGTCTGCTCGCACCAGGATGACGGGGCACGGACACGCCGGTCGGCAAGCAGGTGCGCTGTCGATTTCCAGCTCTGTAGGAGCGAAGGGTCTGGCAGGCCGAAAAAAGTACTGCTCGGGGCCCTGGACGCCGTCCTTGCGCCTACCCTGGAGGGGAGTTGATCGCCTACGGCCCGATCGGCCGGTTCCGATGTGTTCTCGGAGTGCTTCGTCACCGGGTCCGGCGCTGCCGGGGACTTGCCCGTCGGCGTATCCACTCGGACAGGGACGTTCGAGAACGGGTGGGGCATGGCGACGGAGCGTGAGAACATCGGGGTGAGTGGGCCGGAGGGTCGCTGGACGGCAGACGGTATCTTCCGGCGCTGGCAGCGGTTCTTCGAACAGAAGCCGAGCCTCAAAGGGCTGACCCGGCTGGAGTTCACCGAGCACATCGCGTATTTGCTCTTCCTCAAGCTCGACTACGAGCGCGCCCAGCGGACGGGGGTGTTCGCGAGCCCGCCGATTGTGCCGGCGGGCGGCTGGCCGAGCCTCGTACTCCTCGGCGGTGAGGACCTGCACCGTGCCCTGACCGAGCTGATGGCCGAACTCGGCAAGCCGAACCCGCAGGATCCACGCCGGGCCATCGCGAGTGTTCTCTTCCACGACTCCCGCTCCTGGCCGGCCGACAAGATGGCGGATCTCGGACGGCTGATCGTCGAGGAGTTCGACCCGTACCGCTGGTCGGACGTGCGCCGGGAGGAGCTCGGTTCCGCCTTTTCTCTGTTGATAGCCGACTGCCGGGACGACATCCGGGCCAAGCGGGAGACGGGCCAGTTCCTCACCCCGCCCCACCTGCTCACCGTGATAGCCAAGGCGCTCGCCCTCACCCCACGGGACCGGTTTGTCGACGCGGCGGTCGGGGTCGGCACCAGTCTCATCGCCGCCCACCGCGAGATGGCCGCACACGGGGACCGGGTGGACGCCGCCGCCATCGCGGGCGCCGACATCGACGTACAGATGTGCCGCCTGGCGACGATGAACGTCCTCCTCAACACCGGGCGTCAGTTCCACGACGTGCCACCGATATTGCGCGCGGACTCGCTCGACACGAAGGAACGCCTGGTGCGTCGGTACGAGCGGGACGTGGCCGCCACCGTCACCATCTGCAACCCGCCGTTCAAGAGCAATGTCGAGGCGAACACCGAGCGGCGGGACGACTTCTGGGCACAGAACGCCGTGCTCCCCGCCAACTTCCTCCAGCATCTGGCCATCACCCTGCCGCAGGGGGCCAGGGCCGCCGTATTCGTCCCCGACGGTGTGCTGTCCCGAGGTGGGGCGGCGGCCGCCATCCGCAGGGCGCTTCTGAGGAACTGCGGCGTGCACACCCTGCTGCGGCTGCCGACCGGCATGTTCCACGACACCGGCTCCAAGTCGAACGTGCTGTTCTTCACCAAGTCCGTCCTGCGCCCGAACGGCGATCCGGCCACCGACGAGCTGTGGGTGTACGACGCCCGCGACCTGCACCACACCGACACCGAGAACCCGCTGACGGAGGAGGACTTCGCGGAGTTCCTGGAGGCGTACCGGCCCGGAGAGGAGAGGCGCGCGGGGCGCATCGAATCATTGCGCTTCAAGCGATACGACCGTGACGCCGTGCGCAAGATACTGGACAGCCGCGATGCCAGCCTCCTCCTGAATGCGGATCCCACCGTCCCGCCGATCGACTTCGGCAACCCACGCGAGATCGCCCAGTCGATCGTGAACCACCTCGGCGACGCGCAGAGGACCTTCCAGGTCGTGCTCGACTCGCTCAGCTGACGTTTCTTCCCCGCGCCGCCCTCATTCGCCGCTCTCGCTCCCCGTCGGCCGTACAGGAAAACCATGAACGCGACTCCCCAGCAGCCCGCCGTGCCCGCCCCGGTCCGCCAAACCGCGCGTGCCTTCGACATGACGTACCTCAACCTCATCGACGTGAGCGACTTCGGCAACCGGCCGCCGGACAAGACCCAGCCCGCGTTCCGCTCTCGCGCCCTGGCCGCGCACGCCGTGCGCATCATGACCGGCTGGACCCCTGAGCAGGCGGCCGACTGCGTCATCGACGGCGGCCAGGACCAAGGGATCGACGCCATCGCTATCGACGAGGCGAACGCGCACATCTACCTCGTGCAGGCCAAATGGAGCCCCGAGGGGACGGCCAAGGCTGACGAGACTGCAGTGCACAAGCTCTTCGCGGGGCTCACCCTCATCGACTCCGGCGAGGCGGCCCAGTTCAACCCCCGCGGCCAGATACTCGCCAAACGGGCACACGACCTGATCGGTGAGAAGAGCACCCGGATCACCCAGGTGATCGCCCTCATGGGCACCAAGCCGCCTTCGCCGGGTGTGCTACTGGTCATCAAGAACGGCGAGAGAGAATTCAACTCCCACGGTGAGTACGTCGACCACCACTTCCTGCACGCTCCTGACATCCATGCGCTGGTACTGAAGGACCAGCAAAGCGAGCCTGTCACGCTGACGGCGACGCTCCACCCCTGGTTCAGCGTGCCCTCGCCCTACCTCTCCTACGAGGGCGTCATACAGGCCGAAGAGGTCGCGACCTGGGCCGAGCACGGCAACGAGCTGTTCGTCCGCAACATCCGCGACCCGCTGGGGCTCACCCCCATCAACAAGGAGCTGCTGGACACGCTTACCGGCGAGCCGTCCCACTTCTGGTACTTCAACAACGGCGTCACCGTCCTGTGCGACTCCCTGGAAGCGGTGCCCGGATCGCAGAAGTTCCCCGAGCGCCATCCCGTCCGCATCACCGCCAAGGGCGCCAGTGTCGTGAACGGTGCACAGACGGTGCGTTCCGTAATCGACGCCGCCGAGCAGTCCGACGAAGCGGGACTCGCCCAGGTCACTGTCCGGTTCATCGTCACCGGCGGCGACACCGATTTCGCCAAGCGCACCACCCAGGCCACCAACCGGCAGAACCACATCACCGAGCGCGACCGGATCGCCCTCGAACCCGTCCAAGCGGTGCTCATCAAGGAGTTCCGTGCCGAACTGGGCCTCGTGTACAGCGTGCGCCGCAGCGAACTCGAACCCCAGGACGACGAGGGCTGCTCCGTGGTGGAAGCCGCGTGCGCGCTCGCCTGCGCACACAGCGGCAGCCGGTTCGCGGCCCGGCTCGTCGCGTCCGGCACAACTGACGTGCTGTGGGAACGGGGCGGCAGCGGTATTTACGACCCCCTCTTCCGGTCCGTGCCCAGCGTGTATGAGACCTGGAACGCCGTGAACGTCCTGCGTGCGGTGCGTACGGCTCTCCGTGCGGAACGCGAACAGTACGCCGGGCGCGCGGCCGCCGTCATCGACGACGGCACGTTTCTCATCACCCACCTGGTGTTCCGGCAACTCCTCGCGCAGGACGCCGGCATGGGCGAGCCGGATCAGTCGCTCACATGGGCCGCCGAAGCCAAGGAACAGGTGCCCGACCTGGTCACGCGCATCGTCCCGGCGCTCGTACAGGCTCTGGATGGAGTGGGAGCTCGGTCGAGCCTACAACGCGTGTGCGCCGATGCGGGGCAGGCCGCCGACCTCGTGACCGCGGTCCTGGCGGCGCTCGAAGGCGGCGGGACCGCGGACGCCGCCGCGCAGTACCGGCGCGAGGAGAGCAAGCCCCGCAAGCGCCGCAGGCCCAACGCGGTGCACGTCATCGTCGACAAAGCCGCCCTGGAGGAAGGGGCACCGCTGCACCTGGCCCTGTACCTGCAGCCGGAGAAGGACGCGCTCGCCGCATGGCTCAACGCGAACCCGCGCCGGGCACTCGCGAAGTGGACCAACACCAATCGGGCACGCCCGATCGTCTGGGCTGCCGACGGCAACGCGTATTCACCCAGTGGGCTCATCGCACGGATGTGGGAGCTGGCCGAATGGGAAGGACGGCCCGTCTCGAACCAGGGAACCGCCCGCTGGGCCACCCAGGACGGAGAAACGCTCGCCATCCTCGCCCGGAGACTCCTTGACGGTATGGAGGAAGAGAGGGACGCCGAGTAGCCGCCGAGCAGGTCGGACGGAAGGCGTTCGCCGGCTTTGAAGTGGCCTGACGAGATCTGGCTCCGGAGATCGTCGGCGATGGCGTGACGACGGGAAGGCATGGACCGGCTCACCACTTCCTCATCATTCGGAGGGCAATGAGTCGGCTCCTCGCGTGCATCGTCGGCACCTCTCCCGACTCGAATACCAGCCGCTCAGCGCCGTCGCGGAGTTGGCCGAGTTCGGCCACGCGGCACGGTTGGCCGCCGATCTGGATGACGTCGCCTGGCTGGACGCTGTCTGAGGTGATCTCGATGGGCGTGGCGAGCGCGCCGGTGGGAGCCCGCACCGGTTCGCCTGCCGCGGACCCGACGGTTCGCTCGGGCGGGGCAGGAGCAGGCGCAAGCCTCGTAGATCACAGGGACGCCGACGGGCGCCGTGGCCGGGGACGACTGGGCGCATTCGGAGTGGGTGCCGATCGCGCACGCGCTCGACTGGTAGGTGAGCCTCGCGTGTGTGGCATAGGAGAGTGCGGGGAGGTGCGGCCCACTGGTGTGGGCGCTGGGGAACTGGGAGAGCCGGACCGAAGCGAAGGTGCCGGCCCCGGCCGAGATCGCGGCGCGGCTCGGTATCGCCGAGGGTGACCTGTGCGTGCGTACCGTCTACGAGTTCCTCGCTGATGGCCGGCCGGTGCAGCTGTCGACGAGTTGGGAGCCGTACGAGCTGACCGGCGGCACGCTCGTCGTGCTGCCGGAGGGCGGGCCTCATGCGGGGGTCGGCGTCGTGAACCGGATGGCCGAGATCGGGATCACCGTCAACCACGCCGTGGAGCAGCCGGAGCCGCGGCAGGCGAGCGCCGAGGAGGCATCGCTCCTCGGGATCCAGAAGGCCGCTCTGGTCACCCACATCCGGCGGACGTACTACAGCGACCAAAGGCGGCCCGTGGAGACGGCGGACATCGTCATCCCCGCCGCGCTGTGCGAGGTCGTCTACGAGATCCCTGTCGGCCGCTAGAGCGGCTGGCGGAGGAGGGAGGTACCGCCTTGGACGCGGAGCGAGAGGCTCGCATAGCAGAGGTGGCCGCGAGGGCGCGGCCCGTGTGGGCGGAGAACCTCGATGGCGGGGCTCTGCAGGAGTTCCTGAAGGGGATCGGCTGTGACGGCGTGGACGCGGTCATGGTGACCAGGCAGGTGGTCGGATGCAGTCTCGGCGAGGCTCAGGAAATGTTCCTCACCGCGCCCTGCCGGGCCGCAGAGCTTGCCTTCCACAACGCGTTCATGGAGACCCTTGAGCGGTCTCACGGCGACGTCTGACCCCGCCGATCGGACCCGTGCAGTCGGCCCCTATCGGGCAGCCGTTTGCCGATGCAGGCCACCAGTGCGCCGCCGTCTGCGCTGAGGAAGAGCCTGAAGCCCCACGACCCATCGGAGGATCTGACCAGTCCGCTGAGGATCGGTTGGGCGCGCTCGCTGAGAATCTGCACGGCTCGCTCCATCCCCAGGGTTTCGATGCCCCTCCACCGCAAACTCCGAAGTCGAGTCGTCAGGACTCGGGCATGGACCTCGGAGGACACGATCCAGTCCTCCAGAACGCTGTACTCGCCGCCGCCGACAAGGGCCGCCAAAGCAGCCTTGGATGCCGCGTCGTCCCCGCCCAGCAGCCGCATCAACTGTTGTCGTTCCATAGCCCCTCCCTGGCTGGCATCCTGCGGTGCGGCAGTGATGTGCCGCAACCGCGTGTACCGCTCGCCACCCCTGTCCCCCAGGGGCCAGCCCCCGTGCCCGAACGGGAGGGCTTCTGCGTGGGGCCTCGGGGAATGCCGGGGAGGAGGGTGGGAACGTGCAGGTCAGGGGCTTGGCCGGTGACGGGGAAGATGCGTACGCGATCTTCCAGACTAGCTACGCGGGTTCGATTCCCGTCGCCCGCTCTGAAGCACGAAGGGCCAGGTCAGAGGACGTTTCCTCCGCCTGGCCCTTCGTCGTTCCCGGGGCCCTGGTCAGCTCGCCCCACCACAGTTTCGGGCACCGCGCCCGCGGCTACGATGGCCGCCGGGTATCCGCCGTCGCAGAGTGAGGGAATCGGTTGTGCCGGCTGGCGTTGCACTGAGCTTTGACCGCCTCCCCACGGCAGGCTCCTATGACGACCTGAAGTTGACCATCAGCTCCTTCCAGCACATATGCGATTCGTCGTACCTCTCGATAGACCTCTATCCGACGGACACGGACGACTTGGGCGGAGCGCTCGCACGCCTGCTGGAGCAGTGGAGCACTCAGGTCGACGGGCTCCGCGGCGCGGGCGGCACCGTCCACCTGCCCTACGACTTCTCAGACCAGTGCACGGCATGGCTGCGCGTGTCGTCCACCGACGGACATGCCGCCGAGGTTCAGGCCGGCTGGAGTGCGATCCCCGGATGGGACGTCAACCCCTTCGACTACATCGCCGAAGCCCGCGAGGTGGCGGATTTCAAGCCGCTCCCCGAAGCCCGGATCACCTGCCGACTGGCCGACCTGGCCGCGCGCATCGACGCCAACCGCATCGCCCTCCAATCCACAGGCAACTAGCGCGGTACGCGCTGCCTTGCAGACTCGGTTCAGCACCTGTCGGCCGCCGGAGCGGCCTGTGGAGGGGGAAGGGGTACCGCCGTGGACGCGGAGCGAGCTCAGGAAATGTTCCTCACCGCGCCCTGCCGGGCCTCGGAGCCCGCCTTCCACCATGCGTTCATGGAGGCCCGTGAGCAGTCTCGGTCGGCGGCGCCTGACGCCGCCGCCGACGAGGGCATTGCCTCCTGGTTGGGCGTTGTCCGGCGGAGGCGGTGCTCCGTCTGCTAAGAAGCGGCCATGGACGCGGCTCTGACGGGACTTGCAGGCACCACCGTGGGTGCGCTGGCGGGGTTCGCGGGCGCCTGGCTCGCTCAGCGCGGGCAGTTGCGGCAGCAGCGTGAGCAGCGGGCGTACGCGGAGCGCGTGCGCTGGCTGGACGACAAGAAGGGCTTGTACCGCGACCTCCTGATCGCGATGTACGGCTGGCGCGACGCGCTGGTGTCGATCTGGCGCGACGGCCGGCTCTCGGAGACGCGGGCGACTGCCCAGAAGTGGGGCGTCGAGGCCTCCCTCATCGCGTCAGAACCGGTCCGGAACGCCGTCGAGGAGCTGCGGCGCAGGTTCCTCGCGGCCCAGCCCGCGATCCTCAACCGCACGTCCACGGCGGAGCGGCCGCCCCTCGGGGCCGTGGAGGAAGCGCTGGAGCTCCTGGAGGGTGCCCTGAGGGCGGAACTCTCGGACCCGGACCGTCCCGATGTGCACGGACGCACCCGCCGCCCCTGGGCCGTACAGCGGGTGGCCGAGCAGGCATAGCCGAGGTGTCCGTGCGCTTCGGGCTCAGTGGTGGACCGCGGTGCAGGTGACGGTGGTCTTGCCGTCGGCCGTCTTGACCACGTACTTGCCGCCGCTCAGGCCGCCGAGGTCGAAGCGGCCCGTCGTGTCGATGGGGACCGAGCCCTTGGTGGAGCCGGAATAGGTCACGGTCGTGTCCGCGGGGAAGCCCTCACCCCATACGTGGTACTTGCCGGCGGAATCCACCTCGACGTTGCACTTCGCGGCCGCGGGTGCGGCGGCGGCAACGGCGGGGGCCGCCGCGAGAGCGGGGGCCACGATGAGCGCGAGTGCTGCAAGACGACGTGTCCGGTTCATCATTCAACCTGCCTTGGGCGCCGGCGATGCGGCAGCGTGGGCGGTGGCACGGGGGGCGTGGGTCTTTGCCCGCTTGGTCCGTGCTGATGGCGTCTTTCATTTTATCGACCGGTTTGTCGTGCGGCATCTCGCCAACGTGAACGCGGACCCTAGAGCTTGATTCCCGCGATGGTGTCCGCGAGGGAGTTGAGGAAGCGGTTGACGTCCGGCGCGATGGAGCTGGACGCCAGGAAGAAGCCGAAGAGGACCGCGACGATCGCGGGGCCGGCCTTGATGTGGTTGCCGCGGATCAGCACCACCAGGATGACCGCCAACAGAACCACCACTGACAGCGAAATGGCCACTACTGATCACACCTTCGGTCGTCCCCTGGTCGGCCTGGGGCGCACGGCCAAGCACGCCCCTACATGGACCATCCTCCCACCAACGGGCCCCGGCTATCCGTCCCGTGGCGAATCGGCGTCGGCGCTTTCCCGCCAACCGGCCATGCGGCGGGCATATTTCGGGCACGGGGCCCGGGTCACGGCGTGGTGAGGCCGAGGAGGGAGCGGACATACGCGTACTTCGCGGACAGCCGGTCCCGGGTGGGGCCGTCCAGTACGGAGAGCCGGACGGGGTCCGCGTTGTGCGCCAGATCGGCCTCCTTGACCAGGAGGGCGCCCGGGGTGGCGAGGATCCGGGCCGCGTACTCCTCCACCGGCTCACCGGCGCGTTTGGTGACCGCCAGCACCATGTCCTTGACCGACCGGGGCAGGGCGGCGGCATCCAGCCACTCGTGGCTGAGCGCGTGGTCCTCGACCGCGTCGTGCAGCCAGGCGGCCGCCTGTTGCTCGGGGCTGCCTCCGCGTACGCGGACCCCCTCGGCGACGGCCGCGAGGTGCTCCGCGTACGGCCGGCCCGCCTTGTCGGTCTGGCCCTCGTGCGCGGAGCGCGCCAGGGCCTCGACCTCGATCAGGGTCAGCGGTTGCTGCTGCCTTTGCGTCATGCCGTCCCCTTCGCCGCCGTACGGAGGGCCCGCACGGCCCGGCGCACGTCCGCTTGCGTGGTACGCCAGTTGGAGAACGCCGCGCGCAGGGCGGGGGTTCCCGCGTAGACGGTCGGGGTGACGAAGACCTCCTCCTGCGCGGCCTCGCGCAGGGCCGCCAGGCGGGCCGGGGTGGGGTCCTCGGCGAGGGTGAAGCAGACGACGTTCAGGCGGACCGGGGCGAGGAGGCGGAAGGCCGGGTCCTGTTCCAGCTCGGAGCCGAGGGCCTTGGCGCAGGCGATGTCGCGCTCGACGATCTCGCGGTGGCCTTCGCGGCCGTACGCGCGGAGGGTGAACCAGGCGGCGAGGGCGCGCAGCCGGTGCGAGTTCTCCGGGGTGAGGTGGACGAGGTCGGGAGACTCGCCGAGGGGGCCGAGATAGGCGGCGGCGTTCTGGAAGACACGGGCCTGGAGGTCCTGGCGGCGGGTGAACTGGACGGCGCTGTCGTAGGGGACGTTCAGCCACTTGTGCAGGTCGACGCAGACGGAGTCGGAGGCGTCGAGGCCTGCGGCGAGGTGGGCGTGGTCCGGGGAGAGCGCGGCGAAGGCGCCGAAGGCGGCGTCGGTGTGGAGCCAGAAGGCGTGGCGTTCGCGGAGGGCGGCGATGGCGCGGAGGTCGTCGAAGTCCACGGTGTTGACGGTGCCGGCGTTGGCGACGACGACGGCCGGGCCGGGGGTGTCGGCGAGAGCGCGGTCGAGGGCGGCGGGGTCGACGGCCTCGCGGCCGGGGAGGGTGGGGACGGGGACGAGGGAGCGGCGGCCGAGGCCGAGGACGGAGAGGGCCTTGGCGATGGAGGAGTGCGGGGCTCCGGAGAGGACCCGGACCGGCCCGAGCGCTGCCGCCCCGTCCTCGGAGGGGGAGACGCCGAGTCGCTCGCCGAGCCACTCGCGGGCGATGGCGAGGCCGGCGGTGTTGGACATGGTGGCGCCGCTGACGAAGGTTCCGGTGTGGGCGTCGGAGAGGCCGAAGAGGTCGCGGAGCCAGGTGACGGTCTCGCGTTCGAGGTCCTGGCCGGCGCCGTCCAGGGCGGAGTTGGAGTTCTGGTCGTGTACGGAGGCCAGCCAGTCGCCCGCGAGGGCGGCGGGGGTGGCGCCGCCCGTGACGAAGCCGAGGTAGCGGGGGCCGGCGGAGGCGGAGAGGCGGGGCGCCCAGCGCTCCGCGAAGGCGGTGAGGGCGGATTCCGTACCGGATCCGCGCCGGGGCAAGGGCTCGGGCTCGGGCTCGGGCCCCTGCGGGGGCGTGGCGGGCGGTCGCGGTACGACCGGACGGGCGTCCAGGGCCGCGAGGGCGTCGGCGGCGGTACGGCGGGTGGCCTCCAGGAGTTCGGGGAGGCGGGCGAGGTCGGTGGCGAGCGTGCGGTCCATGGGGGCACCGTAGGGACCCGCCGGGCTCGGCGGACCGGCCAATCGGGGGTGATTGGCCCGTCCCGGGGTGGTGCGGGCGGCGTAGGGTCGGGGGATGACTCGGTGGGTGGCGGGGGTTGTTGTCGGGGTGGTCGTGGCGGGGGCGGTGGTGGGGTGTGACGTGCCGCCCGCTCCCGATGCCGCGCCCGGGCCGAGCGGGATCCGGTCCCGGTCCCCCGTCGCCGCGCCCACTGCCGTGACCTCCCCGCCCACTGCCGTGACCTCCCCGCCCGCAGCCGGGGCCCCCGCGTGTCCCGAGGGCGGGGTACGGCTGGTCGAAGGGGCCGGGGACGCCGCCATGGGGCTGCGCGTCGCCGACGTCCGGCTGGTCAACTGCGGTACGCAGCCCTACGTGCTGGAGGGCTATCCGGAGATCCGGCTGCTGGACAGGAAGCGGGCCCCCGTGGAGGTGGCCGTCCAGCACGGAGGCGAGGGGATCGCCGCCGCGCCCACCGGGACCGAGGGGGATCCGCTGAGGGTCGAGCTCCGGCCCGGCCAGGCGGCCGGCTTCGGCATGGTGTGGCGGAATCTGGTGACCGACTCGACCGTGCCCGCCGCCGAGGGGTGGGTGCTGGAGGTGACCCCGCGGGCCGGTGCGCCCCGGGTGCAGCTGGAACTGCGCCATTCCGTCGACCTCGGGAACACCGGGAAGCTGGGGATCAGCCCCTGGAAGGCGGCGGACCGTACTGCGCCGGCGCAGTGAGCTCGGGCTCGGCCTCGGGCTCGACCTCGGGCGCGGGCGCGGGCTGAAACGGGAGGGCTCCGCGGCGGCCCGGCTCGACGGCTGCCTTCGACCAGTCGACCGGTTCGGCTGGTTCGGCTAGGACGAGTACGTCCCCCCGCGCAGGGTCCAGCGGGCCGGCAGGAGGGTGGCCGCCAGGCCCAGGCCGAGGGCCGCCGCCGCGAAGGAGGCGTACAGCACCGGCGGGACGTGCGGGGGCGCACCCGTCACGGCCTTGGTCAGCGGGAACAGCGTGGCCAGGGCGATGGCGCTGCCCAGGGTGACGCCCGCGCCGCCGATCACCAGGGCCTCCCAGCGGAGCATCCGCAGCACCTGGCTCCGGGTCGAGCCGACCAGGCGCAGCATCCGCAGCTCGCGGCGGCGGTCGAGGACGGTCATCACCAGGGTGTTGGCGGCGGCGACGGCCGCGAAGCCGCCGAGGACGGCCGCCATGACCGCATTGGCCCATGCGCTGACCTCGCGGTCCGTGCTCTGGGCGGCGGTCCAGCCCGAGGGGGACATCGCCGGCCCGAGTCCTGCCGGGAGCGGGCCGCGGACCAGGAGTTCGGTGGCGCGCCCCGCCGTGGTGTGGCCGGTCAGGTCGGACGCCGGGAGGGTGACCTGGCCGAGGCCCAGGCCCCGGGTGTAGACGGCCACGATCTCGGGGTTCGCCGGGACCCCGTCGGGGAGCCGGAGTTCCACGCGGTCGCCGACCCCGAGACGGGCGGACTCCGCCAGGCTGCGGTCCACGGCGACCGTGCCGGGCCGCAGCGCGCCGAGGCGGCCCTCGCGTACGCCCAGGTCCTGGACGGTGGTGACGTCGCCCGCGACGCCCTGGGCCGAGGCGGACTGGAAGCGCCGCTCGGGGCCCGTGCCGAACATCGCCAGCACCGAGGTGCGGGTGACCGCGACTCCCCCGCGCGCGTCGACCGGCGGGTCGGTGATCACGTGGTCGGCCAGGAGGCCCGCCGTCTGCTGGCGGCGTGTCGCGTCTTCCTCGCTCGTCTGCAGGAAGACGAGGGTGGAGGAGAAGGCCATGGCGAGGACGATCGGGGTGATCGCGGAGGCGAGCCGGCGGGCGTGGGCCCGGGAGTTGGCGGCGGCGAGGGAGCCGGACGCGCCCGCGGCGCGCAGCGGGAGGCCGAGCAGGCCGGCGCAGGCGCGGGCGATCAGCGGGCCGAGCAGGGCCACGGCCAGCATGAAGAGCATGACCACGCCCAGAGCGGCGTTGGCGGCGTCCTCCCCGCCGGAGGTGGCGGCGAGCCCCGCGCAGGCGGCCCCGCCGGCCAGGGCGGCGATGCCCAGCGGCGTACGGATCCACCCCGGCCGCACGCGTTCCACGGCCGCCGCGGCCAGCGCCTGGCCGGGCCGGATACGAGCGGGCCGGCGTGCGGCGGCCCAGCCGGCGAGCAGCGCGGTGACCAGGCCGATGCCGGCGGCCGAGACGAGCGGGATCCAGGAGACGGTGAGCCCGACCCCGTCCGGGATCGCGCCCTTGGCCTGGAGCTGTCCGAACCACCAGGCGGCGAGGCCGAGGCCGGGTACGCAGCCCAGCACACCGGCGGCGGGCGCGACGAGCAGGGCTTCGGTGGCGACGATGCGCCGGATCTGCCGCGGGGTGGCTCCGACGGCGCGCAGCAGCGCGAACTCGCGGGAGCGCTGCCCCACGGAGAGGGCGACCGTCCCGGCGGCGGTGAAGACGGCGACGAGGGTGGCGATGCCGCCGAAGGAGCCGCCGAGGCCCGTCAGCAGATCCCTGGCGCCGGCGAGCCGCGGGTCCACGGCGCGGGCGGCGCCGGTCAGCACCTGGGCGCGGCCGTCGACGGCCGCGCGCACCCGCTCCGGGTCGGCGTCGAACAGAACGACGGCGTCGAGTGCGCCGGGGTGTCCGGACAGGGCACGGGCCTCGGCGTCGGAGAACCAGACGCCGGCGCCCCGGGCCCGTCCCACGACCCGGAACTCCCGCTTCCCGACCGGTGTGTCGAGCGAGATCCGGTCGCCCGGACCGGCACCCGCACCCGCACCCGCACCCGCACCCGCACCCAGCACGACCTCCCCCGGAGCCTCCGGGGCCCGGCCCCCCGCGAGCGCCTCCCCCGTGAAGGCGGACGCGCCCCAGCCCGAGGCCTCCGCGGAGCCGGAGCCCGCTTCGCCCCGTACGGGGAACACCACGTCGGGGACCGCCCGGCCCAGCGGGGCGAGCCGCTCCAGCAGGGCGGCGTCGACCCTGGCCCGCTCCGGGACCCGTACCGCTTCCTCGTAGGCGCCCTCGCCGCTGCCCGCCTGCCAGTGGATCTGCTGGTCGGCGGCCACGACGACGGGCGCCTGCGCGTAACGGGTCGGCGGGAGGCCCGCCCGCGCTCCGCTCTCCAGCAGGATCCCGCAGGCGGAGACGATGGCGACGGTCATGAGCAGGGCGACGAAGGTGCCGGCGAAGGCGGCGGGGCGAAACCGCACCGCCGCCCGGGCCAGGCCGTTGGGGCGGAGCGGCATCAGGCGGCCGCTCCCGCGTAGGCCGGGGCGGTGAGGGCGGTCATCCGGGCGGCGACGGTCTCGGCGGAGCTGCGCGGGAGGCGGTCGGCGATCAGTCCGTCGGCGAGGAAGAGCACCTGGTCGGCGGAGGCGGCGGCGGCCGGGTCGTGGGTGACCATGACGATGGTGGCGCCGAGGGAGTCCACGGCGGACCGGAGCAGTCCGAGGACCTCGGCGGCGGTGGTGGTGTCGAGGGCGCCGGTGGGTTCGTCGGCGAAGACGACGTCGGGGCGGGTGACCAGGGCCCGTGCGATGGCGACGCGCTGCTGCTGGCCGCCGGAGAGCTCTGCCGGCCGCCGCCGGCCCTTGCCTTCGAGGCCGACCCGGGCGAGCAGGTCGGCGGCCCGGTCCCGGTCCTGGCGCGAGGATCCGCCGCCGGCGAGCCGCATCGGGAGCAGCACGTTCTGCTCGACGGTGAGGGAGGGCAGCAGGTTGAAGGCCTGGAAGACGAAGCCGAGTCGGCTGCGGCGCAGCTCGGTGAGCGCGTTCTCGTTCATGCCGGTGATCTCGGTGCCGCCCAGGCGGACGGAGCCCGCGGTGGGCAGGTCCAGTCCGGCCGCGCACTGGAGGAAGGTGGACTTGCCGGAGCCGGAGGGCCCCATCACGGCGGTGAAGCTGCCGCGCGGCAGGCTGAGGTCGATCCCGCGCAGCGCGTGCACGGCGGCGGCCCCCCGCCCGTACTCGCGCCGTACGCCGCGCAGCTCGACGGCGGCGGCGCCGTCGTACGGTGCCCGCGCCGTGCCCTCGTACGCCGCCCGCGCGTTCTCGCGCTGCCGCCTGCTCCGCCGGAGCCCCATGGTGTGCCGCCTTCCGTACCCGTCGGTGATCGTGGTCACGACGCTACGGAGCCGGGTGGGGGTGCCGACATGGCGGAGCCAGGCGGATCGGGGGTGGGGAAAACCCCCGTACGCAGGCCGGGGAGGTCAGGGTGAGCGGCGGATGAGGAGCAGGGCCCGGTCGTCGTTGACGTCCTTGGCGACCTTCTCGATCAGGTGCCAGGCCGCGCCCTCCCACCCGGCGGCGACGTAGCGGTCGGCCTCGCCGGTGAGGCGGTCGATGCCCTCGCCGATGTCCCGGTCGGCCGTCTCGACCAGCCCGTCGGTGAAGAGCATGAGGACGTCGCCGCGGCGGAGGTTGCCGCGGGCCGGCTCGAACTCGGCCCCGTCGTACACGCCGAGCAGCGGGCCCTCGCCGGACTTCTCCTGCCAGCGGCCGGTGCCGGCGGAGAGCTGGAGGGCGGGCAGGTGGCCGGCGGAGAGGAGCTCGTAGTCGCCGGTCTCCAGGTCCAGGACGAGGTGGATGGAGGTCGCGAAGCCCTCGTCCCAGTCCTGGCGGAGCAGGTAGCCGTTGGCGGCGGGCAGGAAGCCGTGCGGGGGCAGGGCGCCGAGCAGGCCGCCGAACGCGCCGGACAGCAGCAGGGCGCGCGAGCCCGCTTCCATGCCCTTGCCGGAGACGTCGGTCAGGACGATCTCCAGGGTGCGGCCGCCGTTCGTCCGGGCGGCGACGACGAAGTCGCCGGAGAAGGACTGGCCGCCGGCCGGGCGCAGGGCCATCTCGCGGTGCCAGCCGCGCGGCAGGGCGGGCAGCTTGCTCTGGACGCGGATGCGTTCGCGCAGGTCGAAGAGCATGGTGCCGCCGCGCCGCCAGGGCACGCCGACGCGGCTGCGGAACTGGGCGATGACCAGTCCGAAGAAACCGCAGGCGGCCACGACCAGGACCGTTCCGGGCGTGACCCGGGCCGGGCCGAGGGTGTACGGGCCGAGGACCAGGGCCTCGACGATGAGGGCGGCCGCGGAGGCCGCGTACAGCGCGAGCAGGCTCGCGGGGCGCAGCAGCAGGCCGCCCGCGACGATCGGCAGGACGAGGGCCGAGGGCGAGAACCAGACGGGCAGCATGAGCGTGCCGCAGGCGATCGCGGGAACGGTCAGGAGCAGGCCGGCGAAGGCGAGCCAGTCGGAGGCGTCGCCGCGGAAGTAGTCGACGGCGGATTTGCGCAGGGCGGTGCGGGCCCGGTGCGACAGCATGCGCGTCCGGGCCATGAGCGTCTCGATGCGTGCTCCGGCCATTGCTTCGGGACCCTATCCATCCTGGCTGTGCGTGCGCAGGGGGACCCCCGGACCTGAGGGCCCGGGCCGGTCGAAAACCCTTCGACTGTGACGGAATGCCCTGGTAAGGATGGGCGTATGGCTCTTGAGATGCGCGTATTGCAGGCCGATGAGTGGGATGTCTGGTACGACCACCTGGAACTGGCGTTCGGTGGGGTGCCGGAGTCTCCCCAGGAGCGGGAACTCTACAAATCCCTGACGGAGTCCGGACGCTCGCTGGGCGTCTGGGAGGGCGGGTCCTGCGTCGGCTCGGCCGGCGCCTTCTCCTTCCGGCTGTCGGTGCCGGGCGGGGCGCTGGTGCCGGCGGCCGGGGTCACGATGGTGGGCGTCGCGCCCACCCACCGCCGCCGCGGGGTGCTCACCTCGATGATGCGCCGCCAGCTCGACGACGTCCGGGTGGGTGGCGAGCCGATCGCCGTGCTGACGGCCTCGGAAGCGGCGATCTACGGACGCTTCGGCTACGGCATCGCGACGCACGCCCTGTCCCTCACCGTCGACACCACCCGCGTACGGCTCTCGGTGCCGGCGGGGACGGACGAGGTGCGGCTGCGGCTCGCCGACCCGGAGAAGGCGCTGCCGGAGTGCGAGCAGGTGTACGCGGAGTTGGTGGCCCGGCGGCCGGGCATGCCGGCGCGGCAGCCGGGCTGGGAGCGGCTGTCCCTGCTGGACCCGGAGTCGATGCGCGAGGGCGCCTCGCCGCTCAAGTGCGTGGTGGCGGAGCGGGCGGACGGCGAGGTCGCCGGGTACGCCCGCTACCGGGTCAAGCCCGTGTACGAGAACGGCTGGGAGGGCAAGGTCGAGGTGGCCGACCTCGACGCCCTGGACCCGGCGGCG
The DNA here is from genome assembly GCF_042890485.1 of Streptomyces sp. NPDC002181. Lineage (NCBI taxonomy): Bacteria > Bacillati > Actinomycetota > Actinomycetes > Kitasatosporales > Streptomycetaceae > Streptomyces > Streptomyces sp. NPDC002181. Next base: position 326,963 of record NZ_JBIASC010000004.1, on the reverse strand, counting down.
ACGGCGGCGCTCTGGCGCTACCTGTTCGGGATCGACCTGACCGCGACCGTACGGGCGGGCCGGCGGCCGGTGGACGATCCGCTGCTGCACATGGTCAGTGACGTCCGGCGCTCGCGCCCGAGCGTGCGCGATTCGCTGCACCTGCGGCTGGTGGACCTGCCGGCGGCCTTGGAGGCCCGGTCGTACGGGGCTCCGCTGGACGTGGTGATGGAGGTCGAGGACGCGTTCTGCCCGTGGAACGAGGGGCGGTGGCGGCTCTCCGCCGCGGCGGACGGACCGGTGTCCTGCACCCGGACCGCCGACCCGGCGGACCTGGAGCTGTCGGTACGGGACCTGGGCTCGGCGTACCTCGGCGGGATCACCCTGGCCTCGCTGGCGGAGGCCGGCCGGGTGCGGGAGCTGCGACCGGGCGCCCTGAGGGCCGCCTCGCGGGCCTTCGCCGGGGACGTCGCGCCCTGGCTCCCCCACGGCTTCTAGCGGGTCACCGGGTCTGACAGGACGGGCACCAGAAGAGGTTCCGCGCCGCCAGGCCGGCGGTGCGGACCTCGGTCCCGCAGATGTGGCAGGGCATGTTCGCCCTGCGGTAGACGTACACCTCGCCGCCGTGGTCGTCCACGCGCGGCGGGCGGCCCATGGCCTCGGGCAGGTGCTCGTCGCGGACGGTGTCGATCCGGTTGTTCCGTACGCCCTCGCGCATCAGCACCGCCAGGTCCGCCCACATCGCGTCCCACTCGCCGCGCGTGAGGTCCCTGCCCAGCCGGTACGGGTCGATGCCGTGCCGGAACAGGACCTCGGCGCGGTAGACGTTGCCGACGCCCGCGATCACCTTCTGGTCCATGAGCAGCGCGGCGACGGTGGTGCGGGAGCGGGAGATCCGCTTCCAGGCGCGTTCCGGATCGTCGGAGGGGCGCAGCGGGTCGGGGCCGAGCCGCTCGTGTATCGCCTTCTTCTCGGCGTCCGTGATCAGCGCGCAGGCGGTGGGGCCGCGCAGGTCGGCGTAGTGGTCCCCGTTCAGCAGCCGCAGCCGGACCGTGTCCGTGGCGGGCGGCGCCGGGGCGGGGCCGAAGCCGAGCTTGCCGAAGAGGCCGAGGTGGATGTGGATCCAGGCGTCGCCGAGTTCCAGGAACAGGTGCTTGCCGTGGGCCTCGGCGCCGTCGAGGTCCCGCCCGTCGAGCAGCGCCGCGCTCTCGGCGAAGCGGCCCTGGGGGCTGCTCACCCGTACCGGCCGGCCGGCGAAGCGCTCGGTGTGGTCCTGGGCGAGGCGGTGGATCGTATGCCCCTCGGGCACTGCACTGCTCCTTAGGCGGGAAACAGCCGTGCCGCCGGGCCGGAAGCCGCGGCGGCACGGTGAAGCGGAGGATCAGCCCTGCGGGTGGTGGGCCGGGATCGGGGGGAGCTCGCCGGTCTGCTCGTACGCGGAGAGCATGTCGATGCGGCGGGTGTGCCGCTCCTCGCCGGAGTACGGGGTCGCCAGGAAGGCCTCGATGAAGGAGACGGCCTCGTCCTGCGTGTGCATCCGGCCGCCGACCGAGATCACGTTGGCGTTGTTGTGCTCACGCCCCAGCTTCGCGGTCTCGACGCTCCAGGCCAGGATGGCGCGGACGCCCTTGACCTTGTTCGCGGCGATCTGCTCGCCGTTGCCGGAGCCGCCGATGACGATGCCGAGGCCGTCGGCGTCCGCGGCGGTCTTCTCCGCGGCGCGCAGGCAGAACGGCGGGTAGTCGTCCACCGCGTCGTAGATGTGGGGCCCGCAGTCGACGGGCTCGTGGCCGTTGTTCTTGAGCCAGTCCACCAGGTGGTTCTTGAGCTCAAAGCCGGCATGGTCGGATCCGAGGTACACGCGCATGCGACGAGTGTGGCACGAGCACCCCGGAAGAACTGCGGAGGGGTGTCGCGTAAGTCACTTCTAAAGCTCAAGTAAACCCAAAGAACGCAGATGGGACATGGCGGAGCCCGGGTCCTGGACGTTCGTCCCAACGCAACGATCCGGACTGAGGTCTTCCGTCCTGCGTTCATCTCAGGTTTGAATGCCGGGGCCTCGCAACCCGAGAACCTAAGGATCCGTCCATGAGCTCCACGACGACCCTTCAGAAGGCAGGAGACCCCACCGGAAACTCCGGTGAGGGCATGCCCTCCGACGGTCTGAAGGCCGGTCTCAAGAACCGCCACCTTTCCATGATCGCCATTGGCGGCGTCATCGGCGCCGGTCTCTTCGTCGGCTCTGGTGGCGGTATCGCCAAGGCCGGTCCCGCCATCCTGATCTCGTACCTGCTCGTCGGAGCGATGGTCGTCTTCGTGATGCGGATGCTCGGTGAGATGGCTGCCGCCAGCCCGAACTCCGGCTCCTTCTCCGCGTACGCCGACCGCGCGCTCGGCCGCTGGGCCGGATTCTCCATCGGCTGGCTGTACTGGTTCTTCTGGGTCGTCGTGCTCGCCGTGGAGGCGACCGCCGGTGCCAAGATCCTCGAAGGCTGGGTCCCGGCCGTCCCGCAGTGGGGCTGGGCCCTGATCGTGATGGTGGTCCTGACGGTCACCAACCTCGGCTCGGTCGCCTCCTACGGCGAGTTCGAGTTCTGGTTCGCCGGCATCAAGGTCGTCGCCATCGGCGCCTTCGTGATCGTCGGCATGCTCGCCGTGTTCGGCGTGCTGCCGGGCTCGGACAACCCGGGCGCGGGCTTCGCCCACCTCACCGACGCCGGCGGGTTCATGCCCAACGGCTGGGGCTCCATCCTCACCGGTGTCCTGATGGTCGTCTTCTCCTTCATGGGCAGCGAGATCGTCACCCTGGCGGCCGGCGAGTCCGAGGACCCGCGCCGCGCGGTCACCAAGGCCACCAACTCGGTGATCTGGCGCATCGGCGTCTTCTACCTGGGCTCGATCTTCATCGTCCTCACCCTGCTGCCGTGGAACGACAAGTCGATCGTCGACAAGGGCTCGTACGTCGCCGCCCTGGACTCCATCGGCATCGCGCACGCCGGCCAGATCATGAACGTGATCGTCCTGACCGCCGTGCTGTCCTGCCTGAACTCGGGCATGTACACGGCCTCCCGCATGGCGTTCTCGCTGGGCGAGCGCGGTGACGCGCCCAAGATCTTCGCGAAGGTCACCAAGCGGGGCGTGCCCATGGCCGCCATCCTCGGCTCCGTGGTCTTCGGCTTCGCCGCGGTCTACTTCAACTACAGCTCCCCGGACACGGTCTTCAGCTTCCTGCTGAACTCCTCGGGTGCGATCGCGCTCTTCGTGTGGCTGGTCATCTGCCTGACCCAGCTGCGCATGCGCAAGATCCTCGTCCGCGAGGCGCCGGACAAGCTGACGGTCAAGATGTGGCTCTTCCCGTACCTGACGTGGGCCACCGCCGCGATGATCACCTTCGTCCTGGCCTACATGGTCTACGACAAGGACAACCGCGAGACGGTCATGCTGTCGCTGCTCGTCGCCGCCGTCGTGCTGGTCATCGGCGTGGTGCGCGACCTGCGCCGCAAGGCCGCCGCGCGCGTCTGATCCGCCGTACGGCGCAGCCCCGGACCACCACGCGTGGTCCGGGGCTGCGTCGTACGGGCGGGGGGCCGCTACTTGCGGCCGGCCAGCTTCCACGTGGCGGGCAGCAGGCCCATCGCCAGCGCCGCCTTGAGCGCGTCGCCGATCAGGAACGGGGTCAGCCCCGCCGCGACGGCCGCGCCGAAGGACATCCCGGTGGACAGCGCCAGGTACGGCACGCCCACGGCGTAGATCAGGGCCGAGCCCAGCGCCATCGTGCCAGCCGTACGGAGGACCGAGCGGTCCGCGCCGCGGCGGGCCAGCGCGCCCACGACGGTGGCGGCGAGGAGCATGCCGAGCACGTAGCCGAACGAGGCCCCGCCCGCGCCGGAGGTGCCGCCCGCGAACCACGGCACGCCCGCCATGCCGACGAGCGCGTACAGGGCGAGGGACAGGAAGCCGCGGCGGGCGCCGAACGCGGTGCCGACGAGCAGGGCCGCGAAGGTCTGGCCGGTGACCGGGACCGGGGAGCCGGGGACGGGCACCGCGATCTGCGCGGCGAGGCCGGTGAGCGCGGCTCCGCCGGCGACGAGCGCGATGTCGCGGACGCGGCTCGCGGGCAGCAGGTCGGCCAGGACGGCGCCGGGGCGGAAGGAGACGGAAGCAGTGCTCATCGGAGGCTCCGCGGAGTGAGGGTGACGGGACGATCACCGACGCTAGTGCGCGGCCGGGCGCCGCCCCACCTCCGGCCGGGACAAAGCCCTGCTCACCGCTTTGGTGGGGAGTGCACAAAGAGGCCGGTTCGCGTCCCTGCGGGAGTGATCCGCGTCACGAGCCGGATTCAGTCAACACGTCCGTTTTTGCGCGGATGGGCGCCGTCCGGCGAGACTGTAGGGTCCCGCCAATCCGAATGCGGAGCCCCCACCGCCGCTGCCGAGCACGAGAGTACGAGCACCCACTCATGCGCGACCGCTTGCCCACCACCCCTCCCACCGGGCCCACCCCTGCCGAAGGGCCCGATCTCCCGGCGGAACCCCTCAGCCACAGCCTGAAGCAGCGCCACCTGACCATGCTGGGCCTCGGCGGCGTGATCGGCGCCGGGCTGTTCGTCGGCTCCGGCGCCGGCATCGGCATCGCCGGCCCCGCGATCATCTGCTCGTACCTGCTGGCGGGCGCCCTCGCCATGCTGGTGATGCGCGCGCTCGGCGAGATGTCGGCGGCGATGCCCGCCTCCGGCTCCTTCTCCGTCTACGCGGAGAAGGCGCTGGGGCGCTGGGCCGGGTTCTCGGCGGGCTGGCTCTACTGGTTCCTGCTGGTCGTGGTGCTGGCGGTGGAGGCCACCGGCGCGGCGAAGATCGCGAACGGCTGGCTGCCCTCGGTCGACCAGTGGGTCTGGGTGCTGATCTTCATGGTGGTCTTCACCGTGAGCAACCTGGCCGCCGTGAAGAACTTCGGCGAGTTCGAGTTCTGGTTCGCGGCCCTCAAGGTCGGCGCGATCGTCCTCTTCCTCGTCCTCGGCACGCTGGCGATCTTCGGCCTGCTGCCGGACACGGACCCCATCGGCATGGCCAACCTGACCGGCCGGGGCGGGTTCTTCCCCGAGGGCTTCGGCGGGGTGGTCGCCGGCATGCTCGCGGTCATCTTCGCCTTCGGCGGCCTGGAGGTCGTCACCATCGCGGCGGCCGAGTCCGACAACCCGGCCAAGTCCGTGGCCCGCGCGGTGCGCAGCGCCGTGTGGCGCATCCTCTTCTTCTACGTCGGCTCGATGGTGGTCATCGTGACCCTGCTGCCGTGGGACTCGCTGGAGCCGGGGCAGAGCCCGTACGTCGCCGTCCTGGACTCCATCGGGATCCCCGCGGCCGGCCAGATCATGAACATCGTGGTGTTCGTGGCGCTCCTCTCGGCCCTCAACGCCAATCTGTACGGCTCCTCGCGCATCGTGTTCTCGCTGGCCGAGCGCGGCGAGGCGCCCAAGGCGCTGCTGAAGGTGTCGGGCGGCGGGGTGCCGCGCCGGGCCGTGTTCGCCTCGGTGGCCTTCGGCTTCGTGTCGGTGGTGCTGAACCTGCTGTGGCCGGACACGGTCTTCCTCTACATGCTGAACGCGGTCGGCGCGGTGCTGCTGTTCGTGTGGGCGCTGATCGCGGTCTCGGAGCTGAAGCTGCGCCGCATGCTGGAGCGGGACATGCCGGAGCGCCTCACGCTGCGGATGTGGTGCTTCCCGTACCTGACGTGGGCGGCTCTGCTGGGCATGGCTGCGGTGCTGGTGCTGATGCTGTTCGACGACTCGGCGCGGCCGCAGCTGCTGTGGTCCACGGGTGCGGCGGCCGCCGTACTGCTGGTGGCGTGGGTACGCGAGATCCGGGCCCGCCGGGCCTGACCCCGCGGCGGCGGTGAAGGAGCGGGCCCCCGCGCCGGAAGGCGGCGGGGGCCCGTTCGGCGTTCGGGGGCTGTCAGGTCCGCAGGTGAGAGGCGCCGTTGACGTCGAGGACGGTGCCCGAGCTCCAGGCCGCCGCGGGCGAGGCGAGGTGGAGGACCGCGGCGGCGACCTCCTCGGGGGTGCCGACCCGGCCGAAGGGGCTCTGGGCGCGGATGCGCTCCCCCTCCTCCCCGTCGAGCCTGCCGGCGACCCGTTCGGTGGCCACGAAGCCGGGGGCGACGGCCGCGACCGCGATGCCGTGCGGAGCCAGGGAGACGGCGAGGGACTGGCCGAGGGCGTGCAGGGCAGCCTTGGTGGCGCCGTACGCCGGGTGGTCGGGCTCGCCCCGGAAGGCGCCGCGCGAACCGATGTTGACGACGCGGCCCTCGCGGCCTCCGTCGATCATCCGGCGGGTCACGCAGTGCGTGAGGTTGGCGGCGCCGAACAGGTTGACCGCGGCGGTGTGCTGCCAGGCCGCCTGCCAGTCGGCGTACGAGGTGGTGGGCAGCGGGTGCGCGACCATGACGGCGGCGTTGTTGACCAGCACGTCCACACCGTCGAGCGCCTCCTCGGCCGCGGCGGCCAGGTCCGCCACCTGCGCGGGGTCGGCGAGGTCGCCGGTGAGCAGGACGTGGCCGCCGCCGGGCAGCCCGGCGAGGGTCCGTTCGGCGTCGGCCCGGCGGGCGGTGCAGTGCACGGCGACCCGGTCGCCCTGACGGGCGAAGGCGGTGGCGACGGCCCGCCCGATGCCGCGGGAGGCTCCGGTGACCAGTACGCCCCGGCCCGTCGCCGCCAATTCCCGTATGCCGTGGTCCATTCGGCCTCCTGCCGCGTCTCGGGTGTCTCGGGTGTCCCGAGCGTCTTGATCGCGAGCGTACGGGGGCGATCACCGATGGTCATCTCGCTGTCCGAATAACGGACGCAGAATGTCCGTTGATCGGACGAGGGTGAGACTGGGGCACTTCCTCCCGTCCACCCGCACACCGGACAGGCAGCACCTTCATGAGTCAGACAGCCACCGCGCCCCGTGCCGAGGAGGCACCCCCCTCGGGCGGCGCCGGATCCCCCCTCGGCAACGGCCTCAAGCAGCGCCACCTCTCGATGATCGCCCTCGGCGGGGTCATCGGCGCCGGCCTCTTCGTGGGCTCCGGCGCCGGCATCGCCGCCGCGGGTCCCTCGATCGTGATCGCGTACGCCGCGTCCGGTCTGCTCGTGATGTTCGTGATGCGGATGCTCGGCGAGATGTCCGCCGCCAATCCCGCCTCCGGCTCCTTCTCCGTGCACGCGGACCGGGCGATCGGCCCCTGGGCCGGGTTCACGGCCGGCTGGATGTTCTGGACCCTGCTGTGCGTGGGCGTGGCCATCGAGGCGATCGGCGCGGCGCACATCATGACCGGCTGGTTCCCGGGCACCCCGTCCTGGGTGTGGGTGCTGGCCTTCATGGCGCTGTTCTGCGGCACGAACCTGGCCGCCGTCTCCAACTTCGGCGAGTTCGAGTTCTGGTTCGCCGCCCTCAAGATCGGTGCGATCGCGCTCTTCCTCGGCCTGGGCGTGCTGGCCGTCCTGGGGCTGCTGCCCGGCACCTCCTCCCCCGGCGCCGCCAACCTGCTGCACAACGGCGGGTTCCTGCCCAACGGCATGGACGGCCTGCTGGTCGGACTGCTCGCCTCGGTCGTCGCGTACGGCGGTCTGGAGACGGTGACCATCGCGGCCGCCGAATCGGAGAACCCCGTCAAGGGCGTGGCCCGGGCCGTGAAGACCACCATGTGGCGGATCGCGATCGTCTACGTCGGCTCCATGCTGGTCATCGTCACGCTGCTGCCGTGGAACGACCCGGCGGTGACCGAGGACGGCCCGTACGCGGCGGCCCTGGACCACCTGGGCATCCCGGCCGCCGGCGAGATCATGAACGTGGTCATCCTGATCGCCCTGCTGTCGGCGATGAACGCCAACATCTACGGCTCCTCGCGCATGGCCCACTCGCTCGTCTCCCGCGGCCAGGGCCCGAAGGCGCTGGGCAAGGTCAGCGGCCGGGTGCCGCGCCGCGCGGTGCTCGCCTCCTGCGGGTTCGGCTTCGTCACCGTGCTGCTGTCGTACTGGTACCCGGACACCCTGTTCGCCTGGCTGCTGAACATGGTCGGCGGGGTCATCCTCGTCGTCTGGGGCTTCATCGCCGTCTCGCAGTTCGTGCTGCGGCGCCGGCTGGAGCGGGAGGCCCCTTCGAAGCTGGTCGTGAAGATGTGGGGCTTCCCGTACCTGACCTGGGTGGCGCTGGCCGGGGTGGCCGGGGTGCTGGTCCTGATGGCGCTCGACCGGGATACCCGGGTCCAGGTGGTCTTCACCGGCGGCCTGACCGTCGCCCTCGCGGCGACCGGCTACGTGATGCAGCGCCGGGCGGCCGCCGCCCGCTGACACGACCCCGCACCCAGGTGGGCCCCGTGCGTTCGCACGGGGCCCACCGTCGTTCTACAGAGGTAACCCTTACGTGATCACCGGAATAGATACTGCTAGCGTGCAGTTGCGCATTGATTGCAATAAGCAGTTGGCACGCTGAGGGGACCGGATAACACGCATGGCCATCTACACGCTTCCTGAGCTTCCGTACGACTACGCGGCGCTGGAGCCGGTGATCAACCCGCAGATCATCGAGCTGCACCACGACAAGCACCACGCGGCTTACGTCACCGGCGCCAACAACACGCTGGAGCAGCTGGCGGAGGCCCGCGACAAGGAGAACTGGGGTGCGCTGAACGGCCTGGAGAAGAACCTGGCCTTCCACCTCTCCGGTCACATCCTGCACAGCATCTACTGGCACAACATGGCCAGCCCGAAGACCGGCGAGGGCGGCGGCGAGCCCACCGCGGCCGACGGCCTCGGCGACCTGGCCGACGCGATCACCGAGTCCTTCGGCTCCTTCGCGAAGTTCAAGAAGCAGCTGACCTTCGCGTCCTCCGCGACGCAGGGCTCCGGCTGGGGCGTGCTCGCGTACGAGCCCGTCAGCGGCCGTCTGGTCGTCGAGCAGGTCTACGACCACCAGGGCAACGTGGGTGTGGCCAGCACCCCGATCCTGGTCTTCGACGCCTGGGAGCACGCCTTCTACCTGCAGTACAAGAACCAGAAGGTCGACTTCATCGAGGCCATGTGGAACGTCGTCAACTGGCAGGACGTGGCCGGGCGCTACGCCGACGCCAAGGCGAACACCCCGCTGCTGATCCCCGTCAAGGGCTGACCAGCACCCCCGAGCCGTCCGCCTCGTGATCGTCTTCTCAACCTTCGCGTGCGGGCGTGTCAAACGGAAGACCCCCGCAAGGACGTGACTTGCGGGGGTCTTCCGGCTGTTCGACAGCAGGCCTACTCGAAGGACGGGCCCTTGGTGCGGGTGCGCTTGATCTCGTAGAACCCGGGGGTGGAGGCGACGAGCAGGGTGCCGTCCCACAGCCGGGCCGCGGCCTCGCCGCGCGGGGTCGGGGTGACGACCGGCCCGAAGAAGGCCACCTCGTCGCCCTCGGCGCCGGGCACGGAGATCACCGGGGTGCCGACCTCCTGGCCGACGCGCTCGATGCCGTCGTTGTGGGAGTCGCGCAGCACGTGGTCGTACTCGTCGGAGTCGGCGTAGGCGAGCAGCTCGGCCGGCAGGCCGACCTCCTCCAGCGCCTCGGCGATGACCTCGCGGGTCGCGCCCTTGTCCTCGTTGTGGATCCGGGTGCCGAGCGCGGTGTACAGCTTGCCGGTGATCTCCTCACCGTGCTTCTGCTGGGCCGCGATGACGACGCGGACCGGCGCCCAGCCCTTGGGGCCGAGCAGCTCGCGGTAGCGCTCGGGCAGCTCGTCGAGCTTGTTCTCGTTCAGGACGGCGAGGCTCATCACGTGCCAGCGCACTTCGACGTCGCGGACCTTCTCGACCTCCAGCATCCAGCGGGACGTCATCCAGGCCCAGGGGCAGAGCGGGTCGAACCAGAAATCGACCGGGGTCTTCTCGCGCACCTGGGTGTCGGCCATGTCTCTCCTCTGATCGCTGCGTGCATCACTGGTCGTGTTCCCCCTCGCCAACCAGGCCGGGACCTCGCGCATTCCCCCGTGCGAGGATTCCGTCAGGTATCGCGATCACGCACGAAGGAGTGCACGTGCCCGGAGAGAATCTGTCCCGTGACGAGGCCCGCGAGCGGGCCGAGCTGCTGTCCGTCGACGGGTACGAGGTGGTCCTCGACCTGAGGTCCGCCGTGGACGAGGCCGAACCGGCCGAGGGCCCCCGGACCTTCCGCTCGGTGACCACGATCCGCTTTCGGGCCGCCGCCCCCGGGTCGGCCACCTTCGCGGACCTCATCGCCCCGTCGGTGAACTCCGTCACCCTCAACGGGCGGGAGCTGGACCCGGCCGCCGTCTTCGACGGCGCGCGGATCGCCCTGGCCGATCTGGCCTCCGAGAACGTCCTGGTCGTGGACGCGAACTGCGCGTACAGCCGGACGGGCGAGGGCATGCACCGCTTCGTCGACCCGGAGGACGGCGAGGTCTACCTCTACACGCAGTACGAGCCGGCCGACGCCCGCCGCGTGTACGCGAACTTCGAGCAGCCCGACCTGAAGGCCCCGTACCGCTTCGAGGTGACCGCGCCGGAGGGCTGGCACGTCTGGAGCAACGGCGCCGAGGAATCCCGCGAGGGAACGACCCGGCGCTTCGCCGAGACCGCGCCGATCTCCACGTACATCACCTGCGTGGTGGCGGGCCCGTACCACTACGTGACGGACACCTACACGCGCGGGGACCTGACGATCCCGCTGGGCGCGATGTGCCGCAAGGGGCTGGCGAAGCACTTCGACGCGGACGACGTCTTCCTGGTCACCAAGCAGGGCTTCGACTTCTTCCACGAGCACTTCGACTACCCGTACCCCTTCGGGAAGTACGACCAGGCCTTCGTGCCGGAGTACAACCTGGGCGCGATGGAGAACCCGGGGATGGTGACCTTCCGCGAGGAGTACATCTTCCGCGGCAAGGTGACGCGGGCCGCGTACGAGCGGCGCTGTAACACGATCCTGCACGAGATGGCCCACATGTGGTTCGGCGACCTCGTCACCATGAAGTGGTGGGACGACCTGTGGCTGAAGGAGTCCTTCGCGGACTTCATGGGCTCCTTCTCGCAGGTCGAGGCGACCCGCTTCGACCAGGCGTGGGTGACCTTCGCCAACAACCGCAAGGCGTGGGCGTACCGGGCCGACCAGCTGCCCTCCACGCACCCGATCACGGCCGACATCCGTGACCTGGAGGACGCGAAGCTCAACTTCGACGGCATCACGTACGCCAAGGGCGCCGCGGTGCTCAAGCAGCTCGTCGCCTACGTGGGCCGGGAGGCGTTCCTGGAGGGCGCGCGGCGCTACTTCAAGGCCAACGCGTACGGGAACACCACGCTCGACGATCTGCTGTCGGTGCTCGGCGAGGTCTCCGGGCGGGACATGGCCGAGTGGTCGCGGGCCTGGCTGCAGACGGCCGGCGTGAACGTGCTGACGCCGGTGCTGACGTACGACGCGGGCGGCCGGGTGACCGAGCTGGCCGTGGTCCAGGAGGGCGAGGAGCTCCGCCCGCACCGGGTGGCGGTCGGCCTGTACCGGCTGGAGGAGGGCTCGCTGGTCCGCTACGCACGGGCCGAGGCGGACGTGGCCGGCGCTTCGACGGTCGTCGCCGAGCTGGCCGGGCTGGAGCGGCCCGACCTGGTGCTGGTCAACGACGACGACCTGACGTACTGCAAGATGCGCTTCGACGAGGGCTCGCTGGCGACCCTGCGCGAGCGGCTCGGCGGCGTGGCGGATCCGCTGGCTCGGGCGCTGTGCTGGTCGGCGCTGTGGAACCTGACGCGCGACGGGCTGATGCCGGCGCGCGACTTCATCTCGATGGTGCTGGCCCACGCCGGCCGCGAGAGCGACGTCGGCGTGCTGCAGATGCTGCACTCGCAGGCGCTGGCCGCGGTCACGCACTACGCGACGGCCGGCTGGCGCGAGCAGGGCGGCCGGGTGCTGTCGGCGGTCGCGCTGCAGGAGCTGCGGATGTCCGAGCCGGGCTCGGAGCACCAGCTGACCTGGGCCCGCTTCTTCGCGGCGGGCGCGGCGACGGAGGGCGACTTCCAGCTGCTGCTGGGCCTGCTGGACGGTTCGGCGCGGATCGACGGGCTGGACGTGGACCAGGAGCTGCGGTGGGACTTCCTGCTGCCGCTGGCCGCGCACGGAGCGGTGGACGAGGCTGTGCTGGCGGCGGAACTGGCCCGCGACGACACGGCGTCGGGCAAGCGGCACCAGGTGCGCTGCCTGGCGGCGCGGCCGTCCGCGGCGGTCAAGGACCAGGCGTGGGCGGCGGTCGTCGAGTCGGACGCGCTGTCGAACGCGCTGGTGGAGGCGACGATCGCGGGCATGCAGCAGCCTTCGCAGCGGGCGCTGCTGGCCCCGTACGCGGGGCGCTACTTCGAGGTGATCGAGCGGATCTGGGCGGACCGGTCGATCCAGATCGGCATGCACGTGGTGAAGGGGATGTACCCCTCGCTGGAGGACTCGGAGTCGACGCTGGCCGCCACCGACGCCTGGCTCTCCGCACACGCCGGTGCCGCTCCGGCGCTGCGCCGCCTGGTGCTGGAGGCCCGTGACGACCTGGCCCGGGCGCTGCGGGCGCAGGCCTGCGACGCGGCCGCCGCGGCGGGTTCGGCCTCGGTCTAGCGGCACCGTCGGCGGGGCCGGTCCGCCCAGGGGGACGACCGGCTCCGCCGACGGATGCGAACGACGCTATCGGCATTCGAACGGCCGTACTTTAGTGCGGTCTTGTCCGGATTTGTCGACGGGCGTGTAACAGGGGTTAGCGGGACCGGGGCGGGCGGGAATCTCCGCCGCATGAACCACAACGCGCCCCTCCCCCTCGCCCACCTCACCGGCAGCAGCCCCCGGGTGATGAGCCTCCCCCAGCTCCGTGAGCACGGCGTCAGCGCCTCCGAAGCGGCCGAGCGGCCCTGGCAGGAGATCCTGCCCGGCGTGTTCCTCCTCCACGCCGGCGCCGCGACCAGCGAGGAGCGCCTGCACGCCGCCCTGCTGTACGCCGGCCGGCGCGGCGGCGAGGCCATGATCACCGGGCTCGCTGCCCTCGCGCTGTACCGGTTCGGCTCCGCGCCCGCGCTGCTCGCCCTGACGCAGATCGACGTACTGGTGCCCCACACCCGCCGGCTCCGCTCCGTCGACGCCGTCCGGATCGTCCGGACGCACACCCCGCCGCGTCCGCAGCAGGTGACCGGACTGCCCGTCGCCCCGGTGGCCCGGGCCCTGGCGGACGCGGTGGCCCAGCTGTCCGACGCCGGGACCGTACGCCGCCTGCTCAGCGAGGCCGTCCGCGGCGGTCACTGCGAACCCGCCGCCGTCGTACGGGAGCTGACGGTGGCGCGGCTGCTGAACCGGCCCCACGTCGTGGACGCCGTCGAGTCCCTGCTCGCGGAGGGCCGGGCCATCGCCGAGGACCGGCTGTACCAGCTCGTACGGGGCTACGAGCTCCCCGAGCCGGTCTGGAACGTGGACCTGCGGCTGCCCGGCGGCCCGCACCTCGGCGGGGTCGACGCCTACTGGCCCGACCAGGCCGTCGCCATCGAGATCGACACCCGCGCACCGCGGCAGGGCGAGGACGAGCAGTTCTCGGAGGCCGTGCGCAAGCGGGAGACCCTGGAGCGGCTCGGCGTGACCGTCCTGCACATCACCCCGCGCAAGCTGCGCGACTGGCCCGAGCAGCAGGCCGCGGTGGTCCGCACCGCCCTGACGGCGTCCGCCGACCGCGAGCCGGCCGCCTACCTGGTCGTACTCCCACGGTGAGGCGGCGGATTGGCCGGCGAGTACTCCGGGGCGCTCCAGCGCAGCCGCCCGGGGTGCAGGCCCTCCACCACCGATTCGACCCGGAAGTGGATGCTCCGGCCGCCGTCGGGCCCGTACTCGGTCCGGGCACTGCCGCTGAGCTGGAGCACCGCACCGCTCTCCCAGTCCGGGAACAGCAGTCCGGCCCGTGGATCGGCGGCCAGGTTCCCGAGGGTCAGGAACATGGCGTTGCCCGCATAGTCCGGCCAGCACAGCTCGACGGGCGAGAGCACCTCGACGAATCCCGGCATCCCGCCCCGGTGGCTGGCGTCGACCCCGTTCCCGGCGGTGGTGGCGACGAAGAAGGTGTCGGCGGCCCGGACGGCCCGCTCCTGGCCGGGGGTGAGCGCGCCCCCGCGCCGCACGACACCCGCCCCTTCGGAGACCAGCTCCACCGGCTGCCGCTTCTGGATGTACTTGGGGCAGTTGGCGAAGACCCGCTCCGCCTCGACCGCGAACCCCCGCGCGGTCACCTCCAGCGTCCCGCCCAGGCGCATCCGGCGCCGGGTGCGCGGGTCGAGGGAGATCGTCCCGACCCGGGTACCCGCCGTGGCGAGCACCTCGGCGAGGGGGTCCCCGGCCGGCACTCCGCCGGCCACCGCCATCCTGTGCGGACCCGTGGCCCGGACGAAACCGGGCGGGCCGGTGAGCAGCGAGGCCCACACGCGTCCCGCCCCGTCGGCGGCGCCGACGACCAGGTGCGGCTGCAGCTCAAGGAAGGCCGCGGCGACGTCCTTGATGCCCGCACCGATCGAACGTCCGACGTGCTCGGCGAGCTCGCGCACCCCCACGCGTTCCTGCACGGCCACCGAGCCCTGGTGGTACCGGTCCATGATGCCGCCTCCTGACTGAGTGCCTAGAAGAACCCGCAGGTCGGAGCCCCCGAGATGGGGACCGGAGCCCCCTCGGCGCCGACCGGTGCGGAGATCTCCAGGCGGGTGCCGTCGGGGTCGTGGAAGAAGATGCCGCCGGAGGCCCTGCCCTCGCCGTGGGCGACGACCCCTTCGTAGGCGAACTCCACGCCCAGCCCGCGCAGCCGCTCCTCGTACGCCCGGACCTCGTCGACGGTGGCGGCGGAGAGCGCCAGGTGGTGCAGTCCCGCGGCCGCCGGGGCGTACGCGCCGTCGGCCTGCTGCCAGAGCGTGAGGACGAGCTCGCCGTCCTGCCCGAGGAAGGCGAAGCGGCGGTCCGCCTCCTCGCCCCCGCCCAGCTGCTCGAAGCCGAGGGCGTCCCGGTAGAAGGCGAGGGAACGGGTGAGGTCGGTGACGTTCAGACCCACGTGCCCGGTGCGCAGCTTGCTGATGACAGCCGTCACGGCTGCCCCCTTCCATCGATTCCACGACTCTAACCTTCTAAATCAAAGTTAAGGGTTATGACTCGGGGCGTCAACCGGTCACGTACTCTTGAGGGGTTAGCAGGCGCGTGCGGAGGAGCGGCGAGATGGCGACAGCGGCGGCGGATCCCCGCCCCCTGACGGGCGAGCCGGTCTCCCTGGACCTGCTGAACACGCGCTGGATGCGGGACGGCGAGGTCGTCGACCTCTTCGCCGGCGCCTTCGGGCTGACCCGGGTCGAGGGGCTCGCGATCTGGCTGCGCAGCACCGGCCTGGCCGGCCGCTTCCGCGCCGACGCCGCCACCCTCGTCCACCTGCTGACCGCCCGCGAGGCACTCGCCCGCGCGGTCGCGGACCCGGCCGACGAGAGCGCGCGCACCCTGGTCGACGCCGTCCTGGAGCACGGCCGGATCCGGGCCACCCTGACCCCCGAAGGCCCGGGCGAGCGCGCCGAGTTCGAGGACCCGACCTGGGGTCCGGCCTGGACGGCCGCCCGCGACTACCTGGAACTGCTGGGTGCGGCACCCGAGCGGATCCGCAAGTGCGCCTCCGAGTCGTGCGTGCTGCACTTCCACGACACCTCGCGCAACGGCACCCGGCGCTGGTGCTCCATGTCCGTGTGCGGAAACCGGGCGAAGGCCTCGCGGCACTACGCGCGCACGCGCGTGCGCTGACGGCCCGGAAGTTGTCACACCCGATCTGAGACCGGGCTTCGGACCATCCTCGCAATGAGGTCGGGAAGTCGACAAAGCAACACTTCAACCCCTGCGATTCGTACGCGTACGACCCGGTACGGCCTCGATGGCGCATGACGCGCCCTGGCGAGAGTCCGCCATGTCAGGTCTCGGTCAATGACAAGGCTCCCCAAAGAGCGGTCGATTGCGCAAAGCTGACCGGTCATCCGGCACCGAAATCCGGACCGTATCTTTCACTTATCCAGGGATGCTGATGACCCTCGAATCCCCCAGCTCCATATCCGGGGCCAGACGCGTCGCACGCGTCGCGGCCGCGGCCGGCCTGGTCGCCGCGCTGGCGACCGCGGGCGCGATGCCCGTGTTCGCGGCGACCGGCCCCGCCGGCACCCCGGGCACGAGCCCGGCCGTCAAGTCCGCCGACGAGAAGATCGGTTCGGCGGACGCCGAGCTGCTCCAGGCGGCCAAGGCCAAGGGCGACGCGACCGTCACCGTCATGGTGGCCACCGCCCCCGGCCAGACCAAGCAGGTCGCCGACCAGCTCGGTGCGGTCCAGGGCGCCTCGGTCGGCCAGACGAACGACAAGCTCGGCTACGTGCGGGCCACGCTGCCGACCGCCAAGGCCGAGGCCGCCCTGAAGGCGGCCGCGAAGCTGTCCTCGGTGCACGCCCTGGACCTCAAGCACGAGATCCAGCTCTCGGACCCGCGTCCCGACGCGGGCAAGGACGCGGGGGCGGCGAGGAAGACCGCCTCCGAGACCTACCCGGGACCGGACAAGAACACCCCCGCGAAGAACCCGTACAACCCGTCCTTCGAGACGGGCGCGGTGGACTTCGTCGCCAAGAACCCGCAGGCCGACGGCCGCGGCGTGACCATCGGCATCCTGGACTCGGGCGTCGACCTCGGCCACCCGGCGCTCCAGAAGACCACCACCGGCGAGCGCAAGATCGTCGACTGGGTCACCGCGACCGACCCGATCACGGACAACGACGCCACCTGGCGCCCGCAGATCACCCCGGTCACGGCCGCGGGCGGCACCTTCAGCGCCGGCGGCCAGAGCTGGAAGGCCCCTGAGGGCTCTTACCAGTGGAGCCGGTTCAGCGAGTCGATCACCGCCACCGGTGACGCGAAGGGCGACGTCAACCGCGACGGGGACACCACCGACCGGTTCGGCATGCTCTACGACGCCGCCGCCGGCACCGTCCGCGTCGACACCGACCAGGACGGCGACTTCACGAACAACGAGCCGATGAAGCCGTACAAGGACGGCTACCAGATCGGCTACTTCGGCACGGACAACCCGGCGACCGACGTCGCCGAGCGGATCCCGTTCGTTATCCAGATCCGCAAGGACGTCCCGATGGACCCGCTGGGCGGGGACTGGGTCGGCAAGAAGGCCGACTTCGTCAACATCGGCATCATCGAGTCCGAGCACGGCACGCACGTCGCCGGCATCACCGCCGCCAACAGCCTCTTCGGCGGCAAGATGAACGGCGAGGCCCCCGGCGCGAAGATCGTCTCCTCGCGCGCCTGCTCCTGGTCCGGCGGCTGCACCAACGTCGCGCTGACCGAGGGCATGATCGACCTCGTCGTCAACCGCGGTGTGGACATCGTCAACATGTCCATCGGCGGCCTGCCGGCGCTGAACGACGGCAACAACGCCCGCGCCGAGCTCTACAAGAACCTCATCGACACCTACGGTGTCCAGCTCGTCATCTCGGCGGGCAACGAGGGCCCCGGTGTCAACACCATCGGCGACCCCGGTCTCGCGGACAAGGTCATCTCCGTGGGTGCCGCGGTCTCCAAGGAGACCTGGGCCGCGAACTACGGCTCCGGCGTGACCAAGAAGTACGACATGTTCCCGTTCTCCTCGCGCGGTCCGCGTGAGGACGGCGGCTTCACGCCGACCATCACCGCCCCCGGCGCGGCCATCAACACCACGCAGACCTGGCTGCCCGGCTCCCCGGTGAAGGAGGCCGGCTACAACCTCCCGGCCGGCTACTCGATGCTGCAGGGCACCTCGATGTCCTCGCCGCAGGCGACGGGCGCCAGCGCCCTGCTGCTCTCGGCCGCCAAGCAGCAGCACGTGACGGTCACCCCGGCGAGCCTGCGCGTGGCGCTCACCAGCACCGCGAAGAAGATCGCCGACGTCCCGGCGCACGCCCAGGGCGCGGGCCTGATCAACATCGTCGACGCGTGGGAGTCCCTCCAGCGCGGCGCCAAGGCCAACGAGTTCACCGTCAAGGCGCCGGTCGACACCGCGATCGACCAGTTCCTGAAGACCCCGGGCTTCGGCACCGGCCTCTACGACCGCGAGGGCGGCCTCAAGGTCGGCCAGAAGAAGGTCTACGACGTCGTCGTCACCCGCACCACCGGCGTCAAGTACGGCACCCGCCACGACCTGACCTGGCGCAACAACGACGGCACGTTCAAGGTCGTCGGCGGCTACGACTACGTCACGCTGCCGCTGAACAAGCCGGTCACCATCAAGGTCGAGGCCAACCCCAAGTCGGCCGGCGTCCACAGCGGCATCCTGCAGCTGGACGACGAGACCACCGAGGGCATCGACAAGCAGATCCTGACCACGGTCGTCGCCTCCACGCCGCTGGCGAAGCCGTCGTTCACGATGTCGGACTCCTCCTCCGTGCAGCGCAACAGCCACAAGTCGTACTTCGTGACCGTCCCGCAGGGCGCGAAGTCCCTTGAGGTCGCCCTGGGCGGCCTGAAGCCGGGCAGCCAGACGCGCTTCATCTCGATCCACCCGTACGGTGTGGGCGTCGAGGACAGCGCGACCACCCAGTGCTACCCGAACTACGACAACCCGGCCAACACCTGCCGCCCCGACCTGCGCTCGTACGAGAACCCGCAGCCGGGCGTCTGGGAGATCGAGGTCGAGTCGCGCCGTACGTCGCCGCTGCTCGACAACCCGTTCAAGCTGGACGTCTCCGTCCTCGGCGCGGCCTTCGACCCGGCGGTCAAGGTCCTGCCCGAGGTGAAGCAGGGCACCCCGGCCCCGGTCCAGTGGACCATCAAGAACGACGGCGCCGCGATCAGCGGCGGCAAGCTCCAGGGCGGCCCGCTCGGCTCCGCGAAGGTCGCCAAGCCGACCATCGCGAACGGCGAGACCCAGACCAGCACCGTCACCATCGGTGAGGGCGTCTCCCGCCTGGACGTGGCCATCGGCGGTGTCTCCGACACCGGTGCCGACCTCGACCTCACCGTCCTCAAGGACGGCGTGAAGGTCGGCTCCTCCGCGGACGGCGACTCCGAGGAGGCCGTGACCCTGCTCAACCCGGCCGCCGGCACCTACACCATCCAGGTGGACGGTTACGCCGTTCCGGCCGGCACCACCACGTTCAACTACCGCGACGTGTACTTCTCGGCCGCCCTGGGCTCCGTCCAGGTCGACGCGGGCGCCGCGGTGAACCTCGCCAACGGCGCCTCGGCGTCCGTCACGGCGAACGTCCTCGCCGCCGCTCCGGCCCCCGAGGGCCGTCAGTTCTTCGGCGAGGTCAAGCTGCTCAACGCCCGCGGCACCGCCGCCGGCACCGGCAGCGTCCAGATCGAGAAGGTCACCCCGTAACGGATGACCGGCTGATCGCATGACGGAGGGGCGGGCGCCCGGATCGGGCGCCCGCCCCTTCGCCGTTCCCCCCTCGGGAGCGGGCGCCGGCTACTTGCCCAGCGAGCTCAGGTCCTGGGCGTACGTGCCCACCGCGTGCGCGATGACGTCCAGGTTGGTGTCGAAGGCCTTCAGGTCCAGGTTCTTCAGGGTGTCGCCCGCCCCATGGTAGTTCGGGTCGTACGGGGCGCCCGCCGTGCCGCCGTACCGCTTCGCCTGCTCGGCGGTCTTGACGCCCTCGGCGCCGGTGAACGTACCGCCGGCCGGGATGCCGTTCGCGATGAACGGGCCGTAGTCGGAGCGGCCGTCGAAGTCGCTGCCCTCGTGCGGCTTGTGCTTCTTGTCGAGGAAGCCGTTGATGAGCGCCTCGATCTGCGCCGAGCCGGCCGGACCCGCGCCCTCGCCGGTCTTGTCCGAGTCGTCGCCGTCGTAGACGAACTGCACCGGGTTCGGCGAGGCGATCATGTCGAAGTTCAGGTAGAGCGCGATGTCCTTCTTCTGCTTCCCGGACAGCTGCGCCACGTAGTGCTCGGAGCCCAGCAGGCCGAGCTCCTCGGCCGACCACCAGGCGAAGCGGACCTTGTTCGCCGGACCCCTGCCCTTCTTGTTGGCGCCCTCGTCGGCCAGCTTCAGGGCCACCTCCAGCAGACCTGCCGAGCCGGAGCCGTTGTCGTTGATGCCCGGGCCCTCGGGGACCGAGTCCAGGTGGGAGCCGACGGTGACCACGCGGTCGGAGCGGCCGCCCCTGGTCTCGGCGATCACGTTGCGGGTGGTCTTCTTCACGTGCTCCTGGTCCAGGTCCAGGCGCACCTTCACCTCGCCCTTCGCGGCGGCCGCGGCCAGCGCCTCGCCGTCGGCCAGGCTGAGGCCCGCGCTCGGGATGATCCCCTCGGCCGGCGAGGAGAACCCGCCGCGGACCGGGGTGGTACCGCTGTGGTTGTAGACGATGACTCCGATCGCACCGGCCGCGGCGGCGGCCTTCTGCTTCTCCACGAAGGTGCAGGAGCCGCGCTTGACCAGGGCGATCTTCCCGGTGAAGGTGCCGCCCGCGTAGTCGTCGGCCGTGCAGCCGGGGGTCTCGTCGACCCGGGCGAGGGCGAGCGGGGCGACCAGGCCGCCCGCCGGCGTGGACCGGGTGAAGGTGAACGCGGCGGTGGGCAGCTCGCGCGGCGCTCCGTCGAGGCCGGCCAGGACGGTGGTCCGCTCCGTCTTCGTGTGCGCCTCGTAGATGTCGAAGTCCTGGTAGGAGACCTCGTACCCGGCCTTCTTCAAGGTGTCGTGGACATAGGCGGCGGAGGCCGCGTGGCCCGGGGTGCCCGCCGCGCGGTTGCCTCCGTTGGCGTCGGCGATCTGCTGGAACTTCGCCAGGTGGCGGTAGGCCCCGCGGGCGGTGACCTCCTCGACCAGTTCCTTGGCCAGCCGGCCCTCGCGCGGATGGGCGGACGCCGGGGTGGCGGCCAGCAGGACGGGTGCGGCGACGGCGGCGGCCGCGAGGGCGGCGAGGGCCGGTATGGACCGGCTGCGGTGGCGGATGGCGCGCACGATGGTTCTCCCCGAGTTCGGTATGCGGAATGCCCGTCCGGCGAGCGGACGCGACAGACCGGACCGTAACCGGCTGCGACCAGGCAAAACGGGCGCTCGGCGGGGGTGCAACACAGCCGCCACGAACGTGTCACGGGGGTTCACATTCAGGACACCGTCCGTTCCTCGGACAATGGATTGGACAAGACTCGTGGGGTCGAACGCATGATGGCTCCACGCGCGCACGCGTCGTACGGAGCAGAAGGAGTCACCGTGAGGGTCGGAATCGTCGGAGCCACCGGTCAGGTCGGCGCAGTCATGCGCGGCATCCTCGCCGAGCGCAAGTTCCCGGTGGACGAGCTGCGGCTGTTCGCCTCGGCCCGTTCCGCGGGCTCGACCCTCGACTGGGAGGGCCGGGAGATCACCATCGAGGACGCCTCCGCGGCCGACTACTCCGGCCTGGACATCGTGCTGTTCTCCGCGGGCGGCGCCACCTCGAAGGCCCTCGCCGAGAAGGTCGCCTCCCAGGGCGCCGTCGTGATCGACAACTCCTCCGCCTGGCGCGGCGACCCCGACGTGCCGCTCGTCGTCTCCGAGGTCAACCCGCACGCGATCAAGAACCGCCCCAAGGGCATCATCGCGAACCCGAACTGCACCACCATGGCCGCCATGCCCGTGCTGCGCCCGCTGCACGACGAGGCCGGCCTCACCGCCATGGTCGCCACCACCTACCAGGCCGTCTCCGGCTCGGGCCTGGCCGGCGTCGCCGAGCTCAAGGGCCAGGCCTGCGCGGTCTCCGAGACCGCCGACCAGCTGACCTTCGACGGCGGGGCCGTCGACTTCCCGGAGGCGAAGGTCTACAAGCGCCCGATCGCCTACAACGTGGTCCCGCTCGCGGGCAACCTGGTCGACGACGGCTCCTTCGAGACCGACGAGGAGCAGAAGCTCCGCAACGAGTCCCGCAAGATCCTGGAGATCCCGGGCCTCAAGGTCTCCGGCACCTGCGTGCGCGTCCCGGTCTTCTCCGGCCACTCCCTCCAGGTCAACGCCCGCTTCGCGAACCCGATCAGCGTGGAGCGCGCGTACGAGCTGCTGGGGGACGCCCCCGGCGTCGAGCTCTCGGAGATCCCGACCCCGCTGCAGGCGGCGGGCAAGGACGCCTCGTACGTGGGCCGCATCCGCGTCGACGAGACGGTGGAGAACGGCCTCGCGCTGTTCCTCTCGAACGACAACCTCCGCAAGGGCGCGGCCCTGAACGCGGTCCAGATCGCCGAGCTGGTCGCCGAGGAGCTCCGCGGCTGACGCCGGTCACGCGGCGGAAGGGGGCGGCACCGGCCGGTGCCGCCCCCTTCCGCGTGCCCGCCGGCCGTCAGGGCCTGCGGACCTCGAAGAGGAAGCAGCCGAACTCGGTGGCGCGTACGTGGACCAGGGCGGCCCGCGGGTCGGCGAAGGCCTCCGCCAGGGCCTCCTCCAGATCCGCCTGCGGGTCCTCGCTCAGGAGGAGGGCGCGGCCGCCGAGGATGTGGCCCCCGGCGTCGTAGCGGCGGACCGTGCGCAGGGCCCCTGCCTGGGCGAAGGGGTGGCCCTCGCCCCCGGCCGGGCCGCCGCAGCCGTCGGCGTGGATGAACACCGGGCCCTGTTCGTCGTACGCGCCCGGGTCGACGCCCGTCCCGGCCGCCCAGCGGCGCAGCGGCGCGTACGAGACGAGCGCGATCCGCTCCGCGCGGCGGCTTCGGCGCAGGCAGCAGCGCAGCGGGGCACCGCCCTCGGGGTCCTCGTACGGGACGCAGGGGCGGCCGGCGTCGTCGCGTTCGCGCAGGGCGGTGAGGGTGGCGGGGTCGATGGGACGTGCGGCGTGGAGCGCCGGTCGGGGCGCGAATCGTGTCGTCATGCGTCCAGGGTGGGTGTCCGGATCCGGTGAAGCTGGCGGAAATCGGACGTCGCGTTTCGCCCGTGGATTACTCGCGGGCGCCCGGTCGGCCCCACGTGGAAGTATGTCGGGGCAACGTCACCATCAAAGGAGATGACCGCGTGCCTGGCACGAATCTCACCCGTGAAGAGGCTCAGCAGCGGGCGAAGCTGCTCACCGTCGACTCGTACGAGGTCGAACTCGATCTCAGCGGTGCGCAGGAGGGCGGCACGTACCCGTCCGTGACCACCGTGCGGTTCCGGTCGGCGGAGGCCGGCGAGACCTTCATCGACCTGGTCGCCCCGGCCGTGCACGAGGTCGTCCTGAACGGCAAGTCGCTGGACGTGGCCGAGGTCTTCCGGGACGCGCGCATCGCGCTGAACCACCTCGCGGCCGGCCCCAACGAGCTCCGCGTCGTCGCGGACTGCGCCTACACCAACACGGGCGAGGGCCTGCACCGCTTCGTCGACCCTGTCGACGAGCAGGCCTACCTGTACACCCAGTTCGAGGTGCCGGACGCGCGCCGCGTGTTCGCCAGCTTCGAGCAGCCCGACCTGAAGGCGACGTTCCAGTTCACCGTGACGGCCCCCGAGGGCTGGACGGTCATCTCGAACTCCCCGACGCCCGGTGCCGCGGACGTGAAGGACAACGTCTGGCGCTTCGCGCCGACGCCCCGCATCTCCACGTACATCACGGCCCTGATCGCGGGCCCGTACCACTCGGTGCACAGCTCGTACGAGGGCCCGAACGGCCAGTCGGTGCCGCTCGGCATCTACTGCCGCCCGTCGCTGGCCGAGTTCCTGGACGCGGACGCGATCTTCGACGTGACCCGCCAGGGCTTCGACTGGTTCCAGGAGAAGTTCGCGTACGACTACCCGTTCGCCAAGTACGACCAGCTCTTCGTCCCGGAGTTCAACGCGGGCGCGATGGAGAACGCGGGCGCGGTCACCATCCGCGACCAGTACGTCTTCCGCTCGAAGGTGACGGACGCGGCGTACGAGGGCCGCGCCGAGACCATCCTGCACGAGCTCGCGCACATGTGGTTCGGCGACCTGGTCACCATGGAGTGGTGGAACGACCTGTGGCTGAACGAGTCGTTCGCGACGTACACCTCGGTCGCCTGCCAGGCGTCCGCCGAGGGCACGAAGTGGCCGCAGGCGTGGACCACCTTCGCCAACTCGATGAAGACCTGGGCGTACCGGCAGGACCAGCTGCCGTCCACGCACCCGATCATGGCCGACATCCGTGACCTGGACGACGTCCTGGTCAACTTCGACGGCATCACGTACGCCAAGGGCGCCTCGGTGCTCAAGCAGCTCGTCGCGTACGTGGGCACGGACGCCTTCTTCCAGGGCGTGCAGGCGTACTTCAAGGCGCACGCCTTCGGCAACACGCGCCTGTCGGACCTGCTGGGCGCCCTGGAGAAGACCTCGGGCCGCGACCTGACCGCCTGGTCGAAGGCCTGGCTGGAGACGGCCGGCATCAACGTCCTGCGCCCCCGCATCGAGACGGCCGCGGACGGCACGATCACTGCGTTCACGGTCAGCCAGGAGGCCCCGGCGCTGCCCGCGGGCGCGAAGGGCGAGCCGACGCTGCGCCCGCACCGGATCGCGATCGGCCTGTACGACCTGGACGGCGGCAAGCTCGTCCGTACGGACCGCATCGAGCTGGACATCGACGGCGAGCTGACCGAGGTCGCGCAGCTGGTCGGCCGGGCCCGTCCGGCCGTCGTGCTGCTGAACGACGACGACCTGTCGTACGCCAAGGTCCGCCTGGACGAGGTCTCGCTGGAGAACGTCACCGCGCACCTGGGCGACTTCACCGAGTCGCTGCCGCGGGCGCTGTGCTGGGCCTCGGCCTGGGACATGACCCGCGACGGCGAGCTGGCGACGCGCGACTACCTCGCGCTGGTCCTGTCGGGCATCGGCAAGGAGTCGGACATCGGCGTCGTCCAGTCGCTGCACCGCCAGGTGAAGCTGGCCGTGGACCTGTACGCCGACCCGGCGTGGCGGGAGCAGGGCCTGGCGACCTGGACCGAGGCCGCGCTGGAGCACCTGCGCGGCGCCGAGCCGGGCAGCGACCACCAGCTGGCCTGGGCCCGCGCGTTCGCGGCGACGGCGCGCACCGAGGGGCAGCTGACGTTCCTGTCGGCGCTGCTCGACGGTGCGGCGGAGGTCGAGGGCCTGGTCGTGGACACCGAGCTGCGGTGGGCGTTCCTGGAGCGCCTCGTCTCGACGGGTGTCCTGGGCGACGCGGCCATCGACGCGGAGCTGGAGCGCGACCGTACGGCGGCGGGCGAGCGCCACGCGGCCACGGCGCGGGCCGCGCGTCCGACGGCCGAGGCCAAGGCGGAGGCCTGGGCCTCGCTGGTGGAGTCCGCCGACCTGCCGAACGCGGTGCAGGACGCGGTGATCGGCGGTTTCGTCCAGACCGACCAGCGCGAGCTGCTGGCCCCGTACGCCGAGAAGTTCTTCGCGGTGGTCAAGGACATCTGGGACAACCGCAGCCACGAGATCGCCCAGCAGATCGCAGTGGGCCTCTACCCCTCGCTCCAGGTCTCCCGGGAGACCCTGGCGGCGACGGACGCCTGGCTGGCCGCGGCGGAGCCGAACGCGGCGCTGCGCCGCCTGGTCTCCGAGTCCCGCTCGGGCGTGGAGCGCGCCCTGAAGGCCCAGTCCGCGGACGCGGCGTCGGCTTCCTGACCCGCCCCGCAGCCTGACCGTCCGGTGCCCCCGTCCCGCTCCCGCGGGGCGGGGGCACCGGTGGTCCGGTCACGGATTGCGGTGCGCGGCCACCGTACGCAGGGCCGTCAGGACCCTGGAGACCGCCGGAGCTGATTCGCCGCCGCGGCGGGTCGCCGCCAGGACGTGCCGGGTGGGGCGGTCGTGGACCAGGACCCGCACGGCCACCCCCGAGGCCCGGCTCGACACCATGCGCGGGACCAGGGCCACGCCCATCCCGGCCTCGACCATGGCCAGGATCGCGGTCCAGCCGGATGCCGAGTGCGCCTGTTCGGGGACGAAGCCGGCGGCCTCGCAGGCGTTGCGGGCGATCTCCTGCCAGGGGCCGCTGCCCCCGTAGATCCACGCGTCCCGGGAGAGGTCCGCCAGCCGCAGGGCCGGCGCCGCGGCGAGGGGGTGGTCCGGTGGGAGGGCCACGTCGAGGGGGTCTTCCAGCAGCGTGATGCGGGTGAACCGCGGATCCCGGGCGGTGGGGGCGTGCGCCGCCAGCGAGAGGGCCAGGTCCACGGCCCCGGCCGCCAGCAGCTCGTACGACTGCGCCGCCTCGGTCTCCCGTACCCGCACCTCCACCCCCGGATGGCTGCGCCGCAGCGCCGCCACCGCCGGGACGACCAGCGCCGGCACGGCCGTGGAGAAGGCCCCGATCCGGACCTCCCCCGCCTCCCCGGCCAGGTAACCGGCCAGCTCGGCGTCCGCCCGCTCCAGCTGCGCGAACACCGCCTCCGCGTGCCGCAGTACGAGGTGCGCCGCGTCCGTGAGCCGGACCCGGCGCCCCTGCGCCTCCAGCAGCGGAACCCCCACCTGCCGGGCGAGATTGGTCAGCTGCTGCGAAACGGCCGAGGGCGTCATGTGCAGTGCCTCGGCCGTCGCGGTCACGGTCCCCCGGTCGGCGAGGGTCCGCAGGATCCGCAGCTTCTTGATGTCCCACTCGGTCATGGACCGAACCTACCGGCGGGCCCCCAGGCTCACGCCGCCGAGGATCAGTGCCGTGCAGAGCAGCTCCGCCGGTCCCGTCCGCTCGCCCAGCAGGAGGAGGCCGAGGCCGGCGACGCACACGGGCTGGAGGTAGTAGACGACTCCCGCCCGGGCCGCGCCGATGAGCGAGACGGCCTTGTTCCAGGCGAAGAAGGCGACCGCGGAGGACATGACGCCGACGTAGAGCAGCATCCCACCGGTGCCCGCGGTGACTTCGAAGCCGCCCTGGACGGTGACGGACACGGCGTAGGCGGGGGCCAGCATCACAGCGCCGAGCACGAAGGTGGTGATCAGGAAGGCCGGTCCGCCGAGCTCGGCGGGCTTGCGCCACAGCAGCGCGCTGTACGTGGCGAACGAGAGCGCGGCGGCGAACATCCACAGGTCGCCCGCGCCGAAGTCGAAGCCGAGCGAACCGTCCCCGACGAGGAGCAACACCCCGAACGCGGCGAGCAGCAGTCCGAAGGTCCGCCGGACGCCGAACCGTTCGCCGCCGAGGCGGGCGTACAGCGCCATGACGACCGGCGAGGCGGCCATGATCATGCCCATGTTGGAGGCGGAGGTGGTGAGTCCGGCCTGGTGGACCAGCGTGTTGTAGAGGGCGACGCCGAACAGCGAGGCGAGGGCGATGAATCCGAGGTGGCGGCGGATCAGCGCCCGCTGCTGCCAGGCCTGGCGGGCCGCGAAGGGGGCGACGGCGAGCGCCGCGATGATCCAGCGCCAGAACACGGCCTGGACGGGCGGGACGCTGCCGGCCATCCCCCGGGTGGCGACGAAGCTGCCGGACCAGACGACCGTCGCGACCAGGGCGAGGAGGAGGCCGAGTCCGGTGGACCCCTTCGCCGCCCGGCTGCCGGACGTCTGCTGCGCAACGGTACGGACCCTGTCCATGACGGCCACGGTGTGTCTCCCCCTCGGGTGCCGGTGTGATCAGGTCTGACCTGAAGTGGCTCTACCGTCGCACCGGCCCATCCGTCAGGTCCATCGAAATGTTTCGATCATTCTCTTCAGCAGAACTGAACGGTTCTGTCTTGGTCCCGGCCGCGAACAGCTGGCCCGCGACCGTGGCCCCGAAGGCGATCGCCATGCCCAGCACCTGCACGGGCGAGAGGGCCTGCCCGAGGGCCGCCCAGCCGATGACGGCCGCGGTGAGCGGGGAGAGCGGACCGAGCAGGGTGACCGAGGTGGCGGTGAGCCGGCCGATCCCGCGGAACCACAGCCAGTACGCGATACCGGTGTTGATCAGCATCATGTAGCCGTAACCGAGGAAGGCCTTGCCGTCGAGCGCGGGCGGCGCCCCCTCGACCAGCGCCGCGACGGGGATGATGACCAGCCCGCCCGCGGTGAGCTGCCAGCCGGTCAGGGCCAGCGGACCGACTCCCTCAGGGCGCCCCCAGCGCTTGGTCATGACCGTGCCCGCGGCCATGGAGGCGGAGGAGACCACACCGGCGACGATGCCGACGAGGTCCAGCCGGGCCGCGGCCGTCAGGACCACCATGCTCACGCCGAACGCCCCCGCGACGGCGGCGAGTACGGTCCGCAGCCGCGCCCGCTCCCCGAGGACGAGGGCGGCGAGTCCGACGACGAACAGCGGCCCGGCGGAACCGAGGACGGCCGCTACCCCGCCGGGCAGCCGGTAGGCGGAGAGGAAGAGCAGCGGGAAGAAGGCGCCGATGTTGAGGGTGCCGAGGACGGCGGCCTTCCACCACCACGCGCCGCGCGGAAGTCTGCGGGCGAGGGCCGTGAGCAGCAGTCCGGCGGGCAGGGCCCGCATGACCCCGGTGAACAGGGGCCGGTCGGGCGGGAGCAGTTCGGTGGCGACGGCGTAGGTCGAGCCCCAGGAGATCGGGGCGAGGGCGGTCAGGGCGACGGTGGCGAAACGCTTCACGGCAGTGGCTCCCCCAGTAGGCTGCTTGCTGGGAAGTAGCTTACTCCTAAGCTACTTTCCTGCAAGCAACTTTCTTGCGAATGACCGGAGGGAGGCCGGATACTGCGTCTCATGACCGAGGCTCTTGCGGACGCCGTCGACCGTGACGCCGTCGACGCGATCATCGACCAGTGGTACGCGGTGCGACCGGACCTGGACACCGCCCCCATGGCCGTCTTCGGCCGCGTCTACCGGATCGCCCGGACCATGGGGGACGCGGTGGAGCGGGCCTACGCCCCGTACGGGATCTCGCGCGGCGAGTTCGACGTCGTGGCCACCCTGCGCCGCTCCGGCGACCCGTACACGCTCTCGCCGCGCCAGCTGTCGGCCACGCTCATGCTCACGACGGGCGGGATGACCGGGCGCCTGGACAAGCTGGAGAAGGCCGGCCTGCTCTTCCGCACGCCCGATCCGCACGACCGGCGCGGGCTCCGGGTGACGATCACCGACCGCGGGCTCGCGCTCATCGACGAGGCCGTCTCCGCCGGGCTGGAGGTACAGCGCGCCGCGCTCAAGGGGCTCGGCGAGGAGGAGGTCGCCGTCCTGGGGGGCCTGCTCCGCAAGCTGATGGCCGAGGTCCAGGGAGCCTGACGCGGCCCCCGAACGCACGACGGAGCGCCGGAGGTCCGCACCGGGGCCCGGGAGGGCAACGGTCTGCGGACCCCCGGCGCTCCGGAGGTCTGATGGCGGCCGGGCCCCTACCGGGGCCGGCCGTTCAGTCTGTTCAGGCGGCGGGCTGCTGCTTGCGCGGCCTGTCCGACTTGTCGAGGACCATCACCAGGCCCGCGATGATCAGGAACAGCGCGATCGGCGTGGCCACGTACAGGCCGAGGGTCTGGGCAATGCTCAGGCCCGGGCCCGGGTCGTCGCCGTCGTCGCGGGCCACCGCGAGGGCGGGAGACGTCATCAGCAGCATCATCAGCGTCGATCCGGCCGTGACGGCGCCGGCGCGCAGAGCGTTCTTCTTGTCCACGGTGCAAACGTAGCGAACACCTAAACGCCGCGCGCGCCCGGGGGTGCCGTACGGGCACCCGCCCCCTCCCGCACGGCGCTCAGCAGGGCGTTCGCCCGGGGCGAGGCGGCCAGTGCCTCCAGGGTCAGCGGCCGTCCCGCCGAGTCCGCGAGCGGAAGCCGCCAATTGGGGTACTGGTCCCAGGTGCCCGGCAGGTTCTGCGGCCGCCGGTCCCCGACCGCGTCGGGCAGCCATACGCCGACCATCCGGGCGGGGGTGCGCAGCAGGAACCCGTACAGGGCCCGTACGGCGGCCTCCTCCCCCTTGGTGTCCAGACCGAGCCCCTCCAGTACGTCCAGCCACTGGGCGGTGTCGGCGGCGTCCTCGGCGCGCTCCCGCTCCAGCGGGCGGGTCAGCAGGCCGAGCCGGTCGCGCAGTTCGACGTGGGAGCCGGCCAGCTTGGCGGCGGTGGGCGGCAGGTCGTGGGTGGTGGCGGTGGCCAGGCAGTCGGTGCGCCAGGCCGCGGGGGCGAGCGGCTGCCCGTCGCCCGCCCAGTCGCGTTCGAACCAGAGGACCGAGGTGCCGAGCACCCCGCGCCGGGCCAGCGCCTCGCGGACGCGCGGCTCCACCGTCCCGAGGTCCTCGCCGATGACCAGGGCCCCGGCCCGGTGGGCCTCCAGGACCAGGACGGCGAGCATCGCCTCGCCGTCGTACGAGACGTACGTGCCCTCGGAGGGCGGCGCGCCCTCCGGGATCCACCAGAGCCGGAACAGACCCATGACGTGGTCGATGCGCAAGGCCCCCGCGTAGCGGAACACCCCGCGCAGCAGCGCCCGGAACGGGGCGTACCCGGTGGCCGCGAGCCGGTCGGGCCGCCACGGCGGCAGCCCCCAGTCCTGGCCGCGCGCGTTGAAGGCGTCGGGCGGGGCGCCGACGGAGACGCCCTTGGCGTAGAGCGGCGGGCCGAGGGTGTCCGAGCCGTGGGGGTGGACCCCGACGGCGAGGTCGTGCACGATGCCGACCGGCATCCCGGCGTCGCGGGCGGCCCGCTGGGCGGCGGCGAGCTGGGTGTCCGTCAGCCAGACCAGCCAGCGGTGGAAGTCGGCGGACAGGCCGTCTCGCGCGCACCAGGCTGCGTGCCGGTCGAGGGCCTCGCCCTGCTCGGCGCAGAACTCCCGGTACTCCCTCTCGCGGCCGCGGCTGCGCGGAACGGCGTAGAGCAGTTCGAGGGCCCGGCGCTTCACCTCCCACACCGCGTCCCGGTCGATCAGCGCCCCCTTCTCCAGCACCTCGCGGCGCAGCTCGGCGCCCTGCCCGGCGAGTTCGGCGAGGGCGTCGCGCTCCGGGCAGTCGGCGTACTCGGGGACGTCCTCGACGCGCAGGTGGACGGGGTCGGGGAAGCGCCGCGAGGAGGGCCGGTACGGGCTGGGGTCGGTCGGCGTCCCGGGGACGGCGGCGTGCAGCGGGTTGACCTGGACGAAGCCGACCCCGTGGGCCCGCCCGGCCCACCGCGCGAGCGCGGCGAGATCACCGAGGTCGCCCATGCCCCAGGACTGCTCGGAGAGCAGGGAATACAGCTGGACCAGCACCCCGTGCACCCGAACGCCCCCACCGGGCGCCCGCTCGGGGGCCACGATCAGCGTGGCGTCCTCGGTACGCCCGTCGGGGGTCTCGGCGCTCAGCCGGTGCACGCCGAGGGGCGGCACCCCGCGCCCGCCGGGCTCCCAGCCGCCGGCTTCGCCGCCCGCTTCGTCGCCCTCCAGGCCGATCCGCGTGCCGGGAGGCAGCGCCGCCAGCGCCGCGGGCCGCTCCGACCCGGCCCACCACACCATCACCGGCGGCAGCAGCCGGTGCGAGACCTCGCGCCCGGCTTCGGCCAGGTGCCCCCGTACGGCCTCCGGAGTGGCGCAGTCCACGCCCAGCTCGCGCAGCACGGCGGCGACGGTGGCCTCCGGGACCCGGACGGTGACGTCCTCGGCGGGCTGGTAGGCGGTGGCGACTCCGTGCAGGGCCGCGAGCCGGGCGAGGTCGTCCATGTGAGTACCTGTGTCCCTGTGTCTAGGCGGGCGTGGTCGGTTCGCTCGTCAGCGGCGCCTCCCCGGTGAGCGGGGGCTCACTGGTCAGCGGCGCGTGGGCGGAACCGGCGAGCGGGGGCTCGCTGGTGAGGGGCCCCTCGACGGGCCCGGCCTGCGCGGGCAGGTGGGCGAGGAGAGGGGTGTGTCGGATGCCGGGTGCGGTGTTCACGGGCGGTTGCTCCTTTGTCCGTACGGGGCGTGAGGGTGGATCAGGAACCATGGAACACCGCCGGGGAACATGGCAGCCATACCCCGTGTACAGCGCCGCATTCCTGGCGTATCCAGGTCAGAACCCCCACGGCCGCAGGCGCGGGCCGCGCTCTTTCGCCGACGCGCACGTGCCGGCGCCCGCAGCGGAGGCGGGGCGTGAGGGGGCGTGGCCGGGCCGCGCGGGGAGACGACACCGCGCGGGGGCCCGGCAGGACCCCGGGGCCGGGGCGGGCCCGGCCTGGCCCCGGCGCCCCGGGGCTACGACGCGGCCGCGCCGATGCGGTCCAGAGCCGCCTCCGCACCGTACGGTTCCAGGTACGGCATCCAGCGGGGGTCACGGTGGCCCGTGCCGATGATGCGCCAGGCCAGGCCCGACGGCGGAGCGGGCTGGTGGCGCAGGCGCCAGCCCAGCTCCAGCAGGTGGCGGTCCGCCTTGACGTGGTTGCACCGCCGGCATGCGGCGACCACGTTGTCCCATGCGTGCTGCCCGCCCCGGCTGCGCGGGATCACGTGATCGACGCTGGTGGCGACCCCGCCGCAGTACATGCAGCGTCCGCCGTCGCGGGCGAACAGCGCGCGGCGGGTGAGAGGAACGGGCCCCCGGTAGGGGACCCGCACGAAGCGCTTGAGCCGGACCACGCTGGGCGCGGGGACGACTCTCGTCGCGCTGTGCAGAAAGGCGCCGGATTCCTCCAGGGAGACGGCTTTGTTCTCCAGGACGAGGACGAGCGCGCGGCGGAGCGGTACGACGCCGAGCGGCTCGTACGACGCATTGAGGACCAGGACGTGCGGCACGGACTGCCTCCTTGTACGTCGGCGGCGCGTGGCTCGCGCCGGGACGATCTGCTCTCCAGTCTCCCCTTACGGCTGGTCGAAGCGCCACCACGCGCCCGTAACGGGTCCGAGGTGTTTTCAACCACACCCGCTTCATCCCCAGGTGAGTCCGGTCTCTCCCTCGAACACGGCAACGGGGACACCCGAATGCCCCGTTAGTGTGGATGGCCTGCCCCGCACACCCCTTTCCGCGGGCAGACCGCTATACCTGGAGGTTCCCGTCGTGCCCTGGCCTGCCGCCCTGCTGCCCCTGGCAGCCGACACCCCGGACCCGGCCGCTTCCGTCAAGGAGGCCCACGAGAGCGTCACGAACGCCGCCAGTTTCATCGAGGAGAACTGGGCCGGATGGCTGTACCTCGGCCTGAAGATCCTGCTGATCCTGGTGATCGCCGCCGCGCTCCGCTCGCTGGTCCGCAAGTCGCTGACCAAGCTCATATTGCGCATGAACCGGGGCGCCGAGGCCGTCGAGGGCATGGCGCTCGGCGGGCTCCTCGTCAACGCGGAGCGCAGGCGGCAGCGCTCCGAGGCGATCGGCTCGGTCCTGCGTTCGGTGGCTTCGTTCCTGATCCTCGGCACGGCCGGGCTGATGGTGCTCGGCGCGCTCGGCATCAACCTCGGCCCGCTGCTCGCGAGCGCCGGTGTGGCCGGTGTGGCGATCGGTTTCGGCGCGCGGAACCTGGTGACCGACTTCCTGTCCGGCGTGTTCATGATCCTGGAGGACCAGTACGGCGTCGGCGACAAGATCGACGCGGGCGTGGCCTCCGGCGAGGTCGTCGAGGTCGGCCTGCGCGTCACCAAGCTGCGCGGGGACAACGGCGAGATCTGGTACGTCCGCAACGGCGAGATCAAGCGGATCGGCAACCTCAGCCAGGGCTGGGCGACGGCGGGCGTGGACGTCCAGGTCAAACCGTCGGAGAGCCTGACCCGCATCCGCGAGGTGGTCAAGCACGTCGCCGAGGGCCTGGCCAAGGAATCCCCGTGGGACGAGCGCCTGTGGGGTCCGGTGGAGGTGCTGGGGCTGGACGAGGTGCTGCTGGCCTCGATGAGGGTGAAGGTCTCGGCGAAGACGATGCCGGGCCAGCAGTTCGCCGTGGAGCGCGAGCTGCGCTGGCGGATCAAGGAGGCGTTCGACGAGGCCGGCATCCGGATCATCGGCGGTCTGCCGGCCGCCGAGGACGAGGAGGACGCCGTCGACCCGTCGGCCGCCGTGGCCGCGCCGTCGGCGCTCGCGAACCCGGCCTCCCCCCAGTCCCTGGCCACCGCCCCGATCCCGCCGTCCGTCGGCGCCCCCCGGATCACCAAGTAGTCCGTTTCTCCCCTTCCCTCACCACACCGCTGCCCCCGCAGGTTCATTTCTGCGGGGGCAGCGGCATTGACACGACTCAAACACCGATAGGAAACTTACCTAACAGTTCCTGACGGGCGCATGCGCCACGGAGGGAGCCGTGCCGTCGACCCAGCCGTCGACCGAGCCGATGACGGAGAGCGCCCATGACCGGCACCACCCCGGGTACCCCCAGCCTCCTGCGCGTCATGAACGACCGCGCCGCGCTGGACCTGCTGCTGGAGCACGGTCCCCTGTCCCGCACCCGGATCGGCCGTCTCACCGGGCTCTCCAAGCCCACCGCCTCCCAGCTGCTCGCCCGCCTCGAAGCCGCCGGGCTCGTCGTGGCCTCCGGCACCGCCGGCGGCCGCCCCGGACCCAACGCCCAGCTGTACGGGGTCAACCCGCGCGCCGCCCACGTCGCCGGACTGGACGTCACCCCGAGCGGCATCGTCGCGGCCGTCGCCGATCTCACCGGCGAGGTGATCGGCAGCCACGCCCTCCCGTACGCGGAGGGCACCGGCGCCGTCGACCGGGTCGCCCGGGCCCTCGGCGCGGCCACCCGGGACGCCGGGCTCGAACGCTCCGACGTCCACCGGGTCGTCATCGCCACCCCGGGCTCCTTCGACCCCGGCACCGGGGCGCTGCGCTACGCCGACCACCTGCCCGGCTGGCACTCCCCCACCCTCCTGGAGGAACTCGCGGCGGCCCTGCCGATGCCGGTCGAGTACGAGAACGACGTGAACCTGGCCGCCGTCGCCGAGCAGCGGCTCGGTGCGGCCCGCGGCCACGGGGACTTCGTCCTGCTGTGGAACGAGGAGGGCCTCGGCGCCGCCCTGGTGCTCGGCGGCCGGCTGCACCGCGGCTGGACCGGCGGCGCCGGGGAGGTCGGGTTCCTGCCCGTACCGGGCCACCCCCTGGTCCGGCACGTCGCCCAGGTCAACTCCGGCGGGTACCAGGAACTGGCCGGCGTACAGGCGGTGCCGGCGATGGCGGCCGCGCTGGGCATCGGGGCGCCGCCCGGCGGCCCGGACGCCGGAGCGACGGCCACGCCGGTCGCCGCGGCCGTCGCGCTCCTGACCGGGGCGGCCGAGCGCCCCGAAGGGGCGAACCTGCTGTTCCTCCGGCAGTACGCCACCGCCCTGGCCACCGGCATCGCCTCGCTGGTCGCCGTACTGGACCCGGAGATCGTGGTGCTGTCCGGCGCGGTGACCGCCGCCGGCGGGGACGTGCTGCGCGGGCTCGTCGAGTCCGAGCTCGCCGATCTCGCCCCCTCGCGGCCGCGCCTGGTGTCCGGCACCGTGCGCGACCGGCCCGTACTGCGCGGCGCGCTGGAGAGCGCCCTCGCCACCACCCGCGACGAGGTCTTCGACACCTCGCGCCGCTGACCTCGCGCCGCCGACCGCCCCGCCGGGACCGGCACCACCGGCCCCGAGCACCCCCCGTGACACCTCGCGTCACGCCCCTCACCGCACCCCCTGGCACCCGTCCCGGAAGTTCCTCCCGCAGAGAGCGAGCCCCGCCATGCCCAGAACCCGTCGCATGACCGCCGCGGCCACCGCCGTCGCCGCACTGTCCGTCCTCGCCACCGCGTGCACGGGCCAGAGCGGAAGCGCTGCCTCCGACGATCCGAACAAGGAGGTCACGCTCAACTTCTGGCACGGCTGGTCCGCGCCGAGCGAGATCAAGGCGATCGAGGAGAACATCGCCCGGTTCGAGAAGGCGCACCCGAACATCAAGGTCAAGGTCACCGGCAACATGACCGACGACAAGATCAACCAGGCGCTCCGGGCGGGCGGGGACAAGGCCCCCGACGTGGTCTCCTCGTTCACCACCGACAGCGTCGGCAAGTTCTGCAACACCGGCGCCTTCACCGACCTGAACCCCTTCCTCCGGAAGGCCGGCATAGACAAGGCGAAGGTCTTCCCCAAGACCCTGCTGGACTACACCCAGTTCAACGGCAACCAGTGCACCCTGCCGCTGCTGAACGACGCCTACGGGCTCGTCTACAACAAGGACGCCTTCAAGGCCGCCGGCATCACCGAGCCGCCGAAGACCTGGAGCCAGTTCGTCGAGGTCGCGCAGAAGCTCACCAAGCCCAACGGGGACTCGTACGACCAGCTCGGCATCATGCCGACCTACCACGGCTACGAGACCACCCCCGTGCGGCTGGCCGCGCAGTGGAGCCCGAAGTACTTCGACGCCGACGGCAAGTCCAGCCTGGCCGAGGACCCGGCGTTCGCGAGCATGCTGACGGCGCAGAAGGACCTGGTGGCCAAGCTGGGCGGCTACGAGAAGCTGGAGAAGTTCCGCAACACCTTCGGCGACGAGTGGAGCGCCGAGCACCCCTTCCACAAGGGGCAGGTCGCGATGCAGGTCGACGGCGAGTGGCGGGCCTCCATGGCCAAGGAGGCCGGGGTCACGTTCGAGATCGGCACCGCGCCGCTTCCGGTCCCGGACGACCAGGCCGGCGACTACGGCAAGGGCTATCTCTCCGGCACGATCATGGGCATCGCGGCGGGCGGCACGAAGCAGAACGCCTCCTGGGAGCTGGTGAAGTACATGACCACCGACACCGGGGCGGTCGTGGCGTTCGCCAACGCCATCCACAACGTGCCCTCCACCCTGGCGGCGCTGGAGTCCCCGGACCTCCAGGTCACCCCGGAGTTCAAGACCTTCCTCGACATCGCCCGGCACCCGAAGTCGAACACCACCCCGGCCCAGGCCGACGGCGGCACCTACCAGCTGACCTTCCAGGACCTCGCGTACGCGGTCGAGAAGGGCGACGTCGCCGACATACCGGCCGGGCTCGCCAAGACCGGCCGGCAGATCGACACGGACATCGCGAAGGCGAAGTAGCCCGCGATGACCAGCACCAGCACCGGCACCGGCCGCCCCGGAACCTGGCCCGTCGCGCCCGCGCTGCGCGCGAAGCGCAGGCGGTCCGCCCTGCGGACCGCGGCCTTCATGTCGCCCTGGCTGATCGGGTTCGCCGTCTTCTTCGCGTACCCGCTCCTGTCCACCGTGTACTTCTCCTTCACGAAGTACGACGGCTTCCGCCCGCCCGTCTTCAACGGCCTGGACAACTGGACGTACGTCTTCACCGACTATCCGCTGTTCTGGCCGGCCATGCGCAACACCCTGTGGCTGGTCCTGGTGATGGTCACCTGCCGGGTCGTCTTCGGCCTCGGCGTCGGCCTGCTCATCACCAGGATCAAGACGGGGGCGGGGATCTTCCGGACCCTGTTCTACCTGCCCTACCTGGCCCCGCCGGTGGCCGCGACCCTGGCCTTCGTCTTCCTGCTCAACCCCGGCACCGGACCGGTCAACACCCTCCTGGAGTCGGTCGGCCTGCCCGCCCCCGGCTGGTTCACCGACGCCGACTGGTCGAAGCCCGCGCTCACCGCCCTCGCGGTGTGGGGGGTCGGCGACCTGATGGTCATCTTCATGGCCGCGCTGCTCGACGTGCCGAAGGAGCAGTACGAGGCCGCCGAGCTGGACGGGGCCGGGGCCTGGGCACGGTTCCGGCACATCACCCTGCCGAACATCGCGCCGATCATCCTGTTCGCGGTGGTCACCGGGGTCATCCAGGCCATGCAGTACTACACGCAGCCCCTGGTGGCGGGGAAGGTGGCCGCGGGTGTCATCGGCGGCTCGGGCCAGCAGTTCGAGCCGGGCTACCCCGACAAGTCCACGCTGACCCTCCCCCAGGTCGTCTACAACGTCGGCTTCCAGCGCTTCGACTACGGCACCGCGTGCGTGGTCGCGCTGGTCCTCTTCGCCCTCTCCATGGCCTTCACCGCACTCCTGATGCGCCGCCGTGGCGGGCTGATCGGAACAGGTGACTGAGATGGCCCGACTGACCGACACGACGGCTCCCGCCCCCACGAGGCGGGCCGGTCCGGCCCCGGAGACGGCCGGACCGCGCCACGGCACCGGCACCGCCGCCGGCGCCGGTGCCGGCCGCAAGGCCCTCCTGCACTGGATCGGCGTACACGCCCTCGGTGTGGCCGCCGCCCTGTTCTTCGTCCTCCCCTTCGTGTTCCTCTTCCTGACCTCCCTGATGAGCGACCAGCAGGCGCTGACCCGCGACCTCGTGCCCGACACCTGGGAATGGGGCAACTACGCCAAGGTGTGGAACACCCCGGGCTTCCTGACCTGGTGGCGCAACACCCTGCTGTACGCGGGGCTGGGCACGCTGCTGACCGTGGTCTCCTCGGTGCCCGTGGCGTACGCGCTCGCCAAGTTCCGCTTCCGCGGGCGGCGGCTGTCACTGCTGCTGGTGATCGCCATGATGATGCTGCCGCCGCAGGTGGTGGTCATCCCGATGTACCTGTTCTGGGCCAAGCAGCTGGACCTGTCCGGCACCTTGTGGCCGCTGATCATCCCGATGGCGTTCGGCGACGCGTTCTCCATCTTCCTGCTCCGCCAGTTCCTGCTGACCATCCCGGACGAGTACCTGGACGCGGCCAGGGTCGACGGCTGCGGCGAGCTCCGCACCCTGCTGCGCGTCGTCCTGCCGATGGCCAGGCCGGGCATCGCCGCCGTCGCGCTGTTCCAGTTCTTCAGCGCCTGGAACGACTACTTCGGCCCGCAGATCTACGCCTCGGACAACCCGGCCGCCTGGACCCTCAGTTACGGACTGGAGTCCTTCAAGGGGGCGCACCACACCAACTGGAACCTCACCATGGCCGCGACCGTGCTGGTCATGGCGCCGGTGATCGTCCTCTTCTTCTTCGCCCAGAAGGCGTTCGTCGAGGGCGTCACCCTGACGGGAGTGAAAGGCTAGTGACCATGAAACTCGCAGTGGTGGGCGGCGGATCCACCTACACGCCCGAGTTGATCGACGGCTTCGCACGGCTGCGCGACACTCTGCCGGTCAGCGAGCTCGTGCTGATCGACCCCGCGGCCGAGCGGCTGGAGCTGATCGGCGCGCTGGCACGGCGGATCTTCGCCAAGCAGGGGCACCCGGGGCGGGTCACCACCACCGCCGATCTCGACGCGGGCGTCGAGGGCGCCGACGCGGTCCTGCTCCAGCTGCGCATCGGCGGGCAGGCCGCCCGGCTCCAGGACGAGACCTGGCCGCTGGAGTGCGGCTGCGTCGGCCAGGAGACCACGGGCGCCGGCGGCCTCGCCAAAGCGCTGCGGACGGTTCCGGTGGTACTGGACATCGCCGAGCGGGTGCGGCGGACCAACCCGGACGCCTGGATCATCGACTTCACCAACCCCGTCGGGATCGTCACCCGCGCCCTCCTGCGGGCCGGGCACAAGGCGGTCGGGCTGTGCAACGTGGCCATCGGCTTCCAGCGGAAGTTCGCCGCGCTGCTGGACCTCGCCCCCTCCGACATCCACCTGGACCACGTGGGCCTCAACCACCTGACCTGGGAGATGGGGGTGCGCAAGGGCGGCCCCGACGGCGAGGACCTGCTGCCCGGGCTGCTCGCCGAACACGGCGCGGCCGTCGCCGAGGACCTGCGGCTGCCGCGCGCCGTGCTGGACCGCCTCGGCGTCGTCCCCTCGTACTACCTGCGGTACTTCTACGCGCACGACGCCGTGGTGCGCGAGCTGGGCGGCAAGCCCTCAAGGGCCGCCGAGGTGGCCGCGATGGAGAAGGAGCTGCTCGCCCTGTACGCCGATCCGGCACTGGACGAGAAGCCGGAGCTGCTGGCCAGGCGGGGCGGTGCCTTCTACTCGGAGGCGGCCGTGGACCTGGCGGCGGCGCTGCTGGGCGACGGCGGGCCGGGTCCGGCCGCGGTGCAGGTGGTCAACACGTTCAACAACGGCACCCTGCCGTTCCTCCCCGACGACGCCGTCATCGAGGTGCAGGCCCGGGTGGACCGGTCCGGCCCGGTGCCGCTGGCCGTACCGCGCCTCGACCCGCTGTACGCGGGACTGGTCGCGCACGTCACGGCGTACGAGGAGCTGGCGCTGGACGCGGCCGTGCGGGGCGGTCGCGAGCGGGTCTTCAAGGCGCTGCTGGCCCACCCCCTGGTCGGCCAGTTCGACCTCGCGCAGGGCCTGACCGACCGTCTCCTCGCGCACAACGAGGAGCACCTGGCATGGGCGTGACCCCTCCCGCCCGGCCGGCCCGGCCAGGACGGCGGGCCGTACGGGCCGTACGGCCCGCCGTCCTGGCCATCGACGCGGGGAACAGCAAGACGGACGCGGCCCTGATCGCCGCGGACGGAACGGTCCTCGGCACCGGGCGCTCCGGCGGCTTCCAGCCGCCGCGCACCGGGGTCGAGGAGGCGGTGGACGTCCTGGGGCGGGCGGTGGCGGAGGCGGTGGAGGCCGCCGCGCTGCCGCCGTCCGCCCCCGGGGCCCCGTACGCCGAACAGGTCTCGGCGTGTCTGGCCAATGCCGATCTCCCGGTGGAGGAGCGGCAGCTCGCGGAGGCGATCGGCGCCCGCGGCTGGGGTGCGCGGACCCGGGTGTTCAACGACACCTTCGCCATCCTGCGCGCCGGGCTGGCCGCGGCCGAGCTGCCGCGGGGGGTGGCGGTGGTGTGCGGGGCGGGCATCAACTGCGTGGGGATGCGGCCCGACGGGCGCACGGCCCGCTTCCCGGCCCTCGGGCAGATCTCCGGGGACTGGGGCGGCGGGGGCGGCCTGGCCGCGGAGGCCCTGTGGTGGGCGGCGCGGGCGGAGGACGGCCGCGGCGGCCCGACGGAGCTGGCGGCGGCGCTGCCGGGGCACTTCGGGCTGGGTTCGATGGCCGAGCTGATCGAGGCGCTCCACCTGGGGACGCTGGAGCACGGCCGGACCCACGAACTGGTGCCGGTGCTGTTCTCGGTGGCCGCGGCCGGGGACGCGGTGGCCTCGGCGATCGTGGAGCGGCAGGCGGACGAGGTGGTGGCGCTGGCCTCGGTGGCGCTGGCCCGGCTGGAGCTGCTGGAGGAGGAGGCTCCGGTATTGCTCGGCGGCGGTGTCCTCACGGCCGGCCACGAGCAGTTGGACGAGCGGATCGCGGCGGAGCTGGCCCGGCGGGCCCCGCACGCGCGGGTGTCGGTGGTCTCGGCCCCGCCCGTACTGGGAGCCGGACTGCTGGGCCTGGACGCGCTCGGGGCGCTGCCCGAGGCCCACGGAAAACTCCGTGCCCATTTCGGGTGAACCCGCCCCGGACGGGCCCGCGTCTGGAACCGTGGCGGCCGTGGAGTCGTATTCACGGTGAAGGGGTGGGGTCGGCGCACGACGGTGGTGGATCGCCAAGATCGAGCACCGGGTGCTGTGGTTGACGGCCACTACGGCCATACTGCTGCGGAGCAGTCAGGACCGAGGGGGAGGTCACGGTGGCCATCACATCACGCGCGCCCGCGCCCGGGGGCGCTGTCGCCGTGCCGCCGCCCGGTCCGCCGCCGGGCCTTCCGGACGGGCCCGACCGTCCGGGCACGGCCTGGGCCGAAGGCGTGGAGCGGCTGCGCGCGGCCGCCACGACCGAGCCCGGCCGACTGCGGATCATCGGGGCGGTCCTGGCCGCCCTGGTGCTGCTGTTCGGCCTGGTGACCGTGTGGGAGATCTCCGCCCGGGTCGGCGCCGCGGACGACGTGGTGGGCCGCAGCCAGCCGCTGAGCGCGGACGCGGCGAGCATCTACCGCTCGCTCGCCGATGCCGACACGGCCTCCTCCAGCGGGTTCCTGGCCGGCGGCGACGAACCGCGCGAGGTCCGCGAGCGGTACGAGAAGGACATCTCCAACGCCTCGAAGCTGCTGGTGAACGCGGCGGCCAACACCGGGGCGGACGAGGACTCGCGCAAGCAGATCGCGCTGCTGAGCGAGCAGCTTCCGCGCTACACGGGACTGATCGAGCAGGCGCGGGCCACGAACAAGCAGGGCCTGCCGCTGGGCGGCGCCTACCTCCGCTACGCCAACGAGCGGATGAGCACCCAGCTGCTGCCCGCCGCGCAGCGGCTGTACGAGGCGGAGACGGACCGGCTCTACACGGACTACGACGACGCCCGCTCGCTGCCGCTGGCCTCGATCGGCACGGGGCTCCTCGCACTCGCCGCGCTGGCGTGGGCCCAGCGCCGCAACTACCGGCGCACCAACCGTGTCCTCAACCACGGCCTCGTGGCGGCGACGGCCGCCTCGCTGGTGGTGCTCATGTGGCTGGCCGTGGGGCACACGGTCGCCCGGGCGGAGCTGGCCGAGGCGAGATCGGACGGGCAGGAGTCGCTGAAGGTGCTCAACGACGCGCGGATCGCCTCGCTCCAGGCCCGCGCCAGTGAGAACCTGACCCTGATCGCGCGGGGCGCCGTACTGGCCGAGGACAACAAGTCGGACAAGTACGACGTGGACTTCACGGCCGAGATGAACGAGCTGGACGCCGGTCTGGCGAGGGCGCAGAAGCTGGCGGACGACAGCAGCGGGCGGGATCCGGTGGCGCGCGCCGTGGACGGCGTCAAGCAGTGGAAGCAGCGGCACGCGGCGGCCCGGGAGACGGACTTGCGCGGCGACTACCAGGCCGCTCTGCCCCAGGTCATCGGGGACAAGGACCACAAGGACAGCAGCGGGGCCTCCTTCGACACGGTGGACGCGTCCTTGGAGCAGGCAGTGGCCCATGAGCAGAAGGAGTTCACCCGGGCGGCCCGGGGCGGGCTCGGCGCGCTGGGCGGTTTGGTGACGGGTTCGGCGGCCCTGGCGGTCGTCGGCGCCGCGGCGGCTCTGCTCGGCATCGGGCGCCGGCTTTCGGAGTACAGGTGACAGCGATGCGGATACGCGTGGAGTCCCCCGACGAGGGCCACGACGGCGGTGCGCAGGGCGCGGCCGGGACGGACGGTGCGCCCGGGACACACGGCCCGGTGCCCCGGCCCTCCGGCCTGCGGCGCATGGCCGCCCGGCTGCGCGGCTGGGGCGGGGTGAGCGCGATGGCGGCCGCCTGCGCGGTGACGGCCGCGGCCGTCCTGCTGCCGCTGGCTCAGGCGGCCCCGGAGGGCGGTCACCCGGCCGTGGTCCGCGAACCCGCCTCCATGGCGGCCGCCCCGGCCCCCTGGTCGCTCACCGACACCTGCCAGGACCCGGAGGCCAGCCTGCGTCCGAACGGTGTGGACGGACCGGCCATCGAGCGGATCCGCAAGGCGGGCAAGCTCGTCGCGGGCGTGGACCAGAACAGCTTCAAGTGGGGCTACCGCAACCCGGTCGACGGCCGGCTGGACGGTTTCGACATCGCTCTGGTCAAGGCCATCGCCAAGGACATCCTGGGCGACGAGAACGCGGTCATCTACCGGGCCATCCCCACCAGCCAGCGCGTCCCCGCACTCCAGGACGGCCGCGTCGACGTGGTCGTGCGGACCATGACCATCAACTGCAAGCGGCTGGAGGACGTCGCGTTCTCGACGGCGTACTTCGAGGCCGGGCAGCAGGTCCTGGCCCCCAAGGGCTCGCCCATCACCGGGTACGACGCCTCGCTGAAGGGCCGCCGCATCTGCACCGCCGCCGGCTCCACGGCCGAGGCGGCGCTCAGGGCCCAGCCGTACGGCTCGGTGTCGGTCAGCGTGCCCAACCAGCTCGACTGCCTGGTCCGGCTCCAGCTGGGCGAGGTGGACGGCATCATCACGGACAACGCGCTCGCGGCCGGCCAGGCCGCGCAGGACCCGTCGGTGCGCCTCGTCGGCTCCCCGTTCACCAGGGAGTTCTACGGGGTGGCCATGAACAAGGACGCCTCCGACCTGGTGCGCCGGGTCAACAAGGTGCTGGAGGACTACCGCGCCGGCGGTGACGGCAGCCCCTGGATGCAGGCGTACGTGACGCACCTCAAGCCCGTTCTGCCCGGGGTGGCCGGACCGCCCGCGCCGAAGTACCGGGACGGCTGAGACAGGTGGCAGAGTCGGAGCCCGATGTCGGGGAAGCGGAGGCGGGGCTTGTGGAGGCGCAGTCGGCAGTGATGGACCGGGACGACGTCGACCGCGCCCTGGCCCGGCTCGGCGCGGAGCACGAGGCCGTCGAGACCTCCCTGCTCGCCCTC
This sequence comes from Streptomyces sp. NPDC002181, assembly GCF_042890485.1. Taxonomy (NCBI): domain Bacteria; kingdom Bacillati; phylum Actinomycetota; class Actinomycetes; order Kitasatosporales; family Streptomycetaceae; genus Streptomyces; species Streptomyces sp. NPDC002181. Next base: position 283,134 of record NZ_JBIASC010000004.1, on the reverse strand, counting down.
CAGGACCACGCCGGGCGCCGGCTGCTGGAAGGGGCCGGGCTGACCGGCGTCACCAAGGAGCGCTGGGCGGCGGCGGATGCCGCCATCACCCGGCTGTGGACGTACTTCGACGCCTACAGCGGGGCGCTGGGCGCCGCCCGGGAGATCCGCGAGCGGCGCCGCTGGCCCGGCCGCGAGGAGCTGATCGAGCTGACCGAGCGGCTGCGGGGGCCCGGGGTGCTGATCGCCGGGGCCGGGGCGGAGGGCGTGGCCCTGGCGGAGCGGCTCTCGCTCGCGGAGCTGGTGTCGCGCATGAACGAGCTGTACGCGAGCTCGCTGGACGTGGTGGTGGCCGCCGACTCGGTGTGGTCGGCGCTGCCCGCCCGCATCGACCTGCTCGCGGCCGAGCTGCACCGCACCCGCTCGCTGGCCCACTCGGTGGGGGTCCGCCCGGGCGAACACCCGTCGGGAGACGACCTGGAGGAGATCACCGCCGAGCTGACCGCGCTGCGGGAGCAGGTGATCGCGGACCCGCTGGCGTTCTGGCAGCCGCTCGCCGGCAGTTCCGCGCCGGGCGGCGGCCGCCCCGACACCGCCCGCTACGACCGGGCGGCGGTCGCGCTGGAGGACGTACGCCGGGAGATCGAGGCGGTCCTGGACGTGCGGCAGGACGCCGAGCAGCGGCTGATCAGCCTGCGGGACGTGCTCTCGCGGGCCGACCGGACCCTGGCGGAGGCGCGGACCGCGCGCGGCGAGGTGCTGGCGAAGATCGCGGCTTCGGAGGTGCCCGTCGTGAGCGGGCCGCCGACGGCGCTCCAGGAGCAGCTGGCCGCGGCGGCCGAGTACCGCCGCCAGGCCCGGTGGCACCGGCTCTCGCCGCTGCTGGAATCGCTGGAGGAGCGGGCCGAGGAGGAACTGCGCAGGGCCCGCGAATCGTTGACCGCCGTGACGGCTCCGTTGGCCGTGCGGGCGGAGTTGCGCGGGCGGCTGGACGCGTACAAGGCGAAGGTGGCCCGGCACGGCATGGCGGAGGATCCGCTCCTGGTCGAGCGGTACGACACGGCACGGCGGATGCTGTGGAGCGCGCCCTGCGATCTGCGGGCCGCCGAGCAGGCCGTGCTGCGCTACCAGCAGGCGACGGCCGAGTCACTGGCACCGCCGCAGCCGCAGTACCGGCCCGACGGGCCGGGGAAGGAGGACGCATGAGTCCGGTCGGAACGGCGTGCGTTCGCCCCGGCTGCCCGGGGTCGTACGAGGACATGGGCGACGGCGGGCTGTACTGCGACACCTGCGGTCTGGCGCCGATCGGCTCCGTCGCGGCGGGCGCGGAGGAGCTGGTGTCGCCGCCGACGGGGATGACGAGCGCGGCCAGGCACCCCGACTCTCAGGGATCCCACGGCTCGCACGGGTCACAGGGCTCGCACGGCTCGGACCGCTCCGGCCGTTCGGGGTCGACGTCGGCCTCGGCGCGGTCCTCGCGGTCCTCCCGTTCCTCGCGGTCCTCCCGTTCCTCGTCCTCGCGCCGCTCGGTGTCGGGCCGGCTCTCGCGCTCCCTGCCGGGCGCCGCGTCGAGCCGCTCGGTGTCGGTGCGCAGTTCGGGTTCGGCGGCCGGACCCTCGGGGCGCAGCCGGCTGGGCGCCGGGCTGGTCAACGTCCCGGAGGTGCCGCGCCCGGATCCCTCGGCGGCGGTGCTGGAGAACCCGGAGGTGCCCGAGCGCAAGCGGTTCTGCTCGCGCTCCGACTGCGGGGCTCCGGTGGGCCGCTCGCGCGGGGACCGGCCGGGGCGGACGGAGGGGTTCTGCACCAAGTGCGGGCACCCGTACTCCTTCGTGCCCAAGCTGCGTGCGGGGGAGGTCGTGCACGGCCAGTACGAGGTGGCGGGCTGCCTCGCGCACGGCGGCCTCGGCTGGGTGTACCTGGCGGTGGACCGGGCCGTCTCGGACCGGTGGGTGGTCCTCAAGGGCCTGCTGGACACCGGGGACCAGGACGCGATGGAGGCGGCGATCTCGGAGCGTCGCTTCCTCGCGGAGATCGAGCACTCCAACATCGTGCGGATCTACAACTTCGTGGAGCACCTGGACCAGCGGACGGGCTCGCTGGACGGGTACATCGTCATGGAGTACGTCGGCGGCAAGTCCCTGAAGGAGATAGCGAACGAGCGGCGGCGGCCGGACGGCCGGCGCGATCCGCTGCCGGTGGAGCAGGCCTGCGCGTACGGGATCGAGGCGCTGGAGGCACTCGGCCACCTGCACAGCAGGAACCTCCTGTACTGCGACTTCAAGGTCGACAACGCGATCCAGCAGCAGGACCAGCTGAAGCTGATCGACATGGGCGCCGTGCGCCGGATGGACGACGAGGAGTCGGCCATCTACGGCACGGTGGGCTACCAGGCGCCGGAGGTGGCCGAGCTCGGCCCCTCGGTCGCCTCCGACCTGTACACGGTGGCGCGGACGCTGGCCGTCCTGACCTTCGACTTCCAGGGCTACACGAACGTGTTCGTGGATTCGCTGCCGGATCCGGAGCACATCGAGGTGTTCGGGCGGTACGAGTCCTTCTACCGGCTGCTGGTCCGGGCGACCGATCCGGATCCGGGGCGGCGGTTCTCGTCCGCGCAGGAGATGGCGGACCAGCTGACGGGCGTACTGCGGGAGGTCGTCGCGCTGCAGACGGGCCGGCCGCGGCCGCAGCTCTCCACGCTCTTCGGGCCGGAGCTGCGGGTTCCGGACACCCGGCTGTTCGCCGACGTGGCCGGGGCCGAAGTGTCCCGGCTGGGGGCGCGGGCCGTGCCGGGTCCCGCGGCGGGCGGCCGACGGCTCGGGCGCCGGGCCGCGCCGTCGGCGGTCCTGCCGCCTCCGGCTCCGGCGGCGGCCGCGGGTCCGGGCGCGGCGGTGGGCCCCTCCGGGGCCCACGGGGCGGCGGCCCTGTCGGCGCCGCTCGGGACGAGCACGACGCACCGCGCCGGCGCGGCCGCGCGGCAGGTCCAGGTACCGGCTCCCCGGCACGCCGCCCCGGTGGCCGCGCCGCCCGCGCCGGCGCCGGGCGTACGCCCCACCGAGCTGGCCGCGCCGGACGCCCGGGGCATGGCGCTGTCCCTGCCGGTGCCGCTGGTGGACTCGGCCGATCCCAACGCGGGGTTCCTGGCCGGACTGCTGGCCACCGCGCCGGGGGACCTGCTGGGCGCCCTGCACGCCGCGCCCGCCGACTCGGCCGAGCTGCGGCTGCGCGAGCTGCGGGCCCGCCTGGAGCTCGGGGAACTGCCCGCGGCCGGAGCCGCCCTGGCCGATCTGGAACGCCGGCATCCGGACGACTGGCGGGTGGTGTGGGCGCGCGGGATCGCCTCCCTGGCCACCGGCGAGGACGCGATGGCCGCCCTGTCCTTCGACGCGATCTACGACGCCTTCCCGGGCGAGCCCGCGCCGAAGCTGGCGCTGGGCCTGTGCGCGGAGATCCTGGGGCAGCTGGACAACGCCGCCGAGTACTACCGGCTGGTCTGGATCACCGACCCGGGGTTCGTGAGCGCCGCCTTCGGGCTGGCCCGGGTCCAGCTCGCCGCGGGCGACCGGGCCGGGGCGGTGCGCACGCTGGAGTCCGTGCCCGAGTCCTCGATCCACTACACCGCCGCACGGGTGGCGGCGGTACGGGCACGCCTGCGCGACCGGTCTCCCCAGGAGGAACTGCTTCCGGATCTGGCGGCTGCTGCCGCGCAGGTGGAGGCCCTGGAGCGGTTCGGGCTGGACGCGGTCCGGCACGAACGGCTGTCGACCGAGGTTCTGGGCTCGGCCCTGGACTGGGTACTGTCGGGTAGCCGGGGTTCCGACCCCGGCCGGAACTCGCTGCTCGGCAGTCAACTGGACGAGCGGGGCCTGCGCTTCGGGCTGGAGCGCTCGTACCGCGTGCTCGCGCGGCTGGCGCAGCGGGGCGAGGACAGGATCGAACTGGTGGAGCGGGCAAACCGTTTCCGTCCCCGGACGTGGGTGTGAGTGATGTCGATGCATCGGCCGTCTGGCTGCCCCAGCTGCGCGGAGCCCCTTGAGGAGGGTGACCGTTTCTGCGGTGTCTGCGGTTCGCCCGTGTCCGCCGCCTCCCCTCCGGTGTCCCGGGACGATCCGACGCTCCCGATCCCGACGCTCCCGGCCGCGCCGACCGGCCCGACGGGGGGCTACGCCCTCGCGGAACCCGCGCCCGGGTGGGGCAGCGTCGCCGCCGGATCGGCGCCCACGCTGGTCGGGGAGACCGCCGGTTGGTCCGCACCGGCGGAGCCCGCCGCCGCCGAGCCGGCGGCACGGGCCGGCCTGATTCCGGATCCCGCGCCCGAGCCGGCGTACGGCGGTGCGCCGGAGCCGGTGTACGGCAGCGCGCCCGAGCCGGCGTACGGAGGCGGCGAGATCCGCCACGACCGGCCGGGCAGCCCCGGCAGCACCCCCACCCCGCCCGAGGGCACCCCCTGGGGTGCGCCCGAAGCCCCGTACGGCGGCGCCGGTCCCGGGCACGAGGGCCCGTACGCCTCCGGCACCGCGCAGGGCGGCAGTCCCGCGGGCGGCGACGGCGGGAAGACCTGCGTGGCCTGCCGGGCCGGCCGGGTCGACACCGACGGGTACTGCGAGCACTGCGGGCACGCCCAGCCCCGCGAGCGCGACCACCTGGAGGAGGAGCTCGGCAGCGTCGCCGCCGTCAGCGACCGGGGGCTGCGCCACCACCGCAACGAGGACTCGTTCGCGGTCGCGGCCACCGCCCTGCCCGACGGATCGGCCGCCACGGTGGCCATCGTCTGCGACGGCGTGTCCTCCGCCAGCCGTCCCGACGAGGCATCGGCCGCGGCGGCCGGCGCCGCCAACGAGGCCCTGCTCGAAGCCCTCCCGCGCGGCGCCCACCCCCAGGAGGCCATGCACGACGCCATCCTGGCCGCGGCCGCCGCCGTGAACGCCCTGGCCCCGGAGGTCCCGGGCGCGCAGAACGCCCCCGCCTGCACCCTGGTCGGCGCCGTCGTCAGCGGTGAGGTGCTGACCATCGGCTGGGTCGGCGACAGCCGCGCGTACTGGGTCCCGGACGACCGGAGCGCGCTGGCCCGCCGCCTCACCGAGGACGACTCCTGGGCGGCCCAGATGGTCGCCGCCGGGCTGATGGGCGAGGCCGAGGCCTACGCCGATGTCCGGGCCCACGCCATCACCGGATGGCTGGGGGCCGACGCGTACGACCTGGAACCGCACACCGCCAGCTTCAAGCCGGACCACGCGGGCGTGGTGGTCGTCTGCACCGACGGCCTGTGGAACTACGCCGAGTCCGCCCAGGAGATGGCCCAGGTACTGCCCGTGGACGCGGCCTCCCGCCCGCTGCACAGCGCGCAGGTCCTGGTCGGTCACGCCCTCGACGGGGGCGGCCACGACAACGTCACCGTGGCCGTCGTCCCGTTCGCCGCCCCGGCCGATCCGGCGACCGCGGCGGCGCCGGAGTCGGCCTCCGCGTCCGCGTCCGCGCCTGCCGGCGCCCAAACGGAACCGCAAACGGAAGCACAGGCGGAGAGGGAAGCACGCCCTCGGCCCTGATCCGCCCGACCCGCACGCCCGTCCTCTTCTAGGAGTCCAGCCGATGGCGAACTTCGCCAAGCCGAGCGCCCCGCGCTTCAGCGTGGAGGTGTACCAGAACGAGTTCCTCCCCGAGGGCGGGCGGGACGTCCACGCCATCGTCACCGTGACCTCCACGGGCGGCGCCGCCGCCAACCGTGCGGCGGCCGCCCGCGGCTCTGCCGCCGTCGTGATCATGGTGGACTGCTCCGGGTCCATGGAGTACCCGCCGGACAAGATGCGCGGCGCCCGCGAGGCCACGGCCGCCGCGATCGACACCCTGCGCGACGGCACCGCGTTCGCCGTCATCGACGGCACGCACGTGGCCAGGGAGGTCTACCCCGGCCAGGGCCGTCTCGCCGTGGCCGACGCCGCCACCCGCGCCCAGGCCAAAGAGGCCCTGCGGTCCCTGAAATCCGGCGGCGGCACCGCCATCGGCACCTGGCTTCGCCTCGCCGACGGCCTGCTGCGCCAGTCCACCGCCACCATCCGGCACGGCATCCTGCTCACCGACGGCCGCAACGAGCACGAGGACCCGGCCGTGCTCCGCGCCACCCTGGAAGCCTGCGCGGGCCGCTTCACCTGCGACGCCCGCGGGGTGGGGACCGACTGGGAGGTCAAGGAGGTCACCGGCATCGCGAGCGCGCTGCTCGGCACGGCCGACATCGTGGCCGATCCGGCGCACCTGACCGAGGACTTCACGCTCATGATGGAGAACGTCATGGGCAAGGAGGTCGCGGACGTCGCGCTGCGCCTGTGGACCCCGGTCGGCGTGGAGATCCAGTACGTCAAGCAGGTCGCGCCCACCGTCCAGGACCTCAGCGACCGCCGCACCGGTGCGGGCCCGCGCGCCGGCGACTACCCGACCGGTTCCTGGGGCGACGAGTCCCGCGAGTACCACGTGTGCGTCCGGGTCCCGGCCGCCTCCGTCGGGCAGGAGATGCTGGCCGCCCGGGCCACGCTCCTGCTCCCCGGCGCGCCGGGCGAGCCGCCGGCCACGCTCGCACAGGGACTCGTACGCGCGGTGTGGACGGACGATCTGGCCGCTTCCACCGCCATCAACGCGCAGGTCGCGCACTACACGGGACAGGCGGAACTCGCGCAGGCTATCCAACAGGGGCTGGAAGCGCGCAAAATGGGCGATGTCGACGGCGCCACGGCCAAGCTCGGCCGTGCCGTGCAATTGGCCAGTGCCTCCGGGAACGCGGACACGGCCAAACTGCTCTCCAAGGTGGTGGATGTCGTCGATGCGGCGGCGGGTACTGTGCGGCTGAAGGCGAAGGTGGCGGATGCCGACGAGATGACCCTCGAAACGCGTTCGATCCAGACCGTCCGTGTGAAGAAGTCCTGAGACCGACCGAGAGACCTGAGAAGACCTGACGCGATGACGCAGGCTGAAGGGGGAAGAGCCGCCATGCCGACCTGCCCGAACGGGCACCAGTCCGGTTCCGACGACTGGTGCGAGGTCTGCGGCCACCGCATGGCTGCCGCCGCGGGCGCGCCAGCGGCGCCCTCCTACGGCTACGGCTACCCTCCCAGCGCCGGGGAGCCGACCGCCCAGGCGGAGCTCTGCCCGCAGTGCCGGACCCCGCGCGAGGCGATGGCCCCGTTCTGCGAGGAGTGCCGGTACAACTTCCTGACGCGCTCGGCGACCTCGTACACGCCGCCGCCGCTGGGCACGGACGCGGGGGCCGCGGGCGGGAACGGGCACGGGCGCGGGACCGGGGCCACCCCGCCTCCTCCGCCACCGCCGCCCGCCCCGCCGCAGATGCCCGCCTCGGCGCCCTTCTCCCAGGACCACTTCGAGTACCAGGGCTCCCGTCCGTCCCGCGTCAACCGGCCGGCCGAGCCGCTGCAGCGCGAGGACGACTGGCTGCTGCCGCCTCCGGCGCACGAGCAGCACCGGCCGCAGGGCCAGGCCCAGCAGCAGCCGTACGGGCAGCAGCCCCCGCCGGCGCCCCACGAGTACCAGCAGCAGCCGCACGAGTACCAGCAGGCACCGCAGGCACCGCAGGTCCAGCAGCAGCAACAGCACCAGCCCCAGCAGCCGTTCCCGCCGCAGAGCACCGGCGCGTGGAGCGCGACGGTCGGGCCCGACCGCTCGTACTTCATGGCGATGATGCAGCGCAGCGGCCCCGAGGCGGCCGGGCTCAACCTGCCCGCGTACTCCCCGGAGCAGCATCTCCCGCTGTCCGGCGGCCAGATCACCATCGGCCGCCGCCGCGCCTCCACGGGTGAGTCCCCGGACATCGACCTGTCGGTGCCCCCGGAGGACCCGGGCGTCTCCCACCAGCACGCCGTGCTCGTCCAGCAGCCCGACCTCAGCTGGGCGGTCGTCGACCAGAACTCCACCAACGGCACCACCATCAACGGTGGCGAGGAGCCGATCCAGCCCTACGTCCCGGTGCCCCTCACCGACGGCGACCGGGTCCACGTGGGCGCCTGGACCACGATCACCATCCGCCGGGGCTGAACCCCGGCTGCCGCGCTACTCCCCCAGGGGCCATACGTACGGGCCCTGGGGGTCGTCGAGCCAGGACCACTGCCCCTCGGCGCTGACCGTCACCCCGAACCGCTCCCGGCCCGGCCGGCCCTCGCCGCGCCACAGGTCCAGCGCCTCGCGCGGGTGCAGCACGCCCGCCGTCAGTACGAGCATGAACTGGAACCGCTCGTTCTCCACCAGCTCGTACGGGAGCCCGTACGACGCCGCCCCGGGCGCGGCCGACGAGGCCGTCGCCCCGCGCAGCGGGACGAAGTACGCCGGGGTGTGCAGGAAGCGGCCCTCCGCGAAGTCGGCGCCGCGGACCGTCAGCGCGATCAGCCCGGTCGACAGCGGGGCGAGGATCCGCGCCCCGGGGCGGCACTGGCCGAGCCAGGCGTGCGGGACCAGCGGCAGGGTGCAGGTCACCAGGATCCGGTCGAAGGGGGCGCGGGAGGGGCAGCCGCGCGCCCCGTCCCCGGTGACCACGGTCGGCCGGTGGCCGAGCAGCGCCAGGTGCGCCCGCGCGGACTCGGTGATCTCCTCGTCCAGGTCGATCGTGGTGACGTGCTCCTCGCCGAGCCGGTGGCTGAGCAGCGCGGCGGTGTACCCGGTGCCCGTGCCGATCTCCAGCACGTCGTCCCCGTCCCGGACGTCCAGCGCCTCCAGCATCTTCGCCATCAGGGAGGGCTGGCTGCTGGAGGAGACCAGCTCGCCGTCGCGCAGCCGGGTGGGGAGCGGGGCGTCGGTGTAGACCCCGCGAAGCCAGCGGGCGCGGTGGGCGGGGTCGGGGTCCTCGCCCCAGAGCCGCTCGTGGCCGGCTCCCCGGCCCGTGAAGAAGTACGGGACGAAGACGTGCCGGGGCACCGCCTCGAAGGCGGCCCGCCAGGCGGGATCGTCCAGCACCCCGGCGGCGGTCAGCTCCCGCACCTGCGCGGCGTGGGCGGCGTCCCGCAGGTCCCGCGCCTCGGCGTGCGCGGCGCGGGACCCGCCCGCGGGACGTGCGGAGTGAGCGGCGTGTGCACCCATGGCTCCACTGTCCTGCGAGCGGGCCCGGGAGGCGAACGGGGGTCGGCGAACGGCGGACCTAAGACCTCCGTCCTCCGTCCGGGCGTCTGAGACGATGGTCGGGTGAATGAGATTCCGCGGGGCACGGTGCAGGAGCAGACGTTCTACGAGCAGGTGGGCGGCGAGGAGACCTTCCGCCGCCTGGTGCGGCGCTTCTACGAGGGGGTCGCGCAGGACCCGCTGCTGCGTCCGATGTACCCGGAGGAGGACCTCGGCCCGGCCGAGGAGCGGTTCGCCCTGTTCCTGATGCAGTACTGGGGCGGCCCGAACACGTACAGCGAGAACCGCGGCCACCCGCGGCTGCGGATGCGGCACGCCCCCTTCCAGGTGGACGCGGCGGCGCACGACGCCTGGCTGGGGCACATGCGCGTGGCGGTGGACGAGCTGGGTCTGGCGCCGGAGCTCGAAGCGCAGCTGTGGCGGTACCTGACGTACGCCGCCGCCTCGATGATCAACACCGCGGGATAGCCCGTACCCGGAACCGCAAGCGGAGGGGCGGCCCGGAGGCTAGACCGGCCTCACCTGGAGGGCGCCCAGGCCCCCGGTGCCGCCGGGGCGGCGCATCGCGATCGAGCCGTACGGGGTGCGCAGCCGGAGCCAGCCGCCGGAGGCGAGCAGGGCCACCGGGTCGGGGACGGCGCCGGGAGCGCCGGCTCCGCTCGCCACGGCCGAGCGGATCGGCCTCAGGAAGCCCAGGGACTGCGCGGCGTGCACGGCGCGCAGCGGGAGCTCGGTGTCGCCCAGCATCCGGGACCAGATCTCGCGGCCGATGCGGTCCCGCTCGGACCGGGTCCGGTGCTGCGGGGGCAGGGCCTCGTCACGGGCGCGGAACTCGGCGACGGACGCGCTCAAGGCGGCCCGTACCTCCTCGGGACCGGGCAGCCCCGGCAGCTGCCGCCAGCCGCCGCGGGGCGGGAGCACCCCGGTCCACGGCGGGCCGGTGACCGGCGCGGGGACGGTGGCGCTCGCGGCGTCCTCGTCCACGGTTTCCAGCAGCTCCCCGGCCGAGACGGTCACGTCCAGCGGGTGGGAGACGGGCACGGCGAGGCGCACCGTGCGGATGGCCAGCACCTCGAAGGAGGCCGGCCGGCCGAAGACGGCGACCGCGCCGCCGGCTGCCTGAAGACGGACAGCGGCGGCGCGGTCGTAGTGCACGAGCCGCCCCAGGAAGGCGGCGAGGTCCGCCGCCTCCCCGGAGTCGGCGAGGCACAGCCGTTCGGTCATGCGGCGATGCGGCCTTCCGCGCGCGAGCCCACGGGCTCGTCGAGGTACTTCTCCAGGAAGTGCCGCTCCTCGGCGGAGATGCGGCGGGGCCGCCCCTCGGCGAGGTTGTACGGCACGACCACGGTCGAGGCCCGCACGTAGACCTTCTCCGGTGCGTCCTCGGTCGCCTCGTCCTTGACCTCGTAACCGATGGTCAGCGACGCGGCACCTATCCGCGTCACCCAGGACTCGATCAGGACGGGCTCGTGACGGTGCACGAGCGGCAGCTTGTAGTCGATCTCGTGGCGGGCCACGACGGACCCGCCCGTGAAGGACTCACTGCCCTCCCCCGGCGCCAGCCGGAACATGAAGTCGATCCTCGCCTCCTCCAGGTAGCGGAGGAAGACCACGTTGTTGACGTGGCCGAAGGAGTCCATGTCCGACCAGCGCAGCGGGCACCGGTAGTGATGTCTGGCCATGTTGCTCAGCCTCGGGTGAGCTTCTTGTACGTGGCGCGGTGCGGACGGGTGGCGTCCGGGCCGAGCCGCTCGATCTTGTTCTTCTCGTAGGACTCGAAGTTGCCCTCGAACCAGAACCACTTCGAGTCACCCTCGTAGGCGAGGATGTGCGTGGCCACTCGGTCCAGGAACCAGCGGTCGTGGGAGACGACCACGGCCGCACCGGGGAATTCGAGGAGCGCGTTCTCCAGGGAGCCCAGGGTCTCGACGTCGAGGTCGTTGGTGGGCTCGTCGAGGAGCAGCAGGTTGCCGCCCTGCTTGAGGGTCAGCGCGAGGTTCAGGCGGTTGCGCTCACCGCCGGAGAGCACGCCGGCCGGCTTCTGCTGGTCCGGGCCCTTGAAGCCGAAGGCGCTGACGTAGGCGCGCGAGGGCATCTCGACGTTGCCGACGTTGATGTAGTCCAGCTCGTCCGACACGACCGCCCAGAGGGTCTTCTTGGGGTCGATGTTGGCGCGGCCCTGGTCGACGTACGAGATCTTGACGGTCTCGCCGACCTTGATCTCGCCGGAGTCCGGCTTCTCCAGGCCCTGGATCATCTTGAAGAGCGTGGTCTTGCCGGCGCCGTTCGGGCCGATGATGCCGACGATGCCGTTGCGCGGCAGCGTGAAGGACAGGTCGTCGATGAGGACCTTGTCGCCGAACGCCTTGGAGAGGTTGTTGACCTCGACCACGATCGAGCCCAGGCGCGGGCCCGGCGGGATCTGGATCTCCTCGAAGTCGAGCTTGCGCATCTTGTCGGCCTCGGCCGCCATCTCCTCGTAGCGAGCGAGACGGGCCTTGGACTTCGCCTGGCGGCCCTTGGCGTTGGAGCGGACCCACTCCAGCTCTTCCTTGAGGCGCTTGGCGCGCTTCTCGTCCTTCTTGCCCTCGACCTTGAGGCGCTCGGCCTTCTTCTCCAGGTAGGTGGAGTAGTTGCCCTCGTAGGGGTGCGCGCGGCCGCGGTCGAGTTCGAGGATCCACTCGGCGACGTTGTCGAGGAAGTAGCGGTCGTGGGTGACCGCCACGACGGCGCCCTTGTACTGGGCCAGGTGCTGCTCCAGCCAGTTCACGGACTCGGCGTCGAGGTGGTTGGTGGGCTCGTCGAGGAGCAGCAGGTCGGGGGCCTCAAGCAGCAGCTTGCAGAGGGCCACGCGGCGCTTCTCACCACCGGAGAGGTTGGTGACGGGCCAGTCGCCGGGCGGGCAGCCCAGGGCGTCCATGGCCTGCTCCAGCTGGGCGTCCAGGTCCCACGCGTTGGCGTGGTCCAGGTCGTCCTGGAGCTTGCCCATCTCCTCCATCAGCTCGTCGGTGTAGTTCGTCGCCATTTCCTCGGCGATCGCGTTGAACCGGTTGAGCTTCTGCTTGATCGGGCCGACGCCGTCCTCGACGTTCTCCAGGACGGTCTTGGACTCGTCGAGCTTGGGCTCCTGCATGAGGATGCCGACGGAGTACCCCGGAGACAGGTACGCGTCACCGTTGGACGGCTGCTCGATGCCCGCCATGATCTTCAGGACGGTGGACTTGCCGGCGCCGTTCGGACCGACCACGCCGATCTTCGCGCCGGGCAGGAAGTTCAGGAAGACGTCATCCAGAATCACCTTGTCGCCGTGCGCCTTGCGCGTCTTGCGCATGGTGTAGATGAACTCAGCCAAGAGAAACCGTCCGGCAGATCGTGGGGTGGGCAGATACACCCCATCTTGCCAGTCGTCCACCCCTACGGGCGAATGGGTAAGGTCAGCCCCCGGCTCTGCGCGCGGTCGCGAACGCCGCGCCGGGGGGGCAGCGCAGGCGCAGGGAGCCGGGGGCCTGATCCTCGATGATCTCGGTGAGGACGTCGAACAGGGTCGGGCCGCGGCCCGCGCGCGCCTCGGCGAGCTCCTCGGCTACCCGGGGACGGTTCGTGGGGTGGCAGCGCGCCAGTACGCCCTCCAGGTGGCGGGCGGTCTCCGGGTGGCCGAGCGCGCGGCGGGACGGTTCGTGATCACGCCACTCGATCACGAAGCCGCCCTCGTCCGGGGTTCCGAAGCCGCCCCGGAGGCAGTCGGCGAAGCTGTCGAGGTTCCGCCCGAAATAGCCCCCGGGGCCGTTGACGGCTTCGCCCGTCACCGCCCAGAAGTCGTCCAGCGTCCTGATCGGCCGCCCTCGATCACGTACGTCGTCGTCACGGCGCCCGAGCCTAGGTGGTGTCAGGCCGGGCGGTACACCGTCAGGGCGTCCGGGAGCGTGTCGAGGACCAGCGCGGGCGGGGCGGGGATGCACTCGCCGTCGTACGCGAGCGGGGTGCCCGGGGGGATGTCCCCGATGCGCAGGCTGCGCAGCCGGGTGGCCGTGTGGACGGGCGAACGGCTCAGCGGGCCCGTCAGCGCGGCCGCGAACAGGCGCGGCCCGGGCCGGCCGCCGCCGTGGACGAGGCGGACGTCGAGCAGGCCCTCGCCGAGGCTGTCGCGGCGGCGGGGCGTGGCGCCGGTGCCGTGGTAGGTGCCGTTGCCCGCGAAGAGCAGCCAGACGCTCCGCGGCCGGCCCGCCAGCCGGAGCCGTACGGGGCGCTCCGCGCGCAGGACCTTCCACGCGGCCAGCAGCGCGGCGGGGCCGCCGCCGATCCGCGGCGCCCAGCGCAGCCGGTGCCGCAGCAGCTCGGGGTAGGCGCCGATGCTGAAGGTGTTCAGGAAGTACCCGGAGCGGCCGTCCTCGGGGTCCGGGCCGGGTGTGAAGCGGCCCGCGCTGACCCGGACCGCGCGGCCGGCGGCGACGGCGCGGCAGGTGTCCTCGGCTCCGCCGAGGCCGAGGTCCAGCGCGAAGTGGTTGAGCGTGCCGCCGGGGAACACCGCCAGCGGCACCCCGGCCCGCAGCGCGGCGGTGGCGGCCGCGTTGACCGTGCCGTCGCCGCCGCACACCCCGAGCACGGTGGACCGGGCGGCCGCCGCCGCCAGCTCCCCGGGCAGCTGCGGACCCTCGCACTCGACCACCTCGGCCCGGGGCAGCCGGGCGCGCAGTACGTCGAGACCCGCCGCGGCGGCCGTTCCGGAGCCGGTGTTGACCACCACCGTGAGCCCGGCCCCGTCCGGCAGCGCGGGCGCCTCGGTGGCCTTCCGCTCGTTGCCGGGGCTGAGCCGCGCCTCCTCCACCCGGCGCGCGATGCGGCGTACGACGAGACCCGCGGCCACACCCAGCGCGGCCCCCGCGGCCACGTCGGACGGGTAGTGGACCCCCGTGTACACGCGGGAGAACGCCACCGATGCCGCCACCGGGGCCAGCAGGGCGCCCCAGCCCGGCGCCCCCAGCGCCAGCCCGGTGGTGAACGCGAACGCGGACGCCGCGTGCCCGGACGGGAACGAGGTGGTCGTCGGCTGCGTCACGAGCCGCCGTACCTCGGGCACCCCTTCCAGCAGCGGCCGGGGCCGCCGTACGGACCACTTGCCGACGGTGTTCACGGTCGCCGAGGCCAGCGCCAGCGAGGCGGCCCCGCACAGCGCCGCCTTGCGGGCCGGTGTCGAGCCGAGGACCGCGATCGCCGCGGCGGCCCCGCCCCACAGCACCCCGTGGTTCGCGGCCCGCCCCAGCCTCGGCAGCACCCGGTCACCGGCCGGCCAGTGCCGGCGGGCCACCCCGTCGAACAGCATCCGGTCCCAGCGTGCGGGGGCTCCCCGCCAGGTCAACTCTTGATCGCCCATTCTCCCCGCCTACCCGCAGGCCCGCCCTGAAACCTGCCGGCGCCCGAAGCGACCCTCGTACGGCCCACGCCGGAGCCCTGCCCGGGAGCGGGCCCTGGCCGGGAGCGGGCCCTGGCCGAGAGCGGGCCCTGGCCAGGGCCCGGGCTCGCGGCCCGGTGCGGGCGCTCTCACGGGCAACGTGCCGCTGCCCACGGGCCCCGTTCCCCAGGGGATGCGGACGCCCCTACGCCTGGTCCTCTTCATCGAGGGGGCGCTTGCGCAGGAGGAGGACCACCAGGCCGCCCAGGACCACCAGGCCCACCGCCAGCGAGGCGATGACCGGGGTGGCCGCCGAGCTGCCGCTGGTCGCCAGCCGCTCGTCGTCGGGGCTGGGCTCCGACGACGCGGCGGCCGCCGCCGCCGCTGCCGAGGCCTGCGTCACGGCCGGCCCGTCGCCCGTGGCGCCGGCTCCCTCGACGACCACCGGCTGCGGCCAGACCGCGCTCGCCGTCGCCGCCAGGGCGGACTGGCTTGAGCCCGCCACGATCTGCGCCTGGCTCGGCACCTCGCTGGTGAAGACCCGGCCGACCGGCACCCTCGTGGAACCCTGGACGGTGACCGAAGCCGAGCCGTCCGGGGTGCCGGCGGGCACCTCGAAGTACAGCTTGCTCCCGTTCGCCGCGGTGGTGACCGGCTTCCCCTCGGCGTCCACCACCCGCACCCCCATCGCCGCGGCCGCCGCGTCCGGGGTGACCGTCACGCTCTGCGCCCCCGTGCGCACGGTGACCGGCCCGAGACGGGTGCCCACCGGCCCCGACACGCTCCCGGGGTCCAGCCCCAGCGAGGCCGGCGGCTCCGGCAGCCTGCCCGCCGACCGCTGGAGGTAGTCGGCCAGCTTCTCCGCCGCCGGATCCGCGGCCTCCACCTGCGCTCCGTCCGCCAGCCGCCAGATCGCGACCTGCGTTCCGGCCGCCGCGCTCTCCGCGGTCAGGGCCCCGGCCCCGGCCGCCTTCGCCAGTCCGGCCAGATCGTTCAGCTGCGGATACGAGTGCTCCAGGACCCAGCGGATCCGTCCCGCCTCCCCGTTCCCGGCGAGCAGGCTGCCGCTCCAGCCGCTCTCCGAGTACCGGGCCTGCGGCTGTGCGTTGCCCGTCACGCCGACCCCGTAGGTCTGGAGCATCCCGCCGCCGTCGACCCGCATCTCGTACAGCCCGGCCGGAATCTGCCGGACCGATCCGTCCTGGGCGCGCAGGACCGCCTGCCCGTACGTCTTCAGCCCGTCCAGCACGGCGCTCGCACCCTCCGGTGTCCGGGGCGCGGGGGTTGCGGAGTCGGCGGCCGCCTGCGCGCCCGGGGCGGCGGCCAGGGCCGCGGCCAGCAGGGCGGCGGCCAGTGGTCGCCGCGCGGAAGCCCGTACGGGCGCCCCCGCTCCGGCCGCGGCCGTGACCGGAGGGACGGGTCTCGCGGAACCGGCGGCAGCGGACGGCGAAGAAGCAGCGGAATCAGGAGCGGAGGATGCGGGAACGGAAATCGACACAGTCTTCCCCTTCGGGCCAATGACCCAGGTGCCCGTGAGTACCGGGGAATCCTAACCGCCTCGAACACTCAGACCACCGCCGCCTTCTGAGTGAGCATCAGTGGCGGGTCCGCCTTGACGACCCGCCGGAACGCGGCTGTCCCCCTGTTCAGGTCGTGGCCGACGGCGATCGCGTCGATGTCCGCCGAGAACCACCGGTTGCCCTCCCCGTCGGGTGGATCGTCGCGCACCCTCAGCCTCCCGTGCACCACCAGCGGCTCCCCCACCGCGACGGAACCCGCCAGGTTCACCGCGAGCACGCGCCGCGCCCAGACGGTGTAGAAGCTGGTGGGCCCGTCCGCCCAGGCCTCCTTGCGCCGGTCGAAGTACCGCGGCGTCACGGCGAACCTGAACCGCGCCGACGGCCCGGTCGCCGTCTCCTTGTAGTCGATCTGCGTGGCCACACACCCGACCAGCGTCACCAGGGTGTCGTTCATCCCGGCAGCCCTCCCCCACATCCGTACCCGTCACGTCCGTACCCGTACGGATCACGCGGCTCTTGCCTCGCGACCCGCCCCGCACGACCATCCGCACGAGGTACGAACCATGCTGGCGCCGCCCCGCGATTCCCGCTGCGGCCTGTGGACTACTCGCGGGTTGTGGACAACTTCGTCCCCCCTGCGGCGACCGTCGCGTACTGCTCGCGCACCTCCCGGTAGCGCAGCAGCTCCGCCGCCACCGGCTCCAGCACCCGGGCCCGCCCGCAGCCGGCCGCCGCCTGCCGCAGCCGCCGCTCGGCGTCCTGCCCGTAGCGCCGCGCCGGGCCCCGGGCCGCGATCGAGCAGGCCCACTCCACCAGCGGACCGCCGACGATGCCCGCCACCATCAGCAGCACCGGCGGCATCAGGCGCGGCTCCAGGACGCCGACGATCTGCCCGACCAGCCACAGCCCGCCGTAGATCTGCAGCAGCGTCATCGCCGCCTGCGCCAGCACCGCCGCCGGCCACCACGTCGGCCGCGGCGGCTTGGCGCTGGGCACCGTGACCGCCGCCCCGAGCGTCACCGCGATCTCGTCCAGCGCCTGCGGGAGCTGATCGGCGCCGCGCACCGCGGCCTCCCGTACGGCCTGCGCCCAGGCGTCGGGCAGCCCGTCGGCCGCCGCGTCGGCGACCGTCCGTACGGCCTGCTCCACGCGCTGGCGCGCCGTCACCTCTTCCTCGGCCGGCGCCTCCGCGCCCACCGGGCCCCGGCTGCCGCCGATCGCCGCCAGGGCGGCCAGCCCGGCCAGCGTGCGCGGGGCGCGCCGGCCCTCGTACCACCGCCACAGCCGCAGCCACGGGGTGCCGCACGCCTTCCCGGCGTTGCGCCGCCAGGCCCGCTCGGCGGCGAGCCCGGCCGCGTACGCCCCGACCGCCTCGGCGAGCCGGTCCTCGAACTCGGCGCGCGCCGCCTCCCCGATCTCGGGCGACGGATGGCCGTCGGCCACGTACAGCGGGCGCAGGCGCCCGGCGGCCCTGTCGACGTCGGCGGAGATGCGGCGGGTCGCGGCGCCCTTCTCCTGGGTGAACTGTGCGAGGAGGTCGCGCAGTTCCCCGACGCCCTCGCCGGTCAGCGCCGACAGGCCGAGGACGGTGGCGCCGGGCTCGTCGTGCTCGCCGAGGGCGATGCCGTCGTCGTCGAGCAGCCGCCGCAGGTCGTCCAGTACGAGGTCGGCCGATTCGCCGGGCAGCCGGTCCACCTGGTTCAGCACCACGAACGTCACCTCGGCGTGCCCGGCCAGCGGCCGCAGGTACCGCTCGTGCAGTACGGCGTCGGCGTACTTCTCCGGATCGACCACCCACACGACCGCGTCGACCAGGGCGAGCACCCGGTCCACGTGCTCGCGGTGGGCTCCGACCGCCGAGTCCAGGTCCGGCAGGTCCACCAGGACCATCCCGCGCAGCGCCCCGGCCTCGGAGGTCTCGCGCGGGCGGCGGCGCAGCCGGCCCGGGATCTCCAGGCGGTCGAGGAGCCCGGCGGCGCCGTCGGACCAGCTGCACGCGATCGGCGCCGCGGTCGTCGGCCTGCGCAGGCCCGTCTCGGAAATCTGCACTCCGGCGAGTGAGTTGAACAGGGTGGACTTGCCGCTTCCGGTGGCTCCGGCGATCGCGACGACCGTGTGCTGCGCCGACAGCCCGCGCCGCGCGGCGGCCTCGTCGAGCACCCGGCCGGCCTCCGCGAGGGTCTTGCCGTCGAGCCGGGTCCGCGAGAGCCCGACCAGCTGGCGCAGCGCTTCGAGGCGGGTGCGCAGGGCCTGCCCTTCCGGGCTGATCGGCGGCGAGGGCGCCTTGCCCCCGTCGTTCCCGGCCCCGGAGACGGCGCGGACGAGCGCGTCGTCGCTCCCGTCGTCCGTGTCGCCGCGGCCGCCGTCCTCGGCGTCGGAGTCGGCATCGATTCCGATTCCGGCTCCGGCTCCGGCTCCGGAACCCGGTCCCGCGCCTGCGCCCGCGCGGCGCGAACGCGCGATGAATCCGTCGTCCCAGCGGTCCTCGGTGCGGTCGCGGTCGGTCAAGGCGGTCACCGCGTCACCTCTCCTTCTGCAGTAGGGACAGCGCGGCGATCAGCTCGGCCTGCGGTTCCGGCGTCACTTCGAGCGCCTCCAGCGGGGCCAGCCGGCGGTCCCGTTCGGCACGCAGCACCTGTTCCAGGTGTTCGGCGACCAGCTCACCGCCCCGGTCGCGCAGGCGTACGGCGGCCTGTACGCCGATCCGCTCGGCGAGCTTCTCTCCGGCGGGGCGGGCCCGCTTGCCGCCGAGGAGGGCCGCGACGAGGAGGGCGGCGACCCCGTCGGGGTCGGGCGCGGGCTGCTTGTCGAGCCGGGCGACCTCTTCCTCGGCGAGTTCCTCCAGTACGCGCCGCCAGTGCCGTACGGCCATGCCGATACGTTCCGCCGCTTCCCGGTCGGGCGCGGGCAGCCGTACCGCCCCGGCGGCCGGCTCGCGCCGCCAGGCCTGGGCGATCCGCTCGTCGGCGGCGGCGACGGCGCACTGGAGCAGCGCGGAGAGCGACTCGGCGAGCGAGTCGAGCAGTTCGTCGGTGCTCGTGTCGAGGGGGTAGCCGCGCCACCGGGTCAGCGCGTCCCCGGCCAGTACGGCGCCCTGGTCGAGGCGGCCCCGGACCCGCTTGCCCTCCCTCTTGTACGCGTCCTCGACGGCCGAGGTCAGCCGTACGGCGGCGGCGTGCTGTGCGGCGACGGCGGACGCCAGCTCCGGCATCCGCCGCCCGAGGGAGTCCAGCGCGCCGAGCGCGGTCCGCCCGACGGCGTACTGGCGGGCGGCGGGGTCCTGCGCGTGGTGGGCGAGCCACGCGAAGAGCGGGGCGACGGCGCTGGCGGGCAGCAGCCCGCCCCCGCCGGCCGATTCGGGCAGCTCGGGCACGGTGAAGCGCGCTACGTCGCCCAGGCCGGCCCGGTTGAGCAGGGCCCCGTACTGGCGCGAGACCTCGGCGAGCACCTGGTGCGGGACCCGGTCGAGGACGATGCCCAGGGTCGCCTTGTACTGCTTGGCGGTGCGCAGCAGGTGCCAGGGGACGGCGTCGGCGTACCGCGAGGCGGTGGTGACCATGACCCAGACGTCGGCGGCGCAGATGAGCTGCGCGGCGAGTGTCCGGTTCTCGACCACGAGGGAGTCGATGTCGGGGGCGTCGAGGATGGCGAGCCCGCGCGGGAGGCCGGCGGCGGTCTCGATGCGCAGTTCGCGGGTGGCGGCGGTGGTCCCGAATCCGCGGGGAGAGCCGCGGTGGGGACCGGGGAGGGGGTCGTCCTCCCCGGGCGGTGCCCAGACCCGCATCAGGTCGGGGAGCACGCGCATGCCGGCGAACCAGTGGTGGTCATCCGGATGGCAGACGAGTACGGGGACACGGGTGGTGGGCCGCAGGACGCCGGCCTCACTCACCTGGCGTCCCACGAGGGAGTTGACGAGGGTGGACTTACCGGCCCCGGTGGACCCGCCGACGACGGCGAGCAGCGGCGCCTCGGGCGCCTTCAGCCGGGGTACGAGGTAGTCGTCGAGCTGCGCGAGCAGCTCGGCTCTGGTCTGGCGGGCGCGCGGGGCGCCGGGCAGGGGCAGCGGCAGACGCACGGACGCGACCCGGTCGCGCAGGGCGGACAGGGCATCGAGCAGCTGAGGCCGAACATCCAAGGTCACCACATGCGAAGAATGCCCAATTTGGGACCATTTTTGAAGCTTATAGGCCCTCTGCGCGCCGATCGCGAGTCCAGTGGGACCTTTCGGGCACATCGGACGAGTGGGACTCAGGCATAACGAGTGCACAACACCAGGGGCGCCGCGGCGCAAAAGCGATGCGAGAATCGCACCTGCCTGCGATTATCGGGACCGCTTCACCGAACCTCCACATCGTGGCACGCGGGTGAAGCAACCGGGACAAGGCAGCCGGAGCCCTATCCTTGACCCGGTCCGGACGACAGTCCCACCCCCACCCCGGGGCTCCAGGCCACCACGGCCACCTTCCGGCCCCCGTAGCTCAGTGGATAGAGCAGGTGCCTTCTAAGCACTTGGCCGCAGGTTCGAGTCCTGCCGGGGGCACTCTCCTCACCTCAAGCCCTCCCCGCCGGGGAGGGCTTTCGCGTAGCCGGAAGCGGCCCCTTCGGCAGCGGACGGGACCGGCCGTCCCCCCTTGCGCCCTGGTGCGGGGGCGGGGTCGTGCGGGAAGGTGGGCGGGTGGCGGACGGAGCTGTTGAGCGGGCGCGGTCGTTCGGGTCGGCGGCCGGGCGGTACGCGGACTACCGGCCCTCGTATCCGGACGGGCTGTTCGACGTCCTGGAGGAGGTCTCCGGGGTGGCGCTCGCCGGGGCGCGGGTCGCCGACGTGGGGGCCGGCACCGGGATCGCCACCCGGCTGCTGTACGAACGCGGGGCCGCCGTGGTCGGCGTAGAACCCGGGGCCGGGATGGCCGCCGAGTTCCGGCGCCGCCATCCGCGGGTGCCGCTCGTACGGGGGGACGGGGACCGGCTGCCGTTCGCGTCCGGGTCCCTCGACCTTCTGACGTACGCGCAGTCCTGGCACTGGACCGATCCCGCACGGTCCGGGCCGGAGGCCCTGCGCGTGCTGCGGCCCGGCGGGGCGCTGGCCGTCTGGTCCAACGATCCGGACGCCGGCGTCGAATGGATCGCCGGACAGCAGGCGCGGATCGAGGAGGAATTCGGTCCCGGCTGGTACGTCAACGAACACCCCCGGCCACAGGGCGGCTTGGAGTTCACCACCCGGTCGCTGCGCTGGTCCCGCCGGATCGCCGTCGATGCGCACCTCGCCAAGCTGGCTACCCACTCCCTCTTCCTGGTCGGCCTGCCCGGCACCGACGAGTTCCTGGCCCGGGAGAGGGAGCGTCTGCTCCGGCTGTTCCCCGGGGGGACGGTTGCGGAGCACTACGTCGTCGACCTGCGGGTCGCGCGGGCGGGTCAGCCGAAGCGGCCCTGGACGTAGTCCGACGTGCGGGGGTCCTGGGGGGTGGAGAACATCGCCTCCGTGGGGCCGTGTTCGACGATGTGGCCCGGCGTGCCCTGTTCCGCGAGGAAGAAGGCGCACTGGTCGGAGACGCGGGCGGCCTGCTGCATGTTGTGCGTGACGATCACGATGGTGACCTCCTCGGCCAGCTCCCGGATCGTCTCCTCGATGCGGCGCGTCGAGGTCGGGTCCAGGGCCGAGCAGGGCTCGTCCATCAGCAGGATCTGCGGGCGTACCGCCAGGGAGCGGGCGATGCACAGGCGCTGCTGCTGACCGCCGGAGAGGGCGCCGCCCGGCTGGCGCAGGCGGTCGCGGACCTCCGTCCACAGGCCCGCCTTGGTGAGGCATTCCTCCACCAGGTCGTCCTTCTCGGCCCCCGAAGCGCGCGTTCCGGTGAGTTTCAGGCCCGCCGTGACGTTGTCGTACACCGACATCGCCGGGAAGGGGTTCGGCTTCTGGAAGACCATCCCGATGCGGCGGCGGGCGTCGGTGAGGCGGCGGCCGCGGGCGTAGACGTCCTCGCCGTCCAGCAGTACCTCACCCGCCAGTTCGGCGCCGGGGATCAGCTCGTGCATCCGGTTCAGGATGCGCAGGAACGTGGACTTGCCACAGCCCGAGGGGCCGATCAGCGCCGTCACCCTGCCGCCGGGCATGGTCAGCGAGACCCGGTCGAGGACCTTGCGGCCGCCGAACCAGGCCGAGACGTCCCGGGCGTCGAGCGAGGAGGGTCCCGCGGCCCGGGACACGGTGGGGAGTTCGATGGTCTGGGACATCAGGGCCTCGTTCACAGGAGGTTGGGCAGGAGGAGGGCGGCCTGGTCGGCGGCCGCGAGGCCGAGGGCGGCCAGTACGGGCACCCCGACCAGCCAGGTGTGCCCGCGGCCCCAGCGGACCCGGGCCCAGGCCAGCGCGGCGGCGGCGAGCAGCAGCGCCTGCCCCCACAGGACCAGCGGCAGCCAGGCCGAGGCCTGGCCCGTCATGGGTGCCTCGGCGGCGGGCAGCCGCCCCGGCATGCGCCCGCCGGACTGCTGCGGGGGCGAGACGAGTTCGGCGTCGACCTGGAGGACGCCGCCGGGGAGGCTGCCTCCGCGGACGGCGAGCCCGGGTACGTCCGCGGCGCCGGGCAGGCGCAGGCCGCGCAGCCGCCGGGTGTGGGTGACGCGTGACGCGACCTGGGCCTCGGCGGTCGCGGACAGGAACAGCTGGAGGCTGTGGCGGCACTCGCGCTGGCGGCGGAAGGTGCGGACGGCGACGGCGACGCACTGCTCTTCGAGCGCGAGCCGCCAGGTCCAGGCACCGGTTCCGGAGGACATCACGACCAGCGGGGCTGCCTGCTCGATGTGCCCCTGGAGCTGTTCGACGGCCGCGCAGCAGGCCGTGAGGCTGCCGTGCACGTGGGGACTGCGGCCGAGCGCGTGGTTGTTGGCTCCGACGAGCCGCCAGGTCACGGCGTCGGGGGTGCCTTCGGAGCCCTCGCCCCCGTCGCCGCCCCCGCCGCGGCTTGCGCTGCCGGCGCTCGCGCCGGAGCCTCTCCCCCGCACTGGTGCGGGTGCCTGACGTCGTGCGACGTCCACCCAGGACACGAACAGAAAACGTGGTCGAGACACCGGACCGCCCCCCTTCCCCACAGGCCGTAGATGGCCGGAAAGCAGCCACCCCACCCACGGCTGCGGGCATGACAATCCACGGGGCGTGGGGCTCTGGGGCACACGGATCGGTGAAGCGGAAACGGAGAAAACGTGAACGCGAGAAGGGGGCGCGCGGGAGGGCGCGCGAAACGCGTCCGGTCCCGCCCGAGGGGGTGGGCGGGACCGGAGATCAAGGGGCGTCAGGGTTGATCATGGCTGGAATCAGGCGGCGGGGGCGTCCTGGGGAGAGACCCCGAAGGCCTTGACTGCCTGGTAGTAGGTCCACGCGGTGCTGTCGCAGGAGCCCTTCTTCACACCCGAGTACGCCGAGCAGACGCGCTTCAGGTCTGCGTAGAGGGCGTCGTCCAGCCGGGCCTTGTTGGCCGAAAATACACCTGCGGCCTTGTGGTTGCGGTAGCCGAAGTCGTGGCGGGCGCAGGCGGTCTGGAAGGGGAACCCGAAGGGGTTGTCGGGCGAGGAGGAGCAGTAGTCGGTCGACCAGTCGAACCCGTACGGCGCCCACTTGCCCTGGTTGCCGCGCGCGGCGACCCAGGCGTTGTGGCTGGCGGCGCTGGTCTGCGTCCAACCGCTCAGGACCTGCGGCTTGTCGGCCGGGACCGCTGCGGAGGCGGGGGCGGCGGCGAAGAGCACACCGGCCGCGACCGCCGATGCGAGGACGGGAACGAGACGACGGCGCATGGCATTCCTCCAGGACGGGAGTGGGCGGGCCGCCGGGAGGTGCCCCGGTACGGCGTCGGATCCCACCGTCGGGGTGCGCCCTGGCGCCGCCGCCCAGCGCCGCTATAACGCCGCCCGGCGGGGGCGGGTGGCGGGCGGGGGCCTCCCAAGGAGTGCGGAAGGGGGGCCGGTTGGAGGACGTGCAGCTCTCAGGTAGCACGCGGTGTCAGACTTCCGGCAGAGGACCGGCTCGTCCTGCGGAGGGACGCGCACGGGGGTGCGTGCAGCCGAGACTGATCACATGAACCGCCGTCCCCTCGCCATCGCCGCCGCCATCGTGGGAGTCGTCGCCACCGCCGCGCTCGCGCTGCCCAACCTCCCGCCCAACCCCTTGACCGACTCGATCAACGACAAGGTCTTCGAGGAGAAGAGCAAGCACTTCGCGACCGCCGCCGACGCGCCCGCGCGCGGCAACGCGGCCTTCGCGCTGCCGTCCTGGGTGCCCAAGGACGCCACGGACATACGCATACGCACGCGCGCCAAGGGCGAGGCGCGGCTGATCCGCTTCACGCTCGGGACGACCCCGCTGGACGGCCCGCAGTGCACGGCCGGCACGCCGAAGGACATGGGCGGGCGGAGGCTGAACGCCAAGTGGTGGCCGCACGGCACCCGGGCCGAGGAGCGGCCCGAATGCCGGGACGTCCACCAGTACCAGGTGGCGGTGCGCGGCAAGCGCGTCTACGCCTGGACCGACGGCACCCCGTCACCGGGCTCCCGGCCCCAGGACAGCCCCCCGGCCGCGGCCCACGCCAGCAGCCAGGGCTAGCGACGTCCCTCCCGTACGCACCGCACCGCACCGCACCGGACCGCACCGCACCGCACCGCACCGGATCGGCGCTCGTCTAGGCTCAACGGGTGAGTACGTACGTGAACCGACTCGGCGAAGACCTTCCCCGGATCGGCGGGGCCCCGGCGGGGTCCGCCGCGGCGGTGTGGTCCCTGGACACCACCCTCGACGCGGTCGGCGGCCACCAGGTCGACGAGGCTCCGGCGATCCTGGACGCGGGCGAACGGGAGCGCGCGGCCCTGATGGTGCGGGCCGGGGACCGGCACCGGTACCTCGCTTCCCACGTGGGGCTGCGGGTGCTGCTCGGCGGCTATCTCGGGCTGGCCCCGCGGGACGTCGTACTGGTCCGGGAGGACTGCCCGTGCTGCGACGGCCCGCACGGGCGGCCCGCGGTGGCGGGGGGCGAGGTGCACTTCTCGCTCTCGCACAGCGGCGACCTGGCGTACCTCGCGTTCGCGGCGGTGCCGGTCGGGGTCGACGTGGAGGCGATCCCGAGCGCGGCCGCGGTGGAGGACGTACTGACCACCCTGCATCCGGCCGAGACGGCGGAGCTCTCCGCGCTGCCCGCCGCGGAGCGGGCTCAGGCGCTGGGCCGCGTGTGGTCGCGCAAGGAGGCCTACTTCAAGGGCACGGGCACCGGCCTGGCCCTGGGCCTGGCCGAGCCCTACGTGGGCTCGGGCCCCGCCCCGTCCCCGGTTCCCGGCTGGCACCTCACCGACCTCTCCGCTCCCCCGGCGTACGCGGCGGCCCTGGCCGTGCGCGCGTAACGGCCCCGCCCCGCGGCGCGCGCGGCCCCGCCACGCCGGACCGAAATCAAGCTCTCCGCCCGGCACGCGGCGCATATCGTGACGGCCATGGACATCCGCCCCGCCCGTACCGTCGCCGAACTCCAGGCCGCGGAGGGGCTCTTCGACGGCCCCGCCCGACTCGACTGGTCCGAGCGCTTCCTCACCGCGCCGGGACACCTGATGCTCATCGCCTACGTCGACGAGATCCCGGCCGGCATGGTCTCCGGGGTCGAGATGAACCACCCCGACAAGGGCACGGAGATGTGCCTGTACGAGCTCTGCGTCGACGAGGGCTACCGGCGGCGCGGCATCGGCCGCGCGCTGACCGAAGCCCTCGCCGACGAGGCCAAGGCGCGCGGCTGCTACGGCATGTGGGTGGGGGTCGACACCGGCAACGAGGCCGCCCTGGCCACGTACACCGCCGCCGGCTCCCGTGACGAGGGCGTCTTCGCGATGCGCGGCTGGCCCCTCTCCGGCTGATGCCCGCCTTCCCCGTCGGGCCGGGGGACGGGCACCCGTTCGACGGCGTGTCATGGGGCCAGTCGGCGCACCCTCCGCGCGGGCGGGTCGCGGCTCGCCGAGCATCGGGCGCATGACCGCATTCACCGTGCTGCTCCCGGCCGCCGCCCTGCTGGCGGCGGCCACCGCCCTGCCGCCGCACCCCGCACCCGCCGCCGACACCGCGACCTCCGCCTCGGCCTCGGCCTCCGCCTCGACCGCCACCGCGCCGTACGTCGTCGTCCTCAAGGACACCGCCTCCCGCGCCCCGACCCGTGCCGTGGCTGCCGAGGCCGCGGGCTCCGGCGACCAGGTCGGGGACGTCTACGACACCGTCCTCAGCGGCTTCGCCGTCCGGACCACCGCCGCCCGCGCCAGAGTTCTGGCCGCCGACCCCCGGGTGGCCTCGGTGGAGCCGGACGCCGAGTTCCGGATCAGCGACGCGCAGAACCCGGCGCCCTGGCCCCTGGACCGGATCGACCAGTCCGCGCTCCCGCTCGACGGCTCGTACGCGTACGCCACCACCGCGCAGGGCGTCACCGCGTACGTCGTGGACACCGGGATCAACACCGCCCACCAGGAGTTCGGAGGCCGGGCCCGGACCGGCTACAACGGGGTGTTCCTGGAGACCTCCAGCGACTGCAACGGCCACGGCACGCACGTCGCGGGGACCCTGGGCGGGGCGACGTACGGGGTGGCGAAGGGGGTCTCCCTCGTCGGCGTCAAGGTCGCCAACTGCAAGGGGTCGGCGTCGCTGACCTCCATCCTGGGCGGTCTGGAGTGGATGGTGAAGGACGCCGCCAAGGCCCCCGGCACCCCCGCGGTCGCCAACATGAGCATGGGCGGCACCCGCAGCCGCGCCCTCGACGCGGCGGTGGGCCGGGCGGTCGCCGCCGGGATCACCTTCACCGTCGCCGCCGGAAACTCCGCAGACAACGCCTGCACCGGTTCCCCCGCCGCCGCCCCCACGGCGCTCACGATCGGCGCGGCCGACGCCGCCGACCAGTGGGCCCCGTTCTCCAGCTACGGCAGCTGCGTGGACCTCGTCGCGCCGGGCGTGTCCGTCACCTCGGCCTGGAAGGGCTCGGCGACCACCCTCGCCCGCGCCTCCGGGACCTCCATGGCGGCCCCGCACGCGGCGGGCGTCGCCGCGCTGATCCTGGCGGAGGGCATCGCGGCGGGTGGTGCGGTGCGGACCCCCGCCGAGGTGTCCGCCGTGCTGGTGCGGGACGCCGTACGGGACCGCCTCACCGGCGTCCCTGCCGGTACGGCGAACCTGCTGCTCCACCACCCGCCGGCCGCGGCCCAGGAGGTGTCCGCGGGGTCGGACACCCCCTAGACGGAAGCCCGCGCCGCCCCCCGCCCGCATCCCATCCATCCCACCCGCAACGCACCCCTGACGACCCGGTCTGATGGGACATCAATTTCTGTGTGCTTCGGGCGAAAGCAAGCCATTGACTTCTCATCACCGCGACGCGTCAATGTCGGCCACCGCACCGGCTCGGCCTCCCCCACACAGCGGGTGGGGGGAGGGGTTCGTCTGACGAAGGAGTCGCGACCCAGTGAGTACAACGTTCCGACGAAGAATTCTGGCCGGGGCGGGCGCCCTGTCCCTCGCGCTGGCGGGCGGCGTGGCGGGCCTGACCGGCACCGCCCAGGCGGCGACCGTGACCACCCCCGTCTTCGAGAACTGCGATGCCCCCGCACCGCAGCCGGACGGTTCGGGCAACCAGAACTACACGATCACGGTGCCCGATTCGGCCAAGGCCGGCGACGTCGTACCGATCACGATCGACCCGGGTGCGAGCCCGCTGATCCCGGGCTTCTCCGTCACGACGGTGAACACCACCAAGATCACCCTCAAGGTGGGCACGACCACCCAGGTCGTCACGAGCCCGCCCGAGACCGTCAGCGTCGTCGCCGGCACCCCCCTCGACCCGAAGTCCTTCTCGGGGACCATCAAGATCCCGGACGGCACCGAGGGGACTGCGGTCGACGTCAAGCTGGACCTGGCGGTCACCGACGCGGACCTCAGCGGTTCCGTCTTCACCACGACCTGCACCCCGGCGCCCCGCCCGAGCGCCACCCTCGGCTCGGTCGCCGTCGAGGCACTGCCCAAGGACCCGGTCACCACCAAGCTGACGCCCAACAGCGGCAAGGCCGGCACGGCCGTCGTCGTCAACGGCGCCAACTTCCCGGCCGGCCCCGTCACCTGCTCCGCCCTGCTCGCGGGCGCGGCGACCGGTGACACCGGGACCGGCACGGCGGACGCGAGCGGCGCCGCCACCTGCAACATCACGGTCACCAAGAAGGCCGACGCCGTCAAGATCGACGGCTCGGTCACCCCGTACAAGTCCTTCGTGTACCTGGAGGACCAGGCGGGCGTGAAGAACCCGGTCGACATCGAGGTCCTCCCCGGCCCGCTGGCGCTCGGCCCGAAGGACGGCCAGCCGGCCGTGGCCTTCCCCTCGGTCACCATCAACGGCAAGGCCCAGTCGGTGGTCGGCATGTTCAACGCCGCGACCGTCCAGGACTTCCGCGGCGGCACCCTCGGCTGGGACGTGACGGCGACCCGTACGCCGTTCCTGAACCAGGCGACCGGCCACTCGATGGCGAAGGCGCAGATCGGCATCCAGCCGTCCTGCACCGTGACCAACCCGGACAGCCCGAGCACCTGCACCGCGGGCACGCCCGGCGCGATCTCCGAGACCCCGTTGAAGGTCGCCTCGCAGGCGGCCGGCGGGGACGAGCTGACCGGCGGTGAGTTCGCCGTCGGCGGCGCCGGGATGATCCAGCTCCCGCCGTTCATGTTCGCGGACACCTACCAGACGGTCGTCACCTTCTCGATCGCCTGACCCGGCAGGAATCTCCTGACCCGGCAGGGATCGTCCGCCCCGGCAGGAGTCACCTGACCCCGCAGGAACAGCGCACCCAGGGTGGTGCGGCGCCACGGCGCCGCACCACCCCTTCGCCTTCCGCCCGCGCCCCGCGCCCCCGCCCAGCCCACCGCGCCGACTGGAGAACCGCCCATGCGCCCCCGCCCCCGCATCGCTCCGTACGGTCCGCTCCTCACCCTGTTGCTGCTGGTCGCGGGCCTGCTCCTGGGGCCGGCCGTGCGGGCGACGGCCGCGGACAACGGCACTTGGGGGGTGTTCCCGACGCCACCGGCCGGCGCCGCGATGACCGACCGCGCGTACTTCTTCCACCAGGGCGCGGCCGGGACCACGGTCAGCGACAGCGTGACCGTCCTGAACTCCTCCGACCGGGAGCTGACCTTCCAGATCTTCGCCACCGACGCCGTGAACACCCCGGCGGGCGGCGCCTTCGCGCTGCTGCCGGTGGAACAGAAGCCCAAGGACGTGGGCGCGTGGATCGCGCTGGCACCCGAGGCGGCCACCACGGTGACCGTGCCGCCCAAGGGCCGCAAGGACATCCCGTTCACGGTGAAGGTCCCCGAGGACGCGACGCCCGGCGACCACGTCGGCGGGATCGTCGCCCTCAACACCGCCGTAGAGGGCATCCGGCAGGAGGGCAAGGTCCAGGTCGGAGTGAAACGGCAGGTCGGCTCGCGGCTGTACTTCCGGGTGCCGGGGCCGGTGACCCCGGGGCTGAGCGTGGAGGACGTGAAGGTCAGCCGGTCCGCGCCGCTGCTGCCGTGGGTCAAGAGCGCCCGCGCCACGGTCTCGTACACGCTGGTCAACCGGGGCAACGTGGTCGTCGAACCCAAGGTGGCGGTGTCCGCCGAGGGGCTGTTCGGGCGTACGGTGCTGGACCGGCCGGCCCGCGAGCTGAAGCTGGTGCTGCTGCCCGGCCAGCGCATCGAGCTGACCGAACCCTGGTCGGACGCACCGCAGTCGGACTGGGTGACCGTGAGGATCTCGGCCGGGGCGACGGCCTATCCGGACCTCGCCTCCGCATCGGAGGCGGAGTTCGTCGCCGTGCCGTGGCCGGCCCTCGGTGCGCTGCTGGTGCTGGCGGGCGCCGCACTCACCTTCCTGATCCTGCGGCGCCGCCGCCGCTCCCCCGAGGAACAGTCCGAACCCGCACCGGACTTGGCCGCCGCGCGTTGAAAACGAGCTCGCCTCCCGCGTGAGGGGTGCGGGAGGCGAGCCGGTCCTTCGGTGGCGAACGCGGTCAGTGGTTGCGGGGGAAGCCCAGGTCCACGCCCGCCGGGGCTTCGGACGGGTCCGGCCAGCGGGTCGTGACGACCTTGCCGCGGGTGTAGAAGTGGATGCCGTCGTTCCCGTAGATGTGGTGGTCGCCGAAGAGCGAGTCCTTCCAGCCGCCGAAGGAGTGGTAGCCCACCGGCACCGGGATCGGCACGTTGACGCCGACCATGCCCGCCTCGATCTCCAGCTGGAAGCGGCGGGCCGCGCCGCCGTCACGGGTGAAGATCGCCGTGCCGTTGCCGAACGGCGAGGCGTTGATGAGCGCCACACCCTCCTCGTAGGTCTCGGCGCGCAGCACGCACAGCACCGGTCCGAAGATCTCGTCGCGGTAGGCGTCGGAGTCGGTCTTGACGTTGTCCAGCAGCGAGAGGCCGATCCAGTGGCCGTTCTCGAACCCGCCGACCGTGTACCCCGTGCCGTCGAGGACCACGTCCGCGCCCTGGTCGGCCGCGCCCTTGACGTACGAGGCGACCTTGTCGCGGTGGGCGGCCGTGATCAGCGGGCCCATCTCGGAGGTCGGGTCGTTGCCGGGGCCGATCTTGATCTTCTCGGCGCGCTCGCGGATCTTCTCCACCAGCTCGTCGCCGATCGATCCGACGGCCACGACCGCCGAGATCGCCATGCAGCGCTCGCCGGCCGAGCCGTACGCGGCCGAGACGGCCGCGTCGGCGGCCGCGTCCAGGTCGGCGTCCGGCAGCACCAGCATGTGGTTCTTGGCGCCGCCCAGCGCCTGGACCCGCTTGCCGTTCGCGGAGGCCGTGGTGTGGATGTGGCGGGCGATCGGCGTCGAGCCGACGAAGGAGACCGCCGCGATGCCCGGGTGGGCGAGCAGCGCGTCGACGGCAACCTTGTCACCGTGGACGACGTTGAGCACACCGGCCGGCAGGCCGGCCTCGGAGGCCAGCTCGGCCAGCTTGTTGGCGGCCGACGGGTCCTTCTCGCTCGGCTTGAGGATGAAGGTGTTTCCGCAGGCCACGGCCAGCGGGAACATCCACATCGGCACCATCGCCGGGAAGTTGAACGGGGTGATGCCCGCGACCACGCCCAGCGGCTGGCGGATCGACGAGACGTCCACCCGGCTGGAGACGGAGGTCGACAGCTCGCCCTTGAGCTGCGTGGTGATACCGCAGGCCAGCTCCACGATCTCCAGGCCGCGCGCCACCTCGCCCAGCGCGTCCGAGTGGACCTTGCCGTGTTCGGCGGTGATCAGCTCGGCGATCGCGTCGCGGTTGGCGTCCAGCAGGGCGCGGTACGCGAAGAGCACCTTGGTGCGGGCGGCCAGCGAGGACTGGCCCCAGGTCTGGAAGGCCTCGCGGGCGACCTGCACGGCGGCGTCGACCTCATCGGCCGACGCGAGCGCGACCTGCGTGGTGACCTCGCCGGTGGCCGGGTCGGTGACCGGGCCGTAGTTCCCCGACGCGCCCTCGACGGTCTTGCCACCGATCCAGTGGTTGACGGTCTTCATGCCTATTGCTCCTTCACAGATGGCGACGTCGCTGCGCGGCTTGCCGGTCGTACTCTTCGCGGGCCGCGGCCGCGGATTTCCGTGTCGCGGTCTCGGCCACAGGAACATCCCACCACGCCTGTGCCGGGGGCGGGCCCGACACAGTGTCGGGTGTTCGGGTCTGTGCGTAGACACATGTGGGACGGTCCGCCGCACGCGCTTCAGCGAGGGCTTTCCGCAGGTCATCGATGGTGCGGGTGCGGATCACGGCCATCCCGAGGGAGGCCGCGTTGGCCGCGAGGTCCACCGGAAGCGGCGCGCCGGTGTACGAACCGTCCTCCGCCCGGAAGCGGTACGCGGTGGCGAAGCCCTCCGCGCCCACCGCCCCGGAGAGGCCGCCGATGGAGGCGTAGCCGTGGTTGTCGAGGATCACCACCTTGATCGGGATGCCCTCCTGTACGGCCGTGACCAGCTCGGTCGGGTTCATGAGGTACGTCCCGTCGCCGACCAGCGCC
Source organism: Streptomyces sp. NPDC002181 (assembly GCF_042890485.1). NCBI lineage: Bacteria > Bacillati > Actinomycetota > Actinomycetes > Kitasatosporales > Streptomycetaceae > Streptomyces > Streptomyces sp. NPDC002181. The sequence goes on along the minus strand of NZ_JBIASC010000004.1, from coordinate 251,114 downwards.
CAGACCGGGCGGCCGGGGGCGGCGAGCGCGACTCCGATCGCCGCCGGGATCTCGTAGCCCATGCAGGAGTACCCGTACTCCACGTGGTACTGGTCGGCCGAGCGGGCCCGCCACAGTTTGTGCAGGTCGCCGGGGAGGGAGCCGGCGGCGTTGATCAGGATGTCCTCGGGGCCGACCACCGCGTCGAGCAGCCCGAGCACCTGCGCCTGCGTCGGGGCGCGGTCCTCGTCGGGGGCCGCGTAGGCCCGGTCGACCAGCAGCTCCCAACCGCTTTTCTTTTCTTTGTACGCCGTTTCGTACCCGGGGTCCACGCGGTACCCGGCAACCGCGGCCAGGAGTTCCTCCAGGCCCGCCCGCGCATCGCAGACCACCGGCTGACCGGCGAGTTTGTAGGCGTCGTACGGGTCGAGGTTGAGTCCGAGGAAGCGGACGGCGGGGCTCTGGAACAGGGTCCCCGATGCGGTGGTGAAGTCCGTCAGCCGGGTCCCGGCGGCGATGACCAGGTCGGCGCCGCGGGCCAGCTCGTCGGCGGTGGCCGTGCCGGTGTGCCCGATGCCGCCGACGTCGGCGGGGTGGTCGTACGGGAGCGCCCCCTTGCCGGCCTGCGTGGAGGCGACCGGGATCCCGGTGGCCCCGGCGAACTCGGCCAGCGCGCTCTGGGCCGCGCTGTGCCGGATCCCGCCGCCGGCGATGATCAGCGGGCGCGCGGATCCCCGTACGGCCGCGGCGGCCCGGGCGAGCTCGTCCCGGTCGGGCCGGGGCCGGCGTACGGCCCACACGCGCTCGGCGAAGAACCCGGGCGGCCAGTCGTACGCCTCGGTCTGGACGTCCTGGGGCAGCGCCAGCGTCACCGCGCCGGTCTGGACGGGGTCGGTGAGCACCCGCATCGCCTGGAGGGCGGCCGGGATCAGGGCCTCGGGGCGGGTGATCCGGTCGAAGTGGCGGGAGACGGGGCGCAGCGTGTCATTGACGGAGACGTCGCCGGCGTAGGGCACCTCCAGCTGCTGGAGGACGGGATCGGCGGGCCGGGTGGCGAAGGTGTCCCCGGGCAGGAGGAGCACGGGGATCCGGTTGATGGTGGCGAGGGCGGCCCCGGTGACGAGGTTGGTGGCGCCGGGCCCGATCGAGGTGGTGACGGCGTGGGCCGAGAGCCGCCCGCACTGGCGGGCGTACCCGACGGCGGCGTGCACCATGGCCTGCTCGTTGCGCCCCTGGAGGAAGGGCATCTCGCCCGGTCCGCTCTCCAGGAGGGCCTGGCCGACACCGGCGACGTTCCCGTGCCCGAAGATGCCCCAGGTGGCGGCGATCAGCCGCTGCCTGTGCCCGTCGCGCTCGGTGTGCTGGGCGGCCAGGAACCGTACGAGGGCCTGGGCGACGGTGAGCCTCATCGGGTCTCGTCCTCCGCTCGGGGTCGGTGGAAGGGCAGCCGGGGGTCGGCGTCCCGGCCGGTCCAGGTGTCCCGGATCCAGGCGTGGCCGGGGTGGTCCCGGATCAGCCACTCGCGGGGCTGGCCGGGGGGCCCGGCCATCACGTTGAGGTAGTACATGTCGTGCCCGGGGGCGGCGATGGAGGGCCCGTGCCAGCCGTCCGGGATGAGCACCGCGTCCCCGGTCCTCACCTCGGTGAGGATGTCGGTCTTCCCGGCGGGGGAGGGGCTGACACGCTGGTAGCCGACGCCGGGCGTGTCGCCGTGCGGGGCGATTTCGAAGTAGTAGACCTCTTCGAGGCGGGATTCGTGGCCGGGGTCGAACTCGTCGTGCTTGTGGGGCGGGTATGAGGACCAGTTCCCGCCGGGGGTGAGCACCTCGACGGCGATGAGCCGGTCGCAGTCGAAGACGCCGGCGGCGCCGAAGTTGTTGACCTGGCGCGAGCAGTGGCCGGCTCCGCGGATCTCGACGGGGACGCCGCCGGCCGGACCGTACCGGGCGGGCAGCACGTTCTCGCACCGTGCCCCGACGAGCGCGAACCGCCCCCCGGCGGCGGAGACGATCTCGGCCTGCCCGCCCCGGGGCAGGTACGCGAAGTCGGTCGGCCCGCTGAACACGCCCTTTCTCCCGCGGAGTTCGAACACCTGCCGGTCCGGCCCCGCCTGCGATCGCGGCGCGGGCTCCGCGCAGCGGATCGTGCAACCCCCCGCCAGCGGGAGGACGATCCACTCCCGGTCCCCGCACGCGTGCGCGTGGGCCTCTCCCGGCCCGAGTTCCAGCACCCGCAGCGCCGCGAACTCCATCTCGTGCGATGCCGTCAGCGTCACGACTCCAGCACCTCCTCCACTTCCTTCCCGTACGGCATCGCCACCGAGCACGCCAGCCTCGAAGCCACGATCGCCCCGGCCGCGTTGGCGAAGCGGAGCACCCGCTCCAGCTCCCATCCCGCCAGCAGCCCGTGGCACAGGGCGCCTCCGAACGCGTCCCCGGCACCCAGCCCGTTCACCACCTTCACCGGCACCGGAGCGGCCTCCACCACGGTCCCGTCCCGCCGCACCGCCAGCACCCCTTCCGGCCCCCGTTTCACCACCGCCAGCTCCACCCCGGCCGCGAGCAGTGCCCGCGCCGCGGCCCGCGGGTCGCTCTCGCCGGTCGCGATCGCGCACTCCTGGACGTTGCCGACCGCCACCGTGGCGAGGCCCAGCGCCCGCGCGTACGCCTCGCCCGGGTCCCCTTCCCACAGCATCGGCCTCCAGTCGAGGTCGAAGACCGTGATCCCGGACTTCGAGCGCGCCTCCAGCGCGGCGAGGGTGGCGGAGCGGCTCGGCTCCGCGCTCAGGCCCGTCCCCGTCATCCAGAACACCCGCGCGGCCCGTACGGCCGCCAGGTCCAGCTCACCCGGGTCGATCTCCAGGTCAGGAGCCTTGGGCAGCCGGTAGAAGTACAGCGGAAAGTCGTCGGGCGGGAAGATCTCGCAGAACGTCAGCGGGGTCGGGTACCGCGCCACCTCCCCCACCCACCGGTCGTCCACCCCGAATCCGCGCAGCTCGGCGCGGAGATAGGCGCCGAAGGGGTCGGCTCCGGTCCGGGTGATCACCGCCACCCGGCGGCCCAGCCGGGCCGCCGCGACGGCCACGTTGGTGGGCGAGCCGCCCAGGAACTTCCCGAACGTGTCCGCCTCCGCCAGCGGTACACCCGTTCTCAGCGGGTAGAGATCCACCCCGATCCGCCCCATGGTGATCAGGTCGAACGTGACATCGTCCGCGGTCGTCACAGGCAGTCCTCCCACTCGTCTCGCCCCCTAAGGTGGCCGTCATGACGTCCTCCCCGCCCGCGTTGACCCGTATCCGCATCGGTTCGGCTCCGGACTCCTGGGGTGTCTGGTTCCCCGACGATCCGCTCCAGACCCCGTGGGAGCGGTTCCTCGACGAGGTCGCCGACTCCGGGTACGAGTGGATCGAGCTCGGCCCGTACGGCTACCTCCCCACCGACCCCGTCCGCCTCGCCGACGAGACCGCCGAACGGGGTCTGCGCGTCAGCGCCGGCACCGTCTTCACCGGACTCCATCACGGGCCCGCCGTCTGGGAGGACACCTGGGAGCACGTGTCGCGGATCGCGGCGCTCGCCCAGGCCGTGGGCGCGGGCCACCTCGTCGTCATCCCGTCCTTCTGGCGCGACGACAAGACGGGCAAGGTGCTGGAGGACCGCGCCCTCAGCCCCGGGCAATGGCGTGAACTGACCACGCAGACCGAGCGCCTGGGGCGCGAGGTGCGGGACCGGTACGGGCTGCGGATCGTCGTCCACCCGCACGCCGACACGCACATCGACACTCCTGAGAACGTGGCCCGCTTCCTGGACGCCACCGACCCGGACCTGGTCTCCCTGTGCCTGGACACCGGGCACTACGCCTACTGCGGCGGCGACAGCGTCCAGGCCATCGAGACGTTCGCCGAGCGGATCGGCTACCTCCACCTCAAGCAGGTCGACCCGCGGATCCTCGCCGAAGTCCTCGCGGAGCAGCTGCCCTTCGGGCCGGCCGTGGCCCGCGGGGTGATGTGCGAGCCGCCGTCGGGGGTGCCCGCTCTGGAGCCCGTCCTCGCGGCCGCCCAGCGGCTCGGCGTGGACCTCTTCGCCATCGTGGAGCAGGACATGTACCCGTGCCCGCCCGACCGGCCGCTGCCGATCGCCCGCCGCACCCGCGCCTACCTGCGCTCCTGCGGCGCCCGCTGACTCCCCGGAGGGAACACGAGATGAGCACCCTGGGCATCGCCGTCATCGGGACGGGGAAGATGGGCGCCGACCACGTCCGCCGGATCGGGCGGACGGTGGGCGGGGCCCGCGTGGTGGCCGTGGCCGATCCGGACGGTGACCGGGTCAAGGCGGTCGCGGCGGGTCTGGACGGGGCGAGCGCGCACACGGATCCGGCGGCGGCGATAGCGGCACCCGGAGTACAGGCCGTACTGATCGCCTCCCCCGGGCCCGCCCACGAGGAGGCGATCCTGCTCGCCCTGGCACGGGAGTTGCCGGTGCTGTGCGAGAAGCCGCTGACCCCGGATCCGGCGGGGGCGCTGCGGGTGATGGAGGCCGAACGGCGGCTGGGCCGGCGCCTGGTGCAGGTGGGGTTCATGCGGCGGTTCGATGCCGAGTACGAGCGGTTGAAGGCGCTGCTGGACGCGGGCGGGATCGGCCGGCCGCTGTTCCTGCACTGCCGGCACCGCAACGCCTCCTCGCCCTCCTTCTTCACCAGCGACATGCTGATCTCCGACTCCGTCGTGCACGAGGTCGACGCGGCGCGCTGGCTGCTGGGGCAGGAGATCACGGCGGTCTCCGTACTCTCCCCCACGCCCAGCTCGGCGGCCCCCGAGGGGCTGCGCGATCCCCGGCTGGTGCTGCTGGAGACCGCGGGCGGGGCGATCGTCGACGTGGAGATCTTCGTCAACTGCGGCTTCGGCTACGAGGTCCGCTGCGAGGCGGTCGGCGAGTCCGGCAGCGCCCAGATCGGCGAGGGACAGACGATGCTCGTCCGGTCCGCGGGCCACAGCTACGGCGAGATCCCGCAGGACTTCACCGTGCGCTTCGCCGATGCGTACGACCGCCAGCTGCGGCGCTGGGTGGCAGCGGCCGCACAGGGCCGGGTGACCGGTCCCGACGCCTGGGACGGCTACGCGGCGGCCGCCGTCTCCACGGCGGGGCTCGCCGCCGCGCACAGCGGCGCACGGACCCCGGTGGAGCTGGTGGAACGCCCCGCCCTCTACCGCTGAACCCCCCTCCCGCTCCACCCCGTTGTGCCGCATGTGTCACAGGCGTCGCCCTTGTGTCACACATGTCCTCATTACACGGGTATTTCGTCACAGGCAGTCGACAAGGCCTCCCCTGCCTTCACCCTCTGTCGTTCTCCGGGCACAACCCGAGTGATCGTCACTGTCCACGTGTCGGCTCCCCCGACGGCCTCCCGGCCGGCCCCGCCTCGTGGACAAGGAGGTGTCGTGGATGAGCGACCGACAGCTGTGGTCGTACAAGGAGATCGCCGCCCATATCCGGGTCCAGCCGGACACGGTGCGCTCGTACCGCAAGCACGGGCTGCTCCCCGCCCCCGACCACGTGGAAGGCGGCAAGCCCTACTGGTACGCCGACACGATCCGCACCTGGGTGGCCCGCCGCCCCGGCAACCGGGGCCGCCGCGAGGACTGAGGCCCGGCGGCGGACCCGGTGGCGGACCCGGCCGCCGGGGCCGCCACCGGGAAGGACGGCCCGGGCGGGCCGCAGCGACCACGGCCAGAGGACTAGCGGCTGCCCGCCGGTATGCGGTCCGGCTCCGGGGCCTGCCCCGAGGCCTCCCCTGCCGTCGGCGGCGCCGCGGCCGGCGCGGATTCCCCCTCGCTCAGCCCGAACCGCTCGTGCAGTCGCCGCAGCGGCCCCGGCGCCCACCAGGTTGCCCTCCCCGTCAGCTTCATGACCGCCGGAACCAGGAGGCTCCGTACGACCAGGGCGTCCATCAGCACGGCCAGCGCGATCCCGAGTCCCAGCATCTTGGTGTTGGTCACCCGGGAGCTGCCGATGGCCACCATCACCACCGCCAGGATCACGGCCGCCGCGGTGATCAGGCCGCCGGTGCGGACCAGTCCGGTGCGCACGGCCCCCTCGTGGTCCCCGGTCCGCTCGTACTCCTCCTTGATCCGGGATATGAGGAAGACCCCGTAGTCCATGGAGAGTCCGAAGGCGATGCAGAACATCAGCACGGGCAGGGTGGTCTCGATGTCCCCGGTGGAGGTGAAGGAGAGCGGCCCGGACAGGTGGCCGTCCTGGAAGACCCAGACCACCGCCCCGAACATCGCCGTCAGACTCAGCGCGTTGAGCAGGACCGCCTGGACGGGGATCAGCACGCTTCCGGTGAGCAGGAAGACCAGCAGCAGCGTGGCCAGGACCACCAGGGCCAGCGCGGCCGGGAGTTTCTCCGCTATCGCCTTCTGGGCGTCGACGAGGACCGCCGCCTGTCCGGTCACCGCGGTGTCGAAGGGCGCGTCGACCTTCCGGACCACGCCGACGAGGTCCTGGGCCTGCCGGCCCACCGGTTCGCCGCCGGTGACCACCGAGAAGTACGCGTACCCCGGCGCGGATCCGGAACTCACCGGGCCCTCCACCCGCACCCCGGGCACGGCGGCCAGCCGGTCCCGGTAGGCGGTGAGGTCGGCGGGGCCGGCCGCACCCTCGGCCAGCACGGTCAGCCCGGCGCCGGGGCTGCCCGGGAAGCCGTCGCGGATCTGCTGCTGGACCAGGTGGGAGGCGGCGGTCTCCGGCAGCTGCCGGTCGTCCACGGTGCCGAACTTCACCCCGAGGAAGGGCAGTCCGAGGAGCAGCAGCCCGGCCGTGGTGGCGATGGCGAACACCGGGGCCCGGCGCATCACCAGCGCGGTCGTCCGCGCCCAGCCCCCGCCCGTCCCGGCGCCGGCCACGGCGGCCGCGCCCGGCTTCCCGGTCCCCGCCGCGGACCGTCTGCGCCGCCACAGCCGGCGCAGGTCGAGGGAGTTGACCCGCTCCCCGAGGAGCACCAGCGCCGCCGGCAGCAGGACGAGGGCGGCGGCCGCGGCGAGCAGGACCACCGCGACCCCGGCGTAGGCGAAGGAGCGCAGGAAGTACATCGGGAAGAACAGCATCGCCGAGAGCGAGACGGCCACGGTCAGCGCCGAGAACAGCACCGTGCGCCCGGCGGTGCGCAAGGTGGCCCCCACGGCCGCCACCGGATCCCGCCCGGCGGCGAGCTCCTCGCGGAACCTCCGCACGATGAACAGGGCGTAGTCGATGGCGAGGCCGAGGCCCAGCGCGGTGGTGAGGTTCTGGGCGAAGACGGAGACGTCGGTGAACTCGGTCAGGCCGCGCAGCACGGCGTTGGTGCCGAGGATGGCGACGATGCCGACGCCCAGCGGCAGCAGCGCCGCCACGGCGCTGCCGAAGACGAGGACGAGCAGGACGAGGGTCACCGGCAGGGCGATCACCTCGGCGCGCAGCAGGTCCTCCTGGATGGTGGTGGTCACCTCGCGCTGGACGGCGACCGGCCCCCCGAGGGAGACGCTGACCGGCCCGTGCTCGCCCCGGTAACGCGGGGCGATCTTCTCCAGCACCGCAGCGCGGGTCTTCTCGTCGCCGAGGACGCGGGCGGCGATCAGGGCCTGCCGGCCGTTCTCGGAGCGCAGCGCGGGCAGGTGCGTGCGCCAGTAGGAGCCGACCCCGGCCACCCCCTGCTCGGAGGCGAGCCGCGCCGTCAGACGCTCGGCTTCGGCGGCGACGGCCGGATCATCCACCCCGGAGGCCCCCGGCCCGGCGTCCACCAGCAGGAGCAGGTTCGGCTGGGAGCCCGGGAACTCGCGCTCCAGCACCTTGGCGGCATAGGTGGACCGGGCGTCCGGGTCCTCCCAGCCGCCGCTGCCCATCCGGTCGGCGACGCCGCCGCCGGCGAGGACGGCCAGGGCCGTGACCACGAGGGCGAGCAGCAGCGAAAGCCGCGGCCGGGCCGTGACGATCCGGGTCCACCGGCCGCTCTCCCCTGACGACGGCGGTTTTTTGACTTCGGACATGACTCGGTGTCCCCTTCACCGTGATTGCCAGACGATTTAAGCTGGCAAACACGAGCAGTCGCTCGCGTTTTCCAAGAATGCGAGCGACCTCTCGTGTTTGTCAATCACCCACGGGAAGCAAGGGACGCGACATGCCCGAGAGGCCCCAGGCCGAAAACGCCGCCAAGGCCCCAGAGGCCACCAAAAGCACCGTGGCCAAGAAGACGGCGACGAAGACGGCCCGGAAGGCCGCCAAGAGCACCGTCGGCACCACCGCCGCAACCACCGCCGGCACCACCGCCGGGACCGCCACCAAGCGCACCGCCAAGAGCGCCACCAAGAGCGCCGCCGGGAAGACGGCCGCCCCGCGCCGCCAGGCCCGCGGCGAACGCCGGATCGCCCAGCTCCTGGAGGCCGCCGCCAGCGTGTTCTGCCGTACCGGCTACGCCGCGGCCAGCACCAACGCCATCGCCCGCGAGGCGGAGGTGTCGCCGGGCACGCTCTACCAGTTCTTCCCGAACAAGGAGGCCATCGCGATCCACCTGGGCGACGAGCTGCTGCGGCGCGCCCGCGACATGCACGGCCAGGCCTTCCTCCCCGAGAACCTGGACAAGCCCCTGCCCGAGCTGCTCGACGCCGTCCTGGACCCGGTCATCGCCTTCAACTGCGAGAACCCGGCCTTCTGGGCCCTCATGCACGGCTCAGGCATCCCCGGCATCACCCAGGAGCGCGAGGAGCTGCACTCCGGCCTGCTGGAGCGGGTCCAGGGCGTCCTGCGCGCCTTCTGCCCGGACGGCTCGCCCGAGGAGCTCAACCGCGTCTCCGCCATGGTCCTGGGCGTCTTCAAGGCGGCGCTCGACCTGATCCTGGCGAGCGAGGGCGCCGAGCGCGCCGCGTACGTCGCCGAGCTGAAGACCGTGCTGCTGCGCTACCTGGAGCCGATGCTCGCCACCCCCCGCCCCCACTGACCCGGCCGCGGCTCCGGAATCCACCCCGACACCGCTCCCGACACGGCCCCGGACGCTCGCATTGATACCCCCTAGGGGTATAGTCTTCGAGTGGCGGGAGGACGGTGGAGCGAGAACATCCGCGTCACCACCGCCCCCGGCGACCGGACACGCCCTTGAAGAGGAGAACGACATGAGTGCCGAGACGGACACCCAGACCACCACCGTCTACCGGGTGAGCGGCATGACCTGCGGCCACTGCGAGGGCGCGGTGACCGGCGAACTCTCCGCGCTGCCCGGCGTCAGCTCGGTCAAGGCGGTCGCCGCGACCGGCGAGGTCACCGTGGTCTCCGCCGCCCCGCTCGCCGAGGACGACGTGCGCGCCGCCGTGGACGAGGCCGGGTACGAGTTCGCCGGCCAGGCCGGCTGAGCGCCCTCCCCTCCTCCGCAGCACCCTGCCGGGTCGTGCCGGCCAGCTCATACTGGTTCCGTACGACCCGGCCCTCCCCCTGGAGCCGGACATGAGCAGCAGCACAGTGCACGACGGACCCATAGCGGCGGCCGGAGCCGCCGAGGTCGAGCTGACCATCGGCGGGATGACCTGCGCCTCCTGCGCCGCCCGCATCGAGAAGAAGCTGAACCGGATGGACGGGGTCACCGCCACGGTGAACTACGCCACCGAGAAGGCCCGCGTCTCGTACGGGGACGGCGTCCGGGTCGCCGACCTGATCGCGACGGTCGTCAAGACCGGCTACACCGCCGAGGAACCCCCGCCACCGGAGCCGGATCCGGAGGCCGCGCACCCCGGCGCCGGGGCCGCGCCCGACCCCGAGCTGGCCGCACTGCGCCAGCGGCTGCTGGTCTCCGCCGTCCTCGCCCTGCCCGTCGTCCTGCTCTCCATGGTCCCGGCCCTCCAGTTCGACAACTGGCAGTGGCTCTCGCTGACCCTGGCCGCCCCCGTGGTCGTCTGGGGCGCCCTCCCCTTCCACAAGGCCGCCTGGACCAATGCCCGCCACGGCGCGGCCACCATGGACACCCTGGTCTCGGTCGGCACGCTCGCCGCCTTCCTCTGGTCGCTGTGGGCCCTGTTCTTCGGCCACGCCGGGATGCCGGGCATGCGGCACGGCTTCGACCTGACCGTCTCCCGTACGGACGGCTCCTCCTCGATCTACCTGGAAGTCGCCGCCGGAGTCGTCACCTTCATCCTGCTCGGCCGCTACCTGGAGGCCCGCTCCAAGCGGAAGGCGGGCGCGGCCCTCAAGGCCCTGCTGGAGCTGGGCGCGAAGGACGTCGCCGTCCTGCGCGGCGGGGCCGAGGTACGGATCCCGGTGGCGCAGCTCGCGGTCGGCGACCGGTTCGTCGTCCGGCCCGGCGAGAAGATCGCCACCGACGGCACGGTCGTCGAGGGCGCCTCCGCGGTGGACGCCTCGATGCTCACGGGCGAGTCCGTCCCGGTCGAGGTCGGCGTGGGCGACTCCGTCACCGGCGCCACCGTCAACGCCTCGGGCCGCCTGGTCGTCCAGGCCACCAGGATCGGCGCCGACACCCAGCTCGCCCGGATGGCCCGGCTCGTCGAGGAGGCGCAGAACGGCAAGGCCGAGGTTCAGCGCCTGGCCGACCGGATCTCCGGGGTCTTCGTGCCGGTCGTCCTGGTCCTGGCGCTCGGCACCTGGGTCACCTGGCTGCTGATCACCGACAACCCCACCGCCGCCTTCACCGCCGCCGTGGCCGTCCTGATCATCGCCTGCCCCTGCGCCCTGGGCCTGGCCACGCCGACCGCACTGATGGTCGGCACCGGACGGGGCGCGCAGCTCGGCATCCTGATCAAGGGCCCCGAGGTGCTGGAGTCCACCCGCCGCGTGGACACGGTCGTGCTCGACAAGACCGGTACGGTCACCACCGGCCGGATGACCCTGTCCGCCGCGCACACCGCCGAGGGCGTGGACGAGCGGGAACTGCTGCGCCTCGCCGGTGCGCTGGAGCACGCTTCCGAGCACCCGATCGCCCGGGCCATCGCCACCGGGGCCGCCGAGCGGGCGGGCGCCCTGCCGGTCCCGGAGTCCTTCGAGTCCCTCGCCGGCCTCGGCGTACAGGGCGTGGTCGACGGACACGCCGTCCTGGTCGGCCGCGAGCGGCTGCTGGCCGACTGGTCGATCCCCCTGCCGGCCGCCCTCGCGGAGGCCAGGGCGGCCGCGGAGGCCGAGGGCGGCACCGCCGTGCTGGTGGCCTGGGACGGCGAGGCCCGCGGCGTGCTGACCGTCGCCGACGCCGTCAAGGAGACCAGCGCCGAGGCGGTGTCACGGCTGCGGGCGCTGGGCCTGACCCCGGTGCTGCTGACCGGCGACAACAAGGCGGTCGCCGAGACGGTGGCCCACGCGGTCGGCATCGACGAAGTGATCGCCGAAGTGCTCCCGCAGGACAAGGTGGACGTCGTACGCCGGCTCCAGGCGCAGGGCCGCACGGTCGCCATGGTGGGCGACGGGGTCAACGACGCGGCCGCGCTGGCCCAGGCGGACCTGGGGCTGGCGATGGGCACCGGCACCGACGCCGCGATCGAGGCGGGCGACCTGACACTCGTACGGGGGGATCTGCGGGTTGCGGCGGACGCGATCCGGCTCTCGCGCCGGACCCTGGCCATCATCAAGGGCAACCTGTTCTGGGCCTTCGGCTACAACGTGGCGGCCCTGCCGCTCGCTGCCGCAGGCCTGCTCAACCCGATGATTGCGGGGGCCGCGATGGCGTTCTCCTCCGTTTTCGTGGTGAGCAACAGCCTCCGGTTGCGAACCTTCCGCTGAAGGATCTTCTCCTCACGCTGCTCACAGTTTCTTCACGGGAGACGCAGATCACAGTGATTGCAACGTAACCATCCGGCACCGCAGTGGGTCTAATGGGGCGATGCCGAGAACGTCTTGGGGGACGTTCACGGGGGTCTTGGGGGACGTCCGGGCATCAGCCGGCCGGGACGCGTGCTCAACGGGGTGCTTTGAGCGGCCCTCCCGACCCGTACGGGTCCCGGCAGACACCCCACCGGAGCGCACCGCGCGTGCGCTCCCCGCCGACACCCCGGCTCGGGTCCCGTGGGGGGAATCCGTTCCGGGGAAAGGAAAGCGCCCCGACCGTCGACCCGTGGGGGGATCGACGGCGGGGCGCTTTTCGCAAGCTTCGAGAGCTTCGAGTACCTCGGGTCAGCGGGCCTCGACCGGGACGAAGTCGCGCAGGACCTCGCCGGTGTAGATCTGGCGCGGGCGGCCGATGCGGGAACCCGGCTCCTTGATCATCTCGTGCCACTGGGCGATCCAGCCGGGAAGGCGGCCGAGCGCGAAGAGCACGGTGAACATCTCGGTGGGGAAGCCCATGGCCCGGTAGATCAGGCCGGTGTAGAAGTCCACGTTCGGGTAGAGGTTGCGCTCGACGAAGTACTCGTCGGCCAGCGCGTGCTCTTCCAGCTTGAGCGCGATGTCGAGCAGCTCGTCGCTCTTGCCCAGCGCCGAGAGGACGTCGTGCGCCGCCGCCTTGATGATCTTCGCCCGGGGGTCGAAGCTCTTGTAGACGCGGTGCCCGAAGCCCATGAGGCGGACGCCGTCTTCCTTGTTCTTCACCTTGCGGATGAAGGCGTCGACGTCGCCGCCGTCGTTCTTGATGCCTTCCAGCATCTCGAGGACGGACTGGTTGGCGCCGCCGTGCAGCGGGCCCCACAGGGCCGAGATGCCGGCCGAGATCGAGGCGAACATGTTCGCCTGCGAGGAGCCGACCAGACGCACGGTGGAGGTGGAGCAGTTCTGCTCGTGGTCCGCGTGCAGGATGAGCAGCTTGTCGAGCGCCGAGACGACGACCGGGTCCAGGTCGTACTCCTGGGCCGGCACGGAGAACGTCATGCGCAGGAAGTTCTCGACGTAGCCGAGGTCGTTGCGCGGGTAGACGACCGGGTGGCCGACCGACTTCTTGTACGCGTAGGCCGCGATCGTCGGGAGCTTGGCCAGCAGGCGGATCGTCGAGAGGTGCCGCTGCTTCTCGTCGAACGGGTTGTGGCTGTCCTGGTAGAACGTCGACAGCGCGCTGACCACGGAGGACAGCATCGCCATCGGGTGCGCGTCACGCGGGAAGCCGTCGTAGAAGCGCTTCACGTCCTCGTGCAGCAGCGTGTGCTGGGTGATCTCGTTGCGGAAAGACGCGAGCTGGTCGACGGTCGGCAGCTCACCGTTGATCAGCAGGTACGCGACCTCGATGAAGGTCGAACGCTCGGCCAGCTGCTCGATCGGGTAACCGCGGTAACGCAGGATGCCCTGCTCACCGTCGAGGTAGGTGATCGCGGACTTGTAGGCGGCGGTGTTGCCGTAGCCGCTGTCCAAGGTGACGAGCCCGGTCTGGGCCCTCAGCTTCGAGATGTCGAAGCCCTGGTCACCGACGGTGCTTTCGACCACCGGGTAGGTGTATTCACCGTCCGCGTACCGGAGTACTACAGAGTTGTCGCTCACGTCATCCCTCACCGACGTAGTGCCTCTTCTTCGAGGTGCCCTGACTGCCTCTACCTTCCCCCATTTGGCGCAGGAGAGTGCACTCGGGGTCGGCCTTTGGTGCTTTTGACGGCACTGAGTGCCTTCAACCAGCCCATCCTGCCCCCTCCGCACCGGTGCGTGAACCCCAAATGATCGATCATCTAGGTGATGTTCCCCACCGGTAGCCGTCCGGACAGCCTGGGCGCGACCGCCGTGAACCTCCTGCCTGCGGAAACGGTACGCACCGCTTGGCCGAGCGCTTTGCGGGACCCGACCAGCACGACGAGTTTCTTCGCCCTGGTCACCGCCGTATAGAGCAAGTTGCGCTGGAGCATCATCCAAGCCCCGGTGGTGACGGGGATCACCACGGCCGGATATTCACTCCCCTGGGAACGGTGGATGGTGACGGCGTACGCGTGCGCCAGCTCGTCCAGCTCGGTGAACTCGTACCCCACCTCCTCGTCCTCCTCCGTCCGCACCGTCAGCCGCTGCTCGTCCACGTCGAGGGCGGTCACCACGCCGACCGTGCCGTTGAAGACGCCGTTGGCTCCCTTCTCGTAGTTGTTCCGGATCTGGGTGACCTTGTCGCCGACGCGGAAGACCCGGCCGCCGAACCGCTTCTCCGGCAGGTCCGGCCGGGCCGGGGTGATGGCCTGCTGGAGCAGCCCGTTGAGGTTTCCGGCGCCGGCCGGGCCGCGGTGCATGGGCGCCAGCACCTGGATGTCGCGGCGCGGGTCGAGGCCGAACCTGGCCGGAATCCGCCGGGCGGCCACGTCCACGGCGAGCCGCCCGGCCTCCTCGGTGTCCTCCTCCGCGAACAGGAAGAAGTCGGGCAGTCCTTCGGTGAGCGGCGGCAGGCCGGTGTTGATCCGGTGGGCGTTGGTGACCACGCCCGACTGCTGGGCCTGCCGGAAGATCCGGGTCAGCCGGACCGCCGGTACGGGACCGCCCTCGGCCAGCAGGTCCCGCAGGACCTCGCCGGCGCCGACCGAGGGCAGCTGGTCCACGTCCCCGACCAGCAGCAGGTGCGCACCCGGCGCCACCGCCTTGACCAGCTTGTTCGCCAGCAGCAGGTCCAGCATCGAGGCCTCGTCCACGACGACCAGGTCCGCGTCCAGCGGGCGCTCCCGGTCGTACGCCGCGTCCCCGCCCGGCTTGAGCTCCAGCAGCCGGTGCACGGTGGAGGCCTCGGCCCCGGTGAGCTCCGCGAGCCGCTTCGCGGCCCGGCCTGTGGGTGCGGCGAGCACGACCTTGGCCTTCTTGGCCCGGGCCAGCTCCACGATCGAGCGCACGGTGAAGGACTTCCCGCAGCCCGGCCCGCCGGTCAGGACGGCCACCCGGCGGGTCAGCGCCAGGGTGACGGCGTCCCGTTGCTCGGGGGCCAGCTTGGTCCCCGTACGGCCGGCCAGCCAGCCGAAGGCCTTGTCCCAGTCCACGCCCTGGAAGCCCGGCATCCGGTCGTCCTCGGCGTTCAGGAGCCTCCGCACCTGCCCGACCAGCGACAACTCCGCCCGGTGGAAGGGCACCAGGTACACGGCGGTCAGCGGGTCCGGGCCACCCTGCGGATCGGGCACGGATTCCCGTACGACGCCCTCCGGATCGGCGGCCAGCTCGGCCAGGCATTCGATGACCAGTCCCGTGTCCACCTGGAGCAGCTTGACCCCGTCGGCGATGAGCCGCTCCTCGGGCAGGAAGCAGTGCCCCTGGTCGGTGGACTGGGACAGCGCGTACTGGAGCCCGGCCTTGACCCGCTCGGGGCTGTCGTGCGGTATGCCGACGGCCTGGGCGATCCGGTCGGCGGTCAGGAAGCCGATGCCCCACACGTCGGCGGCGAGGCGGTACGGCTGGTTCCTGACCACCGAGATGGAGGCGTCGGCGTACTTCTTGTAGATGCGGACGGCGATGGAGGTGGAGACGCCGACGCCCTGGAGGAAGACCATGACCTCCTTGATCGCCTTCTGCTCCTCCCAGGCGGCGCCGATCAGCTTGGTCCGCTTGGGGCCGAGCCCCGGCACCTCGATCAGCCGCTTCGGCGCCTCCTCGATCACGTCGAGGGTGTCGGTGCCGAAGTGCTCCACGATCCGGTCGGCGATCTTCGGGCCGATGCCCTTGATCAGGCCGGAACCGAGGTAGCGGCGTATGCCCTGGATGGTCGCGGGGAGCACGGTGCGGTAGTTCTCCACCGTGAACTGCCTGCCGTACTGGGGGTGGGATCCCCAGCGGCCCTCCATGCGCAGCGATTCGCCCGGCTGGGCCCCGAGCAGGGAGCCGACGACCGTGAGCAGGTCCCCGCTGCCACGGCCGGTGTCGACGCGGGCGACCGTGTACCCGCTCTCCTCGTTGGCGTAGGTGATGCGTTCGAGCACCCCCTCGACCACCGCCAGTTGCACCGCCCCGTTGGTTGCCATGGCACGAAGCTACCGCCCGGCGCCGACAGCCCGTCAGGCCTGTGGACAACCCCGGCAACCCCCGGCAGCTTCCCGCAACCCCCGGCAACCCCCGGCAACCCAGAAGGGGATCCGGCCTCGCGGCCGGACCCCCTCACGGTTACCCCTCCCGTGTCGGACTTCCCGATCCCCCCAGATCCCTCCCCGGAAGTGCCGACGCACCATACGACCCGCTGCCCCGCCCCGGGGTTGCATGCGGAATCGGAACTTTACGTTTCCATTACCTGGGCGGGCTCCGGTGCCCATTCGAAGTGCCGCCGAATCACCCCAGAAGTAGCGTTTCAGGCATGAGCGAATCTTCATTCCAGGACGACGTGCTCGGCGAGCTGGGCCCGGACCGGCTGACCGAGATCGCCGGCCTCCTCGGCACCGACGCGGCGGGCGCCCGCGAGACCGTCACGACGACGGTCGGGGCCATGACCGGCGACCTCCGGCAGAAGGCCGACGCCGACGACGAGGACGGCGACGAGGTCCGCCAGGCGGTCGCGGAGGTGTCCGAACCCCCGTTGCAGGGCGTGGCCACGCTCGGCGGCGGGCTGCTCGGCGGGGGACTGATGGCCGGGGTGCTCGCCAAATTGAGCAAGCCGGTGGCCTCGGCGGTGTCCAAGAAGACCGGCATCCCGGCGCCCACCGTCTCCCGCGTCATCGAGATGCTGATCCCGGTGGTGCTGGCGGTCTTCGCCAAGCGCGCGGCCGCCGGCAAGGGCACGGCCGCCGGAACCCCGGGCCCGGCCCCTGGATCCGCTCCCGGCGCCGCCCCGGCCGAGGGCGGCGGCCTCGGCGACCTCCTCGGCCAGATCCTGGGCGGCGGCAAAAAGTAGCCCGCTACGCTGGGGCTCCATGGAGCCTCCTGCTGACAACTCCGCCCCATCGGTACGGCTGCGGGACCCCGGGCCCGGGGAGCTGGGCTGGATCGTGCAGCGGCACGGCGCGCTCTACGCCGCCGAATACGGCTGGAACACCGACTTCGAGGGCCTGGTGGCCCGGATCGTCGCGGACTTCGCCCAGGACCACGACCCGTATCTGGAGCGGGTCTGGATCGCCGAGCTGGACGGCCGTCCGGTCGGCTCGGTGATGTGCGTCCGCGAGGACGGCTCGCCCGGCACCGCGCGGCTACGGCTGCTGCTCGTCGAACCGGAGGGCCGGGGCCACGGCGTCGGGTCCCTCCTGGTCGACGCGGTCGTCTCCTTCGCCCGCTCCGTCGGCTACCGCGAGCTGGTGCTGTGGACCAACGACGTGCTGACCTCGGCCCGTTCCCTCTACGAGCGCGCCGGGTTCACCCTCGTGGCCGAGCGCCCGCACCGCTCCTACGGCGCCACCCTCACGGGGCAGGACTGGCGGCTGCCGCTGCAGGAGGGCTCCCCGCGCTGACGGCAGCCGCACCGCCCGCCGTCGCCCCGCCGCCCTCCCCGGCCGCCCTCGTACGGGCGCCCGCGCGGGCGGGGGCCAGCGAGGTCATGCCCACCCCGCCGACCAGCAGCAGCGCCGCCACCCACCGCAGCCCCGAGACGCTCTCGCCCAGCACCAGCGCGGCCGAGGACATCCCGAACACCGGCACCAGCAGCGAGAACGGCGCGACCGACGAGGCCGGGTAGCGCTTCAGCAGGTGGTTCCAGGCGCCGAACCCGAACACCGTGGACACCCAGGCGACGTACGCGATGACCGCGGCCCCGGACCAGTCCAGCCCGCGCAGTGCGGCCAGGTCCCGCTCGGGCCCCTCCAGCAGCAGCGAGAGCGCGAACAGCGGCAGCACCGGCACCGTGCACACCCAGACCATGAAGTTCAGCGCGTCGGGCGGGGACGCCTTGCGGGTCAGCACGTTGGAGACCCCCCAGCAGGCGGCGGCCGCGACGACCAGGGTGAAGCCGAGCACCGGCCCGGACGTTCCCCCGTCCACGGCGGCGACGGCGATCCCGGCGAGGGCCACGGCCATGCCGGCGATGCGGACCCGCCCGGGCCGCTCGCGCAGCACGAGGGAGGCGAGGACGGCGGTGAAGACCGACTGCACCTGGAGCACGAGCGAGGACAGACCGGCCGGCATCCCGGCGGCCATGCCCGTGAACAGGAGGCCGAACTTGGCGATGCCGAGGGCCGCCCCGACCGCGATGATCCACTTCCAGGCGGTCTTGGGCCGCCCGACGAAGAACACGGCGGGCAGCGCGGCGACGAGGAAGCGCAGGGCGGACAGGAGCAGCGGCGGGAAGTGGCCGAGGCCGATCTCGATGACGACGAAGTTGAAGCCCCAGACGGCGGCGACGAGTACGGCGAGTGCGGTGTGAACGGGACGCATGCTCCGAGCATCGACGCGGAGACGATGTAGCACCAGCGCGGATGTCTTCCGTGATGGATGAAGCATCGCTTACGGGTGCCCTGCGGTCCGGCGGTGCCTACGATGGGCCGCATGCTCGACCTCTCCCGGCTGCGCGCCCTGCACGCCGTCTCCGTCCACGGCTCGGTCGCGGGCGCGGCGGCCGCCCTCGGCTACACCCCTTCCGCCGTGTCCCAGCAGATCGCCAAGCTGGAGCGGGAGACCCGGACCACGCTGCTGGAGCGGCGCGGGCGCGGGGTCGCGCTCACCGAGGAGGCCCGGCACCTCGCTGAGACGGCCCGGGAGTTGCTGGCGATCGTGGAGCGCGCCGAGACCACCCTGGAGGAGCGGCGCGGACAGCCGAGCGGGCTTCTGACGGTGGCCGCCTTCGCCTCGGCGGCGCGCGGTCTCCTGCCGGGGGTGCTCGCCGATCTCGCGCGCCGGCATCCCGCTCTGGACGTACGCCTGACCGAGGTCGACCCCCACCTGTCGGTGGACCTGGTGGCCCGGGGGGTCACCGATCTGGCCGTGGCCCACGACTGGGACATCGCCCCGCTGCCGGCCCCGGAGGGCGTCGAGCAGGCGGTCATCGGGGACGACCGCTGCGACCTGGTGGTACCCGCGGACCACCCCTTCACGCGGCGGGGGGTCATCCGCCGGGCGGACCTCGGCGGCGAGCGCTGGGTGTGCCAGCCGCCCGGCCGGGTCTGCCACGACTGGCTGATGCGGACGCTGCGCACCGCCGGGTTCGAGCCCGACATCGCGCACGTGGCCGAGGAGAACCACACCATCGTCGCGCTGGTCGCGGCCGGGCTCGGGGTGGCCGTCGTACCCCGCCTCGGCACCGGCGCGCTGCCGCCGGGCGCGGTGGCCGTACCGCTGGAGCCGGGCCCCGTGCGCAGGCTGTACGCGGTGTGGCGGACGGGGGCGGCCCGCCGGCCTGCGATCACCGAGGCGGTGCGGACCCTGCAGGAGCACTGGGCGTACGCGGCCCCCCTTCCGGGGGACCTCCCGAGTGTCCGCGGCGGCATCGACGCGGCCCGGCAGTAGGGTCCGGCCCGTGTCGTACCACGCCTCCCGCAGGTCCCTGCTCACCGCGGCAGCCCTGGCCGCCGTCACGGCCGCCGGGGTGGCCTCGTACGCCGCGGTCGGCGACCCGGGCGGCGAGGGCGCCGGACCGCGCCCCGGCAGCGGGCCCTCCGACGACGGACGTCCCGGGGACCGGCCGCCCGGGCAGGCGCCCGACCGGGCGGCGCTGCTGCGCCTGGTGGCCGGAATGAGCCTGGCGGAGAAGGTCGGGCAGCTCTTCGTGTCGCGCGCGTACGGCCATTCGGCGACCGATCCGGAGCCGGCGGACGCCGAGCAGAACCAGAAGCTGTTCGGGGTGCGCACGGCCGCCGAGCTGGTCTCCCGCTACCACCTCGGCGGGATCATCTACTTCTCCTGGGCCCACAACACCCGTGACCCGCAGCAGATCGCCGAACTGTCGGCCGCCCTCCAGCGGGCGGCGGCCGGAGCCGGTTCCGGCATCCCTCTGCTGCTCTCCACCGACCAGGAGCACGGCGCGGTGGCGCGCATCGGCAAGCCGGCGACGCTGCTGCCGGGGGCGATGGCCCTGGGGGCGCGGCACGGCGCGGGCGCGGCGGGGGGTACGGGCGGGGCAGGCGGTACGGGTACGGGTACGGGTACGGGTACGGGTGGCGTCGACACCGGATCCGACCCCGGCTCGGACTCCGCGGCCACCGCCGAGGCCCGCCGCGCCGCGCGCATCGCGGGGGCCGAGCTGGCCGCGATGGGCATCCGGCAGGACTACGCCCCGGTGGCCGACGTGAACGTCAACCCGGCCAATCCGGTGATCGGCGTACGGTCCTTCGGCTCCGATCCGCAGGCGGTGGCGGCCCTGGTCGCCGCCCAGGTCCGCGGCTACCAGGGGGCCGGAGTCGCCGCCACCGCCAAGCACTTCCCCGGGCACGGGGACACCGAGACCGACAGCCACGTCGGGCTGCCCGTGATGCGGCACAGCCGGGCCCGGTGGGAGGAGCTGGACGAGCCGCCGTTCCGGGCGGCGGTGGAGGCGGGCGTGGACGCCGTGATGACGGCGCACATCGTCTTCCCCGCGCTCGACCCCTCGGGGGACCCGGCGACCCTCTCCCGGCCGATCGTGACCGGCATCCTGCGCGAACGCCTCGGCTTCCGGGGGGTGGTGGTCACCGACGCGCTCGACATGGCCGGGGTACGCCAGAAGTACGGGGACGACCGGGTCCCGGTCCTGGCCCTCAAGGCGGGCTGCGACCAGCTGCTGAACCCGCCGGACCTGGGCCTGGCCCACCGCAGCGTGCTCGCGGCCGTGGAGGCGGGCGAGCTGACGCAGGCCCGGATCGAGGAGTCGGTGCTGCGGATCCTGGAACTGAAGGCCCGCCGGGGCCTGTTCGACGCGGCGCACACCGCCGCCGGGCGGACGGACGCCCTGGTGGGGATCCCGGCGCATCTGACGGCCGCGGACGAGATCGCGGCGGGTACGACGACCCTGCTGGCCAATCCCGTGAAACTGCTGCCGCTGGACCCGGCGGCCGCGCCCCGGGTGCTGGTCACCGGGACCGACCCCGCCTCCCCCAGCGGTACGACGGGACCCCCCACGACGGTACTGGCCCGGGAGCTCACCGCCCTGGGCTGCCGGGCGACGGCCGCGCCGCCCGCCCGGGCGGTGGCCGCGGCTCCCGGCAACGCGGCGGTGCTGGTGTGCACGTACAACGTCGCCGAGGGGGACGATCCGCAGCGCACGCTGGTCACGGAACTGCTGGCCACCGGGGTGCCGGTGGTCCTGGTGGCGATCCGCAACCCGTACGACCCGGCCCGGCTGCCCGCGTGCGCGGCGGAGCTGGCGACGTACACCTGGACGGACGTGGAGATGCGGGCGGCGGCCCGGGTGGTCACCGGGGCGGTGCGGCCCGCGGGCCGGCTCCCGGTCCCGGTGCCGGGCCGCTACCCGCTGGGCCACGGACTCTCGTACGACTGAGCGCGTACGAGGGCCCGCGGCCCCGCGGCGGGGCTACGGCCGCAGCTGCGGCTCGCGCTCCATCTGCTTCTGGTCGAGCACCGCGTCGGGCTTCGCCAGCGGCGTCGCCCGGCCCGCGTCGGCCAGCGCGGCGGCGGGGGCGACCCCGGCCCACTGCAGGATCTTCTGCGTGGCCAGCGCCTTCTCGCCGTCCAGGAGCTTGGAGACGCTGGCTCCGTGGTTGGCGCCCGGCGCGATCATGACGTAGCTGTCGCGGACGGTGTAGCCGAGGTGGAACGGTTCGGCACCCCACGGGTCGTTCTGCCCGTACACGAACAGCATCTGGTTGGCGTTGTTCTTCACCCAGTTGTCGACGTCCGCCATGACCCCGGGCTGGAAGGTCATCGGGATGTCGCGGGGCACGAAGTTGCGCGGCGGCTGGTAGCCGTAGCGGCTCAGGCCCTTCAGGTGCGGCTGCTTGATGTCGGGCGAACCGAGCTGCGTACCCGCCTGGTAGTAGTACGGCGTGTACGTCTCCAGGCCCTGGTCGGCGTAGGCCGAGAAGCCGGAGATCGTGTCGACCGAGTCCCAGATCTCCTGGTCGCTCGCGGTCGCCGCGGCCGGGACGGAGGCGCAGTCGGCCAGCAGGCTGTACTGCCAGAACGCCCAGACGTAGTCGAGCACGACGGCCTCGTAGGCCTTGTCGAGGCTGCCGACGGTGGTGAAGGTCCAGCCGTTCTCGGCGGCGGCGGCCGCGTACTTGGCCTCCAGCGGCTCACGGCGTACGAGGGCCTCGCGCTGCACCGCGTTCAGCTTGTCGCGGCACTCCTTGGTGCCGACCTTGGCGAAGAACCGGTCGTACGCCGAGTCCTCCTTGTTGACGACGTCGTTCGGCGCGACGTACGCGACGACGCCGTCCATGTCGCGCGGGTAGTAGCGCTCGTAGTACGTCGCCGTCATACCGCCCTTGCTGCCGCCCGTGGCCAGCCAGTTCTTCTTGTAGACCTTCTTCAGGGCGGTGTAGATGCGGTGCTGGTCGCTGGCGGCCTGCCAGATGTCCAGGTTCGACCAGTTGGCCGGGTCGGGCCGGGAGGGCGTGAAGAACCGGTACTCCAGCGACACCTGGTTGCCGTCGACGATGGTCGTCGGCTCGCTGCGGCGCGGGCTGGTGTTGACGTTGTAGCCGGAGGTGAAGAAGACCGTGGGCCGGGAGACGTCCTTGTGCAGCAGGGTGAGGCGCTGCTTGAAGGTGCCCTTCGACGGGTTCCGGTGGTCGACCGGCTGCTCGTAGTTGAGTACGAAGAAGCGGTACCCGGGGTACTCCTTCTCCTCGATCAGACTCATCCCCGCGATGCCGAGGATCTGGTCCTTGATGTCCGTCGCGGCGGACGGCCCTGCGGCGGTGGCCGCCTGGGCCGTGAAGCCGGCCGCGCCCATGGTGCCGATCAGCATCACGAGCGACAGCAGCCAGCCGAGCGTCTTGCGCATTCACCCTCCCCTTGAGTTCACTTCGGTCGCCCGTGAACCTAGCGGGGCCAACGCGCCGCTGACCAGACCTAGTTGGGCCGCTCGTTCAGCACAGAATCCAGCCGGAATCAACGGATCCGGCCTCGATGCTCCCCTTTACATACACGCAGCGACTGATCGAACCGACAGTGACAGGTCCGGCATATCGGGTGAATTGCCCGGCGTCGCGGACCGGAACCCCGCCGCGCGGCTGGATGCTCACCGCCATCGCCCGGCGCCGCCCCGGGTCGTGGGCGACGGTCACCGCACAGGCCTGCGTACGGCTCTTGTAGACGCGCACCTCGCCCGTCGGCAGCGGCAGCGTCCTGACCAGGCCGCCCCCGCAGCCACCGGTCGCCGCGTGGGCCGCGGGCGCCGCGAGCAGCCCGCCCGCGCACAGCATCAGCCCGGCCACGAACACCCGCCCCGACGCGGCCCCCCGGCCGCGCCCCTTCCGTCCGTACTCCACCCTGTCCCCCGATCGGTCGTACGCGACGCGTACGCACGTACGACGCGCAGACCCCCCGGAAGGTTGCTCACAGCAAGATCCGGGGGGCCTGTGGGGAGGGGCGGCAATGCGGCGCGGGTCAGGCGGCGGCGCGTTCGTCCTCGCCGACGAAGGTGCGCCACAGTTCGGCGTAGCGGCCGCCTCGGGCCACGAGTTCGGCGTGGGTGCCGTCCTCCACGACCCGGCCGCGGTCCATGACCACGACGCGGTCGGCGCGCGCGGCCGTGGTCAGCCGGTGCGCCACCACGAGGGTGGTGCGCTTGCCGGCGAGCCGGTCGGTGGCCTGGTTGACCTGCGCCTCGGTGGCGAGGTCGAGCGCTGCGGTGGCCTCGTCGAGCAGCAGCACGTCCGGGTCGACGAGCTCGGCGCGGGCCAGCGCGATCAGCTGGCGCTGCCCGGCCGACAGGTTGCGGCCGCGCTCGGCCACGGTGTGCAGGTAGCCGCCGTCCAGGGTGGCGATCATGTCGTGGGCGCCGACCGCGCGGGCGGCCGCCTCCACCTCGGCGTCGCCCGCCCCGGGCCGCCCGTAGGCGATGGCGTCGCGGACCGTCCCGGGGAAGAGGTACGGCTCCTGGGGGACGACCCCGAGCCGGTGGCGGTACGCGGTCAGGTCCAGCTCCCGCAGGTCGGCGCCGTCGGCGGTGACCCGGCCCGAGGTCGGGTCGTAGAACCGGGCCACGAGCTTGACCAGCGTGGACTTTCCGGCGCCGGTCTCGCCGACGAAGGCGACGGTCTGGCCGGCGGGTATCCGCAGGCTGATTCCGGCCAGCGCGTCACCCTTCTCACCGCGCTCCTCGGCGGTGCCGTACGCGAACCGCACGTCCTCGAAGGCGATCTCGCCGCGCAGCTCCTTCACCGCGCGCGGATCGGCCGGGCGGGGGGTGCTGGTGGGCTCGCGCAGCAGCCCCTGGATCCGGCCGAGCGAGACGGTGGCCTGCTGGTAGCCGTCGAAGACCTGGGAGAGCTGCTGGACGGGGGCGAAGAACAGGTCGATGTAGAGCAGGTACGCCACCAGCGCGCCGGTGGTGAGGGTGCCCGCTTCGACCCGGCCCGCGCCGACGATCAGCACGGCGGCCGCGGCCCCGGAGGACAACAGCTGCACGAAGGGGAAGTAGACGGATATCAGCCACTGACCGCGCACCCGGGCCTGGCGGTACGAGTCGCTGCGCTCGGCGAACCGGGCGGCGCCGGCCCGCTGGCGGCGGAAGGCCTGGACGATGCGCAGCCCGGAGACGGACTCCTGGAGGTCGGCGTTGACCAGGCTGACCCGGTCGCGGGCGAGCTCGTACGCGGCGACCGACTTGCGGCGGAACACGATCGTGCCGACGACCAGCACGGGGAGGGTGGCGAAGACGATCAGCGCGAGCTCGACGTCGAGGACGAGCAGGGCGATCAGGATGCCGAAGAACGTGAAGACGGAGACGACGGCGGTGACGAGCCCGGTCTGGAGGAAGCTGGACAGGGCGTCCACGTCGGTGGTCATCCGGGTCATGATCTTGCCGGTCAGCTCGCGCTCGTAGTAGTCGAGGCCGAGGCGCTGGAGCTGGGCGAAGATCTTGACGCGCAGGGCGTACAGGACGCGCTCGCCGGTGCGCCCGGTCATCCGGGTCTCGGCGAACTGGGCGGCCCACTGCGCCACCACGACGACGAGCGCGAGCGCGGCGGCCACCCAGACGGCGCCGAGGGCGGCCTGTTCGACGCCCTTGTCGATGCCGTGCCGGATCAGGATCGGGAGCAGCAGCCCGGAGCCCGCGTCGACGGCGACGAGGCCGAGGCTGATGGCGAGGGGCGCCCAGAAGCCGCTGAGCAGCCGGCGCAGGTTGTAGCTCTTCTCGGCGGCCGCGGCGCGGTCCTCGTCCACGGCCGGCTCGTCGTCGGCGGGCGGCAGAGCGGCCACCTGCGCGAGGAGCTCGGGCGTCGCCGGCATCCCGGCGACGGCGCCGGCCATGGTGGCGCCCGGGACACCGGTTCCCGGCGCGCCGGTCGCGGCGGCGGTGGAAGCGGCGGTCCGGGCGGAGCCCTTCTCCTCCTCTTCCTCCTCTTCCTCCTGCTCCTCCTGGCGGCGCCAGAGCTCGGGGGTCACCCCGTCCACGACCCGCCGCTTGGCGTTGACCGGCTCGGAGTCGATCTCGGCTTCGAGCTCGATGTCCCGTTCGAGCTTGCCGTCGAGGTCCCGCTCGAACTCGGTCATCGCGGGCGCCTCGGGGGTGCGCGGCGAGCCGGCGCCGAGCGCGTCCGGGTCCGTGAGCAGGCGCCGGTAGAGGGCCGAGCGGTGCTCCAGCTCCTCGTGCGTACCGATGTCGGAGAGCCGTCCGCGGTCGAGTACGGCGATCCGGTCGGCCAGGCCGAGCGTGGAGCGGCGGTGGGCGATCAGGAGGGTGGTGCGGCCGGCCATGACGGCGCGCAGCGCCTCGTGGATCTCGTGCTCGACGCGGGCGTCGACGGCCGAGGTGGCGTCATCGAGGAGCAGCAGCCGGGGGTCGGTGAGGATGGCGCGGGCGAGCGCGATGCGCTGGCGCTGGCCGCCGGAGAGGGTGAGCCCCTGCTCGCCGACCTTGGTGTCGTACCCGGCGGGCAGGGCCTGGATGAACGATTCGGCCTGGGCGGCGCGGGCGGCCGCCTCGATCTGCGCGTCGGTCGCGTCGGGCTGCCCGTACGCGATGTTGGCGCGGATGGTGTCGGAGAAGAGGAACGAGTCCTCCGGTACGAGCCCGATGGCCGCGCGCAGCGAGTCGTACGTCAGCTCGCGCACGTCGTGCCCGCCGACGCGGACGGTGCCGCGGTCGGCGTCGTAGAAGCGGGGCAGGAGGAGGGAGACCGTGGACTTGCCGGAGCCGGAGGCTCCGACGACGGCGACGGTCTCGCCCTCGGCGATGGAGAGCGAGAACCCGTCGAGGACGGGCCGCTCGGGGTCGTACCCGAAGCCGACCCCGTCGAACTCGACGGTGGCGGGGGCGTCGGCGGGCAGCTCGCGCGTGCCCTCTTCGATGACGGGCTCGGTGTCGATGAGCTCGAAGACGCGCTCGACGCCGGCGCGGGCCTGCTGGCCGACGGTGAGGACCATGGCGAGCATGCGGACGGGGCCGACGAGCTGGGCGAGGTACGTGGAGAAGGCGACGAACGTACCGAGGGTGATGTGCCCCTGGGTGGCCATCCAGCCGCCGAGCGCCAGCATGGCGACCTGCCCGAGGGCGGGTACGGCCTGCAGGGCGGGGGTGTAGCGGGAGTTGAGCCGGATGGTCCGCATCCGGCCGGCGAACAGCCTGCGCCCGGCTTCGCGCAGCTTGCCGGTCTCCTGCTCCTCCTGGCCGAAGCCCTTGACGACGCGCACGCCGGTCACGGCCCCGTCGACGACGGTGGCGACGGCGGCCGCCTGGCCCTGGGCCCACCAGGTGGCGGGGAAGAGCTTCTTGCGGCTGCGCTTGGCGATGAACCAGAGGGCGGGGGCCATGAGCAGCGCGACGAGGGTCAGCAGCGGGGACAGCGCCAGCATGATCCCGAGGGATATCCCGAAGAGGAGGAAGTTCCCGATGGTCATGGGCAGCATGAAGAGCAGGCCCTGGATCAGCTGGAGGTCGCTGGTGGCGCGCCCGATGACCTGGCCGGTGGACAGCTCGTCCTGGCGTCGCCCGTCGAGGCGGGCGATGGTGTCGTACATGTCGGTGCGCAGGTCGTGCTGGACGTCGAGCGCGAGGCGGCCGCCGTAGTACCTGCGTATGTAGGTCAGTACGTACACGAGGACCGCGGCGGCTATGAGGAGCCCGGCCCAGACGCCCATGGGCTTGGTGTGGTCGCCGATGACGTCATCGATGATCACCTTGGTGACCAGGGGTACGAGGGCCATGACGGCCATGCCGGCCAGTGAGGACCCGAGGGCGAGCAGCACATTGGTCCGGTACCGCCAGGTGTAGGCGGTGAGCCGCCTCGCCCAGCCCTGTTTCTCGCCCGCTGCCTTCTCCGCCGCCGCCACGTGGTCCTCCCCGTTCGTCCAGTCCTGCCGCCTCCCCAACGCCCCGACCGGCGGATTTCATCCCACCGCAACAATCGCACCGGCGTACGGGCCCGGCTACTGGGCGTAGATGCCACGGGGCCTGGGCGGATCTTCCCGTTCCCGGCAGCGGTGCGTGAGGGGCACCGCGCGGAAGGGCGCGGTCACGCCAGGTGGGTCGGGGCGAACATCTTCAGGGTGATCGGCAGGACCAGGACGGTGGGGCCCGGGGTGGTCAGGGCCTTCTTCAGGTCCTCGCGGAGGGTTTCCGGGGTCGTCGTCGACGCCGGGACGCCGAAGGACTCGGCCAGGGCCGCGAAGTCCGGGCGGGTGAGTTCGGTGGCCGTCGTGCGGCCCTCGAAGGAGTCCGTCATGTACTCGCGCAGGATGCCGTAGCCGCCGTCGTCCACGATCAGCCAGGTCACGTCCAGGTCGTACTGCTTCGCCGTCGCCAGGTCCGCGATCGAGTACATCGCGCCGCCGTCGCCGGAGACGGCCAGGACCGGGGTGCCGGGTTCCGCGACGCAGGCGCCGAGGGCCGCCGGGAAGGCGTAGCCGAGGCCGCCGGCGCCCTGCGCCGAGTGCATCGTGTTGGGGTGCTTCGCGTCGAACGCCGACCAGGCCCAGTAGGACAGGATCGTCATGTCCCAGAAGGACGGGGAGCGGGCCGGCAGGGCGGCGCGGATCGAGGTGAGGAGGCCGCGCTCCAGCGCCACGTCCTGCGCCGACAGGCGGGTCTCGATCTCCGACAGGAGCAGGCGGACCCGTTCCGGGGCCTGGGGGTCCTGGCGTTCACCGACCGTTTCCAGCAGGGCCTGGAGGGCCAGGCGCGCGTCCGCATGGATGCCGAGGGCCGCGTGGTTGGACTCCAGCTTGCCGAGGTCCGCCTCGATCTGGACGACCCGGCCCGTCGGGAAGAACGTGTGGTAGTTCGACGAGAGCTCGCCCAGCCCCGAGCCGACCACGAGGAGGACGTCCGCGTCCTCCAGGAAGTCCGTCATGTGGCGGTCCTCCAGCCAGGACTGGAGGGACAGCGGGTGGGTCCACGGGAAGGCGCCCTTGCCGCCGAACGTGGTGACCACCGGGGCGTTCAGCCGCTCGGCCAGCCGGCGCAGCTTGCCCGCCGCGTCCGAGCGGATCACCCCGCCGCCCGCGATGATCACGGGGCGGGAGGCCCGCTCCAGCCAGTGCGCCGCGAGCGCGGTGAGCTCGGGGCGCGGGGCGAGTTCGTGCGGGGTCGCGTCCACGCCAGTGACCTGGGGGATCACCGTCTGCGTACGGAGCACGTCCTCGGGGATCTCCACCCAGACCGGGCCGTGCGGGGCCGTCAGCGCCGATTCCCAGGCCTGCGCGATCACGGAGGGGATCTGCGAGGGCGTACGGGCCGTGTGGACCGACTTCACCACGTCCCGGAACGAGGCCGACTGGTCCCGCAGCTCGTGCAGGTGCCCGCGCCGCCCGCCGCCCAGGCCCGCCACCGGGACCTGCGAGGCGATGGCGAGGACGGGCGCCGAGGCGGCGGCCGCCTCGGCCAGGGCCGGCAGGGCCATCAGCGCGCCCGGGCCCGTCGACAGCAGCAGCGGAACCGCCTCGCCCGTGATGCGGCCGTACGCGTCGGCGGCGAAGCCCGCGTTGTTCTCCGTACGCAGGCCGATGAGGCGCAGGTCGGAGCGGCCGACCGCGTCGAAGAGGGAGAGCGCGTGCTGCCCCGGCAGACCGAAGGCGGTGGTCGCGCCGAGGCCGCGGAGCGTTTCCACGACCAGGTCCCCGCCCGTCCGCCCCGGCGGCGGCGCGAGGGCGGCCGCCGTCTGGGCGTCGGTGGGACGGAGTACCAGGTCGTGGTCGTGCGTCACGTGCGCTTACTCGCCTTCTCGGGTGCTACTTCGCCTTCTTCGCGGCGGCGATCTGGCGGCTCATGATCGTCGTCAGCTCGTACGCGGTGTGCGAGGCCGCGACCGAGGTGATCTCGGCGTGATCGTACGCCGGGGCGACCTCGACGACGTCCGCCGAGACCAGGTTGCAGGAGGACAGGCCGCGGATGATCTCCAGCAGCTCGCGGGAGGTCATGCCGCCCGCCTCCGGCGTGCCGGTGCCGGGCGCGTGCGCCGGGTCCAGCACGTCGATGTCGATCGAGATGTACAGCGGACGGTCGCCGATGCGCTGGCGCAGCTGGTCCGCGACCTCGTCGGCGCCGCGCCGGTAGACGTCGGCGGAGGTCACGATGCCGAAGCCCATCTTGGCGTCGTCGTCGAGGTCCTGCTTGCCGTACAGCGGGCCGCGCGTGCCGACGTGCGAGAGCGCCTCGGTGTCGAGGATGCCCTCCTCGACGGCGCGGCGGAACGGGGTGCCGTGCGTGTACTCGGCGCCGAAGTACGTGTCCCAGGTGTCCAGGTGGGCGTCGAAGTGCAGCAGCGCCACCGGGCCGTGCTTCTTCGCGACGGAGCGCAGCAGCGGGAGGGCGATGGTGTGGTCGCCGCCGAGGGTCATCAGGCGGGAGCCGGCGCCGAGGAGCTCGTCCGCGGCCGCCTCGACCGTCTCGACGGCCTCGTTGATGTTGAAGGGGTTCACGGCGATGTCGCCGGCGTCCGCCACCTGCGCGAGCGCGAACGGGGAGGCGTCCTGCGCCGGGTTGTACGGGCGCAGCAGGCGCGAGGCCTCGCGGATGGCGTTGCCGCCGAAGCGGGCGCCGGGGCGGTACGAGACGCCCGAGTCGAACGGGACACCGACGACGGCGACGTCGGCCGAGCCGACCTCGTCCAGGCGGGGCAGCCGGGCGAAGGTCGCGGGGCCCGCGTAGCGCGGGATGCGGGAGGAGTCGACCGGTCCGCGCGGCGTCTGCTCGGTGCTCATTGGGGGGTGCCCTTCTGGAGGTCCTACGTGCGGTCCTTCGAGCGTAAGCGGGTGCCCGAAGGCCGCGAAGTGTACGTTTTATCCAGCGATCGTCTGCGATGTGTACGGAGTATCCATGGAGCCGCGCCCCTCTCCGCCCGCGCCGCCCGCCCCGGCGGTGCCGCTCGGCGCACTGCTCGGCGACCGGGAGCTGGGTCTGCGGCACCTCGCGGGGCCCGCCGAGGCCGAGGTGCGCGGGGTGCACGCCTCCGAGATGGCCGATCCGTCGCCGTACCTGCTGGGCGGGGAGCTGCTGCTCACCGCGGGGGCCGGGACCGGGCTCGGCCCCGACGCCGATCCCGACGGCTACGTGGCCCGGCTGGTCGCGGCCGGGGCCGCCGCACTCGGCTTCGGCGTGGCGCCGGTCCACGAGGAGGTGCCGCCCGCGCTGGCCGAGGCCTGCGCCCGGCACGGACTGCCGCTGCTGGAGGTGCCCCCGCGGACCCGGTTCACGGCCGTCGCCCGGGCCGTCTGGCGGCTCATGGCCGAGGCGCGCACCCGCGAACTGCGCCGGGTCACCGAGGCCCAGCAGGCCCTCGCCGCCGCGGCCGCCCGCCCCGATCCGGTCCCGGCGGTGCTGTCCCGCCTCGCGGCGAGCCTGGGCGGGCACGTACGGCTGTGGCCGGACGGGCGGGCCGCAGGCAGCCCGGTACCGCCGGAGGCCCCGGCGGTACCGGCCGCGCTCGACGCGCTGCTGGCCCGCGTCGGCCGCGCCGAGGGGCCCGCGACCGCCACCGACCAGGCCGACGGCCGGCACCTCGCCGCCTACGCCCTGGGCCGCGGCCGCCGCGGCGCGCTCGGTACGGCCACCCCGGCCCGGGCCCCCGGCGACCACGCCATCGCCTCCATCGCCGCGGTCCTGCTGACCCTGCTCACCGCGGAGCGGCCCGCCGGGACCGAGGCCGCCGCGCTCACCCGCCTGCTGCTCGGCGGCTCCCCCGCCGAGGCGCTCGGCCCCGGGCCCTGGTACGCCGTCCGGGCCGCCGGCGCCGGGGACCCGCAGGCCCTCGCCGCCGCGCTGGGCACCGTACTGCTCGACCCGGCCGGTCCGGCCGTACGGCTCCTCACCGACCGGGAGCCCGCCCCGCAGCCCGGGTGGCGGCTGGGGGTCAGCGCCCCGGCCGGGCCCGACGCGCTGGCCGGTGCCGACGCGCAGGCCCGCCGGGCCCTGGACCGGGCCGAGGCGGCCCGCACCCCGCTGGCCCGGCACGCCGAACCCGGCCTGGCGGGGCTCGTCGGCGAAGCCGAGGCGCGCGCCCACGCCGCGGCCCTGCTCGGCCCGCTCTCCCCCGCCCTGCGGGAGACCCTGCGCGCCTGGCTGGCCCACCACGGCAGCTGGGACCGCAGCGCCGCCGCCCTCGGCGTGCACCGCAACACCGTCCGCCAGCGCGTCGCCCGCGCGGCGGCCCTCCTCGACCGCGACCTCGACGACCCGGACGCCCGGATGGAGCTGTGGTTCGCGCTGACGCGGACCCCGCAGGCCTGACCGGACCGGACCCGGACCGCACCCGGACCGCACCTGGACCGGACCTGGGCCCGGGCCCGGACAGGACCGGGGGCGGCTGCGCCGTACGGATGGACTCGGGGCTTCCGGCGGCGGGCTCGCCGCCTCGCGGCGCGCGGCGGCCTACGTTCGCACTACTTCCCCGCCTCCTTCCCGAAAGGCACCACCGTGCGATCGATCCGCCTCGCCCTGACCGCTCTCGCCGCCGGCGGCTTCATCCTGGCCGGCGCGTCCGCCGCCTGCGCCGACGACACCTTCACCGTGTACGCGCCGATCGACAACACGTACTCGATCGTCTTCGGCGACCTGACCCAGAACGCCGCCGACGACGTGTTCAACGCGGGCCGCGACAACACGGTCGGCTCCCACAACGGCGCGGCCCCGGCCGGCGACATCGGCATGGCCTCGCTGCCCGGGACCAAGATCCTGAGCAACGACGCCCTGATGCACGGCGCCGCCGGCCAGTGGACCGGCAAGATGCTCGGCAAGTGAGCATCGGCGCCCGGCCGGCGGCCCGCCCGCCGGCCGGGCGCCGGACATCACACCCGGCACCCCTCCACGAGTCTGGACAGCCCACCCGACCCACCGGTAACTTAGTGGTCTGAGCAAGCGCTTAGACACGGCGCGACAGCGCGACGGGCGACAGGATCGAGGAGGCGGCTGTGCGCCGTACCGTTTTCAACGAGGACCACGAGGCGTTCCGCGAGACCATCCGCGCCTTCATAGAGGCCGAGGTCGTCCCCGTCTACGACGAGTGGTTCGCCGCCGGCCAGGCGCCGCGCGACTTCTACTACAAGCTCGGCGAGCTGGGCATCTTCGGCATCAACGTCCCCGAGGAGTTCGGCGGCGCGGGCCTGGACACCCACAAGTTCGAGGCCGTCCTGTACGAGGAGACCTCCCGCGCGGGTGTGAACTTCGGCGGCTCCGGCGTGCACGTGCTGCTCGCGCTCCCCTACATCAAGATGCTGGCCGACGACGAGCAGAAGAAGCGCTTCCTGCCGAAGTTCGTCTCCGGTGAGGAGATGTGGGCCCTCGCGATGACCGAGCCGGGCACCGGCTCCGACGTCGCGGGCATGAAGACCACCGCCAAGCTCTCCGAGGACGGCACGCACTACGTCCTCAACGGCTCCAAGACCTTCATCACCGGCGGCGTGCACGCCGACCGCGTGATCGTCTGCGCCCGCACCTCCGCCCCGAGCGAGGACGACCGCCGCTTCGGCATCTCCCTCTTCGCCGTGGACACCAAGTCCGAGGGCTACTCGATCGGCCGCAAGCTCGACAAGCTGGGCCTGCGCACCTCCGACACGGCCGAGCTGGCCTTCGTCGACGTCAAGGTCCCCGTCGAGGACCTGCTCGGCGAGGAGGGCAAGGGCTTCTACTACCTCGGCCACAACCTGGCCTCCGAGCGCTGGGGCATCGCGTTCGGCGCGTACGCCCAGGCCGCCGCGGCCGTCCGGTTCGCCCAGCAGTACGTCACCGACCGCACGGTCTTCGGCAAGCCGGTCGCGCACTTCCAGAACACCAAGTTCGAACTGGCCGCCTGCCAGGCCGAGGTGGACGCCGCGCAGGCCGTCGCGGACCGCGCCCTGGAGGCCCTGGACGCCGGCGAGCTGACCCCCGCCGAGGCCGCCTCCGCGAAGCTGTTCTGCACCGAGGTCGCGCACCGCGTGATCGACCGCTGCCTCCAGCTGCACGGCGGCTACGGCTACATGAACGAGTACCCGATCGCGCGCCTGTACGCCGACAACCGCGTCAACCGCATCTACGGCGGCACCAGCGAGATCATGAAGTCGATCATCGCCAAGGCGATGGGGCTGTAAGGCCCTGGCCTTCACTCCATGAACGAGGCACTGACGACGCTCCTCGATCTGCTCGACCTGGAGCAGATCGAGGAGAACATCTTCCGCGGTACCAGCCGTTCGGCGCTGGTACCGCGCGTCTTCGGCGGCCAGGTCGCGGCCCAGGCCCTGGTCGCGGCCGGGCGCACCGTGCCCGAGGACCGCACGGCGCACTCGCTGCACTCGTACTTCCTGCGCGCCGGTGACCCGGGCGCACCGATCGTCTACGCCGTCGACCGGATCCGTGACGGTCGCTCCTTCACCACCCGGCGGGTCGTCGCCGTCCAGCACGGCCAGCCGATCTTCCACCTCTCCGCGTCCTTCCAGGCGTACGAGGAGGGCCTCGACCACCAGACGGCGATGCCGGACGCGCCCGATCCCGAGACCCTGCCGACGGCCGCCGAGGCGCTGCCCGCGTACCGGGAGATCTTCCGCGACCCGGGCACGGTGGAGCGGCTGATCGAGGCGCGGGGCGCCGTGGACCTGCGGTACGCGACCGTCCCGCCCTGGGGCAGCGTCGGCAAGCCGGTCGAGCCGCGCTCGCAGGTGTGGTTCCGTACGGCGGGGAAGCTGGAGAGCGACGACGCGCTCTTGCACACCTGCCTGGCCACGTACGTCTCGGACATGACCCTGCTCGACTCGGTGCTGCTCGCGCACGGCCGGGGCGGCTGGGCGGTCGGCGACGTGGTGGGAGCTTCCCTGGACCACGCGATGTGGTTCCACCGGCCGTTCCGCGCCGACGAGTGGCTGCTGTACGACCAGGAGTCCCCCTCGGCCGCGGCCGGACGCGGGCTCGGGCAGGCCCGTATCTGGACCCAGGACGGGCGCCTGGCCGTGACCGTCATCCAGGAGGGCGTCGTACGCGTGCCGCGCGCCTGACGCCCCTCACCCCTCCACCTCCTCCCCTCTCCCCCTCAGTCCCACCAGAACCCCCAGTGGCCGACGCCGGTCACCGCCTCGTCCGCGTAGGCGCGGACGCTGCCGGAGCCCTGCCAGACGTTGTCGGGGCAGAACGCGAAGTGCTCGGCGGCCACCGGCAGGGCCGCGACCCGCGTCGGGGGCGGGGCGGCCACCGACAGATGGAGCTCGTCGAAGCCGAGGGCCACGACGCGGGCGCCGAACCGCTCCTCCCACGAGCGCACGACGGTGGTGAGCAGAGCCGTGTCGTTCTCGTGGTTCACCGCTCCCCGCCAGCCCATCGCGGTGGGTACGTCGGCTCCCCGGCCGGCGGGGACCAGCGCGAGCCGCGGGCCGGCCAGGACTCCGTCCCGGATGAGCTCGTCCGCGAGGGCGAGGGCGGCCTCCTCCGGGTCCTCGCGCGGTGTCCGGTGCTCCGCCAGGCCGGGCCAGTCGCGGCCGAAGGGGGCTATGAGCCCCGCGCCGTCGGGACCCTCCCCCTCCTCGGGGTCGGGGACGACCCCGGCCCAGAACTCGCGCAGCACCGGCTCGACATGGTGGTGGTCGGGGTCGGACATCGAGCCGGGGCACAGCTCGTCACGGGTCCACCAGCCCTCCAGACCGCGCCGCTCGTGGAGCAGCACCGCCTGAAGTCCCGCGCCGGCCGCGGCGAGGCGGGCCCGGCAGGCGGCCAGCGCGCCGGCGCCGACCGGCTCGTCGGAGACCCACAGCAGCGGCTCGCGCCGCGCCCCGGACCACGGCAGTGCCCGCCCGGCAGGCCCGGCGATGATCGTGCCGGGCGGCAAGTCCAGCCCCAGGGCGCGGCCTTGCGGGTCTTCGGCCAGCAGGGACAGCGCGTTCTGCTTCTTCGGCGGTTTCGTCACGTCTTCGACGCTACGACCCGGCACTGACAACGCCCTTGCCACGAGAGGGCGGTGGGGCCGGGGCCAGGGCAGGCTACGCCTCGGACTCGGCCTCGGACTTGGCCTTGAGCTTGGCCCAGACGGCTTCCAGCGCGGCTATGTCCGCATCGTCGAGGCGGTCGTCGAAGACCTCGGCGAGGGCCTCGCGGCGGGTGGCGTCCGCCTCCGCGAAGGCGCGGCGGCCCGCCTCGGTGAGGGCGATGCCCACGGACCGGGCGTCCGTCGGCGACGGAACCCGTTCGACCAGGCCGCGGGCCCGGAGCGAATCGGCGACGCGGGAGACCTGGCTGCGGCTGAGCAGGGTCCTGGCGCCCAGCTCGGAGGGAGCGACCGGCTCGTGCTGCACGCTCAGCCACAACATCACCTCGAACCACGACAACGGCAGGTCGTGCCGGCGCGTGAGCGCCTGGTCCACCCGGGCGGTGAGGGTGGTTCCGGCCCAGACCAGGCCGTAGAAGGCGTGGTCGCGGGGGGTGAGACCGTCCAGGTTGAGATTCGTGTGCGCCATACGGGAAGGATACCGGGTTGCGTGCACACGCACACATCGTTAATGTGTGTGTGCACGCACAAACCTAGGGAGCCTTCCATGAGCACCAACACCGCCGCCAAGACCGTCCTCATCACCGGCACCTCCTCCGGCATCGGCCTGGCCGCCGCGGTCGCCACCGCCCGGGCGGGCTGGCACACCGTCGCCACCATGCGCGACACCACGCGCGCCGACGCCCTGACCAAGGCCGCCGCCGAGGCCGGCGTCTCCGACCTGGTCCAGGTCAAGCGGCTCGACGTGACGGACGCGGACTCCGTGGCCGCGTGCGTGTCCGAGATCGTCGCCGAGCACGGGCACCTCGACGCCGTCGTGAACAACGCGGGCGCCGGCTTCGTCGGCACGATCGAGCAGCACGGCATGGAGCGACTGCGCAGCGTCATGGAGGTCAACTTCTTCGGCGTTGCCGAGCTCACCCGGGCCGCCCTCCCGCACCTGCGCGCCTCGGGCGGCCGGGTCATCACCGTGACGAGCGTCGGCGGCGTCGTCGGCCAGCCGTTCAACGAGTCCTACTGCGCGGCCAAGTTCGCCGTCGAAGGCTTCATGGAGTCCCTGGCTCCGGTCGCCGCGGCCGCGGGCGTCCAGGTGGCCGTCGTGGAGCCGGGTGCCGTCTCCAGCGAGTTCGTGAACAACGTCGGGCTCGACATCCCGGCACTGCTCGCCCAGGCGGGCCCGTACGCCCCGTCCCTCCAGGGCTACATCAACCACGCCATGCAGTCCTTCGGCAGCGACACCGCCCAGACCCCGGAGCAGGCGGCGGCGCCGGTCGTCGACGCGCTGACCGCCGAGAAGATGCCGTTCCGGATCCAGACCTCCGACTGGGCGCGCGACTTCGTCGGCATGAAGCTCGCCGACCTCGACGGCTCCGCCGTCCAGACCGAGATGACGAACTGGCTCGCCTAGTCGGCGGCCCACCGCCTCGGCGGGGCCTGAGCGGCCCCGCCGGTCCCCGCTACAGCAGGCCCGCCGCCGACAGCAGGTACGCGACCATCGGGTCGTAGAAACGCGGGTCGCGGACGTGGTCGTCCAGGGGGACGGCAACCTGGAGGGTGCCCTCCGCCTCGCCGAGGAACAGCGCGGGGTCGTTGCAGTCCGCGTACCCCACCGCGTCCAGTCCGCGCTGCGCCGCGCACCCCGCCCAGCCGTGGTCGGCGACGACCAGGTCCGGCTGGGGACGGTTCTCCGCCGCCAGACCGTCCAGGATCGCGGCCATCGGCTCCGGGGAGTGGGTGTGCCACAGCGTGGCGCCGCGCTCCAGCACGGCGACGTCCGCGAACTGCCACACCGAGCCCTCGTCCGCCACCAGCCCCGCGGGGATCGCCACGATCTCGCAGCCCGCGGCGCGCAGCGCCGCCGCCGTCGCCCGGTGGACGTCCAGCAGCCCGCCCGGGTGCCCCGTCGCGAACAGCACGCTCTGCCGGTCCAGGGCGGCCTTGCGCAGCCGCGCCGCCATCCGGTCGAGGCCCGAGACGGTCAGCTCCGGGTCGATCGTGTCCTGCCCGAAGCGGTACGCGGCGTCGTCGACGACCCCGACCCGCTCCGCCATCACGGCGAGCACATCCTGCTCGTCCGTCCAGCGGTCGCCCAGCTCCAGGCCCAGCCAGTAGTGCCGGTCGCCGTTGGCCAGCTTGCGGTAGTGCGACAGGTTGTTCTCACGGGGCGTCGCGACCTGGCCCGAGATCCGGGTGCGGACGAGGTGGTCGACGAGCTCGGCGCGGCTCGGTACGTGCGTCTCTATCGGCTTCGGCATGCGGCCCATTCTGCCGCCGCCCGGCCCTCCGCGGCGGCGCCATTCCGACCAGCGGACGCGTCGCCTCACCCCGACAGCGCCCCGAACGCCCCGTGCGCGAGCCGCCGCAGGAGCGATTCCGTCGCCTCCCGGCCGAGCGCCGCCAGGTGCGGAGTGGAGTTGAGCAGGCCGAAGACGGCGTGCACGGACACCCGCACCTCGGCCTCGCCGACCTCCGGGTGCAGTTCCCGTACGACCTCCACCCACAGCTCGACGTACTGGCGCTGGAGCTGGCGCACCAGCTTGCGGTCGGCCTCGCGCAGCCGGTCCAGTTCCCGGTCGTGCAGGGTGATCAGCGCCCGGTCGTCGAGGGCGAAGTCGATGTGCCCGTCGATCAGGGAGGCCAGTACCCCGTCCGGGTCTCCCGCGGCCTCGGCCACGCGGTGGCGCCCGCCCGTCAGCAGCCGCTCGCTGATCCCCACGAGCAGCTCGGCCAGCATGGCGTCCTTGCCCGCGAAATGGCGATAGAGGCCGGGGCCGCTGATGCCCACGGCGGCCCCTATCTCGTCCACGCCGACCCCGTGGAATCCGCGCGCGGCGAAGAGGCGGGCGGCCTCGCTGAGGATCTGCTCGCGGCGGGTCGGGGCGGCGGCTCTGGTGCTCATGGGAATCCATTCTAGACAGGGCCGTTAGCGCTCGTTAACCTAAGCTGTACATGCGTTAACGCTCATTAACAGCGTGCACCGAGCAAGGGAGCTCGACCGATGCAGCAGGCACCAGTGCTGACGAGCGCCGCGGACCCGGCGTCCGAGGCCTGGCGGACCAACGAGGCCGCCCACCGCGAGCTCACCGAAGGGCTGCGCGCCCGGCTCGACGCGGCCCGGCTCGGCGGCGGCGAGAAGGCCCGCGCCCGCCACACCGCCCGCGGGAAGCTGCTCCCCCGCGACCGCGTGGACACCCTCCTCGACCCCGGATCCCCCTTCCTGGAGCTGGCCCCGCTGGCCGCCGAGGGCATGTACGGGGGCGCGGCCCCGGCCGCCGGGGTCATCGCCGGCATCGGCCGGGTCAGCGGCCGCGAGTGCGTGATCGTCGCGAACGACGCCACCGTCAAGGGCGGCACGTACTACCCGATGACCGTCAAGAAGCACCTGCGCGCGCAGGAGGTGGCCCTGGAGAATCGTCTCCCCTGCCTCTACCTGGTCGACTCGGGCGGCGCCTTCCTCCCCATGCAGGACGAGGTCTTCCCCGACCGGGAGCACTTCGGCCGCATCTTCTACAACCAGGCGCGCATGTCCGGCGCCGGCATCCCGCAGATCGCCGCCGTCCTCGGCTCCTGCACGGCGGGCGGCGCCTACGTCCCGGCGATGAGCGACGAGGCCGTCATCGTCCGCGGCCAGGGCACGATCTTCCTCGGCGGCCCGCCGCTGGTGAAGGCCGCCACCGGCGAGGTGGTCACGGCCGAGGAGCTCGGCGGCGGCGAGGTCCACTCCCGGACCTCCGGCGTCACCGACCACCTCGCGGAGGACGACGCGCACGCGCTGCGGATCGTACGGAACATCGTGGCGACCCTGCCCGGGCGCGGGGCCCTGCCCTGGTCGGTCGAGGCCCCGGAAGAGCCGAAGGTGGACCCGTACGGGCTGTACGGCGCGGTCCCGGTCGACTCGCGCACCCCGTACGACGCCCGCGAGATCATCGCCCGGATCGTGGACGGGTCCCGCTTCCAGGAGTTCAAGTCCGAGTTCGGGCAGACCCTGGTCACCGGCTTCGCCCGGATCCACGGCCACCCGGTCGGGATCGTCGCCAACAACGGCATCCTGTTCTCCGAATCCGCCCAGAAGGGCGCGCACTTCATCGAGCTGTGCGACCAGCGCGGGATCCCGCTGCTGTTCCTCCAGAACATCTCGGGCTTCATGGTCGGCCGCGACTACGAGGCCGGCGGCATCGCCAAGCACGGCGCCAAGATGGTCACGGCGGTGGCCTGCACCCGGGTCCCGAAGCTGACCGTGGTCGTCGGCGGCTCGTACGGAGCCGGCAACTACTCGATGTGCGGGCGGGCGTACTCGCCGCGCTTCCTGTGGATGTGGCCCAACGCCAAGATCTCCGTGATGGGCGGCGAACAGGCCGCGTCCGTCCTGGCGACCGTCAAGCGGGACCAGATCGAGGGCGCGGGCCAGGAGTGGCCGGCCGAGGACGAGGAGGCCTTCAAGGCCCCGGTCCGGGCGCAGTACGAGGAACAGGGCAACGCCTACTACGCCACGGCGCGACTGTGGGACGACGGGGTCATCGACCCGATGGAGACCCGGCAGGTGCTGGGGCTGGCCCTGACCGCGTGCGCGAACGCCCCTCTGGGCGACTCGGGCTTCGGCATCTTCCGTATGTGACGTGTGGTCTGTGACGTGAGGACTTCATCGATGTTCAGCACTGTTCTGGTCGCGAACCGGGGCGAGATCGCGGTACGGGTCATCCGCACGCTGCGGGAGCTCGGCGTGCGGTCCGTGGCCGTCTTCAGCGACGCGGACGCGGACGCGCGGCACGTACGGGAGGCCGACACGGCCGTCCGGATCGGCCCGGCGGCGGCCGCCGAGAGCTACCTCTCGGTGGAGCGGCTGCTCGACGCCGCCCGGCGCACGGGCGCCGAGGCGGTCCACCCCGGGTACGGGTTCCTCGCCGAGAACGCGGCCTTCGCGCAGGCCTGCGCCGACGCCGGCCTCGCCTTCATCGGGCCGCCGGCCGCCGCCATCAACCTGATGGGCGACAAGATCCGCGCCAAGGAGACCGTGAAGGCGGCGGGCGTGCCCGTCGTGCCGGGCTCCTCGGGCAGCGGCCTGACCGACGCCGAACTGGTCTCCGCCTCGCTGGAGATCGGCATGCCGGTGCTGCTCAAGCCCTCGGCGGGCGGCGGCGGAAAGGGCATGCGGCTGGTGCGCGACCAGGCGGTGCTCGGCGAGGAGATCGCGGCGGCCCGCCGCGAGGCGCGGTCCTCGTTCGGCGACGACACGCTGCTCGTGGAGCGGTGGGTGGACCGGCCGCGGCACATCGAGATCCAGGTGCTGGCGGACGCCCACGGGAACGTGGTGCACCTGGGTGAGCGCGAGTGCTCGCTCCAGCGGCGCCACCAGAAGGTCATCGAGGAGGCCCCGTCGGTCCTGCTCACCCCGGAGCTGCGGGCCTCGATGGGCGCGGCGGCGGTGGAGGCGGCGCGCTCCTGCGGGTACGTCGGCGCGGGGACGGTGGAGTTCATCGTCCCGGGCGGGGACCCGTCCTCGTACTACTTCATGGAGATGAACACCCGGCTCCAGGTGGAGCACCCGGTGACGGAGCTCGTCACGGGGCTGGACCTGGTGGAACAGCAGCTGCGGGTCGCCTCCGGCGCCGAGCTGGGCTTCTCGCAGCCGGACGTGGCCCTGACCGGGCACGCGATCGAGGCGCGGGTCTGCGCCGAGGATCCGGCACGGGGCTTCCTGCCGTCGGGCGGTACGGTGCTGGCGCTCTCCGAGCCGTCGGGCGGGTCCGTACGGACGGACTCCGGGCTGGTGGCGGGAGTCGACACGGGCTCGACGTACGACCCGATGCTGTCGAAGGTGATCGCGTACGGGCCGGACCGGGCCACCGCCCTGCGGGTGCTGCGGGGCGCCCTCGCCGACACCGTGATCCTGGGTGTCCAGACCAACGCCGGTTTCCTGCGCCGTCTCCTGGCCCACCCGGACGTGGTGTCCGGGAACCTCGACACCGGGCTGGTGGAGCGGGACCTGGCCGGCATGCTGCCGGAGGGCGTCCCGCCGGAGGTGTACGCCACGGCCGCGCTGCTGGCCGGGGCTCCTCGGACGCCGGCGGGGGCGGACGGATGGGTCGACCCGTTCGGTGCCGCCGACGGCTGGCGCATCGGCGGCACCCCCGCCTGGACGGTCCGCCACTTCCGCCTCCCCGGCCAGGACCCCGTCGCGGTCCGCACCCGCCCGCAGGGCGCGGACACCGAGCTCCTGCTCTCCGATGCCGGCCAGGACCGGGCCCCGGCCCGCGGCCGGGTCGTCAGCCGTACCGGGAGCCACCTCACGGTGGAACTCGACGGGGTCACGCACCGCTTCTCCCACGCCGCGTCCCCCGAGGGGATCTGGCTGGGCCGCGACGGCGATTCCTGGCACGTGCAGGGCCACGACCCCGTGGTCGCCGCGCTCACCGGCGCCGGGCACGCCGGCGCGGACACCCTCGCCGCCCCCATGCCCGGCACCGTCACCGTCGTCAAGGTGGCCGTCGGCGACAAGGTGGCCGCGGGGCAGAGCCTGCTCGTCGTGGAGGCGATGAAGATGGAGCACGTCATCTCCGCCCCGCACTCCGGCACCGTCACCGAGCTGGACGTCTCCCCCGGCACCACCGTCGCCATGGACCAGGTCCTGGCCGTCGTCACCCCGGACGAGGACGAGGACGCGAAGGAGGAGACGTCGTGAACGGGCTGCCCATGACCGTCCCGGCTCCCGAACTGCCGGCCCGCGTCCGCATCCACGAGGTCGGCGCCCGCGACGGGCTGCAGAACGAGAAGACGGCCGTACCCACCGCCGTCAAGGCCGAGTTCATCCACCGGCTCGCCGCCGCCGGCCTCACCACCATCGAGGCCACCAGCTTCGTGCACCCGAAGTGGGTGCCCCAGCTGGCCGACGCCGAGCAGCTGTTCCCGGAGCTGGGCGACCTCGCCGGGGTGCACCTGCCCGTCCTCGTCCCCAACGAGCGCGGCCTCGACCGCGCTCTCGGCCTCGGGGCCACCCGTATCGCCGTCTTCGGCTCGGCCACCGAGACGTTCGCCTCGCGCAACCTCAACCGGACCGTCGCCGAGTCCCTCGCCATGTTCGAGCCGGTCGTGGCCCGCGCGAAGGAGGGCAGGGCGCACGTCCGCGGCTACCTCTCCATGTGCTTCGGCGACCCCTGGGAGGGGCCGGTCCCGGTCCACCAGGTGGTCCGCGTGGCCAAGGCCCTGCTCGACCTCGGCTGTGACGAGCTCAGCCTCGGCGACACCATCGGCGTCGCCACCCCGGGCCACGTCCAGACCCTCCTCAGCGAGCTCAACGAGGAGGGCGTGCCCACCGACCGGATCGGCGTGCACTTCCACGACACCTACGGCCAGGCCCTGTCCAACACCCTCGCCGCGCTCCAGCACGGGGTCACCACCGTCGACGCCTCCGCGGGCGGCCTCGGCGGATGCCCGTACGCGAAGAGCGCCACCGGCAACCTCGCCACCGAGGACCTGGTGTGGATGCTCGACGGTCTCGGCATCGAGACCGGCGTCGACCTGGCCGCCCTCACCGCCACGAGCGTGTGGATGGCCGAACAGCTGGGACGCCCCAGCCCCTCCCGTACCGTCCGCGCCCTCTCCCACAA
Organism: Streptomyces sp. NPDC002181; assembly: GCF_042890485.1. Taxonomy (NCBI): domain Bacteria; kingdom Bacillati; phylum Actinomycetota; class Actinomycetes; order Kitasatosporales; family Streptomycetaceae; genus Streptomyces; species Streptomyces sp. NPDC002181. The sequence goes on along the minus strand of NZ_JBIASC010000004.1, from coordinate 208,247 downwards.
GGAGTAAAGAAGATCATGGCCCTCGACCACCGGCTCACCCCCGAGCACGAGGAACTCCGCCGTACCGTCGAGGCGTTCGCCCACGACGTCGTCGCCCCCAAGATCGGCGACCTGTACGAGCGGCACGAGTTCCCGTACGAGATCGTCCGCGAGATGGGCCGCATGGGCCTGTTCGGCCTGCCCTTCCCGGAGGAGTACGGCGGCATGGGCGGCGACTACCTCGCCCTCGGCATCGCCCTGGAGGAGCTGGCCCGCGTCGACTCCTCGGTCGCGATCACCCTGGAGGCGGGCGTCTCGCTGGGCGCCATGCCGCTGCACCTCTTCGGCACCGAGGAGCAGAAGCGGGAATGGCTGCCGAAGATGTGCTCCGGAGAGATCCTCGGCGCCTTCGGCCTGACCGAGCCGGACGGCGGCTCCGACGCCGGCGGCACCCGCACCACCGCCGTCAGGGACGGCGACGAGTGGGTGATCAACGGCTCGAAGTGCTTCATCACCAACTCCGGTACGGACATCACCGGCCTGGTCACCGTCACGGCCGTCACGGGCCGCAAGGCGGACGGCCGCCCGGAGATCTCCTCGATCATCGTCCCGTCCGGCACCCCGGGCTTCACGGTGGCCGCGCCGTACTCCAAGGTCGGCTGGAACTCCTCCGACACCCGTGAGCTGGCCTTCGACAACGTACGGGTGCCGCTGGCCAACCTGGTCGGCCAGGAGGGCCGCGGCTACGCCCAGTTCCTGCGGATCCTCGACGAGGGCCGCATCGCGATCTCGGCGCTCGCCACCGGCCTGGCGCAGGGCTGTGTGGACGAGTCGGTGAAGTACGCGAAGGAGCGCAAGGCCTTCGGCCGGCCCATCGGCGACAACCAGGCCATCCAGTTCAAGCTGGCCGACATGGAGATGCGCGCCCACATGGCGCGGATCGGCTGGCGTGACGCGGCCTCCCGCCTGGTCGCCGGGGAGCCGTTCAAGAAGGAGGCGGCGATCGCGAAGCTGTACTCCTCCACGGTCGCCGTCGACAACGCGCGCGACGCCACGCAGATCCACGGCGGCTACGGGTTCATGAACGAGTACCCGGTGGCGCGCATGTGGCGCGACTCCAAGATCCTGGAGATCGGCGAGGGCACCAGCGAGGTGCAGCGCATGCTCATCGCCCGCGAGCTGGGCTTCGCCGGCTGATCAGCCGGACAGGGGCGACCGCCGGACGGGGACGGCCGCCGGACCGATCCCGGTCCGGCGGTCGTCCGCGTTCCCAGCCGCCCGCTACCCCTGTTCGCGCTCCGCCTCGGAGACGAAGGGCTGGAGGAAGCCCGCGATGTGCTGCTCCACGTCGGTGATCCGCTGCTCGAAGGCGTAGAGCTGGTCCCGCATGCCCGTCTTGTCCTGCTCGTCCTGCCGGGACTCCTCGATGTTGCGCTGGACGATGCCGATGAGGTCCTGGAGCTGGAGGTGCAGCGTTCCGCTGATTCCGCCCCACATCTTGCGCAGGTCGGCGGCGCGGCTGCCGGCGTAGTGGCGGGCGGTCTGGGCCGCGGAGTCCTTCACGTGGGCGGCGAACTCCTCGGCCGCGCGCGTCTGCAGTTTGCCGGGCGCGAAGAAGACCGCCCCGGAGGCCAGCAGCGGCCCGACGGCCGCGCCGATGGCCGCCGCCATGCCGATCACCGGAACGGCCAGGCTCAGGGTGATCAGACCGGTGGCCGCCGCCGCGGCGGTCGCCCCGCCCGCGAGCGCCGCCCCGCCGCCGAAGCCGTACACCATGAGGGAGCTGGGGCGGAACATCAGCGGCACGTCGTCACCGAGGCGCCGGCCCTCGCCCGCCTTGCCCATGCCCGCCGCGACGGCCAGCGTGTAGATCAGGTCGTTCTGGTCCCGGTCCGCCTGGGACCCGGTGAGTTCCGCCCGGAGCTTGTCGAGGAGGTCGGCGTGCGCCCGGATCAGCGGTTCGAGCTGGCGCACCAGGTCGCCCTGCTGCTGTTCGATGACCTGGTCGAGCTCCTGGGCGCAGAAGAGCTGCATGCGCTCCTGGAGCTGGACCGTGTACGCGTCCATCAGCTCGTGCTGGGCGGCGACGCGGCCGCCCCTGGTGAACGACCGGATGGCCCGGGTGAGGCGTCCGGGGCCGGTCGTGACGTGCCACTCCCCGATCTCGTCACTGATCCTGGTGAGGAACTCGGCGAAGCTGAGGTGCAGTTCGCCCTCGATCGCGAGGATCTTGCTGCTGACGATGTCGCGGATCGCGTCGGCACTGGCGCGCAGCTGGTTCTGGGTGGACTGGCTGCGTTCGAGGAGCTCGCGCAGCTCCGCCGTCGACTTCATCAGGATCGCGCCCTCGTCGTGCAGGCGTACGCGCAGGTTGACGGCGTTGTGGCGCAGGAACTCGGCGAGCCGGACGAACTTCACCCGGGCCGCGTCGCGCATGCAGAAGACCTCGAGGGCGGACTCCAGCTGACCGATCCCCGAGGCCTGCAGCCCCTCCTCGTCGCCGTCGATCCGCGACCGCAGGGCCTGGAGGGCGCTGACGAAGAAGACGTTGGCGGGCGCGCCGCCGGATTCCCCGGCGAGCTCGGCGACGGCGTTGCGGCAGCGGCTCATGACCTCCGCCCGCTCCTCCTCCTCGATCCGGTCGAACTGGTTGACCACGAAGAAGATGTCGCGGTGGCCGAGCTTCCTGACCCGGGTGAGGTAGTTCTCGGTCTCGTGGAGGGTGAACGGACGTCCCGCGTCGGTGACGAACACGACGGCGTCCACCTCCTCCAGGTACCGCAGGGTGACCAGCTCGCGGTCGGAACTCTCGTTGATCCCGGCCGAGTCCACGATCTCCACGGACCTGCGCAGCAGCTCCAGCGGCTGCTCGACGACGGCCAGCGCGAAGGACGGGGTCCGGGGTGCGCCCTTCGCGTCGATCTGGAGGGCGACCTCCCGCTTGAACTCCTCCGTCGTGACCGCCGTTTCGGAGCCCTGCCGGTCCCCGTCCCGGTACAGCCAGGCCCGCTCGGTCTCGCCCCAGCGCAGGACCGTGGTGAAGGCGGTGGCCGGATTGGCCTTGGTGGGCAGCAGCCGTTTGCCCAGGAGGGCGTTGATCAGGGTGCTCTTGCCGCTGCTGAACTCGCCGAGCACCATGATGCGGAAGGTCTCGCGCTCGAAGACCGCTCCGTTGATCCCGAGGTCCAGTGCGCCTCCCGGGGTTCCGGGCGGGACGATGAGGGCGGCGGCCTCGCCGGCCACCTGCTGGAGGCGCTGGTAGTACGTACGCAGCGTTCCGATGTTCTCGCTCCAGCCGCGGAACTGCGCGGCCGGTGATTCCTGCCCGGCCGCTAACCGCCGGTTCTCGTGCGCCATCAGGCCCCTTCCAGGGGAGAGAGGTGGGCGTGCACGGAGCGGCTCAGCGTCCGCGCCGTGCTCTGCAGTGAACGCCAGTGGTCGAGGGACTCCGGCTGGGCGGCGACGGCCGTCGTGTGCAGCCGCCACCACTGCTCGTCGCGGTCCCGCGCCCGGCTCAGCAGGTGGTCGTAGACCTGGCCGACGCGTGCCTCGGTCCGTGCCACCTGTTCCGTGAACGCCGCCTCGACGATCCGCTCCAGGTCGTCGATGGCGCGTTCGCGGCGCTCGGCCTGACCGTGTTCGAGGGCTTCCGTGACCAGTGCCGTGCCGGCCGCTCCCGCGATCTGCCCGACGATCTCGGCTGACAGGGGCGTGAGCACGCTCTCGATGGCGGTGCCGACGAACTCCGGCAGCCAGGAGGCGTCCCAGCCGGTGGCGTTCCGGGACTCGGAGGCGGCGGCCTCCTCGGCGACTCCGGGCAGGGTCGCGGCCGGTACGACCCGCCCGGCGCCGGGGGCGGCCAGTCCCTGGAACAGTTCCTCGCCTGGCCGGTTGCGGAGCAGCGCGGCGCGCAGCCGGCGGATGTCCTCTTCGAGGGCCCGGTCGACGGTCCCGGTGATCCACGCCTCGAAGTGCTGGAGGGCCTCGGCGGTGTACGGGATCGCGTGGAGACGGATGAAGTGCTGTTCCTCGGGTGTCTCCAGCATCCCGGAGAAGCGCGCGGCGAGTTCGCGGGCCGTGGCGGCGCGGCGCCTGCGCGCCTCCGCGGCGATCGTCTGGACCAGGGTGGCGCGCCACTCCCCGGCCTCGGCGCTGAGGACGATCCAGTGGAAGCGGGCGCTCTCGTGGGCCGTGTGCCAGACCTCGGCGGCCCGCGTCCGGACCGGGTCGGGCCGGTCCAGGTCCGCGAGCGCCCGCCCGGCGGCCTGCTCCACGAGGTCGCAGGTGGCGGCGAGGAGGTGCAGCCTGCGGATGGTCCTCAGGGCGCGGCGCAGCCGGATCCCGGCCAGGTGGCCCAGGACGGCGCGGAGCGGGTCCACGCCGTCGGGTTCCGCGGCGCCGGGCACGGGGACCGGTCCGGCCAGTACCAGCGCCTCGGGGGCCAGGACCGAGACGAGGTGGTTGACGCGGCGCATGATGTCGGCCGCCTCGTCCTCCACCTCGGCCGGCTTGGTGACGACGACGGCGAGCGGAGGGCTGTGCGGGGCGGCGGCGAGCGCCTTGATCCGGGCCTGTTCGGTGGCGAGCATCGCGCGGCGGGCCTCGGTGACGACGACCACCACGTCGCAGTCGCCGACGATCCGGGCGAGGGCGGCGGTGTCGGGCTGCCGTACTCCGGACCAGCCCTCCCAGCCGGGGGTGTCGACTAGCTCCACCCCGGTACGGGCGGCCCAGGACCCGGACGGCACCTCGATCCGTACGGTGCGCAGGCCCGCCGGCCCGGGGTCCCCGGGGTCCCCCGGGTCCCGGGGAGCGGCGGGAGCGGCGGCGGCCTCCGGGTCGGCCGGGTGGCCGGATTCCGCCGGTCCGGCGGTGAAGGGGCGTACCACCACGGGCGGCCCGTCCGTGGCGTGCACGGACACCGGTACGCACGCCGCGCCGACCAGTTCGTTGACGAGCCGGGACTTCCCGACGTTGCTGCCGCCGATGACGCAGATCCGGGCCCGGGGGGATTCCGCGCGGCGGGCCGTGCGGCGGATCAGCGAGGCCGCGGAGTCCGCTCCGGCCCGGTCGGCCAGCAGGGCGACGCGTTCGGCCAGTTCGGCCTGGCGCAGCTCCTGGTCGTGCTCCCCCGTACCGTCCACAGCGCCGCCACCCCACCCCGTCAGGTCCTCCCGGCAGAGCCATGATGCCAACGGAGGGGGCCGGGCGCCGCCGGTTCGGCGGGAAGGCACCCGCCGGCGTGCGGGGAAGAGGCCTTCCAGGAGAAAGTTAGGCCCCCCTTACCAATTTCGGCCAAGGTTAGGCTAACCTTCCCTCCGAACGGCCCAGTGGCCGCCCGGCACGCACGAAAGCGGACATAGACATGCCCAAGTCCCGTACCTCCTACCTCTCCCGCCGCGGTCTCATCGCCGCCGGCGGCGCCCTCGGCCTCGTCGCGGCCCTCACCGCATGCGGCGGATCCGACTCGGCGAAGGGCGAGGCGGGCGACAAGGACAAGGGCGCCGCCGCCTCCGGCCCCTGGACCTTCAAGGACGACCTCGGCAAGGACGTCAGCCTCAAGGCGAAGCCGAAGAACATCGTCGCGTTCACCGGCACCGCCGCCGCGCTGTACGACTACGGCATCCAGGTCAAGGGCGTCTTCGGCCCGACCAAGACCGCCGACGGCAAGCCCGACGTCCAGGCCGGCTCGATGGACATCTCCAAGGTCGAGATCCTCGGCAACGTCTACGACGAGTTCAACGTCGAGAAGTACGCCTCCCTCCAGCCCGAGCTGCTCGTCACCAACACCTGGGACGGCACCTACTGGTACGTGCCCGAGGCCTCCAAGGACAAGATCCTGAAGCTGGCCCCGGCCGCCGCCATCGGCGTCGGCGGGGACGTCTCCATGGACAAGGCCCTGGAGCGCACCGCGGACCTCGCCAAGTCCCTCGGCGCCGACATGAACGCCAAGTCCGCCGCCGACGGCAAGGCCCGCTTCGATTCCGCCGCCACCAAGGTCCGCGAGGCCACCAAGGCCAACCCGGGCATCAAGGTCCTCGTCGGTTCCGGCTCCGCCGACCTCTTCTACGCCTCCTCCCCCGACACCTCGGCGGACCTGAAGTACTTCAAGTCCCTGGGCGTCGAGTTCATCACCCCGGACAAGCTGGGCGAGGGCAACTTCTTCGAGAGCCTGAGCTGGGAGAACGCCGGCAAGTACAAGGCCGACCTGGTCCTGCTCGACAACCGCACCGGCACCCTCCAGCCGGAGGAGCTGAAGGCCAAGCCGACCTGGGCCGAGATGCCCGCCGTCAAGGCCGGCCAGGTCGCCCCGCGCGTGACCGAGCCGATCTACTCGTACGACAAGTGCGCCAAGATCCTTGAGGACCTCGCCAAGGCCATCCAGGGCGCCAAGAAGGTCAGCTGACCCTCAGCCGGCCCCGCCGGCCCCGGCGCCCCGACCAGGCGCCGCTTCCACTCCCAGGGGGGACTTCCCGCATGACCGCCACCGCATCCGAGGCGACCGCCTCCGAAGCCGTCCCGGCCGCCGCCCACTTCCGGTTCTTCGAACTCGAAGTGCTGCGCACCCGCCGGCTCGGACACTCGTTCCTGCGGGTCACGTTCGGCGGGGAGTCCCTCGCGGGCTTCCGCTCGGGCGGCTACGACCAGAGCCTCTCGCTCTTCCTGCCGCCCGCCCACGAGGAGCACACCGTGCTCCCGTCCACCGATGAGGACACCTGGTTCGGCGCCTGGCGGGCCATGCCCGACGCCGACCGCCCCGTGATGCGTTCGTACACCGTGCGCGAACAGCGCCGTACGGACGGGGGCGCGGACGAGGTCGACATCGACTTCGTCCTGCACGGCGACGCGTCACCCGCCTCGTACTGGGCCGGACGGGCCGTCACCGGCCGCCGCATCATGGCGATCGGCCCGGCCGTCGCGGAGAACAAGTCCGTACGGTTCCAGCCACCGGCCGCCACCGACGCGCTGGTGATGTACGCGGACGAGACGGCGCTCCCGGCCGCCGCCGCGATCCTGGACCGGCTCCCCGCCGGAACCCGGGTCTCGGCCTGGTTCGAGGTGCCGCACGCCGACGACCGCCTCGACCTCCAGAGCGCCGCCGACGTGGACATCACCTGGATCGTGCGCGAGAGCGGCGCGGGCAAGGAGCGCGCCGAGCGCGTGGTGGAGGCGCTGCGGGCGGCCGAACTCCCGGCCGCCGAGGCCCCGTACGTCTGGCTCGCGGGCGAGGCGGGCACCATTCGGTCGGTCCGCCGGCACATCGTGCAGGAACGTTCCATCGACCGGCGCGCGGTGCGCTTCACCGGTTACTGGCGGCTCGGTGCGAGCGAGGAAGAACTCCTCGCCGAGGCGTACTCGGGACAGGCTGCGAGCGAGGACCCCGCCTCCGCACTGTAGTCTCAACTCCCTTTGTTCACATCCGAGTTGAGAGATGGGCCCCGGCTTTTGGCCGGGGCCCATCTCCATTTGGCGTGACAGTTAGGTTAGGCTAACCTAAGAACACCTTCCCCACCCCCCTCTCCCCCTGCCCGGAGGAACGTTGATGCGCTCGCATCTGCTGAATGAGACGACCGCGGACCTGTACCGGCGTTCCGTCACGGAAGGCGTCGAGCGCGTCGCCGCGAAACTCGCGACCACCGAGCGGCCCCACACCGGCATATCCGTGGACGAACTCGCCCCGGTCATCAACGGGATCGACCTGGACCGGCCGCTGGAGGACCCGGCCGCCGTCCTCGACGAGCTGGAAGAGGTCTACCTGCGCGACGCGGTGTACTTCCACCACCCGCGCTACCTGGGCCACCTCAACTGCCCGGTCGTCATCCCGGCCGTGCTCGGCGAGGCCGTCCTGTCGGCCGTCAACTCCTCCCTGGACACCTGGGACCAGTCCATCGGCGGCACGCTCATCGAGCGCCGCCTGATCGACTGGACCGCCCAGCGCATCGGCCTCGGCCCGGACGCGGACGGCATCTTCACCTCAGGCGGCAGCCAGTCCAACTTCCACTCCCTGCTGCTGGCCCGCGACGAGGCCTGCCGCAAGGTCATGCAGCACAGCGACCGGCCGCTCGCGAAGTCCGAAGTCCTGCCGAAGCTGCGCATCTTCACCTCCGAGGCCAGCCACTTCAGCGTCAAGAAGTCGGCCGCCATGCTCGGACTCGGGTACGAGGCCGTCATCGCCGTCCCCGTCGACCGCAACCGCCGCATGGACACCTCCGTGCTCGCGCTGGAGCTGGAGAGCTGCGTCCGCGAGGGCCTCCACCCGATGGCCGTCGTCGCCACCGCCGGCACCACCGACTTCGGGTCCATCGACCCGCTCCCCGAGATCGCCCGCCTGGCCGCCGAGCACTCCACCTGGATGCACGTGGACGCCGCGTACGGCTGCGGACTGCTGATCTCCCCCACCCGCCGGCACCTGCTCGACGGCATCGAGCACGCGAACTCCGTCACGGTCGACTACCACAAGTCGTTCTTCCAGCCGGTCAGCTCCAGCGCGATGCTGGTGCGCGACCGCGACACCCTCAAGCACGCCACGTACCACGCCGACTACCTCAACCCCCGCCGCATGGCGGAGGAGCGGATCCCCAACCAGGTCGACAAGTCCATCCAGACCACGCGCCGCTTCGACGCGCTCAAGCTCTGGATGACCCTGCGCACCATGGGCGCCGACGGCCTCGGCTCGCTCTTCGACGAGGTCATCGACCTGGCCGCCGCGGGCTGGGACATCATCGACGCCGACCCGCGCTTCGAGGTCGTCGTCCGCCCGCAGATCTCCACCCTGGTCTTCCGCTACGTCCCCCCGGGTGAGGTGCGGGGGGACCTCGTCGACGAGGCCAACCTGCACGCCCGCAAGGCGCTGTTCGCCTCGGGTGAGGCCGTCGTCGCCGGCACCAAGGTGGACGGGGACCAGTACCTGAAGTTCACCCTCCTCAACCCGCAGACCACGACGGCCGACATCGCGGCCGTCCTCGACCTCCTCGCCGCACACGCCGAGCAGTTCCTGGGAGAATCCCTTGCCGTCCACCACTGAGCCCCACGACTTCATCGGTATCGGCCTCGGTCCCTTCAACCTGGGACTCGCCTGCCTGACCGCGCCGATCGACGAGCTCGACGGTCTCTTCATCGAGTCGAAGCCGCACTTCGAGTGGCACGCCGGGATGTTCCTGGACGGCGCGCACCTGCAGACGCCGTTCATGTCGGACCTGGTCACCCTCGCCGACCCGACCTCGCCCTTCTCCTTCCTGAACTACCTGAAGGACAAGGACCGGCTGTACTCCTTCTACATCCGGGAGAACTTCTACCCGCTGCGGACCGAGTACAACGACTACTGCCGCTGGGCCGCCGACCGCCTCACCAACGTGCGGTACTCCACCTCCGTCACGGAGGTCACGTACGACGAGCAGGCCGAGGTGTACGAGGTCCACACCGACCGCGGCGAGACCCACCGCGCCCGCCGCCTGGTCCTGGGCACCGGTACCCCGCCGTTCGTCCCGCAGGCCTGCGCCGGCCTCGGCGGCGACTTCACGCACAACTCCGCCTACGTGCAGAACAAGGCGGAGCTCCAGCAGAAGAAGTCGATCACCCTCATAGGCTCCGGCCAGAGCGCCGCGGAGATCTACTACGACCTGCTGTCCGAGATCGACGTGCACGGCTACCAGCTCAACTGGGTCACCCGCTCCCCGCGGTTCTTCCCGCTGGAGTACACGAAGCTGACGCTGGAGATGACCTCCCCCGAGTACGTGGACTACTTCCACGCGCTCCCCGAGGAGACCCGCTACCGGCTCGAAACCCAGCAGAAGAACCTCTTCAAGGGCATCGACGGCGAGCTCATCAACGCCATCTTCGACCTGCTCTACCAGAAGAAGGTCACCTCGCCGGGCCCGGTCCCGACCACCCTCCTGACCAACACCTCGCTGAACTCCGCGGCGTACGACACCACCACGGGCACCTACACCCTGGGGCTGCGCCAGGAGGAGCAGGAGCGCGACTTCTCCCTCGCCACCGAGGGCCTGATCCTCGCCACGGGCTACAAGTACGCGCTGCCGGAGTTCCTGAACCCGGTGCGCGAGCGCCTCGCCTTCGACGGCCACGGCCGGCCGGACGCGGCCCGCAACTACAGCATCGACGTGACCGGCCGCGGGGTCTTCCTGCAGAACGGCACGGTGCACAACCACTCCATCACCTCGCCCGACCTGGGCATGGCCGCGTACCGCAACGCGTACATCGTCGGAGAGCTCCTCGGCCGCGAGTACTACAAGGTCGAGAAGTCCATCGCGTTCCAGCAGTTCGCGGCCCCGGAAGGCACCCACGCATGAGCACCACCGCAGAGACCCTCTACACCCGCACCGACGCCGCCCTCGGCGGCTTCGCGATCCGCCCGCTGGACCCCTTCGCCGACGCGGAGCTGCTCCACGGCTGGGTCACGCACCCCAAAGCCTCGTTCTGGATGATGCAGGACGCCTCGCTGCCGGAGGTCGAGCGCGAGTACATGCGCATCGCCGCCCACGAGCACCACGACGCCTTCATCGGCCTCCACGAGGGCCGCCCGGCCTTCCTGATGGAGAAGTACGACCCGAGCAGGCTGGAGCTGGTGGGCCTGTACGAGGCGCAGCCCGGCGACGTCGGCATGCACTTCCTCGTCGCGCCCAGCGAGCGGCCGCTGCACGGGTTCACCCGCGCCGTGATCACGACGGTGATGGCCGCGCTGTTCGCCGACCCGCAGACCCGGCGCGTGGTCGTGGAGCCCGACGTGGAGAACACGGCGGTGCACGCCCTGAACGAGGCCGTCGGCTTCGTCCCCGACGGCCCGGTCCAGAAGCCGGAGAAGACGGCCCTGCTGAGCTTCTGCACCCGCGCGCAGTTCGAGGCGGCCACCGGCCTGACGGGAGACTCCATATGAGCCTCGCCGACGCGATCTCGCACCTCTCCCCCGAGCTGTGGGCCCGCGCGAACCGCGCGCTGGTCCGCAAGGCCCTGGCGGAGTTCTCGCACGAGCGCCTGCTGACCCCGGAGCCGGTCGTCGGCTCCGCGTCCGCGTACTCGGTCCTGAGCGACGACGGCTCCGTCGAGTACCGCTTCACCGCGGCCCGCCACGCCCTGGACCACTGGGCCGTGGACGAGGCCTCGGTCACCCGCCTGCGGGACGGCGCCGAGCTCCCGCTGGACGCCCTCGACTTCCACATCGAGATGCGCGAGGCGCTGGGCCTGAGCCCGGAGGTCCTGCCGGTCTACCTGGAGGAGATCTCCTCCACCCTGGCCGGCTCGGGGTACAAGTACACGAAGCCGCAGGTCCCGTCCGCCGTCCTCGCGAAGTCCTCCTTCCAGGACATCGAGACCGGCATGACCGAGGGCCACCCCTGCTTCGTGGCCAACAACGGCCGGCTCGGCTTCGGCGTGCACGAGTACCTCTCGTACGCCCCGGAGACGGCGAGCCCCGTCCACCTGGTGTGGGTCGCGGCCCGCAAGGACGTCTCGACCTTCACGGCCGGCGCGGGCCTGGACCACGACGCGTTCATGCGCGCCGAGCTGGGCGAGGCCGCCATCGCCGGGTTCGAGGCCAAGCTGTCCGCCCTGGACCTGGACCCGGCGCAGTACCACTTCCTGCCGGTCCACCCCTGGCAGTGGTGGAACAAGACCACGGTCACCTTCGCCGCCGAGATCGCGAACCGCCGGCTGGTGCTGCTCGGCGAGGGCGAGGACGCGTACCTGGCCCAGCAGTCGATCCGTACCTTCTTCAACACCACGACGCCGGCCAAGCACTACGTGAAGACCGCCATCTCGGTCCTCAACATGGGCTTCATGCGCGGCCTCTCGGCGGCCTACATGGAGGCCACCCCGGCGATCAACGACTGGCTGCACCAGCTGATCGAGGGCGACGAGGTCCTGCGGTCGGTGGACTTCTCGATCATCCGCGAGCGCGCGGCGATCGGCTACCACCACCGCCAGTACGAGCGCGCCACCGACCGCTACTCGCCGTACCGCAAAATGCTGGCCGCCCTGTGGCGCGAGTCCCCGGTGGGATCGCTGAAGGACGGCGAGCGCCTGGCGACGATGGCCTCGCTGCTGCACGTCGACTCCGAGGGCAGGTCCTTCGTGGGCGCGCTGATCGAGGAGTCGGGCCTGACCCCCTCGGAGTGGCTGAAGCCGTACCTGCGGGCCTACCTCCTGCCGCTGCTGCACTGCTTCTACCAGTACGACCTGGCGTACATGCCGCACGGCGAGAACACCATCCTCGTCATCGAGAACGGCGTGGTGAAGCGGGCGATCTTCAAGGACATCGCCGAGGAGATCGTGGTCATGGACCCCGACGCGGTGCTCCCGCCGGCCGTCGAGCGCGTCAGGGCCGACATCCCGGAGGACATGAAGCTCCTGTCGATCTTCACGGACGTCTTCGACTGCTTCTTCCGCTTCCTCGGCTCGATCCTGGCCGCGGAGGGCATCTGCGAGGAGGAGACCTTCTGGAAGGCGGTCGCGGACTGCGGCCACGACTACCAGGAGTCGATGCCGCAGCTCGCGGAGCGCTTCGAGCGCTACGACCTGTTCGCCGAGGAGTTCCAGCTGTCCTGCCTGAACCGGCTCCAGCTGCGCAACAACAAGCAGATGGTGGACCTCGCCGACCCGGCGGCCGCCCTCCAGCTGATCGGCACCCTCAAGAACCCCGTCGCGCCTTACGCATCGCGACGGTGATCAAAGGGGTGGGTGCGCCGCCGATACGGTCCCTCGGCGGCGCACCCGCCTCCTCCCGCCCGAGGACGTGTCCGCGAAGCCCTGACTGGCCCTCTTCGCGGACACGCCTCGGGCGTCCTCCTCTTCCGGCCCGGTCCCCTTCGGCCGCGGCCGCGGCGGCCTCGGCTACGTCCAGGGGACGTCCGGGGCCCGGTGGTACGCGATGTCCTGGGCGTCCAGCCGCGGGCCCTGCGCCGCCACCCGCTGCCGGTACTCCGCCCAGTCCCGCGGACCCGGGCTCCAGCCCAGCTCCGCCAGGCCCAGCACCCGCGGGAACGCCATGAACTCCAGGTCCGCGCGGGTCGCGATCGTCTCCGTCCACAGCGGCGCCTCGACGCCGAGGACCGCGGACTCCGGGACCCCGGCCGCGGCCAGGTAGGTCCCCGGGTCCCAGTCGTAGGCCCTGCGCACCGGGACGAAGCCCGCCCACGCCAGCCCCGGCTTGGTCGCCGCGTCGTACTTCATGTCCAGGTACAGCCGGTCCGCGGGCGAGAGGATCAGCGGGTGGCCCGCCTTCGCCGCCGCGGCCACCGCCGCCTTCTCGGCGGCCGCCGTCCTGTCGTGGCCCCAGTACTGGAGCACCGCCCCGGGCGCCGGGCGGGCCGTGGCCAGCTGGTGCCAGGCCACCACCGTCTTGCCGTGGCGCTCGACGATCTGCTGGGCGCGGTCCATGAACGCCGCGTAGTCCGCCGCGGGCGTCGAGTGCGCCTCGTCGCCGCCGATGTGCAGGTAGCGGCCGGGGGTCAGCTCGGCCAGCTCGCCGAGCACGTCGTCGACGAACTCGTACGTCCGCTCCTCGCCGACGCACAGCGAGCTGAAGCCGACCTTGATCCCGGTGTAGCGCTCGCGCGCCTTCCCGTCGCAGTTCAGCTCCGCGTAGGAGGCCTGGGCCGCGTTCACGTGCCCCGGCATGTCGATCTCCGGGACCACGTCGACGTACCGCTCGCCCGCGTACGCGACCAGGTCCCGGTACTGGTCCTTCGTCCAGTACCCGCCCGGGCCGCCGCCGACCTCGCTGCCGCCGCCGTACTCCGCCAGCCTCGGCCAGGAGTCGATCGCGATCCGCCAGCCCTGGTCATCGGTCAGGTGCAGGTGCAGCGTGTTCACCTTGTACCGGGAGAGCTGGTCCACGTACCGCTTGACCTGCTCGGCCGTGAAGTGGTGGCGGGCGATGTCCAGCATGGCCCCCCGGTAGGCGAACCGCGGCGCGTCGGTGATCTCGCCGCCGGGCACCGTGCCCGGACCGGCCGCCGGCAGCAGCTGACGCAGCGTCTGGCCCGCGTGGAAGAGCCCCGCCGGGGTCCGGGCGCTCAGGGTGACCCCGCCCGGACCTGACTCCAGCCGGTAGCCCTCGGCGCCGGTCCCCGCGGCGCGCTCGTCGAGCCGCAGCCGGATCCCGTCGCCGCCGGCTCCGTCGACCACCGGCAGCGGGAGTCCGCTGGGGCCCCTGAGCTGCTCCGCGAGGAGCTCGCCGACCCGCCGGACCTCCTCGCCCCCGCCCGGGCCGGTACGGATGACCGTGCCCGCGCCCACCGCGTACCCGGGGCCTTCGGCGCGGGCGGAGGCGGGCGCCGGCAGGAGCTGCGCGAAGGGGGCGAGGGCGGCCGGCCGGCCGTCCCCGGGTCTGGCGTCGGCGGCGGGGGACGAGGCGCAGGAGACGGCCGCGCCGAGGGCGAGGAGTGTGCCGAGCGTGCGTCGCAGGACTCTCATAGGGCAGGTATAGGCCAACTGGCGTGCCGGAGCCGGTGCGAGAATCGACGGATGGCGGAAATCATCCAGAAGGACGGCACATGGACCTTCGACGGGGACGCGGTGCGGATCGTGCCCGGCCGCGACAAGGGGGTGGGGCTGCTGCGCCAGACGCTGGGCGAGGTGGTCGTCCCGCTGCACGCGCTCGCCGGGATCAGCCACGAACCGGGCCGCAGGGCGGGCCGGTTGAGGCTGAGGCTGCGTGACGGCGCCGACCCGCTGCTCCAGGTGACGGGCGGACGGCTGCCGGAGGCTTCCGATCCGTACCGGCTGACGGTGGACGCGGACCGGACCGGGGTGGCGGAGTACTTCGTGGACGAGGTCCGCAACGCGCTGCTGCTCGACCAGGTGGACCCCGGCCCGGCGGACGTCTACCTGCTGCCGGGTCCGGCCGTGCCGATCTCGGTGGCCGCCGGGGACGGGACGGTGGCCTTCGACGGGGACCGGGTGGCGCTGGACTGGAACTGGACGACGGAGGAGGCCAAGAGCTCCGGCGGGCCGCGCGAGTTCCGGGTCGCGGACCTGCGGGCGGTGGAGTGGTCCCCCTCGAAGGGCCTGGAGAACGGGTGGATCCGGTTCACCCTGGCGGGCGCCCCCGCGGCTCCCGCGCCCAAGTACGACCCGCACACGGTGGAGCTGTTCGGCTTCAAGAAGGACCCGCTGATGGCGCTGGTCGCGGCGGCCGTGGCGGTACGGATGCCCCATCCCCGGGGCGCCGCGGTGTCGGCCGAGCCCGCCCCGGCCGTGTCCAAGACGCCGGTGCCGGAGCTGGCGGCCTCGGCCGCGGAGCCGTCGGCCCCGGAGGACCACGACGCGCTGCTGCGCCGGCTGCGCGAGCTCGGGGATCTGCACCAGGGCGGCATCCTCACGGCCGAGGAGTTCGCTGCCGCCAAGCAGGCCGTTTTGCGCCGCTTCTAGCCCTTATCTCCTGCTTTCACTGACCGGATTTAGGCATTCCGCTGGTCTGGACCAGAGAGATCCTGCCCGATTGCGGGCAGGATCTTTGCGTTCCCGGCCGGGGCCAGTCAGTATCTACGAGTGCTCGACCGCCGCCCGTCTCATGACGATCTCGTCGACCACCTGGTGCGCAGCACCGCGCTGCAGCGCGGCGAGGCCGCCCGGGTGGTGCTCGACGTACTCGCGTACTTCGACGAGACGACCGAGGAATTCGTGCGCCGCCGCCACCGTGAGCTCCAGTCCGGCGGGGCGGTCAACGCGGAGATCTTCGAACGGATCGCGGCCGAGCTGCCGCACCGCGCCGTGGCGCCGCCGGAGCTCTCGCTCCGGCAGCTGCGCCGCATCGTCTACGGCTGAGCGACAGCGCCGGCCGACGGCCGGGCGCGGCAACAGCAGCAAGGGAAACCGAACTTCAGGAGGGGCAAGACTTTATGTGCGGAATCGTGGGTTACATCGGCAAGCGTGACGTGGCACCGCTGCTGCTGGAAGGCCTGCAGCGACTTGAGTACCGCGGATACGACTCCGCGGGCATCGTCGTCAACAGCCCGAAGTCCCCCGCGCTCAAGGTGGTCAAGGCCAAGGGCCGTGTCCGCGAGCTGGAGTCCCGCGTGCCCAAGCGCTTCGCGGGCACCACCGGCATCGCCCACACCCGCTGGGCCACCCACGGCGCGCCGAGCGACATCAACTCGCACCCGCACCTGGACCCCGAGAGCAAGGTCGCGGTCGTCCACAACGGCATCGTCGACAACGCCGGCGAGCTCCGCGCCAAGCTGGAGGCCGAGGGCGTCGTCTTCGTCTCGGAGACCGACACCGAGGTCATCGTCCACCTCGTCGCCCGCTCCCAGGCCGACACCCTGGAGGAGAAGGTCCGCGAGGCCGTCAAGGCGATCGAGGGCACGTACGGCATCGCCGTCATGCACGCCGACTTCGCCGACCGCATCGTCGTGGCGCGCAACGGCTCGCCCGTCATCCTCGGCATCGGCGAGAAGGAGATGCTCGTCGCCTCCGACGTCGCCGCGCTGATCGCCCACACCCGCCAGGTCGTGACCCTCAACGACGGCGAGATGGCCACCCTCAAGGCCGACGACTTCCGCACCTACACGACCAGCGGCACCAAGACCACCGCCACTCCGGAGACCGTGGAGTGGGAGGCCGCCTCCTACGACATGGGCGGCCACGACACGTACATGCACAAGGAGATCTCCGAGCAGCCCGACGCGGTCGACCGCGTGCTGCGCGGCCGGATCGACGACCGCTTCAACACCGTGCACCTGGGCGGCCTGAACCTGGACCCGCGCGAGGCGCGCGGCATCCGCCGGGTCAAGATCCTGGGCTGCGGCACCTCGTACCACGCGGGCCTGATCGGCGCCGGCCTCATCGAGAGCATGGCCCGCATCCCCGCGGACGCGGAGCCGGCCTCGGAGTTCCGCTACCGCAACCCGGTCGTGGACCCCGACACCCTCTACATCGCCGTCTCCCAGTCCGGCGAGACGTACGACGTGCTGGCCGCGGTGCAGGAGCTCAAGCGCAAGGGCGCCCGCGTCCTCGGCGTCGTCAACGTGGTGGGCTCCGCGATCGCCCGCGAGGCCGACGGCGGCGTGTACGTGCACGCCGGCCCCGAGGTCTGCGTCGTCTCCACCAAGTGCTTCACCAACACGGTCGTGGCCTTCGCGCTGCTCGCCGTGCACCTGGGCCGGATCCGGGACCTGTCGGTCACCGACGGCAAGCGGATCATCGAGGGCCTGCGCAAGCTGCCCGCGCAGATCCAGGAGATCCTCGAAGGCGAAGAGGACATCAAGAAGCTGGCGGCCGAGTACGCCGAGGCCAAGTCGATGATGTTCATCGGCCGGGTCCGCGGCTACCCGGTGGCCCTGGAGGCCTCCCTCAAGCTCAAGGAGATCTCCTACATCCACGCCGAGGCCTACCCGGCCTCCGAGCTCAAGCACGGCCCGCTCGCGCTCATCGAGCCGGCGATGCCGACGGTCGCGATCGTCCCGGACGACGACCTGCTGGAGAAGAACCGCGCGGCGCTGGAGGAGATCAAGGCCCGCAGCGGCCGGATCCTCGCGGTCGCCCACCGCGAGCAGGAGAAGGCCGACCACACGATCCTCGTGCCCAAGAACGAGGACGAGCTGGACCCGATCCTGATGGGCATCCCGCTCCAGCTGCTGGCGTACCACACGGCCCTGGCCCTGGGCCGGGACATCGACAAGCCGCGCAACCTGGCGAAGTCCGTCACGGTCGAGTAGTCGCACCTGCTCACCGGTCACGCGGAACGGCCCCCGGGGATTCCCCGGGGGCCGTTCCCGTACGCTCCTCAGCTCGCGGCCACCGCGCCGCGGCCGGAGGACTTGCCCAGTGCGGTGGGCCAGTGGGCCAGCGCCGCGGTGGCGCCGTACCAGAACATCAGCCCGGAGAGCGCGGCCACCCAGCCGGCGACCTTGGCGAGCCCGCCGCTGTCGGCGAAGGAGCCGACCGCGAGGAGCAGGAGGGAGAGGGTGAGCAGGGCGTACGCGCCCTGGCCGAACAGTCCGCTCGCGGCGCTCATGGTGAGGGTCAGCGCGAGCAGGGCGAAGAGGACCAGGAAGAGTCCGGCCGCGTGTGCCGAAACCTTTCCGTCCGCCCCCGACGCCCACGTGAACCAGAAGGCGCCGAGGCCCGCGAACGCCGTGCCGTTGAAGCCGTTGCCGCCGCGGAATTCGAGGACTCCGAGGACGAACAGGGCGAGACCGCCGACGTAGGTCGCGAGTGACACGGAGTTGGCGACGGACACTCCGCTGACGATCGCGGTGTGGCCGATACCGAATGCGAGAAGGGTGAGACCCAGGGCTATGTTCCCGAGGGTCGAAGTCGAGGCCGTGCTTCCCGCAGAGACACCATTGTCCACGGCGGGCTCCCTTCGATCTGCAGTTGTTTGCTGCGTCCCAGCAGCATTTATCTACCCTTTACATGGGGGTTCACAACCGCACGAGCGACGTACAGCGGGTTACGGAATGACAACAACCGGTCGCTGTGCGCGCTTGGCCAGCCGGCCCGCCACGGAGCCGAAGATCCGGCCGACGATCCCGTGCGTGGAGCCGACCACGATGGCGTCCGCCGAGTACTCCCGGCCGACCTCCTCCAGCTCGTGGCAGATGTCCCCGCCCCGCTCCACCAGGATCCACGGCACCTCGGAGAGGTAGTCCGCGCAGGCGAGCTCCAGTCCCAGCACTTCGGTGCGGTGGTCCGGTACGTCCACGAAGACGGGCGGCTCGCAGCCGGCCCACACGGTGGTGGGCAGCCGGTTGGCCACGTGCACGATGATCAGGCCGGAGCCGGAGCGGCGGGCCATGCCGATCGCGTACGCGAGGGCGCGCTCACTGGACGTGGAGCCGTCGAAACCCACCACCACCCCGTGCCGGAAGGCCGGGTCGCAGGGATGACGTGTCTGTTCCACCGCGCGCAGGTCGCTCGACGCGTGGTCGGCGAGGGGCTTGCGCTTGCGGTCCGCGGGTTCGGGGAGTTCGTGACCGGCCATGGGTGTCTCGGCGGAGAGGTCCTCGGGGGAAGGGACAAGGCGACGGGGCGGCGAATGAGCGGAAGCGACGATTGAAAAAACGACGACTCTGGGTGACGGAGCTCTGTCCGGGAAGCATCTTCCCAAGCCCTTACCCACCAGGGTACGGCGACACTCCTGTCCTGCACAGGGCTTGCCGCCCTTGGAGAGCGTCCCAGGGAGCATGCCGGAGACAGGGCTCCTTGGCAATGGCCGCTGTCCCCTACAGCCAGTGACGAGTTGCCTCGGCGGCCACTCGTGCGCCACCCGTGCGCGCAGTGACCGAGCCGCGTCGCGCAGCGTTGGACAAGCGTCCGACCGCCCAGGAAGAGCCCGCAGGGAGCACGCCGTGCCCGGCCATCCGGTTCACCCCGTCCAGCCCGCTCAGCCGACCCAGTCCACCCAGTCCACCCAGTCCGCCCAGTCCGCCAGGACGGCCCGGACCGCCAGGTCCGCCCGATCCGCGCGGCAGACCGACACGACACCGCACTTCACGCCCGCTCCCGTTCACCCGTCCGTGCAGTCGGCGAGACGCCCCCATGACGACCCCGCGGGTGACGTGGTGCGCTGGGCCGCCTTCAGCTGCCTGCTCGTGCCCGTGGTGCTCGTCGTGTACGGGACCTCCTTCGGCGGGGCCGCCGTCGCCACGCTCGGGCTGGTCGCGGTCACGGCGGCGTGCCGCGCGATGCTGCGCTACTCGGAGAAGGCGGAGCGGGCCGCCCTGGTCCTCGCCGAGGACCGGCTGCCGCCGGGCCGGCGCCGCAGGCATTCGCGCGCCGGGAGCGGGCCCGGGGGCCGCGGCTGCCACACGTCCGGTGGAATCTCCCCAGAGGACTGACTGATTCGCACACCCACACCCGCATGTTTTCAGCCAACTTCCCGGAACAATGCCGGTCTTGCCGGAACGCCCCCTCAACCCCCCTACCACCAGCGACGACGACGCCGAAGGGGCTCCGAGACCCTACGGGTACTGGCCATGGCCGGAGGGCGAGCTTCCCACTCCGGTAGCGGAGTGGAAGGCTTCCTGATCGAATGCTTTTCGCCAAGTTGCCAAGTCGACATAGCGCTGCGTGCTGAACTTGTCACGCCGACACCACGGGACGCAGTAGATTCGATCATGTATTTACGGCGGGGGATCCACGTGCAAGGCCGAGGGGAAACGTGCAGGTGCGACCAGACCAAGGAGTCGCGACACCCAAGGGGGGCTTAGCCATGAGCCAGGATTCCACCGCCGTCGTCGCGGACGCCGGCAGGAAGCTCGCGGGGCGTCGCCGCAGGGAGATCGTCGCGGTGCTGCTGTTCAGCGGCGGCCCGATCTTCGAGAGCTCCATTCCACTTTCCGTGTTCGGCATCGACCGGCAGGACGCGGGAGTTCCACGCTATCGACTGCTCGTCTGCGCCGGTGAGGACGGTCCGCTGCGGACCACCGGCGGACTCGAGCTCACCGCGCCGTACGGGTTGGAGGCGATCGCCCGGGCAGGCACGGTCGTCGTTCCGGCCTGGCGCTCGATCACTTCACCGCCGCCTCCGGAGGCGCTCGACGCACTGCGTCTGGCGCACGAGGAGGGCGCCCGGATCGTCGGACTGTGCACGGGGGCCTTCGTGCTCGCCGCCGCAGGTCTGCTGGACGGCCGGCCCGCGACGACGCACTGGATGTACGCGCCGACGCTGGCCAAGCGGTACCCGTCCGTCCATGTCGATCCGCGCGAGCTGTTCGTCGACGACGGCGACGTGCTCACGTCCGCGGGCACCGCGGCCGGAATCGACCTGTGCCTGCACATCGTGCGCACGGACCACGGCAGCGAGGCGGCCGGGGCACTGGCCCGCCGGCTCGTCGTCCCGCCGCGCCGCACGGGCGGCCAGGAACGCTATCTCGACCGGTCGCTGCCGGAGGAGATCGGCGCCGACCCGCTGGCCGAGGTCGTCGCCTGGGCCCTGGAGCACCTCCACGAGCAGTTCGACGTGGAGACGCTCGCGGCCCGCGCGTACATGAGCCGGCGCACGTTCGACCGGCGGTTCCGTTCGCTGACCGGCAGCGCGCCGCTGCAGTGGCTGATCACCCAGCGGGTGCTCCAGGCGCAGCGGCTGCTGGAGACCTCCGACTACTCGGTCGACGAGGTCGCCGGGCGCTGCGGGTTCCGCTCGCCGGTCGCCCTGCGCGGGCACTTCCGGCGCCAGCTGGGGTCCTCCCCGGCCGCCTACCGCTCGGCGTACCGGGCGCGCCGGCCGCAGGCCGACGTGTCGCAGGTCACCGAGATGTCGGGTAACCCGGTGCCGCACCAGCGCACCCCGCAGCCCCAGCGGGCGGCGGCGGCCCTGGCCGCGGCCGGCCCGACGGTGACGGAGCTGTACGCCCCCAACCGGGTCCTGCGCGAGCACGCGTAGCCCCGCCACGGGCACTGCCTGAGGAAGGTCCCCCGCATCGGTGGTCACCGAAGCGGGGGACCTTCCGCGTTATCCGCATAAGCTGGGCCGCATGAACGATCGCATGGTGTGGATCGACTGCGAGATGACCGGGCTCTCGTTGACGGACGACGCACTTATCGAGGTGGCCGCACTGGTCACCGACTCGGAGCTCAACGTGCTCGGCGAAGGCGTGGACCTCGTGATCCGCCCGCCGGACGCGGCCCTGGAGACCATGCCCGACGTGGTGCGCGAGATGCACACCGCTTCCGGACTGCTCGAGGAGCTGGCCGGCGGGATCACCCTCGCGGACGCCGAGGCGCAGGTCCTGGCATACGTACGGGAACACGTGAAGGAGCCCCGCAAGGCGCCCCTGTGCGGAAACTCGGTCGGCACCGACCGCGGATTCCTGCTGCGCGACATGCCCGCGCTGGAGAGCCACCTCCACTACCGGATCGTGGACGTGTCCTCGGTCAAGGAGCTGGCGCGCCGCTGGTACCCGAGGGCGTACTTCAACAGCCCGCCGAAGAACGGCAACCACCGGGCGCTCGCGGACATCAGGGAGTCCATCGCCGAGCTCCGGTACTACCGGGAGGCGGTCTTCGTCCCGCAGCCCGGACCCGACTCGGACACCGCCCGGGCGATCGCCGCCAAGCACACCCTGTCCGCCGAATAGGACCCGGCGGGAGCCTCCGGAGAAGGGGCGGGGAAAAGGGGGGCGCGAGCACCCTCCCGGACCCTGTACCCTTTTCTTCGGCCGGTCGGTTTTCCGACCGGACATGGTGGGTGTAGCTCAGCTGGTAGAGCACCTGGTTGTGGTCCAGGTGGCCGCGGGTTCAAGTCCCGTCACTCACCCTGCGAGAGGGCCCCGGCACGCGGAAGCGGCCGGGGCCCTCTGCGTTGTACGGACTCTCCCCACGGGGGTACCGCCCCCGCCCCGGCAGTGTCAGCGGCCGCCACGGTGCGGTTGCCGCCGCGGCAGCGAGTGCGTGCGACGTGGGCCGCGACCTCGATGGGCCCGTGGTCGACGTGTGGGGTCTGCATGGTCGTCTTCTCCCTAGGCACCCTGGGGGCGAAACGCCTCCTCGTGGTCCTGGCACCAGGTTCCGAAGGGGCGGGCCGGATGGCCGGTGAGGTGCTCGACGGCGTCGGTGATCTCTACCGGGAGCCCGTCGCTCGCGGCCCAGTAGTCGAGGAGCGCGTCGGCGTAGGCCCCGGATATGTGCGCTCCGACCTCGGCCTTCCACTGCTCGGCGGTCACGGCCTCGAACGGTATGGGGGATCCCAGGGTCCGGCCCAGTATCGCGAGTTGGGTCGCGAACGACAGCGACTGCGGACCCGTCAGGTGGTACGCGCGGCCGCCGAGTGCCGGGTCGGTGAGGACGGCGAACGCGGCCTCGGCGAGGTCGGCCTCATGGACCGGGTCGCAGTGGGATCCCGGGTAGGGCAGGTGGACCGGGCGGCCGGACTCCAGCGACCGTGCCCAGCCGAGGGCATTGCTCGCGAAGGACCCGGGGCGCAGCAGGGTGGTGCGCAGCGGGGAGGCCAGCAGGGCCTCCTCGACGGCGAGATGGGCGGCGGCCAGCGGGTTGCCGGCGGCGCCGGGGGCGAGCACCGAGGAGGAGGACAGGAGCACGACGTGCTCGACTCCGGCGGAGACGGCCTCCTTGACGAAGGCCTCGACGGCGGAGGCCTCGGCGTAGAGGAAGACGGACCGGATTCCGGCCAGGGCGCCGGCGAAGGTCGCGGGATCACCGAGATCGCAGCGGACCGTATCGGGTGTGTCCGGCTCGCGTGAGGCGAGGCGGTGGGGCACGCCCCGGGCGGCGAGGAGGGAGACGAGGCCGCGGGCGACGGAGCCGCGGGCACCGGTGACGAGGATCGACATGACGGGTTCCTGCTTCCTGTTCGTGTGGACGCTGCCCACGCTAGGATGAGTACGCGGCACAGATTCTGCATCATCAATATTCTGCGCCACACAGATAAATTTCAGGCATGGAGAAGCCGATGTCAACCGATTCCCCTCGTTCGAGTGACCCCGCCCGTGATGAGTGGAGCCGCGCCGAGCTGCTCGCGCGCATCGTCACCGAGAGCCAGCGCCACTACGCCGACTACTCGCTCTTCAACCAGGCGATGGCCGACCACGTCGGCCTGCACCCCACCGACATGCAGTGCGTCGGACTCCTCGACATGGAGCCCGGCCCCGTCAGCACCGGTGACATCGCCCGCCTCACCGGCCTCACCTCCGGCTCCGCCACCCGCCTCGTCGACCGCCTGGTCAAGGCCGGCATCGTCGAGCGGCTCGCCGACCCCCACGACCGGCGCCGCTCCCTCGTCGCCCTCGCCCCCGAGGCCCGCCGGCGGATCGGCGAGGCCTGGGACACCCCCGGCCGCGCCTTCGGCGCCGTCCTGGAGAGCTACTCCGACTCCGAACTCGCCGTCATCGCCGACTACCTGCACCGCGCCGCCGAGGTCGGACGCGCCCAGGCCCGGCGGCTCAACTCCGGCGGCTGAACCCCGTACACGCGGCGGCGGCCGCCTCCGCGTCGCTCGCGGTGGCGGCCGCCGGCCAGGCACGGCGCCTACGGGCTCACCACATCCGGCCCGGGCCCCGGCCGCGCCCCTCAAGGGCCCCTCAAGGGCCCCTCAAGGGCCCCCGCGAAAGCCTCAGTCGCCCGCCGTGGCGGCGCCCGCGCCCTGGATGTGGAAGTTGAAGTCCGCGTGCCCGAGCGTCCCCATCAGCCGGAGCCAGATGGGCAGGAGCATCTCCGTACCGCGCGCCGACTCGATGCCGCCGAGGTCGAGCACGCTCGCCTCCGGCCAGCCGAAGGAGTACAGCAGTTCGCGTACGGACTTCTTGGCGTCGGCGTCCTCCCCCGACAGGAACACGGTGTGCTCGCCCGGCACCCGCGCCGGATCGACCATGACCCGGCAGTTCATCGTGTTCAGCGTCTTGACCACCCGCAGCCCCGGGAACGTCCGCTGGAGCAGTTCGCCCAGGCTGTCGTCGTCCACCGGATCGAGGGTGGGCGGGAACCCCCGCGAGAAGTCCAGCGGGTTGGCGATGTCGATCAGCACCTTGCCGTCCAGGTGCGCGGCGTCCGCCTCCGTCAGGGCGGCGACGCTGACCTGCCCGCCCGTGGCGTTGACCAGGACGTCGCCGTGCCGGGCGGCTTCGGGGAAGGGGGCGAGGGCGACCCGCGGGTGGACCTCCTGCCATTCGGCGTACTCGGCACGGGCCAGGGTGGCCTCGGGATCCCGGGTGCCGATGACCACGTCGTGTCCGAGGGAGACGAGGCGGTCGGCCACCGTACGGCCGACGATGCCGGTGCCGAGGACTGCGTAACGCATGACCGGTTCCATTCCGTTGGGGGAAGGGAGGAGCGAGAAAGGAGGAGCGGGAAGAAACGAGAAGGAGCGACCCACGACCAACGACCAACAATCAACAACCCCGTACGGTACGCGTCAGCCGCGCCGCTTGCGCCGGCTCACCCTGCGCGTCCGCGCACCGCCCGCACCGCCCCGCGCCCGGTCGTCCAGGGCGATCCACACCCTGACCTCGGTGCCCCCGAGCATCGAGCGCCCGATCCGCACGTCGCCGCCCGTCGATTCCGCGACCCGGCGCACGATGTCCAGCCCGAGCCCCGTCGAGCCGTCCCGCCCGCCGTCGTTGCCGCGCCGCAGCGCCGCGTCCGGATCGGCGATCCCGGGGCCCGCGTCCGAGACGAGCACGATGACCGCGTCCCCCGCGTCATGGACGTCCACCGCGAACGGCGTGCCCTCCGGGGTGTGCCGGAACACGTTGCCGAGCAGGGCGTCGAGGGCGGCCGCGAGCTCCGGCCGGGCGACGGGGAGCCGTACCGTACGGTCCACGCCCGCGAGCCGCACCTCGCGGCCCTCGTCCTCCGCCAGCGCCGACCAGAAGGCCATCCGGTCGCGGATCACCTCCGAGGCGTCGCAGCCCGCCCCGCCGCCGGCCGCTCCGGACGCCGGTGCGCGCTGCTCTCGGGCCGTACGGATGATCGTGTCGACCTCCCGCTCCAGCTGTTCCACCGCCGCCCGGGTCTGCTCCGCGGCCGGCCCGTCGCCGAGCGAGGCCGTGTTGAGCCGCAGCACCGTCAGCGGCGTCCGCAGCCGGTGCGAGAGATCGGCGGCCAGCTCCCGCTCGTTGGCGAGGAGTTCCACCACCTGGTCCGCCATCGAGTTGAACGCGACGGCCGCCGAGCGGAGTTCCTTCGGCCCGTCCTCCGGCACCCGCGCGCCCAGCCGGCCCTCCCCCAGCTGGTGCGCGGCGTCCGCGAGCCGCTCCGCCGGGCGCACCAGCCGGGCGCCGAGCCGGTCGGCGACCGCCACCGAGCCCACGATCAGCGCCAGGCCGACGCCCGCGAGGACCACCCAGGCCGTCGCGACGCCGTTGCTGACCTCGCTCTCCGGTACGAAGACCTCCACGACCGCGATGTCCCCCGAACCCAGGGCGGTCGGCTGGAGCAGCGCCGAGCCGCCCCCGGCCAGCCGGACCGTCATCGCCCGCCCCATCCGCCGGGTCTCCTCCACGGCGTGCGCCCCGGCCCGCGTGGTGCCGATCTCCACCGGAGCGCCGCCGCCGACCGGGGGCACGTGGACCGCCATCCGCTGGGCCGCGCCCATCTGCGTGGACTCCACGGCCTTGCTCAGCTGCCCGGGGTCGGTGGTGATGGAGAGGGTCGGCCCGATGGTGGCGGCCTGCCGCTCGGCGTTGGAGAAGGCCCGGTCGCTGGCCATCTCCTGCACGACGAGCCCGAGGGGTACGGCGAAGGCCACGACCACCATGGCCGTGACCGCGAGGCACACCTTGACCAGCGCCCATCTCACCTCGGCGGCTCCAGCTTGACGCCGACACCCCGCAGGGTGTGCAGGTAGCGCGGCCGCGCGGCCGTTTCGCCCAGTTTGCGGCGCAGCCAGGACAGGTGCACGTCGATCGTCTGGTCGTCCCCGTACGACTGCTGCCAGACCTCGGCGAGCAGCTCGCGCCGGGCCACGACCACCCCGGGCCTCCCGGCGAGGAAGGCCAGCAGGTCGAACTCGCGCCGCGTGAGGTCCAGTACGGCCCCGTCCAGCTCGGCCTGGCGCCGCAGCGGGTCGATGGCCAGCCCGCCCACCCGCAGCACGCGCGAGGGCGGCTCGGCCCCGGCGGCCGCGCGGGCGCGGCGCAGGACGGCGGACATCCGGGCGGAGAGGTGCTCCACGGAGAAGGGCTTGGTCAGGTAGTCGTCGGCGCCGTCGTTGAGGAGCCGGACGATCTCCGCCTCGTCGTCGCGCGCGGTGGCGATGATCACCGGTACGTCGGTGATGCCGCGCAGCATCTTCAGCGCCTCCGACCCGTCGAGGTCGGGCAGTCCGAGGTCGAGGATGACCACGTCGAACCGGTGGTGGGCGACCTCGCGCAGTGCCTCCAGGGCCGTGCCGACGCTGCGCACGGTGTGCGAGGCCTCGGTCAGGTGCCTGATCAGCGCCGAACGTACGAACTGGTCGTCCTCGACCACGAGCACACTTGCCATGGCCCGCACCGTAGTCCATTCGGGGGACCGCGCGGGGTGTCGGACCACCTCCGGGGCGGGTGGTGCAGTATGTGCCCTGATGCACCGAGGACTTGTTCACGCACTCGCCTGGACGCTGGCGACCGGGGCAGCGGTGACGCTGTCCTGGTGGGGCGTGCACACGGTCATGTCCGGAACGGCCTACGATCCGCCGCTCGCGGTACCCCTGACCACGCAGCCGCTGTCCTCCTCGACGCACCGCGCGGCGGCTCCCTCGCCCGGACCGGCCACGGACGCTCCGTCCCCGTCCGCGGCCTCCCCCTCGGCTTCGCCCTCGCCCTCGGCCTCCGCCGCGAAGCCCCCGCAGAAGGCGGTCCCGCCGAGCCCGAGCCCGGACGGGCAGCAGGGCGGCGGGGACCCGGGCAAGGTGAAGGCCTACCCGGTCACGGGTGGCCGGGTGGTCTTCGACCTCGGCACGTCCTCGGCCGAGCTGGTCTCGGCGACGCCGGACGCCGGCTGGCAGATGCAGGTGTGGAAGCAGCCGTACTGGATCCGGGTCACCTTCACGAAGGCGGGCCGTGAGATGTCGGTCTTCTGCACCTGGAACGGCCACCCGCCGATGGTGGAGACGTACGAGGGCTAGGCCGTGTCTTTCGGGAGCGCCCCGGCCACCCTCCGGGTTCGGATCGTCAGCGCAGGACGGTGATGTTCGACGCCTGGGGCCCCTTCGTGCCCTGGCTGACGTCGAACTCGACCTTCTGGTTCTCCTGGAGCTCCTTGAAGCCGGTTCCCTGGATCTCGCTGTAGTGCGCGAAGACGTCCGCGGTGCCGTCCTCGGGCGCGATGAACCCGAAGCCCTTCTCGGCGTTGAACCACTTGACGGTGCCCTGAGCCATGTCCCTGTCTCCCTTGCCTCGCGGATGCCCGCTCGCCCCGACGGGGCGCTCGACTCGCAGACATACCCGCCCGCGGGGTGATCGGAGCACACGTCATCCGTACGAGGGCGTGTCGCGAGGGACCGGGGTCGGGGTCCTCAGCGGAAGACCGACGGCGGGGGCTCCGGCGAGGCCACCGCCGAGACGTCCGCGACGGGGGCCGCGCCGCCCGCGAAGTCGGCGAGGGCCCGGCCGTGCTCGACCCGGCCGGGATGCGGATCGCTCGCGACCCGGCGGGTGAACTCGGCGACCGGCAGCTCCCGGTCGGCGGCCACCAGCACCGCGTTGCCGAACCGTTTCCCCCGCCACACCACGGGATCGGCGGCCAGCGCCAGATGCCCGAAGCGCGACGCGGCCGTCGCGATCTGGCCCTTCAGGTGCGCGAGCGGCGGCCCGTCCGCGAGGTTGGCCACGTACCACCCGCCGGGCGCCAGGGCCCGGCGTACGCCGTCCAGGAACTCGGCGCTCGTCAGGTGCGCCGGGGTGCGCGCGCCGCTGAACACGTCCGCGATCACCAGGTCGGCCCAGCCGTCCGGGACCTTGGCCAGTCCCGCCCGCGCGTCCACCGCCCGGACGCGGACCCGCGCCTGCGGGTCCAGCGGCAGGTGTTCCCGTACGAAGGCCACCAGCGCGGCGTCGATCTCCACGACCTGCTGGGTCGAGCGGGGCCGGGCGGCGGCCGTGTAGCGCGCGAGGGTGAAGGCGCCGCCGCCCAGGTGCACCACGTTCAGGGGCTGCCGGGCGGGCGCGACGAGGTCGATGAGGTGGCCGATCCGCCGCTGGTACGCGAAGTCCAGGTATCCCGGATCACCCAGGTCCACGTGCGACTGCGGGGCTCCGTCGATGAGCAGCGTCCAGGCCCGTGCGCGCTCCCGGTCGGGGGCCAGCTCCGCGGTGCCCCCGTCCACCTGCCCGACGACCGCCTCGGATCCCGCGTTCCCGCTCCCGCTCGCGCGCCCGCGCTGCCTGCCGCCGCCGCTGCCTTTGCCCTTGCCTGCCACCACCCCATTGTCGCCGGTCGGCGGCGGTCGTCAGCGACAGTTGTCCGCCGCTTCGATCAGGCGGGCGGCCTCGCCGAGCGCGGCGCGCAGCACCTCCGGGTCGGTGACCGGACCGACGGCTTCCGGGGGGAGCAGCCAGCCGGTGCCGCCGGCGGTGGGCGAGACGTCGCCGAAGCGCATGCCGCGTCCGTTGGTCTGGGTGCACGCGCTGCCGGGCATGTCCCAGGCGTCTGCGGTGCCGGGCGGCACGAGGAAGCCGAGGGTGTCGCCGGAGCCGTCGTGCAGCACCGGGCCGACCCCGCCGGCCAGGCTGGCGGCGCGGCGGATGATGTCCACGGCCTCCAGGCCCTGCCGGGTGGGCACGGTCACGAGGTCGGGCGCCTCGGCCGGAGCCTGCGGGGCGGCCGGGGCCACCGGTGCGGTCGGGACGACAGCGGCCGCCGGGGCGGCCGGGACCATCGCCGCCATCGGGGCGACCGTCCCGACCGCCACCGCCACGGCGGTCGCGGCCGGGACGGGGGTCGCGCCCGAAGACGCGGGCGCGGTGTTCATTCCAGTGCTCTCCATGCCGCCCTCCACCAAGGGAACCCCTCCTCGATCCGCGTACCAGCGGGGCGGGAGTCACCTCACACCCCGCTCGGGCTCAACGCGCGAAAACGTCAACGGGTGCGGTGGCAAGACGCTGCAAAGGATGGCAGTTCATGGCGGATCGCGGGTGAGATATCCCTTTTGTAGCCAAACACCGTGTCAGCCGTCCATCTCTGGCGGTACGTTCATGCGCGCCGGGACCTGCCCCACCCCGCGGAACCGGCGGTGCGTCCCTTGCCAGAGAGGCCACGTCCATGGCGGCGTTCCCCCACTCACCCAATCAGACGTTCCGGCGACTGCGCGACCGCAACTCCCCGGCGGAGTTCGCGGCCATGGTGCGCCGTGCCGCGAAGGAGATCGGAGAAACGGTTTCCTGCGACGCCCGCTACATCGGGCGGGTCGAGTCCGGCGAGATCCGCTGTCCCAACTACGCGTACGAGCGGGTCTTCCTGCACATGTTCCCCGGCCGGACCCTGGCCGACCTGGGCTTCTCCCCGCGCGAGGCGGTCCGCGGCCGGTCCGCGCAGCGCTCCGCCCCTTTCACCCACAAGGAGAGCGACGTGCTGCGTCGCGCGTTCATGGCGGGCGGTTCCGCCACCGTGGCGGCCGCGACGCTCGGCTTCAGCCTGCTCGGCGACACCCGCCGGCCGCCCTCACGGGCCGGGGAGTCCGAGGCGGCCGCGGTCGAGGAGGCCGTACGCCAGATCCGGCTGCTGGACGACCGGCACGGGGCCGACGCCCTGTACCGCAAGGCCGCCGAGCCCCTGCGCACCGCGTACGCGCTGCTGGACGCCGGGGCCACCCGGCAGTCCACCGAGGACCGGCTGCACGCGGGCGCCGGCGAACTGGCCATCTCCGTGGGCTGGCTGGCGCACGACTCCGGCCGCTTCGACGACGCCCGCTCGCACTACGCGGAGGCCCTCGCCACGGCCCGGGTCGCGGGGGACGCGGGCCTGGAGGCGCACGCCTTCAGCAACATGGCCTTCCTGGCGCGGGACTGCGGGCGGCCGCGGGAGTCCGTACGGGCGGCCCAGGCGGGGCGCCGCGCCGCCCGCTCCCTCGGTTCCCCGCGGCTGCTGTCGCTGCTCGCCCTGCGCGAGGCGGGCGGCTGGGCGGGGCTGGCCGACCGCAAGGCCTGCGAGGAGGCGCTGACCCGGGCGCACACCGAGTTCTCGCGGGGCACGGCGGCCGCCGACCCGGAGTGGATGTCCTTCTTCGGCGAGGCCGAACTGGAGTCCCTGGAGTCGCGGTGCTGGGCGGCCCTCGGGGAGCACGCCCGAGCGGCCCGGCACGCCCGCCGCGCGGCCGACCTCCAGGACCCGCACTTCGCCCGCAACGTCGCCCTCTACACGGCCGAGCTCGCCGACGACCTGGCCCGCGCGGGCGCCCCCGACGAGGCGGCCTGGGCGGGCGGCCGGGTCCTGGACCTGCTCACCGAGGTCCAGTCCACCCGGATCCAGTCCATGCTCTCGGGCACCGCCCGCGCCCTGGTGCCGCACCAGCGCAGTCCCCGCGTGGCCGCGTTCCTGACCCGCCACGCGACGGTCTGACCGCCCGGCTCCCCCGTCCGGCCGCGTTCGGCCGCGTTCGGCCGCGGCTGAACGCCACCCTCGCAGCCGCACCTCCCGCCCAAAGGCCCGACCCGTCAAGTGAGTTCGACCGGGCCCCGGAGCGTCAGAGGTCCAGGTGGCCCGTGTCGTTCCAGCGCTCCAGGGCGGGGGCCCCGTACGCCCAGCCCAGGACCGACAGCGACGTGGGCTCCAGGCGGATGCGGGCTCCGAAGGAGGCCTCCATGCCGAGCCAGCGGGCGGCCAGGGTGCGCAGGATGTGGCCGTGGGCGAAGACGAGCACGTCGCGCTCCGCCGAGCGGGCCCAGGAGACGACCTCGTCGGCGCGGGCCGCGACGTCGGCCACGGACTCGCCGCCCGGCACCCCGTCGCGCCAGATCAGCCAGCCCGGACGGATCGCCTGGATCTCGGCCGGGGTCATGCCCTCGTAGTCGCCGTAGTCCCACTCCATCAGCGCGTGCCACGGGTCCGCCTGGGCGCCGAAGCCCGCCAGGTCGCAGCTCTCGCTCGCGCGGACCAGCGGGCTCGTGCGGACCTCCACGCCGGGCAGGCCGTTCCACGGGGCACGGGCCAGCCGCTCGCCGAGCAGCTTCGCGCCGCGCCTGCCCTCCTCCAGCATCGGCACGTCGGTGCGTCCGGTGTGCTTGCCGAGCTGGGACCACGCCGTCTGGCCGTGCCGGGCCAGGAGGATGCGGGGGGCCATAGGAACTCTCCCGGTAAGTAGTGTTTCGTACGACTTTGGGCGATTGCGTCGTCCATCCATCATCCATCACATGAACCCCAGGCAACCCACCCCCTCGCACAAGCGTCCTATCCCGTATGACTGATCGGCAGAAGCCCACCCGGTGGTGGGCCGAACTGCTGCTCCTGGGGCTCGTCTACGGCGCGTACACCGGTGGCAGACTCCTCGCCCGGGGCGACGTGCACCTCGCCGTCGGCCACGGCCTCTCCATCCTGCGGACCGAGGAGCTGCTGGGGCTCGACTTCGAGCGTCCGCTCAACCGGCTGTTCTCGCAGCAGGGACTGCTCGGCATACCCGCCGACTTCATGTACGCCTCCCTGCACTACCTGGTCACCCCGGCCGTACTGGTCTGGCTGTACCTGCGCCGGCCGCGGCACTACCGCGCCGCCCGCACCTGGCTCGTGGTCTCCACCCTCCTCGGGCTCGTCGGATTCACCCTGATGCCCACCTGTCCCCCGCGCCTGCTCGACGCCGGGCAGGGGTTCACCGACACGATGGCCCAGTACAGCGCGTACGGCTGGTGGGGCGCGGAGGCCAGTGCCCCGCGCGGGCTCGGGGGCCTGACCAACCAGTACGCGGCCATGCCGAGCCTGCACGTGGGCTGGGCCCTGTGGTGCGGGGTGCTCCTCTGGCGGCACGGGCGCCACCCGCTGGTGCGTGCGCTCGGCATCGCCTACCCCGCCGCCACCGTGCTCGTGGTCATGGGCACGGCCAATCACTACTTCCTGGACGCGGCCGCCGGGGCCGCCGTGATGGCCGCCGGGTACGCGATCACGCGCCGGCTGTCCGCGCGAGCGGCCGGGCGGGAGGCGGCCCGGCGGGAAGCGGCCGGGCGAGAAACGGCCGGGCGAGAAACGGCTCGGCCGGAAACGGTCCGGCCGGGCGTCCGGACAGCCGGTTTCCGCGGTACCGCCCCGATTGTCAGTGGCGGATGGGACACTTCCGCCCGTGAGCTCCTACCCGCCCAGCGGCCCGCATCCGACGACGACACTGCGGCAGCGGCTCGCTGACCTGCGCGGCCCCGCCGTGCCGCCCCGCCCGCTCGACGCACGCGCGTTGGCGGCGCTCGCCGCCAACCCCGGATGCGGCAGACGAGCCCTGCTCGACGGCGCCGGCGTGGACAAGACCGCCCTGGCCGCGGCCCTCGGCTCGCCCTCCGCCTTCGGCCAGTCGCAGTTCGCCATCGTCCGCGGGAACTCCTTCGAGGCCAGGGTCAAGGCCGACGGCGGCGCCGAGCTCCTGCGGCTCGCGCACGAGCACCTCGGCGCCGGATCCGAGCCCCCCGGCCCGGGCGCGCACGTCCCCGATCTGACCGCCGCCGGCCCCGAAGGCCGCGCCGCGCGCACCGCGCTCGCACTGCGCGAGGCGACCGCCGCAGCGGCCGCGGCCGGTACGTGGACCCTGCTGGACCACCCGATGCTGGCCCTGGAGGTGGCGGGCTCCCCCGCCTACCTGGAGCCCGACGCCGTCGTGGTGCACCCCGACGGCCGCTGGACCGTCGTGGAGATCAAGTCGTTCCCGATGATCGACGGGGCCGCCGACGCCGCGAAGGTGGGCGCCGCCGCGCGGCAGGCCGCCGTGTACGTCCTGGCGCTGGAGAAGACCGCCGGGAAGCTGGCCTCCGCCGTGGTCGGACACACGGTGCTGCTCGTCTGCCCGAAGGACTTCTCGAACCTGCCCGCCGCCTCGCCCGTCGACATCCGCCGGGAGCGGTCCGTGACCCTGCGCCAGCTGGAGCGGCTGACCCGGGTCGAGGAGCTGGCCGCGGCCCTGCCCGAGGGGCTCAGCTTCGACCCGGCGCGCCCCGCCGAGGAACTGACCGAGGCGGTCGCGGCCGTCTCCGCCGCCTACGCCCCCGAGTGCCTGGCCGCCTGCGAGCTGGCCTTCCACTGCCGGGAGCGGGCCCGCGCCGCCGGCGCGGTGACCGCGCTGGGCCGCTCCGTACGGGGGGAGCTCGGCACGCTCACCACCGTCGAGGAGGCCCTCGCGGCCGCCGCCGGCTCCGGCAGCCCCGACGACCCGACGGCGGCGTCGCTGCACCATGCCGCCCGGCTGCGCGCCGAGGCCCTGGAGGCGGCCGCATGTCCCTGCTGACCACCCTCGCGCGACTGGAGGCCGTCCGGGCGGGCCGGGCCCGGCCGCTGGCGACCGTACGGCACCGGCACCTGAGCGAGCGCCCGCTGGTCCTCGTACCCCTGACCACGGCGGGCGAGGCCGGGGCCCCGCTCGGCGCGCTGGTCGGCACGGATCCCGAGCGGCCGCGGCTGCTGGTGGTCCCGCAGCCGCGCGACCGGGACCTGCGCTGGGCGTTCCTCGCGGACCTGGCCGACGAGGTCCTGCCGTACGTGGACGGGTACGCGGACGACGTCGAGTACGTGGAGCGCACCGAGACCGACCCGGACACCGGCGCCAAGAGCAAGGTCGACGCCGAGCTCTGTCTGGACGCGCCGCAGCTCATCGTGCCGAGCCGGGCCGGCATCGAGTACGTACGGCTGCTGGGGCGGTCGATGCGGTTCCGGCGGACGGCCGAGGAGGATCCGGAGAATCCGTATCCGGCGCCCACCCGGGTACCGCTGCTCGGCCGCTGGTTCACGCACCTCGGCGAGCGCTCCCGCGTCCCCGGGGCCTCGATGCTGCTGTCGGCGACGGAGCTGCTCGGACGCCACTGGGCCACCGGCCAGAGCAATCTGGAGGACCAGCACCTGGGCGCCCTGCTGTCGTGGATAGCCCCGCGGGAGGGGGAATCGGGTGCGGAGGCCGCCCTGCGGGCCGAGCTCGGCCGCGACCGGGACGGGCAGCTGCTGGTGCCGCCCGCCGGACCCGCCACCGACCCGGCCTTCGACAACAAGCTGCTGGCCCCGGCGATGTCCCGCTACGACGCGGCGCGCTCCGGGGACGATCCGAAGGCCGTGGCCCGCGCCGAGGCGGCCGTCCGCGAGCTCGTCGCGGAGCAGATGCGGCCCGCATGGCGGGCGGTGTGGCAGTCGCTGGAGCTGCTGCGCGCGCTGCCGGCCGGGGAGCGGGCCGAGGAGCGCTGGACCCGCGACCGCTGGTCGTACACCGGCCACCGCGACCGGGTCCGGGCAGGCGAACCCCCGCAGCCGCGCCGCGACGACGCGGTGACGGCGGCGCAGAAGCTGGCGACCCGCGAGACCGAGCAGGTGCGGCTCGACGCCCAGGAGGCGCTGGACGATCCACTGGTGATGGCGGGCCGGCGGCTGTCGGGCGAGGCCTTCGCGGGCGAGGTCACCGAGGTCGTGATGGAGTGGACGGAGTCGAAGCGGCCGAGTCCGCGCCCGCTGGTGACGGTCGCCACGGAGGACCGTCCGCAGCTCGCGGAGAGCGGCGGCGGCAAGGTGTTCCGCTCGCTGGAGGGCCGCCCGCAGGCGGCGCAGTTCGTCCGCTTCGAGGAGGACGGCCGGCTCCTCGTGCTGCGGCTGCTGGACAAGATGGGGCGCGGCAGGGAGCCGGAGCCGGGCTCGGTTCCGGAGAAGGGCGACCGGGTCTGCTGGACTCTGTTCGAGCACGACGCGCGCGGCGGCCCGAAGCTGCCGGACCCGGAGAAGACCCCGTGGACGCACGGCGGCCCGCCGGGGTCCCGGGCCGCCGCTCCCCTGCCCGACACCGTGACGGACGAGGACATCCTGTGAGCACCGCATCCCGGCAGCGGTTCGACCCGGGGGCCGCGGCCGCCGAGGCGACCGCCGCCATCCTGCGCGACACCCTGCACGGCAGCGAGCGCGGCGTGGTCGTCGACTCCCCGCCCGGGGCCGGCAAGTCCACGCTCGTGGTGCGGGCCGCCCGGGAGCTGGCCGCGGCCGGGCGCCGGCTGATGGTGGTCGCACAGACCAACGCGCAGGTCGACGACCTGGTGCTGCGGCTCGCCGACAAGGATCCGGAGCTGAAGGTCGGCCGGCTGCACAGCAGCGACGGCGACGCGTACGATCCGGCGCTGCGCGAGCTGCCCTCGGTCACCCTCTCGGCCAAGCCGAAGGACCTCGCGGAGCTGCCGATCACCATCTCGACGGCGGCGAAGTGGGCGTACGTGAAGGACGCCGAGCCCTGGGAGCACGCCATCGTCGACGAGGCGTACCAGATGCGCTCGGACGCGCTGCTGGCCGTGGCCGGGCTGTTCGACCGGGCCCTGTTCGTGGGCGACCCGGGGCAGCTGGACCCGTTCAGCGTGGTCGGCGCCGAGCAGTGGGCCGGGCTGTCGTACGACCCTTCGGCGAGCGCCGTCAGCACCCTGCTGGCGCACAACCCGCAGCTGCCGCAGCACCGGCTGCCGGTGTCCTGGCGGCTCCCGGCGTCGGCCGCGCCGCTGGTCTCGCGGGCGTTCTACCCGTACACGCAGTTCCGCAGCGGTACGGGCCCGGGCGATCGGCGGCTGTCGTACGGGGTGGCCGGCGACGGCTCGGGCCCCGACCGGGTCCTGGACGAGGCCGCCGAGTCGGGCTGGGGCCTGCTGGAGCTGCCCGCGCGGCACACGCCGCGGACCGACCCCGAGGCCGTACGGGCGGTGGCCCTGGTGGTCCGGCGGGCGCTGGACCGGGGGGCGGTGACGGCGGACGAGCAGTCCGAGGCCCCCACCGCGCTGACGGCCGACCGGATCGCGGTCGGCACGGCGCACCGGGACCAGGCGGCGGCGGTCCGCGCCGCCTTGGCGGACCTGGGCGTCACCGGGGTCACCGTGGACACCGCGAACCGGCTCCAGGGGCGCGAGTACGACCTGACGGTGGTGCTGCACCCGCTGTCGGGCCGTCCGGACGCGACGGCGTTCCACCTGGAGACGGGCCGCCTGTGCGTCCTGGCCTCGCGGCACCGGCACGCCTGCGTGGTGGTGGCCCGGGCGGGGATAGCGGACCTGCTGGACGACCACCCGTCCACGGAGCCGGTCCAGTTGGGCGTGACGGTGAAGTTCCCGGACGGCTGGGAGGCCAATCACTCGGTCCTCGCCCACCTGGCAGAGCACCGCGTGGCCTGGAAACCCTGACAGGCCCCGAAGCGGCGGTCCTCGCCCACCTGGCAGAACACCGCGTGGCCTGGGAACACTGAGGCGCCGGGGGCGGCCGACGACGGACGCGGCGCCGGAGGCCCTGTCGGGGCCCGGGGCGGCGCTCTTGCGCGGCGTTGGACAATGGAGGGTGGCCCGGAAGGATCCCGAACGCGCACCAGGAGGACACGCATGGCAGAGCCCGAGCGGACGACCGAGCGGAAGCCGCGGCCCGCGCCGCTGCTCTTCGAGCCCTCGGAGGCCGCCACGGACCCGGAGCACTTCTTCGATCTGGAGTCGATCGAGGACCCGCGGGAGCTTCTGGCCCGCGCCACCGAGCTGACGCTCGCCTTCCGGGCGGCGCAGGAGCGGGCGGTGGAGTTCCAGGCCCTGGCCGCTGCGCAGCTCGCCGATCCGCGCCGGTTCGACCGGCTGCCGCCGGCGGAGATCGCCGAGCAGGCGGACTGGACCGAGGACTACGCGCTCAAGATGATCGAGTTCGGCGAATCCCTCCAGCAGGAAGCGGGCCCGGACGTCCCGTAGGAGCCCGCGGGGTCGCATCTGGCATATGCGGGGCGCAACATAGCCCACCATCCCCCGCCCTGTCCGGGTTTTGCGTAACTCCTGGAAACCGCATCGCTACCCCCGGTACACCGGAACGTATGACGACGCTGACGACGGCACCCGCCTGCCCCGCCCCGCACGCACGCACTGCCACCCACGTCACCCCGCAGGGCGCCGCCTGGCTCGCCTCCGCGTCGGCGCATCCGCACGTCACCCTCGCGCGCTGGGAGGCCCGGGCCACCGCGCCCGCCGTGCTGCCCTGCGGGACCGCCTTCGACGTCGTCAACGTCCCCCTCGTCCTCGGCCGCCGCATGCTCGACCTGCTCTGGGCCGAGGGCCCCGGCTCCGGGCCCGTCGCCGTGCACCGCGGCCGGATGCTGCTGTTCACCACCACCGGGACCGCGCACCGCCTCCCCGCGCTGCTCGCGTGGGAGGAATGGGGCAGCGCCGTACCCGCGCCGCTGTGCCACGGCCACGGCGACGCCGTCACCGTGCCTCCGCTCGACGCCACCCCCGGCCCGTCCCGCTGGGTCGTCGCCCCGGACACCCGCTCCCCCTGGCTGCCCGGACCCGAGGCACTCCTGTGGGCGTACCTGCGCGCCGCCCGAGCTGCGGATATCGATTTTTCCTTCCGGCCATCTCCCTGCTAATGTCTTCCACGTCAGACAAGCGCCGCTAGCTCAGTTGGTTAGAGCAGCTGACTCTTAATCAGCGGGTCCGGGGTTCGAGTCCCTGGCGGCGCACAGACGGAAGAAGGCCCCCACGCGAGTGGGGGCCTTCTTCGTGTTCCGGCACCCCGCACTACGTGGTGATCTTGACTGTGTACGCACCCGACGGAGTGCGGTCCGCCACCTCGATCCTGATCCGCTCCCCCGGCACCGTGAACGCCTCGCCCACCTCCAGCGGCGCGTCCGCGAGCGGCGGGTACACCGAGCGGTCCCAGCACGCCTCCGAGTCCGGATGGCCGTCGAGCACCTCGATCGGCCCGCCGCCCGAGGCCGCCTCGTTGCGCACCCGGTAGACCAGGACACCCTCCGTACAGGTGTCCCCGTCGTTGCCGGCGGAGCCCCGCGCCTCGACCGCGATCACGCTGCCCGTACCCGTACGGACCACCGCGAGCCGGGTGCCGCCCGTGGCACCCGGCGCCGGGGCCTGGCCCAGCGGCAGCAGGGTGTGCAGCGAGGAGCCGGACTGCACGCAGTCCACCTGGGAGGAGTCCAGCCAGCCCAGCTTCCACTTGTGCCAGGCGAACAGGTCCGGCGCCATCCCGAACTGGCTGCCCATGACGTCCCAGTCGCCGACGTACGTGTCCCAGTCGCCCTTGCCGTCGCTCGGCCGGTGGTAGAGGTCGGGCAGGTCGAAGACGTGCCCGGTCTCGTGCGCGAGCACGTTGCGGTCCGGCGGGTGCCGCTCGAAGACGGTCACGATCCGCCGCAGGTCCGTCCCGTCCGCCCTGATCGGCCGGTCGAAGTTGACGACCTTCGTGGCGTCCGAGTCCACCCCGGGCGCGTCCGGGTCGGCGACGAAGTACACGACGTCGTACTGCGAGAAGTCCACCTCCCGGTCGGCGGCCGCGACCGCGTCGCGCAGGTACGCCGCCCGGTCCTGGGCCGCCCAGTCACGCTGTATCCCGTACGCCGTCGACGGCTTGGGCATCCGGATCCACTGCTGCTGCGGGTGCGGCTCCAGACGGAACCTCCCGTACGAGGCCCGCTCGAAGAAATCGCTGGTCGCGGGGAAGTAGTCGCCCGTCAGCTGCTCGGTCGTCAGGGTGGTCCGGTGGTCGGGGAAGGAGAGGAAGACCATGACCGCGTGGAGGGTGCGCTCCGGCTTGGGGTAGGCGCGGTTCCACGTGTCGAGGCCCAGGGAGTGGTGCGCCGACGTGCGGGTCAGGGCGCACGGCGCGGCCCCCGGATCGGCTACCGCGGGACCCGCGACGAGCGACATGGCGGCGAGCGCCGTCAGGGAGGTGAGCGCGGCCGCCGTACTCGTCATGCGGGAGCGTTCCACTCCCCCGGGTGTCTGCTGTCGCGGCACATCGACCTCCGGTGGTGGATTCGTACCATCTCGCTCCACCCTGAGGGGATTGTCTTACTAATGCCCTGTTCCGCTGCCCCACAAGAGTGAGCGCTACGGCAAGCCGGTGACCCGGGGGGTTCACCCACATGCCTACAGAACGTCACGACCGATCACCGGAGATCAGCAGGAGACTTTCGCTGCTCAGAGCCGTGCAGAAACGATCGCCCGGGACCCGCCCGAAGAGGCGTCAGCACGCCGAAGTCCCGTGCCCCGCACGGCGACGCCGCTGGATAGGGCCGTACGGTGCCTCTATGATCGGCACACTTTCCTGCACGGACACTCACGAGCACTGCGGGAGCCAACGGTGAGCGGAACCTCAGAGGGAACCGGTTCGGCGGCCGACAGCATCCGACCGGCCACTACGGAGCGTCACCAAGCGGTGCCGGTCATGCCGCCGTCGCCGACCCGCACCGACTCCGAACTGCGCGATTACCGGGCCGCCTTCAACGCGGCCCACCTCGCCATGGCCGTCGTCGACCGCTCCGGGCACGTCGTCGCCGCCAACGCGGCGCTGGCCGGGCTGCTCGGGGCGGAGCCGCACGCGCTCGTCGAGCAGCGCGCGGCCGATCTGGTCGATCTGGGCGCCGAGGCCCGTACCTGGCAGGCGTACCAGGAGGTGCTGCGCGGCCGGCAGGCCAGGCTGCGCTGCACCCGCCGGCTCAAACACCCCGACGGGCACTCGCTGTGGACCGAGGTCACCCTCGGGCCCGTGCCCGGCACCCGGGACGTGCTGCTGTCCGTCGCCGACATCAGCGACCGCCGCGACCTCCAGGCCCGGCTGCGCCACCTCCAGATGCACGACCCGGTGACCCGGCTGCCCAACCGGGCGCTGTTCTTCGAGCGGCTCTCCGCCGCCCTGGAGGCCTCCTCGTACGAGCAGGGCGGCACCGGCCGGATCGGGCTGTGCTACCTCGACCTCGACGGGTTCAAGGCCGTCAACGACACCCTGGGCCACCGGGTCGGGGACCGGCTGCTGACCGCCGTGGCGGCCCGGCTGACGCAGTGCGCCGACCAGTCCGGGTACGGCCGCACCGGCGGGCACCTGGTGGCGCGGCTCGGCGGCGACGAGTTCGCCCTGCTGGTCGAGGACTCCACCGGCACCGATCAGCTCGCCGACCTGGCGCGGAGCGTACTGGCCGCCGTCCAGGAGCCGTTCGACCTGGCCGGGCAGCGGCTGTCGGTCTCGGCGTCGATCGGGGTGGTGGAGCGGGCCGCGGACGGGACCTCGGCGACCGGGCTGATGCAGGCCGCGGACACGACCCTGTACTGGGCGAAGGCGGACGGCAAGGCCCGCTGGACGCTCTTCGACCCGGAGCGCAACGCGCACCGGATGACCCGCCAGGCGCTGACCTCGACCCTTCGGCCGGCCGTGGAGCGGGGCGAGTTCGAGCTGGAGTACCAGCCGCTGGTGGACCTGGAGAGCGGGGCGGTGCGCGGGGTGGAGGCGCTGGTGCGCTGGAACCACCCGCAGTTCGGCATGCTGACGCCGAATCGGTTCATCGGAATTGCGGAAGAGGACGGCTCCATCGTCCAGTTGGGGCGGTGGGTGCTGCGGACCGCCTGCCGGCAGGCCCGGCGCTGGCAGATCGAGCAGCCCAGCGACTCCCCGGTCTTCGTCTCCGTCAACGTGGCGGTCCGCCAGGTGTGGGACTCCGACCTGGTCGGCGACGTGGCGGAGATCCTGGCCGAGACGGGGCTCGCCCCGCAGCTGCTCCAGCTGGAGCTGACCGAGTCGGCGGTGATGGGCTCCGCCGGGCGGCCGCTCCAGGCCCTCCAGGCGCTGAGCGACATGGGGGTGCGGATCGCCATCGACGACTTCGGCACCGGGTACTCGAACCTGGCGTACCTCAGCCGGCTGCCGGTGTCCGTGCTGAAGCTGGACGGCTCCTTCGTACGGGGCTTCCGCTACGAGGAGGGCACCCACCCGAACCCGGCCGACGAGACCATCGTCGAGGCCCTCGTGCAGCTCGCGCACCGGCTGGGGCTGACGGTCACGGCGGAGTGCGTGGAGACGGCCGGACAGGCGGCCCGGCTGCGGCGCGTCGGCTGCGACACGGGCCAGGGCTGGCTGTACTCGCGCGCGGTGGCCCCGGAGCTGATCGCCGAGATGATCGGCACCCGCCCCGGGGCCTGAACCCGGTGCAGGTCAGCCCCACGTCCCCGTGCGGGGCGACCTCCTCCGCGCCCCGGGTGGCGAGGGCGGCTACGGCCGCTCCGCCGTGGCTGAAATCCGCCCATAGGGACCGCCGCACCAGAACACCCTTGCGATGATCTCGTCGCTGCCCCGAATCGGGGCGCGACCGTTCGACAAGGGGGAACCATGAAACCGACCCGAGCTGCACTCGTCCTGACCGCGACCGCGCTGGCCCCGGTCCTGCTGCTCTCCGCGCCGTCCTTCGCGGCGGCTGCGGCCGCCGCGCCGACCGCCCCTGCGGCGGCCACGGTCGTGGACTCGGACACGGACAACGCCGCCGCCATCGCAAAGATCTTGGCCGACCCCGCCAGTGGCAAGGCCGTGAAGCAGGAAGCCCAGAAGGCCCTGGACGGCACCCCGGCCGACCGCGTGGCCTTCCTCGCCACCGGCTTCGCCAAGGCCCAGGACGAGGACAACCGCGTCGCCATCGTCCGGATCCTGGCCGGCAAGCCGGGCAAGGGCGTGACCCGCGAGGCCAACGCCGCCCTGGACGGCACCCCGGCCGACCGCGTCGCCTTCCTCGCCACCGGCCTCGCCAAGGCCCAGGACGAGGACAACCGCGTCGCCATCGCCAAGGTCCTGTTCGCCAACCCGGCCACCGGCAAGGCCGTCAAGCGCGAGGCCGACAAGGCCCTGGACGGCACCCCGGCCGACCGGACCGCCTTCCTGAAGACCGGCCTTCGCCTGGCCCAGGCCGAGGACGACCGCGTGGACGTCGGCCGGATCCTGGCCCGCCCCGGCATCAGCGAC
Organism: Streptomyces sp. NPDC002181; assembly: GCF_042890485.1. Classification (NCBI taxonomy): domain Bacteria; kingdom Bacillati; phylum Actinomycetota; class Actinomycetes; order Kitasatosporales; family Streptomycetaceae; genus Streptomyces; species Streptomyces sp. NPDC002181. The sequence continues at coordinate 165,974 of NZ_JBIASC010000004.1, read as the reverse complement.
GCCCTGCGCGCGGCGGCCCAGAAGGTCGTGGACGGAACCCCGGAGGAGCTGCGCCACTTCATCACCGTCGGCCAGTACCAGGTCTGACCGCCTGCGGCAGCCCCCGCCGGGGGCTGCCGCTCCGGCGTACGGTCAAAGGCTGCGCACGAAGGCGGCGCATGCCACGGGGACCGGTGTCCGGAATCCGGCAGCCATGTGGCACACCTCCGCCCCGCACCGGGGGAACCGGGTGCGGGGCGGGGTGCCGCTCGGCGCGGGGTGGGGGGAGATCAGCAGGCGCCGAGGTCCTTCCAGACACCCCACTCGCCCGTGGTGCCCGGGGTCTCGTTCTGCGTCCACCACTGGGCCTTGTACTTGCGGCCGTTGTAGGAGACTTCCTGGCCACCGGTGTAGACGGTGCCCGCGACGTACGCCGGGGTCGAGCCGCAGCCCGTGGTCGGCGGGGTGGTCGGCGGCGTCGTGGGCGGGGTGGTCGGCGGGGTCGTCGGAGGCGTGGTGGGCGGAGTCGTCGGGGGCTGCGTGGTGCCGCCGAGGGCGTCCGAGATCTGGTTCAGCAGCGTGGTGTTGTTGTCCAGGCCGAGCAGGGAGTACATCATCGCTCCGGCCAGGCCGCGCTGCTTGCCGTAGTCGACCCGGGCCTGGATGGACTTCTGGTTCAGGCCGGTGAAGAACTCGCCGTCCTTGTAGAAGTACGAGGCCTTGGCCTGGTCGTCCCAGAAGGTGCTCGCCGGGTTGTCGACGATGCCGCCGAGCTCCTTGTAGTTGGCGATGCCGGCCTGCTGGCTGGTGGGCCGGGCGCCGGAGGCGCCGGTCGCGGGCTGCGCGAGGCCGCCCGCCGTCCCCGCGGGGACGCCCTTCCAGCCGCGGTAGTAGAACTCGTAGCCCAGCGTCAGCTTGTTGGCCGGGAAGCCGCCGGCGATGCCGTAGGCCGGCTTGCCGTCGATCCACGAGTCGATGGCGTTGTCGATGCTGTACTTCTCGGTGCCCGGGGCGATCGGGTCCGTCGGGTCGTTGGCACCGGAGTACAGCGGGGACTGGTGGTACGTCGGCCCGTCGCCGTCCCAGGCGCCGTGCATGTCGTACGTCATGATGTTCGCGTAGTCGAGGTACGCGCCGATCTTGTCCGTCTCGATGTACTTGATCTTGTCTTGGCCGGCCGGGAGGGCCGAGGTCAGCAGGTACTTCTTGCCGCCGTTGGCCGCGCCGTAGGCGTCGAGCTGCTCGCGGAACTCCTTGAGCAGGAGCGTGAAGTTCTGCTTGTCCTCGGGGGCGTAGTGGTTGCCCAGGTGGCCGCCGGAGGAGCCGGGGTACTCCCAGTCGATGTCGATGCCGTCGAAGATGCCCGCCGCGCTTCCCGCGCCGCCGTAGCCGCCCTCGACCGGCAGGTTGCCCTTGATGTACTGGTCGATGCAGGAGGAGACCAGCTTCTTGCGGGAGGCGTCGGTCTTCGCCGCGTCGCTGAAGTACTTCGAGTACGTCCAGCCGCCGATCGAAATGTTGATCTTCAGGTTCGGGTACTTGGCCTTGAGCTGCTTGAACTGGTTGAAGACGCCGACGATCGGCTGGTCCCACTTGTCGGCGACGCCGCTGACACTGTCGGCCGCGCTGAACGACTTCTGGTAGTCGGCGTACGAGTCGCCCGCGCCGTCACCGGCGTTGGGGTTGTTGTCGTCGCCCGCCGCCTTGTTCGCCTCGAAACAGGTGAGGTTGGTGGGGTGGATATTGCCGAACGAGTAGTTGATGACGTCCAGCTTGCCCGCTATGCCGCGGGTGTCGAGGTGCTTGGGATAGAAGGCGTTCCCGTACACGCTCCACTGGTCGTAGTACGCGATCTTGACGTTGCCGCCCGCGCCCGCGGCGGTGGCGGCGTCGGCGGCCTGCGCGGTGCCGAGCCCCGCGAAACCGGCCAGCGCTCCGGCTGCCAGCGCGGCCGTGGCGGCGGCCGCGATGAGGGGTTTACGGATGTGCATGAACTGCCTCCGGGGGGTGGGAGGGGGAAGCGAGAGGTTCGGGTGGGAGAAGTGATAGCGATCATCCGAGGCCCGAGTCAATGGTTTGGACCAAAGAAGGACTAGACCAATCACGGGGTAAATCCCCTAGTCAGAAGCTTGCGCGCGCACAAAAAACCGCCCGCCACCCCGGGTGACGAGCGGTTTAAGGCTGCCTTATGGCCATCTCCGCGCAAGGTTCCGGCAACAAACCAGCCGGACCGCCCTCCGCGCGGTCAGTCAGCTCGGGGCGCCTCCACCGGCATCCCGTACGCGTCCGCGACGAGTTCGTACGAGCGCAGCCGGGCCGCGCCGCCGTGTGCGTTGGCGGTCAGCATCAGCTCGTCGGCGCCCGTGCGCTCGGCCAGGTCGTCGAGGCCCGAGCGAACCTCCTCGGGCGTGCCGTGGACCACGTTCGCGAGCCAGCCGTCCACGAACTCCCGCTCCAGCGGGGAGAAGCCGTACGCCGCCGCCTCCTCGGGCGTCGGGACCAGACCGGGCCGGCCGCTGCGCAGCCGCAGCATCGACAGCGCGCCCGTGAGCACCTGGGCCCGGGCCTGCGCGCCGGTGTCGGCGGCGAGCGCCGAGACGCCGATCACGGCGTACGGGGCGTCCAGCACGGCCGAGGGGCGGAAGTGCTGGCGGTAGAGGTCCAGCGCCGGCAGGGTGCCGGCCGCCGAGAAGTGGTGGGCGTACGCGAAGGGCAGGCCGAGCTCGGCGGCGAGGCGGGCGCTGAACCCGGAGGAGCCGAGCAGCCACAGCGGCGGCCGCCCGGCGGGGCCCTGCACGGGACCCGGCACCGCGTGCACGCGGGCGTACGGGTGCCCGTCGGGGAAATCGTCGTCGAGGAAGCGGGTGAGCTCCGCGAGCTGCCGGGGGAAGTCCTCCGCGGCCTCGTCGAGGCGGCCGGGGCCGCGCAGGGCGGCGGCCGTGCGGCCGTCGGTACCGGGCGCGCGGCCGAGCCCGAGGTCGATCCGGCCCGGGGCGAGCGCCTCCAGGGTGCCGAACTGCTCGGCGATGGCGAGCGGCGCGTGGTTGGGCAGCATGACCCCGCCCGAGCCGAGCCGGATGCGGGAGGTGTGGGCGGCGAGGTGGGCCAGGATCACCGCCGGGGAGGAGCTGGCCACCCCGGGCATGGAGTGGTGCTCGGCGACCCAGTGGCGGTGGTAGCCGCGGGATTCGGCGAGGCGGGCGATGGCGACGCTCGTACGCAGGGAGTCGTGGGCGGTACTGCCGCTGCCCACCGTGACGAGGTCGAGCACCGAGAGCGCCACCGGTGCGTCGCCGCGTATGGCGCCCCGGATCGGATCCCGGTGGGCCCCGCGCCCTCCGCGATCCTCGCGGCCGTCCCCGTCCGCACCCCGACCCGCGTCCCCGGTGTCACTCATCGTCGCTCCCGCCTCGCTTCGCCGTCCGTACGAAGAACTCGAACCATCGGCGGCGCGCGGGCATTCCCGGCATCCCCGGACAGCAGGCGTGACCTTGGCATATGCCATGGGGGCAGAGACCGGCGGAGGGACGTGAATGAGCCATCAATCTCCTCAACAGGCGCTCCACGTGGGCCTCTTGATGGCTATCGTGGTAAGGCAAGCGGTAACAACCTGCTAGGGGGAAACCGTGGCGCTGAAGCCCGAGCCGACCGCGCCGTTCCATTCGGTGCAGTACGCCCTGCGCGTACTCGAAACGATCGCCCGCCACACCGGCGGCGTGACCGACGTACAGATCGCGCGTGAGACCGGCCTGCCCGCGGTCCATCTCGCCCCCATGCTCCTCATGCTGCGCCGCGAGGGGTACGTGCTCCAGGTGTCGGACGGCGCCTACGCCATAGGCGACTCCCTCGTGCTGCTCGGCTCCGGCATAGACAGGCAGCAGGCCCTCCAGAGCAAGCTCCAGGAGACCCTGGACCGGCTCCGGGACTCGGTGGGCGCGGCGGTCTACATCAGCCGGTACGTGGACGGGGAGGTGAAGATCACGCAGTTCGCGGACAGTCCCCGCACCCCGAAGGTGCACGAGTGGGTCGACTTCCGCTCCGCGGCGCACGCCAGCGCGGTCGGCAAGTGCCTGCTGACGCAGCTCGACCAGAACGGGCGGCGCGACCACCTCTCGCGGCACAAGATCGCCCGGCTCACGTCGAAGACGATCGTGAACGAGCGGATCCTCTTCTCCAAGCTGGACGCGCAGCCGGCCACGGTTCCGGTGCTGGACCTCCAGGAGTACGCGGTGGGAACCGTCTGCGCCGCGGTGCCGATCACGGCCGGAGCCTCGGTGGGCTGCCTGGCCCTGTCGATGCCGGTCGAGCACGCGCACCGGCTGCGGGCCGCCGCGGAGGCACTGAACCGCAAGGCCGCGCCCCTGCTGCTGTCGCTCACGCTCTGACCGGGTCCCGCGCCGCCGGGGAATGCGGAGGGGATGATGCGGAGGGGATGCGGAGGGACCGGAAAACACTTCGGGCGGTTCCCGGTGAACCGGAAACCGCCCGAAGTACAGGTGCGCCGCCAGGGACTCGAACCCCGGACCCGCTGATTAAGAGTCAGCTGCTCTAACCAACTGAGCTAGCGGCGCCTGACAGAGAAAATACTACCTGCTCCTCAGGGGTGCTCAAAACCAATACCGGCGTACGCCGGGATCACGGGTCAGCGCTCCAGGAGCTCCGCGCGCCCCTGCGCCGCGTACGCCGCCAGCAGGCCGGCGAGGTCCGCCGGGCCCAGGGGCCGGTAGCCGGAGCCGCCCGGCGGGGACCACCAGACCGGGTCCGGGCAGCGGAAGCCGGAACGGCGCAGGGCGGCCCGGTGGATCTTGTTGGTCCCCGTCACCGGCATGGACTCCACGATCCGGACGTAGCGCGGGGACATCTTCGTGCCCAGGTCCGGCTGGGCGGCCAGGAACGCGGAGAAGGCCTCCGGCGAGAACCGCTCCCCCTCCTCCAGGGCGACCGCCGCCATCACCTGGTCGCCGGCGACCTCGTCCGGCACCGCGTACACGGCGACCGCGGCCGCCGCAGGCCAGCGCGCCAGGATGTTCTCGATCACCGCGGCGGCGAGGTTCTCGCTGTCGACCCGCAGCCGGTCGTCCGTACGGCCCGCGAAGTAGAGGAAGCCGTCCGCGTCGCGGAAGAAGAGGTCGCCCGTCCAGTACCAGCCGTCGCGGGTGCGCGCGGCCTGCGCCTCGGGGTTGCGCCAGTAGCCCTCGAACAGGCTCCGGCCGCGGTTGACCAGCTCGCCGATCGCCGCGGAGCCGTTGAGGAGGCGGCCCCGCGCGTCCAGGACGGCCGGCGGGCATTCCGCGCCCGTCTCCGGATCGATCACCGCCAGGTCGTCCCCGGCCCCGGCCCGGCCCAGCGCGCCCGGCGGGGTGTCCGGGGTGCGCTGTACGGAGGCGCCGCCCTCGGTGGCCCCGTACCCCTCCACCAGCCGCACCCCGAACCGTTCGGCGAAGCGGGCCGCGTCCACGGCGCCCGCCTCGGTGCCGAAGCCGAGGCGCAGGGTGTGCTCGCGGTCGTCGGGGTGGGGCTCGGTGGCCAGCAGGTACTGGACGGCCCGGCCGACGTAGGTGAAGTAGGTCGCCCCGTACGCGCGGACGTCGGCCAGGAAGGCGGAGGCGGAGAAGCGGGGGCGCAGAGCCACGGACGCGCCCCCGGCGAGGGCGGGCAGCCAGTCGGCGATGACGGCGTTGCCGTGGAAGAGGGGCATGCAGACGTAGTGGACGTCGTCGGCGGTGATCGAGAACTGCCGGACCAGCGAGTCCGCGGCGGCGGCCAGCCGGCCCTGGCTGCACAGGGCCGCCTTGGGGGCGCCGGTGGAGCCGGAGGTGAAGTAGAGGAGGAAGCGGGAGCCGGGGGCGGGGGCGGCGAGCACGGCCTCGCCCGGCTCGGCGCCCGCGTAGGGGGCGAGCAGGGCGGCGTACTCCTCGGAGTCGGTCACGAGGATCCGTACGCCGGGCAGGTCGAGCCCGCGCAGCAGCGGCAGGTGGGCGCGCTCGGTGACCAGGATCCGGCAGTCGGTGTGCAGGATGTCGCGCGCCAGCTCGGGACCGCGCCGGGTGGGGTTGATCCCGGCGACGGCGGCCCCGGCGACGGCCGCCGCGCCGAGCCAGAAGGGGAACTCCGGGGTGTTGTCGAGCAGCACCCCGATGTGCGGTTCGGCGCCCCGGCCCGCCGGCAGGAGGTCGACGAGCAGCGCGGCGCGCGCGGCGGCCTCCTGGGCGCAGCGGTGGCGGCTGAGGACGGCGGTGTGCGTGCTGCCGCCGTACATCAGCCCCGGCCGGTGGTCGCCCCATTGGCGGGCTATGAGCTCCGCGACGGTTTCGGGTGTCGTCCGCATGCCGCCGGAGGGTAGCTGACGTCCCGTCAGAACTGAATCGGCCCGAGGGTCAGAACTGGACGTCGGAGCAGGAGTAGAAGGCCATGGGGGTGTCGTTGACCGTCCACACCGCCAGGATCATGTGCCGGCCGGTCTTGCCGCTCGGCATCGTGCCCTGGTGGACGGTGGTCATGGCCGGCCGGGCGCCGTTGTAGGCGACGGTGAGGAAGGGCTGGGATTCGAGGGAGGCGCGGGTGAGGGGCTTGGTGGGGTCCCAGCCGTTCTTGGTCACGTAGTACTTGAAGTCGGTGGTGGAGTGGTTGGCGGTGAACTGCCACCGGAAGCCGTAGCTCTGCCCGCTGGTCACCTTGGTGGTGGGCCAGGCACCGCCGCGCGGATCGTCGAGCTGCGCGAACTCGCCGTGCCCGCCGGAACATATCTGGCCGTCGGCCGGACCGGCGGCCGGGAAGCCCTTGTAGCCCTCGACGCTCTGCGGCTCCCACTGGATCGGGCCGCAGTCGGCGACGGTCTTGTTGGCGCAGAGCTTCTGGCGGCTGATGGGGGTGTCGGTGTAGCCGTGACTGCTCGCGGTGGGGGCGGTGAGCAGCGCCAGGCCGGCGATGACGCCGAGGCCGAGCGTGGCGGCGCCGGCTCGTCCGGGCAGGCGAACGGGCATGCGGATGGGACGCATGATGCTCCTTGAACGTGGGGGGTCCGATGAGAGCGTGCGCACGCGCGGGGATTCAGGTCTAGACCAAGTACCAGGCTATTGACGGGAGTTGGCCATGTCCAGACCAATGGGAGAACGGGTGGCCCGATGAATACCGGCCACCCGTTCTCCGTCAGCTGCGCCTGTTACGGCTGTTGGGCCTGTTGTGTCCGCTGCTCCCGCTACTCGGGACGCCCCGTGTAGAAGGCGACGGTGAGGTCCTTCACGAGGGCCTTGCGCTCGTAGTCGTCGAGCTCGACGAGCCCGCGCGAGGTCAGCCGGTGGACGGTGTCGTCGACCGCGTCCACGACCGAGGTCAGCACCGTGTCCCGGTGCTTGGCGTCGATCGCCGCGATCCGGCGCCGCCGCATGGCCTCGGCGACCTCGGGGGCGTACTCGATGCGGGTCGGCTGGGCCGAGTACACCTCGATCCCGACCGCCTCGGTCTCGGTCGCCAGCATCCGCGTCAGCGCGTCGCCCACGGCCTCGGAGTCGCGCAGGGTGGGGGCGTCCTCGTGGAAGGCGTCGGCGGGCAGCTGGGACAGGACGCGGGCCATGGCCGATTCCACCTGCTCGGCGAGGTACTCGGTGTGGTCCTCGACGGCGAGGGTGGCCCGGGCCGTGTCCTTGACCTGCCAGACGACCTGGACGACGACCCGAAGGGCCAGCCCGCCGGAGTCCACGGCGGGCATGGGCTCGCTGCGCCAGTGACGCAGCCGGACGTCGACGCGGCGGCGCAGCAGGAGGGGGCTGACCCAGGTGAGGCCGGTACGGCGGACCGTGCCGCGGTAGCGGCCGAAGAGGGTGAGCACCCAGGCGTGGCCGGCCTTCGCGCGGCCGAGTCCGCCGAGCGCGAGCAGCCCGACGATGCCGAGGAAGGCGAGCGGGGGCCAGTGGGTGGCCTGGAGCCCCTGGTAGGCGCGGGGGGCCGCGCCGAAGGCGGCCACGAAGGGGGCGGGGACGGCCCCGGCCCGCCAGAGCACCGCGAGGCAGCCGGTGAGCGCGAGGGCGCCGACGCCGACGCCTACCCAGCCGGGCAGCACGGGGCCGCGGTGCTCGCGCAGCCGCTCGTCCCCGCGCGGCACCCGCCGCCCGGGCTCGGCCCGGCCGGGGCCCGGGCTCGGGCTCGGCCGCTCGGAGCGGGCGGGAGCGGGGGCGTGGGCCGCGCGGTGGCCGGCCCGGGTGGCCGGTGCCCCGGCCGGGAGGGACTCCGCGGCGAACGGCAGGTGCGCGGGGACCTCGGTCGCCGCGGCTCCGCGCCCCGGCGCGACCTGCGGCGGACCCTCCGCATCCCCCTCGTCCGTCCGCGGCTCCACGTCCCGCGCCACGACGTCCCGCGCGGCGACGTCATGCGCCACGACGTCTGGCGCGGCAGGCCCGGGCACCACGCCGGGCCGGTGCTCGGACTCGGCTTCGGCCCCGTCGTGCGGCTGAGGTACGTACGGGGCGGGCGGGACGTGCGGAGCGCTGGTCACGGGGGCGCCCTCCGGGGCGGCGGGCGGCCAGGGCTCGCCGTACCGCTGCGCGGGGCCGTCCGCCTCAGGGCCGGCGAAGGGCCAGACCTGACCGGGCCGGGCCCGGAACCCGCCCTGCACCGGCTGGGGTCGGGGCTGCGGAGCGGAGGGTTCCGGGAGGCCGGCGTCGCCGTGCCGGTTCCCGGGCCCGTCCGCCGCCGACTGCGCGTGGAAACCGGCCGGGAGACCGGCTCTGGCGTACGGCCCCCGGGGCCCGGCGTCGGCGCCGGGCGCTGCATCCGACCCGGCTTCGGCGTGCGGCTGCGTCCCGGGGCCGGCCGGGGGCGCGGGTTCGGCCCGCAGGCGGAGGGTGGGCACCCCCGCGTGCGGGTGCGGGTGCGCCGCCGGGGCCGGTACCGAGCCCAGCGGTTCGGGCTCGTGGCCGTACGGGCTCCCGCACGGCTCGGCGCGCTCGCCCGCCCCGGCCAGCGCGTGCACCGGCTCGGGCTCGACCCGGATCCGGGCCGCCGGGACCTCGCTCCAGGCGCTCTCCACCGCCGGCCGCCCGTGCGGCAGGGCAACGGCCGCGGCAGGGACCGGGTCCCCGGCGTCCGCGCCCGTCGCCGCGGCCCCGGGACCGCCGACCACCGTGCCGAGCGCCCGGGCCGGAACCCCGGACTCGGGACCGACAGGGGCCGTGCACGGCGCCGGGAGCGGGCTGACGGGCCGGACCTCGGCCGGCGGGACCGGAACCGGGGCAGGGGCAGGGGCAGGGGCTGGGACCGGAGCCGGAGCCGGGGCCGGAGCCGGAGCCGGGGCCTGGGCCGGGGCCGGTTGGGGGCGGAGGGCCGGGGCGTACAGGTCGCCCGTGGCCCGGACCGCCGCGGCCTGCGGCGGCGCCGGCGGGATGCGGAAGGTGCCCGTGGTCGAGGTGGTGCGCGTGGGGTACATCGTTGCCTCCGTCATGCGAACAGCCGGCGCCAGGTTTCCGGGCCCGGGTAGCCGTCGGCCTCGGCTCCGCGCCAGCCCTGGGCGCGCTGGAAGGCCTCGACGCTGCGACGGTCGGCCTCGCTCCAGCGGGGCCCCGGGCCGGACGTGTAGTTCTTGCCGAAGCCCTTCTTCACCAGCTGGCGGCCGAGGGCGGTGATGAACGGGTTCGAGGACCCGGGGCGGAACACCGACAGCCCCGGGTAGCCCGGCATTCCGGGATGCCTGCCGGGCGCCCCGGCAGCGGCGGCCGGCACCCCGACACGGCCCGGCACCGCCGGAATCCCCGGCTTGCCCGGCGATCCCGGCTTGCCCGGCTTGCCCGGCGATCCCGGCTTGCCCGGCAGGCCCGGTCTCGGGGGAGATCCCGGGGCGCCCTCCACCGTGGGGCGGATGTCCTTGCCCTTGTGTTCGACCAGGAGCTGCCAGGTGTGCGTGCCCGGGATGCCGTCGGCGTCCGTGCCCGTCCAGCCCTGGGCGCTCTGGAAGGCCTGCGTGGCCAGCCGGTCCGCGTCGCTCCACGCCGTGTTCGCGCCCTTGGGGTAGAAGCGCCGCCCGCCCCGCTCGATCAGCATCCGGCCCAGCTGTGCGACGTGCTCGTTGTTCGCGCCCGGCCCGAACTGCGTGGCTCCGGGGAAGACCGTCGGGACCGCCGGCTTCGGGTCGGTCGCCGCCGGGTCCTCGGCGAGGCCGCTCGTCACCCCGTTGAAGCGGTACGGGACGTACTTCGTCGCGTTGTTCCAGTAGCCGTACGGCGTCGCCCCCTTCCGCGTGGTCGGACGGGTCTGCTCGTACGCGACGTAGTGCGTGCGCGTCTCGTCCACCCACCCCCCGAAGAGGACCACGTGCGAGCCGTTCGTCGGGTCCGAGGGGTTGTGGAAGAGCAGCATGTCCCCCGGCAGCAGCTCCTCCTTCGTGATCTTGGTGGCGAATTTGTCGAGACTGCCGGTCCACTCGTTCGTACCAAGGTTCCAGGCCATCGAGACGTAGCCGGAGCAGTCCTGCCGGTAACCGTCGGACCAGTACGTGGACATGCTGTACGGGACCTTCGCGTCCAGCCACACCTTCGCCCGCGTGATGATCGACGTCCGGTCGATCCGCTTCACGGCCGACGGCGCGCCCGGCGCACCCGCCGGCTTCGCCGGTGCCGGGCGTCCGTGCAGCGGGGACCGGCCGCCCTGCGGGGAGCCGCCGGGGGTGTCGAGGGAGACCGGCCCGGGGCCGGGGACCGGGGTGGCCGCCGCCAGCGCCGCCGAGCCGCCCGCGCCCAGCGCCACGCCCGCCGCGGTGGCCAGTACCAGCGCCCTGCGGACCCCACGGGCGGCCGGGTGGCCGCCGTCCCGGAGCGGTATGGCCCGCGCGCGGGCGAGGGCGCGCCGGCGCTGTGCGCAGCCCAGGCAGACGCAGTCGCCGGCGGGCTCGTACTCCTCGAAGACGGCCATCGGCATCGGCATCGATGCCGGCATCGTCGGTGCAGGCATCTGCACATGCATCGGAGGCTGGATCGTCATGCGGTTCCGTCCACTCCCCTGCTCGTCGCTGGTCAGGCGGGCCCTGCGTCTGTCGGGGCATCAGATTCGGCTCGGCCCAGACATATCGTGCACGATAAACCACCCAAACATGGGTTAATCGGACAAGGCGGGCGCGGCTGGTCACGAGCACCGCTGGAGGTGGGGTAGAGTTTTCCCTGTCACCAAGCGCCGCTAGCTCAGTTGGTTAGAGCAGCTGACTCTTAATCAGCGGGTCCGGGGTTCGAGTCCCTGGCGGCGCACAGACGGAAGAAGGCCCCCACGCGAGTGGGGGCCTTCTTCGTCGTGTGCCTCAGGCCGCCGCGCCGGGCCGGGCCTCCCCCGTCAGGTAGGCCGACACGACCACGTTCGCCGTGTACTCCTTGGCCGCCTTGTCGTACGTGCCCCCGCAGGTCACCAGCCGCAGCTCCGCCCGGCCCCTGATCCGCGGGCCGTACGCCCGGTCCGCGTCGAAGCGGGCCCGTTCGTAGACCCGTACGTCCTCGATCGTGAACTCGGCGACCGAGCCGTCCATCCGGGCCACCCGCACCGTGCCGCCCGGCTTGGCCGAGCTCAGCCCGTAGAACACCGCCGGCTTCGACGCCGTGTCCACGTGCCCGACCAGCAGCGCGGCCCCGGCCTCACCCGGCTTGACCCCGCCGCCCCACCAGCCCACCGTGCCGGGGCTCTCGTACGGCGGCGGCTCGATCGCGCCCTGCGCGTCGAGGCCGCGCGAGATCACCGGCGCCCGGATGCCCATCGACGGTACGTCGACCCGCGCCGGCACCGAGGCCGCCAGCGGCGCGTGCGCCGCGGGCAGCCCCGGGACCGGGAGCGCCGACCCGCCGGCCAGCCCCGACGACGGGCTCGGCGGGACGCCGGTGATCTCCCGCCCCCACAGCCACAGGCCGAGCACCAGCACGGACCACGCGGCGAAGGTCAGCAGCCGCCCGCCGCCGGAGGACCTCGGCTCCCCCGAGTCCGTCACCGCGGTGCCCTCACTCGCCGCTGCGGCGCCGGCGCAGGGTCAGCGCCCGGAAGGCGACGGCCAGGGTGGCCGCGGCGGCGAGCACGGCGCCGATCACGGTGTGCGGCAGGCCCGGGCCCTCGCCGCCGTGGTTCTTCTTCGCCGCCGCGGCCTGGTCCTGGGCCTGCGCCGCGGCCTCGTCACGGGCCGCCTGCGCCGCCCGTACCGCCCGGTCCGTCGCCGCGAGCTCGGCGGACATCCCGCCGCCGCCCGCGTGGACGGGCCAGACGGGCGTCCGGTGGGGGTCCGGCCGGTCGCGTTCCTTCTCGCGGTCGTCGCGGCGGCGGACCACCTCGACGGTGCCGCGGATCCGGTCCTCGCCCCCGTCGCACTTCACTTGGACGGGGTGCCAGCCGGGCTGGGCGTGCGAGCTGATCATCGCGTCGCCCGAGAGCGACTTGTCCCCGTCGCGGCCGGAGGACAGGTGGACCTCCGACACGAACACGGCGGACTTGGCGGTCGCCCACTTGTCCTCGCAGCCGTGGACGCGCAGCTTGACCTGCGCCCCCGGTTCGGCCTGGCGCGGATCGACCGAGACGCTGCCGCCTTTCTCCTCGCCCGCCGCGGCGAGGGGCGCGGACACGGCGGTGAGCGCCGTCAGGGCGACGGCCACCCCGGTGGCACGGAGAGCGATCAGAGCACTGCGCATGGTGAACCTCCTCATCAAGGAGGTTCACGCGCGGCGCGGCGCTCCGCATCCGGAGCGCCGCGCGTTTGACCCGTTCGGATCAGACGAGATCGACCAGGTCGGCGATCGAGTCGACGGTCTTGGTCGGCCGGTACGGGAACTTCTCGGTGTCCTCGGCGGAGGTCAGTCCGGTCAGCACGAGGAAGGTCTGCATCCCGGCCTCCAGCCCGGCCAGGACGTCGGTGTCCATCCGGTCGCCGATCATGGCGCTGCTCTCGGAGTGCGCGCCGATGGCGTTCAGGCCGGTCCGCATCATCAGCGGGTTGGGCTTGCCGGCGAAGTACGGCTGCTTGCCGGTCGCCTTGGTGATCAGCGCGGCGACGGCGCCGGTGGCGGGCAGCGGGCCCTCGGTGGAGGGGCCGGTCTCGTCGGGGTTGGTGCAGATGAAGCGGGCGCCCGCGTTGATCAGGCGGACCGCCTTCGTCATCGCCTCGAAGCTGTACGTGCGGGTCTCGCCGAGGACCACGTAGTCGGGCTCGTGGTCGGTCAGGATGTAGCCGATGTCGTGCAGGGCGGTGGTCAGACCCGCCTCGCCGATGACGTACGCGGTGCCACCCGGGCGCTGGTCGTCGAGGAACTTGGCGGTGGCGAGCGCAGAGGTCCAGATGTTCGCGACGGGGACGTGGAGGCCCATGCGGGAGAGGCGGGCCTGGAGGTCGCGCGGGGTGTAGATGGAGTTGTTGGTCAGGACCAGGAAGGGCTTGCCGGATTCGCGCAGCCGCTTGATGAAAGCATCGGCGCCGGGGATCGGGGTTCCCTCGTGGATGAGGACCCCGTCCATGTCGGTGAGCCAGGATTCGATCGGCTTGCGCTCTGCCACGGGACTGTTCTCCGCTCTCGGTGGCCGTACCTCTGACCTGTGACCGCTGACCTTTGGCCTGTGGTCTCTACCACCCTATCGGGGCCGGGCCGCGGACGACGAGGGCGTCCACGGCCCGGACCCCTGCCCTGCGCTGCGGGCGTGGATCAGCCGAGCTTGACGTTGTCCACGGTCCAGTACCAGTTGTTGGTGCCGGCGTAGCGGAAGCGGACCTGGACGTCGGTGGCGCCGGCCGGGACCTGGAGGGCCAGGGACTCCGCCTTGGCGACCGCGTCGGCGGTGTAGCTCTTGACGAGGGTCGGGGCGCCGCCGTTGTAGGAGACCAGGACCTGGGCGGTCTGGCCGGCCTCGTGGTGGTAGTGGGTCTGGAAGGTCAGGTTCTTCACCGTGCCGCCGGTCACCGCCCACTTGGGGGTGATCAGGGTGGAGTCGTAGGAGCCGGTGTGCGACTTGTCGTCCCACTCGTCGGAGTCGGCGACGGCGAACACGTCGCGGGAGCGGACGTTCAGCTCGCGCCACTGGTCGCGCTGGGACTGGCTCCAGAACTCGTCGGTCGCGAAGGCCCAGCCGGCCCACTCGGTGACACCGCCGGTGCCCATCTTGGAGTTGTCGATCGACCAGCCGGCCGGCGGGGTGTGCGTGAAGCCCTTCACGCCCGCCGGGATGCCCGTCTCGTCCACACGTGCCTGGAGGTTGGGACGCAGGGTGTCGAACGGGTCGTTGTCGTCGGGGGCGTTCAGCGGGATGCCGTCGATCGCCGCTCCGGCGTCGACGCCGACCTGTGCCATCGCGGTGGCCGCCACGTCGACGAGCTTGACGTCGCTGCGGACCGAACCGGCCGGGATGCCCGCGCCCTTGGCGATGACGAAGGTGCCGCGCTCCTGCATGGTGGAGCCGCCGTGGCCGCCCGCGTCGGTGTGCCCGTGGTCGGTGGTGACCAGGATCTTCCAGTTCTCCTGGGCGTACGTGGGCCGGTTCTGCACGGCGGTGAGGAGCTGGCCGACCATCACGTCGACGCGGCCGATCGCGTCGAGGTACTGCTGGCTGGCGGCGCCGTACGAGTGCCCGGCGCCGTCGACCTGGCCGAAGTACACGAAGGCGGCGTCCGGGTTCTGGCCCTGCAGCTCGGCGGCGGCCGCGGCGGCGATCTTCGGGTCCTCGGTGCCGTAGCCGTCGCGGTCGCCCTTGAGGGAGAGGCGCTTGTCGACCTTGGCGGAGAAGATCGGGCCGCCCGCGTCGGTGGAGGTGATGGGCTCCCAGTCGGCGGCCGCGTACGTGTTGAGCGAGGGCTTGGCGTTCTCGATGCGGGTCAGGAAGTCGGGGTAGGCCGTGTAGTTCTTGCCGGTGAAGGTGTTGTCCTTCACGCCGTGCTTGTCGGGCCAGACACCGGTGGCGATGGTGGACCAGCCGGGGCCCGAGGAGGTGGCGGCCATCGGGTTCGCGTAGAGGGTGCTCTTCGCGGTCAGGCCCTGGGCCATCAGGCCTTGCAGGTTGGGGGCGTTGGCAACCTTGACGCGGTCCAGGACCGTGCCGTCGATGCCGATGACGAGGACCTTGTCGGTGGGGGCCGCGGCCGTCTCGGCGGTGGCGGTGTGCGCGCCGAGGGCGGTGGCGAGCAGGGCCGTGGCGGTGGCGGTCACGGCGAGGGCGCGTCCTGACAGGACAGTGGGCACGTACTCCTCCGGGAGTAATCGTGGGGAAGGCGCAGGTGGACATGCGCGGGGTCCGGACCGAAGGTGCGGTCTTCGGTCCAGACCCGTTATGCAAGCGTCACTTTCCTGGTCGTGGGTGACCAGGAGGCGACCAATCAGCTTCCGGTTGCCGACTTCCACGCGTCGACGTGGCTCGCCAGGTTCTTGTCCATGTCCGCCCAGTCGGGCTCGAAGATCTCGACGCCGCTCATCAGCTTGGTGAGCTCGACGGCGTTGGCGTCGGTCGGCTTGACGTCGGTGCGCGCGGGGAAGCCGCCGCCGACCTCGCTGACCAGCTTCTGGGCCTCCTCGCTGAGCATGAAGTCGAGGAGCTTCCTGCCGTTCTCGGTGTGCGGGGCCTTGTCCACCAGGCCGGCCGCGTACGGCAGGGCGAAGGTGGTGGGCTTGCCGCCGTCCTTCGCCGGGAACCAGATGCCCAGGTTCGGCATGGACTTGGACTGCGCGAAGTTCATCTGGACGTCGCCGTTGGCGACGAGCAGCTCGCCCTTGTCGGTCTTCGGCGCCAGCTTGCTGGTGGAGGAGGACGG
Organism: Streptomyces sp. NPDC002181; assembly: GCF_042890485.1. Taxonomy (NCBI): domain Bacteria; kingdom Bacillati; phylum Actinomycetota; class Actinomycetes; order Kitasatosporales; family Streptomycetaceae; genus Streptomyces; species Streptomyces sp. NPDC002181. Next base: position 150,256 of record NZ_JBIASC010000004.1, on the reverse strand, counting down.
GCCGACGTTGTTGGCCTGGAGCTTCTTCAGGTACTCCAGCGCCGGCTCCTTGCCGCCGAAGTCGTGCATGGCCTTGACGAGGACGGCGGTGCCGTCGCCCGCGACGCCCGGGGTGGAGTACTGGAGCTTGCCCTTGTACTTGCCGTCCAGCAGCTCTTCCCAGGTCTTGGGCGCCTCGGCGAGCTCCTTCTTGTTGTAGACGAAGCCGAAGTAGTTGTTGACGACCGAGGTCCACTTGCCGTCGGCGGCCTTGTCGGCGCCGTTGACCTTGTCGGAGCCCTGCGGCTTGTAGGCCTGGAGCAGGCCCTTGCCGTCCGCCTGCTGGATGAACGGCGGGAGGGTGACGATCACGTCGGCCTGGGTGTTGGTCTTCTCGCGGACGGCGCGCTGCACCATCTCGCCCGAACCGCCCTCGACGTACTTGACCTCGATGCCGGTCTTCTTCGTGAACTCGGCGAAGACCTTGTCGTACCAGCCGTCGCCCTTCTCGCTCTTGAGGCCGTCGGCGCTGTACACGGTGACGATCTTCTCGCCGCCCTTGGACCCGGCGGAGGTGCTCGAACCGCCGCAGGCGGTGAGGCCGCCGGCGAGGGCGAGGCTGCCGGTGACGGCGGCGGTGACACGGAGGAGGCTGCGACGGCCGTTGGGGTTTCTGGACATGGAGGAGAACTTCCTTACGGGGGAAAGGGAGTCAGCGGAACGCGGCTCTGGTGCGGATGCGTGAGACGGCCAGGAGGACCAGCAGGGTGGTGGCCATCAGGACCACGGCGACGGCGGACCCTCCGAAGAGAGAACCGCGGTCGGTGGCCGTGAAGATCCGGACCGGGAGGGGCATCCAGTCCGGCGGGTAGAGCATCATCGTGGCGCTCAGCTCGCCCATGGACAGGGCGAAGCAGAGTCCGGCGGCCGCCGTCAGCGACGGCAGCAGGAGGGGGAGCTTGACCCGCCACAGCACGTACGCGGGACGGGCGCCCAGGGAGGCCGCCGCCTGTTCGTACGCGGGGTCGAGACGAACGATGGCGGCCGAAACCGACTGGTGGGCAAACGCCGTGACAAGAATCGTGTGCGCCAGGATCACGATTGAGCTGGTGCCGTTGAGCAGCACCGGCGGCTTGCTGAACGCGACCAGGACGGCGAGGCCCACGACCACGGACGGCACGGCGACCGGCAGCATGAACAGGGCGTCCAGGGACCGCTTCCCGCGCCGTTTCAGCCGGGCGCCGGCCAGCGCGGCCCAGGTACCGACGGTGAGCGCGAGCAGGCTCGCGACGAGCGCGGTCACCAGCGAGGTGGTCAGCGCTTGGAGGGATTCGCCCTGCACGGCGGAAGCGTAGTTCTCCGTCGTCGGACCGGAGGGGAAGGCCCCCGACCAGTGGGTGGAGAACGACGCGGTCACCACGACGAGCAGCGGCATGGCGAAGAGCGGCAGGAAGAGGAACCCGAACAGGCCCCAGGCGGCCCAGCGGCCGCTCTTGCTATGCACCAGCACGCTTGCTCACCACCCGGTAGAGGCCGAACAGGCCGACGGAAATCGCGATGTTGACGACGGCGACCACACAGGCGGCCGCGTAGTCGGACTCCAGGATCGCCTTTCCGTAGACGAGCATCGGGAGCGTGGTGACGTCCTTGGCTCCGGTGAACAGCACGATCCCGAACTCGTTGAGGCACATGACCAGGACGAGGCTGCCGCCGGCGGCGAGCGCCGGGAGGGCCTCGGGAAGGATCACCCGCCGGATGATCCGGGCGGGCTTCGCCCCGAGCGAGGAGGCCACCTCCAGCTGGGCGGTGTCCAGCTGGGAGAAGGCGGCGAGCAGCGGGCGCATCACGAACGGCGTGAAGTACGTGATCTCCGCGAGCAGCACGCCCCAGGGGGTGGTGAGGAAGTGGAAGGGCCCCTCGGCGCTGCCGCTCACATCGGTCCAGAGCCCGTTGGCCATGCCGACCGTGCCGTAGATGAACAGGAGGGCGAGGGTGATGAGGAAGGAGGGGAAGGAGAGGAAGACGTCGATGAACTTCGCCACGGCCTTGGCCCCGGGGAAGGGGACGAAGGCGATGATCAGCGCGAGCACGAAGCCGAGGACGAGGCAGCCGGCGGTCGCTCCGGCGGCCAGCCAGACCGTGGTCCCGAGCGCCTCGCGGAAGGAGTGCGAGCGGAAGACGGAGGCATACGCGTCGAAGGCGCCGCCGCCGTTCTCGGGGCTGAAGGACTGCTGGACGACCAGGGCGAGCGGATAGAGGAAGACCAGTGCGAGCGCGGCCACGGGCGGCAGGGACCACAGCCAGCCGGGCACCCCGCGCGGTGCCCGCGCGCCGCGGCCCGCGGGGGCGCCCGCCGGGCCCGCGGGCCCGCTCGGCGCGGAGCTCCGTACGGTCCGTACGGTCTGCCGCCCGGTCCGGGTCCGGTGCGGGAGGGTCGTGGCGGCGGGTGCGGGGACCTCAGCCATCGGTGACCCCCGCCGACAGCAGGACCGCGTCCCGCGGCTCGAAGTGCAGGGTCACCTGGTCGCCCAGCGCCGGGGTCTCGCGCAGCTCCGGCAGGTCCGCCTTGATCCGGTGGCCCTCGACGTCCACGTACAGCCGGTGCGTGGAGCCGCGCCACTGGACCTCGGTGATCGTGCCGCTCAGCGCGTTGGGGCCGGCGCCGAGGCCGAGCAGGTGCGGCCGTACGCACAGGGTCGCGTGCGCCCCGGGGACGGCGCGCCCGCGGTCGAGCTCAAGGGCCCGCCCCGCGAACGTCGCCCCGGACTCGGCGACGGTCACCGGGATCAGGTTCGCGTTGCCGACGAAGGAGGCGGTGAACTCGGTGCGCGGCGCCCGGTACAGCTCCTGCGGAGTGCCGCAGTCCTGGAGCCGGGCCTTGTCCATGACCGCGATCCGGTCGGCGAGCGTCAGCGCCTCCACCTGGTCGTGGGTGACGTAGAGGATCGACACGTCGGGCAGCTCCCGGTGCAGCCGCGCCAGTTCGGCGAGCATCCCGGAGCGCAGCTGGGCGTCGAGCGCGGACAGCGGCTCGTCGAGGAGGAGCACCCCGGGGCGGATCGCCAGCGCGCGGGCGATCGCGACGCGCTGCTGCTGCCCGCCGGAGAGCTCGCGCGGGTAGCGCTTGGCGTACGCCGCCATGCCGGTCATCTCCAGCGCCTCGGCGACGCGCCCGGGTATCCCGGCCTTGGGGGCCTTCTGCGCCTTGAGGCCGAAGGCCACGTTGTCCTCGACCCGCATGTGCGGGAAGAGCGCGTACTGCTGGACGACCATGCCGATGCCGCGCTTGTGCGGCGGGAGCGCGGTGACGTCCCGGCCGCCGATCAGCACCCGTCCCGCGGCCGGCCGTACGAAGCCGGCGACCGCGCGCAGGGCCGTGGTCTTGCCGGAGCCGGAGGGGCCGAGCAGCGCCATGACCTCGCCGGGCTCGACGGTCAGGTCGAGGCGGTCCAGGACGGTGTTGCCGCCGTACGCGACGCTGACCCCCTCGAAACGGATGCCGCTCACGCCGGCCTCGGCAGGAGCGCGGGCAGGTCGGCGACCGACTCGATGACGTGGGTCGCGCCGTGAGCGGTGAGCGCCGCGCGGTCGTGGGCGCCGGTCAGGACACCGGCCACGATCCCGGCGCCGGAGCGGCGGCCGCTGAGCATGTCGTACGCGGTGTCGCCCGCGACCACGACGTCGCGTACGTCGTCGGCGGCGCCGGTGCGCAGGAAGGCGGCGAGCACCATGTCCGGGTGGGGGCGGCCGCGGCCGCCCGCGTCGGCGGGGCACAGGGTGAGGTCGGCCAGGCCCTGCCAGCCGAGGGCGTCGAGGATGGCGTCCTGGGTGACGCGGGCGAAGCCGGTGGTCAGGACCACGGTGCGGCCGTCGGCGCGGAGCTTTTCGATGGTCTGGCGGGCGCCGGGGACAGGGGCGATGAGCCCGCCGTCGACGAGCTCGCCGTACGCCTCCTCGAAGGCGGAGTTGGCGCGCTGGGCCATCTCCTCCGTGCCGAAGAGGTGGCGGAAGACGGAGATCTTGGACTCGCCCATGGTGTCGCGGACGTACTGGAGCCTGGCCTCGTGGTCGGCGGTGCCCGGCTCGACGCCGATGCGCTCGGCGGCGAGCTCGAAGGCGCGCTCGACGAGGCCGCCGTCGGCGACGGTGGTGCCGGCCATGTCGAGGACGATCAGTCCGCGGGACCCCTTGTCGGCGGTGCTCGGGCTGCTCAGGGTGCCCGGATTGCTCAGGGTGCCCGGATTGCTCACGTTGCTCGGATTGCTCACGTTGCTCGGATTGCTCATGTTCCCTACCAGCCCAGTTCGTTCGCGGTGGTCTCGGCTATGGCGGGCGAGCAGGTCATCCCGCGGCCGCCGGGTCCGGTCACCAGCCAGACGCCGTCGGCCACCTGCTGGCGGTGGACGACGCGGGTGGTGTCGGTGCATTGCGCGTACACGCCCGCCCAGCGGTGCCGGATCTTCGGCAGCGGGCGGCCCAGGAAGGATTCGACGACCTCGGTGAGGTGCTCGTACGGGTCTTCGAGGGTGTCGAACGCGAAGGGGTGCTCGTACTCGTGGGTGTCGCCGATGGTCAGTCCGCCGTCCTGGCGCTGCACCATCAGCAGCTGCATCTTGTGCGCGGCGGCGACCGGAGCCTGCGCCTGCTCGGCGTTGAGGAGGTCGAGGGCCTCGCTCTTGTAGGCGGGGTAGTAGCGGAAGCTGTCGGCGTCCGCGATGGAGGTGGTGAGCCTCTCGCCGAGCGGGGCGGTCTGCATCATCTGGAGCCGGACGCGGCGCACGGGCAGGTCGGGGACCAGCTCGCGGACCATGCCGGACAGCCAGGCGCCGGTGGCGAGGACGACGGCGTCGCCCCGGTGGACGTCACCGTGGTCGTCGCGGACGGCGCCGTCGCCGACGACCTCGCGCACCTCCCGCCCGGGCAGGAAGGTGTAGCGGCCGCTCGCCCCGAGGGCCTCGCGCAGGTGGAGCTGGGCGGTGCGCGGCTCGACGGCCGCGTCCCGCTCACACCACAGTGCGGCTTCGAAGGCCCCGCGCAGGGCGGGGTTGATCTCCCGCGCCCGCTCGGCGGTGACCAGTTCGTAGCCCCGGGCGGCGGCGTCGGGGCGGGCGGCGGCCGCCTCGGCGACCGCGTACTCGCGGGCGTTGCGGACCGGGGTGAGGGAGCCGATCGCGCGGAAGCCCAGGCCGGGCACCTCCGCGCCGATGCGCTCCCAGAGCTCGCGGGCCCGCAGGGCGGTTTCGAGCTCCTCGCCCCCGGCCCGTCCGCTGACCCAGATCTGGCCGAAATTGCGCAGCGACGCGCCGCGGGCCTCCGCCTCTCGCTCGATCTGGACGACCTCGTGGCCGCGTTCGACTGCTTGCCAGGCGTGCATGGTGCCGACCACGCCGCCTCCGACGACTATGACTCTCACGTGCCCCACGGTGGCCGCGCCCCGTGGACCGGGAAGGTCGCGGCGGCAACGGGACGGTGAACAGCCCTCGACTCTTGGACTAGACCCGTTACCCATCCGTGATCTCAGTACATCCCTTTTCGCCGTCTTGCGGCGATCCGCGTGGCGCTATTCGCGCCGCAGGTGGGTCGTGAAGCTGAACCGGTCACCACGGTAGAGCGAACGCACGCGTTCCAGCGGACGCCCGTCCTGGTCCCGCGAGAAGCGGTGGATGAGCAGCATCGGGAGGGCCGGCGGGGTGCCGATCAGGAGGGCCTCGCGGGGGGTGGCGAGGACGGTCTCCAGCTTCTCGTCGGCGTCCCCGAAGGAGATCCCGAGCCGGTCGAGGAGGTATCCGTAGAAGGAGGAGTCGGGCGGGAACTCGCTGTCGAGGCGGGGCGCCCGCGCCACCCGGATGTACGTGCTCTCCAGGCCGACGCGCTCGTCGTCGGCGAGCAGGACGCGCTCCAGGTGCCAGACGGGCTCGCCGGGCTCGGCGCCGATGCCGGAAGCCAGCTCGGGCGGGCAGGGGAACCGCTCCAGGCCGATGAGGTTGCGGCCCGGGCGCCGGCCCTGGCGGCGTACGCCCTCGGTGTAGCTCGCGAGGGAGAGGGGCTGTTCCAGCTTCGGGCCGGCGACGACGGTGCCGCGGCCCGAGCGGCGGAGCCGGCCTTCCAGGAGCAGCTCGCGCAGGGCCTGCCGCACGGTCTCGCGCGACACTTCGTACCGCTCGGCGAGATCCCGCTCGGTGGGCAGCAGGCCGCCCTCGCCGAGGTCGTCGAGAAGGTCCGCGATGAGGGCCTTGACGGCGTAGTACTTGGGGATGCGCCCGTGCTCCGGGATGCCGGAACGGACGGGCGAGCCGGGGCGGTGGTGCAGGTTCTGTTCTTCCACCCTGGGACTGTACGCGCGCCGGGTGTACGGAGATCAGCGCGCCGGAGTACCGGGGGTGCGGGGGGTGTCGGCGGCGGGCGGACCGGTACGGGCGCGCAGGCGGCGGGCGGCCAGCAGGAGCCCTGCGCCGGCGGCGAGCGAGGCGGCCCCGCCGATGCCGTAGAGCCGGTTGCGGGCGCCGGTGTCGGCGAGGGACCCGGCGTCGCCCTGCTCGCCCTCGGGTCCCTCGATGGAGAACCGGTAGCCGCCGGCCTCGCCGACCCAGTCGCCGTCGTCGGCCTTGCGCTGCACGAGCGCGGCGTCGGCGAGGACCTCGCCGGCGGGGGTTCCGGGGGCGAAGGCCAGGCTGACCTTGACGGTCAGGGAGCCGCCGGCCCGCACCGCGAAGCCGGAGAAGGCCTCGCCCCCGTCGAAGACGGCGATGACCTCGTCGCGGTCGCTGCGCTCCAGGGTGACGGGGAGGGTGCCGCCGGGCGCCGCGAACTCCATCCGGAAGTGGGCGGGGAGCAGGGCGTGGGCCGTGTCCGTGAACACCACGACGGGGTGGATGGCGGTGCATTCGGAGTCCGTGGTGTTGGTGAGGTCCAGGTACCAGGTCTGCGGCCCGCCGCCGGTGCGGTACACGGCCGGTCCGCCGCGGATCCGCGCACCGATGGGGAAGGCGCTGCTCTTCCCGTCGCCGCAGGTGGCCTCGATCCGGGAGGGCAGAGCGGGCGCGGGGCGGGCGCCGCCGCCGTTTCCGACGTCGGCTGTCGCGAGCGGTGCGCAGAGCGCGACGGAGGCGAGGACGGGGACGGCGGAGAGGGCAAGGGCTTTGCGCAGTCGCATGGAAGACCTTCGCTTCGCTGCTCGCCGGACGGGGGACGGGGGTGGGGCGGACGGGCGGACGGGCGGACGGGCGGACATTCGGACGGGTGGACGGACGGGTGGGCGGACCGACGGACGGACCGCCGAACCGCCGGACCGCCGAACCGCCGGACCGCCGGACCGCCGGACCGCCGGACCGCCGGACCGCCGGACCGTTCCGATGGTCGGACGAGGCGACAATCACCCCGGCCTCCCGGCACCCTGCCACGCCCCGGGGCCGCCCTCCGCCCGCCACGCCTGCCGGCTCCCCGCCTTACGCCTGATCGGATCAGCCGAGGACGAGGGGCAGCCGCGCGCCGCGGACCCCGAGTTCCGCCTGTTCGCCGGGGGTCGGCGCCCGTCGGCCGGTGCCCACGAGGAGGGCGTCCCGGTCGGTGAACGACGCGGGGAAGGCGAAGCCCGCGATCTGTTCGAGCAGCGCGCGGGAGCGGGCCAGGCCCTCCGGGGGCGGCGGGGGCGCTTCGGGGAGATGGGCGATCAGGTCGAGGTGGTGGAGGGTCCATTCGAGGACGTACGCGGTGAGGTAGTCGGCGACGGTGAGGACCTTGTCCTGGGTGCGCACGCGCAGGGCGGGGTCGGCGAGCTCCGCGGCGCGGCCGGCGGCGGAGCCGACGTCGTCGAGGTGGAACCTGAGCAGCCCCGGATCCCCGTACGCGGCTGCCAGCCGCACGATGAGCGCGTCGAGCGGATCCTCACCGTCCGGCGGGTGACCGGCGACGTCCCAATAGCTCACGGCGTCGGCGGTCGCGCGCCCTCGGGCGGGGGTGACCAGCGTGATCAGAACGTCCTGCGCGTCGATGACGAGGTGGCACACGAGATCCCGGACGAGCCACCCGCGACACCCGCAGTCCCGCGCGAAGTCGGCATCGGAAAGCCCCTCGACGCCCGCGAGCAAGGCCCCCCATGACCGTGAAAAGAGCTCCATGCGCGGCAACGTACCCGCCGCCGGCACCCCCGCACACAGCGGCGGGGCTCAGCCCACGCGGCCGAAGAGCGGGGCCAGGGCCAGTTCCGCGGCCCCCTCGGCGACACCGTCCTCGGACGCGGCGACCTCCGGGACCGGGCCGCCCAGGTTGCGGGCCTCCAGGACGCGGCGGACGCCCGTCGTGAAGACCTCCGGCGCGGAGTCCACCACCCGTCCCCCCAGCCACACCCGGTCCGCGTCCAGGAGCGCGACCACGTTCGCGGCGCCCTCGCCCAGGATCCGCGCCGCCTCCGGGAGGTCCCCGCGGGCCACCGCGTCCAGGCACAGCACCTCCGCGCACCCGTGCCCTCCGCACCGGCAGGGCGGACCGCCCAGCATCAGGACCTGGTGCCCGAACTCCCCCGCCGCGGACCGCTCCCCGCGGAAGACCTCCCCGCGCAGCCTCAGCCCGGCACCCAGGCCGGTGCCCAGGTGGAGGTACAGGGAGGTTCCGACGGCCCGGCGGCCGGGGACGGCGACCCCCGCGTTGGTGTCCTTGTCCAGCAGTACCGGCGGGGCGTCGGGCCCGAGCCGGTCCACCACGGCCTGCCGCAACGGGAACCCCTCCCAATCGGGGTATCCCGTCACCCGGCCCAGTACGCCGGCCCGCCAGTCGAGCGGTCCCGGCGCGGCGACGCCCACGCCCAGCAGGGATCCCGCGCCCGCGTTCCCGCTCAGGCGGTCCACGGCCCGCGCGACCTCGTCGGCGACGGCGTCCGGTCCGGCCGCGAAGTCCAGGGGGCCGCGGAGCCGGTCGACGACCGTGCCCAGCATGTCCACCCGTACCGCTCGCAGTTCGTCGCGGTCGGCGTGCACGCCGACGGCGTGCCGGGCGCCGGCGGCCAGCTGGAGCAGCGTCCGCGGCTTGCCCCCGGTGGACGGGCCGCGGCCGGCATCGGCGACGAGCCCCTCGGCACGCAGCCGTCCCGTGATCTTGCTGACGGCCTGCGGGGTGAGGCGCGTGAGGGCGGCGAGTTCGGTGCGGCCCAGGCCCTCCAGACCCGCTTCGCGCAGCAGGGCGAGTACGAGCGCGTCGTTGTGGCCCCGCAGCGCCGGTAGGTTCGCGCCGCTTCCGTTGCTTCCGCTACGCCAGTCCACCTCCCCATTGTCCACCCTCCTTGCACTTAAGCAACAGTGTTGCCAAAGTGGATGCATGAACGCCTCCCCCTCGGCCTCCCCCTCGACCTCCCCCTCCGCCGCCCCCACGCGGTCGAACAGCGCCCTCCGCGTCGGCCTCATCGGCTACGGACTCGCCGGTTCCGTCTTCCACGCCCCGCTCGTCTCGGCCACCGACGGGCTCGTCCTCGACACGGTCGTCACCTCCGACCCCGGCCGGCAGGCCCAGGCGCGCGAGGCGTACCCCGACGTCCGGATCGTCGACACCGCGCAGGAGCTCTGGGACCTCACCCCCACCCTCGACCTGGTCGTCATCGCCTCCCCCAACAAGACCCACGTCCCGCTCGCGACGGCCGCGCTGCGCGCGGGCGTCCCGGTCGTGGTGGACAAGCCGCTCGCCGCCACCGCCGCAGAGGCCCGCGAACTGGCCGCCCTCGCCGACGAGACCGGCACCTTCCTGTCCGTGTTCCAGAACCGCCGCTGGGACAACGACTTCCTGACGCTGCGCCGCCTCATCGCCGACGGCGAGCTCGGCGAGATCCAGCGCTTCGAGTCCCGTTTCGAGCGCTGGCGCCCGCAGCTCAAGGGCGGCTGGCGCGAGTCCGGCGCGCCGGAGGAGATCGGCGGCCTGCTGTACGACCTCGGCAGCCACGTCGTCGACCAGGCGCTGGTGCTGTTCGGGCCGGCCGTGCGCGTGTACGCGGAGACCGACGTACGCCGCCCCGGCGCCGAGGCGGACGACGACACCTTCATCGCCGTCACGCACGCGAACGGGGTCCGCTCCCACTTCTACGTCAGCGCGACCACCGCGCAGCTCGGTCCGCGCTTCCGCGTCCTGGGCTCGCGCGCGGGCTACGTGAAGTACGGGCTCGACCCGCAGGAGGCAGCCCTGCGCGAGGGGCAGCGGCCGGGCGTCGGGGACACCCCGTGGGGCGAGGAGCCCGAGCACCTGTGGGGGCGGGTGGGCTCCGGCGAGTCCCCGCTGACCGGTGGCGGAGCCCCGGTGCCGACCGCTCCGGGGGACTACCCGGCGTACTACGCGGCCGTGGCGGCGGCGCTGCGCGAGGGCGGCCCGGCGCCGGTCACCGCGCACGAGGCGGCGCGGTGCCTGGAGGTGCTGGAGGCGGCGCGGATCTCGTCCCGGGACGGGGTGACCGTGGAGCTGGATGCGGCCATGTCCTGAAAATGGACAGTTTGGGGGTCGAACGCGCTCTATCCTGCACAGGTTGTAGATCATCACATGTGTGAAGAACGGAACCTGTCTGTGAAGCTGCCCCGGATCGCATCGGCCGTCGCCGCCGCCGCGATGGCCCCGGCCGTCCTGCTCGCGTCTCCGGCCTTCGCCGCCGACTCCCCGTCGCCGGCCGCACCCGCACCGGCCGCTGCGACCGCGCCGGACCGGGCGGCAGGCGAGCAGGCGGGCACGGCGGCCGACGAGCCGGCGACGGACCAGCAGGACGAGACGGCGGGGAAGCCGACCGAGGAGCCCGCCGAGGACTCCTGGTCCGCGAAGGACCGGGCGACGAAGGACAGGGAGGCCATCCAGGCGATCCTCGCGGACCCGGCGAGCGGGGCGGGCGTGCGCGCGGCCGCCGGCAAGGCGCTCCGGGGATCGGCCGAGGACATGCGGAAGTTCCTCGACGTGGAGTGGGCCCGGGAGCAGTTCTCCGACGATCAGGTGCGGGTCTCGCAGATCGTCGACGCCGGCGGCCGGGCCGTGCAGAAGGCCGGCAAGGCCGCTCTGAAGGCGGACACGCAGGCCGCGCTGACCGAGTTCCTGAAGCACGGGCAGCACACCGCCCGCTTCGAGGACGACAGGTTCGAGATGCTGCGGATGCTCGACGGTGCGGGCCGGGGCATCACCGAGGCGGTCAACCGGCTGCTGGACGGCGGGACGCCGGAGGAGTTGCGCACCTTCATGACGACCACGCAGCACGAGCTGCGCGACGACGACAACATGGTGCTGATCTGGGCGTTGCTGAACAAGGCCGGCCCGGAGCTGAAGAAGTCCGCGATCATCGCGATCAACGGCACCCCGGCGGACCGCGCCGAGTTCCTCAAGACCGGGCAGTTCACGGCCCGCGACAAGGACAAGGACAAGGCCGCGGGCGACGGCCGGACCGGCAAGCCGGACGCGGGCAAGGACGGCACTCAGCAGACCGGCACGACGGGAACGGCAACGGCAACGCCAACAGGAGCCACGGGAACCACCACGTCCGTCGGCAACACCCGGGCGACCGCGGCGATCGGCTCCGGCGGGGCGCTCGCGAGCACGGGCACCCAGACCGCGCTGATCGCGGGCGGTGGCGCCGCCGCGCTCGGCGCGGGCGCCGGCCTGGTCTTCGCCAACCGCCGCCGCCGCACGTCCACGAAGGACTGACCCGCAGGTCGTACGCCCACACGCGCGGGGGCGAGCGGGGGGGCGGGGGCGGGACGGCCGATGCCGCCCCCGCCCCCCGGTCCCCTCACCGGTGACCGATCGGGACCTACGCGCCCTTGAACTCCTGGCGCTGGCGGCCGAGGCCGTCGATCTCCAGCTCCACGACGTCACCGGCGCGCAGGTACGGCTTCGGCTCCGGCTGGCCCATGGCCACGCCGGCCGGGGTGCCGGTGACGATGACGTCGCCCGGGTACAGCGTCATGAACTGGCTCAGGTACCGCACGACCTCCCCGACCGGGAAGATCTGGTCGGCGGTGTTGCCGTCCTGCTTGAGCTCTCCGTTGACCCAGAGCTTGACGTCCAGGACCTGCGGGTCCGCGACCTCGTCGGCGGTGAGCAGCCAGGGGCCGAGCGGGGTGAACGTCTCGCAGTTCTTCCCCTTGTCCCAGGTGCCGCCGCGCTCGATCTGGAACTCGCGCTCCGATACGTCGTTGACCAGCGTGTATCCACCCACGTGGGCCAGGCCCTCCGCGGCGGAGGCCAGGTAGCGGGCGGTGCTGCCGATGACGACGCCGAGCTCGGCCTCCCAGTCGGTCTTCACGCTGCCGCGCGGGATCAGCACGGTGTCGTCCGGGCCGACCACGGTGTCCGCGGCCTTGAGGAAGAGGATGGGCTCGGCCGGCGGCTCCGCGCCGATCTCGGCGGCGTGCCCGAAGTAGTTCAGCCCGATGCCCACGATCTTGCCGATCCGGCCGACCGGCGCGCCGGTCCGCAGGCCTTCCGCGTCCAGGACGGGAAGCTCGCCGGACGCCGCCGCGTCCCGTACCCGGGACAGCACGGAGTCGTCGGCGAGCAGGGCGCCGTCCACATCCGTGATCAGGCCGGACAGGTCCCGCAGGGTCCCGTCCTGGTCGAGCAGCGCGGGGCGCTCGGCCCCGGCCGGTCCGACACGCAGCAGCTTCATGGGCATTCTCCCGTGGTCGTGGGTGGTCGGCCCATGGGCGAGCCCGGGCCTGCCGATGGGTTGCGGCCATCGGAGAATTGGTTGATCCTCCAAGATGCCCGGCCAATCCGCAAGACCCTGTTCACAGACTGGAACGCCGGCGCTGCTGGAGCCAGGCCCGCTCCGCCACGGACCACGCGGTGGTGGTCACCAGGTACAGCCCCGCGGCCAGCGGCACCAGGGCCGCGGTGATCAGCGTCCCGAACGACAGCAGCGGCAGCACGCCGCCCAGCTTGCGCAGCGCCTCCTGCTGCTCGGCGCTCACGTTGGCGGCGGCGGCCGGGGCGGGTGTCTCGGCCGCGGCCCGCCGCCCCCGTACGGCACTCCAGGCGGCGACCACCGTGATGGCCGCGAACAGCCCCAGGAACACCAGCCCCTGCGCCCCGAGGAGGCCGCCCGCCCCGAGGGCATCGGCCCACTTCGCCCCGAGCGGCGCGTCGAACAGCCGGTGGTCGAGCAGTTCGCCGGAGGAGAAGGCCCGGTACATGAGGAAGAACACCGGGAGCTGGAGCAGTACGGGCAGCAGACCGGCCACCGGGGTCGCACCGCGGAAGGCGGCCCTGTTCAGCGGATGCAGGGCGAGCCGTACAAGCACGGTGAACAGCACGATCGCGGCGGCGGTCGCGGACTCGGCGAGCACGGGCTCCAGGAGCCGGCTCAGCTCTCCAACAAGGTGGGTGAAAACGGACACGCGGGCCCTCCGAGGGGTCTCGTCAACGTCGAAAGAGGTGCTTTTTCGGCGCGACGACCACGAGGGGCACGACGACGAACAGAAGGGAGAAGGTGAAGAGGTGCCCCTACGCGGCCGTCAGGACGAGACGACCGGGCGCCCTGGGCCGCGACCGGCCCGAGGCATCGGGATCGCGCTGCGGCAGGAACGCCGTGCGCTGCTCGCGATCACGTATCGCGGTGCGTATTCGGTGGGGCGGCACGGGCCGAACGAGCCGGGCGGCCAGGGCGGCGGCGCCCACGGCGACGGTGGCGGCGAGGGCGACCACGACGGCGCCCAGCCCGCCCTCACCGGCGAACAGCCCGAGGAGCCCTACGAACCCGGCGAAGCCGGCGAACAGGAGCAGGGCCATCAGCAGCCGCCCACGACCGATCCGCGCCATTGCCGAGCCCCCCTCCCAAGATCCGGTCCGCGCTCACCACAACCAAGAACGCGGTCTACGTCTTCAAGGTTCCCCAGACCACCAGCCGATATTTGGAGGTGTATTCGGGCGTGCAGGTGGTGAGCGTGATGTACGCGCCGGGCTCGTCGTACCCGTACTCCGGCCGGACCGTACTGCGCGGCACCGGCGCGATCACCCCGGTGTCCCGCTCGCCGGTCTCCGCGAGCGTCCTGCCCACGACGTAGGTGTACCGCTGCCCCCGTACGTCGACGATCAGCTCGTCCCCGGCCCGCAGGCGGTTGATGTACCGGAACGGCTCGCCGTGGGTGTTGCGGTGCCCGGCGAGCGCGAAGTTCCCCCGCGCCCCGGGCTGCGCGGTCCCGAGATAGTGCCCGGCGTACCCCTTGTCCAGCACGGCCCGCTTGTCGACGCCCTCCGCGACGGGCACGACGACCCCGAGCCGCGGGATCCGCAGGACCCCGTACGCGGACTCCTTCGCGGGCGCGGGCGCCCGGGAGCCGGAAACGGAAGGCACCCGATCCGCACCGGCACCGGACGCAGCACCAGCACTGTCGCTGCCACCGGACGCAGGACCGGAAGGCCCGGAAGGAGCGGAAGGCCCGGAGGGACCGGAAGGAGCGGAAGGCCCGGAAGGACCGGTCCACCGCCTCTCCAGCTCCCGGACCTCCTCTTGGGCTCCGGCAAGGGCCTGCCGGTTGGTCCACCACACCTGGTGCACCACCAGCAGCAACACCACCACGCCCACGGTCACGGTGAGTTCGGCGGCTCCCCACAGCACCCCGGCGAGACCGGCCCGCCGCCCGCGCCGGCCGCCCCTCTGCACCACCACACGCATGTGATCCCGCACGGGCCGCACCTTAAGACCTCCCCCGTCAACAGACCAGGGCAGTACGGTGTGAACCATGCGCCCTGACACGCCTGCCGAGCACATCGCCGAAGCCGAGCGCCTCATCCGCACGGCGACCCGTTACCCCGAGGACCAGGAGCCCCTGCTCCTCCAGGCCGCGGCCCACCTCGAACTGGGTGACGCCCGGGACCGCGCCAGCGCGCTGTACGACCAACTCCTCGCCTCCTCGCCCGCCGATCCGCACCTGATCAAGGCGCTCCAGGCGGCGAACCTGTGGGAGTACGGCCACGAGCCCGAGGCCCGCGCCCTCATCCAGGGCATCCGCGCGGCGGCGCCCGCGGACCCGGCGCCCTGGGAGGTCATCGCGGAAACCCTCGAAACGCACGACGAGTTGACCGCCTCGGAGGAGTGCTTCACCGAGGCCGCCACCCTCCTCATCACGGAGGACGCGCCCCTCACCCAGGCCACCACGGCCCTCCTGACGGGCCGGCACCGGGTCCGCCGCCTCCTCGGACTCCCCCACGACGAGTGGGACATGGTCGCCGACACCCGCCACATCGGCCCGATCCCGCTGGACGAGCTGCACGACCCCAAGCGCATCTGGGCCCTCGGCTCCGACGACCCGGCCGAGCTGCGCGCCGAGATCG
Organism: Streptomyces sp. NPDC002181; assembly: GCF_042890485.1. Lineage (NCBI taxonomy): Bacteria > Bacillati > Actinomycetota > Actinomycetes > Kitasatosporales > Streptomycetaceae > Streptomyces > Streptomyces sp. NPDC002181. The sequence goes on along the minus strand of NZ_JBIASC010000004.1, from coordinate 134,995 downwards.
CCCGCCTCCGCGCCGAACTGGGCGACCGCCGCGCCGCGCTCTCCCGCCCGTTCCCGGTGGCGATCCTGCACTGGCCCGCCCGAGAACTGGCCGAGCTCCTCACCTCGTACCCGACCCTGGCGGCGGAGTACCCGTCGCACGCGGCGCACCTCACGCACATCGAGTCCTCGCTGCGCGCCCTGGCGGCCTCGGGCACGACGAACCTCGGCATCGTGACGGCGAGCGTCCCCTCGTACGAGGCCTTCGCGGCATCGGAGAAGACCTCCCCGGCCTCCCCCTCACTCCTCCCGGAGTACGCCACGACCCTGGCGGCCCGAGGCAAGGCCACCCCCTGGCCCCCCACCCCCAACACCCCCTGCTGGTGCACCTCGGGCAAGCCCTACGCGGAGTGCCACGGCGCACCGTAGGTACAGGGCAACAAGGTTCAGGACGGCCGAGCTGTCCGGTGCTGTCAGCCGGACAGCTCGCCCAGGTGACTGATCAGGGCATGCAGGTCTGCGGCGTCCATGCCCCAGGGGGTGACGTCTTCCTCCGGGTCTGCCAGCTCCTGCACTAGCGGGTCGTCCAGGATCTTGCCCATGAACTCGAGCTTGTGGCCGAGCCGGTCATGGACGATTCCGTCGATGGTGCCGCGTGCGAGGAGAACCGTGACACGCGTTTGCGTACCGGAGGCCAGTCCCAGCCTGTGGATCCGGTCCAGGCTCTGCAGGAACCGCCCCGCTGCGAAGTCCCTGTCCACATAGACCGCGTCGTGGCACACGTGATGGAGGCTGATTCCTTCTCCCAAGGTCGCGGGATTGGACAGCAGGACCATGCACTCGGGATCCTCTCGGAACCGTCGGATCTCCTCGTCCCGATCCGGGGTTCCGCCGTGCACCACAGCCGGCCTGTACTTGCCCAGTGCTCCCGCCAGCGTGGTCAGATTCCTGACGAACGTGGACCATACGAGGGTCTTCCGTCCGGCGCGTGCATTGTCGGAGACCGTCTGCAGAACAGCCTCGTACTTAGGTGAGCTCTCGTACTTCGGCAGGTCCCTCATGAGCTCCTTCAGAGGAAGACCGTCCGAGGGACGCAGGGGCGGCACGTAGAAGGGCAGGGGTTCGTAGCGGTCCGATCCTGCTTCCAGCAGCGCCGGGTTGGTGCTTGCCATCATGAGGTACACGAGAACCTTGCCCAGTCTGGTGAACTCCTCCTGTTCCCTGGAACCCAGCCCAGTCAGCTGATTGCGCAGCGCCGAGTACAGCTTGCGGTGCGCCTCTGGGAGGTCGACGTATCTGACGCGGACATCGACCGGTGGCAGCCCCAGCTCGTTCTTCGTCGTGCGTGTGAACAGCGGCCGCAGGACCCTGCTCGCATGGGCGAGGTCTCCGCCGGCCACGGCTCTGTCCACTGCGCTCCGTCCGTGCCCCGGCCATACAAAGGACAGCAAGCTCTCCAGGTCCTTGGCGCCGTTCGGTGCGGGCGTACCGGTGAGGATCAGCCTGTGGCTTGCCAGCGGTCCCAGCGCCATGCACGTGGCTCCGTACGTTCCCCTGACTCCGAGCTTCATCCGGTGAGCCTCGTCCAGCACCATCATGGCGTGGCCCATGCTGAGCCAGTCCGCGAGTTGTGTCTGGTAGCGGCTCAGCCGCTCGTAGTTGACGAGCAGAATTTCCGCGTCGTTGTCAGGCCAGCGCTTGAAGACACGCACCACTGGGGGTTCGGCAAAGCAAAGAGCGGCCTCGTCGCGCCACGCCTCGTATGCGGACTTGGGGCTGACGACGAGCATGCGCCGTACAGAGCCGGACTGACGCAGAGCTGCGTATACGGCCAGGGCCGTGCGGGTCTTCCCCGCACCGGGCACGCTGAAGTTTGCTCCGTGCGTAAGGGACAGCAGTTTTGCGATGTCACGTGTCTGAAAGTCCGTGAGGGGTGCTGTCCAGGAACCTCCCAGCATCCCGGGGACGGCGGACTCTGCCACGAGCCCTGTGACGTCCTGGCCCTGGCTGCCGGCCTTGAGGCGCTCCTCGACCGCCTGGGCATCACGTACGGAAGCCGCGGCGAGTTCCTTGAGGTCCGGCGCAAAGGACACACCAGCCGGATCGTGCCAGTGACCGAGCAGGGTAAGACGGGACAGGAAGTCTTCGAGGTCTACCTCCGCAGCGAGGTTTCCCCGCTGACTGCCGCTGTCGAACCGCGCGATCAGCCTGACGAGATGACTTTGCCCGCCGGGTAGAGCCCGGAAAACAACCTTCGTTCTGGTTTCGTCGAAGCCCAGCCGGAGCGACGGTTCCACCGTGTCGAGCACCGTCAGCCCTCGCTCGCCTTGATCAGCCAGTTGACACCGCTGCCGGGCGTGGTCACGCCGCGGCTGGCCTGGCGCGCCAGCTTCGTCATGCTCCCCTTCAGGCGCAGCAGTGCACGGTCAAAGCTCTCCTCATCGAGGCTGTCCTTCCCCAGCGCCTGCACGAGGTCAACGACACTCTGTTCGATCGCGGCCCGAGCGTCATCCAACCGCTCCGCGGTGGTCTGCCGTACGCGCTTGAGCCGGTCATCACGCTCTGCCTCGTCGAGTGCACGCCGCATTCCCCTGCGAGCCTCTGTCACTTCGCGCTGAGCGGCTTCCCGGATCTCGGGGGTGAGGTGCCGGGCGGATTCCAGGGCTCTGGCCCGCAGTACCCGGTCAGTCGCCGCGCGCGCCTGACGTACGGGATCAGAAGCGGCGGGGACCGAGACGCCGAGCCCGGGGATCACGACCGCGGACGGCGCTTCGCAGGTGTCAGCGGTCAGGAGGTCCGGCAGGTTGTCCTCCAGGTAGTCCGCCTGGAAGTCCGCACCGATGAGACGGGTCTTCGTCTTCGCGAAGTCCAGGAGGATGGCGACGATCCTGTTTTCCTTGACCTGCTCGGCTCGCTCCTGACTGGCAGCCGACACCTTCATGTAGGTGCGGTGCAGCTCCTTGAGGTTCTCCTGGTGCCCTTCGAAATCAGACAGCGCCAGCCGGCCGCCCTCCGGGGTGCTACTCCGGTCGATCATGTCCTTGATGACGCTCAGGATCCAGCGTTCCTGCCTGAACGTCTTGACCTGCACGTGGAAGGCACGGGCGATGTCAGCTGCGTCACGGCCCATCAGCTCCTGCTCCTCCATGGCGATCAGCCGGTTGATGTACGAGTAATCGCGGCGCTCATCGGGCCGGAGCTGAAGTGCGAGCTCGACCGCGTTGATGTCCTCCCATGTGAAGGACGGAGGCAGCACGCCGACCCTGATCGACGGGCGCTTCAGCTGCCGGAGTGCGGCTGCCCGGGTATTTCCGTTGACCAGGATGCCTTCGTGCGTGATCAGGCCTGGTTCCAGCTGGTCCACGGACTTGAGGCTGGCTGCAAGGGTTTCGAAGTCGGGATCGACTTCGTCGGGGTTCGCCGGCTTGCCTACGAGAAGGCGGTGGAGGTACTCCTGGCTTTCCGGGCTCCAGGGATCCTCGTCAAGACCGCGCGCGAACTTCGGGTCATGGCCCAGCTGTGCCCTGATCCGGTGCGTCGCCGGATTGTAGTAGAGGGAACGGAGCGGCACGTCGATCACGTCGACGTGAAGCGGGCGGCCGTTCCAGTCGACGGTAACGGTCTCCCTGGCACCGTCAGCTTCCGCAGACTCCTTGAGCCGGCGTCCGACGAACTCCGCGTTCGCCGCGGCGTCCGGCGGAAGATTGAAGTTCAGCATCTCCACAGATCTCCTTGACTCGGGCCTCCGCCCGTCCTGCTGCCGGCCATCCCGCACGCGGTCGTTACGGCCGTTCGAGCACCTGACGAACCGTCCCGCGCGACTCCGCCGGCAGACTCCGGTACTCGCCCCACAGCCGCTCCAGGAGACTGAAGTCCCTGCGGTCCACGGCCACCCACTGCGCGAAGTGCTCCCGCTCTACCTGGCTCATCTGATCCAGGCGATCGAGGACACTGCTCAGGTCGGTCTGCCGGCCACGGCCGCCGATCCGGCACCGACGGCACTCAGTGACCAGCTGGACGCTCACGCCAGCGGGGCCAGTGACCTCCCGGCGCGCCAGGTCCAGCTGAGCCGTTTCGATTCCGCCGTCGTACGCCTCGCCGGCGGCGATCCCGCATGCACGGCACAGATGATCGTCGCGATCGAGGATCTCACGCCGCTGCGGAGCCGACACCACCGCAGCCGGCTTGACCCTCGACTGTCCGGGCTTCCAGACTTCCGCCCCCATCTCCACAAAGCGGTGCTCGCTCGGAGTCAGCGTCACGTCCTCCCGGTTGGTGGAGATGCGCCAGCCCCGTTCCCGGAGATCCCGCATGCGGCGGTCGATCTGCGAGGTCTCCGGAAATGCCTCCCGCAGCTGAGTCTTCGTGAAGACCTCGCCTACACCGACCTCGGTCATCAGCCACAGCGCGCAGCGGACCATCGTCGAGAGTTTTTCACTACGCCACGACGGAATGTCTGCAATGGTCACGATCTATCCCCTAAGTAGCGTTCGCCGGCCGACGATTCCTCGACCGGCACTCACCAACAGAGCCCCATTCTCACGGGCAGCCCGGCATAGGGATCAAGCCCATTCGGGTGTTTGCGCCGTAACGCAAACACCTTCCTCACCACGTCGCGGGAAACGCAAACACCGGCCAGCCGCGGACGCACGGAACGCAAACAGCTACTTCAGAAATCGGGGGTTTGCCGCTTGCGCACCTCACCCTTGATCAAGAAAGACTGATCCTCCATCAAAATCCGTAACCAGGAGGATCCATGGCCATCGCGGGTCAGGTCGGCAGCGCCTATTGGCCTGGCTGCAGCCCGGCACGGGAGAAGTACGTGGCGCGCTTCCGCAGCCTCATATCCGCGATGTCCATGCGAAAACAGGGGGCCCGCGCCAAGTACCTCGGCATCCCCCTGAGCACGCTGTCCAACTACTGGACGGGCCGCCGCGTGCCCTCTGCCCTCACGCTCGGTGCGATCTACGACGCCGTGCGCCGCAGCGCCGCCGCCGTCCCGGACCAGCTGGAGCACCTCGAACGGCTGCGGAAGTCCGCGGCCCGGCGGAACACGCGCCCCGTTTCGCCCTGGGAGAGGAGCGACATCTGCGCGGCAGAGCTGATCTCCTCGGCCCCGTCCGCCCCGCTTGCGTCTGGCGCGTGCGGCCAGTCCGGCGCTGATCCGGCGCAGAGACCGGCAGCGGACCGGCGCAGCAGCGAGAACGGGAAGGCCGGGGAAACGGTACGCGCGCTGTACGCGGCCCAGTCCGCCGGTGACCGCCGAGGGGTCATCGGCATCGCCTGGTCCGCGAGCAAGACGCTCACACACGAGGAACTCAGCCTCGCTGCCGCCGACCTGTACGCCAGCGGAAACGCCGTGCTCGGGGAAGCGCTCCTGCTCGGTGGCCGCGAGCGCGGACACGAGGAAACCATGCGGCTGGCGATCACCCTGATCCGTGCCGACCTCACCATCCAGGCCGAACTCGTCCTGCGGGCCGCCCTGCCCCGAGGAGGTGGCGGACAGCTGTAGCGGCAAACGGGACCCACTCGTCACCGCCTCTGCCGGATTCCGGCATCGCGGAGCAAGAACGTCACGGCGCTCCGCCTCTCCCTCCTGCCCAGGCACCGGACGGGGGATCCACACCTATGCCTTCCCTTTCACTTCAATGGAGTTGACCGTTCCATGCTGAACATTTCGTTGTCCGTTCTGTTCCTCACGATCGCCATTGCCGTGGTGCTCGCGCTGATCATCGCCGGGGCTGCGGTCGCGCTGGCGCGGTGGGACAACCGGTCGGCAGCAGGGTCGATCATCATGGGCTCCGTCGCGTTCGCCGGAACCCTGACCCTGGCGTTTCTGTTGCTCAGCCTGGTTCTCGGAGCCGGCACCTGAGGCCCGCGGGCGGACACTCCCGGCCGGGCTGACCGCCGGTATGCTCGCTGTCATCCTGCGGTCGGCTCATCCAGGACCGCCCTCTTGCGCCAGACAGGTGGTCCGCTTGCTGTCTCCGGACATTTCCGCCGCCGTGATCATCCAGAACCAGGCGCTGTCCCAGGACGACCCTGAACTGGCCCTGGTCCACGCCCAGCTGCGCCGGCTAGACCCTGCCGGCCAGCGGTTCGCCGCAGTACTGAGAGACACAATCGATCAACTGCTGAACGGCGAAGTGACGGGCCGGTACGACTGGAAGTCCTTGTTCAAGACGGAGAAGACCCATGCCGGGACGGTCGTCGAGATCAACCTCCAGCGCGAGTTCGCGTTCGATGACGGCGTCGACATGGACTACCGGATCGGCGGCGTGGACGTCGACTGCAAGTTCTCGCAGCAGTTCGGCGGCTGGATGATCCCTCCGGAGGCATTGGGGCACCTGTGCCTGCTCGTCTGGGCTGACGACAAGAAGAGCCTCTGGAGCGCTGGCCTGCTCCGGATTGCTCCCGAGTTGCTGAACGGAGGAAGCAACCGGGACATGAAACTGACCGTGAAGGCGGAGCACCGTACGAAGATCCTCTGGCTCTGGCGCGATGCCGTGCTCCCTGAGAACACCCTGCTCCACATGGATCCTGCTGACCGCGAGGCGGTATTCGCCCAGAAGTCCGGCCAGGCCAGGCTCAACGAGCTGTTCCGGCGTGCTCAGCGCCGCCGGATAGGACGGAACGTCGTACGCACCGTTGCCCAGCAGAAGGACTACATGAAGCGAGTCCGGGGAAACGGTGGTTCAAGGTCCTCGCTCCGCCGCGAGGGAATCATCATCATGGGCGACTACCGCGCCCACCAGGAGATCGCGCGACAGCTCGCGCTCCCGGTACCGCAGGAGGGCGATTTCGTCAGCGCCCGCGTCGTCCGGAGTATCCCGGGAGACGGCAGGCCGTCGGCCGTCATCGACGGGGGCACCTGGTCGCTGGCTGAGGACGGGGACGCTGCGACCCCGGCACCGCTCCTCCCCGCCCACACCTCATCCGCCACGACCGACCTCTGAATCATGGGCGACTCGTGGACACCACCCGACGGATCATGGGCGTCGTCAGCCGCGCGGCGCCGGAACATGCAGGCGATCCGCAGCCGTGATACCAAACCGGAACGGCTGATCCGCAGCATGCTGCACGCGCAAGGGCTGCGCTACCGCGTCGCAGCGCGGCCCATCAAGGACCTTCGCCGGACCGCAGACATTGTCTTCGGGCCGGCGAAGGTGGCCGTGTTCGTCGACGGCTGCTACTGGCACGGCTGCCCTGAGCACTACGTGTCTCCGAAGACGAACCCTGGCTACTGGTCCGCCAAAGTTGCCGGAAACATGGCACGTGACCGGGACACCAACCAGCGCCTCAAAGAAGCCGGCTGGACGGTGCTCCGGTTCTGGGAGCACGAAGCCGCTGCCGACTGTGCCGCCCGGATCGCTGCCGAGGTGGAAAGGCGCCGCCGCAGAACCGGTGCGGGCAGCACCTGATTACGCTTGCTCCTGGTCCCGCTCCCGGGCCGCCTTGAGCAACTCGATGATCGACTTGCCCACTGCCGCGGCGACGGGCGGCGGGAAGGCATTGCCCACCTGCCGGTACTGCGCGGTCTTACCACCAGTGAACTGCCAGCCCCGAGGAAAGCCCTGGATAATCGCCGCCTGCTCAACCGTGAGCATCGGCCCGTCGGGCCCGAAGAGATCCCTGTCCTCGGATCCCTTCTTCTCACAGGTAGCCATGTCATTGGCCACGCCGAGTCCGGAGACACCGAGTTGCTTCCAGGACGCCTTGGCACGACTCGGGCCGAGGTCGGCCCCTCCGTGCTTCTTGGAACCGCCGACGAGCGTGGGCGCGATGCCGCCCCCCTTGCTCTTCAGCTCGGCGTCACGGCCCCTGGCCGTCTCAAGCCAAGTGTCGTACTTCTTGCGCGCGAGCTCCCCCTGAGCGCCGTCGAAGTAGCGTCCGTACCGCTCGCGCATGGTCTCCTCAAGCGCAGCTGCCACGCTCACCGGGTCCTCGTGGGTGGGCGACGGCCACTCGTACTTCAGATCCTTGAGCACGTCATTGCGGATGGCCACCAGAATGGCGCGCGGACGCAGCTGCGGCACCCCGAAGTCGCTGGCCTCCAGGACGTCCCACTTGCACACCGTGTATCCGAGGCCCCGGGTACGGGCCTGCCGCCCGTCCTCTTCGCGGTAGTCGCCCCCCTGCAGCCGCGCCATGATCCAGTCACGGTAGTCGGAGAACTTGGGGTCCATGATCCCGCGCACGTTCTCGATCATCACCGCACGGGGCTGGAGCTGCTCAACCAGTTCCAGCATCCGCGGGAAGAGATCACGGTCGTCGTCTTTGCCCAGCTGCTTGCCAGCATGTGAGAACGGCGGGCAGGGAACCCCGCCGGCCAGAAGATCGAGGCCGCGCTGCAGCAGCTCACCGCTCTTGGGCAGGTCCCTGCCAGGTTCGAAGAGCTTGACGTCCGTCGGGGGAAGGAGATCGCAGTGGGCCTTCTCCCAGCTCCACTCCGGCTGCGTGTCGATGTTCGCCCGCAGCGTCCCGACCGCATGGGCGTCGATCTCCACGAGCGCCAGGTGCCTGAAACCGGCCTGATGCAGTCCGATGGCCTGACCGCCGGCTCCAGCACAGATCTCAATCGAGGTGAAAACAGCCTCAGTGCTGGTCATGCACCCTCCTTCGAACACGTAACCCCGCTGGTGCCCTGTGCCACCAGCTATCACAGAGGGTGACAGACCCCACTGACAACGACCTCATCTAGTGTGCGGCATCCCCCACACCACTCCGAACATTCCGTTACCCATGCGTCAGCCGGTGCCTGGGAAGAGGGGCAGCTGTTGGTGGCCGCGGGCTTGGGCCGTGGGTGGGGTGGGGCGGGATGCGGTGAGGGTCAGGAGGGTGCGGAGGGCCCGGATGACTTCCTCGGGGGTGTCGCGGATCATCGACGGGGTCGCGCTGACCACCAGGATGCCGTGGGACTCCAGGCGCAGGCGGCGGTGGAGGGTGGCGTGCCAGGCGTCGCGCGTGTAGTGGTACTCCGCCGAGTCGATCTCCAGGGCCACGCCCTCGTCCGGCCAGTACGCGTCCGGGCTCGCCAGGAAGGTGCCGTCCGGGGTGTACAGGCGGGCGTTCCACAGCGGGGTCGGGAGGTCCGTCGCCGTCAGGGTGTCCCGGGCCAGCGCCTCGGCGATCGAGCGGACCCCCGCGACGAGTTCCGACGCGGCGGCGCGGATCGCCGGGCGGGTGAGGAGCCGGGCGGCGCGGAGCTCGGCGTGCAGGTCCTGCGGGTGGCACCAGCCGGCCTGGACCACATGGGCCAGCGTCGAGCGGATCCGCGCGGGGTCGCCGGCCCGGGAGGCGAAGTCGGCCGCCGCGCGCACGGGCCGGGTGCACGGGATGCCGGACACCGCGATGGTGCGCGGCCACCGGGCGGTGGCCAGCGGGCGGACCATCGGGGTGCCGGTGAGCCGGCGCGGGGCGCGGATCAGGACGTCGGCCGGGGTGTGCGGGGCGTCGCGGATGCCGAGGAGCGCCAGGGCGGCGCCGCCGGTGAGGGCGGCCGTGTCTCCGGAGAGCGGATCAGCGGCGGGCTCGGCGGCGTACAGGACGGCGGCGAGGGCGCGTTGGCGGTGGTCCGGGGGGCCGGTCTGGAGGAGGTAAACCCGGGGCAGCAAGCGCTGCCAGGGCCCGCCCGGGCGGGTGCGGGAGGTGATCGTGCCGTCCGGGATCCCGGAGGCGGCGAGCTGGTGGCGGGTGGCCAGGTTGAGTTGCCGGCGCGCCGTCCGCGCCGCCGCCCGGTTCGGTTCCCGGTGCGTCGGCCGCTTCGGCGCCTGCGCCTGCTCCTGCGTCTGCTCCTGCTGCTGCTTCTTCGTCTGACGTGCGGTGATCATGCCGGCGGTATGCCCGGTCCCGGGGCGCCGACACCCCGTCCGAGGAGGGCGTCAGCGCCCCGGGTGGTCCGGCGAGAGGAAGACGATCACGCCCGTCTGGGTACCCGGGCGCGGCGCGACCTCGTGCCACCCCAGGCGGCGGTACGTGGCCACGGTGTCGGTGGCCAGCCGGGAGGTCAGCAGCCAGGCCCGCCCGTCCGGGGCGTCGGCCGTGATCTCGGTGAGCAGGGCCCGGCCGGTGCCGTGTCCGCGCGCGTACGGGCGTACGGCGAGCTCGTCTATCTCCAGCGCCCCCGTCAGGAGTTCCCGCACCCGCGCCGGGCCGAGCTGCGCCGCGACCTGGGCGTACCCGCGGTCCTTGGGGAAGGCCGCGGGGGTGATCCAGCCCGTGGCGAAACCGTCGATGCCGGCCGCGGACTGGGCGAGGGCCGTACGGAAGCCACGGCGCCGGGTGTCGGCCTGGAGGCGGACCGAGAATTGGCGAATGGTTTCTGCGTCCTCGTTCCACGGCGGGGCGGAGAAGACGTCGGCATAGGCGTCGACCAGTTCGTCCGCGAGGTCGAGGACGGCCTGTCCGTAGCAGATCACGATGTCCGAGCTCCTCATTCTTCTTCCCGTTTTACCCTTTGGGGTGGGAGAGCCAATTTATGCCGGTCGGGTTCCGGAAGGCACGTATCGCACGGATCCGGCGAGTGTGCGACAAATCCCCTCCCCCACGTCCGTGTCGGCGGCCGCCGCGCCGCGTTGAGCAGCCCGTGGACAGACTGATTCGGGCGGCCGGCCGGTGCGTGCTCGCCTTCCTCCTCGTCCTGGGCGTGGTGGCGCTGCTGCCGCGCGCCGTCAAGGACGCCGTACCGGACGGTGTGATCGGCGGAGCGGTGTTGGTCCTGGGGGCGCTGGGCGCCCGCCGGGTGGTCAAGCCTCCGCGTTAGCCTCGTGGTAATACCAGTGAGATCAGATGATGTGAAGGAGTCGGGCATGGCGCGCGTACCGAGTTCCGCAGTGGCGGCCGCCGGACTGGTCGGCGGGTACGCCGTCGCCCGGTGGACCAAGAAGCGCCCGCTGGGCGGTGTCGTGCTCGGCGCCGCCGGGCTGGCCGCCGGGCGCGAATGGCACCGGCGCGGCGGCACCCCCGCGGCGGCCGGGCTGGGCGCGCTGTACCTCGCCGGCTTCGCGGGCGCGCACCCGCTGGCCAAGAAGGTCGGGGCCTGGCCGGCCGTCCTCGGGGCCGCGGCCGTCGTCGCGACCGCCTCCTGGGCCGTCGCCGACCGCGGCTGAGCGACCGTACGGGCCGGGCGGGCAGGCGGGCCAGCCCGTACGCCCCCGGCCCGGCCCAGCCCGTACGCCCCGGCCCGGCCCGGCCCCGCCCGGGCCCCGCTACGCCCCCAGCGCCTGCGACACCGTGTAGATCAGCAGGCCGGCCAGGGCGCCGACCACCGTGCCGTTGATGCGGATGAACTGGAGGTCCCGGCCGATGTGGGCCTCGATCTTCCGCGACGTGTGCTCGGCGTCCCACCCGGCCACCGTGTCCGTGATCAGCGAGGTGATCTCGGTCCGGTAGGTGGTCACCACGTACACCACCGCGCCCTCGATCCAGCCCTCCACCTTGTCCTGGAGCCGGCCGTCCGTCGCCAGCCGCGCGCCCAGCGACAGCAGCGAGGACCGGACCCGCAGCCGCAGCTCGCTGTGCTCGTCCTCCGCCGCCGAGATGATCATCGCGCGGATCGCGGTCCAGGCGGAGGCGATCACGTCCTGCACCTCCCCGCGCTGGAGGATCTCGGACTTCAGCCGCTCCACCCGCGCCCGGGTGTCCGTGTCCGACTGGAGGTCGGCCGCGAAGTCCGTCAGGAACCGGTCGACCGCCCCGCGCGCCGGGTGCTCCGGCATGTCCCGCATCTCCGTCAGGAAGCGGAGCAGCTCCTTGTACACGCGCTCGCCGACCTTGCGGTCCACGAACCGCGGGGTCCAGCCCGGCGCCCCGCCCTGGACCGCGCCCATCACCGACTCCCCGTGCGTCACCAGCCAGTCGTGGGCCTTGACGCAGACGAGGTCGACGACGCGGCGGTGCCCGCCGTCCGCGACGACCTTCTCCAGGGTCTTGCCGATCCCCGGCGCGATCTCGGCGGTCTCGGCCCGCCGCGTGATGGCCTCGCCCACGACCGCCTGCACATCGGAATCGCGCAGTACGGTCAGTGCCCCGCGCAGCGCGGTGGCCAGTTCGGCGGTGACCCGGTCGGCGTGCGCGGGCTCGGCCAGCCAGGATCCGAGCCGGCCGCCGATGCCGAGGGCGTGGAGGCGGGCGCGGACCACGTCCGGGGAGAGGAAGTTCTCGCCGACGAACTCCCCGAGGGAGACGCCCAGCTGGTCCTTCTTGGTCGGGATGATCGCGGTGTGCGGGATGGGCAGGCCGAGCGGGCGCCGGAAGAGGGCGGTCACGGCGAACCAGTCGGCGAGTGCGCCGACCATGCCGGCCTCGGCGGCGGCCCGGACGTAGCCCGCCCAGGCGCCGGCTCCGGCGTGCTCCGCCCAAGTGGTCAGTACGTAGACCAGCGCGACCAGCATCAGCAGCCCGGTCGCGGTGGTCTTCATGCGGCGGACGCCGCGGCGGCGCTCCTCGTCGGCCTCGCTGAACACGAACCCGCCGGTGCCGGTAACCGTGCCGGTCCCCGCGGCCTTGGTGCGGTGGTCCACGTGTTCCTCCCTTCCCCCCGGGCGCCGGTTTTGTCTGCATAGCATCCGACTCCCGGGACCCCTCAGGAGTTCCCGGCACGCCGATCCGCCCTCCGGGCCCCGCTCCGGGCCCTCCTCCGGACCCCCTCCGGACCCCCCTCCGGACCCCCGGCCCCTACAGCTCCTTGCGGAGCTTCGCGCCGCCGCCCAGGGGCTTCTGGCGCTTCGGGGGCTTGACCTTGACCTCCACCCCGCCCCAGAAGGCCAGGCCCGTCACGACCACCCTCGGGGCGCCCGGGGCCACCGGGCCCGGGGTGTCGCGCTGGTCGAATGCGCCCATGAAGCCGAAGCCCCGTACGTCGACCTCCACGCCCGGCGGGACCGTGATCTGGATGCCGCCCATGATCGCGACGCAGTTGATCACCACCTCCCGCTCCGCGAAGTTCGCCTCCCGCAGGTCGAGCTCGCCGCCGCCCCAGAACGCCACCGCGTCCAGCCGGGGCGGCACCGTCCAGGTGCCCTTGCGCTGGAACGAGGACATCACCGCGACCGCCGTCGAGGACGAGGCCGGCACCCCGCCGCCCCCGATCCGCGAGGCCCACGAGCCGTCCGCCGGCACCGGGGCCGGCGCCGCGGCCGCGACCGGCATCGGGCGGCCGCCCGGCGCGGGCAGATCGCGGGTCAGCGGTTCCAGTTCCGCGTACGTCTTCGACGTGTACGCGACCTCCAGCCGCTCCTCGAACTCCTCCATGTCGAGCCGGCCCTCGGCGACGGCGTCGCGCAGCCGCTCCACCACCCGCTCGCGGTCGGCATCCGACGCCCTCAGCTCCGGCAACGGCTTCTCCGGCCGCTCGTCAGTCATGGGGACCAGCCTATGTAGTCGCGGGGAAGAGTTGTATGGGGCCCAACCCTGGAACAGCCCCGGCCCGCCCCTGAATTAACCCTGGCCACCCCTGAATCAACCCTGCCCCGCGTACATCCTCGCGATCACGTCCTCGATGTCCGGCTCCCGCACCGACAGGTCCAGCAGCGGATACCGCGCCGCCACCTCCGCCACCAGGGGCGCCGCCGAAGCCCCCGCCGGGAACGCCAGCCACTGCCGCGGCCCGTCCACCTTCACCACCCGCGCCCCCGCCACGCTGATCTCCGGAAGCTCCCGCTCCAGGTCCACCACCAGCGTCCGCTCGCCGCCGCCCTCGCCCATCGCGTGCAGACCGGCCAGTACCCCGTCGTACATCAGCCGCCCGTGGTCGATGACCATCACGCGCTCGCACAGCTGCTCGATGTCCTGGAGGTCGTGCGTCGTGAGCAGCACCGTCGTGCCGAGCTCCGCGTTCAGCTGCCGCAGGAAGGCCCGTACCTTCGCCTTGCTCACCACGTCGAGCCCGATCGTCGGCTCGTCCAGGTACAGCACGTCCGGATCGTGCAGCAGCGCCGCCGCGATGTCCCCGCGCATCCGCTGCCCCAGCGAGAGCTGCCGCACCGGTACGTCCAGCAGCTCGGCCAGGTCGAGGCGGTCCACGCACCGCTCCAGGTTCGCCTTGAACCGCGCTTCGGGGATCCGGTACATGCGCCGCATCAGCCCGTACGAGTCCTTCAGCGGCAGGTCCCACCAGAGCGTGGTCCGCTGCCCGAACACCACCCCGATCCGGTGCGCCAGCCGCATCCGCTCCCGCGCCGGGTCGATGCCCGCGACCCGCAGCCGGCCGCCGCTCGGGGTGAGGATGCCGGTCAGCATCTTGATCGTGGTCGACTTCCCGGCGCCGTTGGGCCCGATGTAGCCGACCACCTCCCCCCGCGCCACTTCGAAACTGATCCCGTCAACGGCTCTGACCTGCCGTTTCTCCCTGCGCATCAGACTCACCCGGCGCCGTACGTCGAAGACCTTCTCGACCCCGTCCAGCTCGATCAGCGCGTCGCTTCCCATACCGCCCTCAGCTCCCCGTACTCCGGTACGAACGCAGCCCCGCGCGCCATGCCAGCGACGCGGGTACGAACACCAACACCGCCACCAGCGGGCTCACGAACGCCACCCACCCCGGCAGCCCCAGCGGATACGGCCGCCCCAGCACGTACAGGGCCGGCAGCCAGTTCACGAAGGCGAGCGGCACGATGAACGTGACCCCGCGCAGCAGGTCCTTCGCGAACACCGTCGGCGGGTACTGGAGCATCGTGTTCCCGCCGTACGTGAAGGAGTTCTGCACCTCCGCCGCGTCCCCGGCGACGAACTGGAAGGCCGCACCGGTCACCATCACCGCCCCGAAGATCGCCGCTCCGGCCAGCACCATCACGGGCACGAGCAGCACCTTCCCGGCCGTCCACTCCACGCCCAGCTCCGAGACCGCCCAGCACAGCACCGCCAGCCCCTGCCCGATCCGCCCCATCCGGCGCAGCGCGAAGCGGTCGGCGGCGACCTGCGCGAGCACCGGGACCGGGCGCACCAGCATGGTGTCGAGCGAGCCGTCGCGGATCCGGACGCCGATCCGGTCCGTATTGCCGAGGAGGAGGTCCGCCAGGCCCAGGGAGGCCGAGGAGGACCCGTACAGGAGGGCGATCTCGGGCAGCGTGAAGCCGCCGAGCACGTCCACGTGCGAGAACATGATCCAGATCGCCACGAAGTCGAGGAGCGTGATCGCCGCGTTCCCGAGGGTGGCGAGGAGGAACGAGGTCCGGTACGTCATCGTCGAGCGGACCCACATCGCCACGATCAGCCCGTAGCCGCGCAGCCCTTCCACGGCCCTGTTCCGTACCGGTACGTCCACCGGTCCCGCGGCCCGCGCCGGGACGACGGCCGCCTCCACCGCCTCCGCCTCCACCGCCTCCACCTCCACCGCCTCCACCGCCTCTGCCTCAGCCACCCTGGACGACCACCTTCCGTGTCGCGGCCGACTGCAACAGCCGCCCCGCGCCCAGCAGTACGAGCGCCCACGCCGACTGGAAGCCCAGCGCCGACGCCGCGCTCCCGGCGCCCGCGTGCACGCCCATCAGCACGTCCAGAGGCACCTGGATCATCGCCGCCCACGGCAGCACGCGGACGAACTCCCCGAAGCCGCCCGGGAACACCGTCAGCGGCAGCAGCATCCCGGAGAAGAAGACCGTGGCGACGACGGCCATCATGTTGATCCCGGCCCCGTCCATCAGCCAGAACGCGGCCAGCCCCAGCAGGTAGCGCACCCCGAAGCTGACCAGCAGCGCGAGCAGTACCGACACGGCGAACAGCAGCCACCGCACCGGGTCGGCGGGCAGGGCCAGCCGGAAGGCCAGCGCCCCCGCCAGCAGGGGCACGACCCCGCGCCCGAGCAACTGGAAGCCCGCCCTTCCCAGATCGGCGGCGAGCCACCACAGTTGCAGGTCCGCCGGCCGGTACAGGTCGACGGCGATGTCACCCGTACGGATGCGCTCCTGCATCTCCTCCTGGAACCCGCCGCCGATGAGCGCGCCCGCGGCGAGCAGCGACTGGCTCACCCAGACGAACGTCAGCGCCTGCGCCTGGTCGTAGCCGCCCAGCCCGGGCCGCTCGTCCCACAACGCGACGTACGTGTACGCGAGGACGAAGCCGAAGACGGTGTTGGTGAACACCCCCGCGGCCGTCGCCGTCCCGTAGGTGGCGTAGCGCCGGAACCCGCCGGCCGCGACGGCCGGATAGAGCCGCGCTCCGCGTGCCGCTGCGGCCGCGGTCGTGCGAGCCGTTCCCTGGCGCACCGTATCCCTCCGTTTTCCCGGTCGTTCCTACGTCGGCCAAAGCGCGCGAGCTTAGTGCGGAGGGGCGATCCACGCGACCGGTTTACGCCCGTCCAACGCGGAATGAGCGGCCAATCGGGTAGACAGCATGGGGTACAGACGTGGATATTTCGTACGGCGTTGTCGAGGAGTCCTGGCGATGAGCGACCAGTCACCACCACCGGGCTGGACGCCTCGCGACCCGGACACCCCCGCGGGACGGCCCGCGGGACGACCCGCAGGACCCTCGCCGGCACGGCAGCCGCAGCAGCCGGCCGGTGACCGGCGGGCGCGCCGAGCCGCCAAGAAGGCCGAACGGAAACGTAAGCGGACCGGCTGGCGCCGCCTCGTCCCCACCTGGCGCATGGTCCTGGCCGCCGTCGTGCTGCTCGGCCTGCTGATCGTCGGCGCGTTCGTCGCCGGCTACCTGCTGGTCCACATCCCGCCCGCCAACGCCGCCGCGACCGCCCAGTCCAACCTCTACCTGTACGCCGACGGCTCCCAGCTCGCCCGCGACGGCGAGGTCAACCGCGTCAACGTCCCGCTCTCGCAGATCCCCCGCACCGTCCAGGAGGCCGTACTGGCCGCCGAGGACCGGGACTTCTACTCCGAGCGGGCCGTCGACCCCAAGGCCATGGTCCGCGCCGCCTGGAACACGGCGACCGGCAAGGGCACCCAGTCCGGCTCCACCATCACCCAGCAGTACGTCAAGAACTACTACCTGGGCCAGGAACAGACCATCAAGCGCAAGGTCAAGGAGTTCTTCATCGCGATCAAGCTCGGCCGCGAGAAGTCGAAGGACTACATCCTGGAGGGGTACCTCAACACCAGCTACTTCGGCCGCAACGCCTACGGCATCCAGGCCGCCGCCCAGGCCTACTACGGCAAGGACGTCGACAAACTCACCACCGCCGAGGGCGCGTACCTCGCCACCCTCCTCAACTCCCCCAGCGCCTTCGACGTCGTCGCGCACCCCCAGAGCCGCGAACGCGCCCTCGCCCGCTGGAACTACGTACTCGACGGCATGGTCAAGAAGCAGTGGCTGCCGGCCGCCGAGCGCGCCGCCGTCCGCTTCCCCGAACCCGGCAAGGTCCGCCCGGCCGCCGGACTCTCGGGCCAGCGCGGCTATCTCGTCGAGGCCGTGAAGGACTACATCGTCGACCACAAGATCCTCGACGAGAAGACCCTCGCCGAGGGCGGCTACCGGATCACCACCACCATCGACAAGAGCCGCGAGAACGCGTTCGTCAAGGCCGTCGACGAGAAGATGGTCAGCGAGCTCGACCCGGAGAAGAACAAGGCCGACCGGGTCGTCCGGGCCGGCGGGGTCTCCATCGACCCCGCCACCGGCAAGGTCGTCGCCATGTACGGGGGCATCGACTACACCAAGCAGTACGTCAACAACGCGACCCGGCACGACTACCAGGTGGCCTCCACCTTCAAGCCGTTCGTGTTCGCCTCCGCCGTCGAGAACGACTCCCGTACCCAGGACGGCCGCCTGATCACCCCCAACACCGTCTACAACGGGGACAACAAGCGCCGCGTGGTCGGCACCCGGACCCCGTACGCCCCCGAGAACGAGGGGCAGATCTCGTACGGGAACATCACCGTCAACACCGCCACCGACCTCTCCGTCAACGCCGTCTTCGCGCAGATGGTCGTCGACGTCGGCACCGCCAAGGTCAAGCAGACCGCGATCGACCTCGGCATCCCCGAGGACACCCCGAACTTCGACGCCGGTCCGGCCATGGCGCTGGGCACCATGCAGGCCAGCGTCCTGGACATGACCCAGGCCTACGCGACCCTCGCCGACCACGGGCGCTACACCCCGTACACCCTCGTCGAGAAGATCGAGAAGGGTGACGACGACGTCCAGCTGCCCGACCGCACCCCCAAGCAGGCCGTCAGCCGCGAAGCCGCCGACACCACCACGTCCATGCTGGTCAGCGTCGTCGACAACGGCACCGGTACGGCGGCCCTCGCCGCCGGGCACCCGGCCGCGGGCAAGACGGGCACCGGCGAACTGGACCGCTCCGCCTGGTTCGCGGCGTACACCCCGGACCTGGTCACGGTCGTCTCGATGATGGGCCAGGACCCCGACACGGGGGCCCTGGAATCCCTGTACGGGGCGCTCGGCGAGGCCCGGATCGGGGGCGGCGGGTACCCGGCGCGGATCTGGGCGCAGTACACGAAGTCGGCCCTGGAGAACAGCGACCCCCTCGACTTCGACCTCGACCTCCAGCCGGGCGCGGCCCCGTCCCCGCCCCCGTTCGTCCCCGGCAGCCCGGAGCCGTCGGAGGACGAGAGCACCCCGCAGTCCCCGGCCCCGCCGAGCCGGCCGAACCGCCCGGGCCGGCCGACGCCTCCCACCGGCGGCCAGGACCAGGGCGGCCGCAGCCAAGGCCAGAACCAGGGCCAGAGCCAGGGGCAGAACCAGGGGCAGACCACCGGGGGCCAGACCCCGGAAGGCGACACCACGGGAGGCCAGAGCGACGCGGGCACCTCCGCAGGAACGAGCGCGGGGACGACCGGAGGGACCACGACGGGCTCGACGGCGGGCACCCTGGGCGGCGCGACGGGCGGCCTGCGCAACCGCCCCTCGTCGGAGTACCTGGAGTAGCCGCCGGGGAAGGGCACCCGGGGGATCAGTGACCGGAGGTCGCCTTCAGCCCCACCACGGCGACCAGCAGCAGGCAGATGAAGAAGATCCGGGCGGCGGTGACGGGCTCGCCCAGCACCGCCATGCCGAGCACCGCGGCCCCGGCGGCGCCGATGCCCACCCATACGCCGTACGCGGTACCGATGGGCAGCGTCTTGGCGGCGTACGAGAGCAGCACCATGCTGGCGATGATCCCGGCACCGGTGAACACGCTGGGCCACAGCCGCGTGAAACCCTCCGTGAACTTCATACCGATCGACCAGCCGACTTCGAGCAGACCGGCGACGAGAAGCAGAACCCAGGCCATGACGGCACCTCCGGAACGAGAGCGAACGGGGTGCGTCGTCTTGTCGTCCAGCCACGGCTACCCGGTACGGCGCGTCTCGTCGGGGTTCTCCACCACCGTAGCAAAGCCCATGCGAAAGGGCCGGTGACACCGGTCACCGGCCCCTCGAAGCCCCGCTTACAGATAGAGCCCGGTGGAGTCCTCGGACCCCTCCAGCCGCTCCGCGGCCACGGCGTGCAGGTCCCGCTCGCGCATCAGCACGTACGTGGCACCCCGCACCTCGACCTCGGCCCGGTCCTCGGGGTCGTACAGCACCCGGTCGCCCGGCTCCACGCTGCGCACGTTCTGCCCGACCGCGACCACCTCGGCCCAGGCCAGCCGCTTGCCCACGGCAGCGGTCGCCGGGATCAGGATGCCGCCGCCCGAGCGCCGCTCGCCCTCCGGCGAGTCGGACTTCACGAGCACACGGTCGTGCAGCATGCGGATGGGCAGCTTGTCGTGGGTGGTGGTGTTGGTGTCGTCGCTCACGCCACGAACCTACCCGCCCGCGCCCCGCCCGTACGCCGCAGGGTCATCAGCGCTTGCGCCGCGCCGAGACCACGAGCAGGCCGATCACACCCGCCGCGAGCAGGGCGACGGGCGCGATCCGCTCGTAGCGCGGGGCGCCGTCCTCGTGGCGCAGGCCGTCGCGCACGTCCGTCAGGAGCCGGTTCACGGCGACGACGGCACGGCCGGCCGTGTGGTCCACCGTCGAGACGACCCTGGCCTTCGCGTCCCCGATGATCGTCTGCGGGTGCACGCGCACGCCGATCTCGTCGAGCGTCTCGGCGAGCTGTTCGCGGCGGCGGACGATGTCCGCCTCGATCTGTGCGGGGGTCCTGGCTTCGGGCACCGCGCTGCCTCCGTCGTCGTCGGGTCGGTCGGATAGGGGGCGTAGCCCACCATGAACAGTCTGTCAGCTTAGTCTCGGACCGTACCGATCCCCTCCCGAGGAGACTGTTGACATGAGCGAGCGACTCCAGCCGGGCGACACCGCCCCCGCCTTCACCCTGCCCGACGCGGACGGCAACGAGGTCTCGCTCGCCGACCACATCGGCCGCAAGGTGATCGTGTACTTCTACCCCGCGGCGCTGACCCCGGGCTGCACGAAGCAGGCCTGCGATTTCACGGACAACCTGTCGGTGCTGGCCGGGGCCGGCTACGACGTGATCGGCGTGTCCCCGGACAAGCCGGAGAAGCTGGCGAAGTTCCGCGAGAAGGAGCACCTGAAGGTCACCCTGGTCGGCGACCCGGAGAAGCAGGTCCTGGAGGCGTACGGCGCGTACGGCGAGAAGAAGCTGTACGGCAAGACGGTGACCGGCGTCATCCGCTCGACGGTGATCGTGGACGAGGAGGGCAAGGTCGAACGCGCCCTCTACAACGTGAAGGCCACGGGCCACGTGGCCAAGATCATCAAGGACCTCGGCATCTGACGGACCCCCCGGCTCCCCGGCAGCGGCCCGCACCCACCCGGCGCGGGCCGCTCCGCTTATCGGACGAAACGCCCCGTAACCGTCCGCCGACCACCCCGTTACTCCGTACGAGAGCCGCACACGCGGCCGGGAGGAGCGGGGACGGATGGCGACGAGCCGGTACACAGCGGAACGCCTGACGGAGGCGGCGCGTACGTCGCGGACGCTGAGCGAGGCGGTGGAGAAGCTGGGGGCGGACCCCCGGGGCGGATCCCGCGATCATGTGCGCATCCGCATGCGGAAGCTGGGGATCGACACCTCTCACTTCGAGCGGGAGGGGGTGAAATGGACCCGGGAGGTGCTTGAGGAAGCCGTGGCCGGTTCCTGCAACATGTACGCGGTGCTCCACCGGCTGGGCTTGGAACCAGTAGGTGGTCACCACGCTCACATCAGCCGCAAGGTGAAGGCCTTCGCGATCGACACCTCGCACTTCACCGGCCCGACACGGACCGAACGAATGCGGGACAACAGGCGCCGCCGCGCAGCCGAGGAGATCCTGCGCGAGGACTGCTCGCCACACGCCACAAGGACACCCAATTCCCGCCTGCGGCGCGCCCTTCTGGAGACGGGGGCCGACGAATGCTGCGCCTCCTGCGGCATCAAGGCGGCCTGGCTGGGCGAGCCGCTCCCCTTGGAGGTCGACCACATCGACGGCAACTGGCGGAACAACCGGCGGGAGAACCTGCGGTTCCTCTGCCCCAACTGCCACTCCACCACAAGCACATACCGCGGCCGGGGCAAGGTGCGCCGATGACCGCCGGCAACCGCTACACGAGGGACACCCTGGCCGAGGCGGCCCGGCTCTGCTCCGACATCGAGGAGGTCATCGCCCATCTGGGCACCCGGCCGTACCCGCGGCTCTCCTCCTATCTCCTGAAGCGGTTCGCCGACCACGGCATCGATGTCTCCCACTTCCCTGCCATTGGCCGCCCGCCCCGGCCGGCCACGGGGGAACTCCGGCGTGCGGTGGACGCCTCGCGCTCACTCGCCGAGACCCTCCGGCACCTGGGCCGGCCGGACAACCACCATCAGCGCACCCGCCTGCGTACGTGGATCGCCGACGAAGGCATCAGCACCACTCACTTCCTCGGGCAGGCACACCAGCGCGGCAAGCCATCACCCACCGCCAAGGCACCGGACGACGTACTCGTCCGGCATGACAGGCCGCGGAGGACCGGCACCAAGACGCTGCGCCGAGCGCTGCACGAGATCGGCGTACCGAAGTGCTGCGACCGGTGCGGCACGCCTCCCGAGTGGCAGGGGCGCCCCATGACCTTGGAGATCGACCACATCAACGGCGACTGGAGTGACGACCGCCGGGAGAACCTCAGGCTGCTGTGCCCCAACTGCCATGCGATCACCAGCACATGGTGCCGAGGAGGCAACCGCCGGTCGAGTTCCTGATCTTGCGCATTTCCGTACAGCCGCCTGCCGCTATCATGGCAGGCGGCTAGCGGCGGTGGCGCAACGGCGACGCAGCAGACTTAGGATCTGTGGCCCGTGAAACGGCTTGAGGGTTCGAATCCCTTCCGCCGCACAGCAACGGCCTGTGAATCGCAAGATCGATTCACAGGCCGTTCTCGTACGCGCCCTCAGCCGACCAGGGCGCGGATGAAGGGGACCAGGGCTCGGAAGGCCTGGCCACGGTGGGAGATGGCGTTCTTTTCCGCCGCGGTGAGTTCCGCGCAGGTGCGGGTGTCGCCCTCGACCTGGAGGATCGGGTCGTAGCCGAAGCCGCCCGTGCCCGCCGGGGCGTGGCGCAGGGTGCCCCGGAGGCGGCCCTCCACGACGCGTTCGGTGCCGTCCGGGAGGGCGAGGGCCGCCGCGCACGCGAAGTGTGCGCCTCGGTGCTCGTCGGCGATGTCCCCGAGCTGGGCCAGCAGCAGGTCGAGGTTGGCCCGGTCGTCGCCGTGCTTGCCCGCCCACCGCGCCGAGAAGATGCCGGGCGCGCCGTTCAGGACGTCCACGCAGAGGCCGGAGTCGTCGGCGATCGCCGGCAGGCCGGTGGCCTGCGCCAGGGCGTGCGCCTTGAGGAGGGCGTTCTCGGCGAAGGAGATGCCGGTCTCCTTGACGTCCGGGATTTGCGGGTACGCGTCCGCGCCGACCAGCTCGTACGGCAGGCCGGCGTCGGACAGGATGGCGTGGAGCTCGGCGACTTTGCCCGCGTTGCGGGTGGCGAGGATCAGGCGGCTGGTCATGCGGCCCATTATCCGGCCCCGTCCGGGCGGCCCGTGGCTCAGCCCGGGGTGCAGACCTTCGAGAGTTCCTTCGCGGCGTCGGCGACCGGCTGGATGTCGGGGGTGGTGTTGCCGTTCTCGATGGCGGTGCGGACGTTCTTGACCGCCGTGGTCATGGAGGAGACGGCCTTGCTCAGGTCGGCGTTGTCCGTCTGGTCGCCGACCTTCTTGAGGTTCGCCTCGATCTGGTTCAGCGCGTTCTGGGCGTCCTGCGGGCTGTTGCCGGCCTGGGAGACCGCCTGCTGGAGGTCGTTGGCCCCGTCGGTGATGGCCACGGCCGTGTTCGCGCAGTCCATCGCCGTCGAGATCGCGTCACAGGACGTCAGCGCCGGGACGGCGAGAGCCGCTGCGAGCACGACCGCCGCTATGCGGTGCTTCGGGTTCATGTTCGGATCTCCCAGTGATCGACACGGATGTACGGATACGAGGACGGGCGCACGGGTTTGACACCGTGCGCCCGTACCCAGGGGGACGCATCTGCGGCCCCTGCGGTTCTGTCCGTCGTCTAGAGCTGGAGCGCGCCCAGCTGGATGGCCTCCAGGTCGGCGCAGCCGCCGGCGGCCAGGTCCAGGAGGGCGTTGAGCTCCTTGCGGTCGAACGGCTCGCCCTCGGCGGTGCCCTGGACCTCGACGAAGCGGCCGTCGCCGGTGCAGACGACGTTCATGTCGGTCTCGGCGCGCACGTCCTCCTCGTAGCAGAGGTCGAGCAGCGGGACCCCGTCCACGATGCCGACGCTGACGGCGGCGACGGTGCCGGTGAGCGGCTTGCGGCCGGCCTTGATCAGCTTCTTCTGCTGGCCCCAGGCGACGGCGTCGGCGAGGGCCACGTAGGCGCCGGTGATGGCGGCGGTGCGGGTGCCGCCGTCGGCCTGGAGGACGTCACAGTCCAGGACGATGGTGTTCTCGCCCAGCGCCTTGTAGTCGATGACGGCGCGCAGGGAGCGGCCGATGAGGCGGGAGATCTCGTGGGTGCGGCCGCCGATCTTGCCGCGTACGGATTCGCGGTCGCCGCGGGTGTTAGTGGAGCGGGGCAGCATCGAGTACTCGGAGGTGACCCAGCCTTCGCCGCTGCCCTTGCGCCAGCGCGGGACGCCTTCGGTGAAGGAGGCGGTGCAGAAGACCTTGGTGTCACCGAAGGAGATGAGGACGGAGCCCTCGGCGTGCTTGCTCCATCCGCGTTCGATGGTGACCGGGCGGAGCTGTTCGGGCGTGCGGCCGTCGATGCGAGACATGCGTCCGAGCCTAGTCGGTGGCCGGGTGGGCGGGAGCCGGGTACGCGAAGACCCCGTCCGGGTGGGTCCGGTACGGGGTCTGGCGGAGGTCGAGCGGGAGGTCAGCTCACATCATGTCTTCGATGTCGGCGGCGATCGGGTCGGCGTCGGTGCCGATGACGACCTGGACCGCGGTGCCCATCTTGACGACGCCGTGGGCGCCGGCGGCCTTCAGGGCGGCCTCGTCGACGAGGTCGGGGTTGATGACCTCGGTGCGCAGGCGGGTGATGCAGCCCTCGACCTCTTCGATGTTCTCGATGCCGCCGAGCCCGGCGACGATCTTCTCAGCCTTGGTGGCCATGTTTTCTCCCTGAGTTCTACGAAGAACGACCTGCGCGGTCCGCTTCGTCACGGTAACGCACGGTTGGCCCATCTACGCGAGCGCATGACCGGGGTCTGCCGAATCATGACGATCAGCAGCAGCCTGCCCCGTAACTGGTCTACACCAGTGTGCCGCACGTGCTGCCCCTGCCAAAACGGGCCGTTCAGGGAGGACGCAGATGAGCGCGAGCAGCGCTGCGGCTACACCGCAGCCGAAGTGGTGGAACGGCCTGTTCCAGGGGTTGCAGAAGATGGGCCGGAGCCTCCAGCTGCCGATCGCGGTACTACCTGCGGCCGGCATCCTCAACCGACTGGGCCAGCCCGACGTCTTCGGCAAGGACGGCCTGGACTGGACCAACGTCGCCAAGGTGATGGGGGCCGCCGGCGGCGCGCTGCTCAACGCCGACCTGGGCCTGCCCCTCCTCTTCTGCATCGGCGTCGCGATCGGCATGGCGAAGAAGGCGGACGGTTCGACGGCCCTGGCGGCGGTGGTCGGCTTCCTCGTCTACCACAGCGTCCTGCGCGTCTTCCCCGAGCCCTGCCCGGCGGGGACGAGGGACATCCAGGGCGGCTGCCTGGCCCCGGACTTCACCTTCGCCGAGTACACCTTCCAGAATCCGGGCGTCTTCGGCGGCATCGTGATGGGCCTGCTGTCCGCCTGGTTCTGGCAGCGCTACCACCGGGTGAAGCTGGTGGACTGGCTCGGCTTCTTCAACGGCCGCCGCCTCGTCCCGATCATCATGACGTTCATCGCGATCGGCTTCGCCGTGCTCTGCCTGCTGATCTGGCCGCCGATCGGCAGCGGGCTGGAGAGCTTCTCCGACTGGATGGTGGACCTGGGCTCGGGGGGCGCCGGGGTCTTCGGCGTCGCGAACCGGGCGCTGCTGGTGATCGGCCTGCACCAGTTCCTGAACGTGCCGGTGTGGTTCCAGTTCGGCAGCTACACCACGCCGGACGGGAGGACCGTGCACGGCGACATCCCGATGTTCCTGAACGGCGACCCGAACGCCGGCATGTTCCTCTCCGGCTTCTTCCCGATCATGATGTTCGCCCTTCCTGCGGCGGCTCTGGCGATCACGCACTGCGCGAAGCCCCAGCGGCGCAAGGAGGTGGGCGGCCTCATGCTGTCGGTCGCCCTGACGTCTTTCGTCACCGGCATCACGGAGCCGCTGGAGTACTCGTTCCTCTTCGTGGCGCCGGCGCTGTACGCGGTCCACGCGGTGCTGACGGGTGTGTCGATGGCGGTGACGTGGGCGTTCGGCGTGCACGACGGCTTCAGCTTCTCGGCCGGCCTGATCGACTACGTCATCAACTGGGGCCTGGCGACCAAGCCGTGGCTGATCATCCCGATCGGGCTGGGCTTCGCGGTCGTCTACTACGCGGTCTTCCGCTTCGCGATCACGAAGTTCAACATCCCGACCCCGGGCCGGGAGTCGGACGAGGAGATCGCCGCGATGGAGGCGGAGAACACGAAGGCATAACGCCCCCGCGCCGCGCGAGGCCCCCGGATCCACGGATCCGGGGGCCTTCCGCATGTGTGGCGCAGACCACAGGAAATCGAAGGTTCCTTATCT
This sequence comes from Streptomyces sp. NPDC002181, assembly GCF_042890485.1. Lineage (NCBI taxonomy): Bacteria > Bacillati > Actinomycetota > Actinomycetes > Kitasatosporales > Streptomycetaceae > Streptomyces > Streptomyces sp. NPDC002181. The sequence goes on along the minus strand of NZ_JBIASC010000004.1, from coordinate 108,939 downwards.
ATCCCCGACCATGCTACAACTGGTCTACACCACCCATTGGTGTAGACCACGCAAGCCCGGTCCGGAGCTCGCGTACCCCCATTTTGAGACGCCGCCATCCCCCGTTTGCACTCGCTGGGCGGCGCCTTGCCTTCTGGAGGAACCTCATGTCCACAGCCACCGCTGCGGAAAAGAAGAAGGGCGCGGGCGTGATGGCCGTCATGCAGCGCATCGGCCGGAGCCTCATGCTCCCCGTTGCGGTGCTCCCGGCCGCCGCGCTGCTGGTCCGCCTCGGCGACAAGGACATGCTCGGCGACCCCTCGCTGCCGGCGTTCCTGACCAAGATAGCCGGATACATGTCCGCCGGCGGTGGCGCGATCCTCGCCAACATGGCGCTGCTGTTCGCCGTCGGCATCGCGATCGGCTTCGCCAAGAAGTCGGACGGTTCGACCGCGCTCGCGGCCGTGACCGGCTACCTGGTCTTCGCCAAGGTCCTCGCGACCTTCACCGACCCGAGCCTGCCGCAGGTCGAGGTGGTCGTCGACCACAAGGTCGCCCTCGTGGACGCCCCGGTCGACGCCAAGGTGCTCGGCGGTGTCGTCATGGGCATCGTGGTCGCCCTGCTCTACCAGAAGTTCTACCGGACCAAGCTGCCCGAGTGGGCGGGCTTCTTCGGTGGCCGCCGCCTGGTCCCGATCCTCTCGGCCTTCGCCGGTCTCCTGATCGGCATCCTCTTCGGCCTGATCTGGCCGGTCCTCGGCACGGGTCTGCACAGCTTCGGTGAGTGGCTCGTCGGCTCCGGCGCCGTCGGCGCGGGCATCTTCGGTGTCGCCAACCGTGCGCTGATCCCGGTCGGCATGCACCACCTGCTGAACTCCTTCCCGTGGTTCCAGGCGGGCGAGTACCAGGGCAAGAGCGGCGACATCTCCCGCTTCCTCGCCGGTGACCCGAGCGCCGGACAGTTCATGACCGGCTTCTTCCCGATCATGATGTTCGCCCTCCCGGCGGCCTGCCTCGCGATCGTCCACTGTGCCCGCCCCGAGCGCCGCAAGGTCGTCGGCGGCATGATGTTCTCCCTCGCGCTGACCTCCTTCGTCACCGGTGTGACCGAGCCGATCGAGTTCACGTTCATGTTCATCGCCCCGGTCCTGTACGCGATCCACGCGGTGCTGACCGGTGTCTCCATGGCCCTGACGTGGGGTCTGGGCATGAAGGACGGCTTCGGCTTCTCCGCCGGCGCCATCGACTACCTGCTGAACCTCGGCAAGGCCACCAACCCGCTGGGGCTGGCGGTCGTGGGCCTGTGCTTCGCGGTGGTCTACTACGTGGTCTTCCGCTTCGCGATCACGAAGTTCAACCTCCCGACGCCGGGCCGCGAGTCCGACGAGGAGCTCGCCGAGCTGCTCAAGGCCGAGGCCAAGTAAGCACGGCGCGGTCTGCGGCGAAGCCCCCGTTCTCCCTTCCGGGAGGGCGGGGGCTTCGCCGTGCGTACGAGCGCGGGGACGCGCTCAGACCTCGTAGACCGCGCCCGCGTACGCCAGGTCCACCGGGCCGTCGTAGACCGCGCGGGCGTCGGCCAGGTTCTGGCGGGCGTCCGTCCACGGCGGGATGTGGGTGAGGACGAGCCGTCCGACCCGGCCGCCGTGCGCGAACTCCCCGGCCTCCCGCCCGTTGAGGTGGAGGCCCGGGACGTCCTCCTTGCCGTGCGTGAAGGAGGCCTCGCACAGGAACAGGTCCGTGCCCTCGGCCAGCATCCCCAGCTCGGGGCAGACCCCGGTGTCGCCGGAGTACGTGAGGGAGCGGCCGCCGTGCTCGACGCGGATGCCGTAGGCCTCGACGGGGTGGCTGACCCGCTCGGTGCGGACCGTGAACGGGCCGATCTCGAAGCTGCCGGACTTCAGGGTCCGGAAGTCGAACACCTCGCTCATCGAGCGCTCGTCGGGGACGTCCTCGTACGCGGTCGTCAGGCGCTTCTCGGTGCCTTCGGGCCCGTAGACGGGGATGGTGCCGCAGCGGCCGCCCTCGTGGCGGTAGAAGCGGGCGACGAAGTACGCGCACATGTCGATGCAGTGGTCCGCGTGCAGATGGCTCAGGAAGATCGCGTCGAGGTCGTAGAGACCGATGTGGCGCTGCAGCTCGCCCAGGGCGCCGTTGCCCATGTCGAGGAGCAGCCGGAAGCCGTCGGCCTCGACGAGGTAGCTCGAACAGGCCGATTCCGCGGACGGGAACGACCCCGAGCAGCCGACGACGGTGAGCTTCATGGAGCGAGAACCTCCGGGGACGGTCCGTGGACGGAATGCGGGCCGTGCGTGGGTCGAGCGTAAGGCGCGAAACGTCAGGTCGCTCCTCCGCGGCAGGCCGTTGTGGGGGGAATCACCTGTGCTGTCACCCGGGGGAGCGACGGTGGGCACGGGCGTGCCGGTGCGCTGCCGGTGCATTGCCGTGCCGGGGGGTGGGGGCGCGGCTACCTTCGGAATATGGACACGTCCTGGTGGCCCGCGGCGGCCGCGGTGGTGGCCGTGGTGCTGGTGGTGCTGATCGCGGGGCGGCGGCCGGGGCGCGCCCGGCGGGCCGCGCCGCCGCACGGGCCGGGCTCGGCTCCGCAGCCGCGGGCCGGTGAGCTGTGGTCCCTCGCGGACGGTCGGCTGTGCCTGGTGCTGGCGGTGGCCTCCGTACGGGCCCACCGGGCGCGGGTCGCGTGGATCACCGGGAAGTACGACGACCGGCGGGCCGGGGTGATCCCGCTGCCGCCGGGAACGGTGGGGGCGCAGGGCCGGGCGGCCTTCCTGGAGGCGGACCGGCCGGCCGAGGTGTCGGTGTGGGAGTTCGCCGGCCGACAGGGGGTGCTGGATCCTGCGGTGTGGGACGAGGTCAGGGGACTCGGAGGTGGCGCGTGATCCGGTTGCGGCGTGTGTACGAGGCCCCGGAGCCGGGGGCGGACGGCGTACGGGTCCTCGTGGACCGGCTGTGGCCGCGGGGCCTGGCGAAGGCGGACGCGGCGGTGGACGAGTGGCCGAAGGCGGTGACCCCGTCCGGGGAACTGCGGAAGTGGTTCCACGCGGGCGGATCGCCGCAGGAGTTCCGGCGGCGGTACGAGGCGGAGCTGGCGGAGCCGGCCGCCGCCGCGGAGCTGGACCGGCTGCGCGGCCTGGCCGCGGCCGGGCCGCTCACGCTGCTGACCGCGGTCAAGGATCCGGCGTCGAGCCACGCCGCCGTGCTCGCGGAGCTGCTGGCCGAGTGAGCCGCCGGCTCCCGGGGGGGCCGGGCCGGGTCGTCCGGGGGGCGGGGCCGGGTCGTCCCGGCGGGGCGGGGCCGGGTCGTCCGGGCGGCCGCGCGCCGCCTTCTCCCCGCCCCGCCCTGCCGCCGGCCGCCTACGCCCAGAGCTGGCCCTGGAGGGTTTCGATGGCCTCTTCCGTCGTCTTCGCCGTGTAGACGCCCGTCGAGAGGTACTTCCAGCCGCCGTCGGCCACGACGAAGACGATGTCCGCGCTCTCGCCCGCCGCGACCGCCTTGCGGCCCACGCCGATCGCCGCGTGCAGGGCCGCGCCGGTGGAGACTCCCGCGAAGATGCCCTCCTGCTGGAGGAGTTCACGGGTGCGCGTCACCGCGTCCGCCGAGCCCACCGAGAAGCGGGTCGTCAGGACCGAGGCGTCGTAGAGCTCCGGGACGAAGCCCTCGTCGAGGTTGCGCAGGCCGTAGACCAGGTCGTCGTACCGCGGCTCCGCCGCGACGATCCGTACGCCCGGCACGTGCTCGCGCAGGTAGCGGCCGACGCCCATCAGGGTGCCGGTCGTGCCCAGGCCCGCCACGAAGTGGGTGATCGACGGGAGGTCGCGCAGGATCTCGGGGCCGGTCGTCGCGTAGTGGGCGCCGGCGTTGTCCGGGTTCCCGTACTGGTAGAGCATCACCCAGTCGGGGTGCTCGGCCGCCAGCTCCTTGGCCACGCGGACCGCGGTGTTCGACCCGCCCGCAGCCGGCGAAGAGATGATCTCGGCTCCCCACATGGCCAGCAGGTCGCGCCGCTCCTGAGAGGTGTTCTCCGGCATGACGCACACGATCCGGTAGCCCTTGAGCTTGGCCGCCATCGCCAGCGAGATGCCGGTGTTGCCGGACGTGGGCTCCAGGATCGTGCAGCCGGGGGTCAGCCGGCCGTCCTTCTCGGCCTGTTCGACCATGTGGAGCGCGGGGCGGTCCTTGATCGAGCCGGTCGGGTTCCGGTCCTCCAGCTTCGCCCAGATGCGGACGTCGTCCGAGGGCGACAGCCGGGGCAGGCGGACGAGCGGCGTGTTGCCGACCGCGGCCAGCGGGGAGTCGTAGCGCATCAGACGGAGCCGCCGGCGACCGCCGGGAGGATGGTGACGCTGTCGCCGTCCTTGAGGGCGGTGGAGATGCCGTCCAGGAAGCGGACGTCCTCGTCGTTGAGGTAGACGTTCACGAAGCGGCGCAGCTTGCCGCCGTCGACGATGCGCTCCTCAATGCCCTTGTGGCGCGTCTCCAGGTCCGCGAAGAGCTCGGACAGGGTGGTTCCCTCACCGTTGACGGCCTTCTCGCCGTCGGTGTAGGTGCGGAGGATGGTGGGGATGCGGACCTCGATGGCCATGGCAGGCTCCAGTTTTGAAGTAAGGCGTAAGTGCGTGAAGGGCGCGCGGCGCGAAGGCCCCCGCGCGAGGGGCTGTGGTGCTCAGGCGGCAGGACAGATGCTGCTGGCGAGGCGGCACAGGTCGACGTGCAGCCGCGCCACGAGCAGCAGCCTGCCGGGCGTCTCGATGCTCACGTCGTGGGGAACCATGCGGTCATGTTAACGATTCCCGGTCCCCCGTTTGGAGTGTGATCCCGCATCGTGGACGCAATCCGCTCACATCGTGGTCAGTAGCCCTCTACGACCTGCACTTCTTCCTCCGTGATGACGCCTTCGACGATCCGGTACGAGCGGAACTGGAACTCGCCGAGGCCGTCGGTGTCCGCCGTGGAGACCAGGACGTAGTGCGCTCCGGGCTCGTTCGCGTACGTGACGTCCGTACGGGAGGGGTAGGCCTCGGTCGCGGTGTGCGAGTGGTAGACGATCACGGGCTCCTCGTCCCGGTCGTCGAGCTCGCGGTAGAGCTTCAGCAGGTCCTTCGAGTCGAACTCGTAGAACGTGGGCGAGCGGGCCGCGTTGAGCATCGGGATGAACCGCTCGGGGCGGTCGGTGCCGGCCGGTCCGGCCACGACGCCGCAGGCCTCGTCGGGGTGGTCCTTGCGGGCGTGCTCGACGATCCGGTCGTACAGCGCCTGGGTGAGGGTCAGCATGGTCGACAGGATAAGCAGACGGGCCCTCCCGTACCGAGGTGTGGTACGGGAGGGCCCGGATGCTGGACAGGACCGGTCAGGCGACGGGCTCAGAGGCCCTGTCGGCCTTGTTGAAGGCGGCTCCGGCCGGGTTGCGCTTCTTGAGCACGAGGTACGAGACGCCCAGGATCAGGCCCCACAGCGGCGCGCAGTACAGCGAGACGCGGGAGTCCTTGTCGATGCCCATCATCACGATGACCATGCCGATGAACAGCAGGGCGAACCAGCTGGTCCACGGGGCGCCGGGGGCCCGGAAGGGGGACTGCGGCAGCTCGCCGCGGTCGGCCTTGGCGCGGTAGCGGATCTGGCAGACCAGGATCATGATCCAGGCCCACATGCCGGAGATGGTGGCGAAGGAGACGACGTAGTCGAAGGCCTTGCCCGGGGCGACGTAGTTGATCCAGACGCCCACCAGCATCAGCGCGGCGGAGAAGGTGGTGCCCACGAGCGGGGTGCCGCTCTTGGTGAGCTTGGTGAAGAACTTCGGGCCCTGGCCGTTCTGCGCGAGGTCGCGCAGCATGCGGCCGGTGGAGTACATGCCCGAGTTGCAGGAGGACAGGGCGGCGGTCAGCACCACGAAGTTGACGATGGCGGCGCCGACGCCGAGGCCCATCTTCTCGAAGGCCAGCACGAACGGGCTCTCGCCCGCCTTGAAGTTGGACCACGGGATGACCGACATGATCATGATGAGGGCGCCGACGTAGAAGACGGCGATGCGCCACGGCACGGTGTTGATGGCCTTGGGCAGGGTCTTCTCGGGGTCCTTGGACTCGCCGGCGGTGACGCCGACCAGCTCGACCGCCAGGAAGGCGAACATGACGATCTGGAGCGTCATCAGCGTCTCGCCGATGCCGTTCGGGAAGAAGCCGCGGTCGCTCCAGAGGTTGGAGACGGAGGCGGTGGCGGCGGCGTCGGAGAAGCCGACGGTGAGGATGCCGGCGCAGATCAGGATCATGCCGACGATGGCGGTGACCTTGACCATGGAGAACCAGAACTCCAGCTCGCCGAAGAGCTTCACGGAGATCAGGTTGGCGGCGTAGAGGATGACCGTGAAGATCAGCGCGTAGGCCCACTGCGGGAAGCTGTCGTGGGTCCAGTACGACATGTACTTGGCCGCCGCCGTCACCTCGGTGATGCCGGTGACCACCCAGAAGAGCCAGTACGTCCAGCCCGTCGCGTACCCCCAGAAGGGGCCGAGGAACTCCCGGGCGTAGTCCGAGAAGGAACCCGAGACCGGGCGGTACATCAGCAGCTCGCCGAGGGCGCGCATGATGAAGAAGATGACCAGGCCCGCGATGGCGTAGGCCAGGATCAGGCTGGGGCCGGCCTTCGAGATCGCCTTGCCGGCGCCCAGGAAGAGGCCGGTGCCGATGGCTCCGCCGATCGCGATCATCTGGATCTGGCGGGCTCCGAGTGCGCGGTGGTAACCCTCGCCGCCCTCGGCCGCGCCGCCCTCGCCGGGCGTCTTGTCGTGCTGCTCGACCTGCACAGAGGTCATGTCTTGGTGCGCCTTTCTCCACGCCGACCCGCGCCTTCGAAGGCAGCGGATCGGGTCCTCGATCCCCCCGGATACGGATGGAGTTGCACCCGGCGGTCAGCCGGTTCACACGGGCCGGGGACATGGGTGGCGCCCCGCGGCGGTCGTGAAGATTTATCACGGGCTTATGGGTGGCCGGGGCGTGGAAAAGTGATCTGCGGCACAAGAAATTCGGGACATGGGTCCTGAAACGCATCAGATCACCGCATCGCGGTGATCTGATCGTTATCCGGATTTGAGCGTCCGCTGAGCGAACGGCGTGTCCGCCGACGGCGCTCTCGGAGCGTTCCGGCTCAGAGCGTTTCGATGAGCGTCTCCTGGAGGCCGCCGAGCCACAGGTACGCCATCACCATCGGCTTGCGCGGATCGTCGTCGGGCAGCCGGAAGAGCATCGCGCTCTCGTCGTCCTCGGTGATGTCGAGGCGCGCGGCGATCGTCAGGCGCAGGTCGTTGAGCGCGCCCAGCCAACGCAGCGGGAGCTCCCCGGTGAGCTCCAGCACCGCCGCGTCGTCCCCGCCGGGCGTGAGCCCGTCCAGGCTCCGTACGACGGCCAGCGCGTCCTCCCGCTTGCGGCCGCGCAGGTCGCTCTCGGTGAACCGGCGGAACTCCGCCGACCGGGCGGCCAGCTCGGCCGGGTCCACCTTCCCGTCCTCGGGGCCGGGGCCGCCGTACGCGTCGGGGAAGAGCCGCATCAGCGCGGGGTCGGACGGCCGCTCGACGGGCTTCTGGCTGCTCTCGGCGAACAGCGCGGCCAGCGGGTCGGCGCCCTCGTCGGGCTCGGGCGCGCCCGGTCCGATGAGCTCCAGCAGCTGGACGGCCAGCGAGCGCAGGATGGAGACCTCGACCTCGTCCAGCGCGATGGCGGCGCCGCCGCCCTTCAGGGCTTCGAACATTCCGGCGGAGCGCCCCATCAGATGCGGTCCTGGGAGAGGGTCGCCCACAGGCCGTAGCCGTGCATGGCCTGCACGTCGCGCTCCATTTCCTCACGGGTGCCGCTGGAGACGATCGCCCGCCCCTTGTGGTGGACGTCGAGCATCAGCTTGTGCGCCTTGTCCTTCGAGTAGCCGAAGTACGCCTGGAACACGTACGTCACGTAGCTCATGAGGTTGACCGGGTCGTTGTGCACCAGGGTCACCCAGGGGACGTCGGGTTCGGGGACCGCGAAGGTCCGTTCGGCCGACTCGGTGCGTTCGATCTCAATGGGAGCAACACTCACTTGTCCCATGCTGCCACTGTGACCGGCCCGTCGCACAAACGGGTCCCGAGATCTCGTCACTTTGACGAAATGTGCGCTAGCATCCGGGACATGAACCCTGCGGACCTGGGCCTGCCGGTGGACGTGCCGTCGACAGCGCTCTTCACGGATCATTACGAGCTCACGATGCTGCAGGCCGCCCTGGCGAACGGCACCGCCGACCGCCGGTCGGTCTTCGAGGTATTCACCCGGCGGCTGCCCGAGGGGCGCCGCTACGGCGTGGTGGCGGGCACCGGCCGCGTCCTGGACGCGGTGGAGAACTTCCGCTTCGACACCGCCGTGCTGGAGTTCCTGCGCGAGCGGGCCGTCGTCGACATGCGGACGCTGGACTGGCTGTCCTCGTACCGCTTCTCGGGCGACATCTGGGGCTACCCGGAGGGCGAGGTCTACTTCCCCGGGTCGCCGCTCCTGCGCGTCGAGGGCAGCTTCGCCGAGTGCGTGCTGCTGGAGACCGTGATCCTGTCGATCCTCAACCACGACTCGGCGATCGCGGCCGCCGCCTCCCGCATGGCCTCGGCGGCCGGCGGGCGGCCCCTGATCGAGATGGGCGCGCGGCGCACGCACGAGCTGGCCGCGGTGGCCGCCTCGCGGGCCGCGTACGTCGGCGGCTTCACCTCCACCTCGGACCTGGCGGCCGGCTTCCGGTACGGGATCCCGACGGTCGGGACCTCGGCGCACGCGTTCACGCTGGTGCACGACACCGAGCGGGACGCCTTCCAGGCCCAGGTGGCCTCGCTGGGCAGCGGGACCACCCTGCTGGTGGACACGTACGACGTCGCGGAGGCCGTGCGGACGGCCGTCGAGGTCGCCGGCACGGGGCTGGGAGCGGTCCGGATCGACTCCGGCGACCTGCTGCTGGTCGCGCACCGGGTGCGCCAGCAGCTCGACGAGCTGGGGGCGACGGCGACGAAGATCGTGGTCACCTCGGATCTGGACGAGTACGCGATCGCCTCGCTGGCGGCGGCCCCGGTGGACGCGTACGGCGTCGGCACGCAGCTGGTGACGGGCAGCGGGCACCCGACGTGCTCGATGGTCTACAAGCTGGTCGCGCGGGCCGCCTCGGCGGACCCGAAGGCCCCGCTGGCAGCGGTGGCGAAGAAGTCGACGGGCGGCAAGACCTCGATCGGCGGCCGCAAGTGGGCGGCTCGGCGCAGGGATGCCGAGGGGGTCGCGGAGGCCGAGGTGGTCGGCACCGGCGCCGTCCCGGCGGCGCTCGCGGACGAGCAGCTCCTCGTCCAGCTGGTCAAGGCGGGAGAGGTGGTGGCGCGGGAGTCCCTGGAGGCCGCCCGCGACCGGCACCGCGCGGCCCTCGCGAGCCTGCCGCTCTCCGCGACGCAGCTCTCGCGCGGCGAGGCCGTGATCCCGACCGAGTACGCGTAGCCCCCGCGCGGGCACCCCGGGGGCGGGACACCGGGGCCGGGGGTGCCGCCCCCGGTTTCGGGAAGGGGCGGGGTGGGGCAAGAGCCCGCGCAGCGGCAAACACGACAACCGAAGGACACGCGACATGCACCGCGCACTGATCGTCGTCGACGTACAGAACGACTTCTGCGAAGGCGGCAGCCTCGCGGTCACCGGCGGGGCCGACGTCGCCGCCGCGATCACCGAGCTGATCGGCCAGGCCACGGCCGGCTACCGGCACGTGGTCGCCACCCGCGACCACCACGTCGACCCCGGGTCGCACTTCGCCCACCCCCCGGCCGAGCCGGACTACGAGAGCTCCTGGCCGGTGCACTGCGTCGCCGGGACCGAGGGGGTCGGGTTCCACCCGAACTTCGCCCCGGCCGTCGCCTCGGGCGCCGTGGCCGCCGTCTTCGACAAGGGCGCGTACGAGGCCGCGTACAGCGGCTTCGAGGGCGCCGACGAGAACGGCGTCCGGCTCGCGCGGTGGCTGCGCGACCGCGAGGTCACCGAGGTCGACGTCGTGGGCATCGCCACCGACCACTGCGTACGGGCCACCGCCCTCGACGCCGCCCGCGAGGGCTTCGCCACCCGCGTGCTGCTGGACCTGACGGCCGCCGTGGCCCCTCACACGACCTCCCGGGCGGTGGAGGAGCTCCGCTCGGCCGGCGTGAAGCTGATCGGCGAGAGCCCCCGCCAGGCGCCCTGAGAGGCCCCCGGACGCCGCCTAGCGGCCCAGCAGGGCGCGGATCGGGTGCCAGAGCTCCTGCGCCCGGTCCGGGGCGCCGCGCCACAGCAGCCCGTCCGGGTGGTGCAGGACGGCCGTGACCTCGTCGGGGGTCGGCGGCTGGGCGTTGCCGCGCAGGTACACGGCTCGCATGCCGAGGTTCCGCAGCCTGGTCAGGGCGCGGGCCCGGTTCGCGGCGTGCACCAGGACGCGGACGTTCCCGCCCTCGCCGCAGGGCCGCGGCAGCGTGAGCGCGACCACCACGCTGCCGCCTGGCAATCTGACGAAACCTCCACCGGGCATGATCTTCAGCTCCCCCGTCAATAAGAAAAACTCGCACCCGCATCTAAACGCGATCGGCCGCCGCCCGCTAGGGGGCGACGGCCGATCATGCTTTGACCTGCGGGTTTGCCGAATTACTTGGCGGCGGGCCCGACCTCGATCGTCATCTGGAGACCGTCGTAGGTCTCCTTCGCGATCTTGATCTTGGTGTTGGTGTCAGCGACCTTCACCGAACCGGTCGGGTTCTCGTCGTAGTAGTACTTGCCCTTGTGGTCGTCGAAGACCATGTTCGCGGGCTTCGGCTTCAGGAACAGCGACTCACCGTTCTTGTGCAGGGTGAACGCGTCCGTCGAGTACGCGCTGAAGGTCGCGTCGTACGGCTGGATCTTGTTGCGCAGCAGGGTGCCGTCCGACCACTTCATCGGCTTGGCGTTGGCGTCGATCGGGAGGATCAGACCCGAGCCCGGGTGCTGGCTGGTGTTGTTGTCCTTCTGGGACTTGTCCCAGAGCCAGATCAGCAGGCCGTCCTGGTACGGGTAGTGCTCGACCCAGCCCGGCTTGGTGTTGGCCCAGCCGAAGTTGTACGGGCCCACCTTGAGGGTGGAGTCGTACGAGACGTAGCGGCGGTTCTCCGCGATGTAGTACTGCGGGTACTCCTTGGTGAAACCGGAGCCCTGGCGGGAGAAGCCCTTGGCGGTCCAGCCGTTGTCGCCGTTCTCGGCGCCGTCGGTGAACAGGGTCTGGCCGTCCGCGGTGATCGCGAGGGCGTCGGCGGTGAAGCCCTTGCCGCCCGCGCCGCCGTCCGTCTGGTAGCGGAAGCGGAGGTCGATCTTCTTGCCGGCGTAGGCGTCGAGCGGGAACTTCAGGTCCTGCCAGCCGCCGGAGACGTCGGTCAGGCCCGCGTTGCCCGCGGCGTCGGCCGGGATGGCCTTGCCGTTGGCCGTGCCGTTCAGGACGGTCCAGGTGGCGCCGCCGTCGGTGGACACCTCGGTGTAGAGGTAGTCGTAGTCCTTCTCGATGTCCCACCAGCCCTTGAGGCCCAGTGCGGCGGAGGACTTGCCGGTCAGGTCGACCGTGCGGGTGAGGGTGTTCTTGAGGTCGTCACCCATGTTGCTCCACCACTGCGAGGAGCCCTCGGCGGGAGCGACGATGTCGGTCTTGACCTGCTTCTTGGGCAGCTCGACGACCAGCGCCTGCTTGTCCTTGGTGTTGTACTCCGACACACCCAGCTTGTGGGTGGACTTCGTCGCGGCCTTGGCCTGGTCGTAGTTCAGCCAGCCCAGCTGCAGCTTGTCCCAGGCGGTCATGTCGCCCGGCATGTCGCCTATGGAGTCCTTGCCCTCGCCGAGCCAGGAGCCGGCGGACATCAGGGACCAGAAACCGACCGAGTTCTCGCCGCCACCGGAGGTGTCGTAGAGGTCCGGCAGACCGAGGTCGTGGCCGTACTCGTGCGCGAAGACGCCGAGGCCGCCGTTCTCCGGCTGCATCGTGTAGTCGCCGACCCAGATGCCGGTGTTGCCGATCTGGGTGCCGCCGGCCTTGTTGTTCGCCGGGCCGGTCTTGCCCGCGTCGGTGCCGTAGGCGTACCAGCGGTGCGCCCACAGGGCGTTGGTGCCCTGCACGCCGCCGCCGGCCGACTCGTCCTCGCCCGCGTGGACGATCTGGAAGTGGTCGATGTAGCCGTCGGGCTCGTTGAAGTTGCCGTCGCCGTCGAAGTCGTTGCGGTCCCACTGGTCGTACTGCGCCAGCGTGGCCTTGATCTCGGCGTCGGACTTGCCGGCCTTCTTCTGGCCATCGACCCAGGCGTTGACACCGTCGCGGACGGTGTCCCACACGTTGGCGCAGTTGGTCTGGCCGCAGTAGTTGGAGCCGTAACGGGCCTCGTTGTTCGGGATCTTGACCCAGTCGGCGACCTGGCCGTCGACCGAGTAGCGACCCGAGGAGGTCTTCTCGTAGTACGTCTTCAGCGAGTCCTTGCCCTTGCCGGTACCGAAGTACAGGTCCTGGAAGTAGTCGCGGCTGAAGTCCTTGCGCCAGGCGGTGCTGTTGTTGTCCTTGCGGTCCGGCTGCGCGATGGTGTTGTGCAGCGGACCGGGGGTGCCGCCGTACTTCGGGACCGCCGGCTTGGGGCCGTCGGGACCGTCCGGGTCGAACATGGTCGTGTTGTCGACCTGGTCACCGAACTCGACGAGGATCGTGAAGATCTTGTCGGTCTTCTCGCGGCCGAGCTCGACGTACTTCTTGTCGTCGAGCTTGACGACCTTGGAAGCGCCCCGCTGCTCCACGGCCTTCTTGCCGGACAGGACCTGGTCCAGGGCGGCTTCGCGGGCCTGCGCCTGCTGGTCGCTGAACGGGCCCTTCAGGTTGTGCTGGACCGCCTCCTTCGAGGCGGCGGTCGGGTCCTGCCGGTTCGAGGCGGGCGCGGTCGACGGCGCCTCGGAAGCCTGGGCAGTGACGAGGAAGGCGCCGGAAGCCGCGGTGGCGGCCAGGGTCACACCGACGGCTGCGGCGCGCAGCGCTCGTCTGCGAGCGGAATTGCTGGTCACTTGATGTCGTTCCCCTCCCGCGGCCGCGACACAGGTCGGAACATCTCCGTTGGAGTGGGGGGTTCCGCGCGGCGCGCGTCTCAAGTGACGACATTTGACCGGAGAGTCGAGGGAAAAGACAGACCTTGACTTGTTCCTTACAACTGCACTATGCGGTCAGGCAGTTCCGGTATACGGACGTTCCTCTGCCATATGGGACGAAGGCCGCGTCCCGGCCCCCGGCGTGCGACGCGGAATGATCCCGTACGCCCCCCGTGCGCCGGGCACCGTGGGTTAGGTCACGCTTACTGGCGGTTCCGCTCGGGAATCCACCGACGTAGAGTCCCTTGACGCGCGACCTAGTTGAGCAGACTCCCCCTCCCCGCCTTGAGGACGGATACCGCCATGCCGCGTCCGACTGCCGCCCAGTTGTTCTACGGGTCCGCCACCGTCGTCGTGTCGACCATCGCCATGCTGCTGCTCTCGCAGACGAGCACGGGGCGCGGGATCGCCGTCATCGCCACCGCCGCACTGGCCCTCGGACTGCTCGTCGCGCTCACCGCGGCCAGCCCCCGCCGGCGCGGCCGGCACGCGGCTCCGGCCGGGACGGCCCGGGCCACCGCCCGTACCCCCCTGGTTTCCGCCGGTGTTACCGAAATCACGCCCGCCGGCGCCCCCGCGAGCACGTCCGCAACCGCGCCCGGACCGGTCCCCGCGGACGCGGCGGCGGCCGCCCGGGTGCCTGAGCCCCGGACGGCCGCCGTCGAACAGCCTGTCCACCACTGAGCCGTACGCCGCCGCGCCGCGGCGGGATCCGGCCCCGTCCCGCGCCGGTGCGCCGCGCCTCTACGCGGTGACCACCACGGTCTTGCCCACCTTGTCGTGCAGGCCCTGCTTGTACGGCTTGTCCACGAGGATCGACACGATCAGCACGATCTGCCACAGGCAGGGGCAGCAGATGAGCGCGGGCAGCCAGAGCATCGCGGCCCGGCCGAGCGCCGCGCCCGACTGCGGGACGCTGCCGTCGTTGAGCATCGCGACGCGCAGCCCGAGCGCCCTCTTCCCGAGGGTCCTGCCGTCCTTCTTGCCGAACCACCAGTCGTAGCCGACGAAGAACAGGATCGAGATCAGCGTCATCGCCAGGCCGCTGCCGCTGTACGACTTGGTGAAGACCTCGCTGACGTCCTCGCCCTTGTTCGTCTCGACCGTGTACCGGTTCGTGCCGAAGGCCAGCTGGATGAGGAACAGCGGGATGAGCACGATGATCACGTCGATGATGCGGGCGCCGAGCCGCTTGCCGAAGTCGGCCAGCGGGGGCATCCCGGCGAGCGGATCGGGCATGCCGTAGCCGCCGCTGCCGCCGTACGGGCCTCCGGGGGGCGGAGGCGGCGGCGGGGGCGGGTAGCCACCGCCTCCCGCGCCCGCACCGCCGTACGGACCGCCCGGCGGCGGGGGCGGCGGCTGGCCGCCCGGGGGCCGGTCGTACGGCGAACCGCCCGACGGAGGCGTCGGTTCCTGGGGCTTCTTGAGGAACGGGTCGTCCTCGGGCGGCTGGCCCGGCGGCGGCTGATCGGTACTCATGGCCCGAGTCGAACCCGGCTCCGCGAACCCCGCAACGGGACGGCGTCCGTTCGGGGGAAGGGCTCCCCCGGCGGACCGCGGGCCGGGCGTCAGCGGGCCACGTACGTCCTGGCCGCCCGGTCGTGCAAGGCCCGGCGGCGGCGCCCGTCCCCGAGGCACCAGAGGCTGCCGGGGAGTCCGAGGAGCGCGTACACCAGCCAGCGGCGCAGGGCCGCGCCGAACCTGGGCGGGCGGAGGGTGGCGGCGGACAGGACCCGGATCCCGAGGAGCTTCTTGCCGGGGGTGCGGCCCCAGCGGGCGGTGGGGAGCGCCTCGTAGAAGACCCCGAAGAGGAGTACGGCGGCCAGGACGAGGCCGAGGTACCCGGCGATGGTGGTGTCGAACAGCCACACCGTGGTGGTCCGGCCGCTGCCCTTGGCGGCGTCGACCTTGGCTTCGAGGTGGGCGGTGGCCGCGGGGAGGAGGGGCCGGGCGGTGCCCGCCGCGACCGCGGCGAACACCAGGGTGTCCAGCACGCGGGCCACGGCCCGGCGCACGAGCCCGGCGGGCCGGGTGGCCCGCTCGGCCATCCGCTCGAACACGGCCCGGTCGGTGACGCGCGGGACGCCCCGCGCGTCCGCCGGTGCGGGCCGGCCGGGTGCCGGTCCGCCGCCCTGGCCGCGGGCCGCTTCGGCGGGGGCGCCGGTCCGGCGGGGGCCCGGGGCGGACTCGGCCTCGGACGCGGACCGGCGGGCGGCCGGGGCCGGGGCCGGCGGGGTCTCCGGCACGAACGGGTGCGCCGGGGCCTTCGGCCACGCGGCGTGGTCGGCCGGGGCCTGCGGCTCGGCACGGGCCGACGGCTCCCATCCCGCCGGGATCTCCGGCTCGGGTGCCGGGTCGCGGCGGAGGGGGGTCTGCGGCCAGGAGGAGGTGAGGCCGGACGGGCCGGCGCCGGTGCCTGGGGCGGCGGGCCACTCGGGCTCGACGGGGGCCGGAGACGGGGCCGGGGCGGTGACCGGAGCCGGGGCGGTGGCGGCCGGGGAGCGGGCCGACAGGATGCCCACGCTCTCCGCGGAGCCGCGTACGGCGGCCTGCGCCGGGAACCGCTCCGCGGTCGCGGAGGGCGTGCGGGCGAAGGACACCCCCGGCCCGCGCTCCGCCCGCTCCGCCGCCTCCAGCGGCTCCGGGCGCGGCCCCCGTCCCGGCGAGCCCCCCGCCGGCGCCGACCGGGCGGACGCGTGCCCCGCGTCGGGCTCCGGCTGCGCCGGGCCGCCCCAGGAGACCCGGTGGTCGCGGGGCCCGCCGAAGCCGGACTGGTGCAGGGGATCGGCCTGCCACGAAGCCGCGGGCACTGCGGACGCGAGCGGTTGCGCCGGCGCCTGGCTCACGCCGGTCTCGTCCAGGAACACCGGTCCCGTCTCGTCGGACCGGGCGGCGGCAGCGGCGGCAGCGGGAGCGGCGGCGGGGCGGCTCGTACCCGGAACCCAGTTGAGGCCGTTCCAGTACCGGACGAACCCGGGGATGGACG
This sequence comes from Streptomyces sp. NPDC002181, assembly GCF_042890485.1. Lineage (NCBI taxonomy): Bacteria > Bacillati > Actinomycetota > Actinomycetes > Kitasatosporales > Streptomycetaceae > Streptomyces > Streptomyces sp. NPDC002181. Next base: position 92,820 of record NZ_JBIASC010000004.1, on the reverse strand, counting down.
GATCGGGGTAGTAGCCCTCGCGGGCCGCGTGCTCGCCGTCACCAGGGGAGGCCGTCAATGTCCCCAACTCCGATCGTGGCTTGAGGCTTGTGCAAGGGCAGGACCATAGCCAAGAACCGTGCCCCGACAGGTCCGGTAACGGGAGAATCCAAGCCTTTGAGCGAACGTCGCACCCTACGGCTGTTTTCGGACACCCGACAGGATCCGGCCAATCCCCGATCCGGTGCCCGAAGTCGCGTCATACCCGGGCACATCGGCGCTCTCTCCGGGTGTGGGGCGCGAACCCGGCCCCGCGCAACGAACCGGAGACCCCGAAGTGAGGCCGCCATGCACCACCCCGTCGTCGAGCGCGAGCTGGAACTCAAGCTGGTCCTGTCCCCCGAGCGCAGCGTCGCCGTCCCGGCCCGGCTGGTCTACCTGACGGACGACCCGTACGCCGTGCACATCACCTTCCACACCGGCTCCAGCACCCCGGTCAACTGGACCTTCGCCCGCGAGCTGCTGGTCGAGGGGGTGTTCCGCCCCTGCGGCCACGGAGACGTCCGGATCTGGCCCACCAAGGTCGACAACAAGGCCGTCCTCTGCATGGCGCTGACCTCACCCGACGGAGACGCCCTGCTGGAGGCCCCGGCCACCGCGGTGTCGGCGTGGCTGGAGCGCACGCTGCGCGCGGTCCCGCCCGGCACCGAAGCCGAGCGGCTGGGGCTGGACGCCGCGCTGGCGGAGCTCCTCGCGCCGACCCCGGCCGACGACCTGTGGATGCGGGATCCGTGGCCGTCGGACGAGTCGGCGGACGGGGACCTGTGACCATGCGGATCCGTCACCTCCGACTCGTCCACCCCGCACGGCAGCGGTCCATACCCGGCGTACGGTCAGAAGAGCTTGCCGGGGTTGAGCAGGCCGAGCGGGTCGAAGGCCTGCTTGACCGCCCGCTGCATCTCCATCCCCACCGGCCCCAGTTCGCGCGCGAGCCACTCCTTCTTCAGGACCCCGACCCCGTGCTCGCCGGTGATGGTCCCGCCGAGGGCCAGCCCGAGCGCCATGATCTCGTCGAAGGACTCGCGGGCCCGCCGCGTCTCGTCCTCGTCGGCCGGGTCGAAGCAGACCACGGGGTGCGTGTTGCCGTCGCCGGCGTGCGCGCAGACCCCGATGAGCAGGTCGTACGCGCGGGCGATGGCGGCCGTCCCGTCCAGCATCTCGGCGAGCCGCGAGCGCGGCACGCAGACGTCGTCGATCATCGTCGCCGGGCGCAGGGCGTCCAGGGCGGTCAGCGACATCCGGCGGGCCTGGAGGAGCAGTTCGGATTCGGCCTCGTCCTCGGCGGGGACGACGGCGGCGGCTCCGGCGGCCCGGCACAGCTCCCCGACGGCGGCGAGTTCTTCGGGTGCGTGCGGGGTGTCGAAGGCGGCCAGCAGCAGGGCCTCGGTGGTCTCGGGCAGGCCCATCTTGCCGAGCGCGTTGACTGCGCGGACGGTCGTACGGTCCATCAGCTCCAGGAGCGAGGGCGTGAGTCCGGCCTCCATGACGGCGCAGACGGCCGCGCAGGCGGCCTCGGCCGAGGGGAACTCGGCGGCGAGTGCGAGCTGCCGGGGCGGTGCGGGGCGCAGGGCGAGCACGGCCCGGACGACGACGCCGAGGCTGCCCTCGGAGCCGACGAAGAGCCGGGTGAGGTCGTATCCGGCGACTCCCTTGGCGGTACGGCGGCCCGTGCGCAGCAGCCGTCCGTCGGCGAGGACCACGTCGAGGCCGAGCACGTACTCGGCGGTGACCCCGTACTTGACGCAGCACAGGCCGCCGGACGCGGTGCCGATGTTGCCGCCGATCGTGCACTGTTCCCAGCTGGAGGGGTCGGGCGGGTAGAACAGGCCCCGGTCGGCGACGGCCCGTGAGAGCACCGCGTTCACGACGCCCGGTTCGACGACGGCGGTCCGGTCGACGGTGTTGATCTCCAGGATCCGGTCCATCTTGACCAGGGAGAGCAGGATGCAGCCGTCGGAGGCGTTGGCGGCGCCCGACAGGCCGGTGCGGGCGCCCTGCGGGACGACGGGGACCCGCAGGGCGGTGGCGGTGCGCAGCACGTGCTGCACCTGTTCGACGGTGCGGGGCAGGGCCACGGCCGCCGGGGTGCCGGCGGCGCAGAAGGCGGCCATGTCGGTGGCGTAGGAGGCGGTCACTTCGGGGTCGGTGAGGAGGGCCTCGGCCGGGAGCCCCTCCAGGAGGCTCGCGTACAGGCGCGGGGAGAGATCGTCTTCCCCGGCGCCGTGCTTGACATCCATGACATCCATGAGCCCAGCGTGGCACCGGGGGCCATCGGTGTGAACACGGCCGCGACGGGCTTCGGACACCTCGGCGAACTCTTCATATTGACGCACAGTGACCCCATGGACCGTGCCACCCGTACCGCGCGTATCTCCCGTATCGCCCGTACTGCTCGTGCCGCGCGTGCCGCTCGCGCCGCCCGCATCGAGGAGGAAGCGCAGCAGCCCGCGCCACCCGTGACCTTCACCGGGCGCAAGACGCTCGTGGCGGCCGGGGTCGCGGTGGTGCTGATCGCCGGGGCCCTGCTGATCCGGCCGGCCCGCCCGGGCGACGACGCCCGCCCTCCGGGGCCCACCGAACGGGCCGCGTCGGCCGTCGGCATGGGCGCGCCGGCGGCGGCGGTGGATCTGACGGCTCTGATGGCGGACCGGGAGAAGTGGGTCGCCGGCCACGCGAAGGACGACGCGTCCTGGGCGGTGCTCGGGGCGGCATACCTGGAGCAGGCGCGCCGGACGACGGAGCCGGCCTGGTACCCGAAGGCCGAGAGGGCGCTCAAGCGGTCGCTGGAGATCCGCCCTGCCGAGAAGGGCAACTTCGACGCGATGACGGGCATGGGCACGCTGGCCAATGCCCGGGGCGACTTCGGGACCGGCAAGAAGTGGGGCGAGCTCGTCCGGGCGCAGGCATCGAACCGGTGGACGGCGTACCCGGTGCTGGTGGACGCGTACACGGGCCTGGGCGACTACAAGGCCGCCGAGCGGTCGATGGAACGGCTGCTGGACCTGCGGCCGGGGCTGGCGGCGTTCATCCGCGCCTCGCAGGTGTACCGGGACCGCGGCTGGCGCGAGGACGCGACGATGGCGATGGAGCACGCCGGGGGCGCGGCGAAGGCTCCGGCGGAGAAGGCGTACGTGCTGTTCCGGCTCGGGGAGCTGTCCTGGGAGCGGGGCGACGCGGCGGAGGCGCTGCGCCAGTACGAGGGTGCGCTGCGCGCCGATCCGGCGCAGGCCCAGGCGCTGGGCGGCCGGGCCAGGGCGCTGGCGGGGCTGGGCCGGGGCGGGGAGGCGGTCCGGGACTACCGGATGGCACTGGGCCGGGCCCAGGTGCCGAGGCTGGCGCTGGAGCTGGGCGAGCTGCTGGACGCGCTGGGGCGGCGGGACGAGGCGAAGGTCCCGTACGACATGCTGCGGGCGGCCGCCGCGCGGGGCGCCGCGGACGGGGTGAACGAGGCGGTGGTGCTCGGCCTGTTCGAGGCGGACCACGGGGACCCGGCGGCGGCCGTGCGGCGGCTGACGCAGGAGTGGGCGCGGCACAAGAGCATGGAGGTCGCGGACGCGCTGGCGTGGGCGCTGCACAGGACGGGCGACGACACGGCCGCGCTGGAGTACGCGAAGAAGTCGACGGACCGCGGGATGCGGAGCGCGGAGTTCGCGTTCCACCGGGCGATGATCGAGCGCGGCCTGGGCGACGAGGCCGGGGCCCGGCGCTACTTCCAGGAGGCGATGCGGACGAACCCGCGGTTCTCGCCGGCCCGGGTCCCGCAGGCGAAGCAGGCACTGGCCTCGATCGGCCAGCCGCCGGCGGGCGGCCCGGAGAACATGCAGCCGTCGAAGCCGTGGGTGGCCCCGGAGCTCCCGAAGGCGGCCAAGCCGAAGCCGTCGTCGTCGCCGTCGTCCAAGCCCGGCGCGGCCGGCTCCTGACGGCGCCGCGGCCGGTACGGACGGCACGGACGGCACGCATGGCACGGACGGACAGGCCCCCGGACGCCGAAGGCGGCGCCGGGGGCTCTGGGGTCGCGGGCCCGGAGGCTGTGGGCCTGTGGGCCTGTGGGCCTGTGGGTTACAGGTTGCCGCGCTTCTCCTGCTCGCGCTCGATGGCCTCGAACAGCGCCTTGAAGTTGCCCTTGCCGAAGCCCATCGAGCCGTGCCGCTCGATGATCTCGAAGAACACCGTCGGACGGTCCTGGACGGGCTTGGTGAAGATCTGCAGCAGGTAGCCGTCCTCGTCGCGGTCGACGAGGATCTTCAGCTCGCGCAGGGTCTCCACCGGCACGCGGGTCTCGCCCGCCCACTCGCCCAGCGTGTCGTAGTACGAGTCCGGGGTGTCCAGGAAGGAGACGCCCGCCGCCCGCATCGACCGGACGGTCGCCACGATGTCGTTCGAGGCGAGCGCGATGTGCTGGACGCCGGCGCCGCCGTAGAACTCCAGGTACTCGTCGATCTGCGACTTCTTCTTCGCGATCGCGGGCTCGTTGATCGGGAACTTCACCTTCAGGGTGCCGTCCGCGACCACCTTCGACATCAGCGCCGAGTACTCGGTGGCGATGTCGTCGCCCACGAACTCCTTCATGTTCGTGAAGCCCATGACCTTGTTGTAGAACCCGACCCACTCGTTCATCCGGCCCAGCTCGACGTTGCCCACGCAGTGGTCGATGGCCTGGAACGTGCGCTTGGCCGGGCCTTCGACCAGCGGGTCGACGGAGACGTAACCCGGCAGGTAGGGGCCGGTGTAGTCCTTGCGCTCGACCAGGGTGTGGCGGGTCTGGCCGTAGGTGGCGATGGCGGCGAGCACCACGGTGCCGTGCTCGTCCTTCACCTCGTACGGCTCGTCGAGGCCGCGCGCTCCGTGCTCGACGGCGTACGCGTAGGCGGCGCGGGCGTCCGGGACCTCGATCGCGAGGTCGACCACGCCGTCGCCGTGATCGGCGACGTGCTCGGCGAGGAAGCGGCCGCGGTCCGTCGTCGCCTTGATGACCGAGGTCAGCACGAAGCGCGCGGCGCCGTTGGTGAGGACGTAGCTGGCCGTCTCGCGGACGCCGTTCTCCGGTCCGGAGTAGGCGACGAGCTTCATGCCGAACGCGGTGGAGTAGTAGTGCGCGGCCTGCTTGGCGTTGCCCACGGCGAAGACGACCGCGTCCATGCCCTTCACGGGGAAGGGGTCGGCCTCACGCGAGGTGAGAGGAGTGGTTTCGAGGTTCGCCAGAGACTCAGTCATGAGCGCAGAGTCCCGCCGATCCACAAGCTGCGCAATAGTTTCCTATTTGGCTGTACAGACTGACCAGTCGAGGCGGAGGATGGCTGAGAGATCTGTGCAGTATGACCACCCCCGCGCCTGGGAGGCAGCCATGGGAATCGACGAACTCGACGGCCGGCTGATCGTCCTCCTCGCACGCGAGCCCCGGATCGGGGTCCTGGAGGCCTCGCGCCGGCTCGGCGTGGCCCGCGGCACCGTGCAGGCCCGGCTCGACCGGCTCCAGTCGAACGGGGTCATCCGCGGGTTCGGCCCCCAGGTGGACCCGGCGGCGCTCGGGTACCCGGTGACCGCCTTCGCGACGCTGGAGATCAAACAGGGCCAGGGGGCAGACGTACGGGCATACCTGAACGGCGTGCCGGAGGTGCTGGAGCTGCACACCACGACCGGGCACGGGGACATGCTGTGCCGGCTCGTGGCCCGGTCCAACGCCGATCTGCAGCGGGTGATCGACCGGGTCGTCGGCTTCGAGGGGATCGTGCGCGCCTCGACGGCGATCGTGATGGAGAACCCGGTGCCGCTGCGGGTGATCCCGCTGGTGGAGCAGGCGGCGCAGGAGGGCTGAGCCCGTGCGGTGAGGCGGTGAGGCGGGGAGACGGTGAGGCGGTGAGCAGCGCGGAGGACGCGCCGCAAAGGTTCCGAAGGACACGCTGCAAAGAAACCCTTGCATAGAACTCTTTGCAACTCTACTGTCGTGCCATGCCCGAAGAGCCGGCGGAAACCCCGCGACCACAGCTCCGTACGCTCGACGCCCGCTCGCTGCGCGGCCTCGCCCACCCGCTGCGCCTGCGCATGCTGGCCACACTGCGCCACGACGGCCCCGCCACGGCCTCCCGACTGGCGGAGCGCCTCGGCGAGTCCAGCGGCTCCACCAGCTACCACCTGCGCCAGCTCGCCGCGCACGGCTTCGTCGAGGACGCGCCGGAGCGCGGCAAGGGCCGCGAGCGCTGGTGGCGGGCCGCCCACGACGGCACCCGGTTCGACGAGGAGCTGCTGTACGACGAGGACCCGGCCACGCGCGGCGCCGCCGACCTCTTCCTGCACGAGATCGCGACGATCCACACGCAGGAGATGAGCACCTGGCTCGGCACGGCTCACGACTGGCCCCAGGAGTGGCGGCGCGCCTCGGACATCAGCGATTTCACCCTGCGCCTGACGCCCGCACGCAGCCTCGAACTCATCCACAAGCTCCACGAGTTGATCGACAGCTACCGCGACCTGCCCCCCGAGGAGGGCACCCGGGCGGTCCGCTTCCACACGCACGCGCTGCCGCGCGCCGACGACTAGGCCGTGTCCTTCGGATCACGGCGGTGCCTCGTCGATCGGACGGGGCGCCCTGTCGACCGGACGTGGCACGCCCCTCCCCCTCAGTCCCCGCGCCGAAGAAGGAGCCCTGCCGTGCACGCCTGCACGCCCGCCGAGATCCACGACGAGGCGCACACCGCCCGGACCGTGCCCGCCCCGCACCTCCCGTACCCCGCATGAGCCGGCGGCCCTTCGCGGCGGTACTGGCCGCCAACGCCATCTCCATAGCCGGGAGCGCGGTCACCCTCATCAGCGTCCCGTGGTTCGTGCTCCAGACCACGGGCAGCGCCGGCCGGGCCGGGGTCGTCGCGTTCTGCGCCACCCTGCCCGTGATCGTCGCCGCCCTCGTCGGCGGTCCCGTCATCGACCGGATCGGCCGGCGCCGGGTCTCGGCCCTCTCCGACCTCGTCTGCGCCGTCTCGGTCGGCGCGATCCCGCTGCTGCACTACGCGGGCGTGCTGGAGTTCTGGATGCTGTGCGCGCTGATGGCCGTCGGCGGCCTCGTCCACACGCCCGGCCTGACCGCGCGCGGCGTCCTGCTGCCGAGCCTCGCCGAGCACGCCGGCACCACCGTGGGGCGTGCGGCGAGCCTGTACGACGCGGTCTCGCGCGGAGCCCGGATGATCGGGGCCGCGCTGGCCGGCGTACTGATCGCGTTCTTCGGAGCCGAGTCGGCCCTGCTGCTGGACGCGGCCACCTTCGCGGTCTCGGCCCTGCTGGTCAGCGCCTTCCTGCGCGGGGTCCCTGCCGCCGAGCCGCAGCCGGCCGCCGGGAAGATCTCCTTCGCCGGCTACCGAGCCGAACTGGCCGAGGGGTGGAGCTTCCTGACCCGCACCCGGCTGCTGCTGGGCATCACCGTGATGGTGATGATGACCAACGGCCTGGACCAGGGCTGGTCCGCGGTCCTGCTGCCCGTGCACGGACGCGAGGCCCTCGGCGGCGCCACGGCAGTCGGCCTCCTCGTCTCCGTCTTCGGCGGCTTCGCGCTGCTGGGCGCCCTGCTCTACGGGGTGTGGGGCGAGCGGTTCCCGCGCCGGGCGGTGTTCACCGCGGCCTTCCTGCTGTGCGGCGCCCCCCGGTACGCCGCCGCCGCCTTCACCGACACCCCGCTGCCGCTCGCGGTGGCGATGGCCCTGTCCGGGCTGGGCGCGGGCATGCTCAACCCGATCCTGACCACCGTGATCTACGAGCGGGTTCCGGAGGAGCTGCGCAGCCGCGTCTCGGGCGTGACCACGGCGGGCTGCGAGCTGACCATGCCGCTGGGCGGGCTCGCGGCGGGCCTGCTGGTCGACGGGTTCGGGGCGACGCGGGCGCTGCTCCTGTTCGGCGGCACGTACCTGCTGGTCACCCTCTCACCGCTGGTCTTCCCCGCCTGGCGGACGATGGAGCGCCCGGTGGACAGGGCGGTGGAGAGCGGCCGCGGCCCGGCCGGCCCGGAGCCGGCGGACCAGCCCGGGATCAGCAGGAAGGAACCGGCTCTCCCCGGGTCAGCGCACGAAGCGCCTGCACCGCGTCCGTCAGCGAGCTGACGGGCACCAGCCGGAGCCCCTCGGGGAGTTCGGACTGCGCGTCCGAGCACTCCGCCTCCGGTACGAGGAACACGCTCGCCCCGTCGCGGCGCGCGGCCTGGGTCTTCAGGGCCACGCCGCCGACGGCGCCGACCTTGCCGTCCGCGCTGATGGTGCCCGTACCGGCGATGGTGCGGCCGCCGGTGAGGTCACCGCCGCTGCCGTCCCCGTCGAGCTTGTCGACGATGCCGAGGGAGAAGAGCAGGCCGGCGCTGGGGCCGCCGACGTCGGCGAGGTTCAGCTGGACCTTCACGTCCTTCGGGTCCTTGTGGAGGAAGCCGAGGGCGGCCTGGGTGGCCGTGGACTGCGACGCGGCCATTTGCTCCAGGTTGTGCGCCTCGATCTCCTTGTCGCTTCCGCCGGAGGGGTAGACCGCCTCCTTGGGCATGACCGCCCGGGTGCTGTCGAACCAGTCGTCGACGAGCTCGGGCAGGGTCACGGTGGTGGAGGGGCCGGTGGCCTGGATGGTGGTCATCCGCAGCTGGCCGGTGGTCTGCCGGGTCGGGGCGCCCGTCACGGAGATGACCGGCTTGCCGTCGCGGTCGCCGAGCACGTCGGCCGTGAGACCCGGCTGGGCGATCACGAAGGGCAGCGGCGCGAAGGCGGCGACGGCGAACAGCCCGAGCACGGGCACGGCGCAGACGGCCAGGGCGGCGGGACGCGGCAGACGTGTGAGGCGAGAGAGCACCCGGCCAATGTATCGGGCGCCCCCGCGCGCCCCGCGCCCCACCGTGCGGGACGCGGCCGGGCGGGCTCCCCGTACCCGGCCGGGGCGCGGCCGGACACGCGTCAGCGCAGGGCGTCGGCCACCTCTCGGGCCGCGTCCACCACGCGCGGGCCGACCCGCTCCGGCACGGCGTCGGCCAGCATCACGACGCCCACGCTGCCCTCCAGCCCCGTGATGCCCACGAGCGGGGCCGCTGCTCCGCTGGCGCCCGCTTCCAGCTCCCCGTGGGTCAGCGTGTACCCGGGCTCGGTCAGCGTGCCCTGACGGGCGGCCAGAATGGCCCGCCCGGCCGCCCCGCGGTCCAGCGGGTGGCGGAAGCCGGCCCGGTAGGCCACGTGGTAGTCGGTCCAGGTGGGCTCGACGACGGCCACGGCGAGCGCCTCGGTGCCGTCGACGAGGGTCAGGTGCGCGGTGGCGCCTATGTCCTCGGCGAGGGACCGCAGCGCGGGCAGGGCCGCCTCGCGCACCAGCGGGTGCACCTGCCGGCCGAGACGCAGTACGCCGAGCCCGACACGGGCCCGGCCGCCCAGGTCGCGCCGGACCAGGGCGTGCTGCTCAAGGGTGGCCAGCAGGCGGTAGACCACGGTGCGGTTGACACCGAGGCGGTTGGAGAGCTCGGTGACGGTCAGACCGTGGTCGGTGTCGGCGAGCAATTTGAGGACCCTGAGTCCTCGGTCCAGAGTCTGGGAGGTTTCCGCGGTCACGACGCCTCTCCCTCTCTCGGTGAGCGGCGGTGACTCTCAGGATGTGCGGCGCCGGTCCCACGGCGACGCACGAGAGGCCGCCGGTAGCGGCCATGGCACCGGCTGCGCTCCCGCGGCGGCTCTGCCACGGGGCGTTCGATGCGGGGACATTAGCGAGCGGGTCCGCTCAGCGGAAGGGCTCGTCCAGAATCCGGGCGCCAACTACCCCTTTATGCCGGTAAACGATCGCCGCCGGAGTCGTTTCGTTACCTGGACCGACCGCGTGCGCCTGTGCGATCGGCCGACGCCGATCGGGGGCCGCGGGACCCGGGCGCCGCCGGGCCGGCCCGCGGTCCGGACACGGAACGTGACGGCGCCCCCGTACGAAACTCCGCCCGGGGCCCGCCCGTCAGTCCGTAGGAACGGTGGACGGGGAGAGAGGAAGCGGTGGAGGGAGCAACGGGGTCACCGCATCCGGGTGGCCCACTCCTGCACCTTCTTGATCCGCTCCCGCAGCTGTCCCGCCGTCGCCTCCGCGCTCGGCGGCCCGCCGCACACGCGCCGCAGTTCCGTGTGGATCACACCGTGCGGCTTGCCGCTCTGGTGGACGTACGCGCCCACCATCGTGTTCAGCGACTTCCGCAGCTCCAGCAGCTCCTTGTGCGAGACCACCGGCCGCCGCTCGGCCGGCAGCTCCAGCAGGTCCGCCTCGGCGTCCGGCTTGCGGCGGCTGTGCGCGATCTGCCGGGACTGCCGCTTCTGGAGCAGCATCTGCACCTGGTCCGGTTCCAGCAGGCCCGGGATGCCGAGGTAGTCCTGCTCCTCCTCGCTGCCCGGGTGCGCCTGCATGCCGAACTCGGCGCCGTCGTAGAGCACCCGGTCGAAGACGGCGTCGGACTCCAGCGCCTCGAAGGACATCTGCTCGTCCTCGCCGGTGTCCTCGTCCTCCTGCCGGTTCGCCTCGTCCATCTCCTTCTCGGACTCGGCGTACGGGTCCTCCTCGCCCTTCTTCTTGGGCTTGTCGAGGACGTGGTCGCGTTCGACCTCCATCTCGTTGGCGAAGCCGAGGAGATAGGGAATGGTCGGGAGGAAGACGGAAGCCGTCTCGCCGCGCCTGCGCGAACGCACGAAGCGTCCGACCGCCTGCGCGAAGAAGAGCGGGGTCGAGATGGTCGTCGCGTACACGCCGACCGCGAGGCGCGGTACGTCGACGCCCTCGGACACCATCCGGACGGCGACCATCCAGCGGTCGTCGTTCGCGCTGAACGTGTCGATGTTCTTCGAGGCGCCGGTGTCGTCGGAGAGGACGAGGGTGGCCTTGGTGCCGGTGATCTCGCGGATCAGCTTGGCGTACGCGCGCGCCGAGTCCTGGTCGGAGGCGATCACGAGCCCGCCCGCGTCCGGGATGCCCTTGCGGACCTCGGTCAGGCGCTGGTCGGCGGCGCGCAGCACGTTCGGCATCCAGTCGCCCCGTGCGTCCAGCGCGGTGCGCCAGGCCTGGGAGATGGCGTCCTTGGTCATCGGCTCGCCGAGGCGGGCGGCGATCTCGTCGCCCGCCTTGGTGCGCCAGCGCATGTTGCCGCTGTAGGACAGGAAGATCACGGGCCGGACGACACCGTCGCCCAGCGCGTTCCCGTACCCGTAGGTGTAGTCGGCGGAAGACCGCCGGATCCCGTCGTTCCCCTCCTCGTAGGTGACGAAGGGGATGGGGTTGGTGTCGGACCGGAAGGGCGTGCCGGTCAGCGCGAGCCGCCGGGTCGCCGGGTCGAAGGCCTCCAGGCAGGCCTCGCCCCAGGACTTCGAGTCACCGGCGTGGTGGATCTCGTCGAGGATGACGAGCGTCTTGCGCTGCTCGCAGCGGTTGCGGTGCAGCATCGGGCGCACGCCCACGCCCGCGTACGTGACGGCGACCCCGTGGTAGTCCTTGCTCAGCGGCCCGGCGGAGTACTCCGGGTCCAGCCGGATTCCTATCCGGGCGGCGGCCTCGGCCCACTGCTTCTTCAGGTGCTCGGTGGGGGCGACGACGGTCACCTGCTGCACGACGTGGTGGTGCAGCAGCCAGGAGGCGAGCGTCAGCGCGAAGGTCGTCTTGCCTGCGCCGGGCGTCGCGACCGCGAGGAAGTCGCGGGGCTGGGTCTGGATGTACCGGTCCAGCGCACCCTGCTGCCATGCGCGCAGCTTGCTGGCGGTACCCCAAGGGGCACGGCCGGGAAAGGCGGGTGAGAGGTGGTGGGAGGCGGTAGTAGTCACGGTCTCCGGTTCGGGCTCTCGGCGGCGGTCGTACGTAGGACAACCGGGCCACCCTACCGGGGCCGACGGGCCCCTCGGGGAGGGACAGGCCCGTGACCTCGGCGGGTGCGGCGAGCGTCACATCCGGCGCAACCGCTCGGCGAGACGCGCCACATCGGCCTCGTGGCCGGCGGCCACGTCGATGACCAGGTCGTAGGCGGCGTCCTGGTCCACGCCGGCGAGGTCGATGCCGTTCACGGCCAGGAAGGTCGCGGCGGCGAGCCAGGCCGTCCGCTTGTTGCCGTCGACGAGGGGGTGGTTGATCGCGATCCCGTGCAGGAGCGCGGCGGCCTGCTCGTACGGGTCCGCGTACGCGGGAGTCCCGAACATCCGCGCGCGGGGCCGGTGCACCGCGGACTCCAGCAGCCCGGGGGCACGCAGCTCGACGCTCTGCTCCAGGCAGGCGTGGCGGGCGAGGTCGAGCACCTCGGCAAGGGTCAGGTACCGCACACCGCCGGACCGGGCCGCCTTGCCGCCGGGGCGGGGGCCGGGGCCGCTCACTGGCCGAGCCGCTTCAGCAGCGCGTCGTGCCGCTGCGCCAAGCGCGCGGCCTCGTCCCCGACCCGCGCCCGCTCGTCCCGCAGGTACCGCCGCACGGCCTCCCGCACGACGTCCTCGGGGGTGCGCCCGCTCGCATCGGCGAGATCGGCAAGCTGGGCCCGGTCACCGCCGTCGAGCCGAACGATCAAGTTCTCCATCCGGGCAGCGTACGCAGCGGCGCCCGGGCCCTCACCGTGTTTTCGCCCCTGCCCCGGGGCCGCCGGCCGGGGCACAAGAGGCTGGACGCTGGACGTCGGGCGCCGGGGCGCCGGGCGCCGGACCGTTCACGCCGGCGCGGCGACCGGCTCCGGCTTCTCCCCGTACAGCCGGGTCGCGACCCACGCCCCCACCAGCGCCACGCACGCCATCGGCAGGAAGACCACGACGAACGCCGCCGGGTGCGAACCCGCGCCCGCCCCCTCGGCGGCGACGGCGTGCGCGGCCCCCACCGCTCCCCCGCCCAGCGCGGCGAAGGCCGCGCCCCCCGCCGCCAGCAGCACCACATTGGCCAGCGCGTCCGAGATCTGCAGCGCGGCGGAATTGGCCCCCGCCTCCTCCGGCGCCGACAGTTCCAGCAGCAGCACGCTCGTCGAGGCGGTCACCAGCCCCATCCCCAGGCACCCCACAGCCCAGCCGACCGCCAGCGTCCACACCGGCACTGCCTCGATCAGCACGGCCGGCGCGGCCGCGATCGCGAAGGCCACCAGCACCATCCCGGCCACCATCAGCCGCTCCCGGTACGGCGCCATCCGCGGCTTCGACTGCAGCCACGAGCCCCCCGCCCAGGTCGCCCCGCCCGCCGCCAGCGAGAACCCGGCCAGCGTCGGGCTCAGCCCCCGCTGGGTCACCAGCATCAGCGGCACGAAGCTCTCCGCCGAGATGAACGACCCCGCCGCCACCCCGCGCAGCAGCACCACCGAAGGCAGCCCGCGCCGGGCCACGTACGTACCGCGCGGCAGCAGCCCCCGTACGGCCGGCACCAGCAGCGCCACGCCCGCGGCGGCCGGCAGCAGCGAGAGCCACCGCAGGTCCTGCGCGGCGTACTGCAACAGCCCCGCCCCGGCCGAGATCCCGAACGCCAGCCGGATCCGCCTCCCGTCGAAGGCGGCGGGCGGCGCGCCCGGATCCACCGGCCCGGACGCGGTGCGCCGTATCGCGGGCAGGGCCACCACCAGCGGTACGACGACCAGCACGGGTATCCCGAGGAACACCCAGCGCCAGCCGAGGTGCTCGGTCACGGCCCCGGAGGCCAGCGGCCCGACGATGGACGGCACCACCCAGCTCGCCGCGAAGGCGGCCATGATCGCGGGCCGCAGCCGCTCCGGGTAGGCCCGGCTCACCACGACGTACAGCGCGACGATGACCAGCCCGCCCCCGAACCCCTGGACGGCCCGCCCGAGGACGAAGATCCACATGACCCCGGCGGTCCCGGCGCACACCAGGCCGGCGGCGAAGGCGGCGATCCCGACGGTCAGGGGCCGCAACGGCCCCTCCCTGTCGGCCCACTGCCCTGACAGCACCATGGCGAAGAGGCTGGTGGTGAAGTAGGCGGAGAAACCGAAGGCGTAGAGCCCGATCCCGTCCAGCTCGCGCGCGGCGACGGGCATGGCCGTCCCGACGGCGGTCGCCTCGAAGGCGATCAGGAAGATGACGGAAATGATCCCGATGCTGAGCACCCGGTACGCGGACCCCAGGATCCCGCCCTCCGACTCCGGAGGAACCGGCACACTGCGCTGCGACAGACGGTCTTCAAGGGCACTCATCGCCCCAGAGTAAGCCCCACCCCCGGGCTACGCCCCTGTCAATTGGTCGCATCCCGCCTCGGTCCCGGGACCTACGACTGTGAACGCGCCATGGCAGTCGCATTGCATCCCCAGCGCCTCCCTTCCCTCACCCGTCACCCCCTCGTACGGTCGTGGAAGTCACCACCCCACAGCCGTGTGCCCGAGTGGTTGAGGGACTCGCCTGCAAAGCGAGGCACGCGGGTTCAATTCCCGCCACGGCTTCTCCCAAAGGCCGCCCAGCACCCCCTGGGCGGCCTTCGTCCGTCCCGTACGTCAGGGGGCACAATTCAGCCGCTTGCGGGTGAAGTCCTGGTAATCCTTCATGAGCTGGGCATTCAGCAACTTGGCCTTGGCACTGTCAATGGACGCCGGACCGTTGTCGATGCCCAGCTCCAGTTCGAAGGACCCTTCCGGAGTTCGACATGTGTACAAGAGCGTGGCACCGCCATCCCACACCAGGCCTTTGCGTCCCAGGTCGAGCTTTTCCGGATGCAGGGAGTCGAGTGCCTGCCAGAACGAGTCGCTGCCTGAAGGCTTGCGCCACGCGAATGCCGTCATCGCAGTCGCCCCGTCCAGCTGAACGCGACAGGTGATCTTGTCCAGATCGGCTGCCAAGGAGAACGCGTCCCGCGTGTCCTCCGTGATCTTCTTCCCGTTGCCCAGCAGGGGCGCCACGACCTTGGCGTCGAAGGCTCCCCAGCACAACCGCTCCGGCATCTCCGAAGCGGTGGCGGCCTTCTCCTCGTTGCCTGAGCAGCCGACCAGCAGTATGCCGGCGGTCACGACTGCTGCGACGGATCGCACCGATGCCGCCGAAGGCATTACGACGACCCCTTCGAGCTGTCCACCAGGTCACGGCCGACCGAGTGCGCGACAGAGGACTCCTTGGATGCCACGCCGGCCAACGTATCGATGTCCTTCTGCGAGAGACCCGAACCGATGGCCGAGCTGCGCACCGCGCTTTCCGCTGCCCTACTGGTGCTGAGATCCGCTCTGGAGTACATGTCCGCCACGGCCTTTTCGGTGTCGCCGGTCTTTTCCTTGCCCTTGTCCTTCGCATCCTCGACGAAGTACTCGGTGACGTCTTCCTGGACCCACTCCACGATGTCGCCGGCGACGGGCACCATTTCCAGGTACTTGCCGCCAACCGCCGAGATGCCACGGTTGATCCACTTGGCGCCGTCCTCGACGCCCTTCACGTATTCCTCGTTCGTGTGGGCGGTCTCGGCATGCATGCCTTGGGCACGGGCCTCCGTCATCATGCCTGCGATCTGACCGCCGGGCTGTACTGCGATCCCCACCGCGTCACCCAACAAGGTGTACTGGTCCCGGTGCTGGACGACATCGTTGACCAGCACCGCCGTGAACGCCTGATTCGCGTTGGTGATGGCGCCGTAGGCCTCGGGGTCCTGGCCGACCGCACCGAGGAAGCGGGACACCGTCCCCTCATCGAATTCGGCCATCGTGCCGGTGACCTTGATCTGGTGGCCGCCGTTCTCAGCGGCTGCCTGGAGGTCCGGGATGTATTCCGCCGCCATGTTGCCGAAGTGCCCCGCCATGGGGCCCAGCCTCGGCTTCTTGTCCTCGTCGTCCGGGTCCTGCGCCACCAGGGACGGGTCGTCGCCGATCTTCTCGACGACGCGTTCCATGATCGCCGTCATGTCCTTGGTGTGCGGGACCGGCTTCGCGTCCTCGTCGCCCGGTACGCGGCCCGAGACGGCCGCTTCCAGGGCGCCGCCGAGTGCCTCCTGGGCCGGACCCGCTTCGCCGTAGGGGTGGCTGGGCGTCCGGTCGAAGGCGTCGGCCCAGGACTCCTTGTCCAGCATGTAGTCGACCATGCCCCGGGCCTTGCCGTGCTGGCCGGACACGGCCTTGTCGGCCGTGGTGACGATGCCGTCGCCGTTGCTGTCCTGGCGGACCGGCTCGTTGAAGAAGGCCGTCGCCGCGTCCGGGTTGTGGGACATCGCGTCCATCAGACCCGTCAGCGGGTAGAAGCCGCGGCTGCCGTCCTTGCCCTGGCTGAGCACCGTCTTCGGGTCGTACGGGGATCCGTGCTCCCATGCCTTCGGGTTCTCGCGGTCGAAGGCGACCATGTCCCGGCCGACCGAGGTCAGGAATTCCTTGTCGTACTTGCCTTCGTGGAGCAGCGCGCCCAGCGCCTGGTACCCGTAGATCCTGCTGGTCATATCCCCGGTGACCTGCATCTCCTTGCGGCCGGCCTTCATCAGGCCCGTCGTCCACGCCGCGTCCAGGTGGTTCGGCGAACTCTGCTGCGTGGCGAGACCCAGCATCGCGCCCATGTCGTTCTGGATGTTGCCGACCATCGCCAGGCGGTCCTTGCCGGCCTCACCGAGGGTCGAGGCGTCGATGGACAGCTTCGCGTACGCCTCCAGCGTGCCTTCGGGGCCGAGCTTGCGGTAGAAGTCCGGGGCGAACTCCGCGTCGTTGCGGTTGTCGTCGAGCAGGTCCTCCAGCTCGCGCAGCGCCCCCGGATCGCGGGCCACGCCGCCCGGCTCCTTGCTGAGCTTCCTCATCAGCTCGGCCGCCCGGTCGGCCTGCTCGCCGTCGAGGGTGGTGTACTTCGGCGCGGTGAAGTCGTGGTCGTCCGAGACGTTCGCGCGCAGCGCGCGGGCCAGGGAGTCGTCTGCGTCCGCGCAGTCCTCCACGAGCCGGTCGACCCTCGCCTGCCAGGCTTTGCGGTTCTCCTCCTGCTTGCGCTTGAACTCCGGGTAGTCCGGGTCGTGCCGGGCAGCGAACTCGGTCTTCGGGTCCATCGGAACGGCCGAGACCTTGCCGGCCGCGTCCACGCGGAACCCGGCGGCCGGAGCCTCCTCGTCGACGGCCTTCTTCAGCGCGTCCCGCGCGGTCTTGATGGTGGTGTGGCCGTCGCTGAGGAGCTGGTGGACGCCCTTGGCCTCCTTCGCCGCGTCCTCGAACTCCTTGGCCGTCTTGTCGACGAACGCCCGTCCGACGCCTGCGGTGACCCCGCTCCACTGCGCCTTGTCGGCCTTGGCCTTCATGCCGTTGCGAGCGGCCTCGGCCATCTCGTCCAGCTTGTCGGCCATGGCCTTCCAGTCCGTGGCCGCCGTCTGGAGCTTGTCCAGGGGCGCGTTCATCACGTTCTCGTACGTCAGCATGGAGGGGCCGCCTACTTGAGGTACTTGTCGATCGCGGACGTGGTGAAGTCTGCGTACAACTGCTGCTCTTCCTTGGCGTGGGCGGAGAGCGAGTAGTTGAGCCCGTTGGAGATGTTCGCGCAGGCGGCCACGAGGGTCTTCACCTGGCTCTCCCACATGCTGCCGACCTTCAGCAGCGCCGCCCCGCTCCCGAAGCTCTCCTTCGTGAGCGCGCCGGCGGCCTCGCTGGTGGCGGTGGCGGCGTGCTTGCCGTCGGTCAGGAGCCGGGTGTGCAGCTTGTAGGCCTCGGAGCCGATGGCGCCGATGTGGTCCTGATTGATCTCGAGATCGCCGCCGGCCGTGCCGCCACCGCCGGGGTCGGCGGGTACGTGGTTCAGGCGCATCGAGACGTTGGCCGCGGCCGTGGCGCGCGCGGTGGACCATTCCTCGTCGAACGACATCGCGTGCTTCTCTCCCTGTGTCACATCAACGTCTAACACGCTGATCGCTGCTTGTGGTTACGGCTCCGGCAGCGAGTCTCCCCATGAGCGCTCGGTCGCCGTCAGGCCTTCCTGTGTCGGACGGCGACCACGGTGACGGCCCCTCCGATGAGCACGCAGGCGCCGAGCCCGAGCCCGATCCACAGAAGGCCGCCACCGCCGTCCTTCTTGGCCGCTGCCTGCGGAGCGGGCGCACTGGACTCGGGCTTCTTGCCGTCGGCCGACGGGGTCGGCGAGTTCTTCCCGTCCGCCGCCGCCAGGTCGGGGAGCGGGAAGACATCGGCCGGACCGGGGTCACCGGGCGTGTCGAGAGCGACCCTCGGCCGCACGATGCCGTAGCCGATGAAGTCGTTGCGCGCGGACCCGTCGACGGGCTTCGCAGCGGTGTTCAACAGGACCCGCAGGACCTGGTTGTTGGTCCAGTCGGGGTGCGCGGACCAGATCAGGGCCGCGGAGGCGGAGGCGAGGGCGGTCGCATCACTGGTGCCGTGGGTTTTGCACAGTCCTGTCTTGCCGGTACAAGCCGTGACGATGTCCATCCCCGGTGCAGAAAAATCCACCTGAGATCCGTGCTGGGACTCCTTGGTCGGCTCTCCAGTGGCGTCCACTGCTCCAACGCCGACCACTCCAGGAGTCCCGGCCGGGTAGAGAAGCCTGTTGGTTGAATTCCCGTTGTTGCCCACGCCAGCGAAGATCAGCTTTCCCTTAGAGAGGGCGTACTTCACCGCTTCAGCGCGATCCCGATCGTCCTCTGGCTTCCCGCCGGTGGCCAGCGAGATGTTGATGACCTTGGCTTCCGAGTCCGCGGCGTATCGAATGGCCGCGACAATCGACGGGGTATTCGACCCTTCCAGCGTGTCAGGCACACGGATCGGGAGGATCTTGGCCCCGGGGGCAAGTCCATAGGCACCGTCACCACTCGGGTGCTTTCCGCTAGCAGCGATCATCGCGGAAATGCCGGTGCCGTGACCGTCGTAGTCATTGTCTTGGTCGCCGGGGGCATCACCCACAGGAAAGACCGCGCCGGGAACGACTTGTCCTTGCAGTTCCGGGATGCGCTTGAGGCCGGTATCGATCACCGCGACAGTGATCCCCTTGCCAGTGGTGATCTTCCAGATCTCGTCCGCCTTCATGGCGTCGAGATGCCATTGCTGCGAGCGAATGGTCCCTGCATGAGCCGGGGTCGCGGCGACCCCGGCCAGCAGTAGGCCCACCAGGGCCGCGGTCGCCTTGCGCATGTGCATCTCGTGCAACGTCCGTTCTGCTCAGTCGATCACTGGCGGAGCGACGCGACGGTCGCTCTGCCAGGTCTCTTCGTCCTCGACCAGGTAGTCAGCGCGTTCGCCGTGCTGCTCGTCCCGCCGCTTGCCCGGCGTCTGTGAACGTGCACCCGCGTGCCCCATGGCACCCGCGCCGTTGCGCACAAGACCCGAGCCGCCCTGGGTGAACGGCTGGCCGCCCGCGATCGGGCGAGTGCCCGCACCGGGCTGGCGGCCTCCGACGACGCCTCCCGGCTCCGAGGCGAGTCGACGACCTGCCGCGAAGCCGCCCTGGCCTCCTGCGTGACCGCCGCCGTGTCCCATGCCGCCGCCCATGCCACGGCCGGCCTGGGTTCCTTCGCCGATGACGGTGCCGCGCGGGATGCCCGAGCCGGGTCCGGTGGACGTCACAGGCCGGCCTCCCGTGATGCCGCTGTCACGCGGGGCCATTCCCGGCGTGCCGAGGACCTTGCCGCCGGAAGGAGGCGTGCCGGGACCGCCCAGTCCCGGGTAGGGACCGATGCCCGGGCCGGTGAGGCCGGGCGGCTTCAGGCCGCCGGCCGGCGGGAAGCCCACAGGCGGGATAACGGGGCCCCCAGTAGGGCCGACGGGACCCGTGGGCAGCTGTCCTGGCGCGGTCGTCACCGGAGGCAGAGTCCGATGCGGAAGCGTCGCGGTGCTGTCGAGGTCCACGCCCACCTCGCGGTCCGGAACCGACGGCGTGGGCACGGAGGGGACCGTGTTGTCAGGCTGCACCGAACGCCCGGGCACCGTACCGGAATCACCCGAGGGCGTGCTGTGTGACGAGCCTTGGGGCGCGTACGAAGAACCTGTCGAGCCGGCTCCTCCGCCGGACTCTCCTCCAGGCCTCGCCATATCGTCCGAGCCATAGATAGCCGGCGGCACCAGCACATCCGGCGGCGGCGGGAACGTAGGGATCTTCGCGGCATCCATCTGCTGCGCCGACTTGTCGTACGACCCGGCCAGCTTGGTCATCGCGTCCACGGCCCGCGCGTGGTCCCCGTTCAGCTTCGACCAGGCGTCCTGGCCCAGCTTCACCGCATCCGGGTCGTTGTGGTATTCACGGGACGTCGCCAGGTTCGCCCTGAGCGTCGCCTCCGCGGACGCGCTGTAGTTCGGCATGTTGCCCGCGCCGTAGTCGGTCGGCTTGACCTCACGCATGATCTGCGTGGTCTCAGCCATGTACTTGCCGCCGGCGGCGCTGTACTCGGCGAGCACCAGGGTCGCGCTGCCCGTCTGGTTCACCCAGTTCTGGAAGGCCTCGGCCGCTTCGCCCTCCCAGCCCTTGACCTTGTGGTCCTTGAGCTTCTTCCCGATCTCCTCGATCGCCTTCGCAGCGTTGGTGAGCTGCGTGGCGCAGTTGAAGGTCTTGTCCGGGTCGATCGCAGCGACCATGGCGTACAGCTGCGCGTGTGTGTAGCCCTCGAACTCGCTCATCCGAAGAAACTGCCCTTCTTCGTCCCGTTCGGCTGCGGCGTGTTCGGCGTGCCCGGCTGTCCGCCGTCGGCCGACTCGTCCGCGTACGGGTCCCGCTTCCGCTCGTACTGCTCATGGGCCTGCTTGGCGAGCAGAGCCATGCGCCGCTTCGTCTCCTCGTCCACCTGGCTGTAGCCGCCGCCCGCGGACTGGATGGCGATGCCGAGCGCCTCGATCTGCACCGCCAGCCCCTTCGACAGCTTCTGCAGCTCCGTGTGGACGGTGGTGTACGCCTTGAAGAGCTTCTCGGCCTGCGCGAAGCCCTTGCCCAGGGCTGCCTGCGGCAACGTGCCGTCGGCCAGCTTCCCGTGATCGGCCGGGGACTCCTGGAGCGTCTTCAGGAGGCTGTCCACCAGCTTCTGATAGTCCTTCAAGTCGTCGTACTGGACCCGCAGTGCCGCAGCGGTCGCCCCGTAAGCCGCCCCCGCAAGCGCACCCATCGGACCCGGCAAGCCCAGCGCGAGGCTCGCTCCCACCAGGCCCGCCCCGTTGTCTTCTGCCACGATGGCCTCCCCGACTCCCCGAAAATCCCCGGGGTCGCGGCGTTTCCGCCGTGGCCCCTCCCCGTTCGCACCCGTTCAATCGCGCACGCACTACGTCTTACCGATCACTCTAGCGACCGGTACCGACAGCCCCAACCTCGGGGTTGCAGGTGCAATGCGGGTCACACGGTCACGAGTTGGGCGCCGCCACCGCCGCCGATGGCCGGATCGGGAGCCTGTTCACCGGGCGGCCCGTGGCCGCGCGTACCGCCGAGGCCACCGCCGCCGGGGTCGTCACCACGGGGATCGCGCTCGCCGCCTTCGCCCCGAACGGCGCCACCACGTCCCGTTCTTCGACCAGTTTGACGATCCGGACCGCCGGCGCGTCCAGCGACGTCGGCAGTGCGTAGCCCGTCAGGTCCGGGTGGCGGACCAGGCCCGACACCGAGCGGAGGTTCTCCGTCAGAGCCGCGCCCACGCCCTGTGTGACGCCCGCTTCGATACGGGCCTCCAGCTGGCGGGGGTTGAGGATGCGGCCCACGTCCTGCGCCACCGCCAGTTCGACCACCCGTACCGACCCGAGCTCGATGTCCACGTCCACCACCGCGCGGATCGCGCAGAACGCGAGGCCGACGAACGCGTCGCCCTGGCCGTCGCCGTCCAGGGGCTCCGTCGGGTGCGGGCGGCACTGGGCTGTCGCCCAGAGTTCCTTGCCCGCCATCGCCTCCGCGACCGTCGTCGAGAACGCGCCGTCGTAGGACGTGATCCGGCCGTCCTGGACCTGGAGGAGTTCCGTCGACATGCCCAGCTTGTGGGCCATCGGCTGGAGGAGCTGGGTGCGGACCATCTTCGCCGCGCGCTCCACCGCGCCGCCCGACACCCACGTGTGGCGGCCGTGCGCCGCCGCGCCCGCCGGCGGCTGGTCCGTGTCGACCGGGGCCGTGACCACCTCGTCGACGCCCAGGACCTCCTGGACGATCTGGCGGGCGAGCGTGGAGAAGCCCTGGCCGGTGTCGACCGCGGCGCAGATCACCGTCGCCGACCCGTCGACGACCTTCACCGTCGCCGTCGAGACCTCGTCCGTGCCCTCCGCGCCGAGCATGTGGACCATGCCCACGCCGTACCCGACCCCGCGCCGCACCGCGCCCGGCTCGCCCGCGCCCTCCGGGCCGCCCGGCAGCAGCCACTCGTCCTCGGGGGTGTCCTTCGGGAGGGAGGGGAGTTCGAAGTCGCGGACCGCGCGCAGGAGTTCGGCCACCGGCGCCGGGCAGGTCACCGTCTGGCCCGTGGGCAGGAGGTCGCCCGTCGCCAGTACGTTGCGCAGGCGCAGCTCGGCGCCGTCGATGCCGAGCGCGGCCGCGAGCTTGTCCATCTGGCCCTCGTACGCGGCGCAGACCTGCATCGCGCCCTCGCCCCGCACATGGCCCGACGGCGGGTTGTTCGTACGGACGGCCCAGCCCTCGACGAAGGCGTGCGGGACCACGTACGGGCCGCAGGCGAACGCGACCGCCGCCGCCAGCGACTCGGAGGACGAGTCGGCGTACGCGCCCGCGTCCATCAGGATCTGGGCCTCGACCTTGACCAGCCGCCCCTCCGCGTCCGCGTGGTGGCGGTAGCGCAGCAGCGTCGGGTGGCGGTGGGTGTGGCCGAGGAAGGACTCCTCGCGGGTGGCGGCCAGCTTGACCGGGTAGCCGGTGCGCAGCGCCAGCAGGCCCAGCGGCAGCTGGAACGCCGCGTCCTCGCGGTCGGCCGTGGCGCCCGGGACGCCCGTGACGACGACCCGCACCCGGTCCGGTTCGAGGCCGAAGCAGGCCGCCGCCAGGTCGCGGTCCAGGTGGGGGTCGGTGGAGGCGGTGTAGATCTCCACGCCGCCGTCGGGCCGCGGCACGGCCAGCCCGGCCTCGGCGCCGATGGGCGCGGGGTCCTGGCGGCCGATCCGGTACAGGCCCTCGACGACGACCTCGCCGGTGGCCTCCGGGTCGCCGTAGCGGAGCGGGATGTGCCGGATCAGGTTGCCGTCGGGGTGCAGGGCGGGGGCGCCGAACGACTGCTCGGGGTCCGTGACCGCGTCCAGCAGCTCGTACTCGACGGCGATCGCGGCGGCGGCGAGGCGGGCGGTGTCCGGGTGGTCGGCGGCGACGGCGGCGATGGGCTCGCCGTGGTGGCGTACGACGTCGTGGGCGAAGACGGGCCGGTCGGCGACGCGGCGGCCGTGGGTGGTGGCGCCGGGGACGTCGGCGTGGGTGACGACGGCGCGCACGCCGGGCATGGCGGCGGCCGCGGAGGTGTCGATGGAGAGGATGCGGGCGTGGGCGTGCGGGGAGCGCAGGACGGCGGCCCACAGGAGGCCCTCGGCCCACAGGTCGGCGGCGTACGGGAAGGTGCCCTCGCTCTTGGCGCGGGTGTCGGCGGCGGGCACGGAGGCTCCGATTCCGCGTGGCACCTCCTGCTCGCCCGCCTCGGGCGCCGCGGTGGCCGAGGCGCCCGTGGAGACCGATACCGTCGTCGTGGCCGTGGCCGCGTCGTGCCCGCTCACGCCATGCCTCCGTTGTGGTGGATCCCGCCCTCGCCGGGCGGCGCCTGGTGCGGAATGCGCGCCTCCGCGCCAGAGCCGCTCACGGCCCCGCTCCCGGACCCCGCACCGTTTCCGGTCGCGGTCCCGGTCCCGGTCCCGGGCGCCTCGGCCCCGGCCGACGCCTCGCGCTCGGCGACGACCTCGCGCACGGCCTCGATGACGCCCTTGTAGCCGGAGCAGCGGCACAGGTTGCCGCAGAGGGCCTGGCGCGTCTCCAGCTCGCTGGGGGCGTGGTTGCCCTCCAGCAGGTCGTGGATGGTCATGGCCATGCCGGGCACGCAGAACCCGCACTGCACCGCACCCGACCTGCACAACGCCTGCTGCACGTCCGAGAGTTCCCCGCCACCGGCGAGCCCCTCCACGGTCCGCACCTCGCTGCTCGCCGCCGTCGCGGCCGGCACCAGGCAGGAGGCGACGAGCCGGCCGTCGACCTGCACCGCGCACGCCCCGCACTCACCCTGCGAGCAGCCGTCCTTGGCGCCGGCGAGGCCGAGGCGCTCGCGCAGCACGTAGAGCAGGGACTCGCCGATCCACGCGCCGGTGACGGGCCGGTCCGCGCCGTTGACGCGCAGGACGTAGGACGCCAGCGGATGCTCGTGATGGGCGACGGCCCCGGCTGTCGCGTCTTCTTCGTACGCCGCCCCCTCGGCCGGGAGGCCTTCGCCCCCGCCCGCATCCGGAGTCGCCGCGGCGATGTCCGCGGTGTCCCCACCCGGCGTTCCCGGAGCCCCGGCTCCGGCGAAGGCGAAACCCCGCCCGTCCGTACCGGCAGGCTCCGGGGCCCGCTCCGCGGCGGGCTCCGCCGTGAACCCGTGCTCACCGCCCGGCCCGTGCTCACCGCCCGGCCCGGGCTCCGCCCCGGCGGGGCCGTGGCCCGATGCCGTGAATCCGTGCCCGTCGGTGTCCCCGGACCCCGTGAAGCCGCCGTCACCGCCGGCGACGCCGCCGACCCCGTGACCGCCCGACAGCACGTACTCCGCGGCCGCGACGGACGCCGAAGCCATCCCGGCCGCCGGAGCGGCTTCTGCGGCCTCCGCCCCCGGATGCGGCCGTTCCGCCGTGACCGGCGTCCCCGCCGGGCCGTGGGCGGCCTCGATGTCGTGCGGGGCAGCATGCCCCGGCTCCGGCTCCGCCGCCTCCGGGAGCGTGCCCACACCGGGGCCGCCCAGCACGCGGGGACCGCGTCCGGGGCCGCCGACGCCGGGGCCGCCGAGCCGCCGCAGGCCGGCGCCCGAGGTCCCGGTGTCACCCGCGTCGGGGCGCGCCTCGGGCAGCACGCCCGAGCTCATCACGGCACCCGGACCGGCCGTACCCTGACCGGCGGCGGCGGCCGCCGCCTCGTAGTCGGGATGGGTCGCCCAGGGGGCCGCCGCGCCGCCCGGCAGCGTCGCCGGAGCCTGGCTCCAGTCGGCCGCCGGGGCGCTGTGCCGGAACTCGCCGGTCTGCTCGGGCAGTTCCGGCAGGGTCCACTGGCCGGTGGTCACGGGCTCGGAGTCCTGGACCGCCTCCGGGAACCGCCACTCGGCGGTGGCACCGGGATCGTGCGCACCCTCGGCCGAAGCCGAAGCCGAAGCCGGACCAGCCCCGGGGACCGCGGCCTGGCCGGCCGCCTGGCCCGATGCCCGGACGGGATCCTGTCCCGCACCCTCGAACGCCGCCGCCACCGACGCCGGAAGCGGGATCGAGGCCGGGATCGGCCCTCCGACCGGCGCGGGCGCGTGGGCGCCGGCCGGGGCACCCGCGGTCCCCGGGCCGCCCCGGCCCGCCGTCCCCGCCTCGGGCCACTGCGCCGGCATGGTCCACGTACCCGTCGCCGCCGGATCCGCACTGCCCGAACCCAGCGGCACGATCATCGGCGGCGGCACGTAGCCGTGCCCGGGCGCCGCGAGGGGCTCCCCGGTGCCGAGCGCGTCCAGCATGTCCTGCGGCAGCTTCACGAAGGCCGTCGCGTCGGAGTCGTACTCGCCGCCCTGCGGGACCGGCTCCCAGCCCCAGCCGGTGCCGGTGTGGCCCGCGGGACCCGCGTCGCCCGTCGTTCCGCTCACGTTCTCGTTCCCACTCATGAGCTCAGCGCCCTCCCCAGGGCCCTCCGTGCCAGCACGGCGACCGTCCGCCGCAGATGCAGTACCCCGGGTGCCACCGGCTCCCCCTGGTCGGGGACGCAGGCGGCCGCGACGTACTCGCCGAAGGCCTCCAGCGCCTCGGGAGCCAGCGTCCGCTCCCCGTCCCAGTCGATCAGCGAGGCGACCCACTGCTCGGCCTCCAGCGGGCGCAGCGGCATGGGCGCGACCGCGCCGATCGCACAGCGCACACCGCGGCGGGCGGGATCCAGTACGAGCCCCACGGACGCCACCGCGCGCCCCGGCCCGGTACGTCCCGTGGCCTTCAGGAAGACCTGCGGCGCGTGCAGCAGCGGCACCCGCACGAAGCCGATCAGCTCGCCGGGCCGCAGCATCTCGCGGCCGGCCAGCAGGTGCGAGACCGGGATCTCGCGGCGCGAGCCGCCCGGGCCGTGGATGACGAGGATCGCCTCCAGCGCGGCCAGTACGGGCAGCGCGTCGCCCGTCGGCGCGGCGGTGGCGATGTTGCCGCCGAGGGTGCCGGCGTTGCGGATCTGCGGGGGCCCGGCGGCCCGCGCGGCCGCCGCCAGCGCGGGGATCAGAGCGGCGAAATCCGGCCGTCCCATCCGCGCGTGGGTGAGCCCGGCACCGAGCAGGGCATGCCCGTCCTGGTACTGCCAGCCGCGGATCTCGTTGATCCGGCCCAGGCCGACGAGCGCGGCGGGCCGCAGCAGCCCGGCGTTGACGGAGGCCATCAGGTCGGTGCCGCCGGCCACGGGCACGGCGGCGGGCATGGCGGCGAGCGCCGCCACGGCCTCGTCGAGCGAGGCCGGCAGCGTCACGGACTGCGCCGCCTGCGGCCCCTGAGATGAATGCAGTGCATGCGGTGCGTGCGTGGTCAACCCAGCTGCCCCTTCCCGATGTCCCGGTCCCGGCGCTCACGCCTGTCCGCCGTACGGTACGTGCTCACCGCCGGGACGTGGCAACTCTGGCACATCTTCCCCGCCGTCCGGCGCGAGGGTCCTGCGGGCGCCCCCCGACACTTCCGGCCGTCCGGTTTCCCCCGTATTCACCGAATCAACCGAATCGATTCAGATCCGCCGAATACCCCGGAATCGAGCAAGAGTTCCCGACTCCCCCCAAGAACGAAGGACGTCCCGGAAGCCTCGGGAGTTCCACAGAAGTCCGAAGGGTTCCGATCGGTCCGGAACGGTCCGCGAAGCCGCCACCCCCGGGGCTCGGGGGCGCGGCAGCGCGCGGAAAGGTTCCGGCCAACCGCCGCCCACCACCCGGCGACCCCGCCGCCCGCCCTCGTCACACGTTCGGGGGCTCCCCCTCGATCGGACGCCCGAGCACTCCCGGCCGCCGCTGCCACGGCAAGGGCCCGCCCGGCCGGCGGTAGTCGACGCCGAGGGCGTCAAGCCGCCCGTAGTGCGCGCCCATCCGGGCCTCGAAGCCCGCGTAGTCCCGCTCGCCCGGCTCCGGCAGCCGCGACCACACCACCTCCGCGAAGGCCGCCAGCCGCGGGAACACCTGGTAGTCGACCCGGCTCTGGTTCTCCATCACCTCGGTCCACACGTTGGCCTGCGCGCCCAGCACGCGGGACGCCGCCTCCGCCGAGAGCTTCGGCGGCACCGGCTCGAAGCGGTACACGTCCTCCAGCGTGCGCACGTACCCGATCGGCACCGGTTCGTCCGGGCCGCCCGCCTGACGGTGGTCCAGGTACACCTGCTGCTCGGGGCACATCACCACGTCGTGCCCGGCCTCGGCGGCGGCGATCCCGCCCCCGTACCCGCGCCACGAGGAGACCGCGGCCCCCGGCGCGAGCCCGCCCTCCAGGATCTCGTCCCACCCGATCAGCCGCCGCCCGCGCTCCGCGAGCCAGCCGTCGAAGTGCCGGATGAACCAGGACTGCAGCCCGTCCTCCCCGTCCACCCCCAACTCCCGGATCCGCTCCTGCGCGAGCGCGGACGCCCGCCACTGCCCCTTGGGGCACTCGTCGCCGCCCACGTGGACGAACGGCGAGACCTCCGCCGGGAACAGCTCCAGCAGCTCCTCGAAGACCCCCTCGTAGAAGCGCAGTACGTCCTCGGTCGGCGCGAGCACGTTCTCGTTGATCCCCCAGTCGTCCCACACCTCCAGCGCGGCGGTGTCCACGACGTCGGCGTTGCCGAGCTCCGGGTACGCGGCGATCGCGGCCTGCGAATGCCCCGGCACGTCGATCTCCGGCACCACCCGCACGTGCCGCTCGGCGGCGTAGGCGACGATCTCGCGGATGTCGTCCTGCGTGTAGAAGCCGCCGTGCGGGGTCTCGTTCCACAGCGGCGAGGCCCGGTGCCCCCAGCGGCTGCGCGGCCGCCACGCGCCGACCTCGGTGAGCCGCGGGTGGCGCTTGATCTCGACCCGCCAGCCCTGGTCGTCCGTCAGGTGCAGGTGCAGGACGTTCAGCTTGTGCGCGGCGAGCAGGTCGATGTACCGCAGCACGCCGTCCTTCGGCATGAAGTGCCGGGCCACGTCGAGCATCATCCCGCGCCATCCGAAGCGGGGTCCGTCCTGGACGCCTCCCACCGGCAGCCGCCACGCGCGGTCCGGCGCCGCGGGCGCGCGCCGGTGGGCCTCGGGCCCGAGCAGCTGGCGCAGCGTCTGCGCGGCGTAGAAGAGGCCCGCCGGATCGGCGCCTTCGAGCAGCACCCACTGCCGCGTGACGTGCAGCTCGTACGACTCCGCTCCGGCGCCGCGCGCGAGCTCGGGGCGCAGCACCAGCCGGATCACCGCGCGGCCGCCGTACGTCCGCCCCGCCTCCGGCGCGGGCAGCCCCCAGCCGGTGGCCGCGCCGAGCTCGCGGCGCAGCCAGCGGGCGGTGCCCTCGGTGCCGGGGCCGGCGTCGAGCAGCGGATCGTCCAGTACGCACTCGCCGCCGTCGGGCGCGAACCGCGCGTACCTCGGCTCCGGAATCAACTCGGGCATGGCCTCGACCCCTCCACCGTCCAGCCGTTGCACGATGCGCAACGTGCGTTCCACAGGGCGCCGGGCGCCCGCGTGCGGCCGACCCTAGTCCGCCCTCCGCACACGGCAAAGGCCCCCGGACGCGCGATCGCGTCCGGGGGCCTTCGGCCTGCCGAGGAGGGGGCTGAGGGGCCGCGTGCGGACTACTTGTCGCCCTTGCCGCCCTTGTCCTTGTCCCCGCCGGGGCCCATGGACTCGTAGATCTCCTTGCACATGGGGCAGACCGGGTACTTCTTCGGGTCGCGGCCCGGCACCCACACCTTGCCGCACAGCGCGACGACGGGGGTCCCGCCGAGCGCGCTCTCCATGATCTTGTCCTTCTGGACGTAGTGGGCGAAGCGCTCGTGGTCGCCGTCGCCGTGGGACACCTGCGGCGTCGGCTCTACGAGGGTCCCCGTACCAGTCCCGCGCTCGGGCTCAAGAGTGCTCATAAAAGCCAGGGTACCGACCCGTGCGCGGGTCAGTT
Source organism: Streptomyces sp. NPDC002181 (assembly GCF_042890485.1). Lineage (NCBI taxonomy): Bacteria > Bacillati > Actinomycetota > Actinomycetes > Kitasatosporales > Streptomycetaceae > Streptomyces > Streptomyces sp. NPDC002181. The sequence continues at coordinate 63,674 of NZ_JBIASC010000004.1, read as the reverse complement.
GAGCGACGGGTCGTCGGGATAGGTGGCGACCATCGCGAGCTCGTTGCGCTGGCGGCGCAGCACCGCCCGCCACAGCCTTTCCGGATCCGGGTACGACACGTCGCCCGGCTCCGATTCCACGACGTACCAGGCGCCGTCGCCCAGCTCCACCTCCAGCTGGCCCGGGCCCCAGCCCGAGTACCCGGCGAAGATCCGCAGCGAGCCGAGGGCCGCGGCCAGGAGCTCCGGCGGGGCCTCCAGGTCGACCAGGCCGATCGCCCCGTACACGCGGCGCCACCCGAGCGGCCCCTCCTCACCGGGGATGACCGCCACGCCGAGGGCCGAGTCCAGGCCGACCGGCCCGCCCTGGAAGACGACCCCGGGATCGCCGGCCAGGGTCGCCCAGGGCAGCAGGATGTCGCCGACCCCCACCGGGGTGGGCCGGTTGAGGACCACGCCGAGCGAGCCCTGCTCGTCGTGGTCGAGCAGGAGCACCACCGCGCGGTCGAAGTTCGGATCCGCGAGGGTGGGGGTGGCCACGAGCAGCCGCCCTGTGAGGGAGGACACCTCGGTCATGCCGACATGATCTCGCACATTCGCCCTCCGGGGGGAGCGGGGGGACGCCTCGGATCGCCCGCAGCTCAGGGCGCACGGCAGCAGGGAGGAGCGCGTGCCGGAGAAGCGAGCGGAACGCAACACTCCGCCATGTGGTGGATACGGAGGGTGTTGTGCCGAATTCATGACAGTCCTACGGCCACGTCGGCCTTACGAACAAGGGGGTGGTGGCCCTTACCCTTTTCCCTGGCCCCCTGCCCACCCCTCTCCGGAACGCGAGATTCATGACCGGCATCAGTGACGATGTACTGCTTGTCCACGGCGGCACCCCGCTCGAGGGCGAGATCCGTGTCCGCGGTGCGAAGAACCTCGTGCCCAAGGCCATGGTCGCCGCTCTGCTCGGCAGCGGACCCAGCCGGCTGCGCAACGTCCCCGACATCCGCGACGTGCGTGTCGTCCGCGGGCTGCTCCAGCTGCACGGGGTGACGGTCCGCCCCGGCGAGGAGCCGGGCGAGCTGGTGCTCGACCCGACGCACGTCGAGAGCGCGAACGTCGCCGACATCGACGCCCACGCGGGCTCTTCGCGCATCCCGATCCTCTTCTGCGGCCCCCTGCTGCACCGCCTCGGCCACGCCTTCATCCCGGGCCTGGGCGGCTGCGACATCGGCGGCCGGCCGATCGACTTCCACTTCGACGTGCTCCGCCAGTTCGGCGCGACCATCGAGAAGCGCGAGGGCGGCCAGTACCTGGAGGCCCCGCAGCGCCTCCGCGGCTGCAAGATCCGCCTGCCCTACCCCTCGGTCGGCTCGACCGAACAGGTGCTGCTGACGGCCGTCCTGGCCGAGGGCGTCACCGAGCTCAGCAACGCCGCGGTGGAACCGGAGATCGAGGACCTCATCTGCGTGCTGCAGAAGATGGGCGCCATCATCTCCATGGACACCGACCGGACGATCCGGATCACCGGTGTCGACCGCCTCGGCGGCTACAACCACAAGGCGCTCCCGGACCGCCTCGAAGCCGCCTCCTGGGCTTCCGCGGCGCTGGCGACCGGCGGCAACATCTACGTCCGCGGGGCGCAGCAGCGCTCGATGATGACGTTCCTGAACACCTTCCGCCGTGTCGGCGGCGCGTTCGAGATCGACGACGAGGGCATCCGCTTCTGGCACCCGGGCGGCCCGCTCAACGCGATCGCGCTCGAGACGGACGTGCACCCCGGTTTCCAGACCGACTGGCAGCAGCCGCTGGTGGTCGCCCTGACCCAGGCCGCCGGCCTGTCGATCGTGCACGAGACGGTCTACGAGTCCCGTCTGGGATTCACCTCGGCGCTCAACCAGATGGGTGCACACATCCAGCTGTACCGGGAGTGCCTGGGCGGCAGCGCCTGCCGGTTCGGGCAGCGCAACTTCCTGCACTCGGCGGTCGTCTCGGGCCCGACGAAGCTGCAGGGCGCCGACCTGGTCATCCCCGACCTGCGCGGCGGGTTCTCGTACCTGATCGCGGCGCTGGCGGCCGAGGGCACCTCGCGCGTCCACGGCATCGACCTCATCAACCGCGGCTACGAGAACTTCATGGAGAAGCTCGTGGAGCTGGGAGCCAAGGTCGAGCTCCCCGGCGGCGACCTCGTCTGAGCCGTACGGCCGGCCGAACGGAACGAACGACCGAAGGCCCCCCGGGCCCCGCAAGGGCCCGGGGGGCCTTCGCATGCGCTCACCGGCCCGGACGCGCACACCGGGCCCGTACGCGGGCCCAGGAAGGCCGTACGCGGGCGCAGGCGGCCGTACGCGGGCCCAGGAAGGCCGTACGCAGGCCCAGGAAGGCCGTACGCGGGCCCAAGGCGGCCGTACGGGCCCTCCCGGCGGCCCGTGACGGCCCCGCCCGCCCGGGCCCCCCGGACAGGCCGAAGGGCGGCCTCCCCGCCCGGGGGTGGCCGCCCTTCGCCAGTACTGCGTACTGCTCCGCCGCTCCGAAGGCCCGTACGGGCCCCGGTACGGGCGGGACTTACTTGCCCTTGGCGGCTTCCTTGAGCTTGGAGCCCGCGGAGACCTTCACGCTGAAGCCGGCCGGGATCTGGATGGGGTCGCCGGTCTGCGGGTTGCGCGCGGTGCGAGCGGCACGGTGGGTGCGCTCGAAGGTCAGGAAGCCGGGGATGGTGACCTTCTCGTCGCCCTTGGCGACGATCTCGCCAACGGTCTCGGCGAGCGCGGCCAGAACGGCGTCGGCGTCCTTGCGGGTCACCTCGGCGCGCTCGGACAGAGCGGCCACCAGCTCACTGCGGTTCATGTTGTACTCCCGTGTTCAACTTGCCTTAGAGGCGTGAGATCGAAGCCGATGCTGCCAGGGCCCTCGGACAGTCCCCGGACCCGGGTCTGAACGTCAGACCCTCTCGCCCGGTTACGCATCCTGCCCCCACCAGCGGCGGGAAAGCCAATCCGGCACCCGCCAGGGTCACACGAAAAGCGCCACAGTCACGCCGCGGTGACGCTCCGTCCGCACTTGGTGGATGCGGACCGCGGACCTCGCGGGCATCCCCGCAACCCTAGAGGCGGCCCGCCGGGCCCGCACCTCGCGACGCGCCGGGAGAGGCGAGCCGTGAGGGCCGTCACAGGCGGCCGGGACCCGGGCGGTTTCGTCCGACTCCGCGTCAGACCGCCGAGGCGGCCTTGCGGACGGCTCCGGCGACCGCGCCGGCCACCTTGTCGTTGAACACCGACGGGATGATGTAGTTCGCGTTGAGCTCGTCCTCGCCGACGACATCGGCCAGCGCGGTCGCGGCGGCCAGCATCATGTCCGTGTTCACGGTGCGGGACTGGGCGTCCAGCAGGCCGCGGAAGACACCCGGGAAGACCAGCACGTTGTTGATCTGGTTCGGGAAGTCGGAGCGGCCGGTGGCGACGACGGCGGCGGTCTGGCGGGCGACGGCCGGGTCCACCTCGGGGTCCGGGTTCGCGAGCGCGAACACGATCGCACCCTCGGCCATGGCGGCGACGTCCTCGCCGGACAGCACGTTGGGGGCGGAGACGCCGATGAACACGTCGGCGCCGACCACGGCCTCCTTCAGAGTGCCGGTGTAGCCCTCGGGGTTGGTGTTGTCGGCGATCCAGCGCAGCGGCGAATCGACGGCCGCGTCGACCAGGTCGGGGCGGCCCGCGTGCACGACACCGTGGATGTCGGCGCTGACCACGTTCTTCACGCCGGCCGCGAGGAGCAGCTTGAGGATGGCCGTACCGGCCGCGCCGGCGCCGGACATGACGACCTTGACGTCGCCAACTGCCTTGCCCACCACGCGAAGTGCGTTGGTGAGGGCGGCGAGGACGACGATGGCCGTGCCGTGCTGGTCGTCGTGGAAGACGGGGATGTCGAGGGCCTCGCGCAGCCGGGCCTCGATCTCGAAGCAGCGCGGCGCGGAGATGTCCTCCAGGTTGATGCCGGCGAAGCCCGGGGCGATCGCCTTGACGATCGAGACGATCTCGTCGGTGTCCTGGGTGTCCAGGCACAGCGGCCAGGCGTCGATGTCGGCGAAGCGCTTGAACAGGGCGGCCTTGCCCTCCATGACCGGCATGGCGGCCATCGGGCCGATGTTGCCGAGGCCGAGGACGGCGGAGCCGTCCGTCACGACTGCGACCGTGTTGCGCTTGATGGTCAGGCGGCGGGCGTCCTCGGGGTTCTCGGCGATCGCCATGCACACGCGGGCCACGCCCGGGGTGTAGATCATCGAGAGGTCGTCGCGGTTGCGGATGGGGTGCTTGGACGCCATCTCGATCTTGCCGCCGAGGTGCATCAGGAAGGTTCGGTCGGAGACCTTGCCGAGACTGACGCCCTCGATGCCGCGCAGCTTGCCGACGATCTCGTCGGCGTGCGCGGTGGAGGTCGCGGCGATGGTGACGTCGATGCGGAGCTTCTCGTGACCGGAGGCGGTCACGTCGAGGCCGGTGACCGACCCACCGGAAGACTCCACGGCGGTGGTCAGCTGGGAGACCGCGGTTCCGCTCGCGGGCACTTCCAGGCGGACCGTCATCGAGTACGAGACGCTGGGCGCCGTTGCCATGGCCGTGTTCCTCTTCTGTCCCTGGTTTTTTGTACACACACAGGGCCCGGCGCACGGCAGGTGCGGCAGGACCTGTTGTCCGATCGTCCCACCTACCAGCCAGTACAAGGTAACCAGCTACAAATTTCGGAAAGACACTTCCACCATACGAGATAGATCAGGCGTTCGGAAGCGTAGGCCCGTACGAAAAAGGTCCGCGCCCCTCGGAATCCGAGGGGCGCGGACCTGTATGAACGTCTATGACACCGACCCGCCATGCTCGCCTCGCGGCAAGTGGTCGCTCTAAGCGACGAAGGTTGGGCCCGGGGGCTTGGATCGAGTCGGTGCCGTACCCAGGCTAACAAAGGATCGCCGGAAGCGATCCCCCTCCAGGGGGTTGACCTCGTCTCACCACGCGTGTGGCCGCGAGCCATCCGTGCCACGCCCTCCCACCGGGCACGGACCCGCGCGGCCCTAAGGCTTCAGCAGCGCCGGCACCCCGTCCGCGCCGGGCTCGTCGCGGCCGGCGGAGACCACCGTCAGCTGCTGCGTCGCGCGCGTCAGGGCCACATACAGGACCCGCAGGCCCGCCGGGGACTCCTCCGCGATCTCCGCCGGGGAGACGACCACCGTGGCGTCGTACTCCAGCCCCTTGGCCTCCAGGCTGCCGAGCGCCACCGCCCGCTCCCCCAGGTCCGCCAGCCAGCCCGCGGCCTCCGCGCGCCGGTCCATCGCCACGACCACGCCGACCGTGCCGTCGACCTGCTCCAGCAGCCTGCGCGTCTCCTCGCGGACCGCCGCGCCCAGATCGGCCCCGGCGGCCGTGAAGCGGGGCTCCAGACCCGTGGAGCGGACCGCCGTCGGCGGCTCCATTCCCGGCATCGCCAGCCGCAGCACCCGGGCCGCGACCTCCGCGACCTCCGCCGGGTTGCGGTAGTTCACCGTCAGGGTGAACCGGCGGCGCGGCCGCGATCCCAGGGCCTCGTCACGCGCCGCGGCCGCCTCCTCCGGGTCCGTCCACGAGGACTGAGCCGGGTCGCCGACCACCGTCCAGGTGCCCATCCGGCCCCGGCGGCCGACCATCCGCCACTGCATCGGCGTCAGGTCCTGCGCCTCGTCGACGATCACGTGCGCGTACTCGGTGCGCTCCGCCGCGATCCGCTCCGCCCGCTCCCACTGGGTCTCCTCGCGGGTCGGCATCAGCTCCTCCAGCCCGCTGAGCTGGTCCAGCGGGTCGAGCTGCCGCTTGCGCTTGGGCCGGGCCGGGGCGCCGAGCAGCAGCTGGAGCTCGTCCAGCAGCGCCACGTCGTGGACCGACAGGGGGCCCTTGCCGTCCGGGCCCACCCGGCGCAGCGAGCGCGCCAGCTGGCGGGTCTCGCGCGGGTTCAGGACCCGGCGCGACCAGCGGCCGAGCCGGCGCTCGTCGGCCATCGCCGCGAGCACCGCGCGCGGGGTCAGCTCGGGCCACCAGGCGTTCAGGAAGTCGATGAACGCGTCCTCGGTGGAGATGTCCTCGTCGAACGCGGAGCGCAGCTCGGCCGCCAGCTCCGGATCGCTGTGCCGGCCGGCCCCGCCGGATCTCGAGTACAGGGCGTCGAGGAGCAGCTTGCGGGCGCGCGGGCGCAGCAGGTTCACGGGCGCGGTGCCGCTGAGCACGTTCTGCCGGATCCGGTTCAGCTCGTCGGCCTCCAGCTCCTGGCGCCGCCCGAAGGCCACGACCCGCAGCCGCTCGGGGGCGTCGCCGAGTTCCAGTGCGCCCCGTACGGCCTTGTGGAGCACCTTGCGCATGCGCGAGGAGCCCTTGACGCGGGCCACGGCCGGTTCGTCGTACGTGGTCGCCTCGGCTCCGTCGACCAGTGAGCCGAGCGCCCGGATGGCGACCTGGCCCTCCTCGCCGAGGGAGGGCAGCACGCCCTCGGTGTACGCGACGAGCAGCGGGGTGGGCGAGACGATCAGGATGCCGCCGGAGTAGCGGCGCCGGTCCTGGTAGAGCAGGTAGGCGGCGCGGTGCAGGGCGACGGCGGTCTTGCCGGTGCCCGGCCCGCCCGCGACCTCGGCGACCGAGGCGGCGGGGGCCCGGATGACCATGTCCTGTTCGGCCTGGATGGAGGAGACGATGTCCCGCATCGAGTGCGTACGGGCCCTCCCGAGCGCGGCCATGAGGGCGCCGTCGCCGATGGCGGGCAGCTCCCGGCCGTCGAGCGAGGCGGTGATCTCGGGGCGCATCAGGTCGTCCTCGACGCCGAGCACCTTGCGGCCCTTGGAGCGGATGACGCGGCGCCGGATGACGCGGCCCGGGTCCTTGGGCGTGGAGCGGTAGAACGGCGCGGCGGCCGGTGCGCGCCAGTCGATGACCAGCGGCGCGTAGTCGGCGTCGAGCACGCCGATGCGCCCGATGTGGAGCGTTTCGGCGATGTCGGCGGTGAGGTCCGCGCGGATCGCGTCGTCCGCCGGCTCGACGGAGGTGTACGCGCCGTCGGGGCCGCGCTCCCCGTCCTTGCCGAGGACCAGGTCGATCCGGCCGAAGAGGAAGTCCTCGAACTCGTTGTTCAGCCGGTTCAGGTGGATTCCCGCCCGGAAGACCTGCGCGTCGCGTTCGGCGAGCGCGCCGGGCGTGCCGACCTGACCGCGTTTGGCCGCGTCGTTCATCAGGAACTCGGCCTCGTCGATCTTCTCTTCGAGGCGGCGGTACACCTGGTCCAGATGCGTCTGCTCGACCGCGATCTCCCGATCGCGGACGGAATCCGCCGTGCTGTCGACAGCGGCATTCTGCGCGGCCACCAAGGCCCCCTTCTGACGTGCATGGGCGACCGTCAACCGTACGCGAACCGGAGCCCTGTCCGCACGCCCGTTCCGGTGACCGGGCGAAGATCACTGCCCGTCCGCCGTCCGGCGGCCCCCCGATCGCTACCCGGGGCGGGCCGCGAGAACCCTGCGGCGGTGCCGGGCGACCCGTTCGCGGTTGCCGCACAGCTCGCTGGAGCACCAGCGCCGCCGGTGCCCGCGCGAAGTGTCCAGGTAGACCCGGGTGCAGCCGTCCCCCTCGCAGGAGCGCAGCAGGTCCCGCTCGCCGGGGTCGGTGAGCAGTTCGACGGCGTCGCGGGCCACGGCGGCGAGCAGCGCGGGGCATTCCACGCCGCCGCACAACTCCCTCACGAGGTGCCCTTCTTGGTCCTGTACGGCACACAGTCCCGGAGGTGAACCGGCGGCCAGCGCGTTGACCCGGGCCAGCGCGCCCTCGTCGGGACCGGCCCCGGCGAGCTCGGCCCGTACGAGGCTCCCCACGTCGCGGCGCAGCGCCCGGAAGGCCTCCACCCAGTCGGGGCCGACCCGGGCGATCGGCGTCCGGTCGGGCACGAGCCCGGCTCCGGTGAGCCACAGGCGCAGCTCGTCGCCGTCTCGGATCTCCTCGGCACCCGCGGGGGCGGCGAAGGTGGCCACCAGGTCCAGGGACACCCGCCCGGATTCGAACCACATGCCCGTCACCGCCTTTGCGTAGGGGGTGTCGCCGGACACCCCCGAGGGGTGCGCGTGCCTCTCAGAGTGCCGCGCCCCGCTGCGATGCGGAACCCCCCGTACGGGGGCCGGATCCGCTCAGAGGGGCGCGTCGTCGTGGAGGATGCGCTGGAAGAGGACGTGGTCGCGCCAGGCGCCGTTGATGTGCAGGTAGCGCGGCGCGAGCCCGTACCGCTCGAACCCGGCCTTGGCCAGGACCCGCTGCGAGGCGAGGTTGTCGACGAGGGTCCCGGCCTCGACGCGGTGCAGCCCGAGCTCGTCGCGGGCGACCCGGCAGACCTCTCCGACGGCGGCGGTGGCCAGGCCGCGGCCGTGCCAGGCGCGGTCGACCCAGTAGCCGACGCCGCCGCTGCGCAAGGGCCCGAGGGCGATGCTGCCCAGGTTGATCATGCCGACGGGAGTGCCGGAGCCGGCCTCGACGAACACGTACGAGGCCTGGCGCCCCGCGGCGCATTCGGCGAGCAGCGCCTCGATGCGGGCGGCCTGTCCCGCCTCGGTGTAGAACACCTCGGACCGCCACGGCTCGACGTGCGCCATGAAGGCCCGGTTCCGTGCCAGCGTGTCGGCCAGCCCGGCGGCGTCCCCGACCTCGACGCCCCTCATCTCCACCCCGTCAATGATCACCAGGGCACGCTAGCCAACCCAGGCCGCCACAGCCAGCCCCGGGCGGCGTCCGGCCGATCGGACCGGGCCGGACCGGGCTCCGCGAGAGGCCGTTCAGTCCGCCTGCGCGCACTCACCGGCGTCCAGGGCCAGCCGGTATCCCCTCTTCACCACCGTCTGGATCACGTTCGGCGCCCCCAGCGCCCCCCGCAGCCGCGCCATCGCCGTCTCCACGGCGTGCTCGTCGCGCCCCGCGCCCGGCAGCGCCCGCAGCAGCTCCGCCCGCCCCACCACCCACCCCGGCCGGCGCGCCAGCGCCCGCAGCAGTGCCATCCCCGCCGGCGGCACCGGCCGCAGCTCCGCGTCGACCAGCACCGCGTGCCCCCGGATCTCCAGCCGGCGCCCCGCCACCGGCAGCACCCGCGCCCGCCCCGGCAGCTCCTGGCACAGCAGCTGCACCAGCGGCCCGAGCCGGAACCGCTCCGGCTGCACGGTGTCCACCCCGCGCGCCTGCAACGGCAGCGCCGTCACCGGCCCCACGCACGCCGACAGCACGTCCCCGCGCAGCCCCGCGAGCACCGCCTCCGTCATCCCCCGCTCCTCGGCCCGCGAGAGCAGCGACGCCGCCGCCGGGGCCGAGGTGAAGCTGACCGCGTCGATCGCCCCGACGCCGGCCGCCACAGCGTCCAGCAGCCGGTCCATCGGCGCGAGGTCCTCCGGGGCCATCCACCGGTACACGGGGACCACGACCACGTCGGCCCCGCCGGCCCGCAGCGCCTCGACGAACCCGGGCAGCGGCTCACCGTGCAGCTGGAGGGCGATGCGCCGTCCGGCGACACCGCCGGCCAGCATCCGGTCGAGGACCTCGGCCAGCGACTCCGACTGCGGGGACCAGGTCTCCACCAGCCCCGCGGCCCGTACGGCCCCCTTCACCTTCGGTCCGCGCGCCAGCAGTTCGGTGGCCCGCAGCCGCGTCAGCAGCTCCTCGCCGATCCCCCATCCGTCGGCGGCCTCGATCCACCCGCGGAAGCCGATCGCGGTGGTGGCGACCACCGTGTCGGGCGCGCAGCCGATCAATTCCTTCGTGGCGGCGAGCAGTTCGCTGTCGTCGGCCAGCGGCACGATCCGCAGGGCCGGGGCGTGGACGACGGTGGCCCCGCGCCGGCGCAGCAGGGCGATCAGCTCGTCGGCCCGCCGGGCCGCGGTGACCCCCACGGTGAATCCCGCGAGGGGGCCCGCCGTCGCGGCTGCGGCGACGGTGCGCGTGTCGTCCATGGTGACCTGCCTTGCCCAGTGGGTCGGTATCACATCGCGCGACACGTGTCGCGAGAACGGGACCGAGCCTGTCAAGTCGCCGTGTCAGGCTCGGTTCCGCCGTATTTCGTGCCCGTAAACCGCCGTTACACCGACGTGAGCTGCGGCTTCGTCTCGGCCCCGGCCGCAGGGAGCACCGCGGGGGCCGGCCGGCGAAGGTATACCGCCCAGGTCACCGCGCAGCAGGCCGCGTAGAAGCCGAGGAAGGTGACGAAGGCCGCCGTCCCGGACCCGGAGGTCGAGAACGCCTCCCTGAAGGCCAGGTTGATGCCGAGTCCGCCGAGGGCGCCGACCGCCCCGATGAGCCCCATGGCGGCGCCGGACAGCCTGCGCCCGTACGCGGCCGCCGCCTCCCCGTCCATGCCCCGCGCCAGCGCCTTGGCCTGGAAGATGCCGGGGATCATCTTGTACGTGGAGCCGTTGCCGAGCCCGCTGAGCACGAACAGCGCCACGAATCCGACGAGGAAGACGGGCAGTGACGCGCGGCCCGAGGCGTAGACGACGACCCCGGTGGCCGCCGCCATCGCCACGAAGGTCGCGAGGGTGATCCGGGCGCCGCCGAACCGGTCCGCGAGGGCGCCGCCGACGGGCCGGATCAGCGATCCGAGCAGCGGCCCGACGAAGGTGAGCGAGGCGGCCTGGAGCGGGGTGCGGCCGAACTGCGTCTGGAGGACGAGCCCGAAGGCGAAGCTGTAGCCGATGAAGGACCCGAAGGTGCCGGTGTAGAGGAACGCCATGATCCAGGTGTGGGCGTCGCGGACCGCCTCGCGCACCGCGCCCGTGTCGTTGCGTACGGGCGCCAGGTTGTCCATCCGCAGCAGGGCCAGCGCGGCCGCGGCCACGATCAGCGGCAGGTAGGAGGCGAGCAGCAGCCGGGGGTGCCCGGCCCCGGCGGTCCCGATGACCAGCAGCGCCACGAGCTGCACCACGGGCACGCCGATGTTGCCGCCGCCGGCGTTCAGGCCGAGCGCCCAGCCCTTCTTGCGCAGCGGGAAGAAGGCGTTGATGTTGGTCATGGAGGAGGCGAAGTTCCCGCCGCCCACGCCCGTCAGCGCGGCCACGGCCAGGAAGGTCCCGTACGAGGTCCCCGGCTCCATGACGACGAGCGCGGCGACGGTGGGCGCGAGCAGGAGCAGGGCGCTGAACACGGTCCAGTTGCGGCCGCCGAAGCGGGCGACGGCGAAGGTGTAGGGCACGCGGACGAAGGCTCCCACGAAGGTGGCCGTGCCGATGAGGAAGAACTTCCCGGCCGGGTCGATCCCGTACGCGGGGCCCATGAAGAGCACCATCACCGACCACAGGGTCCAGATGGAGAACCCGATGTGCTCGGAGAGCACGGAGTAGAGCAGGTTCCGGCGGGCGATGCGCTCCCCGGACTCCTTCCAGAAGGCCTCGTCCTCGGGTTCCCACCGCTCGATCCAGCGGCCCCCCTTGCGTGCCCCGCGCGGTGCGGTCGTACCGGTCATCACACGCCTCCACAGCTGTCGCGTCCGTGGTGACGACCGTAGGAACGGCGCGTTTCGGCCCCGGTCCCCGCCGGATGACCGGTGGGAAACCTTGCACTCACCCGTCGCCGGTGCCGCCTGTGAGCGCCGCGGGCCGCCAGCTCTCCGGGGGCACGTCCAGCCAGCCGTGTTCGGCGCCGAGGGCGGTCGCGGCCCGGTGCAGCGCGTCGAGCCCGGGGTGGTGGAAACCCTTGCGCCACACCATCGACAGCGGGGACAGCGGCACCGGGGCGACGAGCGGCCGCTTCACGCTGCCGGGCAGATCGACGAAGTCCACCGTCACCAGGACCGGATTGCGGGTCTTGGCCATGACCCGGCGGAACTCGTCCTTGCCCACGGCCACGGGTGCGGGCGGCGCCAGCGCGATCCCGCGGCCCGCCAGCAGCTCGCGGGCGAGTCCGGTCCACTCCAGGGTCCGCGGGTTTCCGGCCCCGGCGTACACGGCCTCCCCGGCCAGCGCGTCCAGCGGTACGTCGGCCCGCGCGGCCAGCGGGTGCCCCTCGGGCAGCAGCACCGCGAGCGGCTCGTACCGGACGGGCCGGTGCGCGAGGCGGGCCCGCAGCGCCCGGTCCAGCCCGTCGGCGTACCCGAAGGACACGTCGAGGCGCCCTGCGGCGACCTCGGCGGCGGCGTACGTCAGCCCGCTCTCGAAGCGGGCCATCAGCTCGCAGTCCGGGGCGAGTTCGCGGGCCCGCTCCAGGACGGTGCGGGCGGTGCTCGGCCCGTCGGTGTTCAGGTCGACGAGCAGCGGGCGGGGGCCGGCGAAGGCCGCGGCCAGCTCCTCGTGCGCGGCCAGCACCCGCCGGGCGAGGGGCAGCAGCCGTTCCCCGTCGCCGGTCAGCTCGACGGCCCGGGTGGTCCGTACGAACAGCGCGGCGCCCAGGGCGGTTTCCAGCCGCCGCACGTCGCGGCTCAGCGCCTGCTGGGCGACGTACAGGCGGGCGGCGGCGCGGGTGAAGTGCAGCTCCTCGGCCACGGCGACGAACCCGCGCAGCAGCCGGGGTTCCACATCACGGGATATCACCCGGGGAGACTAACAACGGAAACGGGTCAATGGCGCCGGAACAGGTGTTGGACGCCCGGGGCCCCCGCGCCGGAGCCTTGGATCATGCCGCAGCTGATGACCGTGACGGGCTCGACGCTCGTGATAGCCCCCGCCCCGCACCCCCGCCGGCCCCGCGTCCGGGGCCCGTACGCCCGCCTCTTCTCACTTCCCGGGGCCCGCGCCTTCACGGCCGGAAACCTGCTGGCCCGCCTCCCGATGGGCATGTTCGGCATCAGCGCGGTCATGATGATCGCCGGCCAGCGCGGCTCGTACGCCCTCGCCGGCGCGGTCACGGCCACCGGGCTGGCCGCCACGGCGCTGGTCGCGCCGTGGACCGCCCGCCTGGTCGACCGGTACGGCCAGGCCCGGATCGCCGTCCCCGCGACGCTGATCGCGGTGCTGGGATCGGTGGGGCTCGTCCTGTGCGTCCGCGCGCACGCCCCCGCCTGGACCCTGTTCGCCTCGTACGCCGCCACCGCGACCACCCCCAACATCGGCGGCATGTCCCGGGCCCGCTGGACCCACCTGCTGCACGACTCCCCCGCCGCGCACCACACGGCGATGTCGTTCGAGCAGGCCGCCGACGAGCTGTGCTTCATGCTGGGCCCGGTGGCGGCGGCGCTCCTCTGCTCGGCCGCCTTCCCGGAGGCGGGCACGCTCACGGCGGCCGCCCTCCTCCTGACGGGCATGCTCGTGTTCACCTCCCAGCGCCGGACGGAGCCCCCGGCGTCGGCACACCGCGCCGGAAGGTCCCCCGCGCGGACGCTGCTGCCGGTCCTGGCCCTCTTCGTTCCCCTGGGCGTGCTGTTCGGCTCGATGGAGGTGACCTCGATCGCGCACCTCGAAGCCCGGGGCCTCGGCGCCGCCACGGGTCTGGTCCTGGCCCTCCAGGCGGCGGGCTCCTGCGTGGCCGGCCTCCTCTACGGCGCACTGCCCCCGCGCACCCTGCGGACCTGCCTGATCGCCCTGGCGGCGGCCCTGGCCCTCCCGTGGGCGGCGGCCGCCACCGGCTCCCTCCCCCTGCTGGCCGCGGCCCTCCTCCTGGCCGGCATGGCCACGGCCCCGACGATGGTCACGGCGATGTCCCGCGTCCACGTCCTCGCCCCCGAGGGGCGCCTCAACGAGTCGATGACCCTGGCGGTGACGGCCATCCTGACGGGCATAGCCCTGGGCGCGGCCGCGGCGGGCACCCTGGTGGACCACCTGGGCCCCACCACCCCGTACGCCCTCCCGGCGGCGGCGGCCGTCACGGCTCTCGCCGCGGGCACGATGGCCACTCCCGCCAAGTGACGGATACGCAGGCTCGGGTCATGTACATCCAGTACATTGATTACATGAGCGAGCCCGTGATCGAATCGATGGCCGAGGTACGTGCGCACCTCGCCGATGTGCTCGACCGTGCCCGGCGGGAAGACACGCCCACCATCGTGACCCGGCGGGGCAAGGAGGAGGGCATCGTCCTCGACATCGACGAATACAGACGCCTCAAGGCGATCGAGGAATCGGCCGAGGAGGCGTGGCTGTCCAAGCTGGTCGACGCCGCCCGCGACGAGGACGACGGCACTTCCCTCGGCCTGGAAGAGATGACGGCCGAGATCCTGCGGGGTGGTGCGTGACCGAGCGTCGGCACCTGACCCGGTTCAGGGCCGCCGCCCGCCGAGAGCTCGGCAAGATCCCCCAGTCGGATGCGATCCGGATCCTGCGTCGACTGGCCGAACTGCAGCAGGCCCTGGACGCCGGCGACACGGACGCCTTCGACATCAAGGCGCTCCAAGGCCACACCGCGCATTGGCGGCTCAGGATCGGCGACTACCGCGCCGTGTACACCCTTGAGGAGGGACCGGAAGGCGAGCTCGTCGTCACGGTATGGGTCGTGGCGGTCGGCCACCGTCGCGAGATATACCGTTCGCTGTAGCCCCTCGGACATGACGAAGGCCCCGCAGCCTGGCGGCCGCGGGGCCTTCGCCCACATGGGGTGCTCCCCCGGTGCGACACGTCCGCCGGCACCAGCCGCCCGCCGGCGCCCGGAGGGCCCGACTGCCGAGCGACTGCGTTGACTGCAAAGTGACTGCATCGACGATAAAATGCAGTCATGACTGCATTCACGATCCGGGAAGTCCCCGACGACATCGCCCGCCGCATAAAGGTCCGGGCCGCCGAGGCCGGACAGTCCCTCCAGAGCTATCTGCTCGGCCTCGTCACCCGAGACGCCACCCAGCCCACGCTCGCCGAAATGGCCGACCGGGCCGAGCGCTACGCCACGGAGGACATCGACATCCAGGACGTCCTCGACGCCATCGACGCGGGCAGGGCGGGCCGTTGATCGTCGTGGACTCCTCCGCCCTGGTCCTGTTCCTCACGGACAGGGGCTCCCGGGGCGTCGCTGCCCGCCGGCGCATCGGCGAGGAAGATCTTCTCGGCGCTCCCCACCTGCTGGACACGGAGATCGCCTCCGCCCTTCTGGGCATGGCACGCGGCTCCAAAATCACCCCCGCGAGCCTCGACGAGCACTTCAAGACCTACCAGGGGCTGCGCGTACAGCGGCACGAGACGGGCCCCCTGCTCCCCCGGATCCGAAAGCTGTACGCCAACCTCTCCGCCTACGACGCCACGTACGTCGCCCTCGCCGAGGCACTGGGCGTCCCCCTGCTGACGGCGGACGTGCGCATCAAACGAGGCGTTCAGAAGCCGCGTTGCCAAATCGAGGTCATCACGGCCAACAGCGATCAGCCTCCGCACCCAGGCACCTGACACACCACCGCATCCGCCACGCTCCCTGAAGGGTGGTGCTCCCGCCGTGCTCCCACATGACGAAGGCCCCGCCCCCCGGAAACCGGGTGGCGGGGCCTTCGCCCACATGGGATGAGTGGAGATGGCGGGAATCGAACCCGCGTCCAACGGTGCAGAAGCAGGGCTTCTCCGAGCGCAGTCCGCTGCGCTTTTCTCGGCCCCGGAGATCACACGGACAAGTCTCCGACGGGCTCAGTCACTGTTTGGTTTCCCTCCAACCCCCGTGACCGGGGCTAGAGGTTTAGATCCCTAATTGACGCCAGGATCCGGACCGGGACCACTTCCGGGCTGACGCTCCTCACAGAGGCTTCAGCTCACTGTTATTAGGCAGCGAGGGTGAAGCGGGAGTTATCGCTCTTGGAGTTGGCGATTATTTTTTGCGACATGTGGTTAGCGAGATCATTGCCGCTTCCTCGGCTCGCTTCCCCTGCATCGACATCCGCTGTCGAAACCGATCATCCCCATGTTGATTTTTCAAGATGCTCCACCCCGGGGGGCGGTGCTGACGCCATGGTACGCGAAGTGGACCACGGCATGCCAGGAGATTACAGCTGACCGCGCTCCTTGCGCTTCACGGCCGAGATCACCCGGTTCGTCTCGCGCGTGTCCTGCTTCTCGCGCAGGGCCTGGCGCTTGTCGTACTCCTTCTTGCCCTTCGCCAGCGCGATCTCGACCTTCGCCCGGCCGTCCTTGAAGTACAGCGAGAGCGGCACGATCGTGTTGCCCGTCTCGCCGGTCTTCGAGTCCAGCTTGTCGATCTCCTCGCGGTGCAGGAGGAGCTTGCGCTTGCGGCGGGCGCTGTGGTTGGTCCAGGTGCCCTGGCTGTACTCCGGCACGTGCACGTTGTAGAGCCAGGCCTCGCCGCTCTCCACCGACACGAAGCCGTCCACCAGCGAGGCACGGCCCTGGCGCAGGGACTTGACCTCGGTACCCGTGAGCACGAGGCCGCACTCGTAGGTGTCGATGATCGTGTAGTCGTGCCGCGCCTTCTTGTTCTGGGCGATCAGCTTGCGCCCTTGTTCCTTAGCCATAGTGCGGTCATTTTCGCACTACGGACCCACCCCGAGGCCACCCAATACCGTGCGGGCCCGTTCCTCGACCCCGTCGCCCGCCGCCAGGTCCGGGGTGATGCCGCTGCCGTCGAGGCTGCGGCCCCCCGGGGTGCGGTACGTGCCCACCGTCAGCTCGGCCACCGAGCCGTCCGGCAGCGGCGTCGGCATCTGGACCGAGCCCTTGCCGAATGTCCTCGTGCCCACCGCCACCGCCCGGCCGCGGTCCTGGAGGGCGCCCGTGACCAGCTCCGCCGCGCTCATCGTGCCGCCGTCGACCAGCGCCACCAGGGGCCTGTCGGTGTCCCCGCCCGGGCGCGCGTACAGGGCGCGCTGGTCGCCCCGTACGTCGTACGTGGCCACCAGCCCGCCGTCCAGGAAGGCCGAGGCGGCCGTCACGGCCTCGGTGACCAGGCCGCCGGGGTTGCCGCGCAGGTCGAGCATGAAGCCGGAGCCGGCCGGGGCCGCGCGGACGGCGGCGCGGACCTGTTCGCCGGATCCGCGGCTGAAGGAGGCGACCTTGATGACGGTGATCGGGCCCGGGAGCTCCCGTACGGTCACGGGCTCGGTGTGCAGCTGCTCGCGGCGCAGGGTCTCGGTGAGGTCGGCGCCGTCCCGGGTGAGGCGCAGGACGACCGGGGTGCCGGCGCCGCCGCGCAGCAGGGCGACCACGTCGCAGACGCGCAGTCCGGTGACGGAGTGGCCGTCGACGCTGAGGAGCCGGTCCCCGGCGCGCAGGCCGGCGCGGGCGGCGGGGCTGCCGGGCTGGACCTTCTCGACGGCGATGCGGTCGCCCTGGCGGCTCTCGATCCAGAGCCCGACGCCGGTCCAGCGGCCGTCCAGGTCGTCGGTGAAGGCGGCGTACTCGCCCTGGTCGTAGACCATGCCCCAGCGGTCGCCGCTTCGGCTGACCACCTCCTGGGCGGCCTTCTTGCCGGACTTCCCCTCGGCGACGGCCTCGGCCGCGGCCCGGGCGACGGCCTCGCGGTCGGCCGTCGCGGCTTCGTCCTCCGCGGGGGCCCCGGAGCCGGCGGTCGCGGGGGGACGCGTACCGGCGGCGGCGGTTAACCCGCCTCCCGCGGCGCCGGCGGCGTCCGCGCGGTCCCAGCAGCCGGTGCCCGCCGCGGTGCCCACGGCGGCGATGAAGGCCAACGTCAAAGCGGCCCCGCGACGCAGGTCGCGGGGCCGGAGACAGAAGGCGGGCAGTCCCGGCATGGCGCCGAGTCTAGGACAAGCCCCGTGGAGGCACGGCGGGTTGGACGGACCTCACACGGGGCGCTTGTCACACCTTCAGGTACTTGCGCAATGCGATGAAGGCGGCCAGCGAGGGCATCAGCACCCCGATGACCAGCACCAACGGCAGCTTCGTCAACACGGAGTCCCAGCCGATGAAGTTGATCAGCTCCATCTTCGCGCGCAGCGAGGCTCCGTGGTCGATGACGAAGTACTGGCCGGCGCCGAGCATCACGCAGGCGAACACGCCGCCGACGAGGCCCGCGAAGGCGGCCTCCATGATGAACGGGACCTGGATGTAGAAGCTGGAGGCGCCCACGAGCCGCATGATCCCCGTCTCACGCCTGCGGCTGAAGGCCGAGACGCGCACGGTGTTGACGATCAGCAGCAGGGCCACGATCAGCATGATGAGCATGATGCCGAGGGCCGCCAGGTTGAGGTAGCCGAGCATCGTGAACAGATTGTCCAGCTCCTGGTGCTGGTCCTCCACCGACTGGACGCCGTCGCGGCCGGCGAAGGCGGTCGTGATGACCTGGTACTTCTCGGGCTGCTTGAGCTTCACCCGGAAGGATTCGGGCATCTGGTCCGGGGTGACCACGGAGGCGAGCGCGGTGTGCCCGAAGCGCTCCTTGTAGTGCTTGTAGGCCTCGTCGGAGGACTCGTAGTGGACGGTCTCGACGAGCTCCATCTTCTTCAGGTCGGTCTCGATCTGCTGCTTCTGATCGGGAGTGACCGCGCCCTTGGCGCAGGCCTTGCTCCCGCTCTCGCCGGTGTCCTCCGCGTCGCTCTTGTTGCAGAGGTAGATCGAGACGTTGACCTTGTCGTACCAGTAGCCCTTCATCTTGCTCACCTGGTCGCGCATGAGCAGGGAGCCGCCGAACAGGGCCAGCGACAGGGCCACGGAGATGATGACCGCGAAGGTCATGGTGAGATTGCGGCGGAGGCCGACGCCGATCTCCGACATGACGAACTGGGCGCGCATGACGTCTCAAGGGCCTTTCAGTGCTGGTAGCCGTAGACGCCGCGCGACTGGTCGCGCACGAGTCGGCCCTGTTCGAGTTCGATGACGCGCTTGCGCATCTGGTCCACGATCTGCTGGTCGTGCGTGGCCATGATCACGGTGGTGCCGGTCCGGTTGATCCGGTCCAGCAGCTTCATGATGCCGACCGAGGTCTGCGGGTCGAGGTTGCCGGTGGGCTCGTCCGCGATGAGGAGGGCCGGCCGGTTGACGAAGGCGCGGGCGATGGCCACGCGCTGCTGCTCACCGCCGGAGAGCTCGCCGGGCATGCGGTCCTCTTTGCCGCCGAGACCCACGAGCTCCAGGACCTGCGGGACGGCCTTGCGGATCTCGCCCCTGGGCTTGCCGATGACCTCCTGGGCGAAGGCGACGTTCTCGGCCACCGTCTTGTTGGGGAGCAGGCGGAAGTCCTGGAACACGGTCCCCAGCTGGCGCCGCATCTGCGGGACCTTCCAGTTGGAGAGCTTGGCGAGGTCCTTGCCCAGGACGTGGACCTGGCCGTGGCTCGCCCGCTCCTCGCGCAGCACCAGCCGCAGGAAGGTGGACTTGCCGGAGCCGGAGGAGCCGACCAGGAAGACGAACTCGCCCTTCGCGATCTCCAGGGAGACATCTCTGAGTGCGGGGCGGTTCTGCTTCGGGTAGGACTTGGAGACGTTGTCGAATCGGATCACGGGTGCACCACGGTCGCCGGGAGTAGGTGTGCGGAGTCGGTGTGCGTGACCATACGCGAACGGGCGGGGGGTGGGGGCCCGGCGTCCGGAGTTGCCCGATATATCCCCTGGTCCGGTAGGGGATCGTCCCGGGATGGTCCGTGATTGCCCGGACGGGCCGCGCCGAATGTCGCCGGAGCTGGCACAGTGGTAGGGGAACGCAGTCGTTCCTTCGCGCGTTGTTCAAGGTGTTCGTTGTTCAAAGGGGACGAGAGGAGGAGAGCGCATGACCTATGACCGGCTCGTGTGCGCGAACTGTGCCGCGCCCGTCAGCCAGGGCCGCTGCCCGGTGTGCCGGGCGAACCGGGAGCGCCTCCAGCAGCAGGAAGGCCCCTTCGGCGGCCTGAACCCCCTGGCGCTCATCGTGCTCATGGTGGTCCTCGTGGCGGCTCTGGCCCTCTTGGCCCAGCAGACGGCGTAGCCCCCTCACCGCGTCCCGATCATCGACGCCGGCAGACATCAGAGATGGCGAAGGGCCCGGACACCCAAGGTGTCCGGGCCCTTCGCCGTGCGCGGTGCGCGTCGCCGTGCGCGGTGCCTACCAGCGCTTACGCGGTCTGCTCCTGCTGCTTGCGCCAGCGGATGCCGGCCTCCAGGAAGCCGTCGATCTCGCCGTCGAGCACAGCCTGCGGGTTGCCGACCTCGAACTCCGTCCGCAGGTCCTTGACCATCTGGTACGGGTGCAGGACGTAGGACCGCATCTGGTTGCCCCAGGAGCTGCCGCCGTCCTTGAGGGCGTCCATCTTGTCCTTCTCCTCCTGGCGGCGCCGCTCCAGCAGCTTGGCCTGGAGGACGTTCATGGCGCTGGCCTTGTTCTGGATCTGCGAGCGCTCGTTCTGGCAGGAGACGACGATGCCGGTCGGGATGTGCGTGATGCGCACCGCCGAGTCGGTCGTGTTGACGCCCTGGCCGCCGGGGCCGGAGGCGCGGTACACGTCGACGCGCAGCTCGGCCTCGTCGATCTCGACGTGGTCGCTGGTCTCGACGACCGGCAGCACCTCGACGCCCGCGAAGGACGTCTGGCGGCGGCCCTGGTTGTCGAAGGGCGAGATGCGCACGAGGCGGTGGGTGCCCTGCTCGACCGAGAGGGTGCCGTAGGCGTACGGGGCCTTGACGACGAAGGTGGTCGACTTGATGCCGGCCTCTTCCGCGTACGAGGTCTCGTAGATCTCGGTGGGGTAGCCGTGGCGCTCGGCCCAGCGCAGGTACATGCGCTGCAGGCGCTCGGCGAAGTCGGAGGCGTCGACGCCGCCGGCCTCGGCGCGGATGTTGACCAGCGCCTCGCGCTCGGCGTACTCGCCGGAGAGCAGGGTGCGGACCTCCATCTCGTCCAGCGCCTTGCGTACGGACACCAGCTCGGTCTCCGCCTCCGCGAGGGTGTCCGCGTCGTCCATCTCCTGGGCGAGGTCGAACAGCACCGCGAGGTCGTCGATGCGACCGCGCAGGGTCTCGGTCTTGCGGACCTCGGCCTGGAGGTGCGACAGCTTGCTCGTGATCTTCTGAGCGGCCTCCGGGTCGTCCCACAGGGACGGCGCGGCGGCCTGCTCCTCAAGCACGGCGATTTCTGCCCTCAGCTTGTCGAGGTCCAGGACGGCCTCGATCGACCCCATGGTCGAGGAGAGGGACTTCAGCTCTTCGGAAACATCGACGACTGCCACGGGTCCAGCGTAGCCGGTCCGCGGGCGGCCCCGTCCGGGCAGGCCGGTTCACCCGTTCTGATGAACGCGGGAACGGGCGTACGCTCACGGTATGAATCTGCTCCTCGTCAAGCGCCGCCATGTGGACCACATGCGTGTCACGACGACGAGCTGTCTGCCGCCGGACCATCCCCAAGCCTGATCCACCCCGATCCGACTTGGTCCTGTACGCGGCCCAAGCGGCTCCGGCGCCATCCCTGCCGGCGGCCCTCCCCATCCGCTGCCCCGACACCTCTGGGGAACAGGACCCCGTGACATCCGAAACGGAGCCGTCATGCCGTCCGCGCACACCGATCTTTCCGCCGATTCCGCAGTTCCGGCGCTTCCCGTCATCGACCTTTCCCAGGCCGACGACCCGGCCCAGCGGGCCGAGTTCCTGAAGAAGCTGCACGCCGTGGCCCGGGACACCGGCTTCCTGTACCTCACCGGGCACGGGATCACCGAGGCCGAGACCACCCGCATCCTGGAGCTGACCAGGGCTTTCTTCGCCCTGCCGGAGGCCGACCGGCTCGCGGTGAGCAATCTGAACTCGCCGCACTTCCGCGGGTACACCCGCATCGGCCACGAGCTGACCGGCGGCGCCTCCGACTGGCGCGACCAGCTGGACGTCGGCGCCGAGCGGCCGGCGCCGGCCCTGGGGCCGGAAGACCCGGCGTTCCTGTGGCTGGAGGGCCCGAACCAGTGGCCGCAGGCCCTGCCGGAGCTGCGGCCCGTGGTGCTGGAGTGGCAGGCGCGGCTGGCGGCGGTGGCGCACCGGCTGCTGCGGGAGCTGCTGATCTCGATCGGGGCTCCGTCCGACTTCTTCGACGCGGCGTTCGCCGACCGGCCGCACCTGCACACGAAGCTGATCCGCTACCCCGGATCCGCCCCGTCCGGGGCCGGCCAGGGGGTCGGGGCGCACAAGGACTACGGGTTCCTGACGCTGCTGCTGCAGGACGGGGTGGGCGGGCTGCAGGTCGTGCGGGACGGCGGCTTCGTGGACATCCCGCCGATGCCGGGGGCGTTCGTGGTCAACCTGGGCGAACTGCTGGAGATCGCGACGGAGGGGTACCTGGTGGCCACGGACCACCGGGTGGTCAGCCCGCCGGGGGCGGTGGAGCGGTACTCCGTTCCCTTCTTCTACAACCCGCGGCTGGACGCCGTGATCGAAACGGTGCCCGGCGAGTACCTGCGGTCGGCGCCGGGTGTCGCGCACGACTCCTCGAACCCGCTGCACGCGGAGTACGGCCGCAACGAGCTCAAGGGCTGGACCCGGGCCCACCCGGCGGTGGCCCGCCGCTGGCACCCGGAGCTCGTGGAGGCGTAGCCCGGCCGGGACACGGGGTGCGGGGGCCCGCCCCCGCGCCCGGCCACGGCCCCGGGCGCGGGGAGCGCTACGGCCTGGCCGGGGTGGAGTGCTTGGTGTCCTGCGGCGGGGACTCGTCGCCCGAGGCGGCCAGCCACGTGCCCACGCCGAGCGCCGCGGCCAGCGCCACGGCCCCCGCCGTCAGCGCGAGGCGCCGCTTGCGGGCCGTCTCCGCGCGGTGGCGGGCCGAGCCCGGACGGTGGCCGCCCGCGGGGCGCGGGACCCGGGCCGTGCCCAGCGCGCCCCCGGCCAGCTCGTCCGGCCCCGGCACCCGCATCGAGGTGTGGGTGTCCCGGTTCGAGTCCGTCGCGGAGCCGGGCACCAGCGGGACCACCCCCCGCCGACGGGGGGACTCGGCCTCCGGGGCGGGCTCCGCCGACGACTGCTCCGGCTCCGGTTCGTCCGGCTCGTCCACGTCCAGCGGCGGCATCCCGGCCAGGAGCGGCAGCAGGTCCCGCAGGCGGAGCGAGAGTTCCGAGGCCCGCAGCCGGGAGGCCGGCGCCTTCGCCAGGCACTGCACGATCAGCTGCCACAGCTCGTCGGGGATGCCGGGGAGCGGAACCACCGTCTCCGTCACATGCCGGCGCAGGACCGCTCCCGGGTGCCCCCCGCCGAAGGGGGTGAACCCCGCCAGCAGCTCGTACAGCACCGTCGCCAGCGCGTATATGTCCACCGCGGCCCGCGGTGGCAGTCCCTCCACGATCTCCGGAGCCAGATAGTCCGGCGTGCCGATGATCCGCGTCGTCGTCGCCGAGGCCCGCGCGCCCGGCACCCCGGACGGCGCCCGCCGCGGCGAATCGATCAGCTTGGCCACGCCGAAGTCGGTCAGCAGCGCCGGGTGCGAGCCGCCGGGCCCCAGCGGCCCCTGCATGTCCAGCAGGACGTTCTCGGGCTTCACGTCCCGGTGCACCACCCCCGCCGCGTGCGCCGCCGCCAGCGCGTCCGCGACGTCCGCCACGATCGCCACGGCCGCCTCGGGGGCCAGCCGGCGCTCCCGGTCGAGGCGCGTGCGCAGGTCCGTACCGCGTACGAGGTCCATGACCAGGGCCAGGTCGTTGCCGTCCACGACGAGATCGCGGACGGACACGACGTGCGGATGGTCCAGGCCGAGCAGCGCGCTGCGCTCCTGGACGAAGCGTCCGACGAGCTCCTGGTCGGACGCGAGGTCCTCGCGCAGCAGTTTGACGGCGACGGGCCCGTCCGGCCCCTCGCCCAGCCACACCGTGCCCGCGCTGCCGCGCCCCAGGATCTGGTGCGCGGTGTACCGGCTGCCGATCTTCCGTGCCACGACTGCTCCCTCAGCGGCTGGCGTACGCACCAAAGCTACGCGGCCGGATGGGGGTTGAACGCCCCGGAACACGGCGACCTTCACTTCTGGGGGCGAAATCACGTCCCAGAAGTCGACAAATCAACAACCCAGCGCCACGGGCGCCCGGTTCAGGGCGTGCCGCCGCCGGAGCCGCCGCCCGTGGAGTCGCCGATGGCGGTGACCCAGTCGACGATGTCGGAGCCCCAGGTCCACAGCTGGTCGAACCAGCCCTTGCCGGTGCCGACCCACTCCTGGAGCGGGGTGAGCTCCCAGACCAGCCAGCCCGCGACCACGAACAGCAGGATCATGACCAGGCAGCCCTTGAGGCAGCCCAGGCCCGGGATCTTGATCGGGTTGGCGCTGCGCGGGCGCGGCTCGCGCGGCTCCCGGCGCTGCGGCGGCGGGGCCTGCGGGGGCTGCTGCTGCGGGGGCTGCTGCCGCTGGGGGGCCTGCCGCTGCGGGGCCTGCCGCTGCGGCGGCTGCTGGTACGGAGGCTGCTGCGGCTGCTGGTACTGCTGAGGCGGCGGCTGCTGCTGGTAGTACGGCTGCTGCGGAGGCTGCTGATACTGCGGCTGCTGCTGGTACTGCTGGGGCGGCGGGCCCTGGCGGTACTGCGGAGGCTGCAGGGGCTGCTGGGGTCGCTGCTGCGGCGGCGGGGGCGCCTGCCGCTGCGGGCGCCGGCGCAGCGGGTCCTCGCTCGGGTCGAGGTACTGCATCTGCGTCTGCTCGTTGCGGTCGCGCACGGCCCGCATCTGCGACTGCCACGGGTGCGGCGCGTCCGGCTGCTGCACCGGGGGCATGACCGAGGTCGGGTCCGCGCCCGGGCCGCCGGGGCCGCCCGTGGCGGGCAGCACCGAGGTGGCGTCGGCCGCACCGACCGGCGGGAGCACGCTGGTCATGCCGTTCGGGTCGTACGCGCCCATCGGCGAAGCGGCGGCGGCGCGGCTCGGCAGCACCTGGGTCGGGTCGGCGGCGCCGCCGGCACCCGGGGTCTCGGGGACCGGAGCCGGCGAGGGGTCGGGCGCGAGCAGCGCGCCGACGCCGAGGGCGGCCTCCACCTCGGCGGGGGCGCTGTGGACGCCGATGCCGGAGGCGACCACGCGCAGGCCGCGGGCCAGGTTCTCGGCGCTGGGGCGCTCGGTCGGCTCCTTGCGCAGGCAGCGCTCGATGACGATCCAGAGCGGCTCGGGCACGTTCGGCGGCCGCTGCGGGTCCTCGCTGAGGTGGCGGTGGAGGACTTCGAGGGCGGTGCCGCCGGCGAACGGCGGGCGTCCGGTGACCAGTTCGTAGAGCAGGATGCCGGCGCCGTAGATGTCGACGGCGGAGGTCTGCGGACGGCCCTCGGCGGACTCGGGGGCGACGTACGCGGGCGTGCCGACGAACTCGTGGGTGCGCGTCAGGCCCGGGGAGTCGGCGAGGCGGGCGATGCCGAAGTCGGTCAGCATCGGCTTCATCTGGCCGCCGCGCTCGTCGAGCAGGACGTTGGCGGGCTTCAGGTCGCGGTGGACCACGCCGTCGGCGTGGCTGGCGGCGAGCGCGTCCGCGATCTGGGCGGTCAGCAGGCTCGCGGCGACCGGCGTGAAGGGGCCGTTCTGCCGGATGTACCTGTGCAGGTCCGGACCGTCGATCAGGTCCATGACCAGGGCGAGCAGGTCGCCCTCGACGACGAGGTCGCGGGTGCGCACGATGTTGGGGTGCGTCAGGCGCAGCAGGACCGAGCGCTCGCGCAGGAAGCGCATGACGATGTCCGCGTCCTGGGCCAGCTCCTCCTTGAGGACCTTGATGGCCACGGTCTCGCCGGGCTGCCCGGCGACGGCGGCCTCCGCGCCGGCCGTCTCCCGCTGGCTGGCACGCCAGACGGTGCCCGTGGCGCCGCGTCCGAGCGGCTCTACGAGCAGGTACTTGCTGCCGACTGGCCGCACGTCTCGCGCTCCCTGCTGTCGTCCTGCTGTGGTTCGTTTCGTGGTTCGTTTTGTGGTTCGTTTTTCCGGCCCACTCTAGGGGGTGTCGCCGGGGAAGACGCGGGGTGCCGGAGGTTGGTTGCCGCACATTTGTACGAAGGGTGAGGTTTGAGGGGTATGCCAGGGGCGATTTTCCCCGGCCGGTCTCCGCTTTTCGGCCAGGCCCCACGCGCGGGCGTGTACGCGACACGCGCAGAGGTGTGATCATTCAAGATCATTTATTGCCGGGCGCCGGGCGTGTTGTCGGCGACAGGTGCGAGGATGCACCCGTACGGAACGGCCGGGACGGGAGCCCGCGTTCCGGGCAGACCTGACCGGACGACGCGCCGTGCCGGGTGGGGGGTTGATCGGGGCGGCCATGCCCCGTCGTACCCCTGCCGGGCGCACGCACCGCGCACCGCGCAGAAGGGACCGCTGACGGCGATGCAGATCCGGCTGACCGTCCTTGGGTCGCGCAGCGGCCACCAGACCGCGCCCGCCGGCTGTGACGTGCTCGTCACCGCGCCCGTGGGCACCCCGCTCGCCGCCGTGGCCTCCGGGCTCGCGGCGACCGTCGGTGGGCCCGACACCGGCGGCACGGTCGTGCTGTACGCCGGTACGGAGCGGCTCGACCTCCAGCGGCGGGTGCTCGGGGAGCCGCCGCTCGTGGACGGGGCGGTGCTGGGGCTGCACGCGCCGGTGCCGGGCGTCCTGCCGGACGGGGACGTCCTGCCCGCCGGGGCGGACGGCGCGCAGCTGCACGTGGTGGCGGGGCCGGACGCGGGCGGGGTGCACCTGCTGCATCCCGGGGCGATCCGGATCGGGCGCTCGGCGGACGCCGACGTCCCACTGGACGATCCGGACGTGTCACGGCTGCACTGCGCGGTGACGGTGATGCCGGACGGCCGGGTGGCCGTGGCCGACCTGAACTCCACGAACGGTACGACGGTGGACGGCGCCCCGGTGGGCCCGCAGCCGGTGGCGCTGGCCCCGGGGGCGCTGCTGCGCATCGGCGAATCGACGCTCCGCCTGGCCCCCGACACCCCGGCCCCCCTCCCCCTGGTCCCGGACCTGGAAGGCCACCTGTCCCTCCCCGCGGGCCGGGGCGCCCCGGCGGCGGGAACGTCCGGCTCCGCCGGCGGCCGTCACGGCGAGCCCGGCGCGGCCGCCGACCCGCAGGGCCCCTCCCCCCGCCCCGCCCCTTCCCGGAACGGGGGCCCCGTCCACGGCCCCGACGAGCAGCGCCCCGACTCCGACACCAACGGGTCCGGGTGGCACGGCGCGGCCTCCGGGGTCGGGTCGGGCGCCAGCCTGCACATCGGCGCGCCCGGTACGGGCCGGGCCGCAGCGGAGTACGGCGCCCCCGGCTCCCGCGAGGGCGTCGACGGCGCCGGGCAGCGGCCGCGGAAGCGCGGGCTCGGGGCCTGGGCCCGCAAGTGGGTCCGGGGGGAAGAGGACCCGGGGTACCAGGGCTCCGCCGCCGAAGCCGTCACGGCCGCCGCGCCCGATGCCGACGATCCCGCCGCGCTGCTGCTCGCCGCGCTGGGGCCCACCCGGCGGCTGTGGTCCCGGGGCCGGGGACGGCTCGACGTGGGGCTCGGCGCCGGGAGCCGCATCGCCTTCCAGGAGGTCGGCGCACTAGGCATCGCCGGGCCCCGCGCCCGGCTGACCGGCGTGGCCCGCTCCGTGATCGCCCAGCTCGCCGCCCTGCACGGGCCCGGCGAGCTGGAGATCGTGCTCCTCGCCGCCGACCGCGCCCGCGCCCTGCCCGAGCGGCGCGCCGACTGGGGCTGGCTCGGCTGGCTGCCGCACGTACGGCCCGCGCACGGCCAGGACTGCCGCCTGCTCCTCGCGTACGACCGCGACCAGGCCGGCGCCCGCACCGCCGAGCTGACCCGCCGCCTCGACGAGAGTCCCCTCGGCGGGAGCCCCCTCGGCGGGAGTTCCCCCGGCGAGGCCCACCACGGCCCGTACACGCTCCTCGTCGTCGACGGCGATCCCGGAGCCGCCGCGCTGCGCGACATCACCGGCCGGCTCGCCGCGCACGGCCCGGCCGCCGGGATCCATCTCCTCGTGCTCGCCGAGACCCCGGCCGCCACGCCCGCCTCCCCGCTCGCCGAGACGTACGAGGCCGCCTGCGCGAGCGGCCCCGCCTTCCGGACCTGTGGCGCGGCCGCCCTGCTCAGCGGCGATGTGGCCACCACCGTGAGGACGTTCGCGGTGACCGGCGGCAAGCCGTCCCCGCCCGGGACCACCGCCACCGCCGACGCCGTCTCCGCCGCCTGGGCCGAGCGCTTCGCCCGGTCCCTGGCCCCGCTGCGCGCCGAGCCCTCCCCCTCGGGGCCCCGCCAGGCCGTGGCCGCCGCGCTCCCGAACACCGCCCGCCTGCTGGACGAGCTGGGGCTGGCGCGGGCCACCCCGGCCTCCCTGATGGCCCGTTGGGCCGCCGCGACCGACCAGGGACAGGGCGTCGGCGGCCGTGCCGAGCTCGTGCTCGGCAGCGGGCGGCGCGGCCCGGTCGGCGCCGAGCTGGTCCAGGACGGCCCGCACCTGCTCATCGAGGGGCCCGCCGGCAGCGGCCGTACGGAGCTCCTGCGTTCGGTGGCCGCCTCCCTCTCCGCTGCAGCCCGCCCCGACCGGCTCGGGCTGCTGCTCCTCGACGGGGCGGGCGGCGAGCGCGGCGACGGGCTCCAGCCCTGCACCGAGCTCCCGCACGTCTGCGCACACCTCGTGGCCTCCGACCCCCTCCGCATGCGGGAGTTCGCCCAGGCCCTCGGGGCCGAGCTGAAACGGCGGGCCGAGCTCCTGGACGGTGTCCCGTTCGCCGAGTGGCACGCCCGGAGGGAGGTGTCCGACCGGATGGTCGCGCCCCGCCAGCCCAGCCCCGGCGAGCTGCTCGGCGACCTGGAACCCCAGCGCACCGGCACGCTCCGGCTGCGCGCCTCCGCCGTGCGCAGCGACCCGGCCGGCCCGAGCCCCCTGCCCAGGCTGGTGGTGCTGGTGGACGACTTCGACGCGCTGGTCGCGCCGGGGCTCGGCAGCACGGGCCGCCCCGCCGCCGGGTCCGTCGTACGGGCGCTGGACGCGGTGGCCCGCGACGGCGCCCGGCTCGGGGTGCACCTGGTGGCCACCAGTGCCCGCCCCGACCGTACGGCCGACACCGAGCTGGCCCGTACGAACCCGCTGCGGATCGATCTGGACGCCCCCGACCAGCCGGGCCCCGGCCGCGGCCGGCTGCGCTGCCCCGACGGGCGGACGGTCCCGTTCCAGGGCGGCCGGGTGACCGGCCGGATCCCGCGGACGGCGACGCAGCGGCCGACGGTGGTCCCGGTGGAGTGGGAGCGGATGGGTGATCCCCCGGCCCGCCGGCCCGTGCGCGAGCTGGGCAACGGCCCCACCGACCTGGCACTGCTGGCGAGCGCCCTGGACCGGGCCTCGCACCTGGTCTCGGCGATACCCGTGCTGTTCCCGCCCGCGCCCTGAGCCCGCCCGCGGGCCCGCGGCGCGGTTCGACGCGGTATTGCGGGGGTACGCGGCTCGGCGTAGACCTTGTGGGACGAGTCACACGACGGGCCACACCACGGGCACACCACGGGCATCGGGGGCAGAGCCATGCGCAGGCAGGGAACGAGCCGGACGAAGGACCGTAGCCGCAGCCGCAGCGGCGGCCGGAGAAGGAGCCGCACGGTCGCCTGGACGGCCCTCGCGGCCGTGGGCGCGCTCGCGCTCGGCGCGTGCGGGGACGGGGACGGGAAGTCCGACCCGCCGCAGGGCGCGGAGTCGTCCCCGCAGGCGAGGCCGCCGGTCGCGTTACCGAGGCTGGACGGGGAGAAGCTGGAGGTCGCGGCGGTCTGGACGGGTCCGGAGCAGGCGAACTTCACGAAGGTCCTCAAGGAGTTCGAGAAGCGGACCGGTGCCACGGTCACCTTCGTCCCGGCCCAGGACCCCATCGTCACCTTCCTCGGTACGAAGATCGCGGGCGGCCAGCCGCCGGACGTGGCGCTGCTCCCGCAGGTCGGCGCCCTGACGGCGGCGGTGAAGAACAAGTGGGTCCAGCCGGTCGGCCCGGAGGCCAAGGCGCAGCTCGACGCGAACTACGCGGACGGGTGGAAGAAACTGGGCGCGGTCGACGGCACCCAGTACGGCGTGTACTACAAGGCCGCCAACAAGTCGCTGATCTGGTACAACGCGAAGGCCTTCAAGGCGGCGGGCGTGGAGCCCCCCAAGACGTGGAAGGAACTGGTGCAGGCGGCCGACACGCTCTCCGCCTCCGGCACCCCGGCCGTCTCGGTGGCCGGCGCGGACGGCTGGACGCTCACCGACTGGTTCGAGAACGTCTACCTCTCCCAGGCGGGTCCGCAGAAGTACGACCAGCTGGCCAAGCACGAGATCAAGTGGACGGACGACAGCGTCAAGCAGGCGCTGACCACGCTCGGCGAGCTGTTCGGGCGCAAGGACTTCCTGGCGGGCGGGGCGAGCGGGGCACTGGCCACCGAGTTCCCGAAGTCGGTGACGCAGACCTTCACCGGGGGCGACCGTCCGGCCGGCGCGATGGTGTTCGAGGGCGACTTCGTGGCGGTGAACATCGCGCAGACGGAGGCGAAGGTCGGCCAGGACGCCCTCGTCTTCGACTTCCCGGCGGTCGGCGCCAAGCCGCCCGTGATCTCGGGCGGTGACGTGGCGGTCGCGCTGAAGCCGTCGAAGGGCGCACAGGCGCTGCTGACCTTCCTGGCCTCCCCTGACGCGGCGGAGATCCAGGCACGCGAGGGCGGCTTCGTCTCCCCGAACAAGTCGGTGGACCCGAAGGCCTATCCGAACGACATCCAGCGGAACATCGCCAAGGCCCTCCTCGCGGCGGGCGACGACTTCCGCTTCGACATGTCGGACCAGGCCCCGGCGGCGTTCGGCGGGACCCCGGGGGCCGGCGAGTGGAAGGCGCTCCAGGACTTCCTGGCGAACCCGTCGGACGTGGCGGGCACGCAGGCCAGACTGGAGGCGGACGCGGCCAAGGCCTACGGGAACTGATCCGGTGCCCGCCAAGTCCTCCAAGGCCGGCAAGGCCGCCACGCCCACCGGGGCCATACCGGCAACGCCCGCGCGGTCCGCGGAGACCCGGCGCCGCCGCCTCGTCGCGGCGGCGTTCCTCCTGCCCGCCCTGGTGCTGCTCGGCGCGCTCGTCGTGCACCCGATCGGCTACTCCCTCTACCGCAGCTTCTTCGACCGCTCCGGCGACACCTTCGTGGGCGGCGCCAACTACGGCGAGATCCTGCACGACGACACGATCCGCACGGCCCTGAAGAACACGGCGCTGTGGGTGGTGCTGGCCCCGACCACCGCGACCGCCCTCGGCCTGATCTTCGCGGTGCTGACCGAACGCGTGCGCTGGGGAACGGCCTTCAAGCTGCTCGTGTTCATGCCGATGGCCATCTCGATGCTGGCGGCCGGCATCATCTTCCGGCTCGTGTACGACCACGACCCCGACCGGGGCGTCGCCAACGCGGTCTGGGTCGGGGTGCACGACACCTTCGCGCAGTCCTCGGCCTTCCCGAAGGCCCGCCCGGGCCGCGACTCCCCGCTGGTCCCGGCGGCGGGGGCCGACGCGGGCGGGTTCACGACCCGTGATCCCGTACGGGCGGGGGTGCCGGTGCTGCTCCCGCTGGTCGGCGTGGCCCCCGAGGACCTGCCCGGGGGCACCCGTACGGCCGCGGCCGCGCCCGCCGAGCCCGGCAAGGTCACCGGGACGGTCTGGCAGGACTTCACCCGGGGCGGGGGCGGCCGTACGAACGCGGTCGACCCCACCGAATCGGGGCTGGCCGGGATCCGGGTCGAGGCGGTCAGGGACGGCCGGGTGGTCGACTCGGCGACGGCCCGCGCCGACGGCACGTTCACCCTGTCCGCGAAGGCGGACGGGGCGGTGCTGCGGCTGCCCGCGTCGAACTTCCGCGAGGCGTACGCGGGGGTGGAGTGGCTCGGCCCGACGCTGGTGACCCCGGCGGTGATCGGGGCGTACGTGTGGATGTGGGCCGGGTTCGCGATGGTGCTGATCGGGGCCGGGCTGGCCGCCGTACCGCGGGAGCTGCTGGAGGCGGCGCGGGTGGACGGGGCGAACGAGTGGCAGGTGTTCCGCCGGGTCACCGTGCCGATGCTGGCGCCGCTGCTGGTGGTGGTCCTCGTCACCCTCGTCATCAACGTGATGAAGATCTTCGACCTGGTCTTCGTGATCGCGCCGGGCTCGGTGCAGGACGACGCGAACGTCCTGGCCCTCCAGCTGTACCGGACCTCCTTCGGCACCGACGCCGATCCGGGGCTGGGCAGCGCCATCGCGGTGCTGCTGCTGGTGCTGGTCCTGCCGGTCATGCTCTACAACATCCGCAGGCTGCGGAAGGAGGGGGCCCGATGAGCGCCGCCGCGCAGGCCCGCCGCCCGGAGGCACGTGCCGGAGCCCGTCGCGCTCCGCGTGCCGGGGCCCGGGCCGGCAAGCTGGCCGCGGGGGCGGCGGCCGGGGCCGTCCGCGTGTTCCTGGTCCTGGCCGCGCTGTTCTGGCTGATGCCCACGCTCGGGCTGCTGATCTCCTCGTTCCTCTCCCCCACCGATCTGAACAAGGGCGGCTGGTGGCAGGCGCTGAGCGCCCCGGCCCGGCTGACGGCCGACAACTACGAGCGGCTGCTGGCCAACGACACCATCACCCATGCGCTGCTCAGCACCGCGGCCATCGCGGTGCCGGCGACCCTGCTCGTGGTCGCGCTGGGCTCGCTCGCCGGATACGCCTTCGCCTGGCTGGAGTTCCCCGGACGGGACTGGCTGTTCCTGGTCGTGGTCGGGCTGCTCGTCGTCCCCGTGCAGGTGGCGCTGATCCCGGTCTCCGAACTCTTCGGCGCCATCGGGTTGTTCGAGACCACGGCGGGGGTGGTCCTGTTCCACACCGCGTTCGGCCTGCCGTTCGCCGTCTTCCTGCTGCGCAACTTCTTCGCGGAGATCCCGCGCGAGCTGCTGGAGGCGGCCCGCCTCGACGGGGCGGGCGAACTGCGGCTGTTCACCCGGGTGGTGCTGCCGCTGGGCGGGCCGGCGATCGCCTCGCTCGGCATCTTCCAGTTCCTGTGGGTGTGGAACGACATGCTGGTCGCGCTGGTGTTCGCGGACTCGGCGAACCCGCCGATCACGGTCGCGCTCCAGCAGCAGGTACGGCAGTTCGGCAACAACATCGACGTGCTGGCACCCGGCGCGTTCCTGTCGATGATCGTCCCGCTCGTCGTCTTCTTCGCCTTCCAGCGGCAGTTCGTCACGGGGGTGATGGCGGGAGCGGTCAAGTAGCGCACAGCGACCGGCTCAAGGCGGTTGACGTGCGGCGTTGACGCCGGGTAACCCGAATGCCACACGCTGCGTAACCCGATCGCCAGGCGGGGGTTGCTCGGGGAGCCATATGCCCGCGCCGACCCCTGGATGTGCCGTGCCCCGGTTCAGCGTCATCGTGCCCGCGTACAAGGTTCAGGCGTACCTCCGGGAAAGTCTGGACTCGGTCCTGTCCCAGTCGTTCCCTGATCTGGAACTGATCGCGGTCGACGACGCCTCCCCGGACTCCTGCGGTTCGATCATCGACGAGTACGCGGCCCGGGACCCCCGGGTGACCGCCGTGCACCTGGCGGACAACCTCGGTCTGGGCCCGGCCCGCAACGCGGGTCTGGCCCGGGCCACCGGCGACTACCTGGTCTTCCTCGACGGCGACGACACCCTCGCCCCCG
Organism: Streptomyces sp. NPDC002181; assembly: GCF_042890485.1. Classification (NCBI taxonomy): domain Bacteria; kingdom Bacillati; phylum Actinomycetota; class Actinomycetes; order Kitasatosporales; family Streptomycetaceae; genus Streptomyces; species Streptomyces sp. NPDC002181. The sequence continues at coordinate 30,303 of NZ_JBIASC010000004.1, read as the reverse complement.
GCGCCCTCCAGGCCGTCACCGACCGGCTCAAGGACACCGGCTCCCCCGACGTCCTCGTCTACGACTACGCGCGCACCTTCTGGACCGGGGAGCTCGTGCGCAACCGCCTCGCGCACCGGCTGTCCGAGGAGGGCCCCGCCAGCTTCCGGCTCGCCGACCGCCCGGCCCTGCTCGGCATGCTGATGGTCGTCTGGAACAAGGCGTACCGCCGCGAGTACGTGGAGCGCGAGGGCCTGCAGTTCCCGCCCGGCTTCTACGAGGACACCCCCTGGACCTACCCGGCACTGCTGGCCGCCGAGTCCATCGCCGTCCTCGACCGGGTCTGCGTCCACTACCGCCAGCGCCGCACCGGTTCGATCCTGACCACCACCACCCGCCGCCACCTGGAGATCTTCGACCAGTACGACCGGGTCTTCGGCTACCTCGGCACCCGCCCCGAGCTGGAGCGCTGGCGCCCCACCGTGCACCGGCGGATGGCCGAGCACTTCTGCGCCCTGTACGCCGACCCGCGCCGCCTCCCGCGCGCCTGCCGTGCCGAGTTCTTCCGGCGGGCCGCCGCGCTGCTGCGCCGCCACCGGAGCGCCGGCTCGCCCCCGCCGTCCCTGTCGCGCACCGACCGGATCCGCCACCTGCTGATGCGGCTCGGCGCGCGCCGTGCGTACCGCACGCTGTCGGTGCTGCGCTCGGGCGCGCTGGCGGCGGGGCGGGCGGGGGCCTCGCTGGGGCGGGGCCTGCGCGAGAGCGCGCTGCGGCTGCACTACCGGGGCCAGCGGCTGCTGCCGCTCCGCCCCGAGCTGGCGGTCTTCTCCGCGTACTGGCACGGCGGCTACGCCTGCAACCCGGCGGCCATCGAGGCCAAGCTGCGCGAGCTCGCGCCCCGGATGCGGACGGCGTGGATCTGCGATCCGCGGCACGCGGCGACGCTCCCGGCGCAGACGGCCGCGCTCCGCCCGGGCTCGGCGGCCTACTGGACGGCGCTGGCCCGGGCCACGTACCTCACCACGAACGTCAACTTCGAGCGCGCCCTGGTCAAGCGGCCGGGCCAGGTCCTGCTCCAGACCCAGCACGGCACCCCGCTCAAGCGGGTCGGCCTGGACCTCCAGGACCGGCCGGCCGCCACCCCGACGACGGACTTCGCGGGGCTGCTGCGGGGCGCGGACCAGTGGGACTACCTGCTGTCCGCGAACCGCCACTCCACCCTGGTGTGGGAGAAGGCGGTCCCGTCCTCGTACACCACGCTGGAGTACGGCTACCCGCGCAACGACGCCTTCCACCGGGCCACCCTGGACGACGTGGTGTCGCTGCGCGAACGCCTCGGCATCCCGCTCGGGTCGACGGCGATCCTGTACGCGCCGACCCACCGCGACTACCGGCGCAGCCGGCCCGAACACCTGGACTTCGAGCGGGTGCTGCGGGACCTGGGCCCGCGCTTCACGATCCTGACCCGTACGCACCTGACGTACGCGGACGCGCCCGCCGAGCCGGTGCGCCACGCGCGCCTGGTCGACGTCTCCGGGTACCCGTCGGTGGAGGAGCTCTGCCTGGCCTCGGACGCGCTGGTGACGGACTACTCGTCGCTGATGTTCGACTACGCGGCGCTCGACCGGCCGATCGTGATCCACGCGGACGACTGGGAGGCGTACGAGGCCGCCCGCGGCACGTACTTCGACCTGCGGACCTGCCCGCCGGGGGCGATCGCCCGCACGGAGGACGAGCTGGTGGACATCTTCACGACGGGCCACTGGCAGGGCTCGCGCTCGGCGCAGCTGCGCGCGGCGTTCCGCTCCCGCTTCTGCTCGTACGACGACGGCCACGCGGCGGAGCGGGTGGTGCGCCGGGTCTTCCTGAACGACCCGGCGCCCACTCCGCCGATCACCCCCCTGGACGAGCGCACGCCCGCCCCCGCGGCCCCGCCCCTGACCCGGGAACCCACCCTGACCGCCGGCCTCTGGCCGTAGCGGCGGCGCGACCCGGTCAGCCGGAGGCGGTGGTCAGCCCCGCGACGACGGACCTGGCCAGGTCGTCCAGGTACTCCGCCGGCACGGCGTCCCGCACCACCACCTGCCGCCAATAGAGCGGGCCGATCGCCAGGTCGAGCGCCCGCCCCGGATCCGTACCCTCCGCCAGCTCTCCGCGCGCCACCGCCTCGGAGACGATCCCCTCCGCCATCCGCCGCTCGCCCTCCAGCAGGGCGCCGCGCACCGCGTCCGCGATCTCCGGGTTCCGCGCGGCCTCCACCAGCAGGTCCGGGATCACCGCCGAGGCCACAGGGTGCCGCAGCACATGTGACATCACCTCCAGCAGCGCCCGTACGTCCCCGTACAGCGAACCCGTGGCCGGCACCGGCAGGCCGTCCACCGCGAAGGCCCCCACCAGGTCCAGCACCAGGTGCAGCTTCGACTTCCAGCGCCGGTACACGGCCGTCTTCCCGACTCCGGCCCGCCGCGCGATCCCCTCGATCGACATCCGCGAGAACCCGACCGCGGCCAGCTCCTCCAGCACCGCGGCCCGGATCGCCTCCGTCACGTCCTCGCGCAGGACGGCGGCCCCGGCAGGGGCCCGGCGGGCGGCGGCGGGAGCGGGAGCGGGGCCTGGGGCGGTGGTGGCGGGGTCCGTGGAGTCCATGCACCGAGCATAGCCGCGCACGCCGCCACTCATGCGTCACGACGATACGGTTGCGTTCCGTCGCACCGAGCCCTAACCTCGCCGTAGCGACGATACGGACCCGTCCCATCGCCAGCCGACGCCCGAACCCCGTCGAAAGCGACCCCCGTGACAGTGACCACCCACCCCGCCGCACCGGCGGTGACATCGGCCGCGCTCGCCGACCTGGCGGCCGCCCACGGCCTGACCGTCAGCGGCGCCCGCCCCTCACTGCCGAGCTACGTGCGCCAGCTCTGGGGCCGGCGCCACTTCGTGACCGCGTACGCCACCGCCCGGATGCACGCCACGTACAGCACGGCCAAGCTGGGCCAGGTCTGGCACCTGGTCACCCCGCTGCTCAACGCCGCCGTCTACTACTTCATCTTCGGGATCGTCCTCAACGCCAGCCACGGCGTGGCCGACTACATCCCGTTCCTGATCACCGGCGTCTTCGTCTGGGACTTCATCGGCAGCTCCATCAACGCCTCCACCCGCGCCGTCCACAGCAACCTCGGCCTGGTCCGCGCCCTGCACTTCCCGCGCGCCAGCCTCCCCCTGTCCACCGTCGCGCAGCTGTTCCAGCAGCTGCTGGTGACCATGGGCGCGCTCGTCCTGCTCCTGCTCGCCCTCGGCCAGACCCCCGGCCCCAGGTGGCTGCTGGCCGCGCCCACCCTGGCCCTGATGGCCGTCTTCTGCGCCGGCGTCGCCATGGTCATGGCCCGCATCGGCAGCAAGAACCCGGACGTCAGCCAGCTGATGCCCTTCATCCTGCGCACCTGGATGTACTCGTCCGGGGTCATGTGGTCCATCGACTCGATGCTCAAGAAGGACCACCTCGCGCACTGGGTCACCGTCCTGCTCAAGACCAACCCCGCGGCCGTCTACATCGACCTGATGCGCTACGCGCTGATCGACGGATTCGACGCGCACGCGCTCCCGCACCACGTATGGGCGATCGCCGTCGGCTGGGCCCTGCTCGCGGGCGTCGGCGGATTCATCTACTTCTGGAAGGCTGAGGAGGAGTACGGCCGTGGCTGACACCAAAACCGCACCCGCACCCGCGACCACACCCACCGCGGCGCTCCCCGACCCCCGCGACACCCGGATCCCCACCGTCATCGCCGACGGCGTCCACGTCATCTACAAGGTGAACGGCGCGGGCGCCCGCAAGGGCGGCGCCACCGCCGCGCTGAGCCGGCTCTTCTCCCGGGGGCCCGCACCCGGCATGCGCGAGGTCCACGCCGTCAAGGGCGTCACCTTCGTCGCGTACAAGGGCGAGGCCATCGGCCTGATCGGCACCAACGGCTCCGGCAAGTCCACCCTGCTCTCCGCGATCGCCGGCCTCCAGCCCGTGGCCCGAGGCAGGATCTACTCCCACGGCCAGCCGTCCCTCCTCGGCGTGAACGCGGCCCTCATGAACGACCTGACCGGCGAGCGCAACGTCGTCCTCGGCGGCCTCGCGATGGGCATGTCCAAGCAGCAGATCCGCGAGCGCTACCAGGACATCGTCGACTTCTCCGGCATCAACGAGAAGGGCGACTTCATCTCCCTGCCCATGCGGACGTACTCCTCCGGCATGGGAGCCCGGCTGCGCTTCTCCATCGCCGCCGCCAAGGACCACGACGTCCTCATGATCGACGAGGCCCTCGCCACCGGCGACGCCGCCTTCCAGCGCCGCAGCCAGGCCCGCATCGAGGAGCTCCGCGAGCAGGCCGGCACCGTCTTCCTGGTCAGCCACGGCATCGGCACGGTCCGCGAGACCTGCGACCGGGCGATCTGGCTGGAGGCCGGCGTACTGCGCATGGACGGCCCCGCCGACGAGGTCTGCGACGCGTACGAGAGGTTCACCTCGGGCCGCTGAGGCGCAGGCCCTCCCACGCGAAAGGGCGGCCCCGGGACCATCGGGTCCCGGGGCCGCCCTGTCGTCACCGCACCGCGGGGACTAGGCGTGCGTCCTCAGCAGCGAACGCATCGTCCGCATCGCGACCGACAGGTTCGCCAGGTCGAAGTCGTCCGAACCCCGGATCTCGTCCAGGGTCGTCCGCGCCCGGCTGATGATCGCCGCGTTCTTGTCCTCCCAGGCCTTGAAGCGGTCCTCGGGAGTCGAGTCGCCGTTGCCCACCGCCAGCACGTCGGCGGTCAGCGCCGCGTGCGCCGCGAACAGGTCCTCGCGGATGGAGGCGCGGGCCATCGACTGCCAGCGGTCGGACCGCGGCAGCTCGATGATCCGGTCCATCAGCTGGGTGATCTGCAGGCGGTCGGCGAGGTCGTAGTACACCTCGGCGACGTCCAGCGGGTTGACCCCGGTGCGGTCCGCGATCGCGACGATGTCGAGCGTCGGGAAGGCCGAGGAGAACCCGGCGACCTTGGCCGCCAGCTCCTCCGGAACGCCCTCGCCGATCAGCTCGTCCATGATCGACTGGTACCACTCCAGGTCCGCGCCGCGCACCAGCTTGGGCAGCTCGGCCCAGACCTGGGCGACCCGGTCGGAGAACAGCTCGATCGTCTCGGTGATCTGGAGCGGCTGCGGGCGGTTGTTGAGCAGCCAGCGGGTGCCGCGCTCGACCAGGCGGCGCGAGTGCAGCCGCACCCGGGTCTGGACGTCCGCCGCGACCTTGTTGTCCAGCGACTCGACCGCGTCCCACACCCCGGCCAGGCCGAAGATCTCGCGGGCCGCGAGCTGCGCCCGCACGATCTCCTCCGTGGAGGCTCCGGACTCCTCGCGCAGACGGTGCAGGAACGTCGAACCACCGGTGTTGACGGTGTCGTTGACCAGCAGCGTCGTGATGATCTCGCGGCGCAGCGCGTGCGCGTCGATCTGCTCCGGGAACTTCGCGCGCAGGGCGCCCGGGAAGTACGCGTGCAGCAGGCGGCGCAGGTACGGGTCGTCCGGCAGCTCGGTGGCGATGAGCTCGTCCGCCACCGTGATCTTGGTGTAGGCGAAGAGCACGGCCAGCTCCGGCTGGGTCAGCCCCTTGCCCGAGCCCAGCAGCTCGCGGATCTGCCGGTCGGTGGGCAGGAACTCGATGCCCCGGTCCAGCCGGCCGGCCGCCTCCAGGCGGCGCATGAAGCGCTGCTGCGCGTGGAGCAGGCTGGGGGCCTGGGAGGTGCCGTTGGCCAGGGCCGTGTTCTGCGCGTAGTTGTTGCGCAGCACCAGGTGGCCGACCTCGTCGGTCATCTCGGCCAGCAGCTTGTTGCGCTGCTTGACGGTCATGTCCCCGTCCGCGACGACCGCGTTCAGCAGGATCTTGATGTTCACCTCGTGGTCGGAGGTGTCCACGCCCGCGCTGTTGTCGATGGCATCGGTGTTGACCTTGCCGCCCTCGCCGCCGGCGCCGATCCGGGCGAACTCGATGCGGCCGAGCTGGGTCAGGCCCAGGTTGCCGCCCTCGCCGATCACCTTGGCCCGGACGTCCGCGCCGTTGACGCGGATGGCGTCGTTGGCCTTGTCGCCGACGTCGGTGTGCGTCTCGGTCGACGCCTTGACGTACGTGCCGATGCCGCCGTTCCACACCAGGTCCACGGGGGCCTGGAGGATGGTCTGCATCAGGTCGGCGGGGGTCATCTTGGTGACGCCCGCCTCGATGCCGAGGGCCGCGCGCATCTGCGCGTTGACCGGGATGGCCTTCGCGCTGCGCGGGTGCACGCCGCCGCCCGCGGAGAGCAGCTCCGCGTTGTAGTCGGCCCACGAGGAGCGCGGCAGGTCGAACAGGCGCCGGCGCTCGGCGTACGAGGTCGCCGCGTCCGGGTTCGGGTCGATGAAGATGTGGCGGTGGTCGAAGGCTGCGACCAGGCGGATGTGCTCGGAGAGCAGCATGCCGTTGCCGAACACGTCGCCGGACATGTCGCCGACGCCGACGACCGTGAAGTCCTCGGTCTGCGTGTCGTGGCCCAGCTCGCGGAAGTGCCGCTTGACGGACTCCCAGGCGCCGCGGGCGGTGATGCCCATGCCCTTGTGGTCGTAGCCGGCCGAGCCGCCCGAGGCGAACGCGTCGCCCAGCCAGAAGCCGTACGCCTCGGCGACGCCGTTGGCGATGTCGGAGAAGGTCGCGGTGCCCTTGTCGGCGGCGACGACGAGGTAGGTGTCGTCCTCGTCGTGGCGGACCACGCCGTTCGGCGGCACGACCTCGCCGCCGACCATGTTGTCGGTGATGTCGAGCAGCGCCGAGATGAAGATCTTGTACGAGGCGATGCCCTCGGCGAGCCAGGCGTCGCGGTCCACCGACGGGTCCGGCAGGTTCTTGGCGACGAAGCCGCCCTTGGCGCCGACCGGCACGATGACGGTGTTCTTGACCATCTGCGCCTTGACCAGGCCGAGGATCTCCGTACGGAAGTCCTCGCGGCGGTCGGACCAGCGCAGGCCGCCTCGGGCCACCTTGCCGAAGCGCAGGTGGACGCCCTCCACGCGCGGGGAGTACACCCAGATCTCGTACGCCGGGCGAGGCGCCGGGAGCTCCGGGATGGCCTGCGGGTCGAACTTCATCGACACGTAGGAGTGCTGCTCGCCCGCGTCGTTCAGCTGGAAGAAGTTCGTGCGCAGGGTCGCCTTGATGAGGGTGAGGAAGGACCGCAGGATCCGGTCCTCGTCGAGCGAGGCGACCTGGTCCAGGGCCCCGTCCAGCTCCTCCAGCATGGCGTCGATGAGCTCGGTGCCGGCGGACTGGCGGCCGGGCGACATCCGGGCCTCGAAGAGCGAGACCAGCAGCCGGGTGGTGTGGACGTTGTTGCGGAGGGTGTCCTCCATGTAGTCCTGGCTGAAGTTCACGCCGGCCTGGCGCAGGTACTTCGCGTACGCGCGCAGCACCACGGCCTGGCGCCAGGTGAGCCCGGCGGACAGCACCAGGGTGTTGAAGTTGTCGTTCTCGGCGTCGCCCTGCCAGACCGCGGCGAAGGCGTCCTGGAAGCGCTCGCGGGCGTCGTCGCCGAGGTAGCTCAGCGTGGCGTCGCCGTTGCCCGCGGGCAGCGGCATCCGCAGGCCGAAGTCGTAGATCCACGCGTTGGTGCGGTCGCTGCAGCGCAGCTCGTACGGGCGCTCGTCGGTGACCTCGACGCCCAGGCGCTGGAGCACGGGCAGGACCGCGGACAGCGAGACCTGCTCACCGGTGCGGTAGATCTTGAAGCGGCGCTCGCCGGGGCCCGCGCCGACCGGCTCGTACAGCGAGAGCGCGAACTCGCGGTCGCTGGCGGAGAGCCGCTCCAGGTGGCACAGGTCGGCCACGGCCGCGCGCGGCTTGTGGTCGGCCTTGTAGCCCTCGGGGAAGGAGGTGCCGTACTTGCGCAGCAGCTCGGCGGCGCGCTCCTCGCCCACCTCGGAGACCAGGGCGTCACTGAAGCCGTCGGCCCAGGAGCGGGCGGCCTCGACGAGGCGGGCCTCGATGCGCTCGACGTCGCCGTCGGTCAGGACCGGCAGGTCCTTGCCCTGCGGGACGCGAATGACGAAGTGGATGCGGGCCAGGATCGACTCGGTGTTCCACGCGGTGAAGTCGACGCTGCTGCCGTCGAGCTCCTCCTGGAGGATCGCGATCAGGCGCAGCCGCACGCCGGTGGTGTAGCGGTCGCGCGGCAGGTAGACGAGCGCCGAGTAGTAGCGCCCGTACTCGTCCTGGCGCAGGTACAGGCGCAGCCGGCGGCGCTCCTGCAGGTACAGGACGGAGGTGGCGATCTCGCGGAGCTTGTCGACCGGGGTCTGGAACAGCTCGTCGCGCGGGTAGGTCTCCAGGATCTGGAGCAGGTCGCGGCCGTCGTGGCTGTTCGGCGAGAAGCCGGCCCCGTCGAGGACCTCGGCGACCTTGCGGCGGATGACCGGGACGCGGCGCACCGACTCGGTGTACGCGGCGGAGGAGAACAGGCCGAGGAAGCGGCGCTCGCCGACGACGTTGCCCTCGGCGTCGAACTTCTTGACGCCGACGTAGTCGAGGTAGGAGGGGCGGTGCACGGTGGCGCGGCTGTTGGCCTTGGTCAGCACCAGCAGGCGGTGCTCGCGGGCCTTGGCGCGGGCGTCGTCCGGCAGCCGGTTGAAGGACGGCGAGACGGGGTGGGCGTCCTCCTGGCCGCTGTGGTGCGGGTCGGAGCGCAGGATGCCGAGGCCGGTGCCGGGCACCGCGGACAGGGCGTCGCCGTCGACGAGGTCGTACTCGCGGTAGCCGAGGAAGGTGAAGTGGTCGTCGGCGAGCCAGCGCAGCAGCTCGCGGGCCTCTTCCTGCTCGTACTCGCGCAGGTCGGGGGCGGTCGGCTCGTTCGGGAGCTCGTCGGCGATGCGCAGCGCGGCGTCGCGCATCTTCTCCCAGTCCTCGACGGACTCGCGGACGTCGGACAGGACGCGGCGCAGGTCGTCGGTGATCTGCTTGAGGTCGGCGCGGTCGGTCTCGCGGTCGGTCTCGACGTGGATCCAGGACTCGACGAGGGAGTCGTGGGGGCGCGCGGTCTTGGGGCCGTGCGCGTCGCAGTCGGGACCGAGGATCTCGATCAGCTTGCCGGTGACGTCACGGCGGACGACGACCTGGGGGTGGATCACGACGTGGATGCCGCGGTTCTGGCGGGACAGCTCGTTCGTGACGGAGTCCACGAGGAACGGCATGTCGTCGGTGACGACCTCGACGACGGAGTGGCTGGAGGTCCACCCGTTCTCCTCGACCGTCGGGGTGTGCACGCGCACGTTCGCGGTGCCCTGCGGCCGGGTCTCGGCGAGCCGGTAGTGGGAGAGGGCTGCCCCGAACACGTCGACCGGGTCCCGGTCCAGGAGGTCCTCTGGGGCGGTGTGCAGGTAGTAGCGCTGGAGGTAGGCGAGAGTGGTGTCCCGGTCGGGACGCTCCCCCTGCTCGGACCCAGTCGGAAGTAGCCCCCCGGCCGGGCTGTGCTCAGCTACCCGTGCCGCCCGCGCGAGCAGCTCGGCCTTTGCTTCGTCCAGCTTGGTCTGCATGTCCTCTGGCTCCTGTCGCGCGCCATTGCGTGACGTAGGTGAAGGAAGGAATGGCGTGGCGCCGTGATGCGGGGTGACCGCTGGGGACCGGCGCTGCGCCGTGGAGAGAGCCGGCCGGGAGGGAACTGGCCATGATCGGCTGGGGCTCCCGGCGGCAGGGATCAGCGAAGGCCCGGGCACGGTCGTGCGCCGGGCGCAGGCCGGAGGCTGCGACGCCTCCGATGACTATCGCGCTGATCACGGGTACCAGGCTATCTCGACGGACCCCCTGTCCGTCACGCGCTGGATCTGTACAAAAGCAGGTCTCGAACTTTGACGATGTGCGCAGTGACGGGGTCATATTCAGGGCGTATTTATTCGGCCAGTCGGCGAGCAGCGGATACGGCCTCTGCCAGGGTGTCGACGACCTCGACCCCTGCCGATTCCAGACTGCGCCGGCTGTGCGAACCGCCGGTGTAGAGGACGGCCTTCGCACCGATGTGCCGGGCCGCCAGGGCGTCGTCGACCGCGTCGCCCACCAGGACCGTACGGGTGGCACTCACACCCGTCTGCTCCAGTGCCGCCATATGGCGTACGAGATGTCCTGCCTTGCTGGTGTGCGAGGGGCCGATCCGGCCGTCGACGCGCAGGAAGTGGCGGTCGATGCCGTGGGCCTGCACGAGGGGTACGAGCTTCTCGTGGGGCGCGAGGGAGAGCAAGGACTGCGTGCGCCCGTCCGCCTGCCAGTCGCGCAGGAGCTCGCGGGCCCCCTCGGTGAGCCCGGCGCTGTCGGCCGCGGCCCAGTAGTGGCGGTGGAAGGTCTCGTCCATGACCTCCCACTCGGCTTCGGTGGGCAGCCGGCCCATCAGCCGCTCGTAGAACTTCGGCACCGGTACGACGTACAGCTCGCGGTAGCGCTCCAGCGTGATCGGCGCGAAGCCGAACTCGGCGAAGGAGGCGTTGGTGGCGGCGATGACGGCGTCGATGTCGTGCAGGAGGGTGCCGTTCCAGTCCCAGACTATGTGGACGGAGGCGACTGCGGCGACGCCGGGGGTGAGGGGAGCGTTCACTTCAGCAGCCCCGGGATCTCCTGGACGCCGAACCACAGCAGTTCGTGGTCCTCGGCGCCGTCCACGGTGAACCGCGCGTCGTCGTCCCCGGCGTCCGCCGCCTCCAGAGCGGCGGCGGCGGCCGTCACGTCGTCCAGGGCGTCGTCGGCGTCCACGTGCACGGCGGCGGCCACGGAGAGCCGTACGGCCGCCGCCAGGGTCACCTGGCCCAGGGTGGCCTCGTCCACTCCGGGCGTCGCGGCGGCGGCCTTGTCGTCCACGTCGACGGCGACGACGACGCGCTTGCGCGGAGCCCCGTCGTCCCCGGCGAGCAGGCGCAGGGAAGCGGCGGCGGCGCGCCCGAGGGCCGCGTACTCCAGCTCCTCGATGTCGTCCGACACGTACCACTCGCGCAGCCCGGGGGTGACGGCGTACGCCCGCAGCGGGGCGGGGCCCAGCTCACCCGCCTTGTGCGCCTCGGCGAGCCCGGGGAGGGTCAGGGGGACGTACACGCGCATGGCCGGCTGCTTTCGGTAGTCGGAAACGCCCCCAGGATACGACCGACCCCGAGCGTCGCGGCGGCCTCCCCGCGGTACCGGCCCCCTCCCGGCTCCGCAAGGCGTACCGGACTCCGGTGGGTGACGGGCGGCGTCCCCCTTCGGGGTGCCGGGCCGCGGCCGGACTCCGTCCACCGCACGCTCCCGCCGGCGCCCGGACCGGCCCGGGGCCGCACGGCACCCACCCGGATAGGTGAACCGGCCCGGCCCGTCCGGGCCCCGCGGGCGTCGTTGCGAAGGGTGGTCACGGACCGTAGAAGTCCCCTACCAAGTTACCGCCCGGTACCGCCTCGCGCTCCGGGCCCGGACTTCTCGGGGACGACCGCCATGACCAGGACCAGGAACACCACCCGGCCCCCCGGCCGCCACGACCAGCGCCACCCCCACGGCCCCCGCACCCCGCGCGGCCCGCACGACTGGTTCGCCGAGCGGCTGCTCGCGGTGGTCAGCGGCCAGCGCCCCGTCCACTCGCTGCTGGGCCACACCATCGGCCCGGCCTACGACCAGCTGGTCACCCTGGCCCCGGCGGGCCCCCTGCGAGAGCGCCTGCGCCCCGTCCTGCGCCGGTGCGGCCGCTTCCACCCCGGCCCCGGCGTCATCGAGGCCTTCGCCCGCATCACGACGGGCGACCGCGTCTCGGCGATGGCCTTCCGCCTGGAACAGGGCCCGGACCTCCGCTGGCGCTGCGCGGCCATCGAAATGGCCCCCCTCGCATGACGATCTGGCGCAACCGCGGCGTCCGGGGGCCGGTCCGCCGGGCACTCACCCGGGGCCGGTCCACCGGGCACTCACCCGGCTCGCCCCTGCCCCCGCACAACGGCGCCGGGGCCGGACACCGTGATGGTGTCCGGCCCCGGCGGGGGTGCCCGTACGGGCGTGGGTCACTTCTTGCGGCGGCGGCCGCCCGCGGCCTTCTGCGCCTTGCGGCGCTCGGCGCGCGTCATGCCGTCACCCGCCTCGTCGGCGTCGAAGTCGCCCTCGACGACCCCGCCCTCCCCGTCCACCGACGGGGCCGAGAAGTGCAGCCGGTCCGGCCGCTGCGGGGCGTCCAGGCCCTTGGCGCGGATCTCCGGACGCGCGCCCGCCGGCTCCTTGGTCAGCGAAGGCGCGTCCTGCACCGGAACCTCCTCGACCTGCTGCTCGACCTGGACCTCCAGGTTGAACAGGTAGCCGACGGACTCCTCCTTGATGCCCTCCATCATGGCGTTGAACATGTCGAAGCCCTCGCGCTGGTACTCGACCAGCGGGTCCTTCTGGGCCATCGCCCGCAGGCCGATGCCCTCCTGCAGGTAGTCCATCTCGTACAGGTGCTCGCGCCACTTGCGGTCCAGCACCGACAGGACCACGCGCCGCTCCAGCTCGCGCATGATGTCGGAGCCGAGCGCCTTCTCGCGCGCCTCGTACTGCTCGTGGATGTCGTCCTTGACGGACTCCGCGATGAACTCGGCGGTGATGCCCGCGCGGTCGCCCGCCGCGTCCTCCAGCTCGGCGACCGTGACCTTGATCGGGTAGAGCTGCTTGAAGGCGCCCCACAGCCGGTCCAGGTCCCACTCCTCGGCGAAGCCCTCGACCGTCTCGGCCGCGATGTACGCGTCGATCGTGTCGTCCATGAAGAAGCGCACCTGCTCGTGCAGGTCCTCGCCCTCAAGGACCCGGCGGCGCTCGCCGTAGATGACCTCGCGCTGGCTGTTGAGGACCTCGTCGTACTTCAGGACGTTCTTGCGCGTCTCGAAGTTCTGGGTCTCGACCTGCGACTGGGCGGACGCGATCGCGCGCGTCACCATCTTGTTCTCGATCGGCACGTCGTCCGGCACGTTCGCCATCGACATGACGCGCTCGACCATCTGCGCCTTGAACAGGCGCATCAGGTCATCGCCCAGCGACAGGTAGAACCGGGACTCGCCCGGGTCGCCCTGACGGCCGGAGCGGCCGCGCAGCTGGTTGTCGATACGGCGCGACTCGTGGCGCTCGGTGCCCAGCACGTACAGCCCGCCGAGCGACTTGACCTCTTCGAACTCGGCCTTCACGGCCGCCTCGGCGCGCTCCAGCGCGGCGGGCAGCGCGTGCGCCCACTGCTCGATGTGCTCTTCCGGGTCCAGGCCCTGCTGGCGCAGCTCGGCCTCGGCGAGGTCGTCCGGGTTGCCGCCGAGCTTGATGTCGGTACCGCGGCCGGCCATGTTCGTGGCGACCGTGACGGCGCCGCGGCGGCCGGCCTGGGCGACGATCGAGGCCTCGCGCTCGTGCTGCTTCGCGTTGAGCACCTCGTGCGGGATGCCCCGCTTGGAGAGCTGCTGCGAGAGGTACTCGGACTTCTCGACCGAGGTGGTGCCGACGAGGATCGGCTGGCCCTTTTCGTGCTTCTCCGCGATGTCGTCGACGACGGCGGCGAACTTCGCGACCTCGGTCCGGTAGATCAGGTCCGGCTGGTCCTTGCGGACCATGTCGCGGTTGGTCGGGATCGGGACGACGCCGAGCTTGTAGATCTGGTGGAACTCGGCGGCCTCGGTCATGGCCGTACCGGTCATGCCCGACAGCTTGGAGTAGAGGCGGAAGAAGTTCTGAAGGGTGATCGTGGCGAGGGTCTGGTTCTCGTCCTTGATGTCCACCCCTTCCTTCGCCTCGATCGCCTGGTGCATGCCCTCGTTGTAGCGGCGGCCGGCGAGGATACGGCCGGTGTGCTCGTCGACGATCATGACTTCGCCGTCGATGACGACGTAGTCCTTGTCCTTCTTGAACAGTTCCTTCGCCTTGATGGCGTTGTTCAGGTAGCCGACGAGCGGGGTGTTCACCGACTCGTAGAGGTTCTCGATGCCGAGCCAGTCCTCGACCTTGGCGACACCGGCCTCGTGGATGGCGACGGTGCGCTTCTTCTCGTCGACCTCGTAGTCGCCGGTCTCCTCGATGCCCTTGAGGGGCTCGCCGGGCTCGCCCTTCTTCAGGCGGGTGACCAGCTTCGCGAAGTCGGCGTACCACTTCGTGGCCTGGTCGGCCGGGCCGGAGATGATCAGCGGGGTGCGGGCCTCGTCGACCAGGATCGAGTCGACCTCGTCGACCACGGCGAAGTTGTGGCCGCGCTGGACGAGCTCGTCCTGCGACCACGCCATGTTGTCGCGCAGGTAGTCGAAGCCGAACTCGTTGTTCGTGCCGTACGTGATGTCGCTGCCGTACTGCTCCCGGCGCTGGGCCGGGGACATGTTCGCCAGGATGCAGCCGACCTCGAGACCGAGGAACTTGTGCACCCGGCCCATCATCTCGGAGTCGCGCTCGGCGAGGTAGTCGTTCACCGTGATCAGGTGGACGCCCTTGCCGGACAGTGCGTTCAGGTATGCGGGGAGCGTGCCGACGAGGGTCTTGCCCTCACCGGTCTTCATCTCGGCGACATAACCGAGGTGCAGCGCGGCACCGCCCATGATCTGGACGTCGTAGTGCCGCTGGCCGAGGACGCGCTTGGCGGCCTCGCGGACGGTCGCGAACGCCTCGGGCAGCAGGTCGTCCAGGCTCTCGCCGTCCTGGTAGCGCTGCTTGTACTCGTCCGTGAGCGCCCGCAACTCGGCGTCGGAGAGGTTGACGAAGTCCTCTTCGATGGAGTTGACCTGGTCCGCGATGCGGTGCAGTTTGCGCAGGATCTTGCCTTCGCCTGCACGCATGAGCTTGTTGAAGACGGACACCGAGGTTTGTCTCCTTGCCGGTCGGGCCTGGGCACTGGTTCGTACACGGGCACGGAGGGTGGGCCCCACCGCAACGGCCATCGTAAGCGAGGACGCGGCCGCGCCGGGAGGCCCGCCGTATCCCGCAGGGCACGGGTGCCCTGAAGGAGAACGTACGAGGTACCCGGAAGGTGCCGGTGTCCCCGACACGTCTTGCCCGAAAACTGCTCGCCCGACCCGCCCCGGCCCCGCAGAATCCGTACATGGAGCCCACGACACTGCACACGGCCCGACTGCGTTTGCGCCCCTTCGTCCCCTCCGACGAGGAGGAGGTGTACACCGCGGTGCAGGACCCGGAGATCCAGCGCTGGACGATGGTCCCCTCCCCCTACTCGCGCGAGCACGCCCGCGGATTCGTCCTGGAGACCGTCCCCGCCGGCTGGCGCGAGGACACGGCGTACAGCTTCGCGGTGCGCCTCGGGGAGGACGGCCCGCTGGTGGCGGCCGTCGGCGTGCACGGGCGCGGGCAGGGTTCGTACGAGATCGGGTACTGGGCGGCCAAGGAGCACCGGGGCCGCGGCTACATGGCCGAGGCCGTCGCCGCCGTCTCCCGCTGGGCCTTCACCGAGGTGGGCGCGGTACGGCTGGAATGGCGTGCGGAGGTCGGCAACACGGGCTCCCGGGCCGTGGCGGAGAAGGCCGGCTTCCGCTTCGAGGGCGTCCTGCGGGCCGCGGTGCTGCGGGGCGGCACCGCCCGGGACTCCTGGATCGGCGCCCTGCTCCCCGCGGACCTGGGCCTGTCCCCCTCACTGCCGTACCTGCCCGGTGTCGGTGGCCACCCCTAGGCTGCAGACATGACGCCCGCTGCCTCCGTGTCCCTGTCCGCCGACGACGCGCGCCGGATCGCCCTGCGCGCGCAGGGCTTCCTCGGGGCGCCCGACCGCCGGGGCGGTGTGCGGGGCGTGCTGCGGCACCTGGGCGCCGTCCAGCTGGACACCATCTCCGTACTGGCCCGCTCGCACGAGCTGATCCCGTACGCGCGCCTGGGCGCGGTGGGCCGGCCCGCGGTGGAGTCGGCGTACTGGTCGGGCGGCCACGCCTTCGAGTACTGGTCGCACGCGGCCTGCATCCTGCCGATCGAGGAGTGGCCGCACTTCGCGTTCCGGCGCCGCTCCCGCCGGGCCCGCGGCCACCGCTGGCACATCCTCCAGGACAAGGAGCGCTCGACGCGCGCGGTCCTGGACCGCCTCAAGGCCGACGGACCGCTGACCTCGACGGAGCTGGGCGGCGCCAAGAACGGCGGCGAGTGGTTCGAATGGTCCGAGACCAAGATCGCGGTGGAGTGGCTGCTGGACACCGGCGAGGTGGTCTGCACCGAGCGCCGCGGCTGGAAGAGGGTCTACGACCTGCCCGAGCGGGCGGTGCCGGACGCGCTGCTCCACGACGACCTGGACGACCGCGAGTGCCTGCGCCGCCTGGTGGCGCTGGCCGGACAGAGCCTGGGCGTGGGCACCCGCGCCGACATCGCGGACTACCACCGCCTCAAGGGCGAGCAGGTCGACGCGGTGATCGCCGATTCGGGGCTGGTCCCCGTCGAGGTCGAGGGCTGGGCGAAGCCGGCCTGGGCCGACCCCGCCGCGCTGGCGACGGCGCCGCGCGGCCGCCACCGCACCACCCTGCTCTCCCCGTTCGACTCCCTGGTCTGGGACCGGCCGCGCACGGAGCGGATCTTCGGTTTCACTCACCGGCTGGAGGCGTACGTCCCCAAGCCCAAGCGGATACACGGGTACTTCGCGATGCCGCTGCTGGCGGGCGGGCGGCTGCAGGGCCGGGTCGACCCGGCCCGCGAGGGCCGCACGCTGGTGGCCCGCCAGCTGTCCCTGACCACACCCAAGGCGGCCCGCCCCATGGCCGAGGCGCTGCGCGAGGCGGCCGGGTGGGTCGGCTGCGAGGCCGTCCGCGTCGAGCGCGCGGGCTCCGCGCAGGAGGCCGCCGCCGTCACGGCGGAGCTGGCGGACCTCTGACCTCGGCAGACCTCTGACTTCAGCAGGCCTCTGACCTCAGCGGATCTCCGGCCTCAGCGGATCTCCAGGATCTTCTCCCGCATCGCGTAGACCACGGCCTCCATCCTGGAGTGCAGCTGGAGCTTCTCCAGGATGTTGCGGACGTGGTTCTTCACGGTGTTCTCGGAGATGAACAACTCCTTCGCGATGTCGCGGTTGTTCATCCCGGTCGCCACGAGCTTGAGCACCTCCAGCTCGCGGTCCGTCAGCCGCGGCGCCGGCACGAGCCGCCGCTCGTCCGTCCGCTGGATCATCGACTTGAACTCGGTCAGGAGCTTCGAGGCCATCGACGGGCTGATCTGCGACTGCCCGTCGGCCACCGCGCGGATCGCCGTCGCCACCTCGTCGGTGGAGATCTCCTTCAGGAGGTACCCGGTGGCCCCCGCCTTGATCGCGTCGTAGAGGTCCGCCTCCTCGTCGCTGATCGTCAACATGATGATCTTCGCGGAGGGGGCCACCTCCTTGATCGAGGTGCACGCCTCGATCCCACCGCGCCGGGGCATCCGCACGTCCATGAGCACGATGTCCGGCAGCAGGTCCGCCGCCTTGTCCACCGCCTCCGCGCCGTCCCCCGCCTCGCCGACGACCTGGATGTCCTCCTCCTGCGCGAGGACGATCTCCAGCCCGCGCCGGAACAAGGCGTGATCGTCGACGACGAGCACCCGGATCGGCTCGCCGCCGTCATCACCGCGCACCGGCCCGAAGCTGTCCGCCATCGTTCCTCCCCCTGCATGTACCGAGCTGCCGGGTCAACCGCACGGGAACCCCGGCCGGTTGACTGCCCGCCATGATTCCATGCCCGCGCCACCCGGAGGGGAGCACTCGACGGCCACCTGGCGTATACGGGTCATACAGAGGCCCCCGGGGACGCCGCGGCATCCCCGGGGGCTTTCACCGAAAATCAGGACGCGGCATCAGCCGCCGAGCGCTCCACCCGCGCCGGCACCCGGCTCGGCCGAGCTGGAAGCCTCGTCGGCATTGAGGTGGATCACGCCGTAGTCATAGCCGTGGCGCCGGTAGACGACGCTCGGCATCTTGGTGTCGGAGTCGACGAACAGATAGAAGTCGTGGCCGACCAGTTCCATTTCGTACAGCGCCTGGTCGAGCGGCATGGGCGCCGCCGAGTGCGTCTTCTCGCGGACGATGAGCGGGCCTTCGCCCTGCACTTCCAGCGATCCGATCCGAGTGGTCGGGATCGCGTCCCCCGGCTCTTCCGTGACCGGCTGGCCGCTGCCGTTGAGCCGGGCCACGCCCGGAACGACGTCGGCGACCTCGGCCGCCGAGAGCCGGCCGTTGCCACGGCGGGTGTAGCGCTTGTCGTGCTGCTTGCGCAGCTGCGCTTCCAGCTTCTCCTGTGCCAGGTCGAGCGCCGCGTACGGGTCGGTGGCGGCGGCTTCGGCACGGACCACGGGGCCCCGCGAACGCAGGGTGATCTCCACGCGGTCGGAACGGTCGGCCTGGCGCGGGTTGTGCTCCTTGGACACCTCGACGTCCAAGCTGATCACCTTGGCGTCGAGCTTCTGGATCCGCTCGGGATTCAGCTTCTCGGCCACGTGCTTGCGGAACCGCTCGGGCACCTCGGTCTTGCGGCCCTTGACGACGATGTCCACGCAGAACTCCGTTCCCGGATAGCTCCGCCTCATGGGGCGAAGCGTCTCCCTTTCGCACCAGGCCCCGGTGAACACCGGAGCCACGGACTTGGCGACATTCACCTCCCGATCCGGTGCGTGTGGCCAGGACTCGCCAGTTCCTTACAACCGAACATATCCCTCCATGCCGGTTGTCGGCACCCGCTACCGGACCGTACCTCCGTTCAGGTGGCTGTTCTCTCTTACTACCTGCAACGATGCGCCTTCCCCAACAGTTCCAAATCTATTCACAAGAGCGTTGCTCTGTACGGGTTGTCGACCGATTTCGTACGAAGGATCCTGTCGGAGCGGCGACCACCGCGGCCCCCGCCACCGGTCCCGCCGACGCCGCCCGCAGCGCCCGGGCCGCCTCCGCGAGCGTGGCTCCGGTGGTGATCAAGTCGTCCACCAGCACGATCCGGGCGGCGGCCGGAAACCGCACCGCGCCCCCGCCGAGGACCCCCAGCGCACCCGCCAGGTTCTCCCGGCGCTCCCGGGCCCCCAGGCCCGCCTGATCGGCCACCGGCCGGACCTGGCGCAGTACGCACACCACCCGCGCGCGAACACCGGCCCCCCGCAGCCGTCCCGCGGCCGCCAGGGCGATCCTGCGCGCCGGATCGTGCCCGCGCGCCCGCACCTGCCTGCGCGCCGAGGGCACGGGTACGAGGAGCAGCTCCTGCCCCGCCCCCACCCCGGCCGCTCCCGCGCCGGCGGCCCCGCCCACAGCAGCGGCCAGCGCG
Source organism: Streptomyces sp. NPDC002181 (assembly GCF_042890485.1). Classification (NCBI taxonomy): domain Bacteria; kingdom Bacillati; phylum Actinomycetota; class Actinomycetes; order Kitasatosporales; family Streptomycetaceae; genus Streptomyces; species Streptomyces sp. NPDC002181. Next base: position 11,078 of record NZ_JBIASC010000004.1, on the reverse strand, counting down.
GCACCGAGCGGCCCGGCCAGTGGCAGCGCCCCGCGCTCCTTGTGCGCGAGTACGACCTCCCGCACCGCCCCCTCGTACGCGGCGGCCGCATACACCGCGGGCAGCCCCGCGGGCCGCGGAGAGGGGTTCACACGGCCCGCCGCGGCCCCGCTCAGCGCCTGCGCGCAGCCGGCGCACAACAGCACCCGGGCGGCCCCGCAGCCGCCGCAGGCGGGCGGCAGGACCAGCCCGGCGAGCTCCTGCCACCACCCCCGCATCCGCCCACTGTGCCGGGCCGCCCACCCGCCCCGCCACCCCTGTGGACAACGTGGGACGACCTCGGGAAGCCGGCTCGGCCAGGGCACAGGCGCCGGGCCGGACCGGGCAGAGGAGCCGGATCGGCCAGGGCAGAGGAGAGCCGGGTCAGCCCGGGTAGACCGGAGCCCGGCCGCCGGGCGCCACCGTGCGCCACTGCGCCCCCGGCGGCAGCCACACGATCCCGTCCTCGTCCGAGTGCGCGACCACCGGCTTCTTCTCGTCCTCCGTCGCCGCGACCGCGTCCAGCCCCGTCGCCCCGGGCAGGCTCGCCGCGACCATCGACCCGTCGGCCAGCATGTACCGGGCCTGCACGACCCCGCCGTTCTCCCGGCCCACCACCAGCAGCCGGCCGCGCGGCGCCCAGCTCAGCGCCGTCACGCTCGCCATCTGCGGGGCCGCCGGACGCAGCTCGCGCACCGACACCGGCGCCGCGTCCCCCTTGCCCTCGGACCGCTCGATCCGCCCGATGTACAGCTTCTTGCTGTTCCCCGACTGCACCAGCAGCGCGATCCGCACCCCGTCCGGCGACGCCTTCAGCGCGGTGATCCGCCCGCCGTCGAGACCGGCCACGTCGATCTTCTGCGGGGCCCCGGTCCCGCCCGGCACCCGGTACAGCGCCGGATTCTGCGGATCCTGGTCCGCGACCCACAGATCGCCCGCCGCGTCCCAGCTCGGCGCGCCCAGCCCGTTCGGCTTGGCGCCCTTGCCGCTGAGCACCGGCGCGGGCATGGGCCCGGCCGTCGTCAGGTTCACCAGGTACAGCCCCTGCCCGTCCTCGGACACCACCGCCGCGCGCTTCTCGTCGTACGAGACGGCCGCGGAGCCGACCTTGAACCCGGGGTTCCCTGCGCTCGGGGACAGCGGCCCCGGCACCTGCTCGGGCCGGTACTGCTGGTCCTCACCCGTGACGTCGAGCTTCATCCGGACGAACCGGTTCTCGCTGTCGATGTAGTACTGGTACTCCGGCGGGCCCGGCCGGTGGGCGATCGTCGCCGCGGTCGCGTCGGTCACCGAGCACAGCGAGGACCGGTCCGAGCGCAGCAGATCGACCCGCGACATCCGGGAGGACGTCAGGTCCTGCACCGTGTACATGAGTTGCGCGGCCATCTTCTCGCACTGCGGCTGCGCGACGTTGTCGACCTTGTCGTTGAGCGGCACCTTCAGCACGTTCTGCCCGTCGAACGCGAGGGACTTGGTGCCCTCGCGCAGTTCGGTGCCGGTCGGGAAGCTCGAAGTGACCACGGGACCCAGCCACTTGGACGGGCCGGCCAGCAGCGACTGCACGGTCTGCGTGGTCGGGTCCATCCGCGAGTCGGGATCGCTGCGCTGGCGCACGTACACGGGGTCGGCGACGAGGCCGCCGCCCGCGAAGTAGTACTTGTTGACCGGCATGTAGATGCGCTGGAAGTCCGACTCGCTGAGCACGAGGCCGCTCGGCGGCGTCGCGATCCGCCACTGCTTGTTCTCCTGGACCAGCTGGAGGTACTCCTCGTACCGCCCGCCCGCGGGCTCCGGCTGGTACGCGCTGCGCTCGTCCACCGTCGCCAGCTTCTTGCCGGTCATCTTCCAGCGGGGACCCGGGGCGTCCTTCTCGTTGCCCACGGAGAACCGGTCGATGCCCGCGGAGAGCACCGTGACGGCCGAACCGGGCTTCCAGTTCTTCGCCGCCTCCTCCGTGAGGTACTTGCGCGCCGTCTGGAGCTGCGGGTCGTCGCTGGTCATGGCCTCCAGGAAGCCGTCGACGATGTCGGCGGGACCGGCTTTGTCGGCCGGCGGCACCCCGAACACCCGGACCTGCGAGTCCACGCCCTGCGAGGCCTTCACCTCGCGGATCTCACCGTGGTCGGGCATGGAGGCGCAGCCCGCCAGCAGCAGCCCGGCCGCCCCGAAGGCGTACGCCCGCACCGTCCGCCACCTGCGGCGGCCGTCCCTGCGCACCCGTGCGGGCTCAGCGTCCACCTGCGCCATCCTCCTGTGCTGCTGCTGACTGCTCGGCGGCGGAGCGCTCGGCCGCCGCCTGGTCCGCCCCCTGGTCGGGGTCGGCCGGGCGCGCCACGACGCGCGCCCCGCTGCCCGGCAGGGCCGTCGGGTCCGCGGGCACCGGCAGCGCGCCGGCCATCGCCGACCTCGGCGGTATCGGCGACCGGTCGACCCGGCCCGGGCTCTCGGAAGCCTTCCGGGACGCCTTCGAGCCCGCGGCCTCGGCCGCGGCCCTGGCCCGGTTGGACCGGGAATCCTCCGGCTCCAGCGGGATCGGCGACCCGCGCAGCGGCTCGTCGGCGGTCCGCGGCAGGGTCAGCCGGAACTGCGAGCCGCCGCCCGGCTCCCCCCACGCCTGGAGCCAGCCGCCGTGCAGCCGCGCGTCCTCGACGGCGATGGACAGGCCCAGACCCGTACCGCCCGTCGTCCGCGCCCGGGCCGGGTCGGCCCGCCAGAAGCGGTTGAAGACGCGGGTGGCCTCGCCGGGCTTGAGCCCGACCCCGTAGTCCCGTACGGCCACGGCCACGGCCCCGCCCGCCGAAGCGAGCCGGACCACCACGTCGCGGCCCTCGCCGTGCTCCACCGCGTTGACGACGAGGTTGCGCAGCACCCGCTCCACACGCCGGGAGTCCGCCTCGGCTATGACGGGCTGGGTGTCGCCCAGCACCCGGATCCGGGTGCCCTTGTGCTCGGCGAGCGGCTCGGCGCCGTCGATGACCCGGCGTACGACCTCCCGCAGGTCGATCGGCTCCGCCTCCAGGGCCGCGGCCCCCGCGTCGAACCGGCTGATCTCCAGCAGGTCCGCGAGCAGCGACTCGAAGCGGTCGAGCTGGCCCGCGAGCAGCTCGGCGGAGCGGGCGGTGATCGGGTCGAAGTCGACCCGGGCGTCGTGGATGACATCGGCTGCCATCCGTACGGTCGTCAGCGGCGTGCGCAGCTCGTGCGAGACGTCGGAGACGAACCGGCGCTGCATCCGCGACAGGTCCTCCAGCTGCTGGATCTTGAGCTGGAGGTTCTGCGCCATCTTGTTGAAGGCCTCGCCCAGACGGGCGATGTCGTCCTCGCCGGTGACCTTCATCCGCTCCTGGAGCCGCCCGGCCGAGAGCCGCTCGGCGATCCCGGCGGCCATCCGCACGGGCGTCACGACCTGCCGTACGACGAGCCAGGCGATCGCGCCGAGCAGCACGACCACGAACACGCCCGCGGTGGCGATGGTGACCTTGATGAGGTTGAGGGACTCCTCCTCCTGCGTGAGCGGGAAGAGGTAGTACAGGTCGTACGGGTCCCCGTTGATGTCGGTGAGCCGCTTGCCCACGACCAGCGCGGGCTCGGGCGCCTTGTCCCCGGACCCGGCGGTGTACCGGATCTGCGAGAAGGTCTTGAAAGTGCCGGTCGCGTGGTTGACGTCCCGGCGCAGCGCCGCGGGGACGCTCGCGGTCGGGTCCACGTTCCCGGAGGCGCGGGCACCCTTGACGCCCGAGACGAACGGCCCGCTCGGCTGCCCGCCCGCGTCGGGGCCGGCACCGAGGGCGACCACCTCGAAGGCGGTCTGGCCGCCGCTGGCGAGCTGCTTGACCAGCGAGTTCATCCAGGTACTGGCGTCCCGCCCGACCTTGTTGTCGGTCGCGTCGGGCCCGTCCACCGTCGAGGGCGTGTTGGCCTTCTCCTGCGCGACGGCGAACCCGCCCGCGGCCTGGCTCTGCGCGGCCTCCTCCTTGGCGTCGAGGAGCCCCTTGCTGACCTGGGCGATCACCACGAAACCGAGCGCGAGGACCACGGCCAGCGACATCAGCAGCGTCGCGGCCACCACGCGCAGCTGGATGTTGCGCCGCCACAGCCGGACAGCCGGAAGCAGCGGTCGTCGTACGAGGCGTACGAACAACCGCAGCACCGGGCCGCCGGGCGCTCCGTCGGCCATCTGACGGAGCTGCCGGCCTCCCCTCAGGACTCCTCGGCGGGAGCCGCTGCGGGGCTTGCCGGGCGGCACGTCAGCTCGGTCCGGCCTTGTAGCCGACACCGCGCACCGTCACGACGATCTCGGGGCGCTCCGGGTCCTTCTCGACCTTGGAGCGCAGCCGCTGCACATGCACGTTGACCAGGCGGGTGTCCGCCGCGTGCCGGTAGCCCCAGACCTGCTCCAGCAGCACCTCGCGGGTGAACACCTGCCAGGGCTTGCGCGCGAGGGCGACCAGCAGGTCGAACTCGAGCGGGGTCAGGGCGATCGAGGCGCCGTCGCGCTTGACCGAGTGCCCGGCCACGTCGATGACCAGGTCACCGATGGCCAGCTGCTCGGGCGCGGGCTCCTCCGACCGGCGCAGGCGGGCCCGGATGCGGGCGACCAGCTCCTTCGGCTTGAACGGCTTGACGATGTAGTCGTCGGCCCCGGACTCCAGGCCCACGACCACGTCCACCGTGTCACTCTTCGCGGTGAGCATGACGATCGGCACGCCTGATTCGGCCCGGATCAGTCTGCAGACCTCTATGCCGTCCCGTCCGGGCAGCATGAGGTCGAGCAGCACGAGATCCGGCTTCGCCTCGCGGAAGGCAGCCAGTGCCTTGTCACCGTCAGCTACGAACGACGGCTCAAAACCTTCTCCACGCAGCACAATGCCGAGCATCTCGGCCAGCGCGGTGTCGTCGTCGACGACAAGGACTCGTCCCTTCATGCTTGACATCATCCCATTAGCCAATCGTTACCTGGCGGTGAGCTGTCCCACAGCCAAAAGGGCTGGAATTCGCCCCTCGGACCTGCGTGGAGATCAGAGCGACCAGTCTGCCCCGGATCCGGGCGACAATTGAAGGCGCGGGCTGCCGGGGATCCGGGGGGACGGCCGGTCCGCTCCACGTTCCCGCGTGGCACGATGGGCAGCCGAACGGCCCCCGCAGTGCACGTGAAGGAGCGACGATGAACGACTCCCCGGGCTGGGCCGCGCCCGGACCCTCCCCGTCCGACGGCGAGCAGCCGGGCACCCCCGAAGGCCAGGGCGCCGCCGGGGGCGCGCAGCCGCCCCCCGCCGGCGGGCCGAAGTGGTCCGCCGAGCAGCCGCCGCCCGGCGAGTGGTCCAGCCCCGGCAGCCCCCAGGCACCCCCGACCCCGCCCCAGCAGCCCCAGCAGCAGCCGGGCACGGGCTGGGGATCGTACGCGGGCCCCCAGGGCGGCCAGGGCCGTCCCGGCCCGTACGGATCCGCCGGCGCCCCCGGCCAGTGGGGCAAGCCCCCGGCCGCAAAGCCCGGCGTGATCCCGCTGCGTCCCCTGGACCTCGGCGAGATCCTCGACGGCGCCGTCGCCACCATGCGCAGCCACTGGCGCTCGGTCCTGCCGATCACCCTCGTCGTGGCCACCGTCGTGCAGGTCATCAGCGTGCTCGTGCAGAAGTACACGCTCTCCGACCTCCCCGTCACCTCCGACGCGGAACCGAGCGTGCGCGAGCTCGTCGACACCCTCGGCGGCAGCATGCTCGCCCTCGTCGCGAACGGGTTCATCCAGCTCATCGGCACCATCGTGGCCACCGCCATGCTCACGATGATCTTCAGCCGCGCCGTGCTCGGCCACGGCTCCACCATCGGCACCGCCTGGCGCGAGGCCCGCCCCCAGCTGCTCCGCCTGCTCGGGCTGACCCTCTTGCTGGGCATCGGCGGCGCCCTCCTCGTCGGCATCCTGATCGCGCCCGGCATCGCCATGGGCAACATCGCCGTCGGCCTCCTCGGCGGCTTCGTCGCCCTCCCGCTCCTGCTCTGGCTCGGCATCAAGTTCAGCCTGGCCTCGCCCGCGCTGATGCTGGAGAAGAGCAGCGTCGCCACCTCGCTGCGCCGCTCCTCCCGGCTCGTCCAGGGATCCTGGTGGCGCATCTTCGGCATCACCGCCCTGACCGGCCTCATCACCACCTTCGTCTCGGCCGTCATCGTCTGGCCGCTGACCGCCGTCGGACTCGCGATCGGCCTCGCCGACGCCGGACCGACCGCCCTGGAGAACGGCACCGCCGCGAGCGGCTGGGCCGCCCTCATCCTCTCGGCGATCGGCGCGGTCATCGCGCAGACCATCACCATGCCGATCCAGTCGGGCGTCACCGTCCTCCTCTACGTCGACCAGCGCATCCGCCGCGAAGCCCTCGACCTGGAGCTCGCCCGGGCGGCCGGCCTGGAGAACTACGGCTCGGACCCGGCCGCACCACCGACCGGGGGCTGACGCGCCGATGATGAGTACGGGGGGCCTCATCACGCGCTCCGCGGCGCTCCTGCCGGCCGCGGAGCAACCGCCGGTGACCACACCGCGCGATCCCGCCCGCGAGGCGGCAGAACGCGAACTGTCGAAGCCGATGTACCACCAGGACGACCCGGGGCTGCTCCAGCGCGCCCTGGACCGGTTCTGGGAGTGGGTCGGCAACCTCTTCGACCACGCCTCGGGCGCCGCCCCCGGCGGCACCCTGGGCCTGATCGCCATCGCCGTCCTCATCGCCCTGGCCGTCGCCGCCCTGTGGTGGCGGCTCGGCTCCCCCCGCCGGACCGCCACCGGCGCGGCCGCCCTGTTCGGCGACGGCCTGCGCAGCGCCGCCGACCACCGCGCCGCCGCCGAGGCCCACGCCGCCGCCGGCCGCTGGACCGAAGCCGTCCAGGAGCGCATGCGCGCCGTCGTCCGCTCCCTGGAGGAGCGCACCGTGCTCGACCCGCGCCCCGGCCGCACCGCCGACGAGGCCGCCGCCGAAGCCGCCGCCTCCCTCCCCGGCCACGCCGAAGCCCTCCGCACGGCGGCCCGCGCCTTCGACGACGTCACCTACGGCGGCCGCCCCGCCCACGCCGAGACGTACGCCCACCTGCGGACCCTGGACCTCGCCCTGACCCACGCGAAGCCCCTCCTGACGGGCACCCCCTCATGACGCCCCCGGACCCGGCCACCCCCGTACGCGCCACCCCCGTACGCGCCACCCCCGTACGCGCCGCCCGCGAAGACGCCCGCACGGCAGCCCCCGCCGCCACCCCCCGCACCGTGTGGCGACGGACCCGGGGCCTCCTGATCTGCCTCGGCATCCTGACCGTCGCCGCCGTCACCCTCGCAGCCCTCGCCTCCGGCAGCCGCCACGGCCGGCTCGACCCGCGCTCGGCCGACCCCGACGGCAGCCGGGCCGTCGCCGAGCTGCTCCAGGCACGCGGCGTCACCACCCGCGTCGTCACCACCGCCCGCGAGGCCGCCGCCGCGGCCGGCCCCGGCACCACCCTGCTGGTCACCGACCCCGACCGGCTCGGCGAGAGCCGGCTCCGCGCCATCCGCTCCGCCATCGACCTCTCCGGCGGCCGCACCGTCCTCCTCGCCCCCGGCAGCCTCAGCCTCCCCGACCTGGCTCCGGCCGCCCGCACCAAGGGCACCGCCTTCGACCAGGACCTCGACCCCGGCTGCACCCTGCCCGCCGCCGTCTCCGCCGGCCGCGCCGCCACGGGCGGCGACCACCGCTACACCACCGACGGAGCCACCGGCACCGCCTGCTACCCCAGCGGCGGCCACCCCACCCTCCTCGTCCTCCCCACCGGCACCACCGGCGGCGACACCGTCATCCTCGGCTCCGAGACGATCCTCCTCAACAAGAAGCTGGCCTCCGAGGGCAACGCCTCCCTGGCCCTCCAACTCCTCGGCTCCCGCCCCGACCTCGTCTGGTACCTGCCCTCCCTCGCCGACGTCCAGGACGAGGACCCCGCCCAGGAGCAGAGCTTCCTCGACCTCCTCCCCCACGGCTGGAGCTGGGCCCTCCTCCAGCTGTTCGCCGCCGCCGTCCTCGCCGCCCTGTGGCGCGCCCGCCGGCTCGGCCCCCTCGTCACCGAGAAGCTCCCCGTCGCCATCCGCGCCTCCGAGACCACCGAGGGCCGCGCCCGCCTCTACCGCAAGGCCGGAGCCCGGGACCGCGCCGCCACCGTGCTGCGCGCCGCCACCCGCGAACGCCTGGCCGCCCTGCTCGGCGTACCGCCCGCCCAGGCCCACGACCCGGCGGCCCTGCTCCCGGCCGTGTCCGCCCGCCTGACGGAGCGGCAGCCGGACCTGCCCGGCCTCCTCTTCGGCACCACACCCGCCACCGACGCGGCGCTCGTCGCGCTCGCCGACCACCTCGACGCCCTCGAAAGAGAGGTCCGCACCTCATGACGGCCACCACGGACAGCGCCCGCTCCTCCCTGGAAGCGATCCGCACCGAGATCGGGAAGGCCGTCGTAGGCCAGGACTCGGCCGTCACCGGCCTCGTCGTCGCCCTCCTGTGCCGCGGCCACGTCCTCCTCGAAGGCGTACCCGGCGTCGCCAAGACCCTCCTCGTACGGGCCCTCGCCGCCTCCCTCGAACTCGACACCAAGCGCGTCCAGTTCACCCCCGACCTGATGCCCAGCGACGTCACCGGCTCGCTCGTCTACGACGCCCGCACCGCCGAGTTCTCCTTCCAGAACGGCCCGGTCTTCACCAACCTCCTGCTCGCCGACGAGATCAACCGGACCCCGCCCAAGACCCAGTCCTCCCTCCTGGAGGCCATGGAGGAGCGCCAGGTCACCGTCGACGGCACCCCGCGACGGCTGCCGGAGCCGTTCCTCGTCGCCGCCACCATGAACCCCGTCGAGTACGAGGGCACCTACCCCCTCCCCGAGGCCCAGCTCGACCGCTTCCTCCTCAAGCTCACCGTGCCCCTCCCCTCCCGCGAGGACGAGATCGGCGTCCTGACCCGGCACGCCGCCGGCTTCAACCCCCGCGACCTGGCGGCCGCGGGCGTGCGCCCCGTCGCCGGCGCAGCCGAACTCGAAGCCGCCCGCGAGGCCGTCGCCAAGGTCTCCGTCTCCCCGGAGATCACCGGCTACGTCGTCGACGTCTGCCGCGCCACCCGCGAATCGCCGTCCCTCACCCTCGGCGTCTCCCCGCGCGGCGCGACCGCCCTGCTGGCCACCGCCCGGGCCTGGGCCTGGCTCACCGGCCGCGACTACGTCACCCCCGACGACGTCAAGGCCCTCGCCCTGCCGACGCTGCGCCACCGCGTCCAACTGCGTCCGGAGGCCGAGATGGAGGGCGTCACGGCCGACGCCGTCATCACCGCGATCCTGTCCCACGTCCCCGTCCCGCGCTGATGGCCCTCACCGGACGCGCCGCCCTGCTGGCGGCCCTCGGCAGCCTTCCCGTCGGCATCCTCGAACCGAGCTGGACGGGGATGGCCGCCGTCAACGGCGCCCTGGCCCTGGCCTGCGCCGCCGACTACGCCCTCGCCGCCCCGGTCCGCCGGCTCACCCTCACCCGCTCGGGCGACACCTCCGTCCGCCTCGGGGAACCCGCCGAGGTCCACCTCACCGTCACCAACCCGGGCAGCCGCCCGCTGCGCGCCCGGATCCGCGACGCCTGGCCGCCCAGCAGCTGGCTCCCGGGCACCGAGACCGGCGCCTCCCGCCACACCCTGGTGATCCCGGCCGGCGAACGCCGCCGCATCACCACCCGGCTGCTCCCCACCCGCCGCGGGGACCGCAAGGCCGACCGCGTCACGATCCGCTCGTACGGGCCGCTCGGCCTGCTCGCCCGCCAGGGTACCCACACCGTCCCCTGGACGGTCCGCGTCCTGCCGCCCTTCACCAGCCGCAAGCACCTCCCCTCGCGCCTGGCCCGCCTGCGCGAACTGGACGGCCGTACCAGCGTCCTGACCCGCGGCGAGGGCACCGAGTTCGACAGCCTCCGCGACTACGTCCCCGGCGACGACACCCGCTCCATCGACTGGCGGGCCACCGCCCGCCGCCACACGGTCGCCGTCCGCACCTGGCGCCCGGAGCGCGACCGGCACATCCTGATCTGCCTCGACACCGGCCGCACCTCGGCGGGCCGCGTCGGCGACGCCCCCCGCCTGGACTCGGCCATGGACGCCGCCCTGCTGCTGGCCGCCCTCGCCTCCCGCGCGGGCGACCGCGTCGACCTGCTGGCCCACGACCGCCGCACCCGTGCCCAGGTCCAGGGCCGCTCGGCCGGTGACATCCTCCCGGCCTTCGTCGGAGCCATGGCCACGCTGGAGCCGGAGCTCGTCGAAACCGACGCCCGCACGCTGGTCTCCACGATCCTCCGCAACGCCCCGCGCCGGTCCCTGGTGGTCCTTCTGACGAGCCTCGACGCGGCCCCGATCGAGGAGGGCCTGCTGCCGCTCCTCCCCCGCCTCACGCAGCGCCACACGGTCCTGCTGGCCTCGGTGGCGGACCCCCGGGTCGAGGAGATGACACGCTCCCGCGGCACGCTCGACGCGGTCTACGAAGCCGCGGCCGGCACCCAGTCCCGGACCGCCCGCCGCCGCACGGCGGACCAGCTGTCCCGCCACGGAGTCCACGTCGTCGACGCCACCCCGGACACCCTGGCCCCGGCCCTGGCGGACGCCTACCTGGCACTGAAGTCCGCAGGCCGCCTCTAGACTCCGGATTTACCATGACCGGCCTCACCCCCGAGCGGCTGCGCCGCATGCACGCCTTCGCGGAGCAGCTCGCGGAGCTGGCCGAGCGCCAGGAAGACCGCTGGAAGGTGGAGACGACCAGCGGCGGGATCGTACTCACGATGACGAGCCCAACAGCTGCGCACGGGCTCAACGTGATGCGGCTGCGCCGCCAGATCGAGGCCCGGACACCCGAGGTCATGGCCCTCAACAACGAGGAAAGGCTGAGCCGGTCTGCTTCCGCCTCGAACGGGCCCGTAAACGCAAAAAGCCCCGTACCGGATACCCGGTACGGGGCTTTTCACAATGATTGTTCGGCGGCGTCCTACTCTCCCACAGGGTCCCCCCTGCAGTACCATCGGCGCTGAAAGGCTTAGCTTCCGGGTT
>NZ_JBIASC010000003.1:0-676540 GCF_042890485.1 Streptomyces sp. NPDC002181 | reverse complement strand
TGCCAGGCCACTTTCAACGCGAACCGAAGGAAACGGGTGCCTCGAACGCCGCTTTCCGCACCGCCCGCCGCAACGCCTTCAGCAGCGTCCCGCCGGCCGGCCGCCCGGCATTCGGCCGGTCCGGCTGTCACGCTTGCCAGTGCCGATGGCCTAGCGGGGTTCGTGCGCCGCCATCCGGCAGGCGCCGGTCGCGGCGCCGCCCGCCACTCCGGCCGTGGTCAGTCCGGAGACGCAGCCTTCGAGGTCGCCGCTCACGCCGCGCTGGCACGCTGATGAGAGGCCGGAGGTGTCGGTGGCACCCGCCTGGGCGGCCATCTGGGTGCAGGCCGGGATGTCCGCCTGAGCGGCGGGAACGGCGAGAGTGCCGCCGAGCGCGAGGGTCAGGCCGGTGAGCACACCGGCGATGCGGGTCGACGTGCGCATGGGACGCACCTGCTTTCCGCGATCGTCCCGCGGCCCGCGCCCCCCGGAAGCCCGAGCCGTACGGGAACGGCGCCGGGCCGGGCGCCCGGCGGGGTCTTCCCTTCCAGCGTGCACCGACAGGACCGCCCGACGCCTCTCGGGCGCCGCCCTGCGGGCCGGGGCCATACGGGCGGGGCGCGGGACCCGTACGGCATGGCGGCCCGCGACCGCGGCCGGCCGCGGCCCATGGTGGTGTCTCCCGCCTGCAGGAGTGGCCTGTGAGTGATCCCAGCCCCCGACTGACCACCAGGCCGCCGCCCCCCGCGGCCGGCGACGCCGTTCCCGCACCCGGGGTCATCGGCATCGGGCTGGCGGCGGTGCTGACGTTCGCGCTCGCCCAGGGCTCGTGGCAGTGGTTCGCCACGTTCATCGGGGTGACGCTCCTCGCGGTGATGCTGGCCTTCCAGCGGCGGGCGCAGTGGACGCCGGAACTCCGCTCTCCGTACCTGCGCGGCCTGGTCGCGTACGCGCTCGTCGTCGGCCTGTGCGTGGCGGTCGCGCTCGCTCCGCTGCTCCAGCGCCGGGCCTGGCTTTTCCCGATGCCGGCCACGCGGAGCCAGTGCGTGTTGCGGGGAAGGTACGAGGCCCTCCAGGTGGAGGCCGCCCTGGGGAACCTGGCCGGCAATGACGGCGTGGCACTGGCCTACGTACAGCAGGACGAGGCCCGCAAGGCCGTCGCCGAGTGCCTGGCGGCCACGACCACCCTGTGGCTGCCCCTGTACGGAGTGGGGGTGGCGGTGCTGGTGGGAGCGGTCGCCTGGTTCCGCGACCGGGCCCGGGCCCGGTCGGGCCTCGCGGGCTAGGGGGTGTCTCGGCTCCCCCGCCCGCGCGGGACTTCCATGGGCGGATCCGAAGTGTCGGCGGCCCGTCGGCGGTCTGTCGGGGGCGTGTAGGCGCTGTCGGTCCCGTGTCGGCGGGGGCTGACACCTTTCGAGTGGTCCTGCCGGGTGCCCATCCGGTGGGGAGCTTACGAAGGGGATCTCTCGTGCACGACGTAGTGATCGTGGGAGCCGGCCCGGTCGGTCTGTCCCTCGCCTGCGAGCTCGGTCTCGCAGGCTGTTCCGTCCTGGTGCTGGAGCGGGAGCCGGGGACCGGTTCCCCGCTGAAGGCGGCCCCGCTCGGGATGCGGGGCCTGTCCGCCGCGTCGGTCGAGGCGTTCTACCGGCGCGGATTGTTGAACCCCCTGCTGACGGCGTCGGGCGCCCAGGACGACTTCTTCGGTGCGCAGACCGAGGGGGACGAGCCGCCGCGCCCCCGTTTCGGCGGCCATTTCGCCGGCATGATGCTCGACGGGGCCAAGGTGGATGTCGACGCCCTCCCGTACCGGCTTCCCAGCCCGGGCATCCAATCCGTGAGGACGTACCTCGAAGCGGTCGAGGCGGTGCTGTCGGAGCGGGCGGCGAAGCTGGGCGTGGAGATCAGGCGCGGTGTGACCGTCACGGCCGTCGCCCAGAGCCGTGAGGGGGTGACCGCGCACGCCGGCCCGGACGCATACGAGGCGCGCTGGCTCGTCGGCTGCGACGGCGGACGCAGTACGGTGCGCAGGCTCGCGGGTTTCGAATTCGTCGGCACCGAGCCGCAGTTCACCGGCTACGTCATGCACGCCACCATCGCGGGCGTCGATGAGCTGCGCCCCGGGTTCAACCTGACGCCGACGGGCATGTACATCCGGATGCCCGACGCGGGGTACATCGGCATGATGGACTTCGACGGCGGTGCGTTCGACCGCTCGCGGCGGCCGAGCCGGGATCATCTCCAGGCGGTCCTGCGCCGCGTGTCCGGCACGGACGTGACACTGGACGAGGTCCGCACCGCTTCGAGCTTCACCGACCGGGCGATGCAGACGACGGCGTACCGGCAGGGACGCGTCCTGCTCGCGGGCGACGCCGCTCACATCCACTCCCCCCTGGGCGGTCAGGGGCTCAACACCGGCCTGGGCGACGCCATGAACCTGGGCTGGAAGCTCTCCGCGACCGTGCGGGGGCACGCTCCGGAGGGACTTCTCGACACGTACGCCGACGAGCGCCATCCGATCGGCGCGGCGGTGCTCGACTGGTCGCGGGCACAGGTGACGGTCATGAATCCGAACCCGCACGCCCAGGCGGTCCAGGCGGTGGTGCGTGATCTCATCGGGACCCGCGACGGAACCACCTACGTGGTCGAGAGGCTGTCGGGGGCGTGGATCCGCTACGACCTGGGCGGCGAGCACCCGCTGGTCGGCGCCAGCGCCCCGGAATTCCGTCTGGAGGACGGCACTCGCCTCGGCGATCTGATGGAGGACGGGCGGGGCGTCGTGCTCGATTTCAGCACCGACCGGCGCCTGCACGCTCCGGCGATGGGCTGGGAGGGCCGGATACGGTACGCGGCCGGGACCGCGGGGGACGACCTCGGGCTGGGTGCCGTGCTCGTCCGTCCCGACGGCGTGGTCGCCTGGGCGGGTGATCGCCACCCTGATCCTGACGCGTTCGAGCGGGCCGCGAGTCGTTGGTTCGGCAGTCCGGTGATCTGAGTACGGTCGGGAGCCGGCGGGGTGTCCCGCCCCGCCGGCCCGTCCCCGCACCCGTCCCGGTGTCGGGGGCAAGGGAGGGCAGGCCGGACGAGTCGCGGAGGTGGGTCATGCGGACGCCGGAGCAGACGCTGCACGTGAACGGAGTGGACCTGGCGGTCCAGGCGTTCGGGGACCCTGCCGCGCCGGCCGTCCTGCTGGTCTCCGGGGCCGAGGCGACGATGGACTGGTGGGACGAGGAGTTCGTGGCCAGGCTGGCGGACGGCGGCCGCTACGTGGTGCGGTACGACACCCGGGACACCGGGCGCTCCACGACCTGGCCGGTCGGGGCCCCCGCCTACACGCAGGCGGACCTGGTCGGCGACGCGGTCGGCGTCCTGGACGCGCTCGGGATCGGCGCCGCGCACGTCGTGGGCATCTCGATGGGCGGCGGCATCGCCCAGCGGCTCGGCGTCGAGTTCCCGCGGCGGGTGGCGACGCTCACGCTGATCTCCACGAGTCCGGGCGGGCCCGGGGAACCCGGCGGACCCGGGCGACCGGGCCTGCCGCCCATGAGCGATGCGCTGGCGAAGGTGTTCGCGGAGCCCGGCGAGGCGCCGGACTGGACCGACCGCGAGGCGGTCGTCGACTACTTCCTCGCGGCCGAGCGCACGTTCGCCGGAACCATCCCGGTCGACGAGGACCGCCTGCGGCGGACCGCCGGGCGGGCCTTCGACCGCAGTCCCGTCCCCGCCGCCGCCGGCAACCACTGGTTGATCGGGGGCGGTCCGCCCGTACGCGGCCGGCTCGGCTCGATCGCCGCCCCGACGCTGGTCCTGCACGGCACCGCGGACCCCCTCTTCCCGTACGGCCACGCCGAGGCCCTCGCCCGGGAGGTCCCGGGCGCGCGGCTGGTCCCGCTCGCCGGCATGGGCCACCAGATGCCGCCGCCCGAGGTCTGGGACACCGCGGTGGCCGAGATCCTCGCGCACACCGGCAGGTCGGCGTAGCGGCCGGTCCCGGTGCCGGACGTCTCATCCGCCCGGCCGTGGGCGCGCACCGCCCTCAGAGGCGGTGGATGCGGGTGACGCCGTACCACTTCGACATGCAGCCGGCGACCCAGTCCCGCCCGTAGTCGGAGGTGAAGAAGGGCTCGGCCAGGCTGTCGATGTACAGGGGCCGGTACCCGAGGTCGGTGTTGCCGCGCGCCGCCTCGCCGCGCAGGCGCGCGTTCTGTGCGTCCCAGGCCACCGAGCGGCTGACCGTGGCGGTGGTGAGCTGCTGGAGGTTCGGGACGAGCGAGGCCAGCGTGGCCAGCGTCAGTGCGCCGGCCGTCACGACGGCAGCCGACACGGCCGCCGGGGCACGGCCCCGGCGTGCGAGGAACTGTCTGGCCCAGCCCCCCAGCAGGACTCCGTAGGCGCACAGGGCCAGTTCCATCGGCACGAGGTAGTTCGTCCACGTACGGGCGTACGTCCACCCGCTCGGACCGTAGCCGCTGCGCAGGCCCAGCACCACGGCGAAGGATCCCAGCACCACCACCGGCACGGGCAGCAGCAGCACGGCCACGAGCACCGGGCGGGGTACGTCTGCCCGGCGCCTCATCCATTGCGCGAGCGCGGGGCCGCGGAACCCCGCCCCCAGGCCGAGGAGGACGCCGACGGCCGCGGCGGCGAGGTAGGCCCACTGGCCCGTGACGGCGTCCCACATGTGGAGCCAGTCCCGGAAGGTGCCCTTGAGTTCGCCCGGGGAGAGCATCGAGTGCCCGGCCGGCTGCTGGGCACGGCGCCACCGGGCACCGGGGGAGGTGTAGAGCAGGATCAGGCCGCAGACGAGTCCGGAGCACCAGATCGCGCACCAGGTGAACGTACGCCAGGTGCGCGCCAGTTTGAGGCGGGGCAGGGCCGACAGACCGGCGCAGACCGCGAGCAGGCCGCTGACGAGGGCGAACGGCTCGCTCATGGTGCCGAGCGCGAACGCGATGACGAACGCGGCGGCGAAGCCCGCCGCGCGTACGGGGGCACGGGGCTCGCGCACGGTCCGGATGCCCAGCAGGAGCGCCCACACCCCGATGACGCTCGGGATGGTGTGGGAGATGGTGGCCGGGGCCCACAGCAGCACCTGGTAGCTGCGGGTGCCGGCGTAATAGACCAGCGCCTGGACGGACAGGGCGCAGGCGGTGACGGCCATCACCGTCGTCGCCCGGGGTCTCGCGCCGAGGAGCCGGACGAACGCGCACCCGAGCAGGACAAGGCCGGCCGTGAAGGTGACGACGATGGCGGTGGGCAGGATCTTGATTCCGGCGAACCCGTCGCCGTAGACGACCCCGCTCAGGAAGGCATTGGCGACGCGCCCGTTCTGGGTGGAGTAGAAGTCGGACGTGATGCCGAGGACTCCCAGGTCGCGGGATTTCCAGGCGGCGCACCAGTCGTCGGACGTGGGCCGCACGTAGAGCCCGAGGAAGCATCCGACGGCGACGAGCGCTCCGGCCACCGCCACGAGGGTGACCACCGCGGCCACGAGCAGCCGGCCGAGGATCGCGCGGCCCCCCGCCCGGCCCGGTCGGGCGGTGGCGTCCGTGCCGGGGCCCGCGCCCGGCCCCGCGCCCCCGCCCCCGCCCCCGTCCCCGCCCTCACCCGCGCCCTCGCGCTCCGTCGAAGTAGTACTCATCCACCATTCCTTCGCAGGGGCCGGTCACACCAATGTGCACGGTGCCTCGCCCACCGGCACCCGGGGTCACCCGAGTGGCGGGTGTGTCGTGGCGGGCTCCCCGCGCCGCCCGCAGGATGGGAATTCCGGGCGCCGCACGCGCGGATGCCGGACGGAGGGAGCCGTGATGTCGGCTGGCCTGCTCATACGCTGCACGGTCATCACGACGGCCGTGGTGTCCGTGACCCTTTCCGTGTGCGCCGCGGGTCCCGCCGACCGGCGCACCGACGATGCCGCTCCCCCGGTCGGCCTCCTCACCAACGCCGCCTCGACCGAGGGAATCCCGCAGTCCCTGGCCGAGGGCACGAGGTACGTGGCGCGGAGCAACGTACTGCGGTTGCCGTCCGGCCGCTGGAAGTACCTCCCCGGTGGCCGGGCGGCGGCGGCGATCGTGGCCGCCGAGGATCCGGGAGCCCGGAAGCAGATAGCCGAGAGCGGTGCCTGGCTGGCGGGAGGCCGGGTCCCCGGGGCTTCGCCCGCGCAGCGCGCGGCGGCCGAGCGGGCCCTGCTGACCATGCGCGCCCTGCTCCGGCCGAACGGTGCCATGGCCGCGGGCTGGTCCCCCGCCTGGATGTACTCCTGGCCCCGCGACTCCAGCTTCGCCTGCGCCGCGTTCGCGCACACCGGCCACGAGGCCGAGGCGTACCGGATCCTGCGCTACAGCGCCGCGACCCAGCGCGGGGACGGCACCTGGGAGGCTCGGACGAAACTCGACGGATCCGGGCCGCCGGACGGCAGGCGGTGGCAGCTCGACGCCAACGGCTGGGTCCCCTGGGCCGCGTGGCACTGGTACCGGACGGCGCCGCGGGCCACCCGCCAGGCCCGGCTGGCCACCCTGTATCCGATGATCCGCAAGGCGGCCGACCACGCGGCGGCCTCGCTCCGCGCAGACGGACTGCCTCCGGCCTCCCCGGACTACTGGGAGCTGATGACGACCACGCCGAACATCGGTACGGCCGCGCCCCTGCTCGCCGGGCTCAACTCCTCCGCGGACCTCGCCGGGGAGCTGAACCGGCCGGGCGACGCGGCGCGCTGGTCCGGCGCGGCCAAGCGGCTCTCCTCGGCGATAGCCCGGAAGTTCGCGCCACTGGGCTATCAGCGCACCGTCGACGGGCGCCACGGGTACGACAGCGCGGTCGCCTTCATGGCTCCGCCCTTCAACGCCGCTCCGGCCGACCTGCCGCGGGCGCTGGACACCTCGTACAAGGCCCTGCTGCTGCCCAACGGGGGTCTGACCCCGGGAAACGATCCGGCGGCGCCCTGGGGCGGGAACGCCTGGACGCCCAGCACCTCGTTCTTCGCCCTCGCGTGGGCCGGTACGGGACGGCCGGCGAAGGCGCGGCAGGTCCTGGACTGGGTGCTCGCCAAGCGGAACTCGCTCGGGGAGCTGCCGGAGAAGGTGGACCGGGCCGGCAGGCCGTCATCGGTGGCGCCCCTGGCCTGGACCGGTTCGATCACCGTCCTCGCCCTGGTGGCGCTCGACGACAGGGGCCTCCCCACGCCGCCGTCGCGTTTCCGGGGCGAACGCTAGGCCGTGTCTTTCGGATCATGGCGGGCCCGGGCTGCCCGGCATGATCCGAAAGACAATGCCTAGCGCTCGCGCGCCTGCGCGAGCATCGGGGGCTGGACGGCCCGGTGCCACGGGGCGGGGACGCGGTCGCCGGGCGGCTGGGTGCCGGCCGGCGCGGCCGGCGTGACGATGTGCAGGTCGGCGTCGAGGCCGAGGGCCGCCGCGACGGCCGTACCGGACCGGTCGGCCACCCCCGCCGGCGCGCCCGTGTACAGCATCCGGGACTCCTGCCAGGACTCCGGGCCGCCGGCGCCCGCCACGCCGACCGTGCCCGAGCCCGTGCGGCCGGCGAGCAGCGGGCCCGCGACGCCCACCCCGCCGTAGCCGCCGGGGCCGCCTGCCTCGGCGACCGGGGAGAACTCCGGCGCGGGCCCGCCCGCGGTGGCCAGGCTCGTACCCACGGTGCCGGTGCCGGGCCGGCGGAAGAACACGCGGACGCCCTCGCCCTCCGGGCGCACCGAGAGCATGCCCGTGGTCTGCGGCAGCCCGGTCGCGAAGGCGCCGGCCAAGGGGGCGTCCGGCGCCGGCTGGACCCAGGCCAGTACGGAGCCGGCCGTCGCCGCGTACACGTGCCGCCGCCCCGACCCGTCGGTCGCGGTGACCGGATCGCCGAAGAGGCCGGCGCCGCCGAGGGACTGCCATGCGCCGAAGGCGCCGTCCGGGGCCGTCTGGGTCCGGGCGCGCAGCGTACGCCGGGAGTCGCGTACGTACACCGTCATGCGGCCCGCCGGATCCACGGCGGCGGCCGGTGCGCCGATCGCCGAGGTGACGGAGGCGTCCGCGGTGTCGGGGTCGGGGGTTCCCAGTGACTGCCAGGGGCCGAAGGCACCGTCGGCCTTGTCCTGGACGCAGTACACGAGGGCGCGGCCGTAGTCCCGGGGGGTGGTGCCGAGCGTGGTGCGGGTCGCGAACACCGCGATGCGGCCGTCCGGGAGCCGGACCGTGCTCGCCCCGGCGTCGATGCCCGTACCGGCGAGGAACCGGGGGCCTTGCCAGGGGGCCTTCGGGCCGCTGCGCGACCAGTACGCCATCCGGCCGTCCAGCGCGGCGAAGGCCCACAGCCGTCCGGCGGCGCCCTCGGTCATCCAGGAGGTGCCGTCGCCCCGGCTGTAGCGGATGGTCTGGTTCCATCCTGCGCCGGTGGGCCTGGTCGCGGTCTTGCGGTCACCGCAGCCCGCCGGGCTGCCGCACCAGTCGTCGTGGTCCGTCCAGGCGTACGTCTTGAGGTAGCCGAGCTTTTCCTCGGCGGTCTGCCGGTCGAGCGTCGGCGGCAGTGAGCTGTTCTGGTAGCTCATGTAGTTCTGGACCGAGAAGTGCGGCCGGTCGGTGGCCTGTGCGTAGCGTTCGGCGGCGGCCTGGACGAAGCGGGCGCCGTACATGTGGTCCTGGTGGTCGAGGAAGGCCCCGGTCCCGGCTTTTCCGGGGGTCGGGTCCTGCGTCCGTATCGTCGTCGGCTCGTACTGCGCGAACACGTCCGCGATGGCGGCCACCGCCTGGTCCTTCGTGTACGAGAACGGCTGCTTGACCGGCGTCCCGGAGGTCAGCTGGGCGCCGAGGGCGGGTATTCGGCCGTCCCACAGGCCGCGCAGGCTGTCCGGATTGTCCAGGGAGATGCTGCGGGCCTCGCGCAGCTGCATCCACACCAGGTTGACCTCGGGCCGGGCGACGAGGACGTCCACCTCCGCGCTGCCCCCGCCGGCCGTGGGTACGGACCTGCGCTGCCAGGCGCTGGTGCGGTCACCCGTCGCCATCTGCGCGTAGGCGCCCCGTATGCCGTTCTGCCGGGCCTCCGCGTAGGCGGCGCGGTCGGCGGGGCCGGCCGCGTCGTCCAGGTGCGGGCTGTGGGCCTCGTTGCGGCCGTCGGACTCGCCGGAGGTGAGGTAGACGGTGGTGACCTTGATGCCCGCCGATATCGAGCGGCTCAGGTCGGGGTTCATGAAGAACAGGTCGTCGTCGGGGTGGGCCACGACCTGGAGGGTCGAGCCCTCGGTCACGCTCGCCCGGACGACCGCTTCGGCGGCCGCCGGCTCGCGCTCGTTCCCGTGTCCGTGGGCCCAGGCCGTGACGCCGGCCACACCGACGGAGACCGCCGCGAGCAGGGCCGCGAGGCGAGTGCGGCTGGCCAGGGACATCTACAGCGCCTTGAGGATCGGTCCGGTGCGGGAATCCGCCTGGGAGGTCGGTCGGGTTCCCGATGGCTCCACTGCTTCCGGATACGACCGGGGCCGATTATGCCCCGGCCGTTTGCGACTGACACACCCTCAAAAGGCATATGTTGATGACTGAGTTAAATGACGGGAATGAGCGATTTGTCCAATTCATAAACTGCTGGACCTTCCCGCCTCAGCTCCCCTTCTTCGGCTCCTCGGCGTTGCGCCAGACGGTGAGGTCGAGCGTGATGTACGTGCTCGGGTCCTTCTCCCCGGACTTGCCGCGGTACGTCAGCACCGCGATGTGGCCGGCGTCACTGAGCACGCAGATCTCCGACCCGTCCGTGAGCTGGTCGAGGCCGATCTTCTCGGTGTACCGGGTTTCCGCGCGGCAGGTCTCCAGCGAGCCCTTCTGTGAGTTGTTCAACACGACCAGCTTGCCGTTGTCGGTCCCGAGCTTCGTGTCCCCGAAGAGGGTGTCGAGGTAGAAGTAGACGTCGCCGTGGTTGTAGAGCACCCCGGCGTTGCCGCCGGTTCCGGGGCGCGGCGGATTGTCGGCCAGCATGATCTGGTAGTTGGCCGTCAGGTTGATGCCCTTGTACGAGGCCGGCGTGGGATCGGCCGGCTTCCCGCCCTTGTTCTGGGAACCGCCGCTCGGGGTCCCGCTGCCCCCACTCGCGCCGGCCGAGGACGAGCTGCCACTGCCCTTGTCCTTGCCGCCGGAGCCGTCCGGCAGCAGGGAACCGAGGACCGCGAGGCCGATCACCGCTGCGACGACGATTCCGGCGATGAGCGGTCCCTTCGACTTGCGCTGCTGTGCGGGGGGCGGATAGCCGGGGTGGTGGCCGGGCGCCGGGGTGTTGTAGCCCTGCACGTATCCGGGCGGCGGCGTCTGGTGCACCGGCTGGGTGGGGTATCCGGGCGGAGGGGTCCGGTATCCGGGCGGAGGGGTCTGGTATCCGGGCTGCGACGGGTAGCCGGGCGGGGGCGTCGGGTACCCGGGCGGCACGCCCGGAGCGGCGGGACCGGCCGGCGCGTGGGGAGGAGCCGCGGGGGCGCTCTGCGTCGGCGCGGCGGCCACGCCGAGACCGGTCGGCGCGTACGGGGACACACCCTGCGCCGGGGGCTGCGCGGAGACCTCGGTCGGCGTCGGGGCCACGGCGGGCTGCGGCGGCGGGGTCTTCGCCGGTTCGGGCAGCCGGAGTCGCTCGGTGATGGAGCCGGCCACGGCCCGGGGCAGCCAGTCCTCGCCCTGGCGCAGCGGGGAGGGGGCGAGGTCGTGGCACATCTGGATGACCTCGGTGAGGGTGGGCCGGTCCGCCGGATCGCGGCTGAGGCACCGCGTCACCAGGGGCCGCAACTCCTCCGGCAGCGCACTGAGGTCCGGGTCCTCGTGCACGATGCGGTACAGCACCGCGTGCGAGGACCCCTCTCCGTAGGCGGGCGCGCCGATCGCCGCGTACGCCACGATCTGGCCGAGGGCGAAGATGTCCGTGCTCGCGGTGACCGTGCCCGCGGAGGCCTGCTCGGGAGCCATGAACGCGGGGGTGCCGACGCTGACGCCGCTGCCGGTCAGCGAAGTGGCGTCCGCCGCGCGGGCGATGCCGAAGTCGATCACGCGGGGGCCGTCACCGGCGAGGAGCACGTTCGCGGGCTTCAGATCGCGGTGGACGATGCCCGCGCCGTGGATGACGTGCAGCGCCTCGGCCACCCCGACGGCCAGCAACAGCACGCTGCGCAGCGGCAGCCGGCCGTACCCGGCCACGGCGTGCGCGAGGGAGGGGCCCGGTACGTAGGCCGTGGCCAGCCAGGGCTGGGAGCCTTCGGTGTCGAAGTCGATGACGGGCGCGGTGTAGAGGCCCTGCACCCGCTGCGCCGCCCGCACTTCCTGCTGGAAGCGCCGCCGGAACTCGGGGTCTTCACTGAACTCGGGCCGGATCACCTTGAGGGCGATGGGCCGACCGCCCGGCGTGTAGGAGAGGTACACCTTGCCCATGCCGCCCGCCCCCAGCACGGCGGCCAGCCGGTAACCGCCCACCGCGGCCGGGTCCTCGGGCCTGAGCGGCTGGAAAAGGTCGGAAGAAGGTGCGCTCATGAAAATCCATCCCCTGTCACGGCAGTTCAGCCCGCCGAAGCCCCGAAGCCAACCGCGAGGGTACCCAACTTCGCGGCCGGTCCCCACCGCCCGCTCCACCGGGGCCGGCGGAGCGGACGGTGCTCCGCGTCGGCCGCCTCAGCAGCCACCGCAGGACGGGGCGGCCACCCGAACGGCCGTACGGAGCGGTGCGCGCGCCGTGGGAGGTGCAAGGCTGGAGGGAGGCCCCCAGCCGAGGCCGGGTCGGATGAGGAGGCATTGCCGGTGCCTGGTCTGGATTCCCTGGTGTCGTTCGCGCCGTTCCTCGTGCCGGTGATCACCGGCCTGGTGGGCGCGGTCGGCCTCGTCGTCAGGGACCGGCGCGAAGCCCGGAGCGCCGACCACCACTACCGCAGGAGGCTGGAGAAGGCGCAGATGGAGGTCCAGTTCATCACCGGCTGGATCGAGGCCAAGAGGCTGGCTCCTACCGGGGCCCCCGACCCTGAGCCCGGCCTCTGGCTCGACGAGTGCTACGAGTCGGTGCGCAGCTTCGAGGCCGCGGCGCGCCACCAGCGCGGAGGACCGGGGAAGCTGCGGCGCCTGCTCCTGCTGCGCCCGCTGCGCGGCGGCGCGGCGCACGCCGTGCGGGCCCTGTACTGGCTGGCCCTCCTCGGGTTCAACGGGGCCCTCGCCTGGTGGGTGAGCATGATCGTCGATGGTCCTCCCGCCTTCTTCGGGCCGGACGCGGACTCCGCGTCCGAAGAGGTCGAAGGGGTCCTGGCCATGGCGGGCTCCTTCCTGCTGGCGGCGGTCGTCCTGTGGGCGTGGACGGTGCACCTGGACAGGTCGGAGCCCGAGGAGGCGTACCGCTCGCGGATCGACTCGGCCGCCTGGCAGGCGCGGGAGGACGAACGCAGGAGCACCGAACCCGCCCCTCCGAAGTGATGCGGCACCGGATCGGGCGCGCCGGGAGGACGGTCGTCCCCCGGGCCGGAGTCGGCCCCTGACGGTGGTGGGACGGCGCTCGTCTTGAGAGGATCATCGGACTCGTCCCGTTCCGCCCCTCCCCGTGGCCGGCGACTTCCTCACCACGAACCGCCCGGAGGCCACGACGTGACGCGCACGAGCACAGGAACAGGTACGCGTACGAACGCGACTGCGACCCCGGCTGCGACCCCGACCCCGGCCGCCACCGATCAGCCCCCCGAGTCGCGGGCCGCCCGGCTGATCACCGACGGACTCGATCCCAAAACGTGGATCATCGCCGACACCCTCCTCACGGGCTGGCACACCGGCCGCCTCGCCGGGATCGGATGGGGTCTGCTCGGCTGCCTGTTCACCGCCGTCATACCGCTGGCCTTCATCAAGTACGGCATCCGCCGCGGGCGCTGGGCCGACCGGCACGTCGGCCGGCGGCGGCAGCGCATCGTCGTGATGACCTTCATCACCGGCTCGGTGGCCATCGGCATCACGGCGCTCTGGGCCTTCGGCGCCCCCCGCACCATGATCGCGCTGACATCGGCCATGCTGGCCACCCTCGTCGCCCTCCTCGCCGTGACCCCCGCCTGGAAGATCAGCGTGCACGCCGCCGTCTCCTGCGGAAGCGTCGCGCTGCTCGCCATGACCTACGGGCCCCTGGTCCTCCTCGCCTGTCCCCTGATCGCCGTCGTCGGCTGGTCCAGGGTGGAACTGGCGGACCACACCCCGGCCCAGGTCCTCGCGGGCGCCGCGGTGGGCGGGGCCGTCGCGGCCGGTGCGTTCGCCCTGATCCGATAGGAGAGCATCCGGAACGTCATCCCATTCGTTCATGTGACTGAGAACGGACGACAGCCGGACGAAAGGGAACCACTGTGGACGGGAACGCCTGGGCCATCACCGGGGAGGTGGCCGCCTTCCTCGACGAAGCCGCGGCCCATGTCCCTGCCGAGCAGCGCCGGATTCTGCAAGTACTCAAGATCGGGGAGGAGTTCGGCGAGGCCGCCCAGGCCGTCATCGGCGCCACCGGCACCAACCCCCGCAAGGGCCTGTCCCATTCGTGGCGGGACGTGGAGGCGGAGGTGTGCGACGTACTGGTGACCGCGATGGTCGCCCTGCACCGGCTCGGCGTCGAGGACCCGGCCGCGGCGTTCGGCGCGCACCTGGAGAAGACCGCAGCCCGCACCATGGCCGCCCGCGGGGCATGACCGCCGCCCGCCCCCAGGCCGCCCGCGGGGCATGAGCGCGGACCGCGAGCGGCCCCGCTCCGCGGAGGGTTCCGCGGAGCGGGGCCGTCGGGGCCGGGCGGTCAGGAGCCGCCCTGCTCCGTCAGGATGCCCGGGTCCGACAGGCCGGCCGCGCCGGTCTCGACCTTGCCGGCGAAGCGGCGGCGGAAGTCCGGGAACTCGGACGCGGTGACCGTCACGTCGTACCAGCGCCGCGTGCTCCGCAGCGGAACGCTGTACGTGGTGGTGGCACCCTTGGCGACCGTGAGGCGCTTCGGCCCGCCACCGTAGGC
Source organism: Streptomyces sp. NPDC002181 (assembly GCF_042890485.1). Lineage (NCBI taxonomy): Bacteria > Bacillati > Actinomycetota > Actinomycetes > Kitasatosporales > Streptomycetaceae > Streptomyces > Streptomyces sp. NPDC002181. Next base: position 662,596 of record NZ_JBIASC010000003.1, on the reverse strand, counting down.
GTTGGTGACCGTCAGCGTCGCGGTCGAGGCGCCCGCGTTGGTGAGGGTGAGGTCCAAGTTCCCCGTGGTGGCGTTGTGGCGCGCCGTGACCTCGGGCCCGGCGGTGGTGCCGGGGTTGCGGAAGCCGCGCAGGAAGCCGTTGGGGCCGTGGACGGTCAGGTCCGTGACACCGGCCGAGTAGACGGTGTTCCAGGTGTCCGAGACCGACTTGCCGGCCTCGGTCGTGTACGTCCAGGGGGCGTCGGTCCGGTTGGCGGAGGTGATGTAGAACTGCGCGCCCAGGTCCGGGCCGCCGCTGAACGTCAGCCGGAACTTGCCCTCGCCGGTGAGTGCGGCGCCGTCCACGTACGGGGCGTACTTCAGCGGCCGGGTGTTGCACAGGCCCTTCTCCTGGAGCGGCATCGTCCCCACGGCCGGCGGGGTGGCCAGGAAGTTGGGGTGGCGCTCGCGGTCCTGCGGCTCCCACGGACCGGTGTCGGGCAGCCGGACCGTGTCGGTGTCCTTGCGCGCGAAGTCGAAGGCGGAGGTCAGGTCACCGCAGACGGCACGGCGCCAGGGCGAGATGTTGGGCTCCTGCACGCCGAAGCGCTTCTCCATGAAGCGGATGACCGAGGTGTGGTCGAAGGTCTCGGAGCAGGAGTAGCCACCGGTGCTCCAGGGCGAGACGACGAGCATCGGGACGCGCGGGCCCAGACCGTACGGGCCGGCGACGTAGCCGGCCTTGCCGGGGAAGACGTCGAGCGTGGTGGACACGGTCGACAGGCCCTGGTTGGCGTTGGCCGGGGCGTACGGCGGCACGACGTGGTCGAAGAAGCCGTCGTTCTCGTCGTACGTGATGAACAGCGCGGTACGGGCCCACACGTCGGGGTTGGACGTCAGCGCGTCCAGCACCTGCGCGATGTACCAGGCGCCGAAGTTGGCCGGCCAGTTGGAGTGCTCGCTGAACGCCTCGGGGGCCGCGATCCAGGAGACCTGGGGCAGGGTGCCGGCGGCGACGTCGGCGCGCAGCTTGTCGAAGTAGCCCTCGCCGGTCCGGGCGTCGGTGCCGGTGCGGGCCTTTTCGTACAGCGGGTTGCCGGGCTGGGCATTGCGGTAGTTGTTGAAGTAGAGCAGCGAGTTGTCGCCGTAATTGCCGCGGAAGGCGTCGTTGATCCAGCCCCAGGAACCGGCGGCGTCGAGGCCGTCGCCGACGTCCTGGTACACCTTCCAGGACACGCCTGCCTGCTCCAGGCGCTCGGGGTAGGTGGTCCAGCCGTAGCCGGCCTCGGCGTTGTTGAGGACCGGGCCGCCTCCCTTGCCGTCGTTGCCGGTGTGGCCCGACCAGAGGTAGTAGCGGTTCGGGTCGGTCGAGCCGATGAACGAACAGTGGTAGGCGTCGCAGATGGTGAACGCGTCGGCGAGCGCGTAGTGGAACGGGATGTCCTCGCGCGTCAGGTGGGCCATGGTGGCCGGCGTCTTGGCGGGGACCCAGTTGTCGTACTTGCCCTTGTTGAAGGCGCTCTGGCCGCCCGCCCAGTCGTGGTTGAGGCCCTGGAGGTATTCCATGCCGAGGTCGTCGGACGGCGGCCGGAACGGCAGTGTCTCCTTGCCGGCGTTGTCGGTCTGGTGCCATACGGACTTGCCGCTGGGCAGGGTCACCGGGCGCGGGTCGCCGAAGCCGCGGATGCCGCGGAGCGCACCGAAGTAGTGGTCGAAGGAACGATTCTCCTGCATCAGTACGACGACGTGCTCGACATCGGCGATCGTCCCGGTCGTCCCCTGCGCGGGGATGGCGGCGGCGCGGGCGATGCTCTCGTTGAGCAGGGTCAGGGCGGCGGCGCCGCCGGTGAGCTGGAGGAAACGGCGGCGGTTCAGTTCTGCCATGGCGAGAGTGACCTCTGCTTTTGATCGAGGAGTGCTGGAGCGCACTCAGAACAGCGTGCCGGGACTACCGGAGAGGGAGCCTGACGTGACGGTGGCGGATACGCCAGACGAACGGCAGTCGGATTTCGCAGGAGTTCGGCCACCTTCTCCGCGGCCGCCCAGGATGGGACCAATTCCGGCCATGGGCTGAACCTCGGCAAGCTGCGCGCGCTCGCCAAGCTGCCGAAGACGCAGCGGGAACTCGCCCGCGGGCTCTGGGGCACGGAGGACACCGCGGCGAGGGGTCTGGACCTCGCCGGGCCGCTCGACGTCATCGAGGCGGACACGAAGGAAGCGCCGGACCGCCCGCAATGGGCGGTGAACCACCGCCCGACCCTGATCGGCATCGAGCACGCGGAGCACCGCGCCCGGGCGATCGCCGCCGGCGAGCGCCCGGAGGTGCTCAAGGACTGCCCGACGTCCCCGGGTTGCACGTCCCCGTACACACCCACCCGGATCTCCGAAATGGTGCGACGGCAGCACGACGGCCCGGCGGGCTGATCGGCGGGAGTCCCGCACCACGACACCGGGGCGGCCGAGCGGCCGACCTTTTTGCGCCACCGCCCTGTACTGCATCGAGCCAATCAGGACCTACACTTAGGCCAGCCTAACCTAACGAGCTTGCGGGTCCGGTGCGCCCACCGCGGCCGGACCCGCCATCACGAAGGAAACGACAGCCGCATGAGACCCGAGTCCACCGTCCTCGCCACCACCCCTCGCGCCGACGTCTTCACCGAGACGGTCGAAGACTTCGGCACCGTCCGCTTCACCCCCGTCGACCCCGCGGCCGATTCGGCCGTACTGCACGCCTGGGTCGCCGAGGAGCGCGCCGAATTCTGGGGCATGAACGGCTGCAGCCGGGAGTTGGTGCAGGAGATCTACGAGGACGTGGACCGCCGGGACACCCATCACGCGTACCTGGTCCGGCTCGACGGCGAGCCGGTGGCGCTCTTCCAGGCGTACCAGCCGGAGGAGGACCGGGTCAGCGAGTGCTATGAGGTGCGGGAGGGCGACATCGGCGTCCACCTCATGCTCGCGCCGATCACCGACCGGCCCCGCCCCGGCTTCAGCCGGACCCTCATCACCTCGCTCCTCCGCTTCGCCTTCCGCGACCCGGCCGTCCTGCGCGTCGTCGGCGAGCCCGACGCCCGCAACGAGAAGGCGATCGCCCTGCTGGGCCGGATCGGCTTCGTCCGTCAGGGCGAGATCACGCTGCCCGAAATCGACCTCCCGGAGATCTACCTCCCCGAGAAGCGGGCCGTACTCGCGTTCCTCGACCGCCCCGGCTGGCTCCCCGCGACCCAGGAGCGGCCCTCCGGCCTCGTGTAATCTGATCATGACTTTTTGAACTCATTCAACAAATTGGGGGGCCGGTGTACCGTCACCGCGTCATGATCTCCGCCGCCGTCGCCGCGGCAGCCGTCGGTTTCGTACCCGTCACGGCACAGGCGGCCGGACCGTCCGCCGACCCCGGCCGGGCCGCGACCGCCGCCTCACCGGCCCCCGCGGCCGGTTCCGCGAAGGACGCCGCGGCGAAGTCCGCCGCCGTCAAGGACCTCGCCGCGAAGCAGGCGAAGGCCAAGGCCGACGCGACGGCCGGCTCCGCCGCGACGGCACGCGCACAGCAGGGCGAGTACTTCGACGTGTTCATGGGTGCGGTCAACTCCAACGCGCACAGCGTGGGGCTGGCGACCTCCGCCAGCACCGACTTCGCCAACAGCTTCGTCGCTTACGACATCGACTGGGGCGACGGCACCATCGACCGCGAATACGGCATGGCCGGCAACAACGTGTACGTGGACCACAGGTACGCCAAGGTCGGCGCCCACAAGATCACGATCACGGCCACCGACACATACCACAAGGTGAGCGCGACCACCACCGAGGACATCGTCCTGGACGGCTCCGAGTTCACCCCGCACGCACCCGCCCGGCTGCTCGACACCCGTGACGGCACCGGCACCGGCACCTCGGCCGGCCGCGCCGTCGCCCCCTACGGCACGACCCGGGTGAAGATCGCCGGCAACGGCGGCATCCCGGCCGGCGTGACCGCCGTGGCCCTCAACATCACCGCCACCAACGCCTCCTCGGGCGGACACGTCATCGCGTACGCCTCCGGCAAGAAGCAGCCGACCACCTCGAACGTCAACTTCACGGCGGGACAGACGGTGCCCAACCTGGCGATCGTGCCGGTCGGCGAGGACGGGTACGTCGAGCTGGTCAACCGCAGCGAGGGCCCGGTGGATCTGATCGCCGACGTGACGGGCTACTTCGCCCGCTCCGCCGCGAGCGGATACACCTCGGTCAAGCCGTCCCGGCTCGTCGACACCCGCGCCGGACTGGGCACGGCCGCGGGCCAGGTCGCCGGTCGGACCACCTTCGGCGTCCAGGTGGCCGGCCAGGGCGGGCTGCCCGCCGCCGGCGTCACGGCCGTGGCCATCAACATCACCGCCACCGGGCCCAAGGGCTCCGGCCACCTGACCGCGTTCCCGAGCGGTCAGCAGGCGCCGTCCACGTCGAGCGTGAACTTCACCGCGGGGCAGACGGTCGCCAACGCGGTGATCGTGCCGGTCGGACCGGACGGCAAGATCAACATCCGCAACGGCGCCTGGGACCCGGCCGATGTGATCGTGGACGTCACCGGCTACTACAGCGCCGACGGCAAGGCCGCCTACCTGCCGATGGAGCCCGAGCGCAGGTTCGACTCGCGGACCGGCACCTGGCCGCTCGCCGGCCAGGACTACCACTACGAGACCATGTGGACGAGCGGCAGGGCACTGGAGGCCGTCGTCCTCAACCTCACGGTGACCAACCCGCAGGGCAGCGGGCACCTCGCGGTCGCCCCGGACCCCAGCAGCCTCGACGACCGCATCGCCGGCAAGGCGGTCCGGCCGACCCCGCCGGACTCCTCGGTCCTGAACTGGACGAAGGGCGCCACCGTCTCCAACCTGGTCCAGGCGAGCACCGGCACCAGCGGTGTCATCGACATCTGGAACCGGGGCTGGGAACCGACCGATCTGATCGTCGACATCTTCGGCACGTACGAGAAGAACTGACGCCGGACACCGGACGATGACGCCGGATGTCGCCGACACCCCCGTGGTCGGCGACGTCCGCGGCGTGGTCAGCGCCCGACCGCGCCGGGTCAGCGGCGGTCGGACCCACCGTTCTCGCGGCGCCTGCGGCGGTTTCGGCCGAGGGCTCCCGCCAGACCGATCAATCCTCCGCTGAGCGCGCCGGCCACGAGGATGCGCAGCAGGTCTTCCATCGAGAGCTCCCAAGTCCGTACGGGTCCACCGCTGCCCGGGTCCGCCCCGGCCGCCGGGCGAAGACCCGTCTTCTTGCGGCGGGGCGCCCCGGGCCCGGTTCGTGATCAACTACGAACCGAGACACTAGCGACGCGCTCACGCACTGGCTTGGACAAATTTGACCTCGCCCCTCACAGGGCGAGCGCTCCCTCCGCCATGCGGGCGGCGGCCATCTGGCCCGGGGTGGTCTCGGCCAGGGCGCGGAACTCGCGGCTGAGGTGCGCCTGGTCGTAGAAGCCGCAGGCGGCCGTCACCTCGGTGAGGTTCGAGCCCTCGCGCGTGAGCAGCCTCATGGCCCGGTGGAAGCGCAGCACGCGCGCGGACGTCTTGGGCGTCAGGCCCACCTGCTCGGTGAACCGCCGCACCAAGTGGCCCTGGCTCCAGCCCACTTCGGCCGCGATCCGGCCGACCGGGATCGCCCCGCCGGCGCGTACGAGCAGGCGCCAGGCGTGCCTCACCTCGGGCGCGGCATCCGGGCCGCGTTCGATCCGGGCCGACAAGGCGATGTCCAGCAGGTCGAAGCGGGCTCCCCAGTCGGCGGTGGCCGCCAGTCGCTCCGCCAGCATGCCGGCCTCCGGTCCGAGGACGTCGCCGAGCCCGACCACCCGGTTGGTCAACTCGCTCATCGGCAAGGCGAACAGCCGGTAGGCGCCCAGCGGGGTCAGTTCGAGCCGGATCGCCTCCTGACCGCCGGGATGGTCACACATCCGTGGCCCGTCCTCCAGACCCGCCACGAGCGAACCGGTCACCTGGATGTTCGGGCTCGCGTCCCCCAGACGGCGCACCTGGGTGAACGGCTCCCCCAGGCTGATGACCACGACCGCCCGGCCCGTGGGAACCAGCCGCACGCGATAGGGCGTGGCCCCCGCCTCCCAGTAGCCGGCATAGCTGTGCACGTACGGGCGCAACCGGTCGGGCCACGGCCGGGTCACCCGCCACCGACCACCCACCCGGGTCATCTCGACTCCCCGACCGGCCGTGCCCGCGCTCGCGCCCACCTGTGCGTCCCTCCCGTGCCGGCGAGGAACTGTTTCCGACGCCGCGCCCAGTGATCTACTGGCACCCATCCGAGGAAGGAAGATCCATCATGCCCACCAAGACGTTACAGATCCCCACCGCGGACGGCCAGGCCGACTCCTTCGCCGCCTTCCCCGACGACGGCGAGCGGCACCCGGGGGTGCTCCTGTACATGGACGCCATCGGCCTGCGGCCCGAACTGGAGGCGAGGGCCCGCGATGTGGCCGGGCACGGGTACTACGTGCTCGTCCCCAACCTCTTCTACCGGCACGGCCCGGCACCGGTGATCGAACTTCCCGAGCGCATCACGTCGGAGATGCGGCCCGCGGTCTTCGCCGAGTTGATGCCCTTGATCCGGGCGCACACGACCGAACGCGCCCTCAGCGACGCCGACGCCTACCTCGGGTTCCTGACCGCCCAGCCCGAGGTCAGCCCCGGACCGGTCGGTGTGATCGGCTACTGCATGGGCGCCGTCCTGGCGATGCGTACGGCGGCCGCCCATCCCGGCCGGGTGGCCGCCGCGGCCGGATTCCACCCCGGCCCCCTGGTCACCGAGGCGCCCGACAGCCCGCACCGCCTCGTCGCCAAGCTCACCGCCGAGGTCCACCTCGGCCTGGCCGAGAACGATTTGTCGCCCGAGGGCATCATCGAACTGGGCCGGGCCCTGGACGCGGCGGGTGCAGCCCACTCCATCGAGATCTACCCCGGCACCGTCCACGGCTTCACCATGTCCGACACGGAGGCCTACGACCCGGCCGCCGCGCGCCGCCACTGGGACCGCCTGCTCCCCCTCCTCGACCGCACCCTGGCCGGCGGCCGAGGCTCCGGAGCCCAGTCCGCCTGATACCGCGGCGCCCGCTCCGCGCCGGGCCGCTCGACGAGCACGCACACGGCCCGGCGCTCCGGGCAGGGAGGGCCGGGCCGTACGGCTCGGGCGGCTTGCGGCCGGCCGTGCCGGGGCGCCCGCAAGGGGTCAGGGCTGCGGCGGGGTGTCCTGGGGCCTGTCGGTTCCCAGCTGCTCGTTGAGCTTCTGCTGGGCCGTGTCGACCTGGCTCTGGTACTTGTTGCCGGTCTTCGCGTCGAACGCGTCGCCGGCCTTGTCGACCCCTTGTCGGGCCACGTCCTCATGGCCCTTGAGCATGCCCTTGAGCTTGTCGAGCATCGACATTACGGCCTCCTTGAAAATGCTGGCGCATCAAGCATCCCGGCATCCGCCGTGATCCGCATCCGGAGCCGGACGGGCACCGGGCCGGGGGGCGGTGCCGCGGGGTCGATCCGCGGATCCGTCACCGCGGATCCGTCACCGCCGATCCGGCGGCTCGTGCGCGGAGCAGGCGCTTGTCCGGCTTGCCCCGGTCGGTGAGGGGAAGGGACGTCTCCCAGAAGACGGCGGTCGGCCGGTGGGCCGGAGCCAGCGCCCCGGCCACGAGCAGGCAGGCCTCGGCGGCCGCCGCGCTCGTGGGGGCGTGACCCGGCGCAGCCACCAGGAACGCGCACAGCTCCTCGCCGGTCCGATCGCTGCTCCTGCCCACCACCGCCGCATCGGCCACCGCCGGGTGCCGGGTGAGGGCCGCCTCGACCGGACCGCAGTAGATGTTCACCCCGTCCACGATCACCACGTCCTTCACCCGGTCGTCGAGGTAGAGGTAGCCATCGGAGTCGAAGTGGCCGAGGTCCCCGGTCCTGAGCCATCCGTCCCGCAGCACCTCGGCCGTCAGGCGGGGCTGATTCCAGTAGCCGGCCATCACCATCTCGGACCGCACCCACACCTCCCCGGTACGACCCGGCCCCGGCTCCGCCCCGCTCTCGTCCCGCAGCCGTACCTCCACACCGGGGGCGGGGCGGCCGACGGACCCCAGGAGGTGCGGCCGGCCGCTCATGCCCGCGTCGTGATCGGCCGCCGACAGCCTGCAGATCACGCCGGCTTCGTTCATCCCGTAGCCCTGCCGCCACCGCGGCCGCGCACCCCAGCGGGTCAGCGCCTGCCGCAGCCGCTGCGGGTGGACGGGGGAGTTGCCGTACGACACCCGGGCCAGACCCGGTACGCCGTCGGCGGTCGCCGGATCGTCCAGCAGCCGGTACACCAGCGGGGGCGTGAGGTAGGTGGACACGGGCGCCAGGCGGCGGCAGGCGGCGGCGAACTCCCCCGGGGCGAAGGGGTCGAGGATCTCCACCCGGCCGCCCTCGCGAAGGTGCTCCAGGCACCGGCCCCCGGAGCGCTGCGCCAGCGAGGTGACCGACAGGTAGACCGACTCGCGCGGGCCGCCGCCCGGGCCTCGCGTATCGGTCCGGCCCGCCATCGCGGCGAACGTGGAGGCCACCCCCTTGGGCCTGCCCGTCGTACCGCCGGTGTACGTCACGCGCGCCACGTCGTCCTCACGGGCGTGCACGGGCACGGGCCCGCCCGCCCGCTCGCGGGCGAGCCGCATGAGCTCCGCCAGCCCGATGCGCGCGGCCCCCGTGTCCGGAACCGGGGTGTCGTGCACCACCAGCACCGGTGCGCAGTCGCGCAGCATGAAGTCCAGGCCGTGGGTGGCCGGACCGACGACCACCTGGGTCAGCCGCGCGCCCCGCACATGGGCCGCGAGCCGCACCAACAGAGCCTCGGGCCGGTTGCCGTCGGTCACGCAGGCCAGACCCGCCCCGCGCCCCACCCCCAGTTCGGCAAGGACGCCGGCCAGCCGGTAGGTGTCGGCCAGGACCTCGGAGAACCCCATGACGAGGGGCCCGGCCCCGATGGCGGGCCGCCCCGCGTGGCGCTCGAACGCACCGATCAGGTCCGCGACGTACCGCGCGCCCATCGCTCCACCGCCTCCATGCCCGTCCCGTGCCGGGATGCCCGCCGTCCGACGTGCGGACCAGTCTCCCGGCAGGCCGCGTCCGAGGGGAGGACCTGGGGAGGACCTGGGGGGACACCCCCTAGTGCGGGGTCCAGGTGAACTTGCCGCCGCCGACCCAGCGCACCACGTCCAGGTCGTCGAGGTCGTGGATCGGGACCCCCGCCTCCGCGGCGATCAGCAGCACGTCCGTCATCGACATCGCCCTGCCGACGAACTCTCCGTCCACCTCCACGATGCGAAAGGGCGGATTGCCGGGTTGGACGCCCAGTACGGTGATCCGTGCCGGGGACAGGTGAGGTGCCGATCCTTCAGTCATGCGGAAACGGTTCCACGCCGGGGCCGGTGACGGCGGCGGCGACACGTTCCGAGGGGCCGTTCGGCTACCGGCCGGTCCACACTCGCGCCCGATCATCGGATTTCATTCCTATTCCAATGAATTGGCGACAAATCGGCGGAACGAGTGGCCTTGACGAACCCTACCGGCGTGCTGGAGTCCGACTCCGAACCGGCTCTGCATGGCTGGAACGTCACGTGCGGCGAGGGAAGGCTGGAGACCGTGGTCGAGCGAAGGAAGATCCTCATGGCCGGCGCCGCGGGGGGTGCGGTCACGCTTTCCCAAGGAGCTCTGGGAACTCCGGCACGCGCATCGGGCGATCCCGCTCCCGGTCACCGTCACGGGTCGGCGCCCGCCGACGACACCACGCCGACGCACACCCCGCCCCTGACGAAGTTCGTCGACCCGCTGCCCACTCCGGTGACGGCCGTCCCGGACCTGTCCGCCTACCCGGGCGCCGACTACTACGACGTCACGATGCGCCAGGGCTCGTGGCGCTTCCACCGGGATCTCGGTCCGGCCCACGTCTGGGGCTACTGGGCCAAGAACCCGCACGACCACGGCAACGCGATCGGCATGGGCTACCTGGGGCCGACCATCGACGTGACCAGGGACCGGCCCCTCGAACACGAGGACGACGACCTGATGCGCCCCTGGACGATCGTCAAGGACTGATCCGGTCAGGCGCAGCCCTTGGGGTGGTGCCGCTCCATGAGGGCGAGGAACGCGTGGGCCCTGGCCGCCATGGCCCGGGCCTGTGCCACCTGGCTGGACGTCATCGCCAGTGCGCAGCCGATGCGTTCGGCGTTCCAGCCCATACGGAACAGGCTGTGCACCACGGCGGGCCGCTGGGCCTGGAGCACCTGCGGCTCCTCCCCCGACACCACGGCCCGGGCCAGGTCCGCACCCTGGCGCATGCGCGCCAGTTGCAGCCTCATCCGGCGCCGCTCAAGCGGTGTGGTGCCGCCCCAGATGCCGTCGCCCTCGTCCGAGCGGACGGCCATCGCCAGGCATTCCTCACGTACGGGGCAGCCGGCGCACAGCTCCTTGGCGGCCGTGATCTGGGCGTGGCTGAGCGGCACGCCGTACGCCGGGAAGAACAGGGCCGGATCGGCGTCCCGGCAGGCCGGTGCGGACAGTCCGGGCAGGACCGCCGGGGCATCGGCCTCGATCACGCTCCGACCGCGTCGGACAACCTGACCTGTCACGGTGAATCCCCTCTCGGTACGACGGCGCCAGGGAGGCTCCCTACACAGGAAACGTCGGATCTCGGGAGAGGGTTCAGAACTCACGTGCCCAATGGGTCCCGCGTGATCGCGGCCGGCGGGAAGTTGACATCCGCCCGGCTCGCGAATTACCGTCAGCATTACTTAAGCATGTCAATCATCCATATCCTCAAGCACCCACTCCACGGGCAGCGGCAGCCGCAGCAGCACCGGATGAAGGGCCCACCCATGAACCCCGCCCAGCACACCGCGGCCGTCGCCGCCGAGGCGGCCGGATTCGTCGCCACCGTCAAGGCGGCGGACCTCTCCGCCCCGGTGCCGACCTGCCCCGGCTGGACCCTCGCGGACCTCACCCGGCACGTCGGCAGCGTCCACCGCTGGTTCACCGAGCTGCTGCGCCGGCGCGTCCAGCAGCCGCCGACCAGCCGTGACGTGGACCTGCGCCTGCCGCAGGAGACCGACGGCCTCCCGGACTGGCTGGCCGCGAGCGCGGCGGAGGCCGCCGAGGTGTTCGCCGCCACCGACCTGGACGCACCGATGTGGGCCTGGGGAGTCGACCAGCACGCCCGGTTCTGGGTCCGGCGCATGCTCTTCGAAACCCTCGTCCACCGGGCCGACGCGGAACTCGCCCTCGGGATCTCCCCGCACATCGACCGCCCGCTGGCGGTCGACGGCATCGACGAGTTCCTGACCAACCTGCCGTTCGCGTCCTCGTTCGCACCGCTGACCGCCGGGCTTCGCGCTCCCGGCCAGGCCATCCGCTTCAGCTGCACGGACGGCGACGGCGACTGGCTGATCGGCCTGCGCCCGGACGGCTTCGCGCTGATCGCCGAAGACGCCGGGGACGCCGGGGGCCGCGCGGCGGACGCCACCGTACGGGGAACGGCCGAGGACCTGCTCCTGCTCCTCTACGGCCGCCTGGACCGCCGCGGTGACGCCTTCGACCTGCTCGGCGACCAGGACCTGCTCGCCCTCTGGTTCACCCACTCGGCCTTCTAGCAGGGACGGTTACATTGGCCGCAGCCGGTCGCCGGCCGCGGCGCAGGACCGTCCCGAATCACCTGGAGGCATGGTGGGCACAGCTCTGATCGCGCTGGCCGCCGCCAGTGTCGGCGTGATCGGCACGCTCCTCGCGCCCCTCCTGTCCCAGCGCCTGACGGCCCGTACCCAGGCGGAGCAGTTCGAGCGCCAGCAGCGGACGGACCAAGCCCAGCGGCTCCACCAGCAGCAGCTCGCCGAGGAGGACCGGCGGCGCGAGTGCTACGTCGCGGCCAACGCCGCCTACCGCCGCTACCGGATCGAGCTGATGAACTACCTGTGGCTGGTGGAGAAGGCGGAGGTCACCCCCGAAGGGCGGCAGGCCGTGGAGGCCGCCCGGCACGCGCACCACGCGGCCTTCGCCGAGGCGCAGATGATCGCCTCCACCGCGGTGATGGACGAACTGGACACCATGACCACGGCGCTGTCCGAGGCGTACGGCCGGACGAAGCGGCTGGAGGAGGGACACCCGGTGCCGGGCGGCTCGTTCCAGGAGATACACGACGAGCTGCAGGAGCTCTGGAACCGCGGCCAGGAGCTCCGCGCCGTGATGCGCGCCGACCTCGGCGTCGGCTGATCCGCGCGGTCACCACCCCTCGTCCGTGCCCCGGTCCCGGGTGAGGGGTGGTGGGCCTCACCCGGGTGGGGCGGGTGGTCAGATCCCGAACGGGGCCGCGTAGCGGACGGTGCCGCTCGGCAGCGGATGGGCCTCGTCGAGCGCGAGGGCCATCATGGCCTCGTCCGGGACCTCGATGCTCAGGCGGATGCCGTGGGCCGAAGCCCGGGTGAAGCCGAACCGCGGGTAGTACGCCGGGTGTCCGAGGACGGTGACGTAGCGCTCGCCCATGTCCTCGGCGGCACGCAGGGCAGCGCGGATCGCGGCGGATCCGGCTCCGGTCTTCTGGTATTCGGGCAGTACGGCGACGGGGGCCAGGCACAGGGCGCGGGTGTCGCCGATGTGGCAGCGGGTGAGCAGCGCGTGGCCGACGGGCCGGCCGTCGCCGTCGACGGAGACGATCGACAGGCCGTCGATCCAGGCGGAGTCGGCGCGCAGTGCGTCGACGAGGTCGGCTTCGAGCGGGGTCTCGAACGCGGCGAGGTTGACGGCGCGGACGGCCGGGACGTCCGCGCGGGTCTCGGCGCGGGTGGTCCAGTTGCTGTGGGTACGCATGAGGGATGGAGATCCGTTTCATGGTGGGTGCGTGCAGGGACGGCCTCGCGAGCTCACGCTCTCGGCGAGGCGGGGTGGACCGGGTCAGACCGTCGCCCGGGACGTGAGGGCGGTCCGGGCGCTGCGCTGCGCAGTGGCCTTGTGCGCGGTCATCAACCCCACCTCCCTTTCATCCCTCATCTGCCTGTGCACGAACCCCTCGAATCTACCACAAGGCGTTTCTTTTTCCTTCGGAACATCGGCATCGGCAGAACCCGCCGGTTCCGGCCAAACCTCCCTCGCCGCAAGCCCCGGAACGCCGCCGGTGCCTGAAACGATCAGCCCGCACGTCGGCCGCGACGGCGCCGGCAGGTCGGCCGGATCCGGCTGCTCCTTCCCCCGCACTGCTGTGTACTCACTCCCTCCAGTTCCCCGGACAGCTGACGGCGCCTCTCCCGACCTCGGGCGGAGGGCTGCGCCGCCATGCCTCGCGCCGGGTGAACCGGGTCCCCTCGCAGCCGAGTTGGAGGAGCCGCAGCATGACCCGCACGACCCGGAAGAAGTCCGTCCCCGAGCAGGCGACAGCCGCCGCGAAACCGGAAGCCGCCGCCGTACCGCCCCCGCCGCCGGAGTTCACGTTCAGCTGGGGCCAGCACAACAAGGCCATGGAGCGCCTGTCGCTCGGGCAGATGGCCCGCCGCGTCCCCGCCGCCCTCGCCCAGACCGCACGGCTGGCCTGGGCGGTGAACCGCGCCGCGTTCCTGTGGCTCGTATGCGCCCAGCTCCTCGGCGGGGTGTGCACGGCTGCCGCCCTCACCTCCGTCTCCCGTGCCATGGGCCCGCTCCTGGCCGGCGGCAGCGCCGGGCAGCGGATCTCCGGCGCCCTCTGGCCCCTGGCCGCCGCGGCGGCCATGACGGCCGTGGGGGCGCTCGCGTCCATCGCCGCGGGCAGTGCCGCCCGGCGGCTTAACCCCGGCATGTCAACGATCGCCGACCTGGCCATGGTCGACGCCCACATGGACGTCGAGCTGGCCGCGTACGACGCCCCCGACTTCACCGAGCGTTCCGAGGCCGCCGAAACCGGGTCCGCGCGCTCCGCCATGCTGCTGCAGGACGCGCTCGGGTTCACCGGCGGGCTGATCGACATGATCGCCGTGGCCTCCGTACTGTCCGTGGTCCACCCGCTGCTGCTGCCCCTCCTCCTGCTGTCGGTGATCCCCCGCGGCCTCGGCTCGGTCTTCGCCGCCCGCCTCGACTACCGCCTCCACAACGAGACGGTGGCCTCCCGCAACATCCGCCACATGATGCGCTGGCACCTGACGACCCCCAAGTTGGCCGACGAGCTGCGGGGCAACGGCATGCGGACGTACGCGCACCACTGGTACGCGGCCGTCTGCGAGCGGATCGACTCCAAGATGGTCGACTGCGCCCCGCGCTACCTGGCCGTCCACCTGACAGCGGCCGCCGTGTCCGGCCTGTTCATCGCCCTGACCTGGATGTCCCTCGGGGCCCTGGTGATCGGCGGCTACATGGCCGTGGGCGCCGCCGGCACCGCCATCGTCGCCATGCGCACGTCCACGGCGGCCCTGTCCCAGCTCGTCGTCTACGGGGCCGCGATGTTCCAGCACGCCCTCTACCTCGGCGACTACGCCGCCTTCATCGCGCAGTCGGCCGAGCAGTCCGTGCCGCGCGGGGCGCAGGTGATGGAGGCGCCGCAGAAGATCAGGCTGGAGGGCGCCTCGTACACCTACCCCGGCAAGGACACCCCGGCGCTGGGCCCGGTCGACCTGACCGTGAACCGCGGCGAGGTGATCGCCCTCGTCGGGGAGAACGGCGCCGGCAAGTCGACCTTCATCCGGCTCCTGACGGCGCTGACCGCCCCGACCGCCGGGAGCGTGTCCTGGGACGGTGTGCCGACGGCCGGCGCCGACCAGCGTTCGGCGTGGACCCACGTCGGGCTCGTCACCCAGTCGTACGGGCACTGGCCCTTCTCGACCCGCGAGAACATCACCCTGGGCCGGCCCGACGCGCGCGGGGAGGACGCCGTGTGGGACGCCCTGGCCGCCGTCGGGATGAAGGAGGCCGTGGAGGAGTTCCCCGACGGACTGGACACGCTGCTGGCCCGTTCCCTCTGGGGCGGCCACGAGCCCTCCGGGGGCCAGTGGCAGCGGCTCGCCTGCGGCAGGGCATTCCACCGGCGGCCGGCGCTCCTCGTCATGGACGAGCCCACCTCCGCGATGGACCCGCGCGGGGAGCACATGGTCTTCTCCGGGCTGCGGGACATGAAGGACGACCGGATCACGGTGATCGTCACGCACCGCATGGAGAACTGCCGCCTCGCGGACCGGATCGTCGTCCTCGACGCCGGCCGGATCACGGAGCAGGGCACGTACGAGGAACTGGTGCGGCTGGAAGGCTCGTTCGCCGAGCTCGTACGGCTCTCCCAGGACCGGTGACCGTACGGGCGACGGCATCGCCCGCGGCCGGGCCCGCCCTCACCGGCCGGTGAGCAGGGCCCGCGCCTCGCGGCGGGCCTCGGCCAGCCAGGCCGCGCGCTGGTCCGCCGTGGAGTCGGTGACGGTGCGGAACACCGTACGCCGTACGTCGGTCACCCCCACGTACGGCAGGACGCAGGCGGACCACACGCGCTCCAGCGGGTCGCCGAACTCGCCCGCCTCGCGCTCCGCCGGGGTGTCGGAGGTGTTCAGCACCAGCGCCCGGCCGGCCCGCAGCAGGCCCGCCGGCTCGCCGTCCGCCTGCCCCAGCTTGTACGCCACCCCGGGCACCAGCACCCGCTGCACCCATCCGGTCAGCACGGCGGGCGGCAGGCCCCACCAGTTGGGGTGGATGAGGACGAGCGCGTCGAGCGTCGCCACCTCGGCGCGGTGGCGCGCCACCAGCGGGTCCGTCGCCGCCCCCGCGGCGTCGACGGTCCCGGTCTCCTCGGCGGTCAGCACCGGGGGGAACCGCTGCGCGCACAGGTCGTGGGCGGACACCTCGCACCCCTCGGCCGCCAGGGTCCGCGTCACCGCGTCGAACAGCGCGTGGTTGAAACTGCCCGCTCGCGGGTGTGCCAGGTAGACCCCGACCTTCAATTCCGTCAACTCCCCTGATGCGTACGGAGATCCACCGCGGATCACCGCCGCAACGGTACGCGGACCACCGGCGCCGGGCCCCGGCCGGGCTCGTGTCAGTGGTGCCGGGTCATGTGCGCGAGGGTCTGGGCGGCGCTGTCGGGTGCGAAGGCGCCGGCGATTCCCTCGGCGGCACCTTCGGCGGCCGCAGCGGAGCGGGGCAGCAGGAGGTCCTCGTAAGCGCGGACGGCGTCGTCGGTCGTGGTGGCGGGGTCGACGAGGGCACGGGCGAGGTCGGCGCCGTCGAGCATGGCGAGGTTGGCCCCCATGCCGGAGAACGGTGACATGAGGTGGGCGGCGTCGCCGAGGAGGGTGAGGCCGGGGGTGTGCGGCCAGGTGTGGGGGACGGGCAGGGCGTACAGGGGCCGGTTGGTGTAGCCGGTGTCGGTGTCGGTGATGAAGCCGAGCAGGTCGGGGCTCCAGCCGGTGAACTCCTTGAGCAGTGCCTCGCGTACGGCGGCTTCGTCGGCCACGTCGAGGCCGGCGTCCCGGTGCCAGTTCTCGCCGGTGCGCATGCCGACGTACACGCGTACGTGCCGGTGGCTGTTGCGCTGGGCGATGAAGCCCCTGTTGTCGTCGAGGGCCAGCATGGTGCCGTCTCCGGTGAGTGCGGCGAGTGCGGGGTGACGGGTGTCGGCGTCGTCGAGGCCGGTCTCGACGAACGTGACGCCGGTGTAGACGGGGGCCGCGCCCGAGAGCCGCCGACGGACGGTCGACCAGGCGCCGTCTGCGCCGATGACTAGATCGGCGTCGGCGGTGGCGCCGTCGGCGAAGTGCAGGCGGTGGACGCCCACGGTGAGGGGCTCGACGTGCGCGAGCTTGTGGCTCCAGCGCACGGTGCCGGGGTGGAGCGAGTTCAGCAGGAGGTCGCGCAGCTGACCGCGGTCGATTTCGGGATTGCCGTCGACGGCGTCGGCCCCGCCGCCGGCCTCGGGCGGGGCCGCGTCGAACAGGACCTGTCCGTCGCGGCCGACCAGACGCATCTGCCGGCCTTCGGGGCGGGCCAACGCCGTGAACTCGTCGAGCAGTCCGGCTTCCCGCAGGGCCTTCCGGCCGGAACCGGGGTGCATGTCGAGGGTGCCGCCCTGGTCGCGGGCGGAGCGGGAGGCGTCCCGGTCGTAGACCGTGGCGAAGACGCCGTGGCGCTGGAGGATGCGGGCACAGGTCAGGCCGCCGGGGCCGGCGCCGATGATCGCGATGCGGGGCGGGGTGGAGGTGCTCATGACCCCAGAAGAGCACACCGGATATGAAAGTGCAACGGCTACACTTTTACATCCGCACCACTCATGCCACCCCGAAATGCGGGGCCATGACGGCGAACACTGCGATCGTGCGGCTCTGACCAGGTGTTTTCCTTGATCGAGTCGCCCGTCCGGACGACGCACCGCTAGCATCGGAGCGGTTCGAGCCTTGGGGAATCCGTTCCAGACGGGAGTCCGACCAGATGGCCACACCGCGTCGTACCGCTCGCATCCTCGCCTCCGGCGTCCTGTCCGCGGCCCTCCTGACCGGTGGAGGGCTGACGGCCGTGATCGCGACCGCGGCCACGTCCGCCGCCGCGGCGACGCCGGCTCCGTCACCCGCCGGGGAGATCAGCCTCAAGGCCTCGCCGACCGAGGTGAAGGCCGGCGAGAAGGTCACCTTCACCGGCCGCTCCAAGGGCCTGCCGATCGGCACCAAGGTGGTCCTCCAGCACAAGAACGGCTCCAAGTGGACGACCCTCCACGCCAACACCCTCATCAAGCAGGGCTCCAGCTTCTCCTTCGACAACACCTTCAAGACGAAGGGGAAGGAAGAGCTGCGCGTGATGGCCGGCAACTGGACCTCGCCGTCCACGACCGTCACCGTCCGCTGAAACGACAGCTCCTCCGGGCGCGAGGCCGTCGCCGGCGGTGACGTTGCCCGGGGCCCTCGGACGGCGGGAGAACGTGCCGTGAAGCCAACCCACATCCGGCTGTGCCGGGCCTGCGCGGCCGCCGCCGCCGCAGTCCTGCTCATCGGCCCGGCGCTCGCCCGCTCCGACGCCCGGGGAGCGACGGCCGCTCAGGGGACGACGGCCCTTCACGGGACGACGACCGCGCGGGCGGTGTCCGCCACCGCCCCCTCCCCGGCCGCCGACGCGGAGTTCCCGCAGCTCACACCGGCCGTCGCGGCGCGCCTGGACACGGCCATACGCCAGGTCATGCGCGAGACGCGGGTCCCGGGCGTGACCGTGGGTCTGTGGGCCCCCGGCAAGGGGAGTTACGTGAAGACCTTCGGCGTGGCCGACAAGGCGACGCGCGCACCGATGGCGACCGACCTCCACGTACGCATCGGCAGCGAGACCAAGACGTTCACGGTCACCGCCCTCCTCCAGCTGGTCGACCAGAAGAAGATCGGCCTGGACGATCCGATCGGCAAGTACGTCAAGGGCGTTCCGAACGGGGACCGCATCACCCTGCGCCAACTGGCCAGCATGCGCAGCGGGCTCTTCAACTACAGCCTGGACGAGGGCTTCGTCAAGAGGCTTGAGGCCGATCCGGAAAGGAGCATGACGCCGCAGCAGTTGCTCCGCTACTCCTTCGAGCACCCCGTCCAGTTCCCGCCGGGCGCGCGGTTCGACTACTCCAACACGAACCTGATCCTGCTCGGCCTGGTCGTCGAGAAGGTCACCGGCCGCCCGCTCCACGAGGTCATCACGCGGGACGTCCTGGCGCCGGCGGGGCTGCGGCACACGGTCTTCCCGACGAGTGCCGCCATGCCGGTTCCGTACGCGCACGGCTACACCGACCAGACGGCCTCCGGCAAGGTCGAGGACTCCACCCACTGGAACCCCTCCTGGGCCTGGGCCGCCGGGGCGATGATCTCCGACCTCCAGGACCTGCGCAGCTGGGCCCACACCCTCGCCACCGGCAGGCTGCTGACGCCCGCGACCCAGGCCGAACGCCTGAAGACGACCCCGATGAACCTTCCCGGTGACGGATACGGGCTGGGCATCTTCAACGTCCAGGGCTGGATCGGCCACAACGGCTCGATCCCCGGGTACGAGGTCCTGCCGGTCTACCTGCCGCAGGCCCGGGCGACCATGGTCATCCTCCTCAACACGGACGACCAGTACGAGAACCAGGAACCCAGCACGCTCTTCGGCCAGGCGGTCACCTCCATCGTGACCCCCGATCACGTGTATCCCGGCCACAAGCCGGTCGATCCCCGAAGCAGCTGACCACCTCCCTCGAATCTCCCTCAGCTGACCTGCATTTTTGCTCTCTGGGTCAAGGATTGGATGCCGATCCTTGCATTGTCGCGGACCTTGCGGCGGCCGAGAGTGGGGATGCCCGCGAAAACGCGTGGCATCCCCCTCGCCCCGCCCTGGGAGCCCGCTGTGCAACAGTCCCCCCGCGCCGGCCGGGACGGCGACGTCCTGGCCGTGATCAGCCAGAGCGGATCGTCGGTCTCGTTCTTCGACGCGGCCACCGACCGCCACCTCGGCACGCTGGAAGTCCCCGCCGAACCCCATGAGTTGCTCTTCGACCCGATCCGGCGGCTGCTGTGGTGCGCCACCACGTACCGCTCCGGGCACTACGGCGCCAACAGCGGCCGGCGCACGGAGCTGACCGTCGTGGACCCCGACACCCGCCGCATCGTCGAGGTCGTCGACCTGGCCCCGGAACACGGACCGCACGGGATGGCGCTGGACCCGGCGCGCGGCCGCCTGTACGTCACGGTGGAAGCCTCACAGGACCGGCCCGGCGGGATCGTGGTGATCGACGCGGAGACCCGTGCGCCCCTGGGCAGGATCCCCACGGACGCGCCCGTACCGCACTGGTTCGCCATCGATCCGGCCGGGCGGACGGGCTACGCCACCAACAAGGAGGCGCCGTTCGTCTCGGTCGTCGACCTCGAACGGCGCACCCTCACCGCGAAGATAGAGGTACCGGGGAGCGAGGGCCTCGCCGTCTCCGCCGACGGTGCGTACGTCTTCGTCGCCGGGCCGTACGCCCGCCCCTTCTCCCCGATGGCGCAGGACCGGCCGGCCGCCGGCATCCGCGTCATCGACACCCGGACGGCCTCCGTCGTCGACACCCTGCCCACCGCGGACGTCGCGATGCCCCTGCACCTGACGTCCACCGGCATGCTGCTCGCGGGCGAACTGGGCGGGGAGCCCGACCCGGTGTCGCGGGTCCGGCGCCACGCACCGGGCCGGCTGCGGGTGTTCGACGCCGACACGCGCAAGGAGCTGGGCGAGGTGGCGGTGGGACTCTGCCCGCTGACCATCACCTCCTCCCCCGACGGCCGACTCGCGTACGTGGCCTGCGTCGCCTCCTCCACCGTCGACGTCGTTGACCTGGACGCGCTGCGGGTCCTGGCCCGGCTGGACATCCCCAAGCGCGCCGAGCCCGGAGCCCACGGCCTCGCCTACATCCCCCGCCCGTCCTGACAACCGATGGCCACGGCCACGACCACGGCCGCACTCGCACCCGCACCCGCACTCGCACTCGCACTCGCACTCGCACTCGCACTCGCACTCGCAGAGGAACCCTGATGATCGTCATCACCGCACCCACCAGCACCATCGGCCGTCTCCTCGTCGACGACCTGCTCGACCGCGGCGCACCGCTGCGCCTCGTCGCCCGCGACCCCTCGCGCCTCGCACCGCACGTACGGGAGAACGCCGAGATCGTCGTGGGCTCGCACGGCGACGCCGCCGTGATCGACCGGGCGTGTGCCGGCGCCGAGGCCGTCTTCTGGCTCGCGCCGGCCGACCCGGCGGCGCCGAGCGCCGAAGCCGCGTTCGTCGACTTCACCCGTCCCGCGTGCACGGCGTTCGTGCGCCACGGCGTCCGCCGCGTCGTCGGCATCTCCGCGCTGGGCCGCGGGACGCCGATGGCCGCGCAGGCCGGCCCGGTCACCGCCTCGCTGGCGATGGACGACCTGATCGCCGCCTCCGGCGTGGCGTACCGGGCCGTGGTCTGTCCCTCGTTCATGCACAACCTGCTCCACCAGACCGGAGCGCTCCGCGAACAGCACGCGTTCTTCATGACGATCGACCCGGACCTGAAGAGCCCGTTGGTCGCGACCGCCGACATCGCCGCCACCGCGGCAGGGCTCCTGCTCGACGAGTCCTGGCGTGGATCGGGCGAAGTCGCCTGCCTCGGCCCCGAGGACGTCTCCCCCCGCGAGATGGCGCAGATCATCTCGGAGGTCCTGGGCACCGGGATCGACTACCGGCGGATTCCGGGTGCGGCGCTGAAGGAGCGCATGACCGGGTTCGGAATGACCGAGGCGATGGCGCAGGCCATGGTCGACATGTTCGACGCCAAGAACCGGGGCCTCGACAACGCCGCCCCGCGCACCCCCGGGTCGACGACGCCGACCACGTTCCGCCAGTGGTGCGAGAACACCCTCAGGCCGGCCGTGAGCTGAATCAGGGCGCGGCGTCGTCCGGCACGACGTGTTCGGCCGCGCCCACGCCGGGCCGCCGCCTCGATCGGCAAGAGCGAGGCGGCGATCCGGCATTCCGCTCACCGGGCGCGCCGGGTGCGGGGCACTGCGCCCTTCCGGCGTTCAGTTCCAGGGATCGGTGAACGACCGTCCCGGCAGCGGCTTGGCGATGAGCGCGATCGGGACGAAGAAGTTGACCTGCCCTATCGCGATCATCAACGTCGCGAGCGCCTTCGCGTCGTAGTGCCCGGCCACCTCGGCGTACAGCTCGTCGGAGACCCGTTCCCCGCCGGCGGACGGCTGGAGCACGGCTTCCACCAGTGCCAGCGCGGCGCGCTCGGCGCCGCTGAAGTACGGGGCGTCCTGCCAGGACGCCACCGCCGTGACGCGTTCCTCGGACTCCCCCGCCTTGCGGAGCATGCCCGTGTGCAGGACGGTCAGGTAGGTGTTGCCGACGATCTGGCCGGCCCTCAGCTGCAACAGGCTGATGGTCGTGCGCGGTACGGAGCGGTTGCCGGTGGCCTTGAACAGCGCCGCCGACACCTCCGCCAGCTCGGGGACGAGCTCCATGGGGTCCTGCGCCATCCGCGGTCCCACCGGTACGTCCGCCGTGATCGTACGGGTCTGCATCGCCGTCTCCCTCAGGTCTTCCGCATCGCCGTCATCGGCGTTGCCTTCATCGGGCTGACGGATCCCGGCACGGGAGTGTGACGAGCACGCGGCAGATTTTTCGAGGCCGCTTGGGGAGAGGGAGACGGTGCAAGGGGGAAGACCCACCCCTTGCCACTCTCAACTTATAGCGCACGGGGGGGCTTGCGGCAAGGCCCCGGTCATCCCGCAAAATCGCAGCTCGTAGCCACAAACAGCGGAAACAGGAGATGCACGGGGTGCCTGTGTTGACAACGAAGACCACCAGCGCGTTCGACCTCCCCGACCACCTCTCCCCCAAGGCCGACCCGGCCCTGATCGCCCGCGACGAGCAGCACTTCGCGGCCCTCGCCCACAGCCTCGGCGAGGCCGTCACCGAACTGTCCGACCGCCTCGACGAGCTCCGCAAGGCGCCCGGCGGCCTGGGCCGGGAGGCGATGGAGCGGGACAGCGAGATCCACCGGCTCACCTCCCGACTGCGCGCCCTGCGCCGCTTCGGGCTGGACCTGTGCCTGGGGCGCATCGTCGGCGCGGAGGACGCCGAGCCCGTGTACATCGGACGGCTCGGCCTCACCGACGGGGCCGGCCGCCGGCTGCTGATCGACTGGCGCTCCCCCGCCGCCGAACCGTTCTTCGCCGCGACGCATGCCGACCCGATGGGCCTGGCCAGCCGCCGCAGGTACCGGTGGACCCGCGGGCGGATCGGCGACTACTGGGACGAGGTGTTCACGGCCGACGGGTTCGAAGGCAATGCCGCGCTCGACGACCAGTCCGCCTTCATCGCCAGCCTGGGCAGCACGCGCTCGCCCCGGATGCGCGACGTGCTCGGCACCATCCAGGCCGACCAGGACGCCGTCATCCGGGCGGGTTCGCGCGGCGCACTCGTCGTCGACGGCGGTCCGGGTACGGGCAAGACGGTCGTCGCCCTGCACCGCACCGCCCACCTCCTCTACTCCGACCCGCGCCTCGGCCACCGGCGCGGCGGCGTCCTGTTCGTCGGTCCGCACCAGCCGTACCTGAACTACGTGGCCGACGTCCTCCCCAGCCTCGGCGAGGAGGGCGTGCAGACCTGCACGGTGCGCGATCTCCTCCCCGAGGGCGCCGGAGCACCGGCCGAGGCCGACCCCGGCGTGGCCCGGCTGAAGGCGTCCGCGGACATGGTGAGGGCGATCGAGAAGGCCGTCGGGATCTACGAAGAGCCGCCCACCGACGGCATGACGGTCTCCACCCCCTGGGCCGACCTGTGGCTGAGCGCCGCGGACTGGAACGAGGCGTTCGAAGAGGCCGCCGGCGTC
This sequence comes from Streptomyces sp. NPDC002181, assembly GCF_042890485.1. Classification (NCBI taxonomy): domain Bacteria; kingdom Bacillati; phylum Actinomycetota; class Actinomycetes; order Kitasatosporales; family Streptomycetaceae; genus Streptomyces; species Streptomyces sp. NPDC002181. The sequence continues at coordinate 639,283 of NZ_JBIASC010000003.1, read as the reverse complement.
CCGCACAACGAGGCGCGCGAGCACATCCGGGACGCACTGCTCACGATCCTGATGGACAAGCTCGACGAGGACGACGGCCACGACGGGGTGTCGCCCGAGCAGCTGCGGAGGGCTCTGCTGCACGACGAGGAGCTGGTCACGGCCGTCAACCGGGCGTGGCCGCTGCTCGAAGCGGCCGACCTCGTCGCAGACCTGTGGTCGGTACCGGCCTACCTGCGGCTGTGCGCTCCGTGGCTCGCCCGCGAGGAGGTGCGGATGCTCCAGCGCGCGGACGCCCGGGCCTGGACGGTGTCCGACCTGCCGCTCCTCGACGCGGCGCGGCAGCGGCTCGGCGACCCGCAGGCGGCCCGGCGCAAGCAGCGCCGCGACGCGGCCGTCGCCGCCGAGCGCGAGCGCATGGCCGGGGTGATCGACGACATCCTGGCGGCCGCCGATTTCAACTCGGCCGGCGACGAGAGCGAGGGCGCGGTGAGGATGCTGCGCGGAAAGGACCTCCAGGACAGCCTGATCGACGAGACGGCCCTGCCGGGCGCGGACCCGGACCGGCTCGCCGGCCCGTTCGCGCACATCGTCGTGGACGAGGCCCAGGAACTGACCGACGCGCAATGGCAGATGCTGCTGCTGCGCTGCCCGTCCCGGAGCTTCACGATCGTCGGGGACCGGGCGCAGGCCAGGCACGGGTTCACGGAGTCGTGGCGGGAGCGGCTGGAGCGGGTCGGGTTCGACCGGATCGACGTGGCCTCGCTGGGCATCAACTACCGCACGCCGGAGGAGGTCATGGCGCAGGCGGAGCCGGTCATCCGGGCCGCCCTCCCCGACGCCAACGTTCCGGTGTCCATCCGCAGCAGCGGCATCCCCGTCGTGTTCGGATCGGTGACGGATCTCGGCGCGGTCCTCGACGGCTGGCTCGCGGAGCACGCCGAGGGAACGGCGTGCGTCATCGGCGACCCGTCCTTCGAAGCGACACCGCGCGTCGGCTCCCTGACCCCGGAGCTGTCGAAGGGCCTGGAGTTCGACCTGGTCGTGCTCGTCCGCCCCGAGGCCTTCGGCGAGGGGGTCGAAGGGGCGGTCGACCGCTATGTCGCCATGACCCGGGCGACCCGCCGGCTCGTCGTCCTCAGCTGATCGCCGCTCGCCGCGGGCCGGCGGGAGGGACCCCGCGCTCTCAGGGCGCGCGGCGCGCCGCCGGCCCGTTCGGCCGGGTCGGGGACGCGCGTACGAAGGGCAGGTCCCGGTCGGACACGCGGGTCAGCGGACCCGCCGCGCGGAGTACGACGTCGAGGACGCGGTCCGGCTCGGCCGCGTAGCAGTGCGCGAACCACGGCATGTTGGCCTCGACGACCGCCCAGCCGCCGTCGCCGAGCCGGCCCATGTCGACGCACACGGCGCTGGGCAGGCCGTGGGCCGTGGCTTCGAGCACCTCGCGGGCGAATGCCCGGGCGTGCGCGTCGAGCGGTGCGGGGTCGGGGCGCCCGTACACGGCGTAGCGGCTGCCGGCGACGGCCTCCCCGTCGAGTACGAACAGCCTGTATTCGGCCGCGAACTCCACGACCCCGCTGATCAGGACGGGTGTGCGGTCGTCCAGGGCGGCCGGCAGCGCGCTCCCGTCCCGGTACACCGCGGCCGGGAGCAGGTCGATCTTCGCCGAGGGCGGCTTCACGAAGGAGGGTTCCCGCAGGCCCCGGGCCTCGGCGAGCGTGGTGAGCCGTACGGAGCGCCCGAGGAACGCGTACGGAACCCGCGCGAGCCAGTCGTCGGCGGGTTCGAGGAGCCCGAGGCCGAGCCGGCCTCCGAGGGCGTCGGCGGCGAGCGGACCGCCGTACCAGTACGTCTCGCGGCCCTCGGCCTGGGCGACGTGCGCGACGAGGTCGTGGCCGCGCCACACAGCGGCCCGCGCGAGAAGTTCCGCCGTGGTGGTGCGGGGCGGGTGGAGGAGCAGGACGGGCGTGGCGCGATCATTCACGGCGGCGAGCGTACAAGGCGGGATCCTCAGCCTCCTCACCGCATGTTCACCGTTGCCGCATGCGACGGGGCGACCGAACGTGACACGGTGAACACGACATGCAGTCGGCCAGCGCAGCTCGAAGGGGATCCCATGCACTTCGTACGCCGGAAGACGATTCGATCGGTCGCGCCCGCGGGGCGGCGGCTGGCCACGGTCGCGGCGGCCCTCACCGGGGCCTGCGCGATGGCTCTGGTGACCGCGGCGCCGGCGAGCGCCGAGGTCAAGGCCACCTGCGGCAAGTACATCTGCGTGGCCACCGCCTACCAGGGGCGTGACTTCGTCCAGGACATCACCGTCACGACCAGGGAGGGTCTGCCGGGGACGCTGCGGGCCTTCGTCGGCGACTACAACAACAGCAGGGCCAACGTGTCGCAGGCCCGGTTCGTCGTCAACCGCGAGTTCAGGGCCTACCCGCGGCTGGCCGTCTGCGGCGGGCTGGACCGCGGCGGCAGGGTGATCGAGAACCACTGCGTGCTGATCCCCTGACGAGTGCGGTGGCCGCCCGCGGCGAGGCCCGTCCTGCGAAGATGGATGCATGGAACGTGTGACGGGAATCGGCGGGTACTTCATGCGGGCGGCCGATCCGGCGGCCCTGGGCGCCTGGTACCGCGACTGCCTGGGCCTGGATGCCGATGAGCACGGGCTCTGGCAGCAGGGGGCCGGGCCGACGGTGTTCGCGGCGTTCGAGTCCGGGACGGACTACTTCGGGTCCCGCGACCAGCGGACGATGCTCAATTTCCGGGTGCGCGACCTGGACGCGATGCTGGCGCAATTGCGCGCCAAGGGCGCGGACGTGGCCGGGGAGACGCAGGACATGGACGGCGTCGGCCGGTTCGGCTGGGTCACGGACCCCGAGGGCAACCGCATCGAGCTGTGGGAGCCCGCGTAGCGGTCACGGGGGAACCGGGCCGTCAACCTGCGCCCCGCCGCGACGCCCCGCCGAACACCCGTTACAAACCATGAACCCATTCGGCTCAGGGATGGCGGAACGCCGTAACCGGCGGTCGCCGGGGCGCGAAAGGGCAGTCTCCAGTCCTTGCACGGGTCGCTCCGCGTGCTCCCTCGGTCCGCGTCAGCGCCGCCTTGACAGATGTCCGCTACAAGCAAGAGTCACGGGTATGTCTGCATTGGGCAACACACCCCGTGTTGGTGGCTTTTGTTGGCGGTTGAGGGCCAGAGTGTGCCTCCTCGGCAGCACGCCGGGAACTGTTCGGAGCCCACCCGCGCCGTCACGGCCGGGAAAGGGCCGCTGTCTGTTGAAGGGGTCATCTCCATGTCTGCTTCTCTCGCCACCCGCCGGGCCCTCTCCGCGATCCTGGCCGCAGGCGCCCTGGTCGGCGCCGCCGCCCTGCCGGCGGCCGCCGCCGACAACCACGGGCGCGACCACCGTGGCGCGAAGTCCTCGATCGTCATCGGCGACGTCCAGTACGACAGCCCCGGTCGCAACGACCGCTCCGCCCGCGCCCTGAACGGGGAGTGGGTCGAGGTGAAGAACACCGGCCGCAACAGCGTCAACCTGCGCGGCTTCACCCTCACCGACCGCCAGGGCAACCGCTACCAGTTCAAGGACTTCCGCCTGGACGGCCGTTCCAGCGTCAAGGTCCACACCGGTCAGGGCCGTGACACCCGCCACGACGTCTACCAGGACCGCCGCCAGCAGGTCTGGGACGAGCGCGACAGCGCGACCCTGCGCGACAACCGCGGCAACGTCCTCGACTCCGACTCCTGGGACGGCCGCCGCCACCACCACCGCAACGGCTGACCTGACAGTCCGCCCCTGACGGGGTGACCGGGCCGGCGGCCACACGGACGAGCGTGTGGCCGCCGGCCCGCCGCCATGCCCTACCGCCCGGTCCGCGACATCCGTACGACCGCGGTTCCGGCCTCCAGGTCCACGGTCGTACGGTGCGGCGGCGCGCCGTCCTCCTCGTCGTCCCGCAGCACCAGGGCCGACTGCCGCTCCTTGAGCTCGTTCTGCTTCCCGGGCGAGAAACTGGCGTGCAGCTGCTCGAACCCGGTCGCCGACACCTGGCCCTGACGAACGCTGTTGCGCCACGGCAGCGCTCCGGCCCGCCCGGCACGGAGCAGCAGCTGGTCGGCGAAGGCCAGGACGGTCAGGACGACGACCAGCCCGGGCAGCGTCACGAAGACGGCGAATTCCATGCCGCCAGTATCCGGTCCGCAGCCCCGTACGAACAGGCCGGGCCGCCCCGGGCCGCCCCCGGGCCGGCTCAGAGAGCGGAGGCCGACGGGCTCGCGCCCGGCTGCGGGGTGTTCTGACCGCGTTGCGGCAGCAGGGCCTTGCAGGTCTCGAAGGCCTGCGCCGACTGCGGGTCGGTGGTGGGGAAGCCCCGCGTGCCCGGCGCGTTCGGGGAGGCCGACGGCAGCACGACGCCGTGGTCCTTGAGACAGCTGGTGAAGGCCTTCATCGCGCCGCCATCACCGCCGCCGGGGCCGCCGCCCCGCCCGTTGAACTGCGGCCGCAGATCCGCGCAGGCCTGCGTCGCCTCGCTGCGCTGCGGGTCCGCCGACGCCCTGCGACCGGGGCCACCGGACGCGCCGCCCCAGCCGCCGCCACCGTTACCGCCGTTACCGCCGCCGCCGCCGGGCCCCCGGGTGCCGGTCGGGCGCGGGGCCATCGTGACACCGTGCCGGGCCAGGCACTGGCGGTACGCGTCCATGCTCTTGGCGTCCGGCGACGATGACGCGGAGGCGGAAGCGGAGGCCGACGTACGTACGGCGCCGGCGCCGGAGGAGCAGCCCGCGAGCAGCAGCCCGCACGCCGCGAGGGCCACGGCGGACAGCGCGGCAGTCGGCCGGGTCGTGGTCCAGGGCATGTCCGTTGTCTCCTCGGGGCGTCGGGCCGCCGGCGGCGTGGGCGCGCCGGCGACGGTGACTGAACCGCACGGAGATGGGGACGGCCGGGGCGTCCGCTGGGAGTTTCCTGACAGTGCGCGGGCCCCCTCGCCCCGGAGGCGGTCGGAGGCCGCGCGGTACGCGGCGGATGGCAGGTTATGCCCGCTTCGGCAGGGCGCCACGTTCCCAGGAAACTCCCAGGAACCTCCCAGAGCCCCCAAAGTGCGGGCGGCCAGGATCCCGCCCCATGAACGTGCTCCCACGGCGGCGCAGGGCCGCCCTGATCAACTCGGTGCTCGGAGTGGCGGTCCTCGCGGGCGCCGGCGGCGCGTACGCGGCGGTGACCGGCGGCAGTGAAGGGCCCGCGCGCGGCGGCGCGCGGACCGTCGCGGTCACCAAGAGCACCGTCCTCGCGACGGTGTCCGGCTCGGGGTCGCTGAGCTCGCCGAGCGATGCCGGCGTGAACTTCACCACCGGCGGGCGGCTCACCGAGGTCGACGTCAAGCCGGGGGACAACGTCACCAAGGGCCGGCTGCTCGGGAAGGTCGACGCGACCGCCGCGACGGAGACGCTCACCCAGGCCCGTGCCGCACTGACCGCGGCCCAGGCCAACGTCACCAAGGCCGAGGCCGGGCAGGTGAGTTCGTCCTCGAACAACGGCTCCTCCTCTTCGAAGGGCGGCTCCGCTCCGGCTCCGACGCCGACCGTGGACGCGGCGCAGGTGGCCCAGGCCCGCTCCCAGCTCACCCAGGCTCAGAACGCCGTGGACGCGGCGCAGCGCGCCGTCGACGGGACCGTGCTGAGGGCGCCGGCCGCCGGGACGGTCGCGTCCGTGTCGGCGAAGGTGGGCGACACGGTGTCCGGTACGAACGGCAACGGCGGTACGAGCGGCGGCAGCGGGGGCGGTTCGAATACCGGCTCCACCTCCTCCGGCTCCGCCTCCTCGTCCGCCCTCTCCGGGTTCGTGGTCCTCACCAACCCGTCCGGCATGCAGGTGACGGCGAACTTCTCGGAGGCCGACGCCCTCAGGCTGAAGCCGGGCCAGCCGGCCACCGTCACGCTCAACGCGATGTCGGGCAGGGTCCTCAATGCCCAGGTCCTGGCGGTCAGTTCGCTGCCCACCGGCAGCGGCTCCTCCTCCGGCGGCGGCAACTCGGGCGGCGGCAGCGCCGTGCAGTACGCGGCGACCCTCACCGTCACGAGCCCCACCGACGATCTGCGCAGCGGCCTCAGCGCCTCCATCCAGGTCGTCGTCGGCGAGGCGTCCGGAGCCCTCTCGGTTCCGGCCGCCGCCGTGTCGGGGACGGGCGCGAACCGCAGCGTCACCGTCGTCAAAGGGGACGGCACCGCCGTACGGACGCCGGTCACCGTCGGCCTCGAAGGCGACAGCACCGACCAGATCCTCAGCGGGGTGGCCGAAGGAGAGAAGGTGCAGCTGGCCCCGGTCTCCACGACCGGCAGCGGAGGCTTCCCGGGCGGCGCCTTCCCCGGCGGCGCCGGAGCGGGCGCGACCCGCAACCGCGGGGGCGGCGGGGCCGCCGGCGGGGGCGGCATCCGCACCGGCGGGGGCGGGGGTGGCCGCGGATGACACCGCCGCTGTGGCCGCGCCGGGCACCGTCCGGGCGCCCCACGCCCATCGAACGGCAGACGGCCTCGGTACCGCGACAGCCCGAGACGCCACCGCCGGTGATCGAGGTGCGCGCGCTGTTCAAGACGTACGGGCACGGCGACGCCGCCGTACGCGCGCTCGGCGGGCCGCCCGACCCCGCCACGGGCCGCCGGCCCGGCGTCGAACTGATCGTGGAACAGGGTGACTTCGTCGCCGTCATGGGCAGCTCGGGCTCGGGCAAGTCGACCCTGATGAACATCCTCGGCTGCCTGGACGTCCCCACCTCGGGCCGCTACCTCCTCGACGGGATCGACGTGGGCGGCCTGGACGAGCACCAGCTCTCACTGGTCCGCAACCGCAAGATCGGCTTCGTCTTCCAGTCCTTCAACCTGGTGCCCCGCACGAGCGCCGTCGCCCAGGTCGAACTGCCTCTGGCGTACGCCGGGGTGAAGGCCGCCGAGCGGCGCCGGCGCGCGGTGGCGGCACTCACCCTGGTGGGCCTCGCCGAGCGTCTCGACCACCGTCCCAACGAACTCTCCGGCGGCCAGCAGCAGCGCGTGGCCGTGGCCCGCGCCCTCGTCACCGCGCCCGCGATGCTGCTCGCCGACGAGCCGACCGGAAATCTCGACAGCCACAGCACCGAGGAGGTCCTGGCCCTCGTGGACCGGCTCAACGCGTCGGGCCGCACTGTCGTCCTGATCACCCACGAGGACGAGGTGGCCCGCCACGCCAAGCGCGTGCTGCGCCTCGTGGACGGGCAGATCGTCGAGGACGTCCGGCAGGCACCCGTGGGCGGTCCCCCGCCCGCGATGCGCGAACCCGCGCACGCTGTGGCCGGAGGTCAGCGGTGAACCCGTTCCAGACGCTGCGCTTCGCCTTCGGCGGCCTCGCGGCGAACAAGGTGCGCTCCGCGCTGACGATGCTGGGCGTACTGATCGGTGTCGCGGCGGTGATCCTGCTCCTGGCGGTGGGCAACGGCTCCTCGCAGGCGGTGAAGGACTCCATCGAGAAGCTCGGCACCAACGCCCTGACCGTCTCTTCCGGCAGCGGATTCGGCGGCTCGCGCTCCGGCTCCGCGAGCGCCGCGAAGCCGCTGACCGTCGAGGACGCGCGGGCGCTCGCCGACCCCTCGGCGGCCCCGCACATCGAGTCGGTCGCGCCCGAGGTCACCACCTCGCAGACCGCCCTCCACGAGGGCACCTCGCACACGGTCGGCCAGGTCGTCGGCACCTACCCGGCGTACTTCAAGGCCTCCAACAGCAAGGTGGCCAAGGGCGACTACTTCAGCGGCGACGACGTGCTGGCGTCCCGCAAGGTCGCCGTCATCGGCTCGACGACCGCCGCGGACCTGTTCGGCACGGCCGACCCCGTCGGGAAGAAGATGGTGCTCGGCGGTACGCCGTTCACCGTGGTCGGGGTGCTCGCCGCCAAGGGCGGCACCGGGTTCCAGGACCCGGACGACGTGGTGGTCGCGCCGCTGCCCACCGTGCAGAACGCCTTCACCGGCTTCGGCTCGGTGGGCCAGATCCTCGTCGAGGCCAAGTCCGCGGCCGCGACGGCCGAGGCGCAGAGCGAGATCACGACCGTCCTGATGGGGCGGCACGGCATCAAGGATGCGGCCGCCCTCGACTTCCGGGTGTCCAGCCAGGAATCGCTGCTGACCACGCAGGCGGCGACGAACAAGACGTTCACCGTGCTGCTCGGCGCGGTCGCCGCGATCTCCCTGCTGGTCGGGGGGATCGGGATCACCAACATCATGCTGGTCACGGTGACCGAGCGGACCCGGGAGATCGGAATCCGCAAGGCGATCGGGGCACCCCGGGGAGTCATCCTCGGCCAGTTCCTCGCCGAATCGACCCTGCTCTCGCTGATCGGCGGCGGGCTGGGCGTCGCGGCCGGGCTGATCGGCTCGCAGTTCACCATCGTCGGCATCAAGCCGGTCGTCATACCGGAGTCGGTCGTCGGCGCCTTCGCCATCGCCGTGGTGATCGGGCTGTTCTTCGGCGGATATCCGGCCAACCGGGCCGCGGGTCTGCGGCCCATCGAAGCACTGCGGCACGAGTGAGCCGGCACACGCGGGAACAGGGAGAAGCTGACATGGCACGACGCCGCACCGAACTGGGGAAGCAGCCCGAGGCGGGAGACGACCGGTACGCGCCGTTCGCCGATGTGTTCACCGCATCGGCGGCCGGGGAGGACCGCTTCCCGGAGGAGCTGATCGTGGAACACCCCGTCGCGCAGGGCCCGGGCACGGAGGATCCCGGCGCGGAGGACTCCGGCCCACAGGGCCCGGGCGCCGATCCGGAGGGGATCCTCGCCGAGCCCCCGGACACCCGGGACATCTCGGCGGAGCTCGCGGCGCCGCCGCGGCCGCGCCTGCCCTGGCTGACGCTGGTGCTCTCGGGCGGCGTGGTGGCCGGGCTCGCGTTCACCGGGGGCGTCCTGGTCGAGAAGGGCCACCTGCAGGATTCGCCCGGCACCGGATCCGCGGGCCGGAACTTCGCGGCCGGGGCGGGCGGCCAGGGACGTACCGGCGCCCTCCAGGGCGGCGCCGGGGCCACCGGCCAGGGCCGGACCGGAACCGGAACCGGAACCGGAACCGGGCAGAGCGGCGGGCGGCAGGGCTTCGGCTCGGCGCCGGGCGGCCCGGGCGCCGGGGCCGGCGCGACCACCGGTACGGTGAAGCTCGTCGACGGCACCACCCTCTACGTCACCGACGCCCAGGGCAACGTCGTCAAGGTCACGACCGACACCAACACCCAGATCACCCAGGCCAAGAGCGGCAAGGTGTCCGACCTCCAGCCGGGTCAGACCGTCACCGTACGCGGCAGCCAGAACCCCGCCGGCGACCTCGCCGCGACGACCGTCGCCCAGGGCGGCGCGGGCGGGTTCGGGGGCGGAGGCGGCGGCCGGGGCTGAGCGCGAGAGGAGCAACCCCCTTGGACAGGGACACGGCCACGCCCGAGGCGTGCCTGCTCGTCGTCGACGACGAGCCGAACATCCGGGAGCTGCTGTCCGCCTCGCTGCGGTTCGTCGGCTTCCGGGTCACCTCCGCGGCGAACGGCGCCGACGCGCTGGCGGCCGTCGCCAAGGAGCGGCCCGACCTGGTGGTGCTCGACGTGATGCTGCCCGACATCAGCGGGTTCGCCGTCGTACGCCGCCTGCGCGAGGCGGCCGGCGGATCCGGGGCCGAGCACCTGCCGGTCCTCTTCCTCACCGCGAAGGACGGGGTCGACGACAAGATCGGCGGACTCACGGCCGGCGGGGACGACTACGTCACCAAGCCGTTCAGCCTGGAGGAGCTGATCGCCCGGATCCGCGCGATCCTGCGCCGCACCGGCGCCCCGACGGGCGAGGGCCGCCTGGTCGCCGGGGACCTCGAACTGGACCCGGTGGGCCACCAGGTCCTGCGCGGCGGCCGACCCGTCTCCCTCTCCCCCACCGAGTTCAAGCTGCTCGCGTACCTGATGACCCACGCCGACCGGGTCGTCTCCAAGATGCAGATCCTCGAACACGTGTGGGCGTACGACTTCGGCGGCGACGTCAGCATCGTCGAGTCGTACATCTCGTACGTGCGCCGCAAGGTGGACTCGGGCGCGGACGGCGCCGTCAAGCTCATCCACACCGTGCGCGGCATCGGGTACGTCCTGCGCCGCCCGCAGAGCTGATATGGCGAGGCTCCGGTTCTCGGCCCTCTCGCTGCGCTCGCGGCTGGTGCTGCTCTCGATCGCCCTGGTCGCGCTCGGGCTGGCCGTCAGCGACACCGTCGTCCTCGGATCGGTGCGCGCGCAGCTGGTGGGGCGGGTGGACCGGCAGCTCGAACGGTTCGGGGACTCGGTGGCGTACCGGCTCCGGGCCGAGGGCACCCCGCAGCCGCACCTCGGCCGGCCGGGGAGCGGGCCGGGCGGCGGAGGTGGGCGGGCCTGGCTGCCCAGCCAGTACGTGGTGGCGTTCGCCGATGCGGACGGCCGGGTGACCGACCAGTTCCGGGAGCCCGTGGCGGCCGGGGATCCTCGCCCGCTGTGGCCCGCGATGGACGGGGCGCAGCTGCGGGACAGGTTCGGGCGGGCGTTCGAGGTACCGAGCGACCACGGGGAGGGCACCTGGTGGGTGCTGATCGTGCCGGTGGGGAGCGAGGATCCGGGACTGCCCGCCGGGGTCGTGGTCGCGGCCCCGCTGGACGACGTGTCCTCCGCTCTCGACCACCTGGCCACCGCCTTCGAGCTCATCGGCGTCGTCGTGGTGCTGCTGCTCGCCGCGGCGGGCTGGTTCGCGGTACGGGCCGGGCTGCGCCCGCTGCGGCGCATCGAGGAGACCGCGGCGGAGATCTCGGCCGGGCGACCGCTCTCGCACCGGATGCCGGACGCCTCGCCGCGCACCGAGACGGGCCGGCTGACCAGCGCGCTCAACGGCATGCTCGCGCAGATCGAGTCGGCTTTCGCGGTCCGCGCCGCGTCGGAGCAGCAGATGCGGCGCTTCGTCGCCGACGCCAGCCATGAGCTCCGTACGCCGCTGGCCGGCATCCGGGGCTTCGCGGAGCTGTACCGGATGGGCGCCCTCGCCGACGAGGCGGACGTGAAGCGGACCATGGCCCGGATCGAGAGCGAGGCGGTGCGGCTCGGCGGTCTGGTGGAAGACCTGCTGACCCTGGTCCGGATGGACGAGCAGCGCCCGCTGGAGCTGGCCCCGATGGACCTGCGCACGCTGGCGGTGGACGCCCTGCACGACATACGGGCCCTGGACCCGGCGCGCGAGGTGACGCTGACCGGTCCGGGCGGCGCCGGCCTTCCGGGCCCCGCGCCGGTGTGCGGCGACGAGGCGCGGCTGCGCCAGGTGATCGCCAACCTGGTCGGCAACGCGGTCGCCCACACGCCGGCGGGCTCGCCCGTGCGCATCGGCGTGGGTGGTGCGGGCGGCCGGGCGGTGATCGAGGTGGCCGACCGCGGGCCGGGGCTCACGCCGGAGCAGGCGGCCCGGGTCTTCGAGAGGTTCTACCGGGTGGACGCCTCGCGGAGCCGGCAGGCGGGTGGCGGGGCGGGGCTCGGCCTGGCGATCGCCTCCGCACTCGTCCGGGCCCACGGCGGCGGGCTGGAACTGGAGACGGCGCCGGGCGGCGGAGCGGTGTTCCGCGTACGTCTGGAGTCCGCCGGGCCCTGACCGGCCGGCCGGTTCAGGCCGGTCCGGTCCGCTCCACCGCGCTCGCGCCTACTTCAGGCCTATCTCGTCGCAGGCGGCCTTGTACCGGTCGGTGCAGATCTCGGCGATGGTGTAGACGCCGTCGTAGATCACCGTCGACCTGATGTTGTTCTTCGTCAGCGCGATGCCCGGGACGAGCACGGACGGCACGCCCTTGACGGTCGGGCTGTCGACGACCTGGTTGATGAGTCCGTCGATCTTCTCGCCCTGGGCGAGGGAGACGGCCATTTCCGCGGCGGCCGCGGCCTCGGGCGCGTAGCTCTTGTAGACGGTCATGTACTGCTCGCCCGCGACGATCCGCTGCACACCGGCGAGTTCCGCGTCCTGGCCGGTGACCGGGGGAAGCGAGGAGACTCCGGCGGCCTTGAGCGCGCTGATGATGCCGCCCGCCATGCCGTCGTTGGCGGAGTAGACGCCGATGATCTTTCCCTTGCCGAGCGCGGAGAGCGCGGCCGTCATGTTGGCGTTGGCGTTCTCCGGCTTCCAGCCAAGGGTGTCGTACTCCTTGCCGATCGTCACCTTGCCGTCGAGGACGGAGTGCGCGCCGGACTTGAAGCCCTTGGCGTTCGGGTCGGTGACCGAGCCGTTCATCATGACGATCTGGCCGTCCTTGGCCTTGTCGCCGAGAGCCTCCAGCAGGGCCTTGGCCTGGACCTTGCCCACGTCTTCATTGTCGAAGGAGGTGTAGGCGTCGATCGGGCCCTCGGCGAGACGGTCGTAGGCGATGACCGGAATACCGGCGTCCTTGGCTTTCTTGACCGCTCCCGCAATGGCCTTCGCGTCCACCGCGTCAATGATGATCACATTCACCTTGCGGGCGATCATGTCGTCGACCTGGGCGTTCTGGGCTGCCGCATCCTGCTTGGCATTGGCGTAGACCACTTGGCCCTTATTGCGCGTGAACTTGGCGATTTCCTTCTCGATCAGCGGCTTGTCGAACTTCTCGTAGCGAGCCGTCTGGTCTTCCGGGAGCAGGAGGCCCACCTTGATGGCCTCGTTCTTCGCCGAGCCGCCGGATCCCGCGTCGGCGCCCTCCGTACTGCCGCAGGCGGCGAGCGAGACGGATGCCGTGGCAGCGGTGACCGCTACGACGACCCGGGCGAGATGCGAGTTCACGACGTAAACCTCCCTGAGCAGGCCGTGTCCTTTCGGCCGAGGTAGACGCAGTCAACTCGGCACCGACACCCCCGTCAAGAAGTGAACTATTAACGAGATGGCAACGTTGCCATCACGCTCCGCTTCGGCGTAATTCGGTGATTAGCCTGCCTTTTCAGCACGATTGGCACTGACGTGAGGGTTCAAGTCATGAAGAGGCGCGCGGGCGAAATCCCGGCATTCCGAGAAGGCGCCGCGAACGGCCGGCGGCGCCTCCCGTCATGAATGCGCTCAGGCCCCGGCCGCCGGGCGGCCGCCGCCCGGCGCGCGGCGCATCGGCCACAGGGTCGGGCCGCCGCCCGGGAGCCGGACCTCGCCGAGCACCGTGAAGCCGAAGTGCCCGTAGAAGGGGAGGTTGGCCGGCTTGGAGGACTCCAGGTACACGGGCAGGCCGGCCTCGTCGGCCTTGGCGAGGCCGGAGCGCAGGAGGGCGGCTCCGTGGCCCTGACCCCGGGCGGCCGGGTCCGCGCCGATCACGGCCAGGTACCAGTGCGGCTCCGGGGGCCCCTCCCCGGCGGCGGCCTCCGCGGCCCGCCGGAACAGCGGGGCCCGGTCGCCGAGGATCCCGGAGAGCTCCGCGATGGTCGCGGCGTCGGGAACGGCCTTGTCCTGCGCGCCCGGCGGAACCCAGAAGGCGGCTGCCGCGCGGGTGTGCTCACAGACGCCGTGGCGCGCGTACTGCCGGGTGAAGATCGTGCTGAAGTACCGGCCCAGCAGGGCCTCACGCGCGGCCGCACCGGGCCGACCGGACCCGTCGGGCCGACCGGGCCGACCGGGCCGACCGGGCCCACCGGCAACCCCGGCGACCCCGTCGCCGTCGGCGGCCCCGTCCGGGAAGAACCAGCGCATCATCGGGTCGTCGTCGAACGCGAGGGCCAGGGTGCGGCCTATCCGTGACGCATCGTCAATCGACGCCGGTTTGGGCATGTTTGTCATCGGCATACGGCTCATTCTGCACCCGATGATCTTGCCCGCTCGCGCCGGGGTGCCCGCGGCCGCGACCCGGGGTCTTGCGTGATGCGTCCACTGGACGCAAGATATGCGTCCAGTGGACGCATAATCGAGAGAGGCGGGGCATGAACCGTACGACGGGCACCCACGGACACCACGAGACCGACCCGGACACCGGCCCGGGGGACAGCGGGAACGAGTGGCGCGGCAGCGCCTTCGTCCCCCGCCAGGAGAACCTCGAACTGCCCCTGCCCCCGGCGTTCACCGACCCCGCGCAGGAGCGCGAGCACCGCAAGCAGCGGCTCGCCGGAGCCTGCCGCGTCTTCGGCCGCCTCGGCTTCTCGGAAGGGGTCGCGGGACACATCACCGTGCGGGACCCGGAGTACACCGACATGTTCTGGGTCAACCCGTTCGGCATGTCCTTCCGGCACGTCCGCGTCAGCGACCTGATCCTCGTCGACCACGAAGGACAGGTCCGCCACGGCAGGCGGCCCGTCAACCGGGCGGGCTTCGTGATCCACTCCGCGATCCACGCGGCCCGACCCGACGTGATCGCCGCGTGCCACGCACACGCCGTCCACGGCAAGGCCTTCTCCAGCCTCGGGCGCCCGCTGGACCCGATCACCCAGGACGCGTGCGCCGTGTACGAACACCACACCGTGCACCGGGACGGCGCCGGCGCCGTGGTGGTCGAGGAGGAGGCGGGCCGACAGCTCGCGGCGGGGCTGGGGCCGCACAAGGCCGTGATCCATCAGAACCACGGCATCTTCACGGTCGGCGAATCGGTCGACGAGGCGGCCTGGTGGTTCATCTCCATGGAACGCAGCGCCCAGGCGCAGCTGCTGGCCGAGGCCGCGGGCACCCCGCACCTGATCGACCCCGAGTCCGCCCGGTACACCAGGGACCAGACCGGTTTCCCCCTCGCGGGGTGGTTCTCCTTCCAGCCCCTGTGGGACGAGATCGTCCGCGCGGAACCCGACCTCTTCGAGTAGGCTCCGCCACCCATGACGCTCCAGCACGAAACCGAGCCGGCCCCCGCGCACCCCGGATCACCCGCCTGGTGGCAGGCCCGGTACGCCGAACGCGACCGGCGCCGGCCCCGCCAGGGCGGGCTGACGCTCGACCGGATCACGGCGGGCGCGCTCGAACTGGCCGACCGGGAGGGCCTGGACGCGCTCACCATGCGCCGGCTCGGCGAACGCCTCCAGGTCCGCCACACCTCCTTGTACCGGCACGTCGCGAGCAGGGAGGAGCTCCTGATCGAGACCGTCGACCACATGCTGGGCGAGATCCGGCTGCCCGAACTGCGCGGGGACTGGCGGGCCGGGCTGGAGCGCGGAGCGCTGGAGTTCCGCCGGGTCCTCGCGGCGCACCCGGCGGTCGTCCCGCTGCTGACCTCCGGGCAATTGCTCGGCCCCAACGCCCTGCGGGCCCGTGAGCACGCCCTCGGGCAGCTCCTCGCCCACGGGTGGAGTCCGCGGTCGGCCGTCCACGTCTACCTCACGGTCACCCACTTCGTGATCGGCGCCGCCGTGCTCGACTCCGGCGGCGCCGCCCGGACCGCCGGACAGCGCGCCGCGATGGCCGAGCTGTTCGGATCCCTCTCCCCGCTCACCCACCCGTCCGTCCACCGCCACGCGGAGCTGCTCAACTCCCTCGATTCCGAAGCGGAGTTCGAGTTCGGCCTGCGGACCCTGCTGTACGGGCTGGACCACCGGCACTCCGAGGAGGCCCCCGCATGAGCGGCGAACACATGAGGGGCGGACACATGAGGGGCGAACGCGCCCTGCCGCCGCTGCGCGGCTGGACCGAAGGCGGCAGTACCACGCTGGTCGGCGGGCACCGCGTCTTCGTGCGCCAGGACGGTCCGCCGCTCGGCCCGCCCGTCACCCTCCTCCACGGGTTCCCGACCTCCTCGCACGACTGGGCGGCCGTGGTACCGGTGCTCGCCGCGGCCGGAATGCGGGTCACGACGCTCGACCTGCTCGGTTTCGGCGAGAGCGACAAGCCGCGGCGCCACCGCTATGCGGTGCTCGACCAGGCCTCGCTCGTCGAGGAGGTCTGGCGGCGGTGCGCGATCGGCTCCACGGCCCTGGTCGCGCACGACTACGGAGTGAGCGTCGGCCAGGAGCTGCTGGCCCGCGACCCGGCCCGGATCACCCACATGGCCTGGCTGAACGGCGGCCTCTACCCCGACCTGCACCGCCCCGTGCCGATCCAGCGCCTGCTGCACGGCCCCCTCGGCCCGCTCCTCGCACCGTTCACCACGGAGCGCCGCTTCGCGGCGACCCTGCGCACCGTGCTGGGCCGCTCCCCCCATGACGGGGACCTCCACGACCTGTGGGTGTCCGCCTCCCGCGCCGACGGCCACCGCCTCGCCCCGCGCCTGCTGCGCTACATCGACGAGCGCCGTGTGCACCGGGACCGGTGGGTCTCGGCGCTGGAGGAGTTCGCCGGTCCCACGCTGTTCGTGTGGGGCCCGGCCGACCCGATCAGCGGCGCCCACGTACTGGCCCGGATCCGGGTGCGCATGCCGGACGCCCACGTGGTGGAGCTGACGGGCCCGCCGGCCGTCGGGCACTACCCCCAGCTGGAAGACCCGGAAACGGTGGCGGCGGCCCTGGTCGGTTTCCTCGCGTCCTGAGAGACCCCGGCGCGGCGGCCGGACTCAGCGGTTGCGGGCCAGCGCCGCGGGGGCTCCCGCCGACTGTGCGCCCTCGGATTCCAGTCTGAGGCGGTCCGCGGACACCATGGTCAGCACGTAGAGGTTGCCCTGGGGACAGTCGAACGAGGCGGCGCGGTCGGTCGGATGGCTGGTCACCGCCGCGAAGACCGCCGTGTTCCCCTTGATCTGCTGGAGTTTGAGCGCCTCGGTACAGCCCAGGTCACGCCCGGAGGAGACCTCCTTCACGTTGCTGACCTGCTTGCCGACGATCTCGCCCGGGGCTCCGGCGTTCAACGTGACCGTGACCGAGAAGTCACCGGTCCTCGCCCGGGTGATCCCGTCCGCGTCCGGCGTCCCCGGCCCCACTGCGGACCACGTGCCGGCCCACGTCTGCGGCAGTGAGCCGGCGGAGGCCACCGGGGAGGACGACGGCGTGGACGAGGGGGTGGACGCCGGGGGCGAGGCGGCGGAGGATCCGCGGTCGTCATCGCCCTTGTGGAGCACGATCGCGAGCGTGACGGCCGCCGCGAGAACGGCGGCACCCGCGGCCGCCCCGAACACCGGCCGCCGCCGGAAGCCGAGCCCGGGACGAGGTCCGGCTCCGGCTCCGGCTCCGGTTCCGATCCCGGTCCCCGTCCCGCCCGCCGAAGACGCCGGAGCGTACGAGGGCGGCGGCGGGGGAAGCGGCGCGGTGCCCGTCCCGGCCGACGCGAAGGCCGGCGCGCCGGCCGGCGGCCGCGGCCCGGTCAGGAGCCGGCGGAGTTCGGCCTCCCGGCGTCCGGCCTCCGCGACCAGGGCCGGCGGCGCCGCCGCGCTCCACTCCCCCTCCTCCGCCGCGCCGAGCCGTGCCCGTACCTCCTCGGCCGTCGGCCGCCCGGCCGGTTCCTTGGCCAGGCACTCCCGTACCAGCGCGAGCAGTGCCTCCGGCACCCCGTCGAGCACGGGCTCGTCGTGCACGATCCGGTACAGCAGGGCCGGCAGCGAGAGCTCCTCGCCGCCCGTGACGAAGGGGCTGCGGCCGGTCGCGGCGTACACGAGGACCGCGGCCAGCGAGAACACGTCGGCCGGTGCCTCCGCCACGGCGCCGACCGCCTGCTCCGGCGCGAGGAAGCCGGGCGTGCCGATGACGGCGCCCGTCTGCGTGTGGCGGGGGTCGCGGACGGCGCGGGCGATGCCGAAGTCGATGAGGAAGGGCCGCTCGGGGCCGAGCAGCACGTTCGCCGGCTTGATGTCGCGGTGTACGACACCCGCCGCCCGTACGGCGACCAGCGCGGCCGAGAGTTCCCGGGCCAGGCACCGCAGGGCCGGTTCCGGCAGCGGCCCGTACTGCCGCACCCAGTCGCCGAGCGAGGGCGCGGCGATGTACTCCGTCGCCAGCCACTGCGGGAGCACGCCAGGCGCGCTGAAGTCCACGACCGAGACCGTCCACGGGCTGCGTACGCGGTCGTTGGTGCGTATCTCGCGGGCGAACCGGTCCGCGAAGTCCGGTTCCAGGCTCAGCTCGCGGTGCACGGTCTTGAGGGCCAGCGGCCGGCCGGAAGGGGTCCGGGCCAGGAACACCTCGCCCATTCCGCCCTCGCCGAGCCGCGCCAGCAGGCGGTATCCGCCGATCTCCGGCAGGTCACCAGGCCGCAAAGACTCCACTGAACTCCCCCGTCCCCCAGGACCGCTGCACGGCCCGCGGCGAACGGACCGTCCGGTGGATCAACTTAGCGGACGGGCGCGCCCCGCAGCGGTGTCCGGCCGGCTCGGCGGCCGCCGGACACCGCGCGCGGGATCAGGAGACGGTGATGAACTTCGCGGTGCTCGGCACCCCTTGGGCGTCGAGGGCGAAGAGCATGTAGTTCCCCGGCAGGACCACGCCGGTGTCCGCCGGTATGGACACCGTGTACGCGCCGCCTCCCTTGGCCGTGGAGGTCAGCGGGACCCGCCTCTGGTCGTTGTCCGTGGAGTGCGTGGCGGCCGCGGCCCGCATCAGGACGAAGGAGGCCACCGGGGCCTGGGTGCTCACCGTGAGCGAGGCGCCGGGGGACGCCTTGGAGGGTACGCCCCCGGTGATGGCGGGACGCGGCTTCGGCGATCCGTCCGCGTTCAGCAGGTACGGCGGGGTGAAGACGGCCCCGTCGGCGTGGTTGGTCGCGCAGTCACCGCACAGGCCTCCGCCGCCCGAGAAGATCCGGCCGTCCGGCAGCAGGTTGGCCACGCTGTGGTAGTTGCGCGGTATGGCCATGGTGGCGAGCGGGGTGAAGGTGCCGGTCGCCGGGTCCCACAGCTCGGGGGCCAGTACGGAGGTGGCGTCGCTGAAGGGCACCGGACGGGCCTGTCCGCCGAAGACGGCCACCTTTCCGTCGGGGAGGACGACGCTGTTGCTGAAGGCGCGGGCGTGCTCCATGTCCCCGGTGCGGGCGGCCTGTACGGCCTGGCCGCCGCCCGGGATGGTCACGGTGTAGGCGCGCCGGGTGGCCGGGGTCTTCTCGTAGGCGGGCGAGCCGCCCAGGGTGAGCAGTTTGCCGATGTCGTACGCGACGGCGTTGCCGGTCATGGCGTCCTGGCTGTCGGCCCGGGTTCCGGCGGGGGTGATGCTGCCGCGGCCTGCGGTGGAGATCCAGTTCATCTGCTTGCTCGGCCCCAGTTGCAGTACGTTGCCGCCCGAAGTGGCGTACAGCCACATGTGGTTGTCGGCCCGGTAGGGTCCGGCCGGGTCCGCGGTGAGCGCGGGAGCTGCCGGGACACCGGGGAGCGTGCGCCAGGTGCGGGTGTCCGGCGACCAGGCCTCGCCGGCCTTGTCCGTGTTCGCGGCCCCGCTCCAGGATCCGCCGAGGACGAAGGCCTCGCCGGTGGAGAGCAGGGTCATCGCCTGGTAGCCGCGGGCTATGTTCATGCTGGTGGTGGCGGACCATTGGTCGGTGGCCGGGTCGTAGATGCTCGCCTTCTCGGCGTTGCTCCCGCCGGTGACGAGCACGCGGCCGTCGGCCAGCATGGCTATGCCGGGGCAGAACATGTCGTGGCCGGTGTTGTCGATGCGCCGCTGCGTGACCTTGCCGGTCTTCAGGTCGAGGATCGCGGTCTGTGTGTAGCCGTTGCTGCCGCCGAAGCGGTCGACGGCGTACGCGGACCAGGCCAGCAGTTTGTCACCGGGCAGGGCGGCGGTGGCGACGGGCACCAGGGGGAAGCCGGTGATCCGGTCCCAGGAGCCGTGGACGGCCGGGCTGGCCGGTCCGCTGAGGCGTATCTCCCCGGCCGAGGTCCAGGGCCCGCGGCCGCCGGCCTCGCTGGTCACGGTCAGGCGTACGTAGCGCGCGGTCTCCGTGCGCAGGAACGTGGCGGTCTTGACGGTGTCGTCGTCGCGCCAGGTGCCCGCGGCGACCGGGGCTCCGAAGGCCGTGCCGTCGGTGCTGGTGGCGATCGTGTACGCGCCGGCCCGTCCGTTGCCCCAGTCCAGGCGGGGGTGGTAGACGAGGGCGGAGACGGCCGTGCTGCGGTGCATGTCGATGGTGATGCTGTGCGGCAGCGGGGCGGGAGTACCCGACCACCTGCTGTGCCACAGGGTGTTGGGGTCGCCGTCGAGCACGTTGGCCGCGCGGCCGTTCTCGCCGGTGGTCTCCTCGTCGCTCGCCGCGGCCGTCCAGCCCGTCCGGGGCAGGTCGACGGTGGCGGCGGGGGTGCCGGGGTCGCCGAGCAGGTTGATCTCGGCGGCGGAGGTCCAGGGCCCGCGGCCACCGGCCTCGGTGAGCGCCGTCAGCCGTACGAAGCGGGCCCCTTGCGGGGCGAAGCCGAGCGTCTTGGCGCTGCCGTCGTCCGCGAGCGTGCCCGTGGCGACGGGGTTCGCCGCCGCCCAGTCCTGTCCGTCCGTGCTGACGCTGATGGCGTACTCGCCGACGCGGCCGTTGGGTCCGTCGGCGCGGGGGAGGTAGACGAGTGCGGAGACGACGGCGGTGCGGTGCATGTCGATGGTGAGGGTGTGGGGCAGCGGGGTGGGCGCAGCGGCCCACTTGCTGTGCCAGATGGTGTTGGTGTTGCCGTCGAGCACGTTGGCGGCGCGGCCGTTCTCGCCGGCGGTCTCCTCGTCACCGGCCGCGGCCGTCCAGCCGGTCCGGTCGAGGACGGGAGCCGTGGGTTCCATGGCGTTGGCGGGCGCGATGCCGTGGTGGGGTGACTGGCGAGCGGTCTGCTGGTCGAACGGAACGGGTGCGGGCCGCGGTGAGGGCGCACGGCCGGCCGCGGCCGGGCCGGTGACACCGATCCAGGGCGTCAGCCCGATCAGCAGTGATCCGAGCCCGAGGGCGATGAGTAGGTGGGAGCGGCGTAAGACGCGGGGAAAGGCGAGGAAGCGTCGCCTGTGCTGCAATCTGACCTCCTGGGGTGAACTGGTGCATACCCCACAGAACATAGATCAGTGCGGTGATAACTCGGGTGCGGTCAGAGGGAGTTGGCGCGAACCCGCGCACCCCGACGCCAAGTACCGCTCCTTTCGCCGGTATTTCCCGACCGGCTCACGGCCCGCCTTCGCCGCGGCCCGCGCACTTCCCGGAAGTTTTTCGAAGAGCCACCCATCCGGGGGCGCCGACGCTCCGAAGTAGCGGCGAGACCCTCTCCGGGGGCTCACTTCACCCCCGTACGATCTGCGGTCCCCCTCCCGGGAGGGGGACCGCGGAACAGGAGCGAATGTGATAGCCAAGCGCACTGGTCGCCTCGTGGTACTCACCGCCGGGCCCGCCGCCGTCTGCCTCGCCCTCGGGCTGTCCTGCCCGGCCCTCGCCGCGGACGGCGGGAAGGCTTACCAGATCGACCTCGCGCAGCTCAACGATTCCGGTTCCCGGGGTACGGCCATGCTGAGCCTCAAGGGCAACCAGCTGACCGTGCAGATCGAGTCCGAGGGCATGGTGCCCGGGCAGCCCTCCGCCCAGCACCTGCACGGCTCGACCAAGGGGCACGACTTCAAGTGCCCGGACGCCACCGACGACACCAACCGCGACGGGGTCCTCAGCAACACCGAGGCCACCGTCGACTACGGCGACATCAACATCTCGCTCACGACCTCCGGGGACACCAAGGCGGCGAGCGGGCTCGCGGTGGATCGGATGCCCGTGGCCGACAAGCAGGGCAAGCTCTCGTACAAGCGGACGATCACGGTCGCGCAGGACGTGGTCGACCACATCAAGGACCTGCACATCGTGCAGCACGGCATCGACCGCAACGGCAACGGCACGTACGACGTCCAGGGGGCCGGCAAGAGCGAGCTCGACCCGAAGCTGCCCCAGGAGGCGACGGCCCCGACCAACTGCGGCATGGTGATGGGCGCGTCGGTGGGCTCGATCCCGGTCGGCGGCATCGAGACGGGCGGCGGCACCGCGCAGGGCGGGACGCAGAGCGCGACGATGCCGGCCGGCGCGGCACTCGCCGTATCCGCGGCGGCGGCCGGGGTGGTGCTCCTCGCACGGCGGCGGACCTCGCCGGTCCCGGCCCGTACGGCAACCGAGGGCGCCGCCGCATGAATCCCGGCCGCACCTCCCCCCGAACCGTGCGCCGCGCTCTCGGCGCCGCCGTCCTCGCCACGCTGCTGCTGACCGCCTGCGGGGGCAAGGACCCGGGGACGTCCTCCGCGGCGGCGTCCCCCGCCCCGCCGGGCGGAGCCGGCGCCCCTCCCGGCGCGCAGGCGTCCGCGGGCGGACACCACACGCCGCCGCCGAAGGCGGGGGCGCAGGCCGGGGCGCAGGCCGAGCCGGCCCTGGCCCGGTCGGAGCCGCAGAAGATCGCCATCCCGTCCCTGGGCCTCTCCAGCACCTTGGAGACGCTGCGCCAGAACACGGACGGCAGCATGGAGACGCCGAAGAACCCCGCCCTCGCGGGCTGGTACGAGCCGGGCCCGACCCCCGGCTCCCAGGGGCCGGCCGTCATCGCCGGCCATGTCACCTGGAACGGCGCGGCGGCCGTGTTCGAGAAGCTGAAGACGATGAAGGCCGGTGACACCATCAAGGTCACCCGGCGGGACGCCAAGACGGCCACGTTCACGGTGGAGCGGGTGGCCGAGTATCCGAAGGCCGATTTCCCCACCCTCGACGTCTACAAGAACCTCGACTACGCGGGCCTGCGCCTGGTCACCTGCGGCGGCGACTTCGACCCGAAGAAGCACTACTACGACAGCAACGTGGTCGTCTTCGCCCGTATGACGAGCACCGCGTGACGACCCGGTCTCTCCTAAGCTGAGGTGGTATTGGCGATCAGACGTGGAAGGCGGGTGCGGCCGTGCAGCCGAGCGAGATCACCGAGGTCCTGAACCATCCCGTCAGTCAGGAGCTCCTCGCCCGCGACCTGGCCCGCCTCGCCTACGCCGCGAAGGACGGCACGCCCCGTGTCGTCCCGATCGGCTTCTTCTGGAACGGCTCCGAGATCGTCATGTGCACAGCGAAGAACGCGCCGAAGGTCGCGGCCCTGCGCGCCAACCCGGCGGTCGCCCTGACGATCGACACCGAGGTGCACCCGCCGAAGATCCTGCTCGTCCGCGGGCGGGCGGAACTGGACGTCGTCGAGGGCATCCCGGAGGAGTTCCTGGAGTCGAACGGGGCGTACACGATGACGCCCGAGCAGCGGCTCCAGTGGGAGGCGGAGGTCCGATCGCTCTACGACGGCATGGTCCGGATCGTCGTCGCCCCGACCTGGGCGAAGATGATCGACTTCGAGACGACCCTGCCGAGCGCCGTCGAGGAACTGGTACGCGAACGGGGCGAACGCCAGGGCGGCCAGCCGGCGCGGTAGGCCGGCCGGCCGCAGCCCGCGTTCCGGATCGGAGGACGGCCTCCGGCCCGACGACGTGACGGTCCACCCACCGAATGGCCCCGTGGGACACACCGGCGCACCCTGAAAGGGTGAAGACCGAAGGGTCCCCCGCGGCCCGCGGCGCGATCGCGGGATTCCTGGAGAATCCCGTCATCGGCATGGCGCCGTGGATCATCTTTTCGCTCCTCGTCGGGCCGGGCAGGTTCGAGATCTCGGTCGTCCTGGCCCTCGCGACGACGATCGTGCTGGTCACGGCCGGGCGGGTGGTCAACAAGGGCAGCTCGTGGAAGCTGCTGGAAATCGCCGACCTCGTCTTCTTCGCGGTCCTCGCCGTCATAGGCCTGCTCGCGAGCGAGGGCACGCGCAAGTGGCTGGAGACGTACGCGGGCGAGGTCTCCAATATCGCCCTCGTCCTGATCGCCTTCGGGTCCATGGCGATCCGCATGCCGTTCACCCTCCAGTACGCGCGGGAACGCGTCGATCCGGAGTACTGGAACAAACCCACGTTCTTGAGGACGAACTACCTGATCACCGGGGTGTGGGGGCTTGCGTTCCTGGTGGCCGCGGCAGCGGGCGCGTACGGCGACCTGGTGCTGCACAATCCGAACAACCTCTGGACCGGATGGATCATCCAGATCCTGGCCATCGTCGGGGCCGTGCGCTTCACCGACTGGTATCCGGAAGTCGCACGCGCCCGGGCCCTGCGGGAGGCCGGGCAGCCCGTCCCCGAGCCGCCGAACCTCGCCGGGATGTTCATCCCCCTGGCCGGACTGCTGGTGCCGATCGGCATCGCCGTCCTGATCTTCGACAACATGTGGTGGCTCGGCGTGGGGCTGATCGTGGTGGGCGCCACGCTCACGAAGCGTCTGACCGCGCACGACTGACCGGCGGGCCGCGCCCCCACCGGGCGGCGGCCCACCGGGAGGCGGCCGACCGGGAGGCGGCCGCCACCGCGTGGGCCAAGGGTTTTGCGTGGAAACACAATTGACAGATGGTCAGCTCCCACCCCTCGCCCCCGCCCGGTCCGCCCCACGGCCGCGGGCCGGGGCGGAAGATGACTGGAGCGCCGGGGTGCGGTACGAAGTCCCACGTGAACGATCAGATCCAGCCCCCCTCCGCCGCCGCGACCACCCGCGTGTTCATCGCCCTCGCGCCGCCCGACGACGCCAAGGAGGAACTGGCCCGGGAGCTGCGGCCCTCGTACCGCGCCTACCCCGACCTGCGGTGGAACCGCATCGAGGACTGGCACATCACCCTGGCCTTCCTCGGCGAACTCCCGGTCTCCGCCGTCCCGCTCCTCCGGCCCCCGCTCGCCGCCCTCGCGGCGGCGCACCGGCCGCTTGAGCTGGCGCTGCGCGGCAGCGGGCACTTCGACCAGCGGGTCCTCTGGAGCGGTGTAGACGGGGAGATCGAAGGGCTGCACCTGCTGACTTCGCGGGTCCGTACCGTCGTCAGGGAATGCGGCATCGCCTTCGAGGACCGGCCGCTGCGCCCCCACCTCACGCTGGCCCGCTCCCGTCGCAGCGACCCGTCCGGCACGCTGGAAGTCACCGCCACGCTCACGGAGTTCGCCGGCCGCACATGGCGGGCCGAACGCCTCCATCTCGTCGGCAGCAACATAGGCCGCGGCCCCGGCCCGATCCACTACCGCGACATCGAGTCCTGGGAATTCGCACAATAATCCATACGTACAAACCATGACGATTTTACTGAACCGAGATATTTGAAGCCGTGTCCGATGACGGGAACTTCGCACCGATCGGTCAAAACTGGTCCGCCATCGAGAGCCAGTACGCAATGTCACCGACGCAGAACCTCACCGGGACTGTTTCAGCAACACAATGCGGAGGTATCACGATTGAGTTGCACCAGAACGGACAACCGAAAACACCGCACCGACCACCGCACGAACCGCCGTATCGCCACCGTCCTCACGTTCTGCGTCATAATCTCCCTCGCCAGCTTCACCGGCCCCGCCGCCGCCGAGGCCGCGGCGGCCTCACCGTACGGCGCCAAGGCCGTCGAAATCGCCGCATCCAAGCGGGGTGCGCCGTACGTCTACGGCGCGACGGGACCGCGGGAATTCGATTGTTCGGGCCTCACGCTCTATGCCTTCCGACAGGCCGGCCGGGTGCTCCCCCGCACCGCCGACGAGCAGTACGAACACACACGCCACATCGGCCGTGTTCAGCGCGTACCGGGCGATCTGGTCTTCTTCCCCGCAGGCGCGACCATAGGACATGTGGGAATTTACGCCGGTCATGACAAGATCTGGCATGCCCCTCGGCCCGGCACCCGAGTACGGCTCGAACGCATCTGGAGCGGAAACGTCCGCTACACCCGTGCCACCTGAGCCTCCTGGTTCGCCTGAGCCGCCCGCTTTGAGGGCCCGGGGGCGTGGCCACCCGCCCGGGCGGCGTCGGGCCGTGACACCAGGAAATTCGAGGGCGGCCATGGCCCACGGCTGCTTACGCTCCCCCCATGCCACACTCAGCAATGCCCCGGATCACCTCCTTCATGTCCGCCTTCGCCCGCCGCCAGGCCGCACGCGTCGTCGACCTCCCGGGCGGGTTCGCCGTACATGACGACGCCTTCGCACACTCCCGCGCGAACAACCAGCTCGTCATCGAGACGGCGGTCGCCCCCGAGGCGCTGCCCGCCATCGCGGACGAGGCACTGGGGCATCTGCCGTACCGGCTGATCTCCGTCCTTGACGACGAAGTCGGCACGGCGTGCGCAGAGCCGCTCGTCCGGGCCGGATACACGCACTCCACCTATCTGGTCATGCTGCACGCGGGCCCGGTTCCGGCCGCCGGGTCCGCGGAGGTGGTGGACCTCGACGCCCTGCGCGTCCCGCTCACCCGGCGGTGGCGGGACCTGATTCCGGATGCCGACGACGCGGAGGTGCGCCACCTCGTCGACCGGCGCGAGGCCCGCCGCCGCGGGGCCGAGGTCGTTCGCTTCATCGGTGCCCGCACGGAGGAGGGCGAGGTGGCCTCATGGGCCGACCTGTATCTGGACCCGGCGACCGGCATGGCCCAGATCGAGGACCTGATCACCTCGGAAGCCCACCTCAGGCGCGGATACGCCGATGCCGTCCTGTCCACCGCCCTGCGCCTGGCCGCCGACCAGGACTGCGGTACCCGGTTCCTGACCGCCGATGCGGCGGACTGGCCCCGCCACTGGTACGAGCGCCGCGGCTTCTCCGTCATCGGCCACACTCACTGCTTCGAACGCGTCTGATCCCGGGAGGGACCCCAAGGCGGGCCCGGTGCCGGCAAGCCGCCCCCTAGCCGGCGAACCGCTCCCGCAGGGCCGCCAGGCCCGTCGCGTACGTGCCGTCGCCGAAGAGCTGCTCGACCTGGGCGACGGCCTCCTCGGAGTCCGCCCGGTACGTGCCCTCCCAGCGGACCTCCGCGCCCTCGGCGTGCGGGTGGACGGAGAGCGTCGCCTCGTAGCCGCTGACGGGGAACGCGGGGGCCTCGACGGAGTAGCGGTAGGCGTGGGCGGACGGGTCCTTGGCGAGGAGGCGCTCGCGGAGGACGACCCGGCCCTCGTACGTGAAGGCCCGCACCGCTCCCGGGGTTTCGGGGTCGGCCCCGTTCTCGATGGTGGAGGGCAGGAGGTACGGGTGCCAGTCGGGGAAGGCGCCGAAGTCGCCGATGACCTGCCAGACCTCGGCGGGGGCGGCGGGCACGCGGACGGTGCGCAGCAGCGTACGGGTCACCACGCCCCCTCGCCTCGCAGCGTGGCGTCGGCGCCGCCGTCTATGAAGACGATCTGACCGGTGACGTGGGTGTTCTCGGGCGAGCTCAGGAAGTCGAGGAGCGGGGCGACCTGGCCGGCGGCCGCGTGGCCGTGCAGGGGCATGGGGATGACCGAGTCGACGATCTCGCGCACGCCCGGGGCGGCGAGCATGGGCTCGGTCATGGGGGTGAGGACCGTGCCCGGGGCGATGGCGTTGAGCGGGATGCCGGCGCCCGCCCATTCGGCGGTGGCGGCGGTGCGGCGGACCCAGCGCGCGAGGGCGTTCTTGGACGAGCCGTAGATGGTGTGGCCTTCGCCGCGCTCCAGGGCGGCTTCCGCGGCGGCGGTCGCGGCGGGCTCGTCACCGGCGAGGGCGGCGTCGGCGATGGCCGGGTCATGGGGGTGGATCGCGGTGACCGACGAGATGACGACGGCGCGCGGGTCGTCGCCGGCGGCGAGCAGGGGGCGCAGTCCCTCCAAGGTGGCCACCGCGCCGAAGTAGTTGACCTTGATGGTCTGCGGGTCGAAGAGGTTGCGGCCCGCGGAGGCGATCACGGCGTCGAGGCCGCCGCCGCTCAGTTCCCGGGCCCGGTCCACGAGCCGCGCACGCCCCTCGGGCGTGGACAGGTCGGCGTCGATGTCCGAGCCGGCGAGGTCGGAGCCGAGCACGGTGTGGCCCTGGGCGCGGAGGCGGGCGGCGGTGGCTTCGCCGATGCCCGAGGCGGCTCCGGTGACGAGGTAGGTGCGGGGCCGGGCGGAGGACATGGGCACTCTCCTTGACTCGTGTCGCAGGCCGGTGATCCGTGATCTGCGTCCCGTGCGGGTTCGATCAACATACATTTATTGGCACGACGTGCCAAGTAGCGAGTTTGTGCCGCACCGAGTGCCTCGGTTGGCTGCCCGATCTCCGACCGGGCAGCATGGCCCCCTGTGAACGGGCACCTGAGCGGGGACGAGGAGGGGGATCGAGCGATGGCGGCAGAACGGGGCCGGCCGCCCCTGACGGAGCGGCGGCGGCAGGAGACCCGCGTCGAGATCGCGGAGACCGCGGCGGCGCTCTTCGCCGAACGCGGCTACGAGGCGACGACGGTCGAGGACATCACCGCGGCGGCCGGCGTCTCGCTCCGCACCTTCTACCGCTACTGCTCCTCGAAGGAGGACGCGCTCACCCCCCTCGTCACGTCCGGCGTCGGCCAGCTCGTCGACGCCCTGGCGGCCCAGCCGGCGGACGAGCCGCTGACCGCCGGCGTGGAGCGGGTGTTCGCCACGCCGATGTCCGAACGGCGCCTCGCGGACGCGGAGCCCGGCCGCGCCCTCGTCCGTCTCATGAGCGGTGTTCCGGCACTGCGGTCACGCTGGCTGGCGGCCGTGCAGGAGATGCGGGACCGGCTGCTGCCGGTGCTCGCCGCGCGGACGGGCAGAGCGGCCGACAGCCTGGAGGTACGGCTGCTGGCGGGTGCCCTGCTCGACTCGTTCACGGCGGCCGTGGAGCACTGGGCCGCCCAGGACGAACCGGAGGACCTCCTCGTACTCACGCGCCGCGCGCTCGCGTTCCTCCGGCTCGACGAGCTGTAGCGGCTGCGCGCAGGTCCGGACGGACGGACGGCCGCACCATCTGAGCCGCCGGTCATGCCGGTTGGGCCCCGCCTGCGCATGACGGGGCCCAACTCTTCGTGGCCGGGACGGGATTCGAACCCGTGACCTCTGGGTTATGAGCCCAGCGAGCTGCCCGGCTGCTCCACCCGGCGCCGGCTCCACCACCGTACGGCCGGCTCCCCCTCCCACGCCAAAGGTTTTGCGGCCGCGCCCGGGCGACCGGCGAGGACACCGGCGGCGCGACCCGCCGACGAGAACCACCGGCGGGGCTGCGGCGCGGCGGCGCCCTACTGTGGACGGGGCGGTCGGCCGACCTGCTCGGTGAGCACGAGGAGCGGGGCATGTCCGGAGCAGACGGTGAGGTGCCGGTGCTGATCGTCGGGGGCGGGCCGGTCGGGCTCACCGCCCGGGCGCTGCTGGCGCGCTGGGGCGTGCCGGCGCTGCTGGTGGAGAAGCACGCCGAGCTGTCGCCGTTCCCCCGGTCCCGGCTGGTCAACGTGCGTTCGATGGAGATCTTCCGCGGGCTCGGACTGGCCGACCGGATCACGGCAGCCGCGTTCGCGCCCGAGTACGGCCGTGCCCGCTTCCGCGACACCCTGTACGACCGGGACTTCGCCGCGGCCGCGATGGTCGGGGTCGACGCACCCGTACCGGAGAGCCCCGTGATCGGCGTGCTCACCTCGCAGGACCGCCTCGAACCCGCCCTCCTCGCCGCCGCCGGCGCTCCCCCGCGGTTCGGGGTGGAGCTCACCGGCCTGGCCGAGGAGCCCGACGCCGTCGTGGCCGAGCTCCTCGACCGCCGAAGCGGGGCGCACGCGCGCGTCCGGGCCCGGTACGTGATCGCCGCCGACGGCGCGCATTCCACCGTCCGGGAGCTCCTCGCCGTCGGCACGACCGGCCCCGGGGCGATGGGCGATTTCACCACGGTCGTCTTCGACGCCGACCTCGGGCGCTGGAGCGCCCGTCAGCCCGCCGGGGTCTACTTCACCGCGCACGGATCGTTCGGTCCGGTCCACCCCGAAGGGGGCTGGCTCTGGTTCGGTCCCACGCCCGGCGAGGGCGCCCGCGCCGACTGGGCCGGCCTCGTCTCGCGCGCTCTCGGCCCCGGCGCGGACGTACGGGCCGATGTACGGCGGGTCCAGCACTGGGTGATGCACGCCTTCGTCGCCGAGCGCTTCCGCCACGGCCGGATCCTGCTGGCCGGCGACGCCGCGCACGCGATCCCCCCGATCGGCGGCCTGGGCATGAACACGGGCATCGCCGACGTGCACAACCTCTGCTGGAAGCTGGCGGGCGCGGTCCGCGGGTGGGCCGGGCCGGGCCTCCTGGACACGTACGCGGCGGAACGGCAGCCGGTCGCCCATCGGACGCTGCGCCAGGCAGTGGACAACGCCCGGCTCATGGTTCAGGTCCAGGAGCGGCGCCGCGCCCAGCTCCGCGGCGGCGCGTCTGCTCGCGACAGGATCGAACTTCCCTGGTCTGAGCGGTACTTCGCCCAACTGGGTCTCGTACTCGGCGCCGTATACCGCTCCACCGCCGTCCTCGACGGCGATGGCGATGGCGCCGGCGACGACCCGCAGGCGGGCGGCGAAGCCACCGGCCCCGACTACGTCCCCACCACCCGGCCCGGCCACCGCATGCCGCACCTCCGGCTCGCGGACGGCCGATCCACCCTCGACGCCTGCGGCGAATGGTTCACCCTGTTCACCCCGGACCCCGCCCCGTGGCAACGCCAGGCCGCCGCGCGGTGGCCGGTACGCGTCGAGGCCCTGCCCCCGGAGCACGCACACGGCTGCGCCCCCGGCCCGCAGGGAGCGCTGCTCGTACGCCCCGACGGCCACATCGGAGCACGCCTGCGCGAGCCGTCACGCAACGGCACCCTCCTGCGCCACACCGTCACCACGATCACCGGCGCGGCGCCCTCCTGACGGCCCCGCCGGGACCGGCTCTTCTGCGCCACGGGCCGAGCCTTCAGCGAGAAAACTCTTGATGCCGCAGTAGAATGGCCGGTTGTTCGACGCCGGACCGGAACAACCCGGGCAGACCTGGGCTCCGCCGGCGACCCGGATGTCCCCCCGGGAGCGAGACGCGAGGGCCGATGGCAGCCACACCTGAGCACGGTGACCTGACCCTGCTCGACGACAACGACGCGCGCGAGGAGTCCGGCAAGTCCGCCCGGTTCTCCGCCGGGCCCGCCGCCCCCACGCGCACCCTCGTCGACATCTTCGAGACGTCCGTACGGAACTGCCCCGACGAGCTCGCCCTCGACGACGGCTCCGCCCAGCTGACCTACCGGGCGCTGGCCGTCGAGGTGGAACGCCGCCGGCGCGCGCTCGCGGCCGCCGGCGTGGGACTCGGCGACCGGGTCGGCGTGCGCGTGCCCTCCGGCACCAATGAGCTGTATGTGGCCATCCTCGCCGTACTCGCCGCGGGCGCCGCCTACGTCCCGGTCGACGCCGAGGACCCCGACGAGCGCGCCGAGCTGGTCTTCGGCGAGGCCGGCGTACGGGCCGTGCTGGGCGGCGGGCAGCGCATCGACGTCACCGGCCTGCCCGGCGTTCCCGTCTCGGCCGCGCGCCCCGGACCCGAGCACGACGCGTGGATCATCTTCACGTCCGGCTCCACCGGCAAGCCCAAGGGCGTCGCCGTCAGCCACCGCAGCGCCGCCGCGTTCGTGGACGCCGAGGCCGAGCTGTTCCTCACCGAGGAGCCCATCGGCCCCGGCGACCGGGTCATGGCCGGCCTGTCCGTCGCCTTCGACGCCTCCTGCGAGGAGATGTGGCTCGCCTGGCGCTACGGCGCCTGCCTCGTGCCGGTCCCCCGCTCCCAGGTCCGCAGCGGCGCCGACCTCGGCCCCTGGCTCGTGGAGCAGGAGATCAGCGTCGTCTCCACCGTGCCGACCCTGGCCGCGCTCTGGGAGCCCGAGACCCTCGACGAGGTCCGACTGCTGATCTTCGGCGGCGAGGCCTGCCCGCCCGAGCTGACCCAGCGCCTGGTCACCGAGGGCCGGGAGGTCTGGAACACGTACGGGCCCACCGAGGCCACCGTCGTCGCCTGCGCCTCCCTCCTGACCGGCGAGGAGCCGATCCGGATCGGCCTCCCGCTGAACGGCTGGGAGCTGGCCGTGGTCGACGAGTCCGGCGAGCCGGTTCCGATGGGCGGCAGCGGCCAGCTCGTGATCGGCGGCGTCGGCCTGGCCCGCTACCTCGACCCCGACAAGGACGCCGAGAAGTACGCCCCGCTGGAATCCCTCGGCTGGGAGCGCGCCTACCGCAGCGGCGACCTCGTCCGCGCGGAACCGGACGGGCTGGTCTTCCTCGGCCGCGGCGACGAGCAGATCAAGCTCGGCGGCCGCCGGATCGAGCTGGGCGAGGTGGACGCGGCGCTCCAGGCCCTGCCCGGCGTCGCCGGCGCGGCCGCGGCCGTCCGTACGGCCCGCAGCGGCAACCAGCTGCTGGTCGGCTACCTGGTCGCCCAGGAGGGCTGGGACCACGCGGCGGCCGTGGAGCGGCTGCGCGCCGAGCTCCCCGCGGCACTCGTACCCCTGCTCGCCCGGGTCGACGAGCTGCCGACCCGCACCTCCGGCAAGGTCGACCGGGACGCCCTGCCCTGGCCGCTGCCGGAACTGGAGACCACCGGCCCCGCCGAGCAGCTGTACGGCACCGAGGCCTGGCTCGCCGAGCAGTGGGCCGAGACCCTCGGGGTGAGCGTCAGCGGCCCCGCCGACGACTTCTTCGCCATAGGCGGCAACAGCCTCGCCGCCGCCCAGCTCACCACCCGCCTGCGCACCCGCTACCCGCGCGCGGCCGTCCTCGACATCTACCAGCAGCCCGTGCTGCGCAAGCTGGCCCGGCGGCTGGAGAAGTCCGTACAGGACGACGACGCGGCCCGGATCGTCGCGCCCGTTCCGCTGCGCGCCAAGGTCGTGCAGTCGCTCCTGCTGCTGCCGCTGTTCACCGTGGTCGGACTGCGCTGGAGCGTGGCCCTGCTGGCGCTGGGCAACGCGCTGCACTGGTTCGGTGCGTACGCGTGGGCACCGACCGCCTCCTGGTGGGCCGTCGTGCCTGCTGCCGCACTGCTCTTCAGCCCGCCGGGCCGCCTCGCGATCGCGGCCGGCGGCGCGCGCCTGCTGTTGCGCGGGGTGAAGGCGGGACGCCACCCGCGCGGCGGAAGCGTGCACCTGCGCCTGTGGACGGCGGAGCGGCTGGCCGAGTACGTGGGCGCGACCTCGCTCACCGGTTCCTGGCTGGAGCGGTACGCACGGGCCCTGGGCGCCAAGGTCGGCCCCGAGGTGGACCTGCACTCGCTGCCCCCGGTGACGGGCATGCTCAAGCTGGGCCGCGGCTGCGCCGTGGAGTCCGAGGTGGACCTCTGCGGGCACTGGCTGGACGGCGACCGCCTGGTCATCGGCCCGATCAAGGTCGGCGCGGGCGCCGTGGTCGGCACGCGCAGCCTGCTGTTCCCCGGCGCGCGCGTCGGCAAGCGGGCCGAGGTGGCTCCCGGCTCGGCCGTGGCCGGGACGGTCCCCACCGGGCAGCGCTGGGCCGGTGCCCCGGCCGTCAAGCTGGGCAGGGCCAAGCGCAACTGGCCCAAGGAGCGCCCGCCGCGCGGGCTCTTCTGGCGGGCCGCCTATGGTGCGGCCGGCATCGGCCTCACCGCGCTGCCGGTGCTCTCCACCCTGCCCGCCCTGCTCGTGGTGAGCCGGTTCGTGCCCGCCGGTGCGGGTCTGGCCGAGGCCCTGCGCGGGGCCCTGATCGCCGTGGTGCCCGGCGCGCTCGCGTACGGGTTCACGTACGCCCTCCTGCTGCTGGTCTCCGTACGCCTGCTCAGCCTGGGCCTGCGCACCGGAACGCATCCGACGCACAGCCGCGTCGGCTGGCAGGCCTGGACCGTCACCCAGCTGATGGACCTGGCCCGCGAGACGCTCTTCCCGCTGTACGCCGGTCTGATCACCCCGGTGTGGCTGCGACTGCTGGGCATGAAGATCGGCCGGGGCGCGGAGGTCTCCACCGTGCTCGCGCTGCCGAGCCTGACCACCGTCGGCGAGGGCGCCTTCCTGGCCGACGACACCCTGACCGCCCCGTACGAGCTCGGCGGCGG
Source organism: Streptomyces sp. NPDC002181 (assembly GCF_042890485.1). NCBI lineage: Bacteria > Bacillati > Actinomycetota > Actinomycetes > Kitasatosporales > Streptomycetaceae > Streptomyces > Streptomyces sp. NPDC002181. The sequence continues at coordinate 605,626 of NZ_JBIASC010000003.1, read as the reverse complement.
CTGGATGCACATCGGGCACTCCGAGATCGGCCGCCGGGCGTTCCTCGGCAATTCGGGCATGACCGCTCCCGGCCGCAGCGTGCCGGACGGCGGGCTGGTCGGCGTCCTGTCCGCGACCCCGAAGAAGGCCAAGAAGGGCAGCTCCTACCTGGGCCTGCCGCCGGTGAAGCTGCCCCGCTCCGCCGAGACCTCCGACCAGAGCCGGACCTACGATCCGCCCGCGCACCTGCTGTGGGCGCGCGGTCTGGTGGAGCTGTGCCGGCTCCTGCCGGTGTTCTGCTCGGCCGCCCTGGCCGTGCTGATGGTGGCGGCGCTGTGCGCCCTGGCCACGGCGGACGGCGGCCCGGGCGTCTGGGGTACCGCGCTGCTGTCCGGGGTGGTCCTGCTCGCCGCCGGTGTGGCCGCGGGCGCCGTCTCGGTCGTCGCGAAGTGGCTGCTGGTGGGCCGGCACCGGACGGGCGAGCACCCGCTGTGGAGCGGCTTCGTATGGCGCAACGAGCTGGCCGACACCTTCGTCGAGGTGCTGGCCGTGCCGTGGCTGGCCGGTTCTGTGCCCGGTACCCCCCTGCTGAACCTGTGGCTGCGCGCGCTGGGGGCCCGGATCGGCCGGGGCGTGTGGTGCGAGAGCTACTGGCTCCCCGAGTCGGACCTGGTGGAACTGGGCGACGCGGTCACCGTGAACCGCGGATGCGTGTTGCAGACTCACCTCTTCCACGACCGGATCTTGAGGACGGATACTGTGGTCCTCCGCGAGGGCGCCACGCTGGGCCCGGGCGGCATCGTCCTGCCCGGAAGTTCGGTCGGGGCCCACAGCACGCTGGGTCCCGCCTCTCTCGTGATGGCCGGGGAATCCGTCCCCGCCGACACCCGTTGGCTGGGCAACCCGATCGAGGCATGGCGGGCCTGACAAGGGCCCGGGCACAGCGCAGGGAGCGGAAGCGGCAATGAACGGCCAGAGAACAGCGGCATCGGACCCGTACTTCCCCGACAACGGAGACTCCCGTTACCGCGCGCACCGGTACGAACTCGCTCTGGAGTACCGGCCCGGCCCGAACCGGCTGGCCGGTACCGCCCGGATCAGCGCGATCGCCGGGCGGGCCCCGCTCGCCGAGTTCCACCTGAACCTGGCCGAGTTCAAAATAGGCCGTGTCATGGTGAACGGCCGGGCCCCGCACTACACCCACCGGGGCGGCAAGCTCCGGATCCGCCCGGCCAAGCCGCTGCCCGCGGGCGCCGCGTTCACCGTGGAGGTGCACTGGGCGGGCAACCCCAAGCCGGTCCGCAGCCCCTGGGGCGGGCTCGGCTGGGAGGAGCTGGCCGACGGGGCGCTGGTGGCCAGCCAGCCGGTCGGCGCGCCGTCCTGGTACCCGTGCAACGACCGGCCCGCCGACAAGGCCTCGTACCACATCTCGATCAACACGCCCTCCTCGTACACGGTGGTGGCGGGCGGGCGGCTGCTCACCCGGACGACCAGGGCTTCCACGACGACCTGGGTGTACGAGCAGCCCGCGCCGACCTCCAGCTACCTGGTCGGCCTGTCGATCGGCGTCTACCAGACGGTGCTGCTCGGCGACCCGGGGCTGGGCGGGGTGCCGATGACCGCCCACGTGCCGGCGCACCTGCTCCCGCAGTTCTCCCGCGACTTCGCCCGGCAGCCCGCCATGATGCAGCTGTTCGAGGACCTGTTCGGGCCCTATCCCTTCGGGGAGTACGCGGTCCTCGTCGCAGACGAGGAACTGGACGTTCCCGTGGAGGCCCAGGGCCTCTCCCTGTTCGGCGCCAACCACGTCGACGGCGCCCGCGGATCGGAGCGGCTCGTCGCCCACGAGCTCGCGCACCAGTGGTTCGGCAACAGCGTGACCATCGCCGACTGGCGGCACATCTGGCTCAACGAGGGCTTCGCGAAGTACGCCGAGTGGCTGTGGTCGGAGCGCTCCGGCGGCCGCCGCGCACACGAGCACGCGGCCGCCGCGCACCGGCTGCTGGCCACGCTGCCGCAGGACCTGCGGCTCGTCGACCCGGGCCGCAAGCTGATGTTCGACGACCGCCTGTACCAGCGCGGGGGGCTCGCGGTGCACGCGATCCGCTGCGCGCTGGGCGACGGGGCGTTCTTCCGGATGCTGCGCGACTGGGCCACGGTGCACCGCCACGGCGTGGTCAGCACCGCCGCCTTCACCACGCACGTGGCCCGGTACGCGAACGAGCCGGTGGACGAGGTGTTCTCGGCCTGGCTGTACGAGACTTCCCTGCCGCCGCTGCCGGTCCCGCCGCCCGTGCGGCCGTCGGCGTCCACGCCGGCGAAGCCGGGGTACCCGCCCACGAACGGCCGGTCGGCGGGCCGGGCCTCCGCCTGAGGCCCGGGGCGGCCGACCGGGCCGGCCCCTAGGGACCGGTCCGGCGGAAGGGGCGGAAGAACGCGCGGAGCTCCCGCGCGTACAGCTCGGGCTCCTCGAACGGGGCGAAGTGGCCGCCGCGCGGGGGCTCGGTCGCGTACACGACGTTCGCCGTACGCTCCAGCCATGCCCGCGGCGGTCGGACCACGTCGCCCCGGAAGATCGAGAATCCGGACGGCACCTCGACCCGGCGGGCGTGCTGCGCGGGCGGGACGGCGGAGTTCGCTCGGTACATGCGCATCGAGGAGCCGATCGTGCCCGTGAGCCAGTAGAGCGTGATGTTCGTGAGGATCTCGTCCTTCGTGAAGCTCCGCTCGACGTCACCGTCGCAGTCGCTCCACGCCCGCAGCTTCTCGACGATCCACGCGGCGAGCCCGGCCGGCGAGTCGGTGAGCCCGAAGGCGGCGGTCTGGGGCTTGGTGCGCTGCATTGCCGCGTACGCGCCCTCGGTCGCCCCCCAGGCCCCGGCGGCCTCCAGCCAGGCACGCTCCTCGGGGGTGAGCCGCGTCGGGTCCGCGGTGGGGAGCGGCAGGCCGGCGTCCGTGCGGTGCACGGCCACGACCCGGTCGGGGTGGTCGAGCGCGAGGTAGCGGCTCACGTGGCTGCCGAGGTCCCCGCCCGCCGCGCCGAACCGCTCGTACCCGAGCACCCGCATGAGCTCGGCCCAGAGTCCGGCGGCGGCGATGGTGTCGAGGGGCGGTCCGGTGGGCCGCTCGGAGTACCCGAATCCCGGCAGGTCGGGGACGACCACGTCGAAGGCGTCGGCGGGATCGGCGCCGTGCGCCGCGGGGTCGGTGAGGAGCGGGACGACCTTCGCGTACCGCCAGAACGAGTCGGGCCAGCCGTGGGTGAGGACCAGCGGGAGGACGGGAGCCCCGGCGGGGGCGACGGCGCGGGCGTGGACGAAGTGGATCCCGAGGCCGCCGACCGGCACCCGGAAGTGCGGCAGCCGGGCGAGCTCCGCCTCCCGCGCCGGCCAGTCGAACCCGTCGGCCCAGTACGCGACGAGCTCGCGCAGGTAGCCGAGGTCGGTCCCGAGCGACCATCCGGCGTCCTCGGGCGCGTCCGGCCAGCGCGTCGCGCGCAGCCGCGCGCGGAGGTCTTCGAGCGCCGCGGGGTCGGTGTGCGGGGTGAACGGCTCGGGGCGGGGGGAGGCGTCCGGCATGGCCGAATCCTAGGGGGGTCCGCGGAGTCCCGCCTGCCCCGCGGCGTCAGCAGCGGTTCGACGGGCCCTTCTGGCGGGTCAGGTTGTCGTTGGACATCCAGCCGGAGGCGTTCGTGTCGGCGGCGTGGACGTAGGTCCATTTGTTGCCGTGCGCGTTGACGACGTAGCACTGGTACGTGAGCTTCGTGCCGGACTTGGCCACCGCGACGGCGGGGCATTCCTGGTAGGGCCCGGTGGTGATGTGGTAGGTGCCCGACATGAAGCCGTAGGTTCCCGGGCTCCGGTCCTGGTGGCTCCAGCCGGTACAGCCCGTCGACGCGGGAGTGGGCCCGGAGTGCGCCGAGGACGACGGCTTGGGGGACGCGCCGCCGCTCTTGCCGCTCGGGGTGGGGGCCGGTGACTTGCCGGGCCTGCCGGAGTCCTTGGACGGCTTCGGGGACCGTGGGCTCTGGGCCGTGGACGGGCTGCGGGTGGTCAGGGGCGCGGCGTGGGCCTGCCCGCCGCCGCCCCCGGCGCCGTGGTCGCCCACCGCGGCGTACGTGATCCCGCCCCCGGCGAGGACGACGGCGACGGCCGCCCCGATGACGACGCGTCCGCGGGTCGCCCCCGCGGCGCCGGCGGCGCGGGGCCCGGTCGGTGCGCCCGTATGCGGGACGGGCCCCGACGGACCGGGGGCGGGCATCGCCCGGCCGGGGTACGGCGGTTGCGGGGACGGCCGCGGGTACGGGACCGGGGCGGGGCCGTAGCCGGGCGGCGGTGGCGCCCCCGCCCCGTGCGGGCTCCGGCCCTCGGCCACCGCCCGGAGCATCTCGCGCGCCCGGCCCGCGCTGGGCCGGCGCTCCGGCTCCTTCGCCATGAGGGCGTGCAGTACGGGCGTGAGCGCTCCGGCGCGGCGCGGCTCCGGCAGCGGCTCGGTGACGATCGCCGACAGGGTCGACCAGGCCGACGTACGGCGGAAGGGGTACGCGCCCTCGACGGCGGCGTACAGCGTCATGCCGAGCGACCAGATGTCCGACGCCGGACCGGGTTCCCGGCCCTGCGCGCGCTCCGGGGGAAGGTAGTCGAGGGAGCCGATGATGCTTCCGCTGCGGGTCAGCTTGGCCACGTCCTCGTCGGCCGCGGCCTGCACGGTGGCTATGCCGAAGTCGGTGAGGACGACCCGGCCGTCGGGCTCCAGCAGCACGTTGGCCGGTTTGACGTCGCGGTGCAGGACCCCGGCCCGGTGCGCGGCGTCGAGGGCGTCCATCAGCCTGGCGCCGATCGCCGCGGCCTCGTGCGGTTCCAGCGGGCCGCGTCGTTCCAGTACCTCGTCGAGCGAGGGCCCCTCGACGAGTTCCATCACGATGACCGGGAGGCCCTCCTCCTCGGTCACGTCGTGCACGGTGACCACGCCTGCGTGCCGGATGCGGGCGGCGGCCTGGGCCTCCCGCCGCATCCGGGCGCGCAGATCGGCCAGTTCGGGTGCGGAGGCGTCGGTGTAGGCCCGCATGACCTTGACGGCGACTTCCCTGCCCAGCAGTTCGTCCACGGCGCGGGCGACCACGCCCATGCCGCCGCGTCCGATCATCGCCGTCACCCGGTAGCGCCCGCCGAGCACCCTGCCGACCAGCTCCGCGCCGTTCGCCTCCCCCGCCGTCACCGCACGCCCCGTCCATCGCCGTCCGTCAACTCGCCCATCGAGCAGGCCCAGCGTAACGGCGCGGGCGTTCGGATCGGCGGGGGACGCGGGCACGGCCCCGGGCGGTCCGCACGTCGTCCACGTGCCGGACCGCCCGGGGCCGGGGCCCGCCCGCGGGTCAGTCGGTGCCGAACTCCATCGCGGCGCGGTCGAGCAGCTCGTCGTCCTGCGAGACCTCGCCGCGGGAGGCGATGGCCTCCGCGCCGCCCTTCGGCATGACGCCGATCAGGCCGGTCGCCGCCGCCTGGGCCGAGCCGATCAGCTCGGGGTGCGCGGTGCCGACGATGCCGAGGCCGGCGTACTGCTCCAGCCGGGCGCGCGAGTCGGCGATGTCGAGGTTGCGCATGGTGAGCTGGCCGATCCGGTCCACCGGGCCGAACGCCGAGTCCTCGGTGCGCTCCATCGAGAGCTTGTCCGGGTGGTAGCTGAAGGCCGGGCCGGTGGTGTCGAGGATCGAGTAGTCCTCGCCGCGCCGCAGCCGCAGGGTGACCTCTCCGGTGACCGCCGAGCCGACCCAGCGCTGGAGCGACTCGCGGACCATCAGGGCCTGCGGGTCCAGCCAGCGGCCCTCGTACATCAGCCGGCCGAGGCGCCGGCCCTCGTTGTGGTAGTGCGCGAGGGTGTCCTCGTTGTGGATCGCGTTGACGAGGCGCTCGTACGCGGCGTGCAGGAGCGCCATGCCGGGCGCCTCGTAGATGCCGCGGCTCTTGGCCTCGATGATCCGGTTCTCGATCTGGTCCGACATGCCCATGCCGTGGCGGCCGCCGATGGCGTTGGCCTCCATCACGAGGTCGACCGGGGAGTGGAACTCCTTGCCGTTGATCGTCACCGGGCGGCCCTGAACGAAGCCGATGGTGACGTCCTCGGCGGCGATCTCGACCGACGGGTCCCAGAACCGCACGCCCATGATCGGCTGCACGGTCTCCACGCCGGTGTCGAGGTGCTCCAGCGTCTTGGCCTCGTGGGTGGCGCCCCAGATGTTGGCGTCGGTGGAGTACGCCTTCTCGGCGCTGTCGCGGTAGGGCAGCCCGTGGGCCACCAGCCACTCCGACATCTCCTTGCGTCCGCCGAGCTCGTGGACGAAGTCTGCGTCGAGCCAGGGCTTGTAGATGCGCAGGTGGGGGTTGGCGAGCAGGCCGTAGCGGTAGAACCGCTCGATGTCGTTGCCCTTGAAGGTCGAGCCGTCGCCCCAGATCTGGACGTCGTCCTCCAGCATCGCCCGGACCAGCAGGGTGCCGGTCACGGCGCGGCCGAGCGGCGTGGTGTTGAAGTACGCGCGGCCGCCGGAGCGGATGTGGAACGCGCCGCAGGCGAGTGCGGCCAGGCCCTCCTCGACCAGCGCCGCCCGGCAGTCGACCAGGCGCGCGATCTCGGCACCGTAGGTCTTGGCACGGCCGGGCACCGACGCGATGTCGGGCTCGTCGTACTGGCCGATGTCGGCGGTGTAGGTGCAGGGGACGGCACCCTTGTCGCGCATCCAGGCGACGGCGACGGAGGTGTCGAGGCCGCCGGAGAAGGCGATGCCGACGCGCTCGCCGGCGGGCAGGGAGGTGAGAACCTTGGACATGGGAAGAGTATGCATGGAAACGCATGGCTATGCAAACCCATGGTGGGCTATCCCCCCTGCTCGGCGTTGTGCGGCCGGGCCCCCCGGGAGCGGTAAACGATGTAGGGGCGGGTCAGATACCCCAGCGGCGCGGTGAAGGCGTGCACGAGGCGGCTGAACGGCCACAGCGCGAACAGGGTCATGGCGAGCAGCGCGTGCAGCCGGTACGGGAGGGGGGCCCCGGCCATCGCGGGGACGTCGGGGTCGAGCGTGAGGAGGGAGCGGAACCAGACGGACACGCCGAGGCGGTAGTCGTAGGGGTGCGGAACGAGCGTGGTGGCGGTGGCGGTGAGGCCGGCCAGCAGGACGGCGGCCAGGACCGGGTAGACGGCGCGGTCGCTGGTGCTCGTGGCGATCCGTACCGCGGGCACCTTGAGCCGCCGGTACACCAGGATCGCCAGGCCGGTGAGGGTGGCCAGGCCGGCCGCTCCGCCGACGAACACGGCGTTGGCGTGGTAGACCGCTTCGCGCACGTGCAGGCGTTCGGTGAACGATTCGGGCACGAGCAGGCCCACGACGTGCCCGCCGATCACGAAGAGCAGTCCGTAGTGGAAGAGCGGGGCCCCGATGCTCAGCAGCCGGTGCTCGTGCAGCTGGCTGGAGCGGGTCGTGAACCCGAAGCGGTCGTAGTGGTAGCGCCAGGCGCTGCCGGCGACGAGCACGACGGCGACGAGGTAGGGCAGCACGCCCCACAGGGCGATGTGCAGGTGGTTCATCGTCGGAGCTCCTCGGCCGGGGCTGCCTGCGGGCGCAGCGTGGGGAAGGGCAGCAGGCCCACGGTCTCGGTCGGCGGGCCGCTGCGTGCCAGCCGCAGGGCGGCCGCGCGGTCGGCCGGGGAGGGGCCGGGCAGGGTGAGGCAGACGGCCGTCAGGACGTCGGCGTAGGGGGTCTTGTGATCGGCCAGGGCCATGCGGAGCAGTTCGAGAGCCGCACGGTGCTCCTGCAGGGCCTCCCCGCCCGCCCGGGGGCAGCGGGCGGCGAACTCCAGGGCCAGCGGGAGGAAGTCGGGCAGTTCGTCCGAGGGCGGCTGCCAGCCGTGTTCGAGGTACAGCTGCCGCCAGCCCAGCAGGGACTGGCCGCGGCGGCGGGTGTCGCCGTCCGTGTAGTACGTGAGGTGCAGGGTGCGGCGGCGGCTGCGGTCGAACGCGGCCACGTAGCGGGCGGACATCTCCAGTTGCGGTACCTCCTCGACCACCGTGCAGAAGCGCAGCAGCAGGGCGGCCTCCTCGCCGGCGAGGTCGCCGAGGCAGCCGCGGACGAGGCCGAGGCGCTGCGGCCAGTCCTCACCGGGGTGCGACAGGAGCAGGGAGGCGGCCTGGTGGAGGGCGGCGGTGCGGCTCATGCCTGCTCCCTGCGGGGGAAGAGCCCGGCCGGGGCGCCCCGGCCGTTCCAGTTGAGGAGGTTCACGCGGCCGCTCAGGGATCCGGGCTCCGGCTCGGCATCGGGGCCGGCGGGCGGGGCGTGGAAGGTGTCGGCCGTGTACATCCCGGGGCCGCCCTCGCCGTCGAGGCTGCACCCCGTGCCGGGGTCGGCGTGTTCCGCGTGCCGGGCGGTGTACCCGGTGGGGATCACGTAGCGGTCCTCGTACTTGGCCACGGCCAGCAGCCGGTACATGGCCTCGATGCCGTCGGCGTCCATGCCCACCGAGCCGGCGATGGCGGGGTCCTGTTCCTCGCCGAGGTTGATGCGGCGCATGTGCGCCCGCATGGCGGCCAGGCGGCACAGCGACGCCTCCACGGGGGCCGGGTCGCCCGCCGTGAACAGCTCCGCCAGATAGCCGATGGGGATCCGCATCGAGTCGATCGCGGCGAAGAGCTTCGCCGGGTCCTCGCCGTCGTGTCCCGTGGCCGTCAGGGATTCCACGATGGGCGACAGCGGCGGGATGTACCAGACCATCGGCATGGTGCGGTACTCCGGGTGCAGGGGCAGCGCCACCTTGTACTCGCTGATCAGGGCGCGCACCGGTGAGCGCCGGGCAGCGGTGATCCAGTCGTGCGGGATCCCCGCCTGTTCCGCCGCGTGCTGCACGGCGGGGTCGTCGGGATCGAGGAAGCAGTCGAGCTGGGCCTCGTACAGGTCCTTCTCGTCGGGCGTGGCGGCGGCGGCACCGACCCTGTCGGCGTCGTAGAGGACGACCCCGAGATAGCGCAGGCGGCCGACGCAGGTCTCGGAGCACACGGTCGGCTGCCCGGCCTCGATGCGGGGGTAGCACAGGGTGCACTTCTCGGCCTTGCCGGTGCGGTGGTTGAAGTAGATCTTCTTGTACGGGCATCCGGTCACGCACATGCGCCAGCCCCGGCAGCGGTCCTGGTCGACGAGGACGATGCCGTCCTCGACCCTCTTGTACAGCGCCCCCGAGGGGCACACGGCCACGCACGACGGGTTCAGGCAGTGCTCGCAGATCCGTGGCAGGTAGAACATGAACGCCTGCTCGTACTCCAGGCGGACCTGCTCGCTCATCTTCTGGAGCACGGGGTCGGCGGCGAGGTGCTGCGGACCGCCGCCCAGGTCGTCGTCCCAGTTGGGGCCCCAGGTCACCGTGGTGGGACGGCCGTCGATCAGCGAGCGCGGGGCGGCGGTGGGGACGTCGTCGCCCAGCGGCGCGTTGATCAGGTTCTCGTAGTCGTAGGTCCACGGCTCGTAGTAGTCGGACAGGGAGGGAAGACGGGGGTTGGCGAACAGGGTGGCGAGACGGCGGGCCCGGCCGCCGCTGCGCGGCATCAGGCGGCCCCGCTTGAGCCGCCAGCCGCCCTGCCACTTCTCCTGGTCCTCCCAGCGGCGCGGGTAGCCCTGGCCGGGGCGGGTCTCGACGTTGTTGAACCAGGCGTACTCGCTGCCCGACCGGTTGGTCCAGGTCTGCTTGCAGGTGACGGAGCAGGTGTGGCAGCCGATGCACTTGTCGAGGTTCATGACCATCGCGACCTGTGCCATCACGCGCCCGATGGGCGCTGCGCTTCGGGGCATCAGTACGTGACCTCCTGGGAGCGGCGGCGGATGACGGTGACGGCATCGCGCTGGTTGCCGGTGGGCCCGTAGTAGTTGGGGGCGAAGCAGAGCTGGGCGTGTCCGCCGATCAGATGGGTGGGTTTGATCAGCAGGCGGGTCAGGGCGTTGTGGACGCCGCCGCGCCGCCCCGTGGTCTCGGAGGTGGGCACGTTCACCATGCGTTCCTGCACGTGGTACATGAACACCGTTCCGGGCGGCATCCGGTGGGAGACGACGGCGCGGGCGACGACCACGCCGTTGGCGTTGACGGCCTCGATCCAGTCGTTGTCGGCGGCGCCGATGGCCTCGGCGTCCTCGGTGCCGAGCCAGATGACCGGGCCGCCCCGGGCCAGGGTCTGCATGAGGAGGTTCTCCTGGTACTCGGAGTGGATGGACCACTTCGAGTGCGGGGTCAGGTACCGCACCGTCACCGACCGGCCGGCGTCCGCGTCCTCGCGGCGGGGCCGGTCCCCGAGGGCCGCGAGATCCAGGGGCGGCCGGTAGACGGGCAGTTGTTCGCCGTACTCGGCGATCCACTCGTGATCGAGGTAGAAGTGCTGGCGGCCGGTCAGCGTGTGCCAGGGCTTGCGGTGCTCGGTGTTGATGGTGAAGGGCGCGTAGCGGCGGTCCGGCCCTTCCTTCCCGGACCATTCGAAGCTGGCGCCGACCTGCACCGGGCGGGCCTGGGTGTCGGAGAACACGATGCGCCGCTCGGCCAGCGAGGCGGCCAGCTCCTCCAGGCCGCTGCCCGGTCCGCAGCGCACGCCGAGCTGGCGGAAGCCTTCGGCGGCGACGCGGCCGTTCGTAGTGCCGGACAGGGCGAGGATCGCCTCGCACATCTTGACGTCCGTGTCGAGCAGCGGGCGGCCCCGGGCCGCTCCCTCCCGGGCCGTGCCGCAGCGCTCGGCGAGCCAGTGGGACTCCGGCGTCGTGTGCACCGTGATGCCGCGCACCTGCATGCCGTGCTCGTCGGGCAGCGGTCCGAAGGCGGCGAGCCGGTCGGCGAGGGCCGTGTAGTCCCGTTGGACGAGCGTGTACCGGGGTGTGGTGGGCCCCTCGGGCGGAGCCTCTCCCGGGGTGTCGTGCTGGAGGGCCGTGGCGACCAGGTCCCAGGCGTCCTCCAGGCGGCCGTGCGCCAGTTCGGCGACCTTGGCGGCGAGGCCGTGGAAGATCTCGAAGTCGGTACGGGCCTGCCACGGCGGGTCGATCGCCGGCGAGAACGCGTGCACGAAGGGGTGCATGTCCGTGCTGGACAGGTCGTGCTTCTCGTACCAGGTCGCCGCCGGAAGGACGAGGTCGGCGAACAGGGTGGTGGAGGTCATGCGGAAGTCGAGCGCGAGGAGCAGGTCCAGCTTCCCCCGCGGCGCCTCCTCCCGCCAGGCCACCTCCCGCGGCCGGTGCTCCGGCGGCGCCTGTGCGGCCGAGGCGTTGTCGTCAGCGCCCAGCAGGTGCCGCAGGAAGTATTCGTTGCCCTTGGCCGAGGAGCCGATGAGGTTGGCCCGCCACACCGTCAGCACGCGCGGCCAGTTCACCGGATCGTCGGGGTCCTCGCAGGCGAAGGAGATCCGGCCCGCCTCCAGCTGCTGCTCCACCCAGGCCGAGGGTTCCCTCCAGGAGGCGTGGGCCTGTCGGCCCAGCTCCAGGGAGTTGGCCGAGAACGTGGGGTAGGAGGGCATCCAGCCCTGCCGTACCGACCGGGCCACCAGGTCCGCCGTGTGCGCGCCGGCGAAGGTGCCGCGGGCCGTGGGCGCGGTCAGCTGCTCGGCCGCGAACCCCTCGTAGCGCCACTGGTCGGTGTGCAGGTACCAGTACGGCGTGCCCGCCATCTGGCGGGAGGGCCGGATCCAGTCGGAAGCGGTGGCCAGCTGCTGCCAGCCGGCGAACGGCCGTACCTTCTCCTGGCCGACGTAGTGGGCCCAGCCGCCGCCGTTCACCCCCTGACAGCCCGTGAGCAGCAACAGGGAGAGGAAGGAGCGGTAGATCGTGTCCGAATGGAACCAGTGGTTCGTGCCCGCACCCATCACGATCATGCAGCGGCCGCGCGTCTGTTCGGCCGTGCGGGCGAACTCCCGCGCCGCCCGCACCACCGCGCCCGCGGGCACGGAGGTGATCGCCTCCTGCCAGGCCGGGGTGCACGGGGTGGAGGCGTCCTCGTACGAGGCCGGCCACCGGCCGCCGAGCCCGCCGCGGCCCACCCCGTACTGGGCCAGCATCAGGTCGAACACGGTCGTCACCAGGCGGTCGCCGAGGCGCTGCACGGGGACGCCGCGCTCCACGGTCGCGCCCGCCTCGTCGAAGCGGGGCAGGACGACCTTCGCGACGGATCCGCCCTCGCCCCCGTACAGGCTCAGGAGCGGTTCCACGTCCCCCAGGTCCAGGTTCCAGCGGCCCTCGCCGAACTTCGACCAGCGGTCCCCCAGGGTCCCGTTCGGCACCACGGGCGCACCGGTGACGGCGTCCAGCAGGACGGGCATCCACCGGCGCGTCGCCTCGTCGGGCGCGTCCCGGGCGTGGCGCAGGTCCGCCGCGGTCACGAAGCGGCCCGGGACGTGCCGCCCCGGCTCGCGCTCCTCCAGCTCCACCAGGAAGGGCAGGTCCGTGAACCGCTTCACGTAGTCCGTGAAGTAGGGGACCTGCCGCTCGACGAAGCACTCCTTGAGGATGACGTGCCCCATGGCCATGGCCATCGCGCCGTCGGTGCCCGGATGCGGGTGGAGCCACTCGTCGGCGAATTTGGTGGCGTCGGCGTAGTCGGGGGAGACGACCACGACCTTCTGCCCGCGGTAGCGGGCCTCGGCCATCCAGTGGGCGTCGGGCGTCCGGGTGACGGGAACGTTGGAACCCCACAGCATCAGGTAGGCGGCGTCCCACCAGTCCCCCGATTCGGGTACGTCGGTCTGGTCCCCGAAGACCTGCGGCGACGCGATGGGCAGGTCCGCGTACCAGTCGTAGAACGACAGCATCGGCGCGCCGATCAGGGCGTGGAAGCGGGCCCCGACGGCGTGCGAGGCCATCGACATGGCCGGGATGGGCGAGAACCCGGCGATCCGGTCGGGGCCGTGCGCCGCCAGTGTGTGCACATGCGCAGCCGCGGCGATCTCCAGGGCTTCCTGCCAGCCGATCCGGACCAGGCCGCCCTTGCCGCGGGCCGCCTGGTAGCGGCGCCGCTTGTCGGGGTCCGTGGTGATCTCCGCCCAGGCGGCCACCGGGTCGCCGCCGAGGCGCGCCCTGGCCTCGCGGTACATCTCCACGAGGACGCCCCGGGCGTGCGGGTACCGCACACGGGTCGGCGAGTACGTGTACCAGGAGAACGAGGCTCCGCGGGGGCAGCCGCGCGGTTCGTACTCCGGACGGTCGGGGCCCGTCGACGGGTAGTCGGTAGCCTGCGTCTCCCACGTGATCAGGCCGTCCTTGACGTACACCTGCCACGAGCACGATCCGGTGCAGTTCACGCCGTGGGTGGAGCGCACCACCTTGTCGTGCGCCCAGCGCTCGCGGTACGGCGCGTCGTTGACCTGCTGGTCGGCCCGGAACACCGCCCGGCCGTCCGCCGTCCCGGGCGCCCTGCTGAGCAGGCGCCCCGCCTGCAGCAACCGGTCGGAGACGGCGTCCGCCGCGCGTTCTGTCGTGGCCCTGGCCCTGCCGCGTTTCACGTGGTGGCCCCTTCCGGGAGGCGGGCGCAGCCGGCCCCTCCGCGGGATCCGGCTGACCATGGGTGCGTCGCGCACAGGTTGCACCTGTGAAGCGCCGCGGCGCGGATCGCCCACCGCCGGTTGAATGTATCGAGAACGTATCTTGGTGAGCTCTTGGGGCGGAGCGGCTCCACGGGGCGGGCGGCCCGGTCCGGCCGGAGGCGTCCGCGGGGCAGCGGATCGACGGCCCGCGCGCTACCCTCCTCCGCATGGTTGACATGGACACGCCCCAATCCAGGTCCGGTCCGCGGACCACCCCCGCCGCGCGCGTGAGGAGGACCGGCCGGCTCGCCCTCGTCTGCCTCCTCCTGCTGGCCCTCCTCGGCGCGGCGACCGCGGCGTCGGCGTCGGCTCCCGCCGGAGCCCCCTCCGCCGCCCCGGTCTCCCCCGGTGCGCGTGCGGCCGAGGCCGCGGCCGCCCGGTGGGGCGACCGCCGCCTTGACGAGGCGGCCTTCCTGACCACCCACAACGCGTTCACCAACTACGAGGACTCCCGCTGGAGTTCGGTGAACCAGGCCGAGTCGGTGCGCGCCCAGCTCGACAACGGCGTCCGCGGCCTGAGCCTGGACACGCACTGGTACGAGCACAGCACCTGGCTGTGCGTCATCAGCTTCGGCAGCGACTGCTACCCCAGCGACGTCTACCTGTGCCACGGCGACTGCAAGACCTTCGCCGGAGCCACCTACGCCCTGCCGCGGCAGTCCTTCCAGGGCACGATGCAGACCGTGGTGGACTTCCTCGCCTCCCATCCGCAGGAGGTCGTGACCGTCTTCCTGGAGGACTACGTCGACGCCGGCCAGCTGGGGCAGTCCCTCGGCCGGGTCCGGGGCCTGCAGGAGCTGCTGTTCCGGCCCGATGACTGGGGCGTACGGCAGAACGGATGGCCGAAGGTGGCGGACCTCGTCACCGCCGGCAAGCGCCTGCTGATCTTCTCCGACCGGTCCGACCGCGAGCAGCTCGGCGTCATGTACGACAAGTCCTGGACGGTGAGCAACTACTGGAGCCTCGGGGACATGGGCAACGACCTCGCATGCGTCACCCGCTGGCCCGATGTTCCCCTGGACCGTCAGGAGCCCGGATTCCGGCGGCTGTTCACGATGAGCCACCACCGCAACGTGCCCACCGTCCTCACCGCGGCCCTGGACAACGGCGCCAAACTGCGCGGCCGCATCGCCGAGCAGTGCCGGACCGCGACCGGGGGCCGCAACCCGAACTACGTCTCCGTCGACTTCCACCGGCTGTCGGACGGCAGCGGTCACACACCCGCCTCGATCGTGGCGGAGCTCAACGGGAGCCCCTGAGCACGGCGGCCGCCGTACGGACGGTCCGTCCGTCAGTCAGTCAGCGCGCGGACCGGAGGCTCGGCTTCGGGTCCGGGGCCGGCGCGGACGGGTCGACGGTGGCCGTGATGACCGTGGCGGACACCACGCTGGCCAGGGCGATCCCGGCCACGAGCCATCGCGGGCGCGGGCCCTTCCGGTGCCGGGCGGCCCGGCGGGCCCGCGGGGGCGGCGCGGCCCCGCCCTGACGGAGGGGCTCCTGGGTTGCGGCGTGGCGGTTCATGGCGGGTCGGTTCCTCGGTGGGTCCAGTGGGTCCGGCCGGTCCGGCGGATCGGTGGGTCCGGCGGATCGGTGGGTCCGGGTGGGTTCCGCGGATGCGGTCGGCTCAGTAGGTGAAGCACTCCGTGTGGATGCTCTCGGCGGGGACGCCCGCCCTGAGCAGCGCCGCAGTGGTGGCGTCCGCCATGCCGGGCGGTCCGCAGAGGTAGACGTCGCGGTCGGACAGATCGGGGACGAGCGCGCGCAGGGCCTGGGGCGCGAGCGGGTCGTACGCGGCGTCGGAGCGCCCCACCAGGTAGTGCAGGGCCGCCTGGCGCTCCGCCGCGATGGCCTCCAGCTCGTCGCGCAGGACCAGCTGGCCGGCGTCACCCGCCCGGTAGAGCAGGGTCAGGTCACCGGGGCCCGCGGGCAGGGACTCGAAGAGCGCGCGCATCGGAGTGATCCCGATGCCGCCGGCGATCAGCAAGACCTTGGGACGGGTGCGCCGCCGTTCGGTGAGGGCACCGAAGGGGCCGGTCGCGAGGACCCTGGTGCCGGGCCGGAGCCCGCGCACGCGCCGCGAGTGCCTGCCGAGGGCCTTCACGGTGATGCGGAGGCGGTCGTCGCGGGCGGGCGCAGAGAGGGAGAACGGCAGGGCCGTGTGCCACAGGCCGCGGGTCAGGAATCGCCAGCGGAAGAACTGCCCCGGCTCGGCCCGGAGTTCGCTCAGCCGGCCGCCCTGGACGGTGACGGAGACGACGCCGGGGCCTTCACGTTCGACGGTGGCGACGCGCAGCCCGTGGCGCAGGGCCTGGCGGGCCGGGACGATCCCGCGGTACCAGGCGAGCAGTACCCCGACGACGGTGTGCAGCAGGGCCCAGAACCAGGCGGTGAAGGCGGTGACGGCGACGTCGGGGCCGGCGAGCTGGTGGACGAAGCCGAGCGCGGCGGCGAGGTAGGTGAAGAGGTGGATGCCGCGCCAGGTCTCCTGCGAGACGCGGCGGCGGACGGCCCTGGCGGAGCACAGGCCCACGCCCGCCAGAAGGGCGGCCCCGGCGAATGCCGCGGTGACCGCCGGGTACCGGAAGAGGGCACCGGTGGCGCCGAGCAGATCGGTCCCGGTGCGCAGGGCGTACACGACGAGGGCGAACAGCGCGTGGGCGCCGCACAGGACCAGGACCCACCGGCCGCCGAAGGCGTGCCAGCGGGCCAGGCGGTCGGCGCCCACCCCGTGCTCGACCGCGGGCACGCGCGCCATCAGGAAGAGCATGGCGAGGATCCCGTAGCCCGCGAGGAGCCCGGTGAGGTGTGCGCTCGCCCCGATGAGCTCGTCGGGGCGGGCGGACGGATGCACCTGTACGGCCCAGAGCAGGGTGACGGCGGCCGCCCCGGCGGCCAGGCCGGCGCGCAGCCGCTCGGGCGCGGTCTTCATCTGCGGCGCCCCGCGCCGTGGACGGCGGCGGCCGAGAGACCGGAAGGGCGCGCGGGAAATTCATGCCATGTGCGTTTCACATCGGCAACTATGTGCAAACTCGCGCGCGGCAAGCAATGGCGATGACTTCCGTCACGGGCGTCGATATGGGCGATATCTTCACCAGTGAGCGATAAAAATACCCCCGACGGGCGTGCCGACCGTCTTGGGCCCTTGCCGTTTCGAGTTTGCATTCCTGCAGTACAGGCGCGCGGCGACCGCCCGCCTAGCACACGCGGCAGCGCGTTTTGGGTAATCCTTTACGCTTGCGCGGCGCTCCCGCAGCCCGGGTGCCCCCAGCGGTTGCCGAGCTTGGCGATCATGTCGCCGGCGGCGTACGAGGTCCCGCACGGGCAGCTGCCGGGGAACTTCGCCTTGATCGAGGCCCGGCCGCGGGCGGGCTTCTTGGCCGTGGCGGTGGCCGTGGCGGTGGCCGTGGCCGACGGTCCGGTTCCGGCCCTCGCGCGCGACGCGGAACCGCGCGCGGGAGCGGGCACGGGCATGGCCGCGGCGCCGAGTGCCGTACCGGCCGCCTGCTGGGTGACGGCGGCGTCACTGGCGGCCTGGTCGGCGATCGCGTTCAAGTGGTCGCCGTCCTCGCGGTGGGCCGGGACATAGCGGAATTCCACGTCCCGCCCGGCCAGCAGCGCGTCGATCCGCTCGACGAGCTCCCGATTGGCCACGGGCTTGCCGGCCGCGGTCTTCCAGCCGTTGCGCTTCCAGGCCGGAAGCCACTGGGTCACCGCCTTCATGGCGTACTGGGAGTCCATGCGGACCTCGACGGCCGTTCCCGGAGCCAGGGCCTCCAGCAGCCGCTGGAGGGCGGTGAGCTCTCCCACGTTGTTGGTGGCCCGGCCCAGGGGGCCGGCCTCCCAGCGCTCCGGCCGGCCCTGTGCGTCGGCGACGACCCACGCCCAACCGGCCGGTCCGGGGTTGCCCTTGGCCGCGCCGTCACAGGCGGCAATGATGCGATCAGACATCCCCCGATCATGCACCACCGGCGCCGCGCCGCGCATTCGGCCCGTCTGGCCGCCGGGGTGACGGAGCGGCACAATGGGCCGGGTCAGCACCGTCCGGCAGGAGTGCGTGTGCCCGTACCGATCATCATCGACTGCGACCCCGGACACGACGACGCCCTCGCGATCATGCTCGCGGCGGGCGACCCCGCGGTCGACCTGCTGGCCATCACCACGGTCGCGGGCAATCAGACGCTCGCGAAAACCACTCTGAACGCGCGCCGGGTCTGCACGGTCGCGGGCATCACCGGCGTGCCCATCGCGGCCGGCTGCGCCCGCCCGCTGGTCCAGGCGCTGGGCGTGGCGGCCGACGTGCACGGCGCGTCCGGCCTGGACGGGCCGCGGTTCCCCGAACCCACCGTGGACGTGGTCGCCGAGCACGCCGTGGACCTCATGTACCGGATCCTGACCCGGCATCCGGAGCCGGTCACCCTCGTACCGACCGCGCCGTTGACGAACATCGCCCTGCTGCTGACCCGCCATCCCGACGCCGCCCTCCGCATCCGGGAGATCGTCCTCATGGGCGGCTCGACCGAGCGGGGCAACCGGACCCCCGCCGCCGAGTTCAACATCCAGGCGGACCCGGAAGCCGCGGACATCGTCTTCCGCAGCGGTGTACCGCTCACCATGTGCGGCCTGAACGTCACGCACCAGGCCCTCGCCACACCCGCGATCGTCGCCCGCTTCGAGCGCCTGGGCACCGAACTGGGGCAGGTCTGCGCCGAGCTGCTGACCTTCTTCGCCTCCACCTACCGCACGCTGTGGGGGTTCCAGGACCCGCCGCTGCACGATCCGGTGGCGGTCGCCCGGGTGCTCGATCCGGACATCGTCCGCTGCGTGGACGCGAACGTGGTCGTCGAGCTGCAGGGCCGGTACACGCGCGGCGCCACCGTCGTGGACCTGCACCGGTACACGGGCAGACCGGTGAACGCGCAGGTGGCGCTCACCCTGGAATCCGGTCCGTTCTGGGACCGGATGGTCGGCGCCGTGGAGGCTCTCGGCGGCCGTCGGACCGTTTGAGCCCACCGCCCCTTTCGGGCCCCGTCCGGAACCGGCCGGGGCCCCGGCCGGCCGGCGGGTACGGTTCGGCACATGGATGTTTCCACCCCTGCCGACGATGAGAACACCGCGCGGCACGCCGCCCTCAGGGCCACCGCGCGCCAACTGCTCGTGAAACTGGGCGCCGCAGGACTGTCCCCGGAGGCCGTCGCCGAGGGCAGCGGCCTCTCCGTCGCCGACGTCGAGGCCGTCTTCCCGCACCGGGACGACCTGTTGACCGCGCTCGTGACCGACGCGTACGACTCCTCCGGCGCCGCGATGGAGGAGGCCGACCGGAGCGCCGCCGCCGCGGGCGCCCCGGCCGGGGCGCGGCTCCTCGCGGTGACACGCGCGCTGCGGACGTGGTCGTTCGACAACTCCGCGGAGTTCACGCTGATCTACGGCTCTCCCGTCCCCGGCTACCACGCCCCGCAGGACACCGTCCCGGCCGCCACGCGCACCCCCGCGGTGCTGGCGGGCATCGTGCGTTCCGCCCTGGCGGCCGGTGAACTCACCCCGCCGCGTCGTGCGGTGCCCGGTCCGCCGCTGCTCCTGCCGCAGGCCGTACAGCTCTTCGGCGGCACGCCCGAGGCCCCGTTCTCGGACCTCGTTGAGCGCGGCATGGTGCTGTGGAGCAGTCTGGTCGGGCTCCTGGTGTTCCAGGTCTTCAGCCGCACCCACGACAGCGTCCGGGACGAGTCCGCGTACTTCGACTTCGCGATCGCCGTGGCGGCCGAGAGCATCGGACTGAGCGTTCCCCTGGACGGAACGGCGGCACGCGCAGAGACCCGTTGAAGGGCGCGCGGAGCGCAGCGGTCGGGGCCGGCCCCCATCCCCCGAGGGCCGGCCCGGACCGGCTCGATACGACTGGCGGCTCACTCGGCTACCCCCGTGAAGCAGAGTTAGCTGCCAGCTATCGACGGGTCCACGGTGGCCGACTCAAGCCGGATTGTCAACTGACCGCTAATCTGCAAAAATGCAAAATAGCTGTGAGCTATTCCCGGGTGTAAGGCAAGGAGATGCGCAGTGTCCGGTACTGACGACCGGCCCGTGCTGGCAGTGCGTCTCGACGACCTCTTCAGGACGGTCCGCCCCAGGGGCAGGAACTGGACCAACGCCGAGGTGGCCGAGGAGCTGAAGCGGGTCAACCCCGACATCAAGGCCGGCGCCGTGTACTTGTCCCAGCTGCGGACGGGCAAGCGCTGCAACCCCTCACCGGACCTGCTGGCCGCCCTCGCCCGTTTCTTCGGGGTGTCCGTCGCCTACTTCTTCGACGACGAGGTGGCCGAGTCGGTGCTCGACGAGGCCGCCGCCGTCGAGGCCCTGCGCCAGGCGGGCGTGCGCTCCGTGGCGATGCGCGCGGCCGGCATGAAGAAGGAGCACCTCCTGGCCATCACGGCCATCATGGACCAGTACCGGCAGATGCAGGGGCTTCCCCCCGTCACGGACCCCGCCGGGTCCCCGGAATCCGCGGCCCCCTCGGACCCCGAGTAATCGCGATGCCGGCGCGCCGCGCCCCGGCGCAGGCGTCACCGGGCCGTGGCCGATCGCTCGCGCCACCAGTCCACCGTCTCCCCGACCTGCTCGGCGACGGGGGTGGCCCGTACGGCGAACTCGGCTTCGTACGCGGTCGAATCGACGGTGAACGGCCGGTCGAACTGGTGGCGGACCTCCTTCAGCTCCCGGATCAGGGGCGAGAAGAGCGCGGCCGCGCCGAGGACGGCGGGCGGCAGCCGGCGCACCGCGACCGGCCCGGTCCCGGCCCGGGCGGCGAGCAGGTCCACCATCTCCCTTACGGACAGGGCGGGTTCCGTCGGGACGTGCCAGGCGCGCCCCCAGGCCCGCTCCTCGTCCGCGACCTCGGCCAGGACCCGGGCCACGTCCGGCAGGTAGCTCCAGCTGTGCGGCGCGTCGGGGTCCCCGAGGGTGGAGACGGGCTTGCCGCGCAGCAGCCGCGGCATGACCCGCCCGGCCAGATGCCCGCCGTCGGTCACGCCGGGCCCGAAGAAGTCCGAGGCCCGCACCTCGACCGCCTTGACGCGGCCCTCCTCGTGCAGCTTGCGCACCGCCTCCCAGCCCTCGGCACGCACCCGGCCCTTGGCCCCGGCGGCCGCCAGGGGCAGCCCCTCGGTCAGCGGCCCGTCGACGGGCCCGTAGCCGTAGAGGTTGCCCAGCATGACCAGTACGGCCCCGGTCTCCTCGGCCGCGGCGCAGACGGACGAGATCAGCGGCGGCCAGTCGCGGGCCCAGCGGTGGTAGGGCGGGGCGGCGCACTGGTGGATCGCGGCCGCGCCCCGCACCGCCCCGGCCAGCAGCCGGCTGTCCGTCGCGTCCAGCGCGACGTGCTCGATGCCGGGCTCCGCCGGCCTGCCCGACCGGGTCACGACCCGTACCGAACGCCCTTGCCCGGCCAGAAGCCGAGCGGTGGCGGCCCCTGCGGGCCCGAATCCCATGACGACATGAACGCTCACAGCCGAACACTAGGGGCGGACCATGCGGATGAGCCATCCAGTTAACATGTCCCCATGACGACGACGCCACTGCGCAAGGACGCGGCCCGCAACTGGGAGCGGATCATCGCCGTGGCCCGCGATCTGGTCGACCAGGGAACGGCCCTGCAGCTCAACGACGTCGCCCGCCGCGCCGGACTCGGCGTCGGCACCGTCTACCGCCACTTCGCCACGCCCGAGGCACTGCTGGAGAGCGTCGCCACCCCCTGCCTGGAAGACCTGGCCGCGCACGGCGAGCGGGCGCTGGCCGACCCCGATCCCCGGCGCGCGCTGGAGGAGTTCCTCACCCGCACCGTCGAAGCGCAGGTCACCGACGCTTCCCTGGCCCCGGTCACCGCCGCGGCCGAGGACGCCCTGGCGCGCACCACGGAACTCAAGACGGCGCTGTGGTC
This sequence comes from Streptomyces sp. NPDC002181, assembly GCF_042890485.1. NCBI lineage: Bacteria > Bacillati > Actinomycetota > Actinomycetes > Kitasatosporales > Streptomycetaceae > Streptomyces > Streptomyces sp. NPDC002181. The sequence continues at coordinate 584,141 of NZ_JBIASC010000003.1, read as the reverse complement.
GGCCGGCCGGGTCCTGCTCGACCGGGCTCGTGAGGCCGGAGCCGTCCGCGCCGATCTGGCCCCGGGCGATCTGGTCCCCCTCATGTGCGGCATCGCCTACGCCGTGGACGTCCACGGCGGCGCTCCCGACCACCGGATCGACACGGCCCACCGCTACCTGGCCACGCTGCTCGGGGGCCTGCGCGCCACCACCACACCGCCGGCCGAGTGACCGGAACGCGGTCAATCCCCCGCGTCCGCCGGCCGGTTCGGTGATTTCCCTGGCCCTCCCGCCCACCCGACTGCCACTGTTCGTTCGGACGAACAACAGGGAGGGTTTGGGATGCGCATCACCGGATCGACCGTTCTCCTCACCGGGGTCACGGGCGGCATAGGACTCACACTGGCCCGCACGCTCGCCGCGCGGGGCGCGAAGCTCGTCGTGACCGGGCGCCGCGAGGACGCACTCAGTGCGGTGGCCGACGAGCTCGGCGCCCTGGCCGTCCTCGCCGATCTCGCCGACCCCGCCGATGTCGAGCGGCTGGCCTCGCAGTGCCCGGATACCGACGTCCTGATCGCCAACGCGGCCCTTCCGTCCAGCGGCGACCTGCTCGACTACACCCCCGGGCAGATCGACCGGGCCCTCGCCGTGAACCTGCGGGCGCCGGTCATGCTGGCCCGCCTGCTCGCGCCCCGCATGGTCGGCGCGGGGCAGGGCCACATCGCCCTGATCGGCTCGATCTCCGGGAAGGCCGCCACCAAATCGTCCTCACTGTACGACGCGACGAAGTTCGGGCTGCGCGGTTTCGCGCTGGCGTTCCGTCAGGACCTGCGCGGCACGGGCGTGGGCGTGTCCATCATCCAGCCGGGGTACGTCCGCGACGCCGGCATGCACGCCGCGACCGGCGCGAAGACCCCCGGCGGTGCCCGGACGTCCTCGCCGGATCAGGTGGCGCGGGGCGTGATCCGGGCCGTCGAGCGCAATCTGTGCGAAGTGAACATCGCGCCCGCCGAGTTGAAGGTGCTGATCGCGATAGCCGGGCAGTTCCCCGCCTTCTCGGAGTGGGTGCAGAGCCGCGCCGGCGTGGACGACGCGGTGCGGGACATCGTAGAAGCCCAGAAGAAGAGCCGCTGACCGGCCCGCCGACCCGCCCGCCGACCGGCCCGCCGACCGGCCTGCCGACCGGCCGGCGCCCGGAGAACCCCCGCCCTTCGCTCAGGCCTCGTCCGCGAGACCGACGTCCTTCGCCTCGCCGTGCACCGTCACCGCGCTGCCGTCGACCGAGATGCCGGACGGGACGAGGCCGAGCGGCAGCTCCGGTATTTTGCGTTCCGCCGCCTTGAGCGCGGCCGCGATCTGCGGATTGGCCGGGTCGAGCGGACGCCCGGCCAAGGACGCCGCCGCCGGTTCCAGCGTGACGGTGTCACCGGTCAGCTTGAGCGAGGCGGTCACCACCAGGGGTACTCCCATGAAGGAGCGGGTGATCTCCAGCCGCCCGTCGCGCCCGGTCATCCGGACACCGGCACCGCGCTTCGCCCCGAGCGCGTCGAGCGGGACCCTGAACTCCCCCGTCGCCTTGGCCGCCGAGTAGCCGTCCGCGCTCCTGGACACGTCGTGCAGGTCGAGGGAGGCGGTGACGGGCAGCCCGTCCCCCGTCCTCGCCCGGCCGTCGACCTCCACCTCCGGGTAGCTTCCCGCCGCCGCGTTCCACAGGAACGGGAAGCCGTCGATGGAGACGTCCGGCGCCGCCACCAGGGCGCTCTGCCGCGCGGCGATCCGGTCGGCCATGCGGCCCTCGGTGACGCCGGCGGCCACACGGTCGGCGAGCACGAGCCCGACGAGCAGGGCGCACGCTCCGGCCAGCACCCACCGCCGGGCGCGGCGCGGGCTGCCTGGGCTGCGCGGACTGCGCGCGGCGCTGCCGCGCGGGCCACTCCCCCGTACGGCGGTCTTCGCTCGGGCATCGGGCTGGACAGTGCGGTGGTTCATGCGTTCCTCACGGGTTCGGGGACGGGGGAGGTACGGACGGGGTCCTGCTCGCCGCCTTCGATGTGCATCTGCGGCAGCAGCCGGTCGAGCCACCCCGGAAGCCACCAATTGGCCTTGCCGAGCAGGACCATCGTGGTGGGGACCAGGAGCCCGCGGACGACCGTGGCGTCGAGCGCGACCGCGGTGGCGAGGCCGATCCCGAACATCTTCACGACGGGGTCGTCCCACAGGAGGTAGCCGAGGAAGACGCACACCATGATCAGCGCGGCGGAGGTGATGATCCTGCCGGTCCTGGCCAGGCCGGTGATCACCGCGCCCCGGTTGTCCCCGCTCGCCAGCCACGCCTCGCGGACGGCGCTCAGCAGGAAGACCTCGTAGTCCATGGAGAGCCCGAACAGGACCGCGAACATGAGCAGCGGAACGTATCCGGGGATCGGTACCGGGCCTCCGAGGCCGAGGAGCGCCGCTCCCCAGCCCCACTGGAACAGCGCGGTGAGCACACCGTAAGCGGCGGCCACCGACAGGAGGTTGAGCACGGCCGCCTTCACGGCGACCAGCGGGGAGCGGAAGGCCAGCAGCAGGAGCAGCCCGGCGATGGCGAGGACGACCCCGATGACGGCGGGCAGGCGCTGCGCGAGCCGGTCGTTGAGGTCCAGCTGGATCGCGGGGAGGCCGCCCACGTGGGCCGCCTGGCCGGTGCCCCTCGTCACGTTCGGGAGGGTGTCGGTACGCAGCCGGTCCACCAGGGCGGCGGTGCCCGGATCTCCGGGCGCGGTGGTGGGGGTGACCTGCCAGCGCACGGTCCTGGCGTCGCGGCTCAGTTGGGCGGGTCCGACCGCGGCGACGCCGCTGGTGTCCTTCAGCGCCCTGCCCATGGCCGTGACGGCCGGATCCGCGGGTCCGGACGCGGGCTTCGCCAGCGTGTCGGTCACCTGGAGCGGTCCGTTGACGCCCGGGCCGAACGCGGACGCGAGCCGGTCGTAGGCGGTGCGCCCGGCCGTTCCCGGGGACTTGTCGCCGCCGTCGAGCTGCCCGAACGACAGCTGGGCCGCGGCGAGCGCCGGCAGGACGAAGAAGGCCAGGCCCGCCAGCAGGTAGCGCCAGGGGCGGTCGGCGACGTGCCGGGCGATGCGCGCCCAGCCGCGGGCGGGCGGTGCCTGCGGCGAGTCCGCCGCACCCGGCGCGGGCGGGGCGGGTGCCTCGGGGGCCAGGCGCCGGCCCAGCAGGGAGAGCAGCGCGGGGAGAAGGGTGAGCGTGGCGGCCATGGCCACCAGGACGGCGATGCCGGGCGCGAGCGCCAGCGCGCGGAGCAGCGGCAGGCCGCCGAGGGCCAGGCCGGCGAGGGCCGCGATGACCGCCGTACCGGCAAAGGCCACCGACTTGCCCGAGGCGCCGGTCGTCAGGGCGGCCGCGTCCTCGATCAGCAGGCCGGTGGCGAGCAGCTCCCGGAAGCGGGTGAGGCAGAAGAGGCTGTAGTCGATGCCCACGCCGAGGCCGATCATCGCCGCGATCGTCGCGCCGGAGGACGGCATGTCCGTCACGTGGCCGGTGAGGCCGATGATCGCGAGCGAGATGCCGAGGCCCACGACGGCGACGGCCAGCGGTACGGCGGCCGCGACCGGCCTGCGGAACCCGAGGTAGAGGATGGCGAAGGCCGCCACCAGCCCGATGGCCTCGCTGCGCCGGGTGGACTTCTTGTCGGCGGCTTCGGCGAGGTTGCCGCCGGGAGTCACCTCGATCCCGGCCGCTTCGGCCGGTTCGGCGGCTGCCCTGAGGTCGTGGACGACGTCCGCGGTGATGTTCCGGCCCGCCAGGTCCAGTTCCACGGTGAGGTAGGCGGTGTGCCCGTCGGGGGCGAGGGCGGCGCCGCCCGCCGGCTCGTACGGGGTGGTGACGGCGACCACGTGGTCGCGGGCGGCGAGGGCGCGGGCCGTCTCCTGGACGGCTTCGCGCGCGCGGTCCGAGGTGAGGAGCAGACCGTCGGCGGGCGTGTGCAGGACGAGGGGCTGGCGGCCGGAGGCGGAGTCCGGGAACGCCCGGGCGGCGTCATGGGCGGCCTGGCTGTCGCTGCCGGGTATGGAGACCGTCTCGGTGGTGGCGCTGCCGAGCACGCCCGCCGCCGCGGCCAGGCCCAGCAGCAGCAGGAGCCAGGCGGCGACCACCCGCTTCGGTCGTCGGGCGCACCAGCGCCCCAGGGTGGCGAACATGCGTACGGGATCCCCCTCGTCCGAACCAGCTTGTTCCGGCCATGATTGCACTTAGAGTGCAATTAAATCAACGCGGACCCCCGCCGGACGCACGCGGCGAGCGGGACGATCAGGACGAGCGGGACGAGGACTCGGACGCTCCGCCCCCGTTTGCGACAATGGAGGCGAGCGAAGCCGGGAGGGGACGACATGGAGCAGTCGGTGGCGGGACAGCCGGAGGAACGACGCGCGGACGGCCGCGCCGAGCGCAGCCGGCAGTCCCGGGTGAAGATCGCCGACGCGGTGCTGTCCCTGCTCGACGAAGGCGAGTCGCACTTTCCCGCCGACCGCGTCGCGGAACGCGCCGGCGTCTCCCGACGCCTGGTCTTCCACCACTACGCCGACATGTCCCAGCTGGTGGAGACGGCCATCGCGCGCCGCCTGGAGCAGCTGATCGAGCAGACCAGGCCCCTGCCGACCGACGGGCCGCGGGCCGCACGGGTCGCCGCGCTCACGGAACAGCGCGCGCGGATCCTGGAGTGGATCACTCCGGCCCAGCTGACGCTGATGCGACTGGAGCAGAACGGGGACCGGATCAGGGAGGTCACCCGACAGGTCCTGGACTTCGCCCGGAGCCGGCTGGCCGAGGTCTTCGCCGTCGAGCTCGACCGGCTGCCCGCCGAGCGCAGGACCGAGGTGCTCCACGGCCTGGACGCCGTGACCACCTGGGGCGCCTGGTACCACTGGCGCAGCAGTGGCCTGAGCGTCGAATCCGCGGCCCGGACGATGGAGACGGCCGTACACGCCCTCCTGGCCAGCACGGACACCTCCGGGCCGGCCGACCGGGCGTAGCGCGGCTACTGAGCGTCCACCCCTGACAGCACCCGGCGGTCCGAGGGCGCGGATCGCGGGTCCCCCGTACCGCGCCCGTCCCGGGTGAGCCGCCGGTGCAGGGCGGGGCCGCCCGCCGCGATGCCCGCGAACAGGACGACCGCGGTGATCAGGCTCGGGTCGGAGAACCACAGGCCGAGCAGCTGATCGAGCAGCAGGGCCGCCGCGACCAGCAGCACCTTCCCGACCAGCAGGCCGGAGTGCAGGCGGCGCTCGACCGGCCTGCCGAGGCGGGCCCGGCGGCGGTGCGCCAGCGACATCAGGACTCCGGCGCACACGACGATCGCCAGGAGGCGCAGCGCGTGCTCCCAGGCCGGGGTGTCCGAGCCCCAGGCCCAGACCCCGCCCATGACGGCCCCCGCGATTACGTAGATCCGGCGCTCGGCCACGACTGCCTCCTGACCCTCGGGGGTCATACGACAAGAAAACAACTTGCACTTCGAGTGTCATAACTTATGCCGGATTCGTCAAGCCCGGCCGCTTTCGGGCCGCGGGAAGGCTTGGACTAGGGTCGGCAGCACAGCGCGACGCGCGCATCACCATCGACCACGAGGAGCAGCCGTGAGCCGGCCGGCGTCCACCGTTCTGCAGCAGGAGATCGCCCGGGAACTCCAGGTGCCGGAGACCTTCGACGCGCACGAGGAGATCGAGCGCCGGGTGGCCTTCCTGGCCGAGCGGCTCACCTCCACCGGCCTGCGCTCCCTGGTCCTCGGCATCAGCGGCGGGGTGGACTCCACCACGGCCGGCCGGCTGTGCCAGCTGGCCGTGGAGCGGGCCCGCGAGGCCGGCCACGAGGCGACGTTCTACGCGATGCGGCTGCCGTACGGAGTCCAGGCCGACGAGAAGGACGCCCAGCTGGCGCTCGGCTTCATCCAGGCGGACCGGGTGCTGACGGTCGACGTCAAGCCCGCGAGCGACGCCGCACTGGAGGCCTCCCTCGCCGGCGGCACCGTCTTCCGGGACGCGCACCACCAGGACTTCGTCCAGGGCAACATCAAGGCCCGCCAGCGCATGATCGCCCAGTACGCGGTGGCCGGCGCCCAAGACGGCCTGGTCGTCGGCACCGACCACGCTGCCGAGGCGGTCTCCGGCTTCTTCACGAAGTTCGGTGACGGCGCGGCCGACCTGGTCCCGCTGACCGGCCTGACCAAGCGCCGGGTGCGCGCCGTGGCCGACGTCCTGGGCGCCCCCGCCGAACTGGTCTGGAAGACCCCCACCGCGGATCTGGAGACCCTGGACCCGGGCAAGGCCGACGAGGACGCGCTGGGCGTCACGTACGACGACATCGACGACTTCCTGGAGGGCAAGCCGGTCGACGAGCACGCCTTCGACACGATCGTCCGCCGCTACCGGCTGACCGACCACAAGCGCCGGCTCCCGATCGCGCCGTGATCTCGCGCCGGGTCCGGCTTTGGACCGTGGCGGGCTGGCTGGCCCTCGTCCTGGCCGGCGCCGCGTGCACGCTGTACCTGAAGGAACCGGCGAGCTCCGCGCCGGGGCCGCAGCACTGGGAGCGCGTCCCGGAGCCCGCTTCGGAGCCGGTCCCCTGCCCCGTGCGGAGCGACGGCGGCGTGGCCCCCACGGCGGGCGGCTGCAGCTACTGGCAGCGCAGCCAGGGACTGCCTTCCGGGCCTGCCCGGGGTTCACACCCGCCCTCCCGGCGAATCGCGGCGGGCGGGCGGCACTCATAGGCTTGACGCAGTACCCGGGGGCTCGGGGAGCCGTGTTGTCGAGCCTGGGCAGGGGTGAGCGGTCATGGTCGAGCGCCGTCGGATGCGTGGGCGCCGGGTCCGTCGGGCGGGTACGCCCGCCGCGGTGGCGGTGCTGCTGGCCGCGCTGTGCGCGGGTACCGGCTCGGCCTCCGCCTCCGTACGCGCCGATTTCGATCCCGCCACCGTGCGCAAGCTCGACGCGGCGATCACGAAGATCATGAAGCAGACCGGCATGCCGGGCCTGAACATCGGCCTGTGGATGCCCGGCCGCGGCGTGTACGAGAAGTCCTTCGGCGTCGCGGACAAGAAGACCGGCACGCCCATGAAGTCCGACCTCTACACCCGGGTCGGGAGCGTCACCAAGACCTTCACCGTCACCGGTGTGCTCCAGCTGGTCGACCAGGGGAAGGCCGGCCTCGACGACCCCATATCCCGGTACGTCTCCGGCGTCCCCGGCGGGGACTCCATCACCCTGCGGCAACTGGCGGACATGCGCAGCGGTCTCTTCGACTACACAGCGGACGAGAAGTGGCTGGCCGGCGTCCGCGCCGACCCGCACCGCACGTACACCCCGCGCCAACTGGTGGACATCGGCTTCAGCCATCCCCCGAACTTCAAGCCGGGCGCCAAGTGGGAGTACAGCAACACGAACACCATCCTGCTCGGCATGCTGATCGAGAAGGTCAGCGGGCAGAGCCTCGACGACTACCTGCGGGAGCACGTGTTCGCTCCGCTCAAGCTGAACGACACCTCCCTGCCCACCGACAGCGCCGTGCCCGACCCGCACGCCCACGGGTACACGAACTTCACCCCGAAGGGCACCGTCGCCGACGCGACGAACTGGAACCCCTCCTGGGCCTGGGCCGCCGGCGGGATCATCTCCGGCCTCGACGATCTGCGCAGGTGGGCCCCGGCGCTCGCGGACGGCCGGCTGCTGACCCCCGAGACGCAGGCCGAGCGGCTCCGGACCCTTCCGGTCGGGGCCGTCCCCGGCGCCTCGTACGGCCTCGGCATCCTCGACTTCAACGGCTGGCTCGGCCACAACGGGGAGCTGCCCGGCTACGAGACGATCGCGGCCCAACTCCCCGCAGAGAAGGCCACCCTGGTGGTCCTCGTCAACAGCGACATCGACTACCGGGGCAAGAACCTGTCCAGCATGATCGGGAACGCGGTCACCTCGATCGTGACCCCCGACCACCTCTGGCCCGCGCCGGTGGCCGCCAAGGCGAAGTAGTCCCCGGTCTCGGACCGCGGACGACCCCGTGTGACCATGGCCTCCTTTGGCACACGCACTTCCGCATTGCCGCATTTCATGGGGGGACCATGCGCACCCGTACCACCACCCTCTCCGCCGGCCTCGCCGCCGCCCTCGCGACGGCGCTCCTCCTGACCGGCTGCACCGCCTCCGGCGGAAGCCCGAAGGGCAAGGGTGCCGGCAGCAGCGCCGCGGCGCCCGCTCCCGTCGCACCGGGTGGCGGCTCGGGGTACGAGGGCCCCCGGCCGCAGGACCAGAACCTCCTCGCCTGGACGGGCGATCCGAACGACGCGGGGCACGTGACCGCCCAGTCCACCGCCGGCGTGGCCGGACGGGTCACCCTGGTGCGGATCGTGCTGCGCGAGCAGATCACCTGGTCCAACATCTGGCTGGGGCTGGCCGGCATCGACCCGAACGCCCAGCTCTCGCAGAACTTCCTCGGCGTCTACGACGCGAACGGCACCCTGCGCGCGTCCACCGCGGACATCTCCCCGCAGCTGATGACCGACGCGATCGCCAAGCCGTTCCCCCTCGCCAAGCCCTTCACCGCCGCCCCCGGCACGTACTTCATCGCCCTCCTCCTCAACGGCACCTGGGCCACCAACGCCCTCACCCTCAAGTCGACGGGCGCCGGGATCTCGGTGAACGCGGGCCTGACCCCGCCGAACCTGCGGTACAGCACCCTCCTGACCGGCCAGACCTCGCTGCCGGCCACCGTGAACCTCGGCGAGCAGTCCACCGGCACCATCAACACCGGCTGGGCCAGCCAGTGGTACGCGGTCTCCTGATCCCGGCCGGGCCGGGGCCGGGGCCCAGCGGGTGCGGGGTGCGGCCGGATGAGCCAAGCTGGGGAAGGCTGTAGCCACGAGGCGGACCAGAGACCAGAGCCGGACCGCCGATGCGAGGAGGGCCGCGTGGACGCTTCACGAGTCGACGCTTCACGAATCGGCGGGCTCGCTCCCGCGCCCCGGACCCGGATGCGGATGCGAATGCGGACGGCCACACTGCTGTGCGCGGCCGCCGCGCTCGCGACCGGCGTCACCGTACCCGCCTCCGCCCAGACGGCCGCGGCCCCCATGGATCCCAATCCGGTCGTGGTCGTCGACTGCTTCTCGAAGGCCCAGGTGCGCCCCCGGGAGTACCTGCTGGCCTGCGGCGACGGGAACAACCGCCTCGTGAACCTGCGCTGGAACAGCTGGGGGCAGCGGACCGCGACGGCCATCGGCACGGACATGGTGAACGACTGCACCCCGTACTGCGCGGCGGGCCGCTTCCGCGCGTACCCGGTCACGGTGACCCTGAGCCGCCCCCGGCAGTGGCCCGGACACCCCGATGTCCAGCGCTACACCAGCATCCGGCTGCTGTACACGGACAAGGCCCCGCCGCCGGTCGCCAAGGACGTGACGTACAAGCTCGTCTACTGATCGGCGCGGCCCGCCTGTCCGCCGAGCCGGGCGCTGATCAGGTAGGCGGCCTCCTCGGACAGGCGGGCCCGCCGCTCCTCCTCCTGAGCCCGTTCGAGCTCCCCCCTCAGCGCCAGCTCGGTGCGCAGTACGGTCGCCCTCGGCACCGGGATCCGCTGACCCGGTTTCTCGGTGAACGGCTGGAGCTCCGCCGCCGAGACCTGGGCGTCCGGCGAGGAGCCGCGGCGGAGGGACAGGAACACCCGGGCCAGCCAGTCGGCCGGGATCTGGACCATCAGATCAGTCATATCCGGGAAACGACCGGCCGCCTCCGCCGTGACTGCGGCTCCCCCGACCGGCTCAGTGGCCCTCCCCCTGACGCGTGCCGGGAGCGGTGGAGCCCTCCGCTCCCGGCCGGCTCATCGTTCGTGAAACGCCCGAGCCGCGGCCCGTGGGTGGGCCGCGGCTCGGGACGGGGCTTCGGTCAGCTCTTCTTGAGCTCGTCGATGCAGAGGACGAACTGCTTGCCGGAGCTGCGGCGCGAGCCGCGCATCTGCTCCTGGTAGCCGATGTCCGACTGGCCCTTGCACTGGTTCGTGTCGAGGCTGTCGGGGATCACCTTGACCACCTTGTACTCGGCGTTCGCACCCCCGCACTTCACGACCTGGAGGTCGGGGCTCACGATGGTGCCCTTGTTCGTCAGGCAGTCCCCGACCTTCGCCTTGTCGGCGTCGTCGCGGCTGGCGTAGTAGCCCACCGCGGCCGCGATGACGACGACCACGGCCACGATGATCTTCAGGATCTTCATGACCCCCATGCGCTTGGGCGGCGCGGGCGGGGCGGCGAACTGCTGCTGCGGGTAGGGGTACTGCTGCTGCGGGACCCCGTACGGCGGCTGGCCCGGCTGGGGCTGGCCGTAACCCGGCTGGGGCGGGTAGCCCTGGGGCTGCTGGGCGGGCGGGACGGGCTGGCCGTACGGGCCGGGGCCCTGCTGCGGCGGGTAGGTCATGCGGAAAATCCCCCGTGAGCGTGTGCACTGCGCATTGCTTGACGTGCGCACGCTATAACAAGCCACTTACATGTCCCGCATTGACCTGCGGCGTCCCGAGCCCTAACCGCGGAATGCGGTCGCGCGAACGGTCGTGCCGCAGAGCGCGAACTCACCGCCGTCGCCGGGCGCCAGCTGGTACCTCCCGCCCGCCACGCCCACCACCATCGTCGGCGCGACGACGGGTTCGGCGCCGGAGGCGCAGTAGCCGTCCGCCTCGCCGAGCACCGGGGTGAAGGACAGCTGCGCCGAGGCCCGGCCTCCGGCCGCCAGCTGCACCGGAGCCGACTTGCCGACCCGGATCACCTGGAGCGGCTTGTTCTTGTCCGGCGAGCCCTGGCCCGCCAGCGCCACGGTCGGGAAGCCGTTCAGCACGCACGGCTTCGTCCCCTTGTTCGTCACCGTGACCCGTACCTGCGCGGCCCCGGCCCGCTGCGCGCCGTTCGCCACGATCTGGCTGCTCGTGCACGGCGCCCCGGGCGGCCGGCGTGGGCCGTCCCCGGTGGCGGCGGCCCCGGAGCCGGCCACGAGCGTTGCGGACAGGAAGCCCGCCAGCAGGAGTGCGGACGAGGTCTTGATCGCGGCGCATCGCGTTGAGCGTTTCATGGGTGGTCCTCCACGGTTCGCCCTTCCCAGCGTCCCACCAACGCGCGCCTTCGGCACGGGCGCCGCCCGGACGGCTCCGCCCCCTTCGACTCCTGAGGCACCATCGACGCGTGGGCCCCTTCGGCTCCTTCGCCCTCCCGCCCGCCGTCGGCGGGATCAGGGCCGAGGCCCTGGCAGGGGCCGGTCGCGGTGTCCGACGTCAGCGGCCGCCATCAGGCGCACGGCCTCGTCCGCCGCCCGCGCCGCGCGTTCGGCTTCGCCCGTCTTCGCCAGCAGCCGGGCCGCCGACAGCCCCGCGCGGACCCGGAGGGACACCGTCGAGGCCGCTGCCGCCGACACCGCCGACCAGGCCGTCAGCGCCCCGTCCCGGTCCGCCATGTCGCCGGCGTGGTCGAAGCGTGCGAGCAGCGCGTCGCCGAGGTCGTTCAGGTGGACGGCACGGTCGGGGTGGTCGCCGGGGGCCGCCTCCACCGCCTCGCGGGCGGCGGCGATCGCCTCGTCCGCGTCCGCGACCAGGCCGCCCCGCAGGAACCGGGTCCGGAGCGCGACGGCGAGGTCCGACAGGAGACCGGCGCGGCCCGGACGGCCTTCCGGGGTGGCCCCCACCGCCTGCCGGCCCGCTTGTACGGCCGCGTTCAAGTCCTCCGTGCTGCCCGTCCGTTCGAAGCGGAGCCGCAGCGCGTTCCCGAGGTGGGAGAGGCTCTCGATGCGGCCGGGGTGGTCCGTGGGGAACATCGACACCACTTCCCGGTAGCGGGCGATCGAGCCGTCCAGGTCCCGCGGTGCTCCGGTTCGCTCGTACCGGGCGCGCAGCGCTCCCGCGAGGCCGGTCAGGACCAGTGCGCGGTAGATGCCCTCGTCGGGGGTCGCCCGCGCCGCCTCACCGAATAGGGTGACGGCGCTTTCCAGGTCCTCGATCGCTCCGGTCCTGTCGAACCGGGTGTTGAGCGCTTCTCCGAGGTTGTAGAGGTACATGGCCCGCCCCGGCTCTTCGGAGACCGCCGACAGGGCCTCCCGGAACCGGTCGATGGCGTCGTCCAGGTCGGCCGGCGGCCCGCCCCGTCGCGATTTGATCCGCAGTACGTTGCCGAGGGCGGTCAGGTGGACGGGGCGCTGCGGATGCCCGGCGGGCACGGTGTCCACGATGCGCCGCCACAGCTGCGCCGCACACGAGATCCGCGCCGGGTCGTTCGACTCCTTCAACTCCGGTATCAGCCGGGCGGCGTACCCGGCCGCGTTCTCCGCGAGGAGGGGCAGGAGCGGCTCCGGCAGGTGCTCCTCACCCGCGAGGAAGCTCGCGGTGAGCGAGTGCACGGCGAGCCGCAGGTCCGGCCGGTCCTGCTCCCGGTCACGCCCCGGCCCCGGCCCCGGGCCCGGGTCCGGGTCCGGGTCCGGGTCCGGGTCCGGGTCCGTCCGTACGAAGATCGCCTGGTGGCGGAACCAGTGGAACCAGCCGAGCAGATGGTGGACGGCGAGGTCGTCCTCACCGGGCAGCAGCTCCGCGAGCCGCCGCGCTTCGCGCAGGGCCTCCGCCTCCAATATCGGCGTCACGTCGCGCAGTCGCACCACACGCCGCAGCCGCGCCGCCATCGCGTCCATCGCCGTCTCTGCGGCCAGTCGTACGGTGTGCTCTGGGTCCCCCGGATGGCTCACGTCGGGTGATGCTAGTCCTACGATCCGCGCACCGGCGGGTAGTTCCCCGGATACGCTCCGCGACAGCGACTCCGCGCCGCGCGGCAGGGTTCAGCGGACCGCCGTGGCGAGACCGCGCGCCCCGCCCGAGTGGACGAAGTCCGTCAGGGAGACGGTGTAGTCGCCCTCCTCGGGGCGGAACGCGGTGCAGTACCGCGTGGGGTACCAGCCGGGGATCCGCCAGGCGGCCGGCTGCGGAATGGACTCGCAGGTCCGGTGGCCGGGCGCCGTGCGGTGCCGCTGGAGGAAGTCCCGGGTGAGCATGGGCTCCATGAAGATGAGGTCGCCCGCGTACGCCCCGTAGATGAAGGTCTGGCCGCTGAGCGTGCCGGTGGTCGGGGGGCGGCTGTCCAGGTGCGCGCCCATGGCGCCTTCCGCGGTCTGCGGGCTGCTCGCGGGGTAGCCCGCCGGGAGGTACGCGGCCGGGACGGGCTTTCCGGCCTCGGCCAGTTGGTCGCAGGCGATGAGCAGCGAGCAGCCGCCGGTCTTGATCGCCGTCCGGACCTCCCTGGGCACGAGGTAGAAGTGCACGTCGAAGTGGGCGACGTCGTAGCGGCCGTGCGGGTTGTGCCCGTTCGGGTTCCAGTTGAACAGCACCCACTGGAAGGGGACGCCGTCCGGGGCCGCGGGGGTGGCGGGCAGTGCGAGTTCGAGGCTGTGGCCGCCGACGCATTCGTGCATGCCGTCGAGGTGTCCGTCGGCGTCCGCGTCGTAGCAGTGCTTGCCGTCGGTGGCGGCGGAGGTGGGGAGGCCGGTGACCGCCGGGGCGGTCAGGGATATGCCGAGAGCCTTGGGGATCCCGCCCTGGTACTCGCCGTAGGTGCGGACCGTGCCGCCGCCGAGCCGGGCGGCGGGGCCGTACGCGGAACAGGCGGCGCTCCCGGCGGCCTCGCCGCAGTCGGGCATGCGCGCGGCGGAGCCGGAGGGCGGCGGCGGGGCCGGTGCCCTCCCGGTGGCGGACAGGAGGGCCGCCAGCAGGGCGGCGGAGCCGAGCGCTGCGGCGGCGACGGAACGCATCCGGGAGGTGTTCATACGGCGACGCTCCAAGAGGTGCGCGCGTTGAGCGCGGTGGCGTCCACACCGGTGACCTGGCGGGTACAAGACCTGATGCCGTCCAGGCTGTCCTCGGGCAGGACGTGGCGGATGTCGTGGAAGCCGTCGGGGGCGAGGGCTTCCACCTGGCGGAGCACCGGGTCGGGTTCCAGCCTGCGGTGGGCCGCGAGGAGCTTCGTGGTCTGCGGCCGCCGGTCCCCCTCGTAGCGTGCCAGCGCCTCGTCGACCCCGTGGTGGGCGAGTTCGTACGCCAGCACGCGGGCGTCGACGACGGCCTGCGAGGCACCGTTGGAGCCGGTCGGGTACAGGGGGTGTGCCGCGTCGCCGAGCAGGACGACCCGGCCGTCGGTCCAGGTGGGCAGCGGGTCGCGGTCGATCATCGGGTACCGGCCGATGCGGGGCGCCCCGGCGATGACGCCGTGGAGGTCGAGGAAGTCGCTGCGCCAGCCCTCGATGTGGGTGAGGACCTCCTCCGGGGGGACCGCGCGGTCCCAGTCGGCGCCGCGCGCCTCCTCCTCGCCGACGCCGTCGTCGGTGCGGCTCTCGACGACCCAGTTGAGCAGGCACCGCCCGCTCCGGTCGGGCCTGGTGACGGGATAGGCCACGGCCTTCACCCGCGCGTTGCAGCCGAGGATGACCATCGTGCGTCCGTCGAGGAAGGCGGGGCCCTCCGTCACCCCGCGCCACATGCGTATCCCGTTGCCGCGGGGCGGCCCTTCGTGCGGGTACAGGGTGGCGCGTACGGCCGAGTTGATCCCGTCCGCGCCGATGAGCAGGTCGCAGGTGTAGGGGTCGGGCCGGTCCGCGACGTACGCCCGGACGGGGGACGGGCCGGGCTCCGGGGCCCGGTCCTGCTCGTACCGTATGAGCCGGTCTCCGGTGACGAGGGTGTCGGGGCCGAGCCGGTCCAGGACGGCCGACAGCAGGATCTCCTGGAGGTCGGCCCGGTGCACGGAGTACTGCGGCCAGTTGTAGCCGGCGGCGCGGCCGCGGGGCTCCGACCAGATCAGACCGCCGAAACGGTGGTGGTACTCCAACCGGGCGGTCGCCACGGCGACCTTCTCCAGTGCCGGCGCCAGTCCGAGTTCGGTCAGCTCACGGACGGCGGCGGGCTGGAGATTGATTCCCGCACCGACGGCGCGCAGGTTGGGGCACGCCTCCACCATCCGCACGTCGTCCAGCCCTGCCGCATGAAGGCTCAGGGCCGTCGTCAATCCGCCAATTCCGGCACCGGCTATGAGGATGCGCGGAGAATTCCTTCGGCCGTACGGAGACATGCCCTCTACCTCCTGGGAAAGACGCCTTCCGTGGAATGTGCGGTGCTGAAAGTGCGGCGCCGAACGCGCGGTGCGGAAAGGCTCGATGCGTCACCGGTGAGTACAACCGCGGTTGCTGGGGGTCAAGATGTGCAGGTCAGGCGCTTGAGTTCACCCGATCAGGCTACGGCCAAGTGCCGCCTGATGGGTGACGTGGCTTTAATCGGGTGTCGGCAACAGAAAGGCTGCGACATGCCTGAAGTGACGTTCGAACCGTGCGATGTCCAGCGCCTCCAGCATGCTGTTGACTACGCCCACCACGCCTCGAAGAAATCACTGGACGCTCTCCTGCCACCCTGGATGCCGGGCGATCTCAAACGGGAAATCAAGAGCGGATGCGTTGTATCGCATTGCGCAACGCTACTGTTCCCGGAAACGGTGGAATCCGCTCTCGCGTACTTCGAGGAAAACGGCTGGCCCGCCTCGGCCACCATACCGAGCGTGCTGGTCAAGCGCCGTCTGGTGGAGCGCCACTGGCTTCCGGACGATGCAGACATCCGGGTGACACGGCTGCGCGTCACGACGGGTCTGGCGCCCGAGGTCGAGGTCTTCCTCTTCCCCCGGTGCAGCCCCGGGTACACGGACGACGTGGGTGCGCAGGAGCGCGTCCACGGTTTCGAGAACCACGTCGGCCTGTTCATGGACCGACCCGAGGAGCGGGCTCTCACCCGACTGGCGGACCGGCTGGAGACCACCGGCCGGATGGTCTACGAGGGCTCGGCGCACAACCCCCACGAGAACACGACGATGCTGTACTTCGCCCCCAGTGCCGCCGTGGCCATGTCGCGCCGCCGGTTCCCGCGGTGGGAGCTGCAGTGCGCGGGAGATCTGACCGCCTGCGCCGACCGGCGACCGGTCCGGACGGAGGCGGTGTGCAGCGCGTACGCGGCGCTCAAGGCGAACCACGTGGGCTCCGGCCTGACGCGGTCCGCCCGGCGGCAGCCCGTGTCGGTGGCGGCGCGGGAGGGCTGACGGGGCGGATCACGGACCCGGGCGGTCAGGATCCCGGACTCCCCGTCCTCCGTCCCGTTCCGGACGGGAGGCGGGGAGTCTTCGGACCTTCGGGGCTTCGGACCTTCGGGGCTTCGGGGCTTCGGGGCTTCGGGCATCAGGTCGACGGCCGGGCGTCCGCCCAGTGGAGCCGGCCCGCGTGGATCAGGCGGAGCTGGCGGCGGGCGGTGCGGGTGACCGCCGTCCACTCTTCGGGGTCCCGGCCCGCGGCCAGGTAGGCGGACACCGTCATCACCATGTGGTCGACGTACAGCCGGGCCAGCATGAGCAGGTCCTCCGCGCTCCAGCCCCGGCTCAGGGGATCGGCGCCGAGGCGTTCGGCCACCTCGTCGGCGAAGGCGTCCAGCTGGGCGGCCACCGCCTGCCGCACCCTGCGTACGCCGCCGTGCCGTTCGCGCACGATGAAGCGGATGTGCGCCGGGTACTCCCGTACGAGCTCGGCCATCAGCTCCACGGTCGTGTCGATCCGCAGGGCCGCCTCGCCGGTGGCGGCGAGCGTCGAGCGCACGGCGGCGTGCAGGCTCTGCAACGCCTCGTCCACCAGGGCGATGCCGAGTTCCTCGGTGTCCCGGAAGTGCCGGTAGAACGCGGTCGGGGTCACCCCGGCGACCCGGGTCACCTCCCGCAGGCCGAGGCTGCCCAGGCTCTGCTCCTCCAGCAGCGACAGGGCGCCGTCCAGCAAGGCCCTGCGGGTTTTGTGGCGTTGGGCCTGGCGCGCCCCGATGGTCTCACTCATGG
Organism: Streptomyces sp. NPDC002181; assembly: GCF_042890485.1. NCBI lineage: Bacteria > Bacillati > Actinomycetota > Actinomycetes > Kitasatosporales > Streptomycetaceae > Streptomyces > Streptomyces sp. NPDC002181. Next base: position 567,261 of record NZ_JBIASC010000003.1, on the reverse strand, counting down.
CGAAAAGTCAACCCCCGATTCTCGATTCCGCGCACTTCCATTTAGACTGAGCAGTCAGTGCACAACTGTCTCCTATTTTGGAGGAAGCACGATGCTCTTCCTGATAGCGGCCCTCATGCTGATGGGGATCGCCCTGGGAACCGTGGCCCACGTGCCCGTCCACGTCTCGCTCGCCGCCACCGCCGTCATCGCCTGCTGGCTGCTGGTCTTCGCGGTCCGGGAGCGGACAACGCGCCGGCACCGGCCGGCCGCCCGACAGGAGGGATGACCATGAACGCCCCCGATACCGCGCTCCGTTCCCGCGCCGCCCACACCCCGGCGCCCACCCGCACCCCGGCCCCCACCCCAGCCGTCCGTCAGGCCGACGGGATGGCGGTCGCCTCCTTCGTGCTCGGCCTCGTCGGCCTCCTCGCGATGAACCTGCTCCTCGGCCCGGCCTCGATCGTCTTGGCCGCCCTCGCCCTGCGCCGCGGTACGACCCGCCCCGGACGTGCCCGGCTCGGTCTCGCCCTGGGCGCCCTGGACCTCGTCGTCCTGGCCTGGCTGGTCAGTGCGGACCAGACCTGGTCGTGGAGCATCGGCTGAGCGACCTGCCCGCCGGTCCCGCTACGGGAGCGGGGCCCCGCGGGCGGTGAGCCAGAGCTCGTACCACTCCTCGTGCGTGAGGTCGGGCTCGCGCAGCGCGGCGTCGCGGCAGGCGCGGATGCGCTCGGGGCGGCCGCTGCCCACGACGGGGGCGATCCGCGCCGGATGCCGCTGGAGCCACCAGAGCAGTACCGTCTCCGGCGTCGTGCCCTTCGCCTCGGCCAGCGCCCCCACGAGACGGGCCGTCGCCCGCTCGGCCGGGCTCTCCTGCCGTCCCGTGAAACGGCCCTGGGCCAGGGCGCCCCACGCCTGGAGGCGGACACCGCGGTCCAGGCAGTACTCCACCGTCCCGGACGGGAACCCGCCCGCCGCCGCCGCGGGCGTGTTGACGAGGACCCCGTCCTCCAGCCAGTCCCGCCGGTCCAGGCTCATCTCCAACTGGTTCGCGACCAGCGGGAATTCGAGGAGGCGCTGGAGTCGGGCGATCTGCGCGGCGTTCATGTTCGAGACGCCGAACCGGCGGACGAGCCCCTGTTCGCGCAGCGAGGTGAGCGCCGCCGCGACGTCCTGCGGGTCGGCCAGGGGATCGGGCCGGTGCAGGAGCAACACGTCGATGGCGTCGGTGCGCAGGCGCCCGAGGCTCTCCTCGACCCGCCGCAGGATCGTCGCGCCGCGCAGATCGTAGATCCCGGGCCGCTCGCCGTCCGCGAGGCGGATCCCGCACTTCGTCTGCAGCACGATCCGCTCGCGCAGGCCGGGGCTGCGGCCGAGGACCTCGCCGAAGACGGCCTCGGCCTTGCCGCGGCGGTAGATGTCGGCGTGGTCGAAGGTGTCGATGCCGCTGTCCAGCGCCGCCTCGATCGCCGCCTCGGCCGCGTCGATGTCGGCGGGACCGTACGCATCCGTGTCCCAGCCGCCGCCGAGCGCCATGCATCCGTACAGCAGGCGGGTGCCGTCCTTCTCCGGGGGTGTGATCTCCATGCCGCTCACCCTACGAGGCGGCCGGCTTGGTGGCGGGCCGGGGCCGCGGGGCCTCCACGGGCTTCTTCTGCGGCGGAGGCGTCCTCGGGGGGTAGGAGGGCGCCACCTTCGGTCCGCTCGCACGGGTCGGCTTCGTCGTCATGCGAACACGCTACGTGCAGGGGCGCCTCCGGGCCGGTACTTCCCGGGGCAGGACGGACGTCGGGCCCGCCACCGCGGGACAGGCGGTGGCGGGCCCGTGCGGGGCCGGTGCCGGCTCCCTCGTTACGGCGCCATCTCGTACGACCCGGACAGCGCCTCGACGCGGTCCCAGACCCGGGCCGAGCGGGCTTCGTCGACGACCGGGCGCCGGACCGCGCCGAGCGCCCAGCTCTGCTGCTGCTCGGTGGCCGAGTCCTTGCCGTGCAGTTCGACGGCGTGCGCGGAGAAGTCGCGTACGAGGACGGCGAACAGCTCGTCCAGCACGTCCGCGTCGAGGCCGGTCAGCCGCGCCTGCTCCAGGATCAGCTGGCCGTGGACGACGAGCGCGAAGAGCTGTCCGACGGCGAGCAGCAGGTCGAGGTCGCGGCTCTGCCGCTCGTCCGGGGCCGCGGTGGTGACGAACTCGCACAGCGCGTCGGCCTGTTCGCGGAACCGGGCGACGTTCGGCACGGCGGCGAAGGCGTCGAAGGCGGGGCGCCAGTCGTGGAAGCGGATGGAGCCGAGCCCGCGCGCCGGGCCCTGCCGGAAGAGGAACTCGTCGTCGGCCGCGTCGAGGCGGGTGGGCACGGCGGGGTGGTCCACCGGGTCCAGGAGGTGGTTGCGCATGAACTTGAGGATCAGCGCGAGGTTGACGTGGACGGTGCCCTCCAGCTTGGGCAGCCCGCGGATCTCGACGGCGGCCTGGGCGAAGTAGTTGTCCTTCTCGAAGCCCTTGGCGGCGATGACGTCCCACATCAGGTCGATGACCTTCTCGCCCTCCGTGGTGACCTTCATCTTCGTCATCGGGTTGAAGAGCAGGTAGCGGCGGTCGTCGGGGCCCGCGGTGCGGAAGTAGTCGACGGCGCGGTCGCTGAACAGCTTCATCCCGACAAGACGGACGTACGCGTCCGCCAGCTCGCGGCGCACGTGCGGGAAGGCGGTGACGGGGCGGCCGTAGAGGATGCGGTTCTGCGCGTGGGTGACGGCCTCGTACATCGCGTGCTCGCAGATGCCGATCGAGGCGGTGCAGAGGTTGAACTTGCCGACGTTGACGGTGTTCAGGGCGGCGTCGAAGGCGGCGCGGCCGGTGTGCAGGACGTCGTCGGCGCCGACCGGGTAGTCCTCCAGCCGGAACTCGCTGACGTACTTCGAGGAGTCGACGACGTTCTTCACCAGGTGGTAGGCCGGGTGGCGGCTGTCGGCGGCGAAGAAGACGTACCCGTCCGGGCCCTCGACGTCGGTGCGGCGGCCGAAGACGGAGACGAGACCGGCCGCGTTGCCGTTGCCGATGTAGTACTTGGAGCCGGTGGCCCGGAAGCCGCCGCTGCCGTCGGTGGACGGCTCCAGCAGCATGTCGGTGGAGTAGATGTCGGCGCCGTGGGTCTTCTCGGACAGGCCGAACGCGAACACCTCGCCCTGGGAGAGGAGTTCCGCGGCGCGGGCGCGGGCGGCGGCGTTGTCGCTCTGCCAGACCGGGCCGAGGCCGAGGATGGTCACCTGCCACGCGTACCAGTAGTCGAGGCCGTAGAAGCCGAAGATCTCGTTGAGGGCGGCGATGCGGGCCGTGTCCCAGCGCTTGTCGGCCTGCCCCTCGGCGTCGGCGGAGGGGGTGAGGAAGGTGGCGAACAGGCCTTCCTTGGCGGAGAAGGCGAGGAAGTCGCCGAGCCAGGCGCGGGTGCGGTAATCCTCGATCAGCCGGCGCTTGCCGCGCCCCTCGAACCAGTCGACCGTGGCGCGCAGCAGCCTGCGGGTTTCGGGGTCGAAGTGCTGCGGGTCGTAGGTGCGCGGGTTGAACAGGAGGGAGTCGGCCATGGAGGTTCGCCTTCCGGAGAGGGTTGAGGGGTGAGGCGGAAAGGTGCGGGGTGCCGGGGGGGGGCGGCTACGAGGCGGCGAGCCGGTGGACGGTGGCGAGTACGTCGTCCAGCCAGGCGATGGTCATGCGCTCGTAGGCGATGCCGCCGCGGAGCACGACGTGCTGGAGCTCCTGTCCGGCGTCGAGCGGCGCGGGGGCCTCGGGACCGGTGAAATCGCGCAGTTCCCCGGCGAGGTAGCGGGCGAGCCGGTCGCCGTGCGCCCGGCGGTGCCGCTCGACCTCGCGGACCAGGGCGGCCGGGTCGTCGAAGGCCGCGCCACGGATCTTGACGGCGAGGTCGTGGCGGAGGCTCTCGGGTTCGATGGGCTCGTGCAGCCACTGCGAGAGCGCGGCGCGGCCCGGGTCGGCGACGGAGTACTCCTTCTTGTCCGGCCGCCCCTGCTGCGCCACTTCGCGGACGGCGAGCAGTCCGTCGGTCTCCATGCGCTTGAGGACGCGGTAGATCTGCTGATGGGTGGCGGTCCAGAAATAGCCGATGGACCGGTCGAAGCGCCGGGCGAGCTCATAGCCTGAGCCCGGCTGCTCCAGCAGCGAGACGAGGATCGCGTGTTCGAGCGCCATGCCCCCGATCCTTCTATGCAATTCGTTGCATAGACAAGCCGCGGCGCCCGGTTGAGACGCGGCTCACCCCGGTGCCGCGGGGAACCGGACATCCGAAAGCGGGTCCGAGTTGTCACGCGATGAGCGGACTCGGGAGGTTCTGCCACCCTCCGCCCGGTCCCCGGCCCTAGCGTGGCCCGTACACCGACCCGCCGGTGCCGGGCGGGCACCGCCGCCCCCGCCGACGGGCCCGACAGCTTCCCGAGGAACCACGGTTGACAGGACGCAGGACGACGGACGGGCCGCCCGGACCCGCCCTGCCGCGCACGCGGTACTGGTTCGACAGCGTCATCGCCCGCGGGACCCCGGTGCTGATCGGATGGCTCACCCTGGTCTGTCTGGCCGTGGTCGTGCCGGCGAGCATGGCGCTGGTGTGGGCCGACCGGCGGGTGCCCCGGACCTGGTCGGGGCAGCTCGTGGCCGTCTGGGTCAGCGTCGGGCAGACCCTGAAGATCGGTGGTGCGGTCGGCAGCCCGCTGTACGTGCTGATATCCGTGGTCCTGGCCCTCGTGGCGCTGCTGTTCGTCTCCACCCTCGTCGGCCTGATCACCAACGGGCTCAACGACAGGGTCCTGGACCTGCGGCGCGGCCGGTCCACCGTGCTGGAGGAGCGGCACACCGTACTGCTGGGCTGGTCCGAGCAGGTCTTCCCGATCGTGTCCGAGCTGGTCGTCGCCAACTCCAACCGGCGCCGGGCGGTCATCGCCGTCCTCGGCCCGAAGGACAAGGCGGAGATGGAGGACGAGATCGCCCTCGCCGTCGGCCGGATGGGCCGCACCCGGCTGATCTGCCGCAGCGGAGTGACGACGGACCCGGCGGTGGTCGCGCTCGTCGGTCCCCAGACGGCGCGCGCCGTGCTGGTCCTCACCCACGGGGGCGAGGAGGGTGATGCCCACGTGGTGAAGACCCTGCTCGCCCTGGAGGCCGCGGTACGGGGACGGGGGCGGCAGCGCCCCGAGGTCGTCGCCGCGGTCCGCGACGGGCGCCACCACCGGGCGGCGCAGCTCGCGGCCGGGCCGCGGGGCCGGGTGCTGAACATCGAGGACGTCACCGCCCGCCTCGTCGCCCAGACCTCGCGCGAGCCGGGCCTCTCCCTCGTCCACCAGGAACTGCTGGACTTCGCGGGGGACGAGTTCTACACGGTCCGCGAGCCCGCCCTGACCGGGCGCGCCTTCGGCCGGCTGCTCCTCGCGTACGCCACGTCGTCCGTCGTCGGCATCGTGCCCGCGGGTGGTGGCGTCGAGCTCAACCCTGCGCAGGACCGGGTCCTGCGGGCCGACGACCGGATCCTCCTGGTGACCGAGGACGACGACACCGCCGTACTCGCGGACGGGCCGCTGCCGGTGGACGAGGAGGCCATCACGGAGCCGGGCACGTCCGCTCCGGCCGCCGAGCGCTACCTCGTACTCGGCTGGAACCGCCGCGCTCCGCTGATCATCGACCAGTTGGAGCCGTGCGTCCCGGAAGGTACGGAGCTCGTGGTCATGGCGGCCGGCGAGGAGGCGCTGCGGGACGCCGGCCGGTGCGCGCGCTCGCGCGCGGGCCGGATGCGGATCACGGTGCACGACGGGGACATCACCGATCCGCGGGACCTCGACGCCCTGGACGTGCCGTCCTTCGACCGGGCCGTCGTCCTCGGCTACGACGATGCCGACGGCGCGGACCGCGCCGCCCCCGGCGCGCTGACCGGTGACGACCGGACCCTGGTGACCCTGCTCCACCTGCGCGCGCTGGAGGAGGCAACGGGCCGGGAACTCGCCGTGGTCACCGAAATGGCGGACGACCGCAACCGGTTGCTCGCACCGGCCCGGGAGGGCAGCGATTTCGTCGTCGGCGGCCGGCTCATCAGCCTGCTGATGACGCAGATCGCGGAGAACCGGCACCTCGCCGACGTCTTCGACGCCCTGTTCTCGGCCGAGGGCGACTCGCTCCACCTCAAGCCCGCGCCCCACTACGTCCTGCCGGGACGGGAGGTCACCTTCGCCACGGTCGTGGAGTCCGGCCGCCGCCAGGGGCACTGCGTCCTCGGATACCGGCTGTACGGGGAGGCCCGCGAAGGCCCCGCGTACGGGGTGCGGATCAACCCGGACAAGCGCGTACGGGTGCGGTTCGGACCGCGGGACTCGGTGATCGTACTGACCCGGGAACCGGTGCCGCTTCCGGGCGGCCGCAAGGCGGGGCGGCAGGTGCCGAGGGAGTACGAACACTTTACCCGCCCCTGATGGCATGCCCAGGTCAAATCTGCCAGGCTCTTCCGGCACACCACACGCACAGCCCGCGGCTGCCCTCCGGCGCACCCGAGCCGGCCGGGCGGCCTCCGAGCAGGCCGGAATCCCGGCCGCCTCAAAGGAGTTCCGCGTGAGATCCACCCCCCACAAGGCCCTCGCCGCGAGCATGTCCGCCTTCGCCGCGCTGGCCGCCGCAGCACTCGCCATCACCCCGGCGGCGGCCGCGCCGCAGCAGACGCCGACCGCGGCCGCCGCCTGCACCCCGGGCCAGGTCGTCACCAACGGCGGCTTCGAGAGCGGCACTTCGCCCTGGAGCCAGTCGCAGAGCAGCATCATCACCAATCGCGCCGGCCAGGCCGCCCACGGCGGCAGCTCCTTCGCCTGGCTGAACGGCGTCGGCCGCACCCACACCGACACGCTCTCCCAGAGCGTCACGATCCCCGCCGGATGCAGCACCGCCACCCTCACGTTCTGGCTGCACATCGACACCGCCGAGACCACCACGTCGACGAAGTACGACAAGCTGACGGCGAAGATCGGCAGTACGACGCTGGCGACGTACTCGAACCTCGACAAGAACACCGGCTACGCGCAGAAGTCGTTCGACGTATCGGCCTTCGCCGGCCAGACCGTCAGCGTCGCGTTCACCGGCACCGAGGACTCCAGCCTCCAGACCAGCTTCGTCGTCGACGACGTCGCGCTCGACACCTCCGGCGGCACCACGCCGCCCGGGGACTCCACGCGCACGCCCGCGGCGCCCTCCTACACCGTCGACCTCAGCAGCAACGCGAGCGGCACGGTCTGGACCGGCCACGAGAGCGCGAGCTTCACCAACGCCTCCCCCACCCCGCTCAGCGAGGTGTACCTGAGGCTGTGGGACAACTACCACGGCACCTGCTCCGCCATGCCGATCACGGTCGGCAACGTCACCGGCGGCACGGCGGGCGCCCTCTCGGTCGCCTGCACCGCCCTCAAGATCGACCTGGCGACACCGCTGACCCAGGGCCAGACCGCCACGATCGGCTTCGACCTGGGCATCACCGTGCCCAGCGGCGCCGACCGCTTCGGCTACGACGGCGCGTTCAGCATGCTCGGCAACGCCCTGCCCGTCCTCGCGGTCAGGGACGGAGCGGGCTGGCACCTGGACCCGTACACCAACAACGGGGAGTCCTTCTACTCGCTGGCCTCCGACTTCCGCGTGGCCCTCGACCACCCCAGCAGCCTGCTCGTCCCGGCCACCGGCGCCTCGGTGGACACCCCCGGCGGCAGCGGCCGTACGGTCACCACGGCGACCGCCACCAAGGTCCGCGACTTCGCCTGGGCGGCCGGCCCGTTCAGCAAGATCTCCGGCACCTCGGCCGCGGGCACCCCGATCAACATCTACTCGGTGTCCGGCATCGGTTCGGCCGATTCGCAGTCGATGCTGACCACCGCCAAGTCGGCCGTGGACGCGCACTCGGCGCGGTTCGGCGCCTACCCGTACGGCGAGCTGGACGCCGTCATCGACAACAACTACTGGTTCGGCGGGATGGAGTACCCCGGATTCGTCCTCGACCTGGTCAGCACCACGGCGCTCACCCATGAGATCGGCCACCAGTGGTGGTACGGCATCGTCGGCGACGACGAGTACACGAGCCCGTGGCTCGACGAGGCGTTCACCGACTACGCCACCGACCTGGCCCTGAACAAGACGGGGGCGAACTGCTGGAGCAGCGTCTCGTGGGCCTCGTCCGCCGAGAAGATCACCAACTCGATGGGCTACTGGGACGCCCACTCCTCCCGCTACTCCACCGTCGTCTACGGCTACGGCAAGTGCGCGCTGCACGATCTGCGGCGCGTCCTCGGTGACACGGTGATGGCCAAGCTGCTGAAGGACTACGCCGCTTCGCACTGGTACGGGGTTTCCACGACCGCCGAGTTCAAGGCCGCGGCCCAGGCCGCCACGACCACGGACCTGACCTCCTTCTGGACCCAGCACCGCATCGACGGCTGACCCGACACCCGGGCCGGACTCCGGCCCGGCCACGCACCGCCGCGGTGGGCGCCTTCCGGTGCCTGCCGCGGCGGTTTTTCATGCGCACAACAGTCTATCCGTCACCTGTGACATGTGAAATATTACCTGCGCTCCGACCCAACTCCCCGAAAGGTCCCTCACGTTGCGCAGTTTCCCAGCGGTGGTAGCGGCGATATCCCTCGCCCTCCTCGCCACCCCCGCGCTCGCCGCACCCGCCGCCCCGCCCCCGGCGGCGGCGCAGCAGGCTCCCGAACTCTCCCCCGCCCCGCCCTCCGCGCCGCTGGAAGTCCAGCGCCAGAGCCTTCGCCGCCAGGCCCTCGAAGGCGTGGCCGCCGGCACGACCGCCGCCGAGGCGGACGGCACGCTCCCCCGCAAGGCCGCGGTCGGAAAGCGGTACGTCGAACTCGCGCAGGAACGCAAGGACAAGGTCTTCGTGATCCTGGCCGAGTTCGGCGACCAGGTGGACGACACCACCGAGTTCGAGGGCAAGCCGCGCTTCGGCGGCACGCCCGGCCCCCGTCACAACACCATCGGCAAGCCCGCGAAGACCGACAACCACACCGTGTGGCGCAAGGACTTCGACCGGGCCTACTACCAGCAGCAGTTCTTCGGCGCCGATCCCGGCGCCGTCTCCCTTCGCAACTACTACCGGCTCCAGTCCTCCGGCCGCTACGACATGGACGGCCAGGTCAGCGACTGGGTGCGGCTGCCGTGGAACGAGGCCCGGTACGGGACGGACAACTGCTCCGAACCCGGCCAGTGCCGCACCAACTGGGACCTCGTACGCGATGCCACCAACGCCTGGTACCACACCGAGCGCGCCAAGGGCCGTACGACGGAGGAGATCAAGGCCCAGCTGGCCGAGTACGACGTGTGGGACCGCTACGACGCCGACCACGACGGCAACTTCGACGAGCCGGACGGCTACCTGGACCACCTCGTCGTCGTCCACGCGGGCAAGGACCAGACCTGGGGCGGCGGTGACCAGGGCAAGGACGCCGTCTGGGCGCACCGCTGGTTCGCGTACTGGGACCAGGCCGGCAGCGCGGGGCCCGCGGGCAACAAGGCGGGCGGCGCCCCGGTCGGGGACTCCGGCATCTGGGCCGGGGACTACCTGACGGGCGGCGAGAACAGCGGAGTCGGCCTGTTCGCCCACGAGTTCGGGCACGACCTCGGACTGCCCGACCTCTACAGCTCCGACGGGGACAACAGCGTCAACTTCTGGTCGCTGATGTCCACGGCCTCCTACCTCGGCAAGGGGAAGAACACCACCGGGGACTACCCCGGCGACCTCGACCCCTGGAGCAAGCTGCAACTGGGGTGGCTGGAGTACACGGAGGCCGACGCGGGCCGCAAGACGCGCGCCGTCCTCGGGGTCTCGGGCTACAACACCGAGGATCCACAGGCGCTGCTGGTGCATCTGCCGCCGTCGGTGACGCGCACCGATCTGACCGATCCGTACGAGGGCGCCAGCCAGTGGTGGAGCGGCACCGGCGACCTCATGGACAACACCCTGACCCGAACGGTCGACCTGACCGGCGCGGCGGGGCAGGCCGCCCGGCTCGACGCCCGGGTCTGGTACGACATCGAGCAGGACTTCGACTTCCTGACGGTGGAGGCCTCGACGGACGGCGGCAGCGCCTGGTCCCCGCTGCCGGGCACGGTCGGCGGCGCGGCGATCCCGGCCAAGGGGATCTCCGGGACGTCGGGCGGCTGGACCGAACTCAGCGTGCCGCTCGACCGGTTCGCGGGCCGCTCGGTCCAGCTGCGGATGCGGGCGACCTCGGACGGCAACACCCACGGCAAGGGCGTCGCCCTCGACGACATCCGGATCACGGCGGGCGAGCGGGAGCTGCTGCGCGACGGCGCGGAGGCGGGCGCGAACGGCTGGGCCGCGCTGAAGTGGTCGCGTACGGAGGGCCGTACGGGAAGTGCCGAGCACCCGCGCGCGTACCTGGTCGAGAACCGGCGCTACACCGGCTACGGGTCCTACCTCAAGACCGGGCCGTACAACTTCGGCGCGGGGAACGACTCGGTGGAGTTCTACCCGTACCAGCAGGGCGTGCTCATCTGGCTCTGGGACACGGCGTACAGCGACAACACCACGAAGGCGCATCCGGGGGCGGGTCTGCTGCTTCCCGTCGACGCGCGGCCGGAGCCGCTGCGGAACGCCGACGGCACGCTGCTGAACGCGCGGGCGCAGACCTTCGACGCGACGTTCTCCACGCGCCCGAGCGACGAGATCGTCCTGCACAAGGGGGGCGTACCGGTGCTGATCCCGTCCCGGCCCGGAGTTCCCGTCTTCGACGACCGCCGCGGCACGTACTGGAACGCCGACCTGCCCCAGGTGGGCGTGAAGGTCCCGGACACCGGCACCCGCATCACCGTGGTCAAGGAGGCCTCGTCCGGCGCCCTGACCACCGTCCAGGTCAGCCCGTCCCCCTGACGCCGGACCGCGGGCAGTCGTCCGGGCCGGACGGCTGCCCGCGCGGGGACCGGCCTACGCGGTGAAGGGGCCGGCCGGGGCGAAGGCCCGGTCCGCGAAGCGGGCGCCCATGCGGCGGTGGGTGGCGGCGTCCGGGTGGAGCCGGTCGGGGAGCGGCAGTTCGGCGAAGTCCTGCTCCCCGTAGAGCTCGCGGCCGTCCAGGTAGTGGAGGTTCGGGTCCTGCGCCGACCGCTGCTTCACGATGCGCGCCAGCTCCTCGCGGATGACGCCCAGCGTCAGCTTTCCGGCGGCACGCTCCGCCGGATCGCCCGCGGCGCGGAACTGCAGCCTGCCCTCGGCGAGCGTGCTGAAGTCCGGGGCCGTGGGGCCGGGGGTGTCCTCGTGGATGGGGCAGAGGACGGAGGAGACGACCAGCAGGGGCGCGCTGGGATGCCCTTCGCGGATCGTGTCGAGGAAGCCGTGCACGGCCGGGGTGAAGGCGCGCAGCCGCATCAGGTCGAGGTTGACGAGGTTGATGCCGAACTTGACGCTGATCAGGTCCGCCGGGGTGTCCCGCATGGCCCGGGCGACGAACGGGTCGAGCAGGGCGCTGCCGCCGAAGCCCAGGTTGACCAGGTCCACACCGCCGAGGGAGGCGGCCAGCGCCGGCCAGGTCGTGGACGGGCTCGCCGCGTCGGAGCCGTGGCTGACCGAGCTGCCGTGGTGCAGCCACACCCGCCGACCTCCGTGCGGTACGGGCTCGACGGGGGCGTCGGTGCGCAGGGCGACGAGCTCGGTGAGCTCGTTGTACGGCAGCCAGAGCTCGACCTCCTTCGGCCGGTCGGGCAGGCCGGCGAACCGGACGGTGCCGACCGGGCCGGGCCGCGTCTCCACGGAACCGGTGGTCATGTCGACCGTACGGACGTTGCCGCCGCTCACCCCGGACTGCCCGGCGAGGCGGCCGTCGACGAGCAGGTCGTACACGCCGTCGGGGCGGGGCGGGGCGCCCGCGTAGGCCGTCTTGGTGCGCAGCGCGTCGAGCTCGACGACGGTGGCCCGGGTGCGGAACACCAGCCGTACGCCCGAGGGCTGGGCCTCCGCCATCGCCAGCTGCCCGTCGGCGTGCTGCGCGCGGGCCCACGCCGGGAGGCGGTGCGGGAGCAGGCCGTGCGCGGTGCGCTCCAGGTCGAGCGCACCGCGCAGGAGGTCCGCCGTGAGGGGCGTGGTCAGGTGTGCCGTGGTCCCGTCGGCGGGACCGGATACGGACGGGTGTTCGTCGTTCATGGCCCCAGCCTGTCAAACCGTGTGCCGGTCGCGCACGGCGGTTTCGGCGGCCGCGGCCACGAGCCCGGCCGCGGCCAGCCAGGTCAGCGCGTAGAGCCAGCCGCCGAGGACGTCCGTGGGCCAGTGCACGCCGAGGTAGATCCGGGTCAGGCCGACGGCGACGGCCCAGCAGGCCGCGAGGGCCCCGTAGAACCGGGCCGCGATCGGGGGCGCCGTGCGCCACGCGGCCCAGGCCAGCAGTCCGGCGACCAGGGCCGAGGTGGCGGCGTGGCCGGAGGGGTAGGCGAAACCCGTTGCGAGCGCGGCCCAGTCGGCCACGGGCGGACGCGGCCGGGCCACTTCGTACATGAGGAGGTAGCGCACCCCCTGGGCGAGGAGCAGGAAGGCCAGCGCGCCCGCGGCCGCCCGCAGCCGGCCGTTCCTCCCCCGTCCTGCGACGAGCCCGGCGGCGATGGCGCACCCGTACGGGACGGGCCCGCTGCCGGTCGCCGTGATGCCCCGCGCGAGGGCCACCGCCACGCAGGGGCGGTGCTGCACGGACCAGCGGTGCCAGGCCTCGTCGAAACCGAAGGGGGCGCCGTGCCGGGCCGCGACCAGGGCGGTGAGCAGACCGAACAGGGCGGCGAACAGCCCTGCGGCCAGCGCCCAACGGATCAACGCGAGCCTTCGTTCGGGGCTCGGCTGCCCCTCCTGCGGATCATTTCCACGGCCAGCGGGGTGAGGGAGACCAGGACGACGAGGGCGACGATCGGCAGCAGGTAGCGGTCGACGTCGGGTACCGAGGAGCCGAGCGCGTATCCGGCGAGGACGAGGCCCACGGTCCACACGAGGCCGCCGATGACCTGCCACAGGGCGAAGACGCGGGCGGGTACGTCGAGGGCTCCGGCGAGCGGGTTCAGTACGGTGCGCACGATGGGGACGAAGCGGGCGAGCACGATGGCCTTGGCGTGCCCGTAGCGGTCGAGGAGTTCCTCGGCCCGTTCGGCGCCCTCGTGGAGTTTGCGGCTGCGGCTGCGCGCCAGCAGGGCCCGTCCGCCGCGCCGGCCGATGAGGTAGCCGACCTGCGCCCCGAGCAGGGCTCCGGCCGACGCCGAGCCCAGGACGAGGGGCAGGGAGAGGTGTACGGGGCCGTGCGCTCCCGGTACGCAGAACAGACCGGCGGTGAACAGGAGCGAGTCGCCGGGGAGGAAGAAGCCGATGAGGAGGCCGGTCTCGGCGAACAGGACGACGGCGATGCCCAGCGTCCCGAAGGCGGCGAGGAGGGAACCGGCGTCCAGCAGGTTGACGGCCTGGGGGCCGGGCCCCTGCGCCGCCGCCGCGAGCGGGAGAGTGAAGGGGGCCATGCGGAACAACTCCCGTACGGTGAAAGGACGGGAGCCGAGGAGGACACCCGACCGGCGACCGGCCACAGGTCCGTGGACGGTGCCCGGCACTGTAGACGATCGGAGTGCCCCGTACGTTCCCCCCGGCCGCCCGGTCCACCGCCCGGTCCACCGGTCGGCCCATTGGCGGCCGCGCAGGGGTGGCACCGTACGCGGCGGCCGGGTTCAGCCGATGTCGACGACGCGGGCCCAGTCCGGCGGGGTGTCGGGGACGTAGTCGGGGTCGTCCTCGTCGTACGAGCCCTGCCGGGCGAACAGGCCGATCACGGTGCGGCACGGGGGGCGGGTGGCCGGCCAGGCCGTCTGTCCGTCGGTCAGCACCACGATGACGTCCGGCGGGGTCCCCGACCGCAGGGCCTTGGCGAAGCCCGTGCGCAGGTCCGTACCGCCGCCGCCCACCAGGGGGATGCCCTCGGCGCGGCACAGCGGGTGCGCGATCCGGGCCGCGGCGTCGCAGGGCACCACCGTGACCAGGTCCCGGCGGCCGCCCACCGCGCGGGAGACCGCGGCGACCTCCAGCAGCGCGCTGCCCAGTTCGGCGTCGCTGACCGACGCCGAGGTGTCGATGACCACGCAGACCCGGGGCGGCCTGCGGCGCAGGCTCGGCAGCACGGCGCCCGGCACCCCGGCCGATCGCCGGGACGGGCGGCCGTACGTGTAGTCCTCGCCCGCGCCGGTGCCGGTGGCCGCCGAGCGGACCGCGGTGCCCAGCAACTGCCGCCACGGCTGCGGGGGATGGAAAGCCTCCTCCGCCCACCGCTTCCACCCGTTCGGGGTGCTGCCCGGACGGCCGCGGATGCCCTGGGCCACCCTGAACCGCACCGCGTCCCGTTCCTGCTCGCTGAGCCCGTGCGCGCCGTCCTCGCCGAGGTCCCACTCCCGTTCCAGCCCGTCGGCCCCGCTGCCGCAGTCCAGCCAGGCCATGTGCCGCGTCGCCGGTCCGAGCCCGAACTGCCGCAGGTAGTCCTCCATGAGCTGCCCCTCGGGCAGTCCCGCGGAGGCCGGCTGCGCGAGGCCCTCGGGCCGGACCAGCCCGTCGCCGTACGCGTCGTCGTTGATCTCGAAGTCGGCCGCGATGTTGATGCGCAGCCGTTCCCCGGGACCGTGCAGCCCGCGCTCCCGGGCGACCCGGTCTCCGCGGCCGTGGTGATCGCGCAGCAGGTGCGAGACCTCGTGCACCCATACGGCGGCCAGTTCCTCCTCCGGCGTGCGGTCGACGAAGGACGGCGAGACGTAGCACCGCCAGTGCCGGTCGACGGCCATCGTCGGCACCCTGCGGGACTCCACCGCGTGCAGGGCGAACAGCGCCGTCGCCAGGTAGGGCCGGACCCGGGCCGCGTGCAGGCGGGCGGCGAACAGCTTGTCGCGGTCCAGGGTTCCCGCGTGCGCGCTCATCGGACGCCCTCCGTGGCCAGCGCGGCCCGCGCCGTCACGCGGTCCGCCCGCCGGGACAGGGACACCGCACCGGCGAGCCGCTCGATCGCCTCCGGTACGTCCCACTCCTCGCGGCGCAGCGCGGCCAGCCCGGTCGCCGGTACGACCACCAGGTCCGGGGCGCCCGTCTCCAGCGCCCGGACCATGAGCGTCCAGGCCGCGTCCCAGCGCGCCTTCCCGGGGCGGTTGCGGACCGCCTCCACCACGCCGTCGAGCGCGGCCTGGCGCAGATCGCCCCGTTCGGGCAGGGCGGCGGCGGCCGGATCGGCGAGCAGTTCCTCGGGGTCGGGCAGGTCCATCCGGTCCAGGCTCGCCAGCAGCTCCAGCCCGGGGCCGTCCCCCACCGTGCCCCGGACCAGGAGGGAGAGCACGTCCCGGGAGGAGCCGGCCGCGGTCGCGAAGGCGATCAGGTGCAGGGTCATCTCCCAGCTGCGCGGCGACGGCCAGGGGCCGCCCCTGCGTGCCTCCCCGCCGGGCAGGCGGTGTACGAGCGTGGGGCGGGCGGCGAGCAGTCCGCAGACGGCGCGGCGGGCGTGGTCCACGGCCCGCGGGAGCTTGGCGGGGTCGAGCCGCGGCAGCGTGGCCCGGGGCCAGGTCCCGCCGAGGCCGCGTACGACGACCTCGTGGTCGTGGGTCCACTGGAGGTGGACGAACCGGTTGGCCAGCGGCGGGCTCAGCTCCCACCCGCCGGCGGCCGAGGACCCCGGGTTCGCGGCGGCCACGATGCGTACCCCCGGCGGCAGTTGGAGGGCTCCGATGCGCCGTTCCAGGACGAGGCGGAGCAGGGCGGCCTGTACGGCCGGCGGTGCGGTGGACAGTTCGTCCAGGAACAGCAGCCCGCGGCCGGCGCGTACCAGGCGTACGGCCCAGTCGGGCGGGGCCATCGGAACCCCCTGGTGCTCGGGGTCGTCCCCGATGACGGGCAGGCCCGAGAAGTCGGAGGGCTCGTGCACGCTGGCGATCACGGTGGTCAGCGGCAGGTCGAGCGAGGCCGCGAGCTGGGTCAGCGCCGCGGTCTTGCCGATGCCGGGTTCACCCCACAGGAGTACGGGGAGGTCGGCGGCGACGGCGAGGGTGAGCGCCTCCAGTTGGGTGTCGGGGCGCGGTTCGGTGGTGGTTTCGCGCAGCAGGGACAACAGGGTTCCGGCTACGGCGAGTTGGTTGGCGGCCGCCGGGGCGGCGGGGGTTTCGGTGGCTGCGGACGGGCTGTATGAGGACATGTTCGATCACCTTGTGGGTTCGTGGTGTGCGCCGGGTCAGCGGCGGGGGTGCGAGGGGCGCCGGCGCGGCGGGCGGATGCCCGGGAGCAGATCGCCGGTGCGGGGCTTGGCGCGGGGGCCGGTCAGGTCCGCCCGGAACAGCCCGTACGCGATCCGGCGCCGCGCGGCTTCCGCCAGTTCGTCCCGCAGGGCGCCGTCGCGCAGCAGTGCGCCGGGTCCCAGGAGGCCTTCGACGACGGCCAGCGCACCGGCGGTGTCGCCGTGGAGGAGGCGTTCGCGCACACCGGCCAGGCAGTCGGGCCGGCGGTGTGCCAGGCCGATCGCCTGGAGACAGGGCAGCGGGGTCCCGGTGAGGGCGGCCAGCAGCTCCTCCCGCCGGATCTCGGCCGGGTCGTGGTCGAGCGGGGACAGGACCCCGTCCACCAGGCCGATCCGGTGCCGGGAGCCCCGGCACTCGACGAAGTGCGGCTGCCCCGCCCGGTCCGGGGTCCGGGACGGCCGGTCCGGCACGTGGCCGGGTACGAGCGCCGAGGCGACGAGCGGGTGCAGTCGCCCGGGATCGATGGACCCGGTGCGCAGCAGGTCCAGGTCCGGCAGGACCCAGGTCGCCGCGTCGGGCAGGACCGGCGGCGCGGGGACGCCGGAGGCGGCTTCCGCGATCCGCACGGCGGGGGGCCCGGTGCCGTCGCCCGCCTCCGCGAGGTGCAGCTCCAGCCGGCGCCGGGATCCGAGCCGTACGGTGACGGTGCGCGTGGTGCGCCCTTCGGCTTCGAGCAGCAACGCGGCCTCGGCCGCCCAGCGGTCGGTGGCGCAGCGATACCCCTGTGGTACGAACCCCTCCGATCCCTGCGGGTCCAGGTCGCTCGGCGGGCGGTCGGCCCCGGACCGGACGCGGAGCTCGTCGGACCGGCGGGCGTCCCAGAGGTGGCGGTGCAGGTCGAGGCGGAACCGCGGGTCGGGGCGGGGGTGCGGATGCCGGCGGGCGCCGGGCTCGTCCCGGGATCCGTCCCACAGCCCGAGGCTGATCCGCTGGCCCGCGTCCGCCCACGCCGGCGGGGTGCGGGCCACGAGGTGCAGCGGACCGGCTCCCTCGGCCGGGCCGTACCGGGCCAGGGTGAGGGTCAGGCCGGGGCGCAGCAGCCCGTCGGGGGCGATCCTCGGCATGTGCCAGCGCAGCAGCTCGGGAGCCAGGTGGCGCAGGTCCGCGCGCAGCCGGTCGGCGAGTTCGCGTCCGTGGGTGCGGACGACGGAGCGCGGTGGGAAATCGACGTCGACGCCCGCGGCGGCGCACGCCCCGGCCCAGTCCCCGGCGAGGCGGCGGGTGGTGGCGGTCTCGATCGCGGAGGGCGGCACGGCGAACTCGCGCACGCGCAGCCAGAGGGAAAGGCGGGTGGTTCCGTCTGCGGTGTGAGGGTGCATCAGCACTCACCTTGCGCGGACGGGACCCCCGATCTGTGAATGGATTGAGTGGTCATCGCGATGACCATAGTGTCTGCCGATCCGGTCTGCCAGGTGTTTTGCCCGCCGCCGCGCTCGACGGGTGCGACTCAGGTCGCAGGGTCCACCCGACCCGAGGGGGACGCCGGCCCCCCGGGCCGGCGCCGACCATGACGACGTGGATGCGATGAACGCGCACGTGTGGTTGTCCCTGTGGGAAGTCCTTCTGGTGCTGGGCGCCGTCGTCCTGGTCCTGGCGCGGTGGCTTCCGCCCCGCCCCCGGCGCCCGGTCACCCTCACCGCAGCGGCGATGGCCCTGTCGTCCGGGGCGGTGCTCGGCGTGCTCGGGCTGCGCTGGCAGATGGCGCCGGTGCTGGCGGGCGCGGCCCTCGCGCTGCCGTTCGCCGTATCGCCGCTCCTGCGGCGCGGGGCGCGCAGGGCTCCGTGGTGGCTGGCGCTGCCCGGGGCGGCGGTGTGCCTCGCGCTGGTCGCCGCCGGTCCGGCGACGGCCTGGGCCCTGCCCGTGCCGGTGTTCCCCGAGCCGTCCGGCCGCTTCGCGGTCGGGACCGGCGTGCTGGAGCTGACCGACCGGGAACGCCCCGAGACCGCCACCGCCGCGCCCGAGGACCGGCGTACGGTGGTCGTCCAGCTCTGGTACCCCGCACGGAAGTCCTCCGCGGGCGGCCGTCCCGCCCCGTACCTCGGCCGCACGGAGCACGAGGGGCGCGTGGTCTCGGACGCGCTCGCGGCCTACTCCGGGCTTCCCGGCTTCCTGCTGGACGGCCTTCCGCGTGCCCGCACCCGGGCGCTGTACGACGTTCCCGCCGCCGACGGGGGTGACCGGTTCCCCGTCGTGCTGTTCTCCCCCGGGCTGGGCGGGGTACGCGGCCAGAACACCGCCTGGGCCGAGGAGTTGGCCAGCCACGGCTACGTCGTCGCCGGTCTCGACCACCCCTACGACTCGGCCGCGGTCGTTCTCGCCGACGGCCGCACGGTCCGTACGAAGGTCTCGGCGACGGGCGACGACGCCGAGGACGAGAGGCGGGCGGCCGGGTGGACGGCGGTCCGGGCCGCCGATCTGAGCTTCGTCCGGGCCCAGTTGGGCCGCATCCACAGCGGCGCGATCGCCGGTCCGCTCACCGGGCGCCTCGACACCGCCCGGGTCGTGGCGGCCGGCCACTCCCTCGGCGGCGGCGCCGCTCTGCAAGCCGCCCGTCAGGACCCCGAGTTCGCCGCCGTCATCGACCTGGACGGGTTCCCCCACGACCCGGCACCCCAGCCCTACCGCCAGCCGGTGCTCGCGCTCACCCAGGCCATCGGTCCGGACACCGACCCGGACTACCTCCCGCAGCTCACCCGGGTCCTCGCGCTCGGCAGCGCCACGAGCTACCGCCTCACGGTCCCCGGAGCCGGCCACCTCACCTTCACCGACGCCCCGCTGTACCTGCCGCCCCTCCCCTCGCTCGTCGGCTCCCTCGGCCGGACGGAGGGCCCTCGCGTCACGGCCGCCGCGAGCCTCGCCTTCCTCGACTCGGCCCTGCGCCCCGGCGCCGGGGATCCGGCCGCCGCCCTGGCCTCGTACGGCTCCCTCGCGGTCCACCGCCCGGGCTCCTGAAGGCGACCCAAGTCCACTGCGTGAACAGTCGGTTGAACTTCGGGGCGAGCCGGCCGAGCGGTGCATATGCTCCCTCCGTACGCACCTCGAACCGTAAGGGGAACCGCTTCGTGAGCGTCCGCATCCAACCTTCCTCCCAGGTCGACGAAAGCGCCGAACTGGGGGACGGGACCACGATCTGGGATCTGGCACAGGTACGGGAGGAAGCCCGGCTCGGGCGTGACTGCATCGTCGGACGGGGGGCCTACGTCGGGCCCGGCGTACGCATCGGCGACAGTGTGAAGCTCCAGAACTACGCCCTCGTGTACGAGCCCGCCGTACTGGGCGACGGGGTGTTCATCGGCCCGGCCGCCGTGCTGACCAACGATTTCTACCCACGCGCCGTCGACCCCGACGGCAAACAGAAGCGTGGTGGGGACTGGGAGGCCGCCGGTGTCGTCGTGGCCGAAGGGGCTTCGCTGGGGGCCCGGTCGGTGTGCGTGGCCGGGGTGCGGATCGGGCGGTGGGCGCTGGTCGCGGCCGGGGCCGTCGTGTCCCGGGACGTACCGGACTTCGCACTGGTCGCAGGGGTACCGGCCCGCCGCATCGGCTGGGTGGGCCGGGCCGGGGTCCGCCTGGTGGAACGCGAGGGCGAGCCGGGCGTCTGGGAGTGCCCGCGCACCGGCGCGCTGCACGAGGAGCGGGACGGATCGCTGGTCGAAACGCCGCACAAGCGGAACTGACGGCACGTCGGCAATTTAGGTCAGTGGCATTTCCTCAAAACCGCAATCAACGAACATCCTTGGGCATACCTTGTCCCTGTACACGGGATCTGAGCAGGCAACAGGCTTTGTTCAGTGGGGGGTTGTACACGACGAGGGCATCGCGGACCAAGTGACGACGGACGGCGCGCAAAGCGCCCGCCCGGCGCTGCCGTTCGCGCCTGCTCCGGTCCGGGGCATCGCTGGGGGGATCCAGTGGGCGGCCCCGGACGGTTCGTGCCATCGGGGGGAAACACACCGCCGGCACGTGCGCCGTCATGCGCGAACCCCTCCGCCGAACGACGACCGCCGGGTCTGTTCGAGGAGCGAATCAGAGGGGGTAGGTGTGTTGGAGCCGTACAGCTCGGACATACGGAGTGCACGCAGCACACGGGGAGCCGGGGTGGGGACCCGGTGACCGAGACACGAGCAGCTCGATTAGGAGCACTGGCCCACGAGGACCCATCGCTGCACGCGCTCGCCGAGCGGCTGCTCGCGCTGGCCGAGGCGGGACTGCCCAAGATGTACCTGCCGGAGGCCGACACCTTCGTGTTCACCCGGGTCGGCACGGTCACCTCCGAAGGCGTCCGCCGCATGGAGGCGCGCGGGACCAGCACCCGGTACGCGGCCATCACCGCACTGGGGGCGCGGTTCCTGCCCGAGGACCGCCAGCGCGCCCTGTTCGGCGGCCACTGCGTCGAGGAGTACGCGGGGCTGCTGGTGGAGCGGCTGCCCGAGGTCGGCAACCTCGGCGACGCGGCGCTCATCGCGTGGCTGGCCGCCGAGACCGGCCATCCGAAGCTGGCGGACGCCCTCGCACGGGTGGCCGCACTGGACGTACCCGGACGTCCGCAGTACACGGTCGAGGCCGCGTGGGTGCTCTCCGCCCTTGCCGCGGCCCGTACCGCGGCGGACGTGGAGGAGCGGATCGCGGCCGCCCGCGACCGGCTGCTGGCGGCCAAGGCCCCCGGCAGTCCGCTGTTCCCGCACGCCACCGGTCCGGGGCTGGTCCCCGGATTCCGCTCGCACGTGGCCTGCTTCGCCGACCAGACGTATCCGCTCCAGGCGCTGGCCCGGCTGCACGCGAGCGGCCCGGACGCGGAGGCCCTCGCGGCCGCCGACGCCTGCGCCGCGCGGATCTGCGAGCTCCAGGGCGACGGCGGACAGTGGTGGTGGCACTACGACGCCCGCACGGGCGGCGTGGTGGAGGGCTACCCCGTCTACAGCGTGCACCAGCACGCCATGGCGCCGACCGCCCTGTTCGACCTCGCCGAGGCGGGCGGCACCGACTTCGGCGCGGCCATCCGCCGCGGGCTGCGCTGGATGACGGACGTGCCCGAGATCAGCGGACCCGACGGCACCCCGCGCGAGCCCATGATCCTGGAGAAGTACGGGGTCACCTGGCGCAAGGTCTACCGCGGCGACCCGGCGAAGGCCGTCCGCGCCGCCCGCGGACTCACGACCAAGGTCTCCCCGCACGCCCGGCTGGCACCGCTGGACCGGGTCTTCCGCCCCGACGTGATCGACCGCGAGTGCCGGCCGTACGAGTTCGGCTGGCTGCTCCACGCGTGGCTCGGGGGGCTGGAGAGATGACCCGACGGCAGAACCGCCACGGCCGCCCGTCCCGCCACACCCTCTTCGGAGTCACGCTCGATGCCCTGACCATGGACGAGACCGTGCAGCGCTGCCTCGACGCGGTCAAGCGCGGCGAGCAGATCGAGATCGGCATGGTCAACGCCGCCAAGCTGGTCAACATGCGCCGCGACCCCCGCCTCGCCGCGGCGGTCTCCGGCTGCGACCTCGTCCTGGCCGACGGCCAGGCCGTGGTCTGGGCCAGCCGGGTCCTCGGCGTCCGGCTGCCCGAACGGGTCGCGGGAATCGACCTGTTCATGCGGCTGCTGGCCGCGGCCGAGAGCGCGGACGTACCCGTCTACCTGCTCGGCGCCCGCCAGGACGTACTGGACCTGATGCTCGGCCGGATCACGGAGCGCTTCCCGGCGCTGCGCGTGGCCGGCAGCCGCAACGGCTACTTCGACGACGCCGAACAGCCGGAGATCGCCGACGCCGTCGCGGCCAGCGGGGCCCACCTGCTGTTCCTGGGCATGACCTCGCCCAAGAAGGAGATCTTCACCGCCGGCTACGGCAAGCGCACCGGCGCCCACGTCGTGCACGGCGTCGGCGGCTCCTTCGACATCCTGGCCGGCATCACCAAGCGGGCCCCCGTCGTCTGGCAGCGCATGGGCCTCGAATGGTTCTACCGGGCGCTCCAGGAGCCGCGCCGCCTCGGCAAGCGCTACCTCACCACCAATACCGCCTTCCTCCTCATGACGGTGCGCGAGCTCATCCGCCGTACGCCGTCCGCACTGCCGCCCGCCACATCGTCTGCCGGTTCCGCGAACAGGAGTCACTGATGCGCGTCGTCGTCGTGGGACAGGGATACGTCGGTCTCCCGCTGGCCATCAGGGCCGCCGAGGTCGGACACCAAGTGATCGGGTACGACGTGGACGCGCGGCGGGTCAAGAGCCTCGCCGCCGGCGAGTCGTACGTGGAGGACGTCTCCTCCGAACGGCTGACGCGCGCACTGGAACGGGGCTCGTACCAGGCCACCGAACTCGCGCGCGACTGCGGCGGCTTCGACGTCGCCGTCGTCACCGTCCCGACCCCGTTACAGGACGGTGCCCCCGACCTGCGCTACATCGAGGAGTCGGCGCACACGCTGGCCCGCTTCCTGCGGCCCGGAGCGACCGTGATCCTCGAATCCACCACCTACCCGGGCACCACCGAGGAGCTGTTCGGGCCGATCCTGGAGGACGGTTCGGGCCTCACCGCCGGCGCCGACTTCCACCTCGGCTACAGCCCCGAGCGCATCGACCCCGGCAACACCGTCTGGGGCTTCCAGCAGACGCCCAAGGTCGTCTCCGGCGTGGACGCCCGCTCGCTGAAGGCCGTCGAGGCCTTCTACGCGGACCTCGTCGACAAGACGGTGCCGGTGAGCTCGCCCAAGGAGGCCGAGCTCGCCAAGCTGCTGGAGAACACCTTCCGGCACGTGAACATCGCCCTGGTCAACGAGATAGCCATGTTCGCCCGCCACCTCGACATCGACGTGTGGCAGGCCATCGAGGCCGCGTCCAGCAAGCCGTTCGGCTTCATGAAGTTCACCCCGGGACCCGGGGTCGGCGGCCACTGCCTGCCGATCGACCCCTCGTACCTGTCCTGGCGGGTCCAGCGCGAGCTGGGCCAGAGCTTCCGCTTCGTCGAACTCGCCAACGACATCAACAGCCACATGCCCGAGTACGTGGCGCGGCGCGTCATGGACGCGCTCAACACCAAGCGCCGCTCCGTCAACGGCTCGAAGATCCTGCTGCTCGGGCTCGCGTACAAGAAGAACACCGGCGACGCGCGCGAGTCGCCCGCGGTGCGCGTCTCCCAGCTGCTCATCGACATGGGCGCCAGGGTGCGCGCGGCCGACCCCCACGTGGTGGAGGGACTCAAGGTCGACTCCCGGCTCGTACGGGTGGAGCCGACGCGCAAGGAGCTGGCCGCGGCCGACGTGGTCGTCCTGCTCACCGACCACGACGCCTTCGACTACGCGATGGTCACCGAGCACGCCTCGTTCGTGCTCGACTGCCGCAACCGGCTCTCCGGACCCACCGTGGAGGTGCTCTGACACCATGCCCAGGATCATCTGCGTGGCCGGAGCACGGCCCAACTACATGAAGATCAAACCGGTGATGGACGCACTGGAGCGCCTCGGCGCCGAAGTGGTCCTCGTCCACACCGGTCAGCACTACGACGAGTCCATGAACGACGTCTTCTTCCGCGACCTGGGCATCCGTCCCCCCGACCGGTACCTCGGTGCCGGATCGGGCACGCACGCCGAGCAGACGGGCCGGGTGATGGCGGCCTTCGAGCCGCTGGTCGACGAACTGGCCCCGGACGCCGTGGTGGTGGTCGGGGACATCAACTCGACGCTGGCCTGCGCCCTGGTCACCGCGAAGGCCGGCCCGCTCCTGGCCCATGTGGAGGCGGGCCTGCGCAGCCGGGACTGGAGCATGCCCGAGGAGGTCAACCGGGTCGCCACCGACCGCGTCAGCGACTATCTGCTGGCCCCCTCCCCCGACGCCGCCGCGAACCTGCGGGCGGAGGGGTACCGGGAGGACCAGATCCACGTCGTCGGCAACGTCATGATCGACACCCTGCTCGCCAACCTGGACCGTGCCAGGGCCTCGGACGTCCTGGACCGGTACGGGCTCACCCGGGGCGGGTACGGTCTCGTCACCCTGCACCGGCCGGCCAACGTGGACGACCCGGCGGCCCTGCGCGGCCTGCTGAAGGCGCTGGGCGAGATCGCGGAGCGCTGCCCGCTGCTGCTTCCCGTCCACCCGCGGGCGGCACGGCGGCTGGAGGAGGTCGGGGTTCCGGGAGGGATCCGGATGGTCCCGGCCGCCGGGTACCTGGACTTCATCGCGCTCCAGGACGCCGCGCGCGTGGTGCTGACCGACTCCGGCGGAGTCCAGGAGGAGACCACCGCCCTCGGCGTGCCCTGTGTGACGCTGCGGGAGAACACCGAGCGGCCGATCACCGTCGAGGAGGGCACCAACGTCCTGGCGGGGACCGACCCGGAGCGCATCACGGCCGTGGTGAACCGGGTGCTCGACGATCCGCCCGCCCCGCGCTGCCCCGCACTGTGGGACGGCCGGGCGAGCGAACGCATCGCGCGGGTCCTGCTGGAGGGCACGGCGACGGGGACGCGGCCGAGGCCCACCGATCTCGCCGGCTGACGCCGGGGACTCGGCACGGGCGCACCACCGCAAGAACCGAAGAAGAGCAAGAACCGTAATCCGCACATGAAGACGGCGGCGGCGCGTGGACGACGCGGCGCCGCCGCGAGGGGGAAGACCATGGATCTCGCGGAGATCTGGCGGGTCATGCGCAGGCGCTGGTACGTGCTGCTGCCCGGACTGCTGCTCACGGCCGCGCTCGTCGCGGGCGTGTACGTACTGGTCCCGGTGGAGTACCGGTCGCAGAGCACGGTGACGCTGCTGAACTCGAAGAAGGCCACGGTGGCCTTCGACGGCAACCCCTTCCTGAGCACCCAGGCCTCGCTCACCGGCATGGCCGACGGCCTGGCCCGCAACCTCAACTCCGACGACTCCCGGACCGACCTCAAGTCCCAGGGCGTCACCGGGGAGTACGAGGCGAAGATCGCCGACAACGCGCAGGGGCCCTTCATGTGGCTGAGCGTCACCGGCACCGATCCGGCGGCCGTCCTGAAGTCGGACGAGATCTTCACCAAGTACGCCGAGAAGCGGCTCCAGGAGTTCCAGGCCCAGCAGTCGGTGACGGCCGAGGCCATGATCCGCATGGCGACGATCGTCCCGCCGCAGAAACCGGAGGCGCAGACCAAGACCCGCCTCCAGTACCTGATCATGGCGGGGGCCCTGGGCTTCGTACTGAGCCTGGTGGCCACGTTCTTCGTGGAGGCCCGGCGCCGCCGGTCGGACAAGCCGGGCCGGCACCGGCCCGCGCCGGCCGAGAAGGCCGAACCGCCGGCCGCGGAGAACGGCTCCGGAGCCGGCTCCGGGACGGGTGACTCCCGTACCGCCCGGGCATCCGCCGGAGCCTCGCCGTGACGGGGACCGGGGCGGGGACCGGGACCGGGACCGGTGTGCGGGCCGCCGCCTCCGAGGCGCCGTCGCTGGGACGCAAGGTCGGCTCCGCCGCCCGGTGGAGCCTGGTCAACACCGTGGTCATGCGCCTCGGCAACTTCGTCACCGGCATCATCCTCGCCCGCTTCTTCCTCGGCCCCGAGGCCTGGGGCGTGTACGGGATCGCCCAGACGGTGCTGCTGGTGCTGCTCTCCGCGAACGAGCTCGGCGTCTCCCTGGCCATCGTGCGCTGGGAGGGCGATCCGCGCCGCTTCGCCCCGACCGTGCTCACCCTGAGCGCCGCCTCCAGCTGCCTGCTGTACGCCGTCCTGTTCGCGGCGGCTCCCGCCGTGGCCCGGGTGCTCGGCTCCCCCGAGGCCTCCGGGATCCTGCGGGTGATGTGCGTGTGCGTGGTGCTCGACGGGCTCGCCCAGGTGCCCGCCGGGTTCCTCACCCGGGAGTTCGCGCAGGGCAGGAGGATGGCCATCGACGCCGTCAACTTCGTGCTGAGCACCGCTGTGACCCTGCTGCTGGCCGTCCAGGGGTGGGGCGCGATGAGCTTCGCCTGGGGCTCCGTGGCCGGCAACGCGGCCGCCCTGCTCGGCTGCTGCCTCGCCGCGCCCGGCACCCTGAGGTTCGGCTGGGACCGGGAGCAGGCGAAGGCGCTGCTGCGCTTCGGGCTGCCGCTCGCCGGGGCCAGCATGCTCGCCCTCGGTGTCGTCAACGTGGACACCATGGTGGTGGGTTCCGCCCTGGACCAGCTGGCCCTCGGCTTCTACGTGCTCGCCTTCAACATCTCCGGCTGGCCGGTGCGGATCATCTCCGAGGCGGCCCGCCGCGTCTCCTTCGCCGGGTTCTCCCGGCTGGCGGACTCGCCGGGGGCGCTGGCCGCGGGCTTCGGCCGCGCCCTGGGCGTGGTGATGACCGGCACCGTTCCGCTGTGCGTGCTGCTGGCGGCCCTGGCGGCGCCGATCGTCGGGCTCGTCTACGGGGACCGCTGGCTGCCCGCGGCCGCCGCGCTGCCCTGGCTGATGGCGCTCGGTCTCGTACGGATCGGCTGCGAGCTGGCGTACGACTGCCTGGTGGCCATCGGCAGGCGCCGCTCGCTCATCGGCGTCCAGGGGCTCTGGCTGGTCGTCCTGATCCCGGCCCTGGTGATCGGAGCGGGCGCGGGCGGGATCGTGGGCGTGGCCCAGGGGCACGTGCTGGTCGCCTGCGTCATGGTGGTGCCCGTGTTCCTCTACGCCCTGCACCGCGGCGGGGTGGGCCTGGGCACCGTGGCCCGGGCCTGCGCCTGGCCGTTCCTCGGCGGGGCCGTGATGGCCGCCGTGGTCCTCGGCCTGGAGCGGCTCCTCGGCGGCGGCGTCCTCGCCCTCCTCGTGACGGGGGCCGCGGGCACCCTCGTGTACGTCGTGTGCGTCCTGCCGAGCCGGGACTTCCTGCGCGGCTCCGAACGGGCCGCGGGGTAGCCGCGGTGGCACGCGACCGCAGGCGCCTCGTGGCCTGGCTGCTGACCGGGCTCGTCCTGGCCGTCGTACTGGCGCTGTACGACGCCGACCGGACCGGGGTGAGCGAGCCCTCGGCCGGGCCGACGGCCGGGCCGTGCCCGGACAGCGCCCTCCGGTGCCCGGGCGGCAGCCCCGTGCCCGGGCCGATGCCCTCGCCTTCCGCGGATCCGTCCGCATCGGGCGGTCCGGACCCGTCCGCCGCTACGGCGCCCCCCTCCGCCACGCCCTCGCCGGGCACCGGCACGAGCCCGGGACCCGGCGGCCCCTGCTCCTCGCCCGGCGCGTGCGGGTTCCCCGACGCCCGGACCACCGGCCCGCGGATCGCACTGGAGCGGCACGACACGGGCGACCTGTCCGTGAAGACCGACGGCATGGTCATCAAGGGCTGGGACATCCGCGGTTCGCTGGACGTGTACGCCAACGACGTCACCGTCATCGACAGCCGGATCACCTCCGCCAACTGGTGGGGGATCAACCTGCGCCCCGGCTTCAAGGGGCTTCGCGTCCTGCACACCACCATCACCGCCGTGCCGGGCAAGGGCCCCGACAACGGCGGCGTCGACTACGCGGTCTCCAACATGGGCGGCAGCTCGATCGAGGTCGGCTGGTGTGACATCTCCGTGTTCGGCAACGCCCTCTCGATGGGCCAGGGCGAGATCCACGACAACTACGTGCACGACATCGTCCCCTTCCGCAACCAGGGCGGCGAATGGCAGCACACCGATGCCGTCATCAGCGGCGGCGGCAACAAGGGCCGCCTGACCATCCGCCACAACACCCTCCTGAACCCCGTTCCCGTGCACCAGGGCGCCAGTGCCGCCGTCGGGCTCTTCGCGGACACCGGGAACGTGTCCTCCGTGGTGGTGGACGGCAACTGGCTCGCGGGCGGGGCGTACGCGCTGTACGGCGGCGGGCCGGGAGCCACCGGCATCCAGGTCACGGACAACGTGTTCTCCGCCGAGTACCACCCGAACGCCGGCGCCTACGGGCTGGTCGCCGCCTGGAACGCGGGCGGCGCCGGGAACGTGTGGCGCGGCAACCGCACGGCCGACGGCCGGCCCGTCGTGCCCGAGCCATCCCCCTGACGATCGAACCGAGAGGACGTCATGCGCCGCATCGCGCGGGCCCCCTGGGAGCTGCTGAAGCGGACCTTCGGCTGGCTGGTGCTCTTCGAGGCCAGGAACAAGGTCCTGCTCGCCCCCTCCGCCGTACGGTTGCGGCGTTTCGAGGATGCCGAGACCGCCCGGCTCGCGGCCGTCCTGGGCAGCCCGCCGAGCGCCCTGGTCGCCACGGTGATCGCCACCCACCGGCGGCCCGAGGCGCTGCGCGCGGCGGTCCGCTCGGCCCTGGCGCAGAGCGTCGCCGACCAGGTGGTCATCGTGGTCGACGACGGTGCGGGTCTTTCCGAACTACCGCAGGATCCAAGGCTGTTCGCGGTGTCCCTGGCCCGCAACACGGCCACGGCCGGCGTCGTGCGCAACGTGGGGATACGGCTGACCCGCTCCCGGTATGTGGCTTTCCTGGACGACGACAACCTGTGGGAGCCCGACCACCTGGAGCAGGCCATCGCGGTGCTGGAGCCGCCCGGCGGGCCGGAGGCGGTGTACACCGCACTGCGCCGGGTGCTGCCCGACGGCTCCGAACGGGACGTGCTGTCCGTGCCGTTCGACCGCCGTCGGGCCGCCCACGAGGCTTTCCTCGACACCAACGCCTTCGTGGCGCGCCGCACCCGGTCCCTGTACTTCAGCCGGCTGCGGCGCACTCCCGAGGTGCTGCCGCGCGAGGACTGGGAGCTCGTACGGCGCTACGCGCGCCGCCACGAGGTCCGCCACGTGCCCCGGGCCACGGTCCGCTACCTGGTCAACCCGGAGAGCTTCTACACCGCCTGGGACGGGCCCACGCCCGGCGGGTGAACCGGCGGCCGGTCCGGCGGCCGGTCCGGCGGCCGGTTCAGGGGCCGGTTCAGGGGCCGGGTACGGCGCGCAGCGCGGAGGGGCTGGCCAGGGCCCGCGCCGCCGCGAGGCTGGCGGGCCGGCCCAGCGCCGCCCGGGAGGTCTCGCGCAGCAGCACCGCCCCGCGGAAGGCCGCGGTCGCCGCCGGTCCGTTCCTGCGTCCGTACAGCCGCACGCGGTTGAGGGTCAGCAGGGTCCACAGCCGGGGCGAGACCTGTGAGTCCCCTCCGAGGTGGACGGCCGAGGCGGCCGGTTCGAGGCGGGTGACGAAGCCGCGGTCCCCGGCGCGCAGGCAGTACTCGGTCTCCTCGGAGTACAGGAAGAAGTATTCGTCCCAGTCCCCGCAGGCGTCCAGGCAGTCCCGGGAGAGGGCCATGAGGGCGCCCGTAGCCCAGTCGGCGACGGTCGCCCGCTCGTAGGCCGACGGGTCGGTGACCAGTTCGCTCCAGCGCGGGAAGCGCCCGGCCCGGCGGTTGCCGATCACCGCCTCGCCCAGGGCCCGGGTCACGCGCGATTCGCGGCGCAGCGAGTCCTGGCGCGTGCCGTCCTCCTCGTACAGCAGCGGGACGCTGATCCCGACCCGGCGGCCGCCGGACAGGGGTGCGTCGAGCGCGTCGACGAGGAGTGCGGCGCAGCCCCGCCGCATCCGGATGTCCGGATTGCACACGAGGGCGGCGCCGAAGCCCCCCTCCCACGCGGCTGCGGCTGCCAGGGCGGCGTTCACCCCGGCCGCGTACCCGGCGTTGCGGCCGGTCTGGACGACCGTTGCGCCGGGGGCCAGCCTGCGGACGACGTCGACGGTGTCGTCGGCGGAGTCGTTGTCGGCGACGACCAGGCGCCAGTCGAGCCCGGCCATGCCCTCGGGCAGGGAGGCGAGGAACTCGGGCAGCACACGGGCGCTGTTCCAGGTGACGACGAGGACGGCTACGGGACCGGCTGCGCGAGCTCGGTCCGGGTCGTTGCGGGAGGGCATGGGGACTCCACGGTTCGGGGCTCGGCCGGCGTGCCGCGCCGGATGAAGCCGAGATAGCTGCCTCCCGCTGCGATCGTCAGGAAGAACATCCCTGCGAACATCGGGAAGCTGAGGGCGTCGAAGGTGGCGCTGCTGACGAGGGCGACGAGGGCGGAGGCGAAGAACGCCTGGCCCAGCTCCCGTTCGGACTCGTCGGCGGCGAGGCGGCGGATGGCGCCGCCCTGGTGGATCCCGGTGAGGAACAGCGCCAGGAGGGCGAGCAGGCCGAGCAGGCCCATCTCCGCCAGGGTGAGCATGTACTGGTTGTCGGTGAAGAAGTAGAGGTCCGGCGTGAAGGTCCCGAGGCCGCGCCCGAACAGCGGGTTCTCCTCCAGGTAGGGGACGATCGCGCTGTACTTGACGGTACGGGCCTGGGTGCTGCTGTCGGAGTTCGACAGGAAGGAACTGAAGAGCGTGGTGATGGTGCCGATCAGCCCGGGCACGGCCACCTTGAAGCAGGCCACCGAGCCCATCAGCAGGCCGATCGCGGTCCAGCGGCGCTGCGGCTTCCAGCGCGGCACCATGACCAGGACCACGATGAGCGCGCCGATGATGGAGGTCCGCGACACGGTCAGCGGCAGCGCTCCGCCCATCAGGGCCACCGGTCCCCAGCGGCGCCAGCGGCTGAGGTGGCCGCGGACCGGGTCGAAGGCCTGCTGGACGGCGAAGGGCAGCATCAGGGCGAGCATGCCGCCGAACTCCAGCGGCTGGGCGGTGGTGGAGCGCGGCCGGGTGAACGCCCCGCGGTCGAGCGTGGTGATCTGCGCGACGCTGGACTGGAGTCCGGGGATGCTGATGTGTTCGGCGATGTTGGTCGCGGTGAAGAAGTCGTAGTAGCCGATGGCGGCCACCACCGAACCCATCACCACGGCTCGTCGCAGCAGTACGTCGAGGCGGGCCCGGTCCTGGACGCCGGCGGAGACCAGCACCACGATCGACACCCAGACGAGCAGCCCGATCAGCCCGCGGTCCGCGCCGAGCACCTCCTTGTGGGTGCTGCCCCGGGTGGCGTCCGCGAGGTACGAGGCCAGCACGGAGACGGCGAGCAGCCACATCGCGACCCGGGGCAGCCGGGTGCCCGGGGCCGGCCGGATCCGGCCGGTCAGCCAGGTCGCCAGGTACCAGAACAGGCAGAGCAGGGCGAACACGTTGGCCGGGGTGCCCACGCCGCCCATGCCCGGCAGGGTCAGGTTCGAGGGGATGAAGAAGGCCAGCCCGAGGTAGCCGCTGAGCAGCGCGGTGGCGTCCGGCGTCCGGCCCGGCAGCCTCCTGCGGGCGCGCGCCCTGGGTGCGCCGGCCGCGGCGGCGGCCTCGCGCCTGCGACGGCGGGCCACCAGCAGGGTCTCGGTCACGAAGGAGAGGGTGAAGCCGGCGGCCACGCCCGCGATGACCACGGCCAGCACCTGCTGGTAGCGGCTCTTGAGCTGGGGCACCGGGGTCTGCGGCAGCACCACGGGGGCCGTCTGGACGAAGTACGCGGGCTGCACCTTGGCCGCCGCCTGGAGCGCGTTGAGCTGCTCGCCGGCGAAGGTGGTGAGCGTGCTGGTCTCCTTCAGCACCTTCGCCCGGTCGGTGCCCGTGACCGTCAGCGTGAGCATCGGGCCCGAGGTATTCGCGGCGAAGCCGACCGTGTACGGGTCGCTCACGCCGAGGCCTTGGAGGTCGCGCGCCGCGTCGGCCCCGGACAGGGTCCTGATCAGCACGTCGGCGGTCACCACCAGCGAACCGCCCGCGTTCGAGATGGGGTTGCCGAAGGCGGGGGCCAGTTCGGCCACCGCCGTGGAGTCGAGCAGCGCCACCGAGCTCTGCGACTGGTACGCCACGGGCACCGAGCGGTACAGGTGCAGGCCCGCGAGGAGTCCGATGACCGTGAGGGGCACCATCACGTACCAGCGGCGCCGCAGCACGGCGGCCATTTCACCGATGCTCACGAATGCCCCCTCGCGCCTGCCGGAACCGATGGCGGGCCGCCCGGCGTCCTGGAAAGATCGAACGCGACGGAAGGAATCCTGTGTCGCCTGGTGAGTTGTTCCGCGCGCTTCGCCGCCGCTGGTACGTCCTGGTCCTGGTGGCGGCGCTCGCGGCCGCCGGGGCCTTGCAGGTGCTCCGGCCCGGTCAGACCTATGTGAGCTCGGCGATCGTCGTGCTCAAGCCCCCGGTGACGGGCAGTCAGCCCAATCAGCTCGCCAATCTCCAGCCCCCGCTGGCCGCCGTGTCGTACGCGGCGGTGCAGCAGCTGGAATCGCCCGCCGGGGCGGCCGAGTTGCGCGACGCCGGGGTGGACGGCACCTACCGGCTGATGCCGCGCAACAGCGGCACCAGCGTCACCCCCCGCTATCTGATCCCCTCGCTCCAGGTGCAGGCGGAGCACGCGGATCCGGCCGCCGCCAACCTGGCCGTGCTCAAGGTCGTCGAGGCGTACACGAAGCGCATCACGGCCATGCAGGCCGAACAGCAGATCCCGGAGAAGGCGCGGATGAGCGTGACCCTGCTGGTGCCGCCGACGGCGGTGGCGCAGACGGGGACCAAGAGCCGCGGGCTGGCCGGGACGGCACTGCTGGCCGGGGTCTGCGCGGTGGCCGCGGCGCTGTGGACCGATCGGCTCGTGACGCGCCGGAACCGGCGCCGGCGCGAGGGCGCCGACACCGGTCCGGTGGACGAACACGGGGCACAGAGCCGGGTCCCCGTGGCCGCGGGGGCCCGCTGAGGCAGCGGGCCCCCGCGCCGCCCGGCCCCCGTGAGGGGGCCGGTGGTGCAGTTGGTGCTTGTGGTGCTGCTGGTTCATCAAATCCCTCGGCGTTTCCAGGACTGCCACCAGAGCCACTCGCGTCCCCGGTCGGCGACGGCCGAGAGCACCAGCGGCTGGAGGTACGGCATCGCACGGGCCCCGATCCGCCGCCGCCTGCGCAGCGCCCGGTACTCGGGGAGCCCGGTGTACCGCGGCAGGCATTCGGCGGCGAAGGCCTCCAGCTCCTCGACCGGGACCGCGCCGGTGCGCCCCCGGTCGTACGCCCGGTAGGCGCGCCGCAGCGCGTACCGGGCGAGCCGGGTCCGCGCCAGCGTCGAGAGCCGGCCGGCTTCGGGGAGCAGACCGGCGCACTTCTCCAGGACCGAGTCGAAGGCGACGAGGCGCTGGCGCAGGTCGTCCAGCTGCCCGCCGAAGTCCGTGGTGGACATGTTGTTGCCGTGGACCCGGTAGAAGGCCTGGTCGGCCCCGCGTACGTAGCCCACGTCGGCGTGCGCCGCGAGCCGCATCCACATCTCGATGTCTCCGGCGTGCGGGAGCTCGGGGTCGTAGCCGCCGACCTTGCGCTGGAGACTGGTACGGACGACCACCTCGGGCGAGGTGATGCACCCGGTGCCCTCCCGGAACCGCCGCTCCAGCCACCACCGTCCGGGGTAGACCACCGAACCGGTGCTCCGGGTGCGGGCCGCGGGCAGCGGCCCACCGTGCCGGAACCGGAGCGGCCGGCCGTAGGCGAAGCCGGCTTCGGGGTGGGCGTCGAGCAGGGCCGCGGCGCGCACCAGGGCTCCGGGGACCAGCCGGTCGTCGGCCGACAGCAGGGCGACGTAGTCCCCGTCGGCCCACTCCAGCAGACCCTCGTTGTAGGTGGCGATGTGGCCCCGGTTCTGCTCGTGGACCCGTACCTCGATGCGCGGGTCGGCAGCCGCCAGTGCCCGGGCGACGTCCGCGGAGTCGTCGGGCGAGGCGTCGTCGATGATCAGCACGCGGACGTCGACGCCCGGCTGCTCGTCCAGGACGCTCTTGACGCAGTCGGCCAGGAAGTGGCCGTACTTGTAGCAGGGGATGACCACGCTGACGGTGCTCACTGGCCGGTCACCTCCGTCGAGCCCTCGGCCGCGAGGCCGTTCGGCGCGGTGGTGGTGAAGACCGGCCCGACCCAGTAGTTCACGGAGCCGAAGGTGTTGGTGGGGAAGGTGCTCGAAGCACCGTACTTGTAGAGGCCGTTGGAGCCGCCGCTGCCGTCGGCCGGGGCGACCAGCGGGTAGGAGCGGTGCGCGGCCGTGAAGTAGCCGCCGTCCACGGAGTACTTGCCGTTCGGCGCATGGTAGGAGGCCACGTAGCTGGTGCCCGCGGTGACGGGTACCGGTGTGGCGAAGTGGAGCTGCTGCCAGCCGGACAGGGTCTCGCTGCCGAAGGTGCCGGTGGCGAGGAGGGTGCCGGTGGCCGACCACAGGCTGCCGGTGTGCGTTCCGGTGTTCCCGGGGCCCTTGTAGAAGGTGATGCCGGTGACGTATCCGCTGACCGCGGACTGGAAGCGGGTGCCCAGTTCGACGGAGTTGGTGTCGTCGTTGACGTTGGCGGTGCTGGGCTCCGCGGTGGGTCCCCACAGGGTGCAGGGACAGTTCACGTTGGGCGGGCTCGCGCTGGTGGTGAAGGTCCAGCTGACCGGTGCGGCCATGGTGTTGCCCCACAGGTCCGCGGCCTGCACCGAAGCCGTGTACGTGGTGTTCAGCCCGAGCTCGGTGGACGGGGTGAAGGTGGCGCTGTTGGCGGCCGTGAGGACCTTGCTGCCCGGGACGGTGGCGCCGCCCGGGTCCTTCAGGGAGAAGGCGAGGGTGTCGGAGTCGATGCCCTCGCTGAACGTGGCCTTGACCGCGGCGGTGATCGCGGTGCCCGTCGCCGCGGACTGCGGGGTGATCGAGGTGACGGTGGGCGGGACGGTGCTCGCGGTGGAGGTGTCCAGGACCGCGTCGACCCAGTAATTGCTGCCGGACGCGGCCGTGGACGGGAACCCGCCCGTGCCGCTGTACCGGTAGACGCCGTTGCCCCCGTCGGTACCGGTGCGCAGCGCGGTCAGCGGGGCGAGGCCCGCGTCGGCGGAGGCGAAGGTGTTGTCGAAGGAGTACCCGCCGTTCGGGGCGAAGTAGGAGGCGATGTAGGTGGTGTTGGCCTTGACCGGGACCGGCGAGGCGAAGTTCAGCTGCTGCCAGCCGGAAGCGGTCTCGTTGGTGAAGGTGCCGGTGGCCAGGCGCTGGCCCGAGCTGCTCCACAGGCTGCCGGTGTGGGTGCCGGTGTTGGCCGGGGACTTGTAGAAGCGGACGCCCGTGATCGAGCCGGGCGCCGAGGAACGGATCTTCACGCCGAGTTCGACGGCACTGCCGTCACCGGCGTTGACGGTGCCCGGTACGGCCGCGGCCGGCCAGACGGTGCAGGGGCACTGCTGGGGTCCCACGGTCAGCGGCACGGTGGTGGTGGCGCCGATGTTGACGCTGTCGTCCACCGCACGGACCTTGATCTGTACGGATCCGGGGGCGGTCGGGGTCCACTTGTAGTTCCAGGACCCGACGCCGGTGGCCGCCTTCCAGGTGGTGCCGCCGTCGGTGGAGACCTCCACCCGGGCGACCACGCCGCCACCGCTGTCGGTCGCGGTGCCGGTGACGGTCACCGGGCGCAGTGCGGGCACGGTGGCGCCCGACGCCGGGCTGGTCACCGTGATGGCCGGTCCCGTGGTGTCGGTGGAGGCGGTCGCCGCGACCAGGTTGGTCTGCAGGGACTTGGGCTGGACGCCCATGTCGGCGAACACGTTCACCGTGGCCTGCTGCATCCGCTTGTCCTCGGTGACCACGGTGTCGTCGGGGTTGCCCGTCGGCATGTTGGTCAGGCCCCAGGACCACTGCACGGTGCCCGCGCCGAAGACCAGGGCGCGCGAGGACGGGTCGCGGAAGGCCACCAGGCTGTGCGTCGCGGTGCCGTTCCCGTACGTGTTGCCGTAGTCGAGGCGGAGCTTGCCGTCGTTGATGTCGACCGTGGTGGAGGACATCGCGATCTGCCCGGGCGGGCGCGCCGCGTCCTCCACGTCGCTGTCCCACTCGTAGCCGAGCGTGCCGGCCGGGAAGGTGGCGGTCTGGGAGGCGGTCAGGTTCGCGACGGTGGTGTTCCGCCACAGCCGCATCTTGGCGTACGCGCCGGGCACGGTGATGGCGTCGCTGCGGTAGCCGTTCACGCTGAACAGCGAACCGGTCAGCTGGTTCTGCGGCTGGTACGGCCGCCCGTTCGTGGAGCTGGCCGGGTCCATGAAGGTGCCCGTCCAGATGCCGCTCGGGTCCGGGATGCCGTTGGGCTGGGGGAAGGAGAGTTTGGTCTCCTTGTAGCAGACCAGGGTCCGGTTAGCCGTGTTGGCGCCGTCGATGCTGGGCGCGAGCCGGGTCTTCCAGAAGACCTCGTTGCCGCTGAAGTACGTCTGGTGGACCCCGGCGCGGCGCGCGTTCAGCGCGTTCGTGAACTGGTCCTGGGTCCAGTACTCGTCGTGGCCCGAGGACATGAAGACCTTGTGGTTCCCGAGCTGCGCCGCACCGCGGGTCGACATGTCGATCCCGGACATGTAGCTCACGTCGTACCCGTTGCGCTCCAGCCAGGAGATCATCTGGTACTCGGACCCGTAGATCCCGTTCTCCCCGCCGATGTCCATCGGCCGGTTGTAGCTGACCTCGTACGCCCGGCCGTCCGGCGCGGGTCCCCCGCCGTCGTACAGGTCCTGGCCGCCGTAGTTGTTGTACGCCTGCCAGGTCTGGTCGCTGGTCTGCACGACGATGTCGGAGTGGCTGGAGTCGTTGCGGACGACGAACGGGTAGGGCATCACCCCGTTGCCGTCCGCCTGGTCGAGGTTGGCGATGTACAGACCGGACACGGCATCGGCCGGGACGGTCCACGTCGCCGTGACGGGCCAGTTTCCGCAGTCCACCAGGCCGGTGGCGGCCTTGGTGGTGCAGCTGCGGGGGTTCCCGCCCGGCGCGAAGTTCGCCGGGTAGGTCTGGGCCGCCTGCGCCGCGGTCGACATCAGCCGGGCCCCGTCACCCCCGTAGTGGCCCAGCCGGTAGACCGACACCCTGTACGCGGTCGGCGACTGGACCTTGAACTGCACGGTCTCGCCCGCCTGGACGCTCGTCTGGGCGCTGAAGCCCTTGATGTCGCCGTAGGCGCTGGGCGAGAACCAGTCGGACATCGGCGTGCCCGGTTTGGAGTTCTCGCACACGATCGCGTTCGTGCCGGGACCGCAGGGGTCCGCCGCGCCCGCCACCGAGGACGGCGGTAAGACCGTGGCCATCAAGGCGGCGACCACGGTGAAGAGGCCGTACCGGAGCAACCTTGTCCGTCTGTTCATCTGTACCTCTTTTTTGTGCGTCGGCGCGGCGCTGGGCGTCAGCGCAGCGCGTCGGTGAGCGCGTCCACGACCCGCTGCTGTTGGGCGGCGGTGATCTGCGGGAAGAGCGGGAGCGAGAGCATCCGATCGGCTGCCTGCTCGGCGTGCGGGAAGTCCCCGCGGCCGTGCCCGAGG
Source organism: Streptomyces sp. NPDC002181 (assembly GCF_042890485.1). Taxonomy (NCBI): domain Bacteria; kingdom Bacillati; phylum Actinomycetota; class Actinomycetes; order Kitasatosporales; family Streptomycetaceae; genus Streptomyces; species Streptomyces sp. NPDC002181. The sequence continues at coordinate 529,842 of NZ_JBIASC010000003.1, read as the reverse complement.
TGGGCGAAGGCCGGGGTGAGGTGGACGGGGGCCGGGTAGTGCACTCCCGCGCCGATGCCCTCCGCGTTGAGCTTGCCGACGACCGCGTCACGGTCGGCGCCGCTGACCCGCACGACGTACAGGTGCCACACGTGGAGGTTGCCCTCCGCCGTGACCGGCAGGGTCAGGCGCCCGGCGGCGGCCAGATCGGCGAGCAGTGCGTCGTAGCGGGCGGCCGCGGCGCGGCGGGCCGCGTTGCCGTCGGCGAGGCGGGCCAGTTTGGCCCGCAGGACCACGGCCTGGAGGCCGTCGAGGCGGCTGTTGAACCCGGCGACGTCGTGCCGGTACTTGGCGATGCCGCCGTGGTTGGCCAGGGCCCGTACGAGGTCGGCCTTCTCCTCGTCGTCGGTCACGACCGCGCCCGCGTCCCCGTACGCGCCGAGGTTCTTGCCCGGGTAGAAGCTCGTGGCGGCGATCCCGCCACTGCCCGGGGTACGGCCCTGCCGGTCGGCGCCCTGGCTCTGCGCGGCGTCCTCGACGACCGCGGCGTGCGGGGGCAGTTGCGCGGCCAGTTCCGCCGCGGGGGCGCACTGTCCGTACAGGTGCACCGGGACCACGGCGCGCGTGGCCCGGCCGACCGCTTCCAGGGCGGCCTGCGGGTCCATCAGCAGGGTGTCGGGGACGCAGTCGACGAGGACCGGGCGGGCGCCGATCCGGGCGACGGCTCCGGCGGTGGCGATGAAGGTGTTGGCGGGCAGCACCACCTCGTCGCCGACGCCCACGCCGCTGGCGCGCAGGGCGAGTTCGAGGGCGTCCGTGCCGTTGGCCACGCCGACGCAGTGGCCGACGCCGGCGAAGGCGGCGTACTCGCGCTCGAAGGCGCGGACCTCCTCACCGCCGATGAAGGCGGTGTCGGCCAGTACCCGGTCGAATCCTGCGCGTAATTCCTGCGCGACCTCCGCGTGCGCCGCCTTCAGGTCCACGAGCGGTATCTGGTTCATCCGACTGTGCTCCCCATCCGTGTTTCCGTACTCATGGCTGTCGCGGGACCCGTGTCCGTGCCGGGCCCCGTCCGTGTCCCCGGCCCCGGGCCGGTCTCCTCGCCGTCGGCCCGCAGCTCGTCGAGCGCCGGGCCCCCGGCCGCGCGCAGGCGGCGGGCCGGGCTGCCGGCCCACACCTCTCCGGGCGGCACATCGGCCAGGACGGTGCTTCCCATGCCGGTCAGCGACCAGGCGCCGACCGTGGTGTTCTCCCGTACGAGGGCGCCGGCGCCCACGTACGCCCCGCGCCCCAGCCGGACCCCGCCGCCGAGGCGGACGCCCGAGGCGATCGTCGCGAAGTCCCCGACCGTGTCGTCGTGGGTGAGGACCGCGTGCGGCATCACCGCCACGTGCGCCCCCACCCGTACGGCCGCGGTCAGCACGCAGTGCGCGAGCAGCACCGAGCCCGGGCCGAGTTCCGAGGACTCCGAGACGGCGGCCGTGGGGTGGACCACGGTCGCGTACCGGCTCTCGGGCAGGGCCAGCCGCCGCACGAGGCGGGCCCTGACGGCGTAGTCGCGCGGACTGCCCACGCAGACCACGATCCGGGCGTCCGTTCGCCGGTGCACCAGCTCGCTGCCGCCCAGCACCGGCACCCCGTCGACGTCCCGGCCGTGCAGGGCCGGGTCGTCGTCGAGGTGGCCGGCCAGCCGCCAGCGCGGGGCGCGGCCGCGCGCCCGGTCGGCGGCGGCCGCGTCCCGTAGGGCCTGGGCGGTCTCGCGGGCGAAGCCGCCCGCCCCGACGATCACCAGGTCCCGGGTGGCCGGGATCTCGGACGCGGTCATCCGCCCGCCCGTGCGCGCAGTACCGCGACCACCCGGTCCTGCTGGTCCTGCTCCATGGTGTGGAAGAGGGGCAGGATGAGGGAGTCGCGGCTGATCCGCTCGGTCACCGGCAGCGGGGCCGCCCCGTGCCCGGCGTAGGCCGGTTCCAGGTGCGAGGCCATGATCCCGCGCCGGGCCGAGATCCCCGCCTCGGCCAGCACGGCGAGGAGTTCGTCCCGGCCGACGGGGTAGTCCTCGGTGAGCAGCACCCAGTACGACTGGAAGTTGGCCTCGCCGTGACCGGGGTCGCGGACGGGGCGCAGACCCGGGACGCCGGCGAGCAACCGCTCGTACCGGGCGGCCAGTTCGCGGCGGCGGGCCACGATCGCGTCCAGTTTGCCGAGCTGCACCAGGCCGACCGCGGCCTGGATGTCGGTCATCCGGTAGTTGTAGCCGACCTCCAGGTAGGCCTCGGCGATGGGCTTGCTGCTGGCGTGCCGCTGCGCCGCGGACACGTTCATGCCGTGCTCGCGCAGCCGGCGCAGCCGCTCGGCCCACTCGGCGTCGTCGGTGGTCACCATGCCGCCCTCGCCGGTGGTGATCACCTTGCGGGGGTGGAAGGACCAGGCGGCGAGCAGCGCCCCGTGGCCGACCGACTTGCCGCCGACGGTCGCGCCGATCCCGCAGGCCGCGTCCTCCACCAGCGGGACGCCCCAGTCGGCGCAGGCCTCGCGCAGGGCGTGCACGTCCGCCGGCACCCCGCCCTGGTGGACGGCGAGGACTGCCTTGGTGCGCGCGGTCCGTACGCGGTCCACGGTCTCGGGGGTCAGGTTCCCGGTGGCCTCCTCGACGTCGGCGAACACCGGGTGGGCGCCGACGTAGCGCACCGCGTTGGCGGTGGCGATGAAGGACAGCGAGGGGACGATCACCTCGTCGCCCGGGCCGAGGTCCAGCGCGATCAGCGCCAGGTGCAGGGCGGTGGTGCACGAGCTGACGGCGATGCCGTGCTCGGCGCCCACCCGCTCGGCGAAGGCCCGCTCGAACGCGGCGACGCGGGGGCCCTGCGCGACCCAGCCGGAGAGCACGGCGTCGGCGGCGGCCCGCGCCTCCTCCTCGCCGAGCCAAGGGATCATGACGGGGATCCGGGCGGGGGCGGCGGCCGGGGCGGGCGCGGGGGACGTTCCGGCGCTCATCGGCCTGCCTTCCCGGCCACGGCGGCCCGCGCGGCCGCGTCGGCCGCGCGCTCGGCCCGCCACCACTCCACGAGGTCCCGCAGCCCGCGGCGCATGTCGATCTCGGCGGTGAAGCCGAGGCGCCCGGAGGCCTGCGAGGTGTCCGCGAGGCGCCGGGTGACCCCGTTCACGGCACGGGCCGGTCCGTGCTCGGGTGCCATCGCCTCCGCGCCCATGGCCTCCAGCAGTCCGACGGCCAGGTCGCGCAGGCTGGTCTCGGTCCCGCTCGCGACGTTGAACACCTCGTCGGTCAGGTCCGATTCGGCGGCGAGCAGGTTGGCGCGCGCGATGTCGCGCACGTCGGCGAAGTCCATGGTCTGGGTGCCGTCGCCGAGGATCAGCGGCGGCTCGCCCGCGGTGATCCGCTCCATCCAGCGGATCAGCACCTCGGTGTAGAGCCCGTGGATGTCCATCCGGGGCCCGTAGACGTTGAAGTAGCGCAGCGCGACGTAGTCCAGCCCGTACATGGTGTGGAAGCTGCGCAGCATTCCCTCGTTGAAGGCCTTCGCGGCCCCGTAGAAGGTGTCGTTGTTGTACGGGTGGTGGCGCTCGGTGGTCGGGAAGGTCTCGGCGAGCCCGTAGACCGAGGCCGAGGACGAGGCGATCACCTTGCCCACCCCGGCGGCGACCGCCGCCTCCAGCACGTTGAACGTGCCGTCCACCAGCACCTCGTTGGCCAGGCGCGGCTCCTCCGCGCACTGGGTGATCCGGATGGCGGCGAGGTGGAAGACCAGGTCGGCGCCCTCGGTCGCCTTGCGCACGGTCTCCCGGTCGCGGATGTCGCCCTCGACGACGTTGACCGCGCCGCTCTTCAGGGCGCGGGCCAGGTTCCCGAGCCGCCCCCGGACGAAGTTGTCGAGCACGACGACCTCGTGCGCCCCGTTGTCCACCAGCTGGTCGACGACGTGCGAGCCGATCGTGCCCGCCCCGCCGGTGACCAGAATCCTCTTGCCTCGTACGCTGCTCAACGCCCTGCCCCTACTGAGTCGGTCGTGGTGTTTCGTGCTGGTGCGCCCGGCGCGGTGTGCACGCCGGGCGGGGTGGTGCGGGTGGCGCCTTCCGTTGCGGTCGGCGCCCGGTGTCAGCGGCCGGTGCGCAGTCCGACGACGGCGCCGCGGAACTCCAGGCTGCGGGAGGCGGCTTCGAGGATGTCGAGGACCTGGAGGCCCGCCCAGCCGTCGGTCAGCGCCGGCCGCCGCGTCCTGATCGCGGCGGCGAACTCCTCGACCATGCTGCGCAGGGCCTCCTTCTCGCCGATCGCGGGCGCCACCATGTCGCCGGACCGGTAGGACACGAGCATGTCGCGGCGCTCGTCCGCGCCGATCTCCTGCGGGGCCGTCATGTCCACCCCGCGGTCGTAGACCGCCACGCGCTGGGTGGGGTTGAGGTCGTCCCAGACCAGGGTGCGCTTGGAGCCGCCCACCATCGTCGTGCGGACCTTCACCGGGGACAGCCAGTTGACGTGGACGTGGGCGATGGCGCCGGTGTTGAGCGTGAGCGTCAGATAGGCCACGCAGGACTGTCCGGCGCCGATCGGGTCGGCACCGTGGGCGGCGACGGCGACGGGGTGGACGTTGTCCGGGAGGATGAAGTCGAGGACGGAGAGGTCGTGGGGGGCGAGGTCCCACAGGACGTCGATGTCCTTCTGGACGAGCCCCAGGTTGATCCGCACGGAGTCGAAGAACTGGATGTCGCCGAGTTCGCCGGAGCGGACCATGTCGCGGATGCGGGCCACGGCCGGGGTGTAGCAGTAGGTGTGGTCGCACATGAGGGTGAGGCCGCGTTCCTCGGCCTCGGTCACCAGCTTCAGGCCGTCCTCGTACGTGGCGGCGAGGGGCTTCTCCACGAGGACGTGCTTGCCGGCCCGCAGCGCGGCCAGTGCGACGTCGAGGTGGGTGCCGGCCGGGGTGGCCACGGCGACGGCGTCGACGGCCGGGTCCGCCAGGACGGCCGCGTAGTCGGAGGTCGCCTGGACCGTGGAGTAGGGGCCGAGCACCTGCCGCGCCCGGTCGACGTTCAGATCACAGAGCCAGCGGAGCCGGAACCCCGGGCTGGACTGGAAGTTGCGGACGAGATTGGGGCCCCAGTAGCCCGCTCCGACGACGGCGACGCCTAACGGCTTGGTCGGCCACACGCCCGGGGCCGTGACCTCGCGCGCCGCACCCTTCACGGCGTCCTTCTCGGTGTCCTTCTCGGATTCCTTCACAGCGTTCCACTTTCCTTCCGCGCACGCCCGCGGGCGCAATCGACAACCCATGGCCGGGACGCGTGCGAAGGAAGGGGGTGCCGCCGACGGCCGGCGCCGGGGCGCATGCGCGACCCGTGCGTGACCTGCCCAACGGTGATGGCCCCCCACGACCGATGCCCTACGTGTTGCGACGTACTTCCGCCCCCCGGCCGCCCGGCGCGCCCCTCGCACCGGTCCGGCCACGGGCAGGTGGCCTGTTCCCCCAAGCCGCCGTGCCCGCAAGTTCCCCAACTGCCTTGCTCCCACCGGATTTCAGCGTCGTCGAAGCACGTCGAATCCGGTCGGCTGCGTTCAATCTAGACCACCGGAACCAGCCCCGGGGAGAGTTGCAGGAAACGGTCGGCGCGGGTGTTCGAGCGTGCATACTTCCGGGGTGACCAGCATCGTGATCCCGGCCCACAACGAGGGCCGGGTCATCGGCCGGCTCCTCGACGCTCTCCTGGCCGACGCCCCGGCGTCCGGGCCCGACATCGTCGTGGTGTGCAACGGCTGTACGGACGACACCGCGGCGGTGGCGGGCGCGCGGGGACCCCGCGTACGGGTGGTGGAGATTCCGACTCCGTCCAAACACACGGCACTCCGGGTCGGGGACGAGCACGCCCAGGGCTTTCCACGCCTGTACGTGGACGCCGACGTGGAGGTCGGGGCGGCCGACGTACGGGCGCTGACCGGCGCCCTCGCCGCCCGTCCGGACCTGCTCGCGGCGGCCCCCGGCCGGGACATCCCCCTTTCCGGGTGCGCCTGGCCGGTCCGCGCGTACTACCGGGTCTGGCAGCGGCTGCCGGCCGTCCGCGAGGGGCTGTTCGGGCGCGGTGTCATCGCCGTGACCGAGCCGGGGCACGCGCGGATCGCCGCGCTGCCGCCGCTGATGGCCGACGACCTGGCCGCGTCGCTGGCGTTCGCTCCGCAGGAGCGCCGGGTGGTCGAGACGGCCCGGGTGGTGGTGCATCCGCCGCGCACCTGGGGGGACTTGATCAGGAGGCGGGTCAGGGCGGCGACCTCCTCAGCCGAGCTGGAGCGCTTCCAGGCTTCGCAGGCGCCCGGAAGCGCGGAGGGGGCGCACGCGCCGTCCGCGCGCACCGGTACGGATGATCTGCGCGCCCTGCTGAGGGCCCAGCCGAGCCTGCTTCCGGGGGTGGTGGTGTTCGTGGTGGCGGCGCTGGCCGCCCGACGCCGCGCCCGCAAGGCCATCCGCTCCGGGGACTTCTCGACGTGGCTGCGCGACGAGAGCAGCCGGCAGGGCTGAGCTGAGCGGCGGTGTTCCGCCGAATCGGGGCGTACGCCGCCCAGTTGGCCCGTACAAGCACTAGGGTCTCACTCGTACGTACGAGTGACCTGACCTCGGCACCGGGAGCTCCAGAGCATGTACCTCGCGGACCGCTCCGCGCCCGCCGGCGCGAAGACCGCACCGGACGGCGCCTCCGTCCGGGCCCCCGCGGTCGCCTCGACCGTCCTCGCACTGGGCACGGTCAGCCTGATCACGGACGTCTCCTCGGAGATGGTCACCGCGGTGCTGCCGCTGTACCTGGTCGCCGGGCTCGGGCTGAGCCCGCTCGGCTTCGGCGCGCTCGACGGGGTCTACAACGGGGTCAGCGCGCTGGTCCAGCTGACCGGCGGCCACCTCGCCGACCGGGTCCGCAACCACAAGCTGATCGCGGGCATCGGCTACGGCCTGTCCGCCCTGTGCAAACCGCTGCTCCTGCTCGCGCACAGCCTGGGCCCGGTGGGCGTGGTCCTCGCGCTGGAGCGCACCGGCAAGGGCCTGCGCACCGCTCCGCGCGACGCCCTCATCTCCCTCTCCACACCGGCGGAGTTACAGGGGCGGGCGTTCGGCGTGCACCGCGCCATGGACACCACCGGGGCGCTGATCGGCCCCCTCGCCGCCTTCTTCATCCTGAACATGGCGGTGGGCGGGTACGACGCCGTCTTCGGGGTGAGCGCGTGCGTCGCCGTGCTGGGTGTGGTCGTGCTGATGCTGTTCGTCCCCTCGGGGGCGGGGCTGGGCCCGGAGCCGGTGGTGGCGGCGGGACGGGGCGGCGCGACAACGGACGGAACCAAGGCGGACGGAACCAAGGCGGACGGAGCGAAAGCGGACGGCGCTGTTCAGGCCGGGACGAAGCCCGGCCGGGTGAACCTCCGCGAGGCGGCCGCCCTGCTGCGTCTGCCCCGGCTCCGCGCCCTCGCGCTCTGCGCCGCCCTGCTGGGCCTCACCACCGTCAGCGACGCGTTCCTCTACCTCCTGCTCCAGGACCGCACCGGCATCCGCGAGCAGTGGTTCCCGCTGCTCCCGCTCGGCACAGCCGCCGTGTTCCTGCTGCTGGCCGTGCCGGCCGGCGCGCTGGCCGACCGGATCGGGCGCCGTACCGTCTTCCTCGCCGGGCACGCCCTCCTGCTGGCCGGGTACGGGCTGCTGCTGTGGGCCCCGCACTGGCCTGCGCTCCCGTACCTGGTCCTCGTCCTGCACGGCCTGTTCTACGCGGCCACCGACGGGGTCCTGCCCGCCGCCGTCGGCGCGACCGTCCCGGCGAGGCTGCGGGCCACCGGCCTCGCCGTCGTCGGGACCGGCCAGGCGCTGGCCCGCTTCGGCTGCTCGCTCGCCTTCGGGGCCGCCTGGACGATGTGGGGCGCGGGCACCGCGCTCGCCGCAGCGGCGGCCGGCCTGTGCTGTTGCGCGGCCGTCGCCGGCTTCGTGCTCCGCCCGGCGGCACCGGACACCGATCCGCACTCCGGCACCGGCCCGGACTCCGCCACCGGCCCGGACTCCATCACCGATCCGGACTCCGTCACCGATCCAGCCCGACTCCACCGAGGAAACCGATGACCCGCTCCCGCCGGCTGCTCGTACTCGCGGCGGCCGTGCTGCTCCTCGGGGGCCTCGCCGCCGCGCTCGTACTGCGCTCCGCCGCCCGCGCGGAGCAGACGCACGAGGGGGACCCGACCGTCGCCCAGGGCCGGGTCGCGCTCGGGCAGCAAGACCGGCTGGCCTTCCTCAACGGCGCCAAGGGACCGCACCGCGGGGCGCTCGTCTCGGTCCCCGGGCAGGCACCGCAGGCGGAGCGCACCGCCTCGGGCCTCACCTGCCAGCGCTTCCACGCCGCCGCCGGCACCGGGGTCTGCCTGAACTCCTCGCCGGGCGCCCTGGCCCAGGACAACAAGGCCGTGATCGTCGACTCCGAGCTGCGCCCGCTGCACAGCTTCCCGCTGGCGGGCACCCCGTCGCGGGCGCGGGTCGCGCCGAGCGGCCATTTCGCCGCCTGGACGGTGTTCGTCGCCGGCGAGTCCTACGGCGCCGCGTTCTTCTCCACCCGTACGACGATCGTGGACACCCGCACCTGGGCGGTCGAACCGGACCTGGAGAAGTTCTCCATCGTGCTGGACGGCCGCCCCTACTCCTCGGGGGACGTGAACTTCTGGGGCGTCACCTTCTCGAAGGACGACGACACCTTCTACGCCACGCTCGGCACCGCCGGCCAGACGTACCTGGTGAAGGGCTCGGTCTCGCGGCGCAGCGTCACCACCCTCGCCCAGAACGTCGAATGCCCCTCGCTCTCTCCGGACGAGACCCGGGTGGTGTACAAGAAGCGCGTCATGCGCGGGGCGTCGCTGTGGCGCGAGCACGTACTGGACCTGCGGACGCTGCGGGAGCAGCCGCTCGCGGAGAAGCGCAGCGTGGACGACCAGGCGCTCTGGCTCGACGACCGCACCGTGGCCTACGCCCTGCCCGCCGAGGGCGCGCCGGACACCACCGACCTGTGGACGGTCCCGGCGGACGGCACGGGCGCCCCGCGCCTGCTCACCCCGGCGGCCTCGTCCCCGACCCGCCTGGGCTGAACAGGGGCCACCCGCCTGACAGCACGGCCATGTCAGGACCCCGGCGGCCCGGGGCTCACCCAGACTCACTCCTCGTGGACCTGCATCTCAAGGACAAGGTGGCGCTGGTCACCGGAGCGAGCAAGGGCATCGGCCTGGCGGTGACCCGCGCCCTGGCCGGTGAGGGCGCGCGCGTGGTGGCCGCCGCCCGCACGGTGGGCGGCCCCCTGACGGAGCTGGCCGCCGGGGGGCGGGTCCGGCCCGTGGCCGTCGACCTGGCCACCGCGGACGGGCCCGCGCACGCGGTGCGGGAGGCCGTCGCCGCCTTCGGGGGGCTCGACGTCCTCGTCAACAACGTCGGCGCCGTCAGGCCGCGGCTGGGCGGATTCCTGTCGCTGACCGACGAGGACTGGGCCTGGGCCCTGGAGATCAACTTCCTGACCGCCGTACGCACCACCCGGGCCGCCCTCCCGCACCTCCTCGAACGCGGCGCCGGGTCGATCGTCACCGTCAGCTCGGTCAACGCCTTCCTGCCCGACCCGGGCGTGATCGACTACGGCGCTGCGAAGGCGGCGCTCGCCAACTTCTGCAAGGCGCTGTCCAAGGAGGTCGGCCCGCGCGGCGTACGCGTCAACACCGTCAGCCCCGGCCCGGTCGAGACGGCGCTCTGGCTCGGGGACCAGGGCGTCGCCGCCACGGTGGCGGGCGGTACGGGGAGTTCGCCGGACGACGTCGTCGCGGGCGTCGCCGCCCGGTCCGTCACCGGCCGTTTCACCCGGCCGGAGGAGGTCGCCGATCTCGTCCTCCTCCTGGCCTCCGACCGCGCCGGCAACACCACGGGCTCCGACCACACCATCGACGGGGGACTCATCACCACGCTCTGATCCCCGGGGGGGGAGTCCGACCACGCTGCGAGTGTGATCACTCCGCTCGCGAAAACACCCCCCGGGCCCCCCGGAAAAGCGTCCGAGGCGCCCTTCCGGCAGTGCACGGCCGGTCCGGCGCGACGGCTTCCGCTGGACGCAGCAGCACGAGAGGGTCTCCCCCCGCCGAAGCCAGGGGGAAAGGCGACGCTCGCGTCGTCGACCGACGACAGCGCCGCGTGCGCGCGTGCCAGACCCCGCCGACCGGAAGGGACTTCGACGACACCCCCCAGGGCCGGGAGGACGAGGACGGCGGCGGCGGCCGGACCGGGCACGGTCCGGCCGCCGGCCGGGCAGGAATCCCGGTCTGCCCCCTGCAGACCGGAAGCCGAGACTGCCCCGGGTACACGCGCCGCCCCGCGCACGGGCCGGCTCAGGTGAGCAGCTTCGCTTTGGCCTGCTGGAACTCGGCCTCCGACAGCGCGCCCTTGTCCTTCAGCGCGACGAGCTTGGTGAGTTCGTCGGCGTGCGATCCGCCGGCCGAGGACGACCCGGCCGTCTCGCGGATGTAGTTCTGGAAGGCGGCCTCGCTCTCCTTGGCCTGCTTGACGTCCCGCTGGGTCATGCCCTTGCCGCGGGCGATGACGTAAACGAGCACTCCCAGGAAGGGCAGGATGATCACGAAGATCAGCCAGCCCGCCTTGCCCCAGCCGCTCATCTCATGGTCACGGAAGATGTCCGTGATGATCTTGAACAGCAGGAACAGCCACATGATCCACAGAAAGAACCAGAGCATGGACCAGAACACGGAGAGCGCGGGGTAGTCGTCCATGATTACCTCCTTGCGGCGAGCCGAATGCCCGCGATCAGCAGTATTGGTCCGCATACCGCCCTCCGCACGTCGAGCGGTTCGGCTCACCCGGTCAGCCCGCCTCCGCTTGCCCGGCCCAGCCCGCCGGGTTTGCCTGGGTGCGACCTGTAGGAGGGCCGTATGCCGGACGATGACAACCAGGGAGAACTCGCCGCGCTACGCGCTCGGGTCGCCACGCTGGAGGCGGAGGCTGCGCACCGCCTGCCGCGCTGGCACCGGCTCCGCGCGTTCCTGTCGGCGCTGCTGATCATCATCGGCTGCGTTCTGGCGCCGCTGGGCATCGTCGCCGCGTGGACGTCGAGCATCGTGGGCGACACCGACCGCTACGTGACCACCGTGGCCCCGCTGGCCTCCAACCCCGACGTACAGGCGGCCGCCGCGAACCGGGTCACCGGCGCGGTGATGGAACACATCGACCTTCCCAACCTCCTTGAGGACGTGGCGCCGGACCAGCGGCCGCTGCTGCAGAAGGCGCTGGGGAAGCTGGGCAACGGGCTGGAGGGCGCGGTCCGCAGCTTCGTGCACGAGAAGGCGCTGGACGTCGTCCAGTCGAACGCCTTCGAGACCATCTGGACCAACGCGAACCGCACGGTCCACACCTCGCTCGTGCGCGCCCTGACCGGCAGCGACGAGGGGGCCGTTCAGATCAAGAACGACTCGGTGACCGTCGACCTCGCTCCCGTGATCGACCAGGTGAAGAACAAGCTGGTGGATTCCGGGATGAGCGTGGCCGCCAAGATCCCCGAGGTCCACACCGACTTCACGGTCCTCAAATCGGACGACATCGGCCGGGTCAAGACCGGTTTCCGGCTGCTGGAGATCATGGGCTTCTGGCTGCCGGTCATCGCCGTGGTGCTCGCGGCCGTCGGCGTGCTGCTCTCCGTCCACCGGCGGCGGACCCTGGTGACGGCGGCCCTCGGCTTCGCCGTCGCGGCGCTCGTCCTGGGCATCGCACTGACGGTCTTCCGTACGGTCTACCTCAACGCGCTCCCCGACACCGTGTCCCAGCCGGCCGCCGGCGCCGTCTACGACGCGATGATCAAGCTCCTGCGCACCACGGTCCGCATGGTCGTGGCCCTCGGCGTGCTGCTCGCGCTCGCCGCCTGGCTCTCGGGTCCGGGTCGCCGCGCCACCGTGGTGCGCCAGATGTGGCACTCGGGCATCGCGGCCACCCGGGCCTCCGCCGACCGTGCGGGCCTGCGTACGGGACCGGTCGGCGCCTTCGTGGGCCGCCACCGCACGTGGATCACCTGGATCCTGGTGGCTGCGGCCGTCCTCGCCTTCGTCCTGTGGCCGTATCCGACCGGCTGGGTCATCCTCGGTCTCGCCCTCGCGCTCCTCTTCGCCCTGGCCGTGATGGACTTCATCGCCGAGGACGACGCGCAGGACGCCGGGGACGCGGGCGCGGTGCCGCCCGGTGGAAACCCGCCGCGTCCCGTGTAGGGACCGGCTCAGGGCCGCGCCGCCCCGGGCCGGGTCTCGCGGGCGCGGGCGCACGCGGGGCGCCCGGCGGCGGTCACGCCGTCCGCGCCGCCAGCCGGCCCGCGGCCACCGCGTCCACCAGGGCCCGGTGGTCGCGCTCGTTCAGGTCGGCATAGGTCTCCGCGAACCGCACCAGCGCCCGGTCGAACACGTCGCCGCCGCCCAGATAGGCGGCGATGCCGATCCGGTCGCCGGACCGGGCGTGCGCCCGGGCCAGGGTGGCGGCGCACACGTCGCCGAAGGCCTGCATGCCCCGCGGTGCCATGAGCTCCGGTTCGATGCTCCCCTTCCAGTCCCGCAACTGCCGTACGTAGAAGTCCCGCTCGCGGCCGTCGATGCCCTCCGTCCGGTGCCAGCCCAGGAAGATGTCGCTGGCCGCCTGCATCAGGCGCTGCCCCGCCACCACCCGCTCGCCCTGCATGGAGTGCTCGCCTGCGCCGACGTACGGGGCGAGGACGGACTCTCCGGCCTCCTTGGCCTGGAGGATCAACGGGTCCTCGTCGTCCCTGCCCAGGAGCAGGATGATCCAGCACCGGGTGCCCACACTGCCGACGCCCACCACTTTGCGGGCCATGTCGACGACGGTGAACTGCCGCAGCAGGTGGCGCCGGTCCGAGGGAAGGGTCTCGCCGTACCGGTCGACCATGTCGCGGATCTGCTCCTCCAGCGAGCCGCGCCGGTTGTCCGGCATGAGCTCCGTGAGCGGCGTGACCAAGGGCGGCACCGAGCGGAACCGCCGCTCCCCGGCCACGACCTCGGTGAGTTTCCCGGCGGCCTGGAGGCTGTCCCGTCCCCGTGCTTTGGCCAGTTCCTCGGCGAGCCGCTTGCGGCCGCGCGAGCGCAGTTCGGTCGCCCCCAGCGTCTGGAGCTGCTCCGCGTCGACGCGCGCGTACCAGACGTCGAGGTGGGGCATGACGGCGTAGTCGCGCATCCTCTCGCGGTACGACCTGCCCGCGGACCGGACGACCGCGGCGCGCTCGCGGTCGCTGAAGCCGTTCTCCCGCCCGGCGATGGCCAGGCTCACGGCCAGCCGCTTGACGTCCCACTCCCACGGTCCCGGCAGTGTCTCGTCGAAATCGTTGACGTCGAACAGCAGGTTCCGCTCCGGGGTGCCGAGCAGCCCGTAGTTCAACATGTGCGCATCGCCGCACACTTGGACCCGCAGACCCGAGTCCTGCGTGTGGGCGAGGTCGGCCGCCATGACGGCTGCGGCGCCCCGGTAGAAGCGGAACGGTGACTCTGACATCCGCCCGTAGCGGATCGGCACCAGCTCCGGCACCCGGCCGGCCGACTGCCCTTCGAGGATGTCCACCGGATCCTGCCGCTGCGCGGACGGCTCGAAGTCCCCCTGTCCGGAGCGGGGCGCCCTGCGCCGGGCGGCGCGCCCGCGGGCGACCCGCTCCGCGACGGACAGCCGGTGCACGCCGTTCTCCGTCTTCGCTGCACGCTTTGCCATCGCTGTGGACCTCCAGGCCGCTCGGGCCCCTGCTGCCCAGCATGGCACCGCCCGCCCCGCGCTGCCGTACGGCGCCACGCGCCGCGCGCCGCGGGAGCGCGGGAGCGCCGGAGCGCGGGAGCACCGGAGCTCAGTCCTGCTCCATCCGCTCCCGGCTGGGCGGCGGACTTCCCAGCCGCCGGGCGAAGTACGGCTCCTGCGCAAGGACGGCGCCCATGGTGACACCGCCCGCGATGGCCACGCACAGCACGATCAGCCATGACAGAAGGACGAAGACCGAGCCGGCCGAACCGTACTCGCCCAGCGCCCGGTTGAGCGCGCGCGGCATGTAGAAACCTGCGGTGACCGACAGGGCGGTCATCGCGCCGGCGGTGATCAGGGCACCCGGCAGCAGCGGCATCCAGCCGACGAGGCGGCCCAGCAGGATGTGCTGGGTCCACCACCACACCAGCGCCTGGAAGACGAACGTGACGGGGACGCCCAGCCAGAGCCCGACGCCGAACCCGCTGCGCACCGGTTCCTGCACGAGCAGCAGACCGATCCAGGCGGCGATCCACGCGAGCCAGCGCCAGACCGCGATCCGCGCCCCGGTGCGCGGGATCTCCCACGCGCGCTTGCACAGCCGCTGCATGGCGCGGCTCACGGCGGTCGCGGACAACAGCACCATCAGGGAGCCCACCACGCCCACCGCGTTCTGGAGCTCCCCGTCGGAGCTGCGGAAAATGGCGGACAGCTGGTCGCTCGCCTCGCCGTTGAGCCCGAACACCGCACGGATCGATGAGGCCATCTGCTCCCGTACGCCCTGCGGGGCGACCGACGCGACGACGAAGACCAGGGGGACGGCGGTCAGGAAGCACTGCGCGGCGAGGCGGGTCGCGGAGTCGAAGATGTTCACCGACACCATGCGCTCGGCGACGTGGGTGATCACCGGAAACCGGGTCTCGGCCCGGCGCTGGAGCCGCCGGGCCTTGGCTGCCGTCCGCTGCGAGCGGGATCGCCACCACTCGGACCGCAGGACGGCACGCCTGCCCTTGCCGGAGGCCATCAGCACACCGGCACGGGAGCGGGCACGGGAGCGGGCACGGGGGCGGGCACGGGAGGAAACGGACGGCTCGACGCCGGGGCCGGGACAGGGCCCGGGGCCGGTCGGCAAGTCGTCGTCATCGCGGTCTCCTTCGTGTGCGTCCAGGTTGAAGGACACGGCCGGGGGCGGCATCTCGAACGCCCTCGGCCGTCCGGAGGCGTTGGCCCACCCACCAACGGACGCGAAAAGGTGTAGGGGCCCGGACCCGTGCGTAGTGTCGTACCTCGTCACTCGATTGGGGCGCCATGGTCCTCGACCTCTTGCTCATCGCGCTGGCCATCACCGTCGACCCGCTGCCCATCATGGCCTTCGCGCTCGTGGTGTCCTCCGCCAGGGGAGTGTGGAAGGGCCTCGTCTTCATCCTGGCCTGGCTCGCCTGCCTCGTCGTGGTGATCGCGGTCGTACTCACCGTGACGGACGGCCAGCCGCCGCCACCGCGCTCCCCGCCCGGCATCGCGGGGCTGGCGGCCAAGATGGTCATCGGACTGGGGCTGGTGTGCTACGGGCTCCACCGCCGCCGCCTCATGAAGGCGGGCACGGCCCCGCGCGGCTCCGCCACCCCGCTCGGCCCCGAACCACGGGGCGGCCCCTCGGACGGCGCGGCCTCCCGCTCGGGCTCGCTCTGGGCGGCCGCGGGACTGGCCGTGCTCGTCCAGCCGTGGGGGCTGGTCGCGGCGGGCGTGACGACCGTGCTCGAAGCGAACACCTCGCACACGTCCACCTACGCGGCCCTGTTCGGCTTCTGTCTCCTCGCGACCGCCAGCCTGCTGGCCGCCGAGCTGTACATCGTGTTCGCACCCGAGGTCGCGCACGACCGGCTGATGCGCCTGCGCGGCTGGCTGGAGGGTCACCAGCAGCAGGCGATCGTCGTCATCTGCCTGGTGATCGGCCTGTGGCTGACCGGCAAGAGCATCTACCAGCTGACCGGCTGACCACCCGGCCGCCGGCGGACCGGCCGGCTCGCAGGTGACCTTCCGGATGTGCGGAGGTGCGTGCGCGGTGCTGGAATGGGCTTAGGCGACGTCCCTCCTGCCCATCGCGTGCCCGAGCCGGCGCCCGCGGACCGGCGGCGGGCGCGACGTCTTCCCTCCCCCAGCACGACAGGAGCAGCCATGAGCAGCGAGGTCGAGGAATCAGGCGGGCTCGGCGACATCGGCGACATCGACGACATGGGTCCGGTGGACTACGTCGTGATCGAGTTCCCGGGCAACCGGATGACCGGCAACGGACTCCCCATGCTCGTCGATCTCGTCGATCGCGGCATCATCCGCATCTTCGACCTGGTCTTCGTCCGCAAGGACCTGGACGGCTCGGTGACGGCGGTGGAGCTGACCGACTTCGGTGACGAGGTCGACCTTTCGGTCTTCGAAGGAGCCTCGTCCGGCCTGCTGGACCAGAGCGACATCGACGACGCCGGCGTCGCGCTGGAACCGGGGAACTCGGCGGGGATCATCGTGTACGAGAACACGTGGGCGGCGCCGTTCGCCCGCGAACTGCGCCGCGGCGGCGCACAGCTCGTGGCCGCCGGCCGGATTCCCGTGCAGGCGCTGCTCGCCTCGCTGGAGGCCATGGAGGTACGGCCCGACGACGCATGAGGACGTGGCCGCAGCCCTGCTTCACCGCACCCCTGGAGATGAGCACCATGCCCGGACTTCTTCGCGGAGTCGCCCGTACGGCCGTCATCGCCGGCACCGCAACCGCCGTGTCCAACCGGGTGTCCAGGCGGCAGGCGGGCCGCTGGGCGCAGCAGGAGGCACCGCAGGCCGAGGCCGCGCCGCCCCCTCCGCCGCCCCCTCCCCCTGCCGCGGCACCTGCCGCCGACGACATGACCGCCAAGATCGACCAGCTCAAGCAGCTCAGCACCCTGAAGGAACAGGGTGTCCTGACCGAGGAGGAATTCGCCGAGCAGAAGCGCCGGCTCCTCGGCTGATGGTACGGAACACCCCGTACCGGACTCTCCGGTGAGGGACGGGGGACGGGAGGGAACGGCCCCATGACGCAGCCGACTCAGCCGAGTCCGGATCCGGGAACGGGTGCGGGTGCGGGTACGGGGCCGCAGGAGCCCCCGCGGCCCGCGGAAGCCCAGAGGCTCGGCGAGCTGATCCGCACTCCCGGATACCGCAAGACGCTGGTGTTCTGCGGTCTCATCGGCATCCCCGTCTCGCTGGCCGCGTTCTGGTTCCTCGCCGGGATCCAGAAACTGGAGAGTCTGGTCTGGGTGGACCTCCCGCACGCCCTCGGCCACGACGGTCCGCCCTGGTGGTGGCCGCTGCCGCTGCTGCTCGTATCGGGTGTCTGCGTCGGTCAGATCGTCACCCGGTTCCCGGGGGCCGGCGGGCACATCCCCGCCACCGGCCTGCACGCGGGCGGTCCCGGAGCCGCGGCCCTGCCCGGAGTGATCCTCGCGGCCGTGTTCAGCCTGCCGCTCGGCGCCACGCTCGGTCCCGAGGCCCCGCTCATCGCGCTCGGCGGCGGACTCGCGATCGCGCTGCGGCACCTCACCGGAACACCGGAGACGCCGATGAGCACCGCGCTGCTGGGCGCGGCCGGTTCCGCCGCGGCGATCGCCACCATCTTCGGCAATCCGCTGATCGGCGGGGTGCTGCTCATGGAGGTCGTGGGCGTGGGCGGGCCCCAGCTGTTCGCCGTCATGCTGCCCGCGCTGCTCTCCAGCGGCATCGGCTCGCTCGTGTTCACCGGGTTCGGCCACTGGACCGGGCTGAAGACCGGCGGCCTGTCGCTGAAGTCCCCGGGCACGCACTTCCCCCGCTTGGACGTCGGTGACGTGGTCTGGTCGATCCTCATCGCCGCGGCCCTCGCGGGCGGCATCCACCTGATCCAGTTCGGCGGACGGCTGACCGCCGTCCGGGTCGCCAAACGGCCGCTGATCGTCACCGCGGTCTGCGCGCTCGCGGCGGGCGTCTGTGCCGCCGCCTATTCCCTGGGCACCGGCCGCTCCCCCGCTGACGTGGCCTCCTCCGGCCAGGCCACGATGGCCCAGCTGGCCGGTGACCCGCACGCGTGGGCCGTGGGCACGCTGATCGCCGTGCTCCTCTGCAAGGGCGCCGCCTTCTCCTTGTGCCTGGGCAGTCTGCGCGGTGGCCCCATCTTCCCGTCGCTGTTCCTCGGCGCCGCGGCAGGCGTCCTCTGCTCGCCGCTGCCCGGGTTCGGTGTCGGCGCCGGACTGGCGGCCGGCATGGCCGCCGCCACCGTGAGCGCGCTGCGGCTGCCGGTCAGCAGCGTGGTGCTCGTGGTGCTCGTGCTGGGCAGCACCGAGATGATCCCGGTGGCGATCCTCTCCGCCGTCGTGGCACTGGTGACCATCGAACTCCTGCCGCCCGGCCCCGCGATCCCTCCCGTCGGCCGCATGGCGGTCTCCGCGCCGCCGGCCCCGTAGGGCAACCGCCGTCCACGCGCCGGCCGCCACCCCGCTCTTCACGCGGTCCTGACTCTCTTCACGCGGTCCTGACGACGGCGGACCCCTCCGGCGGCGGGCAGACTGCGGGTATGGCTTCCCTGAACGGCTCCCCCGCCTCCGCCGCTGCCCTGCAGGCCCTCGCACTGACCAACTACGGGCATTTCACCACCATGAGGGTGGAGGACGGCGGGGTACGGGGGCTGGGTCTGCACCTCGCCCGGCTGGTGGCGGACTGCCGTGCGGTGTTCGGGGCGGAGCTGGACCCCGAGTGGGTGCGGGAGTGCGTACGCCGGGAGGCCGGGAGCGGGCGGGCCGGGGCGTTCATGGTGCGCGTCACGGTCTTCGACCCCGAGCTGGATCTGACGGCCCCCGACCGGCCGGGGCGGCCGGGCGTGCTGGTGACGACCCGGCCGGCGGCCGGCTCCGCGGACCGGCCGCTGCCGGGGCTGCGCGTACAGCGGCGCGCCTTCCACCGCGACGCGCCGGCGGTGAAGCACGTGGCGCTGTTCGGGCAGCTCCGACTGCGGCGGGCGGCGCGGCTCGCCGGGTTCGACGACGTGCTGTTCACCGGCGCGGACGGGTTGGTCTCCGAGGGCTGCACGTGGAATGCCGGCTTCGTCGACGAGGCCGGGACCGTCGTCTGGCCGGAGGCCGAGGTCCTGCCGGGGACGACGATGCGGCTGCTGCGGGCCGCCGGCGGCGGGCAGGTCACGGCTGCGGTGACGGACGTCCGGCTGCGCTCGATGCGGGCGGCGTTCGCGACGAGCACGGGGTTCGGCGTACGGGCCCTGTCCGCGGTCGACGACGTCGCGTTCCGCTCCGACGACCCGGTGATCGGCGCACTGCGGGAGTCCTACGCGGCCGTCCCGCTGGACCGCCTGTAGCCGAGCGGGCCTTCTCGGGGCGGGCCCGCCGCCCCGCCGCGGCCCCCGCCCTCAGGGGGAGGAGAGGACGCAGAACTCGTTGCCCTCCGGATCGGCCAGGACGACCCAGGTGACGTCCTCGCCCTGGCCGATGTCGGCCCGGCGGGCGCCGTGTTCGAGGAGACGGGCGACCTCCGCCGCCTGGTCGTCCGGGCGGAAGTCCAGGTGCAGGGGGCTCTTGGCCCGTTTCGGCTCCGCCGCCCGTACGAAGAGCAGCCCGGGCATCCGGTCGGCCGCGGGGCGGATCTCGTACTCCTCCGGCGAGTCGTCCACGACCACCCAACCGAGCGCCTGCGCCCACCAGCGGCCCAGCGCGGCCGGGTCCGCGGCCTCCACGATCGTCTGTTCCCACTCCAGCGCCATGCGGGAACCCTACGGCCTGCGGGGGCGGATGCGGGCGGCGAGTACGGCGACGTCGTCCTCGGCGTGCCGGGCGTCCAGGGCCGCCACCACCGCGTCCACCATCTCCTCCACCGTCTCCCCCACCGGCAGCCGCAGCCCGGCCAGCCGGGCCAGCGAGACGTCGATGTCCTCGCCGCGCCGCTCCACCAGCCCGTCGGTGAACATCACCAGGGTCTCCTCGGTGGTGATCCGCCGCGTCACGCCCTCGTAGCCGCCCACGCCGGTGCCCAGCGGCGGCCCCACCGGGACGTCGACCAGGACCGCCGTGCTGTCCTCCCCGAAGATCGCCGGCGGCAGGTGTCCGGCGCTGGCGAAGTCCGCGACCCCGCGCGCGGGGTCGACCCGTACGAGCAGACAGGTGGCCGGCCGCCGGGCCGGGTCCTCGGCCACGAGCGCGTCCAGCTGGCGCAGGACGCGGTGCGGGGCGAGGTCCGTGGAGGCCACGTCGCGCAGCGTGGAGCGGTAGGCGTTCATGTCGACGGCGGCGTCGAGCCCGTGGCCCATGACGTCCCCGACCACCAGCAGCGTGCGGCCGAAGTGGAGGCGGACCGTCTCGAACCAGTCCCCGCCCACCAGCGCCCGGGTGCCGACCGGCAGGTAGCGGCTGGCCATCTCCAGATTGGGGTGCGGCCGTCCCGGCTCCGACACCAGCGCCCGTTGCAGGTTCAGGGCCGTGTCCTGGGTGGCGGCCAGTTCCCGGGCGTGGCCGAGGTGCACCGCCGCCAGCCGGGCCGTGAAGTGGACCGTCGCCGCCTCGTGGTCGCTGAAGCCGCCGTCGGCCCGTACCGCGAGTACCGCGCCGTAGACCCGGTCGCGGGCCAGCAGCGGAACCGATACGAGGTGCGCCCGGGTGCCGCCGGAGACCACCGCCCATTCGGAGAGGGGGTGCCCGCCGTCGATGGCGCGCACGGACGGCGACTCGTCGGCCTGCGCGGTCAGCAATCCGATCGATCCGGCCACGGCGACCCGGTTCAGCCCGCCGTCCTCGGACCGCAGGTCCACCGCGACGGCGTCGCACAGGTTGCGGAACAGGAAGCCGGCGAGCTCCTCGCAGGTGGCGTTCTCGTCGAGCCTCGTCCCGATCTGCTCGGCCGCGGCCTCCATCGCGCGCAGCCGCGCGCGCAGCGCCTCGTACTCGTTCTCCCCCGGTGGCCCGGCGGACCTCCGGTCGTGCTCGGACAAGACACCTCCCCGGCCCGTGGCAGCCGAAGAAGCCATTCCACCAGCACCACGGGCCGCCCGCACGTGCGCCGCTCGGCGCAACACCCCCGAACATGGGTGGAAGCCATCACAACGCCGTGATCCGAAGGACGGTGACCGGTACCCGGCTGGTCCTCGGCTGCTCCTCTACTCCTCGGCGAGCTGGGCCACCCAGCCGTAGGGGAGCTCCTCGCCGTCGACCGTCACCGCCTCGACGGTGCGCGTCTCGGGGTCGATGTCGGCTTGTACTCCCTCGCCCGCGTACCGCGGATAGCCGGAGGCCCCGAATTCACCGGTGGTCTCCACCAGGGCGGTGCGCAGCACGCCCCGCCGGGCGGAATCACCCGGCTCGGCGAGGCCCGGGCGCAGGAGGACGGTGTAGTGGGCGGGGCGGGACGCGGGGGAGGAATCCATGCGTCCCAGGCTAGCCACCGACCGGGCGCCGACCCGGTATCCCGGCCTCGTGGCCCGTCCGCGCCCCCGGTTCTCCCGGCGCCCCGGCCCCGGCCCCGGCCCCGGACTGGGGACGCGGGTCCACTTGGCGCAGTTCGGCCAGGAGTTCGCTCTGACCCGCCAGGAGTTCGGTCAGGATGCGGCGGGCCGCGCGCAGGAGCTCGGCCACGTCGCCCCCGGCGAGGGCGTAGGTGACGGTCGCGCCGTCCCGCGTGGAAACGACGATGCCGGAGCGGCGCAGGACCGCCAGTTGCTGGGACAGGTTGGACGGCTCGATGTCGATCTCGGCGAGGAGATCGCGTACGGGCATCGGGCCGTCCTGGAGGAGCTCCAGAACGCGGATCCGGACGGGGTGTCCCAGCATGCGGAAGAACTCGGCTTTCGCCTGGTACAGGGGTACCTGCATGCCCACGAACGCTCCCGCCGTCACTCGGACCCGCACTTTCGGCTCCATCATTCCGCCCGATGGGCCCACGCACGCCCCTGGTTGACCAATTTCGGATGTGCCGGATTGAAGAGTTCTTCAATTCATCGGCATGCGTGGGCCCGGGCCGGCGGACGCTCCCTAGAGCTCCAGCGCGGATTCGATGCGCTTGAGCTGGTGCCGGGCCATGGCCAGGTTGGAGTTCGCCTTGTTCAGCACCACGTACAGGAACAGCCCGTCGGTTCCCCTCCCCCGCAGCAGCCGAATCAGGTGGTATTGATTCCCGAGCGTGATCAGCAGGTCCTCGATGTCGTCGTTCAGACCCAGCATTTCCATGGTGCGGACCTTGGCCCGGATCACGTCCGTGTTTCCCGCCGCGGCGACCGCGAGGTCGAGGTCCTTGCCGCCGCCGAGCGTTCCCAGCGCCATTCCACTGCCGTAGTCGACGAGGGCGACCCCCAGGGTCCCCTCGATCGAGGTCATCGTCTCCTTCAACGAGACTTCCACATTCGCCATCGGCGCCCACTCCCTCATCTACGCGTTCACGGCCGGAGTCCGCTCGCGCGGCACACCGGACCACTTGTGAGGCCGACGCTACTGAGCGTGCGCGCAAAGATGAGGGGAACGGGAGATCTGACGGAAAACCTCCCGTCCTCCGTCTAAGATCCGCCCGGTACACGCGTGATCGCGCCGTGCTCCAGCGCCACGTACAGGGCGCCGTCCGGGCCGAAGGCCAGGCCGTGGGGCTCGCTCCCGGGCGGGTCGAGCGGGTACGAACGGACCAGGCCCGCCGGGGTGATGCGGCCGATCCGGCCCGAGCCCCACTCGGTGAACCAGAGGCATCCGTCCGGGCCGGCCGTGATCGCGTGGGGGCGGCAGGCCGCGTCGGCGAGCGGGAACTCCGTGATCTCACCGAGCGGGGTGATCCGGCCGATGCGCCCGGCCCCGATCTCGGTGAACCACAGCGCCCCGTCGCCGCCCGCGCAGATCCCCACGGGGGCGGCCCGCTCGGTGGGCAGCGGATGCACGGTGACCTTTCCCGCCGTGGTGATCCGCCCCACCGCGTTCGCCTGGTTGAGGGTGAACCACAGCGCGCCGTCCGGCCCCGCCGCGATCATGCCGGGGAACGCCCCGGCCACGGGCAGCGGGAACTCCCGGATCTCGCCGTCCGTGGCGATCCGGCCGATCCGGTCGGCGTGCAGCTGTGTGAACCAGAGGGCGCCGTCCGGGCCCGCGGCGATTCCGTACGGACCGGGGCCGTCGCCGGGAAGGGCGTACGAGCGGGCCTCGCCGCCGGTCGTGATGCGGCCGATGCGGTGGTCCCGGGTGCGGGTGAACCAGAGCGCGCCGTCCGGTCCGGCGGTGATGAGCGAGGGGCCGCAGGAGGGCGAGTCCAGGGCGTACGCGGCGAGTCGCCCGTCGGGAGTCAGGCGGGCGACGGCGCCCGCGTGGACGAGGGTGCACCACAGCGCGCCGTCGGGGCCCGCGGTGAGCGCGTACGGACCCGAGGCCGGATCCGGGACGGGGAACACGGCGGGCGCGTCCGGCGCGGGTGACTGCGCGGGCGTCGGAGAAGGTACGGACACGGGTGCCTCTTTCAGCGGAGCGACGGGACGTGGACGCGGGGGTGTCATGCGGCCGCCGGGGCTCCCCGTACGTCCGGGCAGGCCCGGTCGAACAGGCCCAGGCCCAGCAGTCGTTCGGCGTGCTCTTCGGCGCTCCCCGCCCGCCACCGCCACCGGAACCACTCCTTAACGCGACATCGGTTGCGTTAAGATCCTGGCATGGACTCTCCTTCCTCCGCAAGCGATCTTCCCGAACCGGCCGTCCGCAGGCGCACCGGCGGCCGCGGCGCCCGGGTCCGCGGGCAGGTTCTCGCGGCCGTCGGCGAGCTGCTGGTCGAGGACGGCTTCGACCGCCTCACCGTGGACGCGGTCGCGGCCCGCGCGGGGGTACACCGCACGAGCGTCTACCGCAGGTGGCGGGACGTGGGCGGGCTGCTCGCCGATCTGCTCGACTCCGCGGCGGACGACTCCTGGGGCCCGCCGGACACGGGCTCGCTGGAGGAGGATCTCTCCGCGCTGAACCAGGAGGTGTTCGACGCCCTCGCCGACGGGCCGACCCTGACGACGGTCCTGATCGCGGCGTCCTTCCGGTTCGACGACGCCGCCCGGGCCCTGAGCCGCTTCTGGGACGACCGCCACGCCCGCTCGGCACCGGTCGTCACGCGGGCGGTGGCCCGGGGTGAGGTCCCCGGGGCCACCGACCCGCGCGCCGTGCTCGTCACCGCGACGGCCCCGCTCTACCACGAGCTCCTGTTGCTGCGGACCGCACCGGACCGCGGCCTTCCGCGCCGCGCCGCCCGCGCCGCGGCCGCGGCGGCGCGGGCGGGGGCCTTCGTCTCCCCCGCTCCGGCCGGCGGGTAGGGGTGTCTTGCGGACCCCTTGTGGATCTCTTGCGGACCAGGTCCGGGACTAGCGCCTGCCGTCCACCACGGCCAGCAGCTTGCCGCTGGTCGCCGTACGGTCCAGATCGGCCCCGTCCACCACCTCGACCGTGAAGTCGAGCAGCCTCTCCGCCACCGCCGACCGCACCTCCGGGTACCCGTCCAGGAAGGCCTCCCGCGCACGTTCCGGATCCGGAGCGTGCGCGCTCTCCAGCCGTACGGTGAGGCCTTCGCGGGCCGCACCGGCCGTCAGCACGGCCTGGAGCTCGCCCCCGTAGCCGAGCCGCTCCCCGGCGATGGCCACGAAGCGGCGGTAGTTGAGGAAGTACGTCGCCACCCGCATCACCTCGCCCAGCCGGCCCAGCAGTTCGAAGCGCGGGGCGTGGCTGCCGCAGGGGCAGCGGCCGGGCAGCGCGCGCCCGAGGTCGCCGATCACGTACCGGTCGAGGTGCTGGCCGCGCCGGGCCCGGGTGGTGAAGACGAGGCGGCCGGTCTCCCCCGGGGCCACGGGCCGGTCCTCGCCGACGTCGACGATCTCCAGCGCGTGCAGGTCGGCGTGGAGGTGGTGGACGCTCCCGCCGCTCTCCGTGCACTGGTAGCCGAGCGGGCCGAGGTCCGTGCTGCCGTAGGTGATCGAGTGGATGACCTCGATGCCGAACGTCTCGGCCAGCGTCCTGCGCTGCTCCTCGGTGAAGTGCTCGCCGCCGTAGTAGATCTTGCGCAGGCCCCCGTACGAGCGCAGCAGGTCCGCCTCCTCGTGCAGGAGCTGCCAGAGGTAGGAGGGCATGCCGAACAGCGTGTCCACCTCGTACGCGGCGATCATCTCCGCCGTGGCCCGGTGGTCGGCACCGGCGGCCATCGGCATCTGGACGCCGCCGAGGCGCTCCAGGATGGAGAAGAAGCTGATGAATCCGCCGTACATGCCGCCGCAGTAGAAGAGGTTGGCCGTACGGTCGCGGGCCGGGTCGTAGCCGGCGGCGAGCAGGCCGCGGGCGGCGGCGTGCATCTGCGTGTCGTAGTCCTCGTACGTGAACAGCGACAGGGCGGGCGTACCGGTACTGCCCCCGCTGCGGAAGTACAGCTCGGCGTCGCTCCGGTCCACCCCGCGGTTGAGGTCCTGGACGGCGGCCTTGTCCAGCAGCGGCCCGGTGGGCGGCGGGAAGTGCGCCGGGCGGGCGAGGTCGTCGAGGCAGGCGGTGGCGGCGAAGCGCGCGTCGGCCTGGACGGCCACACGGCGGCTGTAGCGCTGGAGGGCGTAGACCCCGTCGTGCGGCTCACCGGCGTAGCCCGCGGTCATGGCCCCGACGGGGGTGACGCGGGTGGCACCCGCGGCCAGCACGAGGGCGGAGAGCTCGGCGATGTCGGTGCGGCTGCCCGCGATCCCGGCCGTCTGGAGGTAGCGGCGCATCGGGCGCAGCGTGGTGATGAGGTCCTTGCGCGGCAGCGGCTTGACCCAGACGCTGCGGTGCAGCGGCGAGGCGGTGAGTGCCGGACGGCTGTCGGCCATCACCCGCCAGGTCCCGTCGGGGGCGGCCAGGACGCGGGTCAGGCCGAGGTGCTCCTCCAGGCGGGCGAGGTGCTCGGTGGTGGTCAGTTCGGCGTACTCGGCCGGGTCGAGGTCGCGGTCCGACGCGGCGGGCGCGGGCTGCGCGGCCAGGGCCGCGGCGAGGCGCCCGGCGAAGGCGTGGAGCGCCTCGGTGTTCCCGGGATCGGTGTCGAGGTAGACGACCTGGGGGCTGGAGCAGGCCTGCTGCTCGAAGAGGCAGACGTCACCGGCCAGGGCGCTCAGCGTCGCCTCGTCGGCCCAGGCCTCCTCGGTGACGTACGCGAAGGAGATCTTGTGCCCCCACTCCACCAGGCGGCACCCGGCCGGGACATGGGCGGCGACGCCCTCGACGGCACTCTCGCCGCCCCAGACCGCGACCGCGTCGGCGGGCGCGCACATCAGGCGCAGCCACTCCTGCCGGGAGGAGGGGAAGCGGAGCACGATGATGCGCTCGGCGAGGGCACCGGTCGGGTCCTGCGCGGCGAGTTCGGCGAGGAGGTGCTGGGCGAGGAAGGTGTCGGCGCTGCTGGTCTTGAGGACGTTGACGTTCCCTGCGAGGAGTCCCTCGATCAGGCTGAGCGGGGCGACGGTGGCGGCGTTGCCGGGGGCTATGTGGGCCACCAGGCCGACGGGCGCCCAGGCCTCGTAGACCGTCTCCTTGGCATCGGGGCGGTTCAGCCGCTGCGGCGCGGCGCCGCCCAGCTCCCGGCGGAGTTTTCGGGTGAGGGAGGGGCGGCCGAGGAACTCGGCGAGTTCGGCGAGGAGTTCCTCCCTGTCCGCGTCCGTGCCCTCGGGCAGGTGCGGGCCGAGCCGCTCCCGTACCCGGTGGCCCGGGTTGCGCAGGGCGCGGGAGAGCGCGTCGCAGGCGGCCAGGACGGTCTCGGTGTCCAGCGGCGCGGCGAGCGCGGCCTCGACGGCAGCGGGCAGGGTGGCCAGCCGGCGGGCGGCCTCCTCGTCCCCGATGAAGGTGCCCTGCCAGTAGTGGTGGTTGAGGTTGATGGTGTCGGTCACGACATTCCCTTCATCAGTTCGGCGGCGGCCACGGCACAGCTGCGGTTGCGGCTGACGCCGGCGCGGCCGTGGATCGTGAACCAGGGGGTGGTCAGCTCGCAGCCGCACTCCTCGCCCGGGTGGAGCGAGGCGAGGTCGCCCATGAGCACGCTCTGCGCCGGCACGGAGGTGATGTACGGGGACACCAGGTGCAGGTAGCCGCGTTCGCCGTACGGGAGGGGTTCGAGGGTGCGGGTCGAACGGATGAAGACGCGGGACCAGACGGGTGCGTGGAGGTTGTGGTGCGCGCACTCGATGTACGGGATGCAGTGCTCGACCGAGCCGAAGGTGTCCCGGATCCGCTCCGAGGGGATGCCCAGCTGCTCGGTGACGCGGGCGTACAGCTCGTGCTTGCCGATCTGCCGGTCGGTGTGGCCTTTCCAGCCGCCGCCGAGAATGACCAGCGAGCCTTCGGGCAGCTCCAGCGGCGGGAGGCCCATGGCCCGCATCCGCTCCAGCGTGAACCAGAGGAAGGCCGGGAAGCCGAGGATGCGTACGGGTACGTCGTCCTCTGCGAAGCGGCGCAGCGCGGCGACGCAGCCGAAGGGGTCGAACTCGTGGCCGTTGCCGGTGCCCCGCAGGGCGTACTCGACCTGCCGGGCCGGGGCGAAGTCGCACAGGTAGTTGTCGGTGAACGAGGTGCCCAGGTTGAGGTCGCGGGCGGGCTCGTAGCTGTAGAGCAGGTAGTTGACCGGCTGTTCGGGGGTGATCCAGCCGTTGTGGTCGAAGATGCGGGCGACCATGCGCTGGGCGGAGCGGATGGTCCACTCGTCGAAGAACATCTGCGACTTCTGCCCGGTGGTGCCGGAGGAGGTCAGGTGGAGGTGCACCCGGTCCTCGGGTATGGACAGGACCTCGTGGCGCTTGAAGAAGTTCGCGTGCACCAGCGGCGCCCGGTAGGGGGTGTCCGGCCGCGCGCCGTCGTCGTACAGGCTGCGGAAGAACGGGGAGCGCTCGCGGTGCCAGGCGTTGGTCTCCGCCATGGCGGCGGCGAACAGCTCCTCCTCGGCGGGGCCGCTGGTGTAGGGGTCGGTCAGGTCGCAGAGCTGCTGCACCCGGCCGAGGGCGTCGGCGTCGGGGACGTCGACGGGGCCGAGATGGGGTTTCGAGGGGGACGTGGACGGAGCGGCGGAGGGCGCCGTGGACGGGGCGGCGGAAGGGGCCGTGGAGTCGGCCGTGGAAGGGGTCATGAAGCAACCTCACGTACGGGCAGATGCGTCGACGCCCAGGCCGACACATAGGAATCGAGGAAGGGCCGGAGCGGCGGGTCGACGACGAGCCCGCGGAAATCGATGTGTTCGGCGGTCCGGGACATCACCACGTAGTCGTGGAAGCCGTCCCCGTCCCGGCGCATGGCCGGATACAGGGCCCCGGCGATGAAGCCCTGGGCGGCGAAGGCGGAGAGCGCGGCGTGGTGTTCCAGCGGTACGAGCGCCTCCACGTAGCCCGCTCCGGCGCGGGTCAGGGTCCGGGTGACCGGTTCCAGCCAGCCGGCGGCGGCCGCCGGGTCCGGGTGGGCGGTGACCAGGGCGCAGTAGCCGCCGGTGCGGTTGAGGTAGGCGTACACCTCGAAGGCGCCGTCGTCGGGGGTGAGCAGGATGTTGGGGGTGTGCAGCGGGTAGAACCAGCGGCCGGTGTCGGGGAAGTGCTCCTTGAAGCGGCGGCGGACGAAGGCCGGCGCCTCGATCATCTCCAGCCGGCACGGGGCGGGCCCGGGGGGCACCGGCAGGGGCGGGGTCGGCCGGGCGTCCGCGTAGCTGATGCCGAGGCCGGCCTCGGCGGTGCGCAGGAGCGGCAGCAGGGAGGCGGGGACCTCGGCGACGGGTACCCGGCGGTCCAGCACCCCGGGCGAGTGACGCGCGTAGAGTGCCAGGCTCTCGCGGCTGCTGAGGTCCACGGCGTTGGGCAGGATGCCGAGCGGGCGGAAGCCGTTGCGGGCCACGACGCGCTGGGGGCCGGCGCTGACGGTGCGGACGGTGGCGTACACCGAGTCCAGCTTCCCGGCGTCGAGCGTGCCGGCGCAGACGGCCTCGGTGAGCTGCCCGGCGAGCCCGGAGCCGCGCTGGTCGGGGTGGACGGCGAGGCCTTCGAGGCGGCCGACGCGGCTGCCGGGTTCGCTGTGGACCGCGGCCGATCCGGCGAGGGCGCCGGTGCGGGGGCAGCGGGCCACGAGCCAGAGGGTGTGCGGGTCCTGGATCAGCCGGGACATCTCGGCGGGGTCGGTGCCGAGGGCGGTGGGGTAGTGCGGTCCGTAGACGGCGTAGTAGAGCTGGCGGAGATCGGCGATGTCGGCCGGGGTGGCCTGCTGGATCGCGGCGGTCATCGCACGCCTCCTGCGGGAGTGGGTTCCGGGGTGGCGGCGGGACCGTGCGTGCCGACCGGGTCCGGGGCGCCGGCCCGTTCCGGTGCACCGGCCCGTTCCGGTGCACCGGCCCGTTCCGGTGCGCCGTCCGGTTCCGGTGCGCCCGCCGGGCGGGAGTGGCCGGGCAGGAGGGCCAGGGCGAGGGCGGCGGGCACGAGTCCGGCCGCCTGGATCAGGCACAGCGTCTGGGCGGAGAGGTGGTCGCCGAGGAAGCCGAAGAGCAGCGAGGCGAGCGGGAAGGTCGCGCCGAGGACGGCCTGCATGACGGCGAAGAACGCGGGCTTGTCGGCGGCCGGGACCAGCCGCTGGAACAGGGCCACGAAGCGGACCCCGATCACGCCGACGCACCAGCCGGTCAGCAGCAGGGAGCCGGCGATGGCGGGCCGTGCGGCGATCAGGCCGGGAACCGCGAGCGCAGCGGCCATCACACCCAGGCACGCGGTACCGACCACGGCGGGCCGGCCGGGCACCCGGGCGCCGGTGAAGGAGCCGACGAGCGTGCCCGCGCCGAGCGAGGCCTCCAGCAGGGCGACGGTGGCGCCGTCGGCGTGCAGGACGGAGGCGGTGTACAGCGGCATGACCACGAAGACGGCCGTGGTGAAGAGGTTGGCCGCGGTGAAGCAGAGCAGGATGCCGCGGACGTACGGCATGGAGCCGAGCAGCCGGCGCAGTGTCCGGCGCGGCGCGTCCTGCGCGTCCTCCCCTCCGGAGTCCTCCCCTCCGGCGACTTCGGCATCGGCCTCGGCGGCGGGCTGGGCGGCGGGCTTGGCGGCGGTGCCGAACCGTACGGCCGCGATGAGCAGGGCTGCCGTGCCGTAGGCGGCGGCGCAGCCCACGGCGAGGCCGGCCACCCCGGCCGCGTCCACGACCAGGGCGCCGAGCAGGGCTCCGCCGAGGCTCGCCAGGGACTGGGTGGACAGCTCGAAGCCGGTGGCGGCCTCGATGTCCGCGTCGTCGACGAGCTCGGGTACGGAGGTGGTCAGGCAGGGGTCGAAGAAGGCCTGGCAGGTCGCCAGGGCGAGGGCGGCGCCGTAGGCGGCGGCGACCGGGAGTTCGCTCGCGCCGGCCCACACGGCGAGGGCGGCGGACGCGGCTCCCGCGCCGGCGGCGGCGGTGCGCAGCAGCGAGCCGTGGGCGAAGCGGGCGATGGCGCGGGCCACGAGCGGGGCCAAGGCCACGGAGGGCAGTGTGCTGACGGCCATGAACAGCCCGGCCGCGAAGCCTCCGTCGCCGGATACGGCCTCGCTGATGAGCCACCAGGAGACGCCCACCTGGAACATGCGCACACCGGCCTGGGTCAGCACTTGGCCGAGCCATACGGTGCCGAAGGCGCGGTTGCGCAGGACGAGGGGCAGCCGGCGGCCGGGGGCCGGTGCGGGGGTCGGTGTCGGTGTCGGTGTCGTCGTCACGAGGTCGGCCTCTCGTCGAGGACGCGGACCAGCTTGCCGGTGCGGGGGTTGACCACCAGGTCCCGGTGGCGGGCCCATTCGACGCGGAGCGGGTGCACGAACCCGGCCTCGACGCTGTCGGGGTAGAGCGGCCGGGCGGTGTTCAGCCCGGTGACGACCGCCTTGGCGAGGAGCTCCAGGCCGGCCGGGTCCTGGCCGGGGGCGGTCGCCAGGCGCAGTACGAGGCCGTCGCGGCCCTCCCAGCGGCGTACGACGAGCTGAGTCCCGGTGACCGCGCCGCGGGTGTCGGCCTCGGCCACCGCGTTCGTGGCGTCCTGCCCGTACAGCGACACGGGACCGACGCGGACGCCTTCCTCGGCGCGGCCGAGGATGCGGAAGGCCCCGCCCTCGGTGTCGGTCCACTCCGCGCGGTCTCCGGCGGGATAGCGGATGACGGGCATGAGGCGGCGGTAGAGCTGGGTGACGACGACCCGGCCCGGGCGGCCGGGCTCGCGGATCGGCTCGCCGGTCGTGTCGTCGAGGATCTCGACTAGGGTGTGCGGGGCGAACGGGCGGTGCGTGCGCGTGTCTTCGTCCGTGCCGGGCACCGGCCGGCCCAACAGGCCGCCGTCGACGCTGGCGTAACCGAGCGAACGGGGCGTGGCCTGCGGGAAGGCGGCCGCGAGGAGGCGGCGCTGGTCCTCGAAGAGGGCCTCGCCGCCGAAGAACAGGAACTCCACGCCGGGCAGTCGGCGGCCGGCGGAGGTCAGGTGCTCGGCGAGGCGGCACAGCGTGGTCGGTGTTCCGGCGAGCACGTCGGCGGCGAAGTCCTCGATCGTGGTGAGCGTCGATTCGATCGGTGCGCCGCCGCCTATGGGCAGGCGGACGTTGGCGACGGGTGCGTGCGCGAGCGAGTCCAGGATGAACAGGAAACTGGCGTAGAGCTCACCGGCGTAGAAGAGGTCGGCGACCCGGTGGCCGGGCCGCAGGCCGGCGTCGACCATGCCGGAGCCGAAGGCGGTGACGAACTCGCTCCATTCCTCACGGGTGTAGCAGGAGAAGCGCGGCGTCCCGGTCGTACCGCCGGTCTTGAACGCGACGGCTTCCCCGAGGGGAGCGGTCAGGACGCGGTTGTCCCGCAGGGTGTTCGCGGCCCAGAACGCGTCCTGGTCCACGACGGGAACGTCGGTGATCCGGCTCACGTGCGGTGGCAGGTCCGCGTAGAGCTCGGCATAGAAAGGGGAACGGTCGCGGGCGAAACGCACGAGGTCTGAAAACTGCTGGACGGGCATGCTGCCTTTACCTCGAAAGATGAAAGATGAAAGTTGAAATGGGTGGGGTACGGACGGCGCGCGCGTCGGGGAGTGGTGGAACTCACACCACTCTCATCCGTTGATCAGTCAACAATGCCTATGCTGCGCACAGTTGGCGAGCGC
Source organism: Streptomyces sp. NPDC002181 (assembly GCF_042890485.1). Classification (NCBI taxonomy): domain Bacteria; kingdom Bacillati; phylum Actinomycetota; class Actinomycetes; order Kitasatosporales; family Streptomycetaceae; genus Streptomyces; species Streptomyces sp. NPDC002181. The sequence goes on along the minus strand of NZ_JBIASC010000003.1, from coordinate 497,965 downwards.
GGGCTCAACCTGATGTCTGTTCACATCATGAGACAAGTGGAACGCACCGCCAAATCGATCGATGGCCGCACCACGGACTTCCGGCCCCCGGGGCCGAAAACGCACAGCCGCCGCCCCGACTATCCATTCACCGGGATTCGGCGGGCCGGCGGCCCCGGTAATGCGGAGTCCGATTCGGAATCGGCGGCGGGGCTGGCAAGCTCTTCCCGTGGCGGTGCGCTCACCGCCGATTTCCGCCGGCCGGCGAACGGGAGACGACCTCGTGGGAACCGCACCCCTGCCTCCGGGCCAGCGCCTCGCCAAGGGCTGGCCCGTCTCCCACTACGGGCCGGTCCCGAGGTTCCGTCCCGAGCGCTGGTCCCTCCAGGTCTTCGGCGCCACCGCCACGGGGGCCAAGTACGCCTGGTCGTTCGACGAGTTCTCGGCGCTGCCCGGCATCACCGTCGAGACCGACCTGCACTGCGCCTCGGGTACGACCTCCACGGACCACGAGTTCTTCGGGGTCGCCGCCCGGACGGTCCTGGAGCTCGCTCCCCCGGACCCTCGGGTCACGCACGTCATGGCCTGGGCCGAGTACGGGTACAGCGCCAACCTCCGCCTCGGAGACTTCACCTCCGAGCGGACCCTGCTGGCCACCCACCACGACGGCGAGCCGCTCACCGTCGAGCACGGGTTCCCCCTGCGCCTGGTCGTCCCGCACCTCTACGGGTACAAGGGGCCGAAGTGGCTGCGCGCGATCGAGTACATGACGGCCGACCGGCGCGGCTTCTGGGAAGAGCGCGGCTACCACAACATCGCCGACCCCTGGACGGAGCAGCGCCACTCCTACCAGGAGGAGTAGCGGGTAACGGGCAGCGGGTCCGGCCGGCAGGGGCATCCGGTCCGAACAGGCACTACGGCCCCGGCGCACGGCCGTCCGTGTCCCCGCCGCCGGGGAAATCGTTTGCCCGGGCATGACGACGACGCGCTCCACGCTCACCACCACGGCGCGGCACCGGGCGGCCGCCGACGACGGCGGTCGCCCCCCGTACGTCCCCGCGCCCCGGCCGCCGGCCCACGCGGCCGCGGCCGCCCCGCTGTTCGAGCAGCTCGCCCGGGAGTGGGCGGCCCGCGGGGCCACGGTGCCGGGGCGGCCGGATCCGACCTGGCGGCAGCTGATCTCCTGGGAGCACTTCGAACGGGAGACCGCGGCCACGGTCCGCGACCTGCATCTGCGCGGCCCGGAACCGGTGCCGGTGCCGGTACCCGTACCGGTGCCCGTGCCCGCCGCCCCGGTGAACCCGCCCCGGTGGACCCGGGCCTGAGGCCGTGGCGGCCGGCCCGGCCGTCATCGGCCGAAACGGATCCGGCCCGCGATCAGGCGGATGGCACTGATCGTCAGGTCCGGGTCGTGCAGCTGTACGTAGTGGTCGCTTCCGGCGGCCAGGAGGTGCGGGGTCTGCTCCCCCAGCTCCACCAGGGTCTGCTGGACCACGGGCCAGGCTCGCTCCAGCGGTGCCAGGAGGTCCTTCGTGCTCCCGGCCGGGGCCGCGAAGGGCTCCGTCTTGCTGAGGACCGCCATCGGTACCCTCGGCAGCGGTTTCGCCGCCCGAACCGCGCCGATCGCGCCGTCGACGTCGGCCTTCTCGAACGCCGGGTCGGCGTCGAAGGGCGTGCCGGGGTTGTTGAGCAGCTTCACGTAAGCGGGCCACCGCGCGCCGAAGTACGGCTCGATGCCGGTGCCGAACGCGTCGACGAAGACGAGGCCGGCCGTCTTCTCCGGATGCCGCTGCGCGTACAGCCTCGTGATCATCCCGCCATACGAGTGGCCGACGAGCAGGTACGGACCGGGCACGTGCGCCGCCGTCAGCACGCGGTCGAGGTCCTCGGCCATCGCGCCGAGGGAGCGCGTCCCGGTCTGCGGCGTACTGCGGGTGGTGAGCGCCGGCGGGTTCGAGTAGCGGATGGTGCCGGGCCGGTCGTACGTGCACACCCGTGCGAAGGCCGCGACGCCCGGGAACACCGCCGGCGCCTTCGGGACGGGCGGCCGGGTGTCGGTGAGGGTCCAGGTGTCGGAGGAGTCGTGCAGCCCGGACTCCAGGACGACCGTCGGGCCGCCGCTCCCCTTGCAGCTCAGCCAGAGCCTTCGGCCGTCGCCCACGTCGACCTGCCGGGAGAAGTCCCCCGGGTCCCGGCTCGGCCCGGTGCCTGCCGCGGCCGGGGTGCCCCGGAGCGCCGACGGGCTGCCACAGCCGGGAAGCACGGCCAGTGCGGTCGCGGTCGCGGTCGCGGTCAGCACGGCGGTCAGGAGCGGGATCCGCTGTCTCATCGGCACTCGCTTCCACGCGTCCTCGTACGCCTGCCCGGCCCGATCATCCGGTACGGGCGGCCGGCGCCGCGCGATCGCCGCGCAGGAGCCGCGCGGCCGGACGCGGACGGGGACCGGTCCGCGGAGGCTGCCCTCCGCTCCCGGTCCCCGGTCCCGAACGCAGGTGCCGGCGCAGGTGCCGGCGCCGATGCCGATGCCGGTCAGACCTTGCGCGTACGGCCGCCGCCCAGTCCGAATCCCACCAGGACCGCGGCCGCGACCACGATCGCCGCGTCGATCGCCAGGACCGTACGGACCCCGTCGAAGAGCGAGGCCTGCGTGGTGGCGAGGACGCCGAGCAGCGGGATCCCGATCGTCAGGCCGACCTGCTGCGTCGTGGTGACCAGGCCGGTCGCCAGCCCCTGCTCCTCGTCGGGCACGCCGCTGGTCACGGTCAGCCCGTAGGAGATGATCGCGCCGAGGTGGAACATGCTGGCCACCGAGACGGCGACGGTCGCCAGCAGCGCGCCCGACTCGGCACCCACGGCGAGCAGGACGGCGATGAACAGGCCCTGGCCGAGCAGCGATCCGGTCAGCGTGCGCCGGGCGCCGAAGCGGCCGATGACCTTGGGCGCGTAGGAGCCGGCGACCGCGGAGGCGACGCCCTGGACCCCGAAGACCAGACCGGTCCGGAAGGGGGACAGCTCCAGCGTCTCCTGGAGGTAGAGCGTCAGGACGAAGATGACCGTCGACATCATCGAGAAGGTCACCAGACCGGCGACGTTGCCCCAGGCGACGGTGCGCCGCTTCAGCATCGGCAGCGAGACCAGCGGGGCCGGGCTCTTCGACTCCACGACGGCGAAGGCGACGAGCAGGGCCAGTCCGGCGAGCAGCGTGCCCCATACGTCCGCTCCGCCGAAGCCGCGCTGGGCCGCCGAGGACAGGGAGTAGATCACCGCGAGCAGGCCGCCGGTGACGGTGATGGCGCCGGGTACGTCCAGGCGCGGCCGGTCGGGGGTGCGCGACTCGGGCAGCAGCCCCGGGGCGAGGGCCAGCACGATCACGGCGGTCACCCCGAGCAGCCCCATGGTGGAGCGCCAGCCGAGGGTGTCGGTCATGACACCGCCGAGGACCATGCCGATGGTGAAGCCGAGGGAGAGCAGGGTGCCCGAGATGCCGAGGGCCTTGTCGCGCAGCGGGCCCTCGGGGAACGTCGTGGTCAGCAGGGACATGCCGGTCGGCACGATGACCGCCGCACCCAGGCCCTGGAGGGCGCGCCCGGCCAGGAAGGACGCCGGGTCCCAGGCCAGGGTGGCCAGCAGTGAGGCGGCGCCGAAGAGGGCGAGGCCGGCGAGGAACAGCTTCTTCCTGCCGTACAGGTCGGCGATCCGGCCGAAGAGGAGGAGGAAGCCGCCGGAGGGCAGGGCGAAGGCGGTGACCGCCCACTGGAGGGCCGACCGGCTCAGGCCCAGGTCCTTGCCGAGCACCGGCAGGGCCACGTTCAGTACGGAGAAGTCGAGCGCCACCATGAACTGGGCGGCGCAGAGCACGAAGAGGACCAGCTTGGCGCGGCCGGTGAGCCGCTCGCTCACGGGGGCTGCCGCCGTGGTCGTTGCCTTCGTCGTTGCCGACGTTGTCGTCGTTGTCTGAGAATCGATCGCCATGGCCACACCCTCGCGGCACGGGAATGCCCGTGGAGAGTGGGAACTTATCCTGTTGGTGGCACCACCAGGCAGCCGACAGGGGGAGTGAGTGGCTACACCGATCGACAAACACCGCCGTTCCGAGCTGCGCGAGTTCCTGATGAGCAGACGGGCACGGGTCACCCCCACGGAAGCGGGACTGCCCGACGGCGGGGCCCGCCGCCGCACCCCGGGCCTGCGCCGGGAGGAGGTCGCCGTGCTCGCGGGAGTCGGGGTGTCCTGGTACCAGTGGCTGGAACAGGGACGCGACATCACGGTCTCCCCGCACGTGCTCGACGCGGTGGGCCGGGTGCTCAAACTGTCCAGTGCCGAGCGCCGGCACCTGTACGTACTGGCGGGACTCAACCCGCCCGCACTCGAAGTGGCCCCGGCCGACCGGGACATGTGCCAGGGCCTGAAGCGGCTGATCGACGCCTGGATGCCGTTCCCCGCGCACATCATGGACGCGTACTGGAACACGGTCCTCTACAACGACTCGGCCGCGCTCGTGCTCGGCATGCGCCCGGAGATCGTGCAGAACTGCCTGATCGCGTTCTTCACCGACCCCATCTACAAGGCCCGTTCGCCGCGCTGGGAGGAGATCGCCTGCCTCGTGGTCGCCCAGTACCGGGCGGCGAGCTCGGAATGGCCCGAGGACGAGGGCTTCCAGGCCGTCATCGAGGAGGCGCGGGAACTCAGCCCCGAGTTCGCCGCGCTGTGGGACCAGCGGGACGTCCGGCCCGGCGGCCAGATCCGCAAGGAGATCGAGCACCCGGTCGTCGGCACGCTGTACGTGGAGTCGACGCAGCTGCGCGTACCGGCCCGGCCCGACCTGTCGATCGTGCTGCACACCCCGCTGCCGTCCACGGACACGGCGGAGAAGCTGGAGTGGCTGACCTCCGCGGAGGGGCGCCGGGGGACCATGTACCCGATCGCGGGCTGACGCCGTACGCGCGTGCCCGGCCGGCCGTGCGGCCGGCCGGGGCACCGCGGCGGCCGACCGGGCACGGCAGCGGCCGGCTACCGCTCGCCGGACGCCACGCGCGTGAGCTCTTCCTCCACCGCGCGCAGCTCTTCTTCCCGCCGGTCCATGAGGATCAGCAGCTCCCGGTGGTGGGTGAGCGCGGTGACGAGGAGATCGCTCCAGCCGGGTTCCAGCGCGCACATGCGCCGCGCCGCGGCCACGGACTCGGCGCGCAGGGCCAGTGCGATCTCCGGCTGGTGTGCGAACTCGTAACGGCTGTACTTCCACAGTGCGGCGGACAGCAGGGGCAGGTAGGCCAGGGGGCTGACCTGGACCAGGACGCGGTAGGCCGCGACCCGCTCGCGGACGGACGGCTTCCCCGATCCGAGGAGGGCGACCCGGGCTCGGAGGACTGCGTCGTGATTGATGTTCGCCGAGTGATTCATGACGCCGATTCTCAAAGCCGCACAGGGGCCCGAACAAGGGCAAACGACTGTGCCCTCGGTCCTACGAAAACCGCCTCTGACCTGTCATGATTGGTACGTCTTCACCCCTGCGCCCCCCGGACGGCCCGTCGGCCTCCGCGACGGGATGCCGCCCCCTCGCTCCTCCCCCGCCCTCTCGTTCCGCCGTCTTGCGCGGGCCGACGAGCCACCGCGCGGACACTCAGAGGATCACCCAAGAGCAAATCCGACAGATCGCCTCAAAAGGTCGCTCCAGCGGTACCCCTTGAGTGCCCAAAGTGGCGTGGGGTTAGCATGTGAGCGCCGCCTAGCTCGAAAGATAAACCTGTGACTGTCAATGACGACTCGTTCACCAACTGGAAAAACCGCGAGGAGATCGCGGAGTCGATGATCCCGATCATCGGGAAGCTGCACCGTGAGCAGGACGTGACGATCCTGCTGCACAGCCGCTCCTTGGTGAACAAGTCGGTGGTCAGCATCCTGAAGACCCACCGATTCGCCCGTCAGATAGCCGGCGAGGAGCTCTCCGTCACGGAGACCCTGCCGTTCCTGCAGGCGCTCACCACGCTGGACCTGGGCCCCTCCCAGATCGACATCGGCATGCTCGCCGCCACCTACAAGGCCGACGACCGCGGCCTGTCCGTGGAGCGCTTCACCGCCGAGGCCGTCGCCGGCGCCACCGGTGCCAACAAGATCGAGCGCGGCGAGGGCCGCGACGTCGTCCTGTACGGCTTCGGCCGCATCGGCCGCCTCGTCGCCCGCCTCCTCATCGAGAAGGCCGGCTCCGGCAACGGGCTCCGCCTGCGCGCCGTCGTCGTCCGCGGAGGCGGCGAGGCCGACCTCGTCAAGCGCGCCTCCCTGCTGCGCCGGGACTCCATCCACGGCCAGTTCCAGGGCACGATCACGGTCGACGAGGCGAGCAGCACGATCATCGCCAACGGCAACGCGATCAAGGTGATCTACGCCAACGACCCGAGCGAGGTCGACTACACGGCGTACGGCATCAAGGACGCCATCCTCATCGACAACACCGGCAAGTGGCGCGACCGCGAGGGCCTCTCCAAGCACCTGCGCCCCGGTATCGACAAGGTCGTCCTGACCGCTCCGGGCAAGGGCGACGTCCCGAACATCGTCCACGGCGTCAACCACGACACGATCAAGCCGGACGAGCAGATCCTGTCCTGCGCCTCCTGCACCACCAACGCGATCGTCCCGCCGCTCAAGGCCATGGACGACGAGTACGGCGTGCTGCGCGGCCACGTGGAGACCGTCCACTCGTTCACCAATGACCAGAACCTGCTGGACAACTACCACAAGGCCGACCGCCGCGGCCGCTCCGCGCCGCTGAACATGGTGATCACCGAGACCGGTGCCGCCTCGGCCGTGGCCAAGGCGCTGCCGGACCTGAAGGCGCCGATCACCGGCAGCTCGATCCGCGTCCCCGTCCCGGACGTCTCGATCGCGATCCTGAGCCTGCGCCTGGGCCGCGAGACCACCCGCGAGGAGGTCCTCGACTACCTCCGCGACGTCTCGCTGAACTCCCCGCTGAAGCGCCAGATCGACTTCACCACCGCGCCCGACGCCGTGTCGATGGACTTCGTGGGCTCGCGCCACTCGTCGATCGTCGACGCCGGCGCCACCAAGGTCGACGGCGACAACGCGATCCTCTACCTCTGGTACGACAACGAGTTCGGCTACTCGTGCCAGGTCATCCGGGTCGTCCAGCACGTCTCCGGCGTCGAGTACCCGACGTACCCGTCCCCGGCGGTCTGATCCCGTAACACCGGTCCGATCCCGGGACACCCTCGTACCGCGCACGGCCCGTTCCACCGCCCACCCCGGCGGCGGAGCGGGCCGTGCGCGTTGCCGGGTGGCTCCCCGGGTAGCGCCGGAGCGCCGAAACCCAGGTGTGCGGTGGACTGTTGTGCTGTTACGTTCCTCGTGTGCCGAAGTTGAATCAGATCATCGCAGTGGAGAAGGGCGTCAAGTCCAAGTCTCTCCAGGAACTCACCCAAGCCCATCAGGACGTCCAGAAGCCCGCGTTGCTCGCCGGCATCTCGCGGACGTACCAGCCCAAGGACGAGGAGGGCGAGCAGCTGCCGCCCGAGTCCACGCGGGTGCAGGTCAAGGCGGAGGACGTGCTGCGCGCGACGGCGGGGACGCTGACGCGGCTGTTCGACGTGACGGCGACGAAGGACTGGGCGAACCGCACGGCGGCCGCGGACATCGTCGTCGACGGTACGGTCCTGCTGCCCCAAGTGCCCGTTCCGTACCTGCTGTTCCTTGAGAAGCAGCTCACCGACCTGCACACGTTCGTACGCAAGCTGCCGGTGCTGGACGCGTCGGAGGCCTGGAACCTCGACCCGTCCACGGACGCGTGGAAGACCGATCCGGTCCGTACCATCCGCACCAAGAAGGTGCCGCGCAACCACGTGAAGGCCGAGGCGACCGAGAAGCACCCGGCCCAGGTCGAGGTGTACTACGAGGACGTGCCGGTCGGTTACTGGACGACGGTGAAGTTCTCCGGCGCGCTGCCCGCCCGCCGGGTCAACGAGCTCCTCGACCGGGTCGAAAAGCTCCAGCAGGCCGTCAAGTTCGCCCGCGAGGAGGCCAACGGCACCGACGTCACCGACCAGCGCGTCGGGGACGCGGTGTTCGGCTACCTGTTCCGGTAGCCTCAAGATCGCCCCTTGTGCGAGCGAGGGGGTGCGCGCGCGAGCGCGCAAAGCTGAAACTGATGTTGAAGCTGACCGAGGGGTGTCAGTTGGGGGTTCGAATCCCTCCCCCGGCACACGTGCCGGGGTGGCCCAAGCCGGAAGAGGCGGCCCCGTGAAACTCAGATTCTCGCTCCAGTCTCAGCATTCGCCGCCGAACGCCGGATCGACCGAGCGCGGACGATCATCGATGGATGGGGGTTCAAGTCCCCTCTGCGCCTCTCTCGTGGCGCGGTAGTTCAAAGGCAGAACACGTCGATCTCAGAATGATCCGCGACTCTTAAACGCCGTCGGTGTGCCAATTGGGTGGCAAGCTGGAGCCCGGGAGCTGGATATGCTCCCGGGCTCCGTCACGTTCCCGCCCGGCCCGCCCCGGTAGCCCGCGTGCAGGACGGCGCACCGGCCACCCCCGTCAGCCGCCGAGGCGCTCCAGCATCGCGCGGCGCCAGCGCTCCGTCTCGGCGATCTGGTTGAACGTGAACAGGTGCAGACCGGCCACCGCGGACTCGGGCGCACCCAGCGCCGGGGCGCTGCGGCGCAGCAGCCGATCCGGTGAGTACCCGCCCGGGGCGGCGAAGCGCAGGAACCACGAGGGGTGCCGGGTCAGGAACTTGGCCGACTCCCCCACGCCGATCTTCGTGGCCATGGACAGCAGCTTCGTGCGTTCGACGGGACCGGCGATCCCGACGTGTACGGGCAGTACGATCTGCCGGCTCCGTACCCGCCCGAGCCACTGCCGCAGGGTCGCCGGGTCGAAGCACAGGTTGCTGACGATGTACGTCGCGTGCGGCTGCTTGTCCGCCATCGCCCGTACGGCGACCTGGTCGTCGATGAGGGGGTGGCTCTCCGGGTAGCCGGTGATGCCGACGTGCGCGAACGGGCTGCCCAGCTCGCCGAGCCGGCGCAGCACGGGCAGGGCGGCGTCGTACGCCCCCGCCGGCGGGTCGGCGTCGCCGGCCGGCACGAAGACGTCCTCGACGCCGGCGGCGACCAGCCGGTCCACGATGTCCGAGAGGTGGGCGGCATCGGTGATCTGCCGGGCCGGGACGTGCGGGACGACGCGGTAGCCGTGCCCGGCCAGACGCACGGCGAGGTCCAGGGTGGGACCGATGCCCTTGGCCGGGGAGGCGGTGACGGTGACCGGCACGTCGGCCGGGACGTGCGCCAGGACCTTGTCCTCGGTGGCCTTCGCCGGCAGGACCTCGTAGCGGACCCTGCGCAGGAGCTCCGCGAGGCCTCCCCCGGTGACCGGGGCCTGCGCGGGGCGTTCGGGATACGGCGTGGGCCGGGCGGACATGCCGCTCCTCCTGGGGGTGGGGGTGGTGCCGCGTCGGCGGCTTTTCGGCCTCCATCATGCCGGGTGCGCACATGTCGTCGTCCGCCGCCCACCGGAGGCCGCGGGCTCGGACCGTGGAACACACGGCCGCACCGACCGCGGAGCTCACCCCGCCTTCCGGGGGATCCGGCGGCCGTGAGAGGGTCGGCCCGGCCCCGCGGCGGAGCCGCGCGCGAGGAGCGCGCGAGGAGGAGGCACTGTGACCGGCACCGGCCGTACATCCGGCGGTACGTCCACCGGGCGGGTACTGGTGGCGGACGACGACGCCGCCATCCGCCGCTCCCTGGAGCGCGGGCTGCGGCTGAGCGGCTTCACCGTACTGCTCGCCGAGGACGGGCCCGGCGCACTCTCCGTGCTCGCCGGCCAGAGCCCGGACGTCCTCGTACTGGACGTCTCGATGCCCGGCCTGACCGGTACCGAGGTCTGCCGCGGACTGCGCGCCCGCGGCGACGAGACCCCCGTCCTGATGCTGTCGGCCCTCGACGAGGTGGCGGACCGGATCGCGGGGCTCCAGGCCGGGGCCGACGACTACCTGGTCAAACCGTTCGCCCTGGAGGAGCTGGTCCTGCGCCTGCACGCCCTCCTGCGGCGCCGCCCGGCCCCCGAGCCCGCCCCCGGCGCATTGCGCGCCGGCCCGCTCGTGATCGACGAGGCCCGCCGCCAGGTCCATCACGAGGGGGACGAACTCCATCTCACCCGGCGCGAGTTCGAGCTCCTGCTCCAGCTGGTGCGCAACGCTGGCATCGTCCTCACCCGCGACCAGCTGCTGGACCGGGTCTGGGGCTACGACTTCGAGGTCCGCAGCGACGCCGTCGACACCTTCGTCAGCTATCTGCGCCGCAAGCTGGAGGAGGGCGGGCGCCCGCGCCTGATCCACACCGTGCGCGGAGTCGGCTTCGTCCTGCGCGTCCCCGGGGCCCGGGAGGGCGGGAAGTGAAGCTCGCCACCCGCGTCGCCCTCTCGGTGACGGTCGTGGTGCCCCTGCTGGTGCTCGCCGCGGGGCTGCTGGTCCTCGGGCTGGTCAGCCGCGATCTGCACCAGCAGCAGGACACCCGGCTGCGGGACCGGGCCTCCGCCGTCCTCCCCGACGTCAAGACCCTGCTCACGGCCGACCGCAACGGGAAGCCGAAGGTGGAGCAGAACCAGCACCGCAAGGTGCTGGGCGATGTCCTCGACGCCGGCATCCGCGTCCGGACGGCGGACGGAGCCGTCGTCCTGGAGGGCGGACCGCAGCCCGCCGACCCGGTGCGGCTGCCCGAGGGGACGGCGGACGGGCCGGTCACCGTCCGGGCCAAGGGGCGTGCCTGGCGGGTGCTGACCGTCCCGGTGGCAGGCCCCGCGCCGGGCACGCTCTGGCTGTTCACCCCGGCCTCGGCCGCCGACCCGCAGGTCGTGGCCGTACGCCGCCGGGTCCTGCTGGTGGCCCTGCTGGCGGCGCCGGTCTCGGGGCTGCTCGCGTACGGGCTGGCCGGCCGCGCCACCGCCTCCGTGCGAAGGCTGAGCCGCCGCGCCGCCGAACTCGACCCGGGCGCGGGCCCCGCGGCCTTCGCCAGCACGCCGGTGAACATCGCCGAGGTGGACGAACTGTCGGCCGCCATCGGCCAGTTGCTCTCCCGGTACGAGGAACAGGCCGCCCGCACGGCCCAGGCGCTGGACACGGCCCGCTCGTTCTCCTCCGCCGCTTCGCACGAGCTGCGCACCCCGCTGATGAGCATGCGGACCGACCTGGACGTCCTGGCCGCCCACCCCGACCTCTCCCCCACCGAACGGGCCGAGATCGTAAGGGACTTGCAGCGGGACCACGCCCGGCTGCTGGACCTGCTCACGGCCCTGCGGATGCTGGCGCGGGGCGATCTGGTGGAGGTGTCCGCCTTCACCTCGCTCGATCTGCCCGAGCTGGTGGACACCGCGGCCGGGGAGAGCGCCCGCCGCCACCCCGGAGTGCGGCTGGACGTGGAACTCCCGTCGGAGCTGAGGGTGTTCGGGTGGGAGGCCGGGCTGACCATCCTGCTCGCCAATCTGCTGGGCAACGCGGTGGTGCACGGTCACCTGCCGGGCGAGCCCGCCCGGATCGCCGTACGGGTGCACGCGGAGGGCGGGTACGCGGTGCTCACCGTGGACGATGCGGGGCCCGGCATCGCGCCCGGTGAGCGGGAAGCCGTGTTCCGGCGGTTCCACCACCGCCCCGGCAGCCCCGGCTCGGGGCTCGGCCTGACGCTCGTCGCCCAGCAGGTCGCGCTGCACCGGGGCTCCGTCGTGATCGGCACGCCGCCCGGCGGCACCGGCACCCGCTTCGAGGTGCGCCTGCCCCTGTCGGCGGCGGACGCCCCGACCCTGAGGCTGCCGAAGCGGCGCGACTGGATCTCCTCGCGGGGCGAGTGAGGGCGCCCGGCCCGGAGGGCTCCCCCGGACTCACAAAGTTTCCACAAAGACACCCCCTACCGTCCTGACCGGTCGGCCGCCCGTGAGCCGGCCCGTTCGCACCGAAGGGGATACAGCCATGCTCCCGAACCGTAGGACCGCCGCCGCCGCGATCGGCGCCCTCGCCCTGTCCGGCGCCCTGATCTGCGCCGCCCCCGCGCAGGCCGAGTCGGCGAGCCCCGCCCCGGCCGCGTCCAAGGCGGCCAAGTCCGCGCCGAAGGGCGACGGCGCCAAGGCGATCTGCAGGCGCCTGCCCAAGACGCAGACCCGCGTCAACACGGCCGTGGACCGGCTCAAGGGCGATCCCACCGTGCTGGGTTCCGTCGCGCGGCTGGAGCAGCGCGTCGCCAACGCGCAGACCGCCGGCCACACCCAGGTCCACGACTACCTGAACGACCGCCTGACCTTCCGCAAGAGCCTGCTGCCCACCCTCCAGAAGCGGCAGGACGACCTGAAGGCCGTCAGCGCATGGTGCTCCGCGCAGGATTCCAAGTGACCCGAACGACCCGAGCGACCCGAGCGAGCCGGGTGAGCCGGGTGAGCCGGGTGAGCCGGGTGACCGGTCCCCGCCGCGCGGCCGCGGCGCTCGCCGCGCTGACCGCGGTGACGGCACTCCTGATCACCGGCTGCACGCCGGGCGCGACCGCCAAACCGAACAGCACGGCCGACGACGCCACGGTCAAGGACATGCAGCAGAAACTGGACGACGCCGAGAGCGCGGCGGCCCGGGCGGAGACCGACGCCACGCAGAACAACTGACCGACGGACCCGCCCCGCACACGCCCAGGCCCGCCCCCGAATCCGGTGGCGGGCCTGATCCGTTCCCTCAGGCGGCCGACTCCGGCCCGGGCCGGCTCAGCGCGCGCAGCCCCTGGAGCAGCAGGTCCAGGCCGAACTCGAACTGAGCCGTGAAATCGGTGTCGGTGAACACGGGAAGGGCCTCGGCGAGGTGCGGGTGGCGGGCTTCCGCCACCGCCTCCCGGAGCCGGTCGGGGTCTGCGGGCCCCTGGTCTCCGGGCTGGAGGGCGGCCTGTTCCTCCAGGGTGTGGCCGACGGTGTAGTGAATCACCGCCAGCGCGGTGCGCGCCGCCTGCGCGGGACCGAACCCGGCCTCGCGCAGGACCCCGAGGAGGGTCTCGGCGAAGCCGAGGGTGTTCGCGCCGGTCGAGTGGGTTCCGGCGTAGACCCGCGCCCCGTCGCGGTGGGCGAGGAGCGCCGTGCGCATGCCCCGGGCCAGGGTCGTCAGGCGTGCGCTCCAGGCGGAGTCCGGCGGCCGGGTGGAGCAGCCCGCCAGCATCCGTTCGGCCATCGCGGTGAGCAGGTCCTGTTTGGTGGCGAAGTGCCGGTAGAGCGCCCCGGCCTGTACGCCGACGGCATCGGCCAGCCGCCGCATGGTCAGCGCGTCCAGTCCGGCCTCGTCGAGCAGCGCCAGGGCCGCCTCGACGGTACGGGCCTGATCCAGCCGAGGGGGCCTGCCCCGGGCCGGGGGGCGCGGGGCGTCGGAGGGAGGCGGGGTTGACGGTGCGCTCATGGGCCCCACTATAGTGAACATCGTTCACGTGAACACTGTTCACTAAATAGGGCAGAGCCCGGGAAGAGGTTTCCGATGGACACCGATGTGATCGTCGTGGGCGCCGGTCCGACCGGCCTGATGCTCGCCTGCGAGCTCGCACTGGCCGGCGTACGGACCCGGATCGTGGAGCGGCGGGACGCTCCGCAGCCCGACTCGCGGGCCCTGACCCTGCACCCGCGCAGCGTCGAGCTGATGGACCAGCGCGGGCTGGCCGACCGCTTCCTCGCCCTCGGCCGGACCGTTCCCGGCTGGCACTTCGCCGGCCTCGGCACCCGCCTGGACTTCAGCGCCCTGGACAGCCGCCACGCTTACACCCTCTTCCTCGCCCAGGCACGTACGGAGGCCCTGCTGGAGGAGCGGGCGCGCGAGCTCGGCGTGGAGGTCCACCGCGGCCGCGAGAGCACCGGGGTGCGCCAGGACGCGGACGGCGTGGAGGTCGACGTGCGCGGTCCCGGCGGCCGGGTCGAGACCGTACGCGCCTCGTACGCGGTCGGCTGCGACGGCGGGCGCAGCATCGTGCGCCGGGAGGCGGGCATCGGCTTCCCCGGCACGGACGAGACGCTGACCGGCGTCCTCGGCGACTTCGCGGCGGCCGACCCGGAGCGCCTCGCGCGGGCTCGCGCCGAGGGCGTACTGGCCGTCCCGCTGGAGGGCGGCCTGACCCGTATCGTGCTCATCGACCCGGAGCGGATGCGGACGCCGGCCGCCGAGCCGGTCACCGCGGAGGAGTTCCGCCGGTCCCTGATCCGGATCTGCGGGAGCGACTGCGGGACAGGCCGGCCCCGGTGGCTGTCCCGGTTCGGCAACGCCACCCGTCTCGCCGAGCGCTACCGGTCCGGTCGCCTCCTGCTGGCGGGCGACGCCGCGCACATCCACTTCCCGGCGGCCGGCCAGGGGCTCAACACCGGGCTCCAGGACGCGATGAACCTGGGCTGGAAGCTGGCGGCCGAGGTCAACGGGTGGGCGCCCGCGGGGCTGCTCGACACCTACCACGCGGAGCGGCATCCGGTGGGCCTGGCGGTCACCGGGAACACCGAGGTCCAGACCCTGCTCGCCGAGCTGCCGCTGGTCCCCGCGTACCAGAGGCCCGCGGCGGCCCTGCGCGGGCTGCTCGACGAGCTGCTCGGCATCGAGGAGGTCAACCGGCGGCTCGCCGGGCTGGTTTCGGGGCTCGGCGTCGGCTACCCGGCCACGGGCCCCGGCGCCGACCCGCTGGTGGGCGCGCGGATGCCGGACATCCCGCTCGGCATCCCCGGTTCCGCCGCCACCCGGGTGTACGAGCTGCTCCACGAGGGCCGCTTCGTGCTGCTGAACCTCGCGCGGGAGCAGGGCTTCGGCACCGACGGGGGCTGGGCCGGCCGGGTCACGGCGGTCACCCCGGCCGGCGCCGGCCAGGACACGGCCCTCACCCCGGCCGGCGCCGGCCACGCCCGCCTCGACGGGGTGGCCGAAGTCCTCGTGCGCCCCGACGGGCACATCGCCTGGGCCACCCGTACCGCCGGCACCGCGGCCCGCCGCGCCGAGCGGTACGAGGCGCTCGCCGCCTGGGCCGGCACGCCCTGAAGGGCGCCGGGACGGTTCAGGCCCGCTTGGCCTTCAGGAACCGGTGCAGGCGGCTCCAGGGCCAGGTGTTGATGACGTCGTCCTTCGTCAGCCAGCCGCGCTGCGCCGTGCCCACCCCGTAGCGCAGGTACGGCAGGTGCGTGGTGGCGTGCGCGTCCGAGTTCACCGCGAACTTCACCCCGTACCGCTTCGCCCGCAGGATGTCCTCGTCGCCGAGGTCGAGCCGCTCCGGGTGCGCGTTGATCTCCAGGGCGGTTCCCGTGCGCGCGCAGGCCTCGAACACGGCGTCGAAGTCGGCGTCCACGCCGGGGCGGCGGCCGATCCGCCGGGTGGTGGGGTGGCCGATCACGGCGACGTTCGGGTTCTCGCAGGCCCGGATGAAACGCCGGGTCATGGCGGCCCGGCTCTGGCCGAAATGGGAGTGCACGGAGGCCACGCACAGGTCGAAGCCGGCGAGGAACTCGTCGGGCCAGTCCAGGCCGCCGTCCGGGCCGATGTTGAGTTCCGTGCCGTGCAGCAGCCGCATCCCGCGCACCGTGCGGTCCAGCGCCCGCAGCTGCCCGCGCTGCGCCAGGATCTTCTCCCGGGTCATGCGCTGCATGGCGAGGTCCGGCGCGTGGTCGGTGACCGCGTAGTACGCGTACCCGCGCGCGGCGGCCGCGGCCACCATGTCCTCCAGCGGGGCGAGCCCGTCGGTGAGGTCCGTGTGGGTGTGCAGGTCGCCCCGAATGTCGTCCTCCGCCACGAGCGCGGGGAGTTCGCCCTTCAGCCCGGCCGCGACCTCTCCGCGGTCCTCGCGCAGGGTCGGCGCGATCCAGGGCAGGCCGAGCCGGCCGTAGACCTCCTCCTCCGTCTCCGAGGCGAGGCTCTTGCCGCTCTCCGCGTCGAAGAGACCGTACTCGGAGAGCTTGAGCCCCTGGCGCACCGCGAGGGCACGGGTGCGGATGTTGTGTGCCTTGGACCCGGTGAAGTACTGGAGCCCCGCTCCCCAGGAGGCGGGCGGCAGCACGCGCAGGTCGACCTGGAGGCCGGCCGTCGTGCGGACGGAGGTCTTCTTCGCGCCGTGCGCGATGACGTCGGCCACCAGCGGGAGCTCGGTGAGGGCCGTCATGAACGGCGCGGACGTCCCGGCCGCGACCAGGATGTCGACATCGCCGATGGTCTCGCGCATGCGGCGCAGCGAGCCCGCGTACGTGCACCGTACGCACCCCGGGATCCGCTCCATCTCCGCGACGATCTGCTCGGCGACGTCCGTCGCGGCGCCGAGGAGGATCCGCCCGTCGGCGTTGCGCAGCACGGAGATGCCGTCGAGGATGTTCCGCTCGGTCTGCTCGCCGAAGCCCTTCAGGTCGCGCAGCCGCTCCTCGCGGACGGCGTCCTCCAGCTGCTCGACGGAGGAGACGCCCAGCTCCTCGTACAGGAGGAAGGCCTTGCGCGGCCCGAGGCCGGGGATCGCGGTCAGGGCGCGCACCCCGGCCGGGACGGCGGCCCTGCGCGCCTCGATGTCCGGGACCTGGCCGGTGCTCAGGTACTCGACGACCTTCTCGGCGATCGACTTGCCCACGTTCGGGATCTCCCGCAGGCCCTTGACGTCGAGCCCGGCGACATCGGCCGGGTGGCCGCCGATGGCGCGGGCGGCCTTCTCGTACGCGCGCGCCTTGAAGGCGTCGCCGCCGCTGATCGCGATGAGGTCGGCGTACTCCCGGAGCAGCGCCTCCACCTTTTCGTTGGCCCTGGCCATGCCTCCAGGGTGCCCCCTGCACCGGGGCCCGGCGCGGTGCACCGGCCCCGGCGCGGGCACGGCCCGCGAAACAGAAGTTGAGGATTGTTCACTTTCCATTGACAGGGCGGGCGCCGCGGGCCAACAGTGTGCCGTCAGCGCCCTCGCACGCCTCGACCGAAGTGAGCCCGTATGACTGCGTCCGTTCCCGCGTTCCCCGCCGATTTCCTCTGGGGCGTGTCCGCCTCCGCGTTCCAGATCGAGGGCTCGCCCACCGCCGACGGCCGGGGTCCCTCCTCATGGGACGCGTTCACGAAGGAGCCCGGACGCATCAAGGACGGCTCGCACGCGGACGTGGCCACCGACCACTACCGCCGCTACCGCGAGGACGTGGCCCTGATGGCCGGACTCGGCGTCGGCGCCTACCGGTTCTCGGTGTCCTGGTCCCGGGTCCTGCCGGACGGCCGCGGGCGGGTCAACCGCGCGGGGCTGGACTTCTACGACCGTCTGGTCGACGCGCTGTGCACGGCCGGCATCGCCCCGGTGCCGACCCTGTTCCACTGGGACACCCCGCTCGCTCTGGAGGAGGAGGGAGGCTGGCTCAGCCGCGACACCGCCGAGCGGTTCGCGGCGTACGCCTCGGTGGTCGCGGAGCGGCTCGCCGACCGCGTCCCGATGTGGATCACCATCAACGAGCCCGCCGAGGTCACCCTCCTGGGCTACGGCATCGGGGAGCACGCCCCCGGCAAGGGCCTCGTCTTCGACGCCCTGCCCGCCGCGCACCACCAGCTCCTGGCCCACGGCCTGGGCGTGCAGGCGCTGCGGGCCGCGGGCGCCCGGCAGATCGGCATCGCCGCCTCGCACAGCCCGGTCCGGGCGGCGAGCGACAGCGCGGAGGACCGGGGCGCCGCCGAGTTGTACGACCTGCTCACGAACCGGCTCTTCGCCGATCCCATCCTGACCGGCGCCTATCCGGACGAGGGCCTCGCCTCGATGCTTCCCGGCCCGGTGGCCGAGGACCTCAAGGCGATCTCCGCACCCCTGGACTGGTACGGGATCAACTACTACAACCCGATGGTGGTCGAAGCCCCCCAACCGAGCGCGACCGCGAGCGAGTTCGGCGGCATCGAGCTGCCGGCCGGCCTCCCCTTCGCCTTCCGGCCGTTCGAGGGGTGCGAACACACCGACTTCGGCTGGCCGGTGGTCCCGGAGGGCTTGCGCGAACTGCTCGTCTCCCTGCGCGAGCGCTACGGCGACCGGCTGCCGCCGCTGTACATCACCGAGAACGGCTGCTCGTACGGGGACGGGCCCGATCCCGTCACCGGACGGATCTCCGACGCGCGCCGGATCGCGTACCACGCGGGCCATCTGGACGCCCTGCACCGGGCGATGGCGCAGGGGGTCGACGTCCGCGGCTACTTCATCTGGTCGATCCTCGACAACTTCGAGTGGGCGGAGGGGTACCGACAGCGGTTCGGCCTCGTACACGTCGACTACGAGACGCTGGAGCGGACTCCGAAGGAGTCGTACGCCTGGTACCGCGACGTGATCAAGGGCGGCAGATGACCGTCGGGGGGACGGCGGCGAAGGCCGCCGGTCCGGCCGATCCGGCGGGCCCGGTCGGGGGACGGTGGGTGAGCGCGCTGTCCCTCGCCAACCTGGGGGTCTGGGTCGGCTGGTTCGGCCCGCTCCAACTGCTCCTGGCCCGCCAGGCGGAGCAGCTCACCCCGGACCACAAGGCGGCCACGCTCGCGCTGGTGACGGGGGTGGGAGCGGCCGTCTCGATGGTCGCCAACCCGGTCTTCGGGGCGCTGTCGGACCGTACGACGGCCGCGGTCGGCCGGCGGATCCCCTGGGTGGTGGCGGGGACCCTGGGCGGGGCGGCCGGGCTGCTCGTCCTCGCGCGGGCTTCGAGCGTCGCGGTGGTCATCGCGGGCTGGTGCCTGGTCCAACTGGCCCTCAACGCGGCCTTCGCCGCACTCACCGCGGCCGTGCCCGACCAGGTCCCGCCGCGCCGTCGCGGGCTGGTCGGCGGCTGGCTGGGGGTCTCCCAGGTCGGCGGGATCCTGGCCGGCACGGTGCTGGCCACGGCCGCGGGCGGCATCGCGGCCGGGTACCTCGCGTGCGCGGCCTTCTCGGTGCTGGCGGCCGTCCCGTACGTGGTGATGCGGCGCGACTCGCGCTTGTGGCCCGCCGACCGGCCCGCGTTCCGCCGGCGGGCCTTCCTCACCGGATTCTGGATCGACCCACGCCGCCATCCCGACTTCGGCTGGGCCTGGTTGACCCGCTTCCTGATGAACCTGTCGTACTCGGTCAGCACGATGTACCTGCTGTACTACCTGACCGACGCGGTGCGCTACGAGGGCGACGCGGACACCGGCGTCCTGATCCTGACGGCGCTCAACGCGCTCACCCTGCTCGCCACAGTGGTGGTCGGCGGGGTCCGTTCGGACCGTACGGGCCGCCGGAAGGTCTACGTCATCGGGGCGGGTCTGGTCATCACGGTGGCCACCCTGTTGCTCGCCGTCTGGCAGACCTGGACCGGGGCGGTCGTCGCCTCGCTGGTCCTCGGGTTCGGCTTCGGCGTGTACACGTCGGTGGACTTCGCCCTGCTGACGGACGTGCTGCCGACGGCGCAGGACCGCGGCCGCGACCTCGGCGTCATCAACATCGCCAACGCGCTGCCCCAGGTGCTGGCGCCGGTGATCGCCGCGCCGGTGGTCACGCACTTCGGCGGGTACACCGCGCTGTACGCGCTCGCGGGCGCCTTGGCGCTGGCGGGATCGGTGCTGGTCCGCCGCATCCGCGGGGTCGCGTGATCCCTGGAGGGGGCAGCGGGCCGTGCCGTGGAACCGGGCGCGCCCGCGGTGCCTGCCGGACGGGCCGGGGACACCGCGGGCGCGGCGGATCAGGAGTTGAAGCAGATGTTGCCGGCGGCCGGGTTCAGCAGACCGATGAGGTTGATGCTGTTGCCGCAGGCGTTGAGCTGGAGGTGGATCGGGAT
This sequence comes from Streptomyces sp. NPDC002181, assembly GCF_042890485.1. Taxonomy (NCBI): domain Bacteria; kingdom Bacillati; phylum Actinomycetota; class Actinomycetes; order Kitasatosporales; family Streptomycetaceae; genus Streptomyces; species Streptomyces sp. NPDC002181. The sequence continues at coordinate 478,237 of NZ_JBIASC010000003.1, read as the reverse complement.
CTGGACCACGTTGCCCGAAAGGATGCCCGGCGAGCCGATGGCGTAGCCCTCGGCCCCGGCGTCGGCGGAGGCGCTGCCGATGCCGCCCAGCGTCGCACCGACGACCAGAGCGGCTCCGGCGACCAGGGTACGGATCTTCATGTGGGTCTCCCATCGCAATGAGTGATGTGCGTGGGCCATCCCATACCAGTCCGGCCCGAACCCGGCTGATTCACCCGGTCGTGGGCCCCGTCCGCACGGCGGCGCGGCCGTTCGGAAGACCTCCCCGGCGATGTGCGGAGTCTTCCGGAAAGTGAATTTTTCGGGAAAGGGCAATCTCCCGGGCCGCCTGGAGCGTATGCCCCTGTGGAAGCTCTCCAGTGAGACAGCTCATGGAGGAAAACTCATGGCCATCTTCACTCACCTGATTCCCGCGAAGCACCGCCGTCGTGGCAAGAGGGACATGACCTCGGGACGTAACGACAGCACCGGCAGGCGCCGTCACCGTCGCCGCCACTGCGACAACGACAACGGCCACCACGGCAACCACGGCAACAACTGGTAAGCACCATGGGACGGGTCGCGCGGCATGCACTGCGGCGGCTGCTGTCGGTGGCAGAAGACCCCGACGCGGTCGTCGCCGCCGCGCCGCCCGTCACTCCGCGCGAGGCGTTCCGCCGGTTCTGGCCCTATACCCGGGGCGGCCGGCGCTGGCTCGTCCCGATCCTGCTCTTCAGCATGATCGGCCCGTTGATCGACGCGGCCGAGATCTGGCTCTTCAAGGTCGTGGTGGACGAGGTCCTCGTTCCGCGCGACCTGAGCCCGTTCCTGTGGATCGCGTTGGCCTACCTGGGCCTCGTCCTCGCTTCCGGCATCCTTGAGTTCGCCGACGACGTGCTCTCCACGTGGGTCGGCGAACGCTTTCTGCTGACCCTGCGGTCGGACGTCTACCGGCACGTCCAGGGGCTCTCGCTGGGGTTCTTCGAGCGGCGGCGCCTGGGTGACGTACTGTCACGCATCACCGGCGACGTCGACGCGATCGAGACGTTCCTCCTCTCCGGCGTGGCCAACGCCCTGTACTACGTCATCCAGTTGGGCGTCTTCCTCGGTCTGCTCTTCTACCTGAGCTGGGACCTGACCCTCCTCGCACTGGTCATCGTGCCCCTCTTCTGGGGCGCTGCCCGACGCTTCTCCCGGCTCATCAAGGCCGCCTCGCGCGAGCGGCGCCGGCGCAGCGGCTCGATCAGCGCGATAGCCGAGGAGTCGCTCGGCAACATCGCGCTGGTGCAGGCGTACAACCGGCAGGACACGGAGGAGAGCCGGTTCACCCGCGAGAGCGTGGGCCGCTTCCGGGCGGCGATGGTCTCGGCGCGCATCCGCTCCGTCTACGGCCCGCTCGTCGAGGTCATCGAACTGACGGGCGCGCTGGCCGTGATGGGCCTGGGCACGTGGAAGCTGGCGCAGGGCCAGCTCACCCTGGGCGGGCTGCTGGTCTTCGTCGCCCTGCTGGGCCGGCTCTACAGTCCCATCCGCGACCTGTCGCAGCTCACCAACACCTTCTACGCGGCGTCCGCGTCGGCCGAGCGCATCATCGAACTGCTCGACCAGCACCCGCAGGTCGTCGAGGTCGAAGCCGCCCGTGCCCGGAGGATCGGACGTGCCCGGGGCAATGTCGAGTTCCGCGGCGTCTCGTTCCGCTATCCGGGCACGGCGCGATGGGCCCTGCGCGAGGTGTCCTTCCGCGTACGGCCCGGTACGACCCTGGCGCTGGTCGGGACGAGCGGCGCCGGCAAGTCCACGGTCGGCAAGCTCCAACTGCGCTTCTACGACCCGGACGAGGGGGCCGTCCTCCTCGACGGCACCGACCTGCGGGAGCTGCGGCTGTCCGAACTGCGCGAGAACGTCGCGGTGGTGCTCCAGGAGACGCTCGTCTTCCACGGCACCGTAAGGGAGAACATCGCCTACGGGCGGCCCGGCGCGAGCGAGGCCGAGATCGTCGCGGCGGCGCGCGCGGCCGACGCCGACGGGTTCATCCGGCTCCTCCCCGAGGGCTACGACACCGTCGTGGGCCAGCGGGGCCGGACGCTGTCCGGCGGGCAGGCCCAGCGCCTGGCGATCGCGCGCGCGATGGTCCGGGACGCGCCCGTCCTGCTCCTGGACGAACCGACCACCGGCCTGGACGCCGAGTCGGCCCGCCGGATCATGGAACCGCTGCGCCGGCTGATGGCCGGACGGACGACCGTCGTGATCTCCCACAACCTGCTGACCGTCCGCGACGCCACGGCCACGGTGGTGCTGGAGCGGGGCCGGGTCGTCGAGTGCGGCACCCACGAGGAGCTGCTCGTGCGGGACGGCGCCTACGCCCGCCTCCACCGGGTGAACGGCGGCGCACCCGGTCCCGGACCCGCCTCCTCGCTGAAGGTCCTGTCATGAGCCTCGCGACCGCCACCCGCCCCGTGTCCCCGCCCCTCGCTCCCGGCGCGCTCCCCGTACCCGGATACGAGGTCCTGGCCCACCTGGACCGCACCGGCTGGCTCGACCTGTACGACGTCTGGAGCGAGGATCGGGACTGCCGTTGCGTGGTGAAGGTGCTGCGGCCCGACCTCCGCGGCGAACCGCGGCTGGCCGGGCGGCTGGTCCGCGAGGGCCGCTGGCTCCAGCGCTTCACGCATCCGCACCTGGTCCGCGCGTACGAGACCTTCGAGCAGCCCGAGCCGGTCGTCGTACTCGAAACGCTGACGGGCGAGACGCTGTCCCACCTCATCGACCGCCTGCCCCGGCGGGCGTCCGCCGGGGACGTGGCCGTCCTGGGCGTGCAGTTGTGCTCCGCGCTGCACTACCTGCACGGCCAGGGCCTGCTGCACCTGGACCTGAAGCCGGCCAACGTCGTGGTGGAGCGCGGCCACGCGAAGGTCCTCGACCTCAGCGTCGCCCACCCGCCCGGCACCGCCCCGGCCGGCGCCGGCACCTTCGGCCACATGGCCCCCGAACAGGCGCGCGGCGGCGTCCTGTCGGCCGCGGCCGATGTCTGGGGCATCGGCATCACCCTGTACGAACTCGCCACCGGGGAGCTCCCGTTCGACCTGGGCGACACGGTGGACGGGACCACCGACGGCGCGGCCCCGACCTGGTATCCGCAGCTCGAAGAACCCGCTGCGCCGGTCTCCGCGCACCGGCGCCTGCCCGCTGCCCTGGCGGCGGCCGTCGACGGCTGCCTGCGCCCCGATCCGGCGGACAGGCCCTCGCTCTCCGAGCTGTCCGCCGCCCTGGACGCGACCCTGCTCCGGCGGCGGCGCGACACCCCCGGGACGGCCTGACGGGAACCGGCCAGACCCGGCCGAAGACGTCTGGTGGGGCACTGCCCAGGCTATGTAATGTCACATCGCATGATGCTCTTACGGCGTACCGCCTCGCTCGCGGTCCTTCTCGCCACCGTCCTCCCCCCGGCCGTCACCGCACCCGCACAGGCGGCCGCGGCCGACACCGCCTCCTGCCGTACGACTCCCTCCGCGCCCCTCGACGCCGAGCAGGCGCGGCTCTCGGACGTCCGGACCACCGCGCTCGTCGAGCGCGCCGGGTTCGGTGACTTCGTACGGCGCTTCCCCGCCGCGCTGTGCTCGGTCCGCACCCCCGCCGAGGCCGGGCCGCTGCTCGACAGCTGGGGCGAGGCGCTCTGGCAGGCCGCGGTACGCCGCGCCCAGGGACAGCGCCCCGGCGGCGATCTCCCGGCCGGCGACGACCGCCCCCTCTACTGGGCACGGCTCGCCATGACCGCGGCGCTCGCCCGCTGGGAGCCGGGATTCCCCGTCGACCGCCCCGCACTGCGCACCCGCTTCGAGGACGCCTCCCGCGGCCTCGCCGACAACGCCTTCCGGACACCGGCGGGCGTACGGCGCGTCTTCATCAGCGGCTTCGACCCGTTCGGGCTCGACGCCGAGCTGCGCCGCGCCAACCCCTCCGGTTCCGCGGCCCTCCGGCTCAACGGGCGCCGCATCACCCTGGCCGACGGCAGCCGCGCCGAGATCCGGGCCGTCGTCCTGCCCGTGCGCTACGCCGACTTCGACGCCGGCATCGTGGAACGGGCCTTCGCCCCGCGCCTGGCCGGCGGCCCCGGCGCGGCGGACGTCATCACCACCATCAGCCAGGGCTACCCCGGCATCTTCACCCTGGAGGCCTGGGCGGGCCGGGCCCGGTCGGCGGATCCGTACCCCGACAACACCGGCTCCCTCTCCGGCGGTACCCGCGAGCACCCGGTAACCGCCCCCGGCCTGGGCCCGGGCGCGGAGTTCATCAGGACCACGCTCCCGACCGAGGCGGCCACCGGCTCCGTCCAGAGCCCGTACCCGGTGCTGCTCAACACCGCCGTCACCGAGATCCCCGCGGGTGCCACCGGGCCGGTGGACCGCGAGGACGGGCCGACGGCGGGTTCGCGGGCGGTGGAGGGCGGCGGGGGCGGCTACCTGTCCAACGAGGTGGCGTACCGCTCCAACCGCCTGCGCGGCGAACTCGCCCCGCGGCTGCCCGGCGGCCATCTGCACACCCCCGTCCTCACCGGCCTGCCGGCGGACCCGGGCCTGCTGACGGGCCCCGAGTTCGAGCGCAACGAGACCGCGATCACCGCCGAGGTCCGCGCCGTCCTGGAACACACCGCCGCCCGCCCCTGAACCCCGCTTGCTCACGCTCTGCGACCAGCGCGAATACGCCCCGACGTGCGCCGCGCGCCACCGGTCCGCACGATGGAGGGCGGGACCCAAGTGTCAGGAAGACCCGGGTCCCGCCCCCGAGAGAGAGGCGGCGCGATGAGCAGCACGCCGAGTGGAATGACCGGAAGCGGCACGCCGACCGGCACCGGCAGCGCCTGGGCCGCGGGCGGAACGGTGTTCGCGGGCGTCTTGATGATCGTCAGCGGCATCTTCGGCATCATCGAGGGCATCGTCGCCCTCGCCAACGACGAGGTGTACACGCACCTCGGCAACTACACCTTCAAGTTCGACCTCACGGCCTGGGGCTGGATCCATCTCGTCGTCGGCATCCTGGTCCTCGGCGCGGGCGCGGCGATCCTCAAGGGCTCGGAAGCCGGCCGGATCGCCGGCATCGCCCTGACCTGCCTGTACGTGATCGTGCACTTCATGTGGCTGCCGTACCAGCCGCTCTGGTCGATCGTCGCCATCCTCGTCGGCGTGTTCGTCATCTGGGCCCTGTGCACCGACAGGTCCCGGCCGGCGCCGCACTGACCGTACGTCGGCGGCCACGGCAACGGCAGCCGGACACCGCCGGATACCCTCGTGCCGGTACGCGTACGCCACCGGCACGAGGAGCAGGGACCGCATGACCATTCACCGGCCGGGACGGCCCACGGACCTGCCCGCGGCGGAACTGCTCTGGGCCCGTTGGGCGTTCGTCGCCGTACTGGAGGCGACCACCGCGGCGGAGAGCCGCGGAGTCCACCGCACCGGCCACTGGATCGACGGAGGCGGACTCCATCTCGACGACTCCGGCTGTACGTGGTGGACCCTGGCCCGGATGGGCCAGGGCCGCTTCGTGCTCTACGGCGAGGACGAGTCGAGCGGCGTCAAGTGGCACGAGCCCGCGATCGACATGCTGGCCCAGGCCCCGGACTGGCTCCCCTACGAGAAGCTGCGCGACCTGCTCGAAGGCTGGGAGCTGGGCTGCGTCTACTGGTACGAGAACGGCGCCTGGGCGCGTGCCCCCTACCCGGAGGGCCTCGGGGACGACGGCCTGGACTGCGGGATGGACCGCTTCGCGGAGCGCCGCGAGGTCCTCGACCTGCTGGCCGGCCACGGTCCGGCCGCACCGGAGCTCCTGGAGGACGCCGAGGCGTACCGGCTGCGGCCCGGGTCCCTCGACGCGCTGGTCGCGGACGACGGCGACGAGGACCGGGACGAGGAATGGGACCTGCCCGCGATGCACCGCGCGCTGGGCCTGGCCGGCCTGACGGGCGAGCCCGTCACCACGTAGTGCATGCGTTCCCGAAGTGTTCTAGCGTCGTATGAGATGCCCGCACGGAGGTGAGGACGTGGAGGTGAGCAGGGTGGCCAGTCCGACTCCGGCCCAGTTCCGGGCCGTCCACGGCGACATGGACCGGTGGCAGGCCGTCGACTTCGAGGTGTACGAGCACCTCGTCGAGAACGAGTACGTCGTGGCCCCGCGGCCCCGGCCCGGAGCCGGCGACCGCCTGCCCCGCCGTGCTCCGGACCCGGCCGCCGGACCAGGATCGCCGGACCAGGGCGCGTCCTAGGGAGCGTTGCCGAAGCGTCGCCGACCCCGCCCGTGAGGGCGGGGTCGGCGACATTGACGACACCCCCTAGACCGAGGCCCGCCCGGGACGCGGGGCGGCGAGCCACCGGGCTCCGCGGACCAGGCCGTACGTGCCCAGTGCCGCCACCGGGACGGCCGTGACGGCGACGGCGGCCCACTCCCGCGCGTAGTGCACGGCCTGGGTGGGCGTCCGCTCGAAGGTGATCATCGGGCCGAAGGTGTAGTAGCCCCAGATCATGAGCAGCTGGGAGAGCACGGCCCGCAGGACGGCGTGCACCGCCGTCGGCGCCGTGGCCGAGACCAGCAGCACGACGGCCGCGTACGGCACGTAGCCGGAGGCGAGGCGGCTCGCCGCGGTCACGTTCAGCCCGTCGCCGTCGCCCGCGACGGCGATCCACGCGGACAGGGCCCCGGCGGCCAGGGACACCACCATGGTGACAGCCGCTCGCTGCGCACCCCTCTTCATCTCGTTCTCCTCACGTGCCGCGTGCGTATCCGGTCTCCTCCAGCCTCCGTCGCGGGTTTGCGCGGACAATGACAGGAATATGAGCGTTCCGTCACGAGGCGGGCGTGGGGAGCGGCTCCGGCTCCTTCTCGGCGCGGTCCTTCTCGGCGTCGTCCCTCGCGGCGCGGTCCTTCTCGGCGCGGCGCCGCAGCGCGTCCTCGTCCGTGTCCGCGTCGTACGTCAGCAGCTTGGGCAGCGTCACGGACAGGGCCGCCACCGCCGCCACGCACATCAGGCCGCCGCTCCAGAACGCCGACCGCGTGCCCGTCCAGCCGGCGACCGTACCCGCGCGCACCTGGCCCAGCTGCGGACCGACGCTGTACGAGAGCACCTCGATGCCCGCCAGCCGCCCGCGCAGCTCCTCGGGGATGGTCTGGTTCCAGATGGTCGCCCGGCCCAGGCCGCTCAGCATGTCACCGGCGCCGGCGACGGCCAGGCACGCCAGCACCACCCAGATGTTCGTGAACCAGCCGGTCGCGGCGATCGCCATGCCCCACACCGCGGCCCCGAACACCACGAACAGGCCGTGCCGGCGCACCCGCGAGGTCCAGCCGCTCGTCATCCCGAGGACCAGGGAGCCCACCGCGCCCGCCGAATACATCAGACCCAGCGCCCACACGGCGTCGAGCTCGTCCGCGAGGAAGGGGAAGATCGTGTTCGGGAAGGCGAAGAACATGGCCGCCAGGTCCACCGCGTACGTGCCGAGCAGCACCGGCCGGCTCCACGCGTACCGCGCGCCCTCGGCGATCCCTCGCAGCGAGGGCCGTTCCGCGTCGGGCGAGGGCGGGGCCGGGGCCAGCCGCGTGCACAGGCAGACGGACAGCAGGAAGCCGGCGAGGGTGATGCCGTAGGCGGCCGGATAACCGGCGTAGGCGACGACCAGGCCGGCGATCGCCGGTCCGCTGATCGCGCCGATCTGGTAGCGCAGCGCGTTGAGCGCGGCGGCCGCGGTCATCTGCTCGTGCGGCACGATGCGCGCCATCATCGAGTCCAGGGCCGGGCGCTGCAGACCGGCCAGCGCCGAGACGCCGGCGGCGACCACGTACAGGGGCCACAGCAGCGGGTTCGGCAGCAGGGAGTTCACGAGCAGGACCAGGGCCAGCACCCCGAGCCCGGCCTCGCTCAGCAGGATCATCCGCCGCCGGTCGATCGCATCGGCCAGGGCTCCGCCGTAGAGGCCGAAGACGACGAGCGGGACGAGTTCCACCGCGCCCATCGCGCCGACCGCGAGCGGGGAGTCCGTGAGGTGCTTGATCTGGAGCGGGAGGGCGATCATCGCCATGAAGGACGTGAAGAACGTGACGGCGCCCTGGAAGAAGAGCAGCCGGAAATCGCGGCTGGACCGCCACGGGGAGAGGTCGGGCAGCAAACTGGACAAACGGGTGGTACTCACGACGGATCATCGTGGGGGAACGGCCCGTGCCCGGGCAACGCATTTTCCGGTGCCCGGGCACGCGCGGCCGGACCGTTCAGCCCGCTTCGCCGCCCAGGTGCCGCCACAGGAACGTGTACGCGAGGGCGTGGTTGACGGCGGCCTGTTCGTTGTCGCTGGCCCCGCCGTGGCCGCCGCCGGTGTTCTCGTGGAAGAGGACCCGGTGTCCCAGTTCCCGCAGCCGGGCGGCCGCCTTGCGGGCGTGGCCGGGGTGGACGCGGTCGTCGCGGGTGGAGGTCATCAGGAGCAGCGGCGGGTACGGCCGGTCCGCGCGGAGGTTGTGGTACGGGGAGAGGTCTTCGAGGTGGGGCCGGTCGGCCTCGCTGTCGGGGTCCCCGTACTCGGCGATCCATGAGGCCCCGGCGAGCAGGCGGTGGTAGCGGAGCATGTCCAGCAGCGGCACCTTGGCCACGACCGCCCCGAACAGCTCCGGGTGGCGGACGAGCATGGCGCCCATGAGCAGGCCGCCGTTGCTGGCCCCGGTGATGCCGAGCCGGCCGGGGGTCGTGATGCCCCGGGCGGTGAGGTCGGCGGCGACCGCCGCGAAGTCCTCGAAGGCCCGTACCCGGTTCGCGCCGAGGGCCGCCTGGTGCCAGGCCGGGCCGTATTCGGAGCCGCCGCGGATGTTGGCGACGGCGTACGTACCGCCGCGAGCGAGCCAGGCGCGGCCGGTGAGCGGGCTGTAGCCGGGGGTCTGCTGGTCGCGGAAGCCCCCGTACCCGTAGAGGAGCGCGGGACCGGGGCCTTCCTGGCCGGCGGGGCCGACGACGAAGTACGGCACCCGCGTACCGTCGGCGGAGGTCGCGAAGAACTGCCGGACCGACAGACCGCGGGCGTCGAAGCGGGCGGGGGCCTGCTTGATCGGCTCGGAGTCGGCGCCGATGTGCCCGTACGCGAGCGTGGAGGGCTGGAGGAAGCCGTCGACGTTCAGGAAGTACTCGTCGCTGACGTCCGGGTCGGTGTCGGTGACGGTCACCGAGGACAGCGGCGGCACGTCCGCGAGCGGCCGGCGGCTCCAGCCCTCCGGGCCCGGGGTGAGGACCTCGATGCGGGTGGCGACGTCGGCCAGCGTCTCCAGGACCAGGTGGTGGCGGGTCCAGCTGTGCCCGGCCAGCGCGGTGCGCTCGTCGGGCGCGAACAGCACCTGCGCGGTGCGGTCCCCGGCGAGGAAGGCGTCGAAGTCGAAGGCGAGGAGCGAGCCGGCCGGGTGTCCCAGCCACGGGGACTTCGGGGTGACGATCAGCCACTGCCGGTACGCGTACTTCCCGGCGTCGTCCGGGGCCTCGATCTTCACGAGCCGGTCGCCCCCGGCGAGGAGGTGGAGCTCGTCGTGGAAGAAGTCGGTGTGGCGGGAGACGAAATCGCGCTCGTGGCCGGGGGTCGGGTCGTGCCAGCCGGAGGCCGACACGTCGCCGGTCTCCGCCTCGTAGACGACCTCGGCGTCCGTCATGGGGGTGCCCCGGCGCCAGCGCCGGACCGTACGGGGATAGCCGGAGTCGGTCAGCGAGCCCGGGCCGGAGTCGGTGCCGAGGAAGACGGTGTCCTCGTCGATCCAGCCGATGCGGGTCTTGGCCTCCGCGACCTCGAAACCGCCGGCGTCGCCGGGCACGAAGGCCAGGGCACCGAGGTCGAACTCGCGGACCACGACGGCGTCGGAGCCGTCCCGGGACAGCAGGACCAGGGCGCGCCCGTGGTCCGGGTACCGCACCCGGGCGCCCGCCCACACCCACTCCTCGCCCTCGCGCGCCGCCAGCTCGTCGATGTCGAGGAGCGCTTCCCAGGCCGGGTCGTCCTTGCGGTACTGCTCCAGGGTGGTACGACGCCACACGCCCTTCGGGCGGTCCGCGTCCCGCCAGAAATTGTAGAGGTGCGCCCCGCGGCGGGTGGTGTACGGGATTCGTTCGGCGTCGTCGAGGACCTCGCGCAGTTCGTCGCGCAGCGCCTCGAATCCCGGGTCGGCGGCGAGCGCGGCGGCGGTCTCCGCGTTCCGCTCCCCCACCCAGGCCAGCGCGGCCTCGCCCTCGACGTCTTCCAGCCACAGGAAACGATCTTCAGCAGTCACCCCATGATTGTGCAGCCCCGCAGGACGTGCCGGAGCCGCGTCGGGAGGAGCGGGGCCCGGGCCGTGTCCCTCGGCTCAGGGCGGATCAGGCCGAGAGCGGCCGGTCGTGGGCGTCGACGGGGGCGGGCAGGGCGGTCGAGCCGGTGAGGTAGCGGTCCACGGCGGCGGCCGCCGCCCGGCCTTCGGCGATGGCCCACACCACGAGGGACTGGCCGCGGCCCGCGTCCCCCGCCACGAAGACCCCGTCGGGGCGGGGGCGGGCAGGCCGGTTCCCCGGAGGGCCCCAAGACGGCGGCACGCCCGCGGTCCGTGCCGCGGCCCAGGGCGGAGGCTCGGGCGCGGCGGACGCGGCGGGCTCGCCGGACGCGGCGGGCGCGGCGGACGCGCCCAGGGCCGCGTACTGCCCGTCCCGGGCGAAGTTGCCCCGGTCGTCCCGGGTGAGGCCGAGCTGTTCGCCGAGCCGGGAAGCCCGCTCGGGGCCGGAGAAGCCGAGCGCCAGCAGGACCAGCTCCGCCTCGATGACGCGCTCGGTGCCCGGCATGGCCCTGCGTCCCACGGCCTCGACCGCCGTCAGGTGCAGGGCCCGTACCCGACCGTCCGCACCCCCCTCGAAGTGCATCGTGGCGCTGGAGAAGAGGCGGGGATCGCTGCCGTGGCGTCCGCGCGCCTCCTCGTGCGCGTGGGAGATCCGGTACACCTGCGGGTGTACCAGCGGCCACGGCTCCCCCTCGGGCCGTCCGGGTCCCGGCTCGGGGCGTATGTCGAGCTGGACCACCGACAGCGCTCCCTGCCGCAGGGCGGTGCCCAGGCAGTCCGAGCCGGTGTCCCCGCCGCCGACGATCACCACGTGCCGGCCTTCGGCGGTGAGCGCGGGAGCGGCACAATCGCCCTCGCCGACCCTGTTTGCGCAGGTCAGGTACTCCATGGCCTGGTGGATTCCGGACAGCTCGCGGCCTGGCGCGGCCAGGTCCCGGCGCTCCTCGGCCCCTACGGCGACGACCACCGCGTCGTGCCGCCGGCGCAGTTCGGCGGCGTCCACGCGGCCGCCGACGTCGGCGTCCGTACGGAAGACCGTGCCCTCGGCCCGCATCTGGGCGATCCGCCGCTCCAGGTGGACCTTCTCCATCTTGAAGGCGGGAATGCCGTAGCGGAGCAGACCACCGATGCGGTCGGAGCGCTCGTAGACGACGACGGTGTGCCCGGCGCGCGTCAGCTGCTGGGCCGTGGCGAGCCCGGCCGGGCCGGAACCGATGACGGCGACGGTCTGCCCGCTGAGCCGGCCGGGCGGGGCCGGCGCGACGTACCCGAGCTCCCAGGCCTGGTCGGCGATGGTCTGCTCGACGTTCTTGATGGTCACGGGATCGGCGTTGATCGCGAGGACGCAGGAGTCCTCGCAGGGCGCCGGACAGAGTCGGCCGGTGAACTCCGGGAAGTTGTTCGTGGCGTGCAGCCGCTCGGCCGCGGCGCGCCAGTCGCCGTGCGCGGCGTACGCGTTCCACTCGGGGATGAGGTTGCCGAGCGGGCAGCCGCCGTGGCAGAAGGGGACGCCGCAGTCCATGCAGCGGTTCGCCTGCGCGGACACGAGGGGCAGCAGCGCCTGCCCGGCGTGCACCTCGCGCCAGTCGCCGAGCCGCTGGTCCGCGGGGCGTGACGGGACGGGGTTCCGGGGGGTCCGGAGGAACCCGTACGGGTCGGTCATACGCCGCCTCCCTGGTCACAGGCGGATACAACGGTCAGACCAGGCTACGCCGGGTTCCGGACCTGCGCGGCGCCCGGGAATTCCATGGCTGCGGCGATGAACCGCTCCGGGCCGGCGGACGAGCGCCGATCCGCCCCCGCCGGGCACCCGGGCAACCGGGTTTCGAGGCTCCTCACGCCCCCCTGCCGGACACGTCCAGAGCCGCACCCAAGTAACGCCGCACGACGTCCAGTTCGGCGGGCGTGAACTCCCCCGCCACGTCGACCAGCCCGCCGATCAGGGGGCCGAAGAAGGACCGGCCCAGCTCGACGGCCTTCGGCTCCACCACCAGCAGGACCCGGCGCCGGTCGTGCGGGTCACGGCTGCGCCGGACCAGGCCCGGCCGCTCCAGCCGGTCGAGGAGCGCCGTGGTACCCGCCGAGTTGAGCCGCAGGGCCTCACCGAGCCGCCCCGGGGTGACGGCCTCGCCCGCGCGCTCCGCGTCCAGCAGCCGGATCAGGGCCCGCAGATCGGTCGGGTGCAGGCCGTTGCGTGCCGCGAACTCGGCTCCGCGCAGGTGGAGTTCCACGGTGACCGCGCGCAGGAGGTGGACCAGCCGCATGGCGGGGGTGTCGTCATCGTTCACTCGACTATTCTCTCGTCAAGCGAGATAATCGGTCAACGAGACGATATCCGGGGGCATGCCGTGACCGAGTCCGCTTCCACATCAGCATCCGCAGCCACATCCGCAGCCGCAGCCGCTTCGGAAGACTTCTTCGCCGCCTATGACGCGCTGCTCGCGCGCTGGCCGGCCGGCACGGCCGAGATCGACGTACCGACCCCCTACGGAACGACCCGGGTCCACGCGTACGGGCCCGCCGGGGCTCCTCCGGTGCTGCTCCTGCACGGCGGCGGCTCCACCGGCGCCGTCTGGTTCGCCAACGCCGCGGCCCTCGGCACGCACCACCGGGTGCTCGCCGTCGACATCCTCGGCGACGCCGGCCGCAGCGTGCGCGCGGGCCGCCCGCTGCGCGCGAGCGCCGACCTGATGGGCTGGCTGGACGCGCTGCTCGACGGGCTCGATGTCCGCCGCGCCGCGCTGCTGGGGCATTCGTACGGTGCCTGGATCGCCCTGACGTACGCACTGCACGCGCCGGATCGGGTCGACCGGCTGGTGCTCCTCGACCCGACCCAGTGCTTCGCGGGATTCCGCCCCGGATTCCTGCTCCGCTCACTGCCCGTGCTGGTGCGCCCGAGGACGGCCCGGGTGCTCGCCTACCTCGACCGCGAGACGGCGGGCACGGACACCGACCCGGACTGGAAGCGGCTCTTCGCGCTGGCGGCCTCGGACTTCGCGGACCGCAAGCCGGTCATCGGCCGCCGCCCGGACGCGAGGGCCCTGCGGGCCCCGCTCCTGGTCCTGCTCGCGGGCCGCAGCGGCGCCCACGATCCGCGGAGGGTCGCTGCACGCGCCCGCCGGGCCGTACCGCACGCCCGGATCGAGACGCTCCCGCGGCTCACCCACTACGCGCTGCCCACGGCGGCGCCCGCGGAGACGAACCGGCTGGTCCGCGGGTTCCTCAGGGCCGACCGGGCCGACCGGGCCGACCGCGAAGGTCAGTCCAGGTCGAGGTGGTAGGCGCCGGCGGCGGCGTCGGCGAACAGCGTGAACTGGACGCGGTGGCCCGGCTCGCCGTCGTGGTCGCCCTCGCCCTCGCAGTCGACGTCCACCTCGACGGGCTCGGCGTCCACGAGGACGTACTCCCCGTAGCCCTCGAAGTCCCCGGGGCCGTCCGCGACGCCGATGTGGATCGGGGTCTCGTCGGGCAGCGCTGCCAGCACCTCGCGGAGCCGGCCAGCGGTCCACACCTGCGGATTGTGATCGAACATGTCAGCCATGCGGCGACATTAGAGTGCGAAAGGTGCACGACGGCCACGGCGCGCCGGACGGTTTCCCGCATCCGCGACGACCGTCACCCGGACTGCGTCCCGAGGCGGCCCGGGTGCGCGCGGAGGAACTGCCGCGCCCCGCACGGAGCGGAACATCCGCCGCTCACGGGCCGAATTCTCTGACGGATGCCCTCTGTTGCCGGGCTCCACGACCGGCTTCGCGGGCCTACCGGCCCGTCCCCCGCGGGTGAGGCCCGGGCGGGCGAGGCCGGGGCCGGGGCCGGTGGGCGAGGCCGCGCACGGTCACCCGTTCAGGGACTCCATCAGCTCCGCGGCGTAGCGGTCGCCCGAGGCGACCCCGTGCGGGGCGACCTCGTCGATGGCGGCCAGGTCCGCGTCCGTGATCGTCACCGCGGTGGCGGCGATGTTCTCCTCCAGGTAGCGGCGGCGCTTCGTACCCGGGATCGGCACCGCGCCCTGGCGCAGGGTCCAGGCCAGGGCCAGCTGGGAAGGGGTCACCCCCCTCTCCGCCGCGAGGCGGCGGACCCGGTCGACCACGGCCAGGTTGCGGTCGAAGTTCTCGCCGAGGAAGCGGGGGTCGGTGCGGCGGAAGTCGTCGGCCGCGAAATCGTCCGGGGTGGTGATCGCACCCGACAGGAAGCCCCGGCCGAGCGGCGAGTACGCGACGAGCCCGATGCCGAGATCGCGCAGGGTGTCGAGGACGCCGTCGTACTCGATGCCGCGCTCGAAGAGGCTGTACTCGGTCTGCACGGCGGCCAGCGGGTGCACGGCGTGGGCACGGGCGATGGTGGCGGGCGCGGCCTCGCAGAGGCCGATGTGGCGGACCTTGCCGGCGGCGACCAGCTCGGCCATGGCGCCGACGCTCTCCTCGATCGGGACGTTCGGGTCGACGCGGTGCAGGTAGTAGAGGTCGATGTGATCCGTACCGAGGTGGCGCAGGGAGCGGTCGGCCGAGCGGCGGATGTACTCGGGGGTGCCGTTGTGGCCGCGGAAGCCGCCCTCGTCGGTGAACTCGACGCCCGTCTTGGTGGCGACGACGGCGGCGTCGCGGCGGCCGGCCAGCGCCTTGCCGAGGAGCTGTTCGTTCAGGAAGGGGCCGTAGCCCTCGGCGGTGTCGAGCAGGGTGACGCCGAGCTCCAGCGCGCGGTCGATGGTGGCCAGGGACTCGGCCTCGTCGGTGGCTCCGTAGTGGGCGCTCATGCCCATCAGGCCGAGTCCTTCGGCACCGACCTCAAGGCCCTGACCGCCCAGTGCGCGAATCTCCATGGTGCTGCACTCCTCCGTAAGTAACTAACTGGATAGTTCGACTATGCACCGGGCTCGCGCCGCATGTCAATAACCAGATAGTTACTTGCTAGGCTTCGCCCCATGGCACGGGATTCCAGCGCGACCAAGGCACGTCTGCTCGACGCGGCCTTCTCCGAGTTCGCCGCGTACGGCATCGCCGGCGCGCGGGTCGACCGCATCGCCGAGGCCGCGCAGGCGAACAAGCGGCTCATCTACGTCTACTACGGCAACAAGGAGCAGCTCTTCGACGCCGTGCTCCAGCGGGCGCTGGAGACGGGCTCGGAGTCCGTCCCGTTCAGCGCCGACGACCTGCCGGGGTACGCGGGGGCCGTCTTCGACCACCTCGTCGCACAGCCGTCCCTGATGCGGCTCGTGGTGTGGAAGCAGCTGGAGCGGCCCGGCGCCACGGACGCGGAGCAGGAGTCCTACCGCGGCAAAATCGCGGTGGTGGAGGAGGCCCAGCGGGCGGGGCGCGTCGACGCCGCGCTGGACCCCGCCGATGTGCTCACGCTCGTACTCGGCCTGTCCCAGGCCTGGTTCGGCGCGGTGGGCGGTCCGGCCGCGGGCGGCGCGGGCACCGGCTGGACTCCCGAGCGGCTGGCCCGGCACCGCACGGCGGTGGTCGAGGCCGTACGCCGCATCACGGCGCCGCCGCAGGCCGCCCCCCGGGAGGCGGCTGCGACGTAGCACCGCCGTCGGGACGGGGCCTGGCTCTACGGGGCCGGCGGGGACGGGGGCGTCAGGATCATGCCGATGAGGTGGTCCAGCGCCGGCTGCGCGTCCGGGTCCTCCGCCAGCACCTCGGGGGCCGTGGCGGGGGCGGTCCTGCGCAGTTCCAGCCAGCCCAGGTAGGCGGCGTACCCGGCCAGGGCGCGATGGCGGGACTCCTGCGGCCCGAAGCCCAGACCGCCGAAGATCTCCGCGAGGAAGTCCAGCCGGGTCCGGGTGACGCGGGCGACGACCTCGGCGACCGCGGGGTGGGCGGCGTGCGCGACGAGCGCCGGTTCCAGCCCGGCGATCTCCTCGGAACCCAGCGCGACGGAGAACAGCATCCGCGCCCGCGTCCACGGATCGTCCTCCTCCCGGACGGCGGCGACGACCTCCGCGGTGGCGCGCCGCTCCCACGTCTCCAGGGCGGCCACGAGCAGGGCCTCCCGGTTCTCGAAGTGCCAGTAGAAACTGCCGCGGGAGACCGCGAGTTCGCGGGCGAGCACGTCCACCGCCACCGCGGCGAGACCGCCCCGGGCCAGCGCGCGGAGCGCCGCCGCCGTCCACTCCTCCTTGGTCACTCTCCCCTTGGCCATGTTCCGTACAGTACTGTACGGAAGATCCATACAGAGGTGTATGGAACTGGGGAGAGGGGTCCGGCATGAACGGCGCGAGCGGCACGAGCGGCACGTCCAGGCGGATCGGTGCGGAGCGCACGGGAGCCGGAGTGCGGGGTGCGGCGGTGGCGGCGGCCGGAGGACTGCTCGCCGCGGGCGCCCTGCACGTGGTGTGGGTGTTCTCCCCGTGGCCGCTGGACTCGCGGGCCGAGTTCGCCGCCGTGGTGGTCGGAGTGGAGGAGGACCGGCTGCCGTCCGGACCGCTGACGCTCGCGGTGGCGGGCGCACTGGGCGCCGCAGCCGGGCTGGTGGCGACCGGGGCCCGGCCGGCGAGCCGGTTCGGGCGGTCCCGGCCGGTACGGGCCGGGCTGTGGGCGGTGACCGCAGCGATGGCGGCACGCGGGCTCGGCGGACTGGCGGGCTCCGGGCTCGGACTGTGGTCCAAGCCGGCCGGGTTCCGCCACTGGGACCTGCGGCTCTATTCGCCGCTGTGCGTCGCGCTGGGCGGGCTCACCGGGTACGTGGCCCTGCGCACCCGGCGCCGCGACGCCTGACCGGCGGGCGGCGGCGCCCGTCCGCGCGTGCGCGTCAGGCGGGCGTCGTGGTGCGCGCCCGGGTCAGGATGGCTTCCGTGTCCACGCCCGTCGGGAGCGTGCCGTACGCGCCGCCGTGCTCGCCGCCCAGCCGGGAAGCGCAGAAGGCCTCCGCCACCGCGCCCGGGGCGTGGCGCAGCAGCAGCGACGCCTGCAGGACCAGGGCCATCGTCTCGGTGAGCTGCCGGGCCCGGTACTCGGCGCCGGCCGGATCGGCCAGCTGCTTGTGGAGACCGGCCACCGCCCCGTCCAGGTGCCGGTCGGCGCCCGCGGCCCGGCCCACCTCCTCGAAGAAGGCCTCGACGGTCTCCGGCTGGCGGGCCATGGCCCGCAGCGAGTCCAGGGCGGCCACGTTCCCGGAGCCCTCCCAGATCGACGACAGCGGGGCCTCGCGGTAGAGGCGCGGCATACCGGAGTCCTCGATGTAGCCGTTGCCGCCCAGGCATTCGAGGGCTTCGGCGGCGTGTCCGGGGGCGCGCTTGCACACCCAGTACTTGGTCACGGCCAGGCCCAGCCGCCGCAGCAGCGCCTCGTCCCGGTCGCCCCGGGCCACCCGGTCCGTGGCGCCCGCGAGGCGCAGCGCGACGGCGGTGGCCGCCTCCGATTCGAGGGCGAGGTCGGCGAGGACGTTGCGCATCAGGGGCTGGTCGATGAGCGCCTTGCCGAACGCCCGCCGGTGCGTGGCGTGGTGGACGGCGCGGATGGTGCCGAGCCGCAGGCCGGACGCACCGCCGAGCACGCAGTCGAGGCGGGTCGTGTTGACCATCTCGATGATGGTCGTGACGCCGCGCCCCTCCTCCCCCACCAGCCAGCCGAAGGCCTCGTCGTACTCGATCTCGGCGGAGGCGTTGGACCGGTTGCCCAGCTTGTCCTTGAGCCGCTGGAGCAGCAGCCGGTTGCGGCTGCCGTCCGGCAGCACCCGCGGCAGCAGGAAGCAGGACAGTCCGCCCGGGGCCTGGGCCAGCGTCAGGAACACGTCGGACATGGGTGCCGAGGTGAACCACTTGTGCCCGGTCAGCCGGTAGGTGCCGTCCGCGGCCGGCACGGCGGTCGTGGTGTTGGCCCGTACGTCGGAGCCGCCCTGCTTCTCGGTCATCGACATGCCCGCGATCAGACCCTGCTTGGTGTCCGGCCGGCGCAGTCCGTAGTCGTACGTGCGGGAGGCGAGCAGCGGCTCCAGCCATCCTGCGAGTTCCGGATTGGCGCGCAGCGCGGGTACCGCCGCGTACGTCATGGACACCGGGCAGGAGTGCCCCGCCTCGACCTGGCCCCAGACGAGGAACTTCGCGGCGCGCGCCACGTGTGCCCCGGCCCGGTCCTGTACCCAGGGCGCGGCGTGCAGCCCGTGGGAGACGGCGGTGCCCATCAGTTCGTGCCAGTACGGATGGAACTCCACCTCGTCGATCCGGTGGCCGTAGCGGTCGTGCGTGCGCAGCACCGGCGGGTTCTCGTTGACCACGCGGCCCCACTCCGCCGCCTGTTCGCCGCCTGCGAGGGTGCCGAGCCGGTGGAGCTCGGGTATCGCCCACACGGCGCCCTCGCGGGCGACGGCCTCCAGCAGCGCCGGGTCGGCCGCCGCGTCGTAACCGTGGTGCGGAGGGACCTGGTTGGTGACCTCATGCGTCTGCGGCATCGTGTCCTCCAAGGGCACGCAGGGTGAAGGTGATCAGGCCGGGGATGACCTCGCCCGGGGCCGCGTCCCCGTCGGCCAGCGGTCCCACGAGCGCTTCGGCGATCGCGCCGACCAGTGCGGCAGCCGTCAATTCGGGTGACTGCGCAGGGAGTTCCCCGGAGGCCACGCCCGCAGCGATCTGTTCGGCGTAGACGTCGCGAAACGCCCGCCGGAAGACCAGGCGTTCGGTGTCCACGGCGGGGTCGGCGGGCTCCGCCAGCAGGGCGAAGGCCCGGCGCGGCGCCTGGAGCGCCCGGTACGCGAAGGTCTCGACGGCGGCCGCCACCCGCTGTGACGCTCCGCCTGGCCGCCGCGTCGCGGCGGCCACCGCGTCCAGCTCCCGGGCCACCAGGGTCCGGAAGAGCGCGGCGGCCAACTCGGACTTTCCGGAGAACGACTGGTACACGCTGCCGGTGGAGATGCCCGCTTCGGCGGCGATGGCGGCGACCGAGCAGCCGCCGTAACCCTCCCGGGAGAGCAGGCGGACGGCGGCTTCGAGCACCTGCTCCCGACGGGCGTCGAGGCGGGCCTGCACGGAGGGCGGGCGGCGGTAGGGCATGGAAGGATTGAAGCACCGATTCACTGCTTCACGCCAGACCCCCGAGGGGGTCTCACGGCAGTGCCGGTCAGCCAAGGCTCGCCGGAGTCGGGCCGTCGGGGCGGACGGTGATGCTGTACGCCGCCTTGGCCGGGACGGAGTGGAAGGCCGGGACGTGGGCCGGCAGCAGGTGTTCGAGGAGGACGGTCGACTCGCGCAGGGCGAACCGCAGGCCGAGGCAGGCGCGCGGGCCGATGCCGAAGGGGAGGTAGGCACCGGGGTGGGTGGGGCGGCCGTCCGGGGTGGTGAAGCGGCGCGGGTCGAACCACTCGGGATCCGGCCACAGTTCGGGGTCGCGGTGGGTGAGGTACGGACAGACCACCACGTCGGAGCCCGCTTCGACGGCGTGGCCGGTCAGTACGTCCGCCTCGGCGGCGTGCCGGGGCAGGATCCACGCCGACGGGTAGAGCCGCAGCGTCTCGTGGACCAGGGCCTGGATGGCGCGACCGCGTTCCGCGGAGCCGGGGGCGCCTGCGGCCAAGGCCTCCTCTCGGGCCCCGGGGTGCCGGTCGAGCAGGAGGTAGAGCCAGGTCAGGGTGGTGGCGGTGGTCTCGTGCCCGGCGACGAGCAGCGTGATCAGCTCGTCGCGGATCAGCCGGTCGGTGTATTCGGGGCGTTCGGCGGCCGCACCGAGCAGGAGGTGCAGCAGGCCCGGGCCGTCGGGCCCGGCCGCCCCGCCCCGCGCGGCCTCGATGGCGCGGTGCGCCACGGCGTCGATCCTGGCGAGGTCGGCGGCGACGGCCTCGCGGGCGTCGGCGGCGTCGGCCGGCAGGGTCGGCATCGCGGCCACCACGGAGGCGACGGCGTTCAGTTCGTGCTCGGTTCCGTCGTCGAGGGGGTGCCCGGTGAGGGAGCGCCAGATGGTGTCCAGGGCGAAGCGGCGCATCTCCCGGCCGACGTCGAACCGCTGCCCGGAGCGGGCGTACGCGGCCCAGCGCGCGGCGGTGACCCGGGCGGCCGCCGCGATGCGCTGCTCGTAGCGGCGCATCCCCGTTCCGGTGAACTGGGATTGCAGCAGCCGCCGTTGGCCCTTCCAGGCCTCGCCGGTGGCGGCGAGCACGCCGTCGCCGATCAACAGCCGGGCGCGGTGGGAGCGTTTGACGTACCGGTCGGGGTGCAGGGCGAGGACGTGCCGGACCGCCCGGGGGTCCGTGACCAGGACCGTGGGGGCAGGCCCGAGGCGGAACGCCGCCACCCCGCCGAGCCGTTCACGCACCTGGGCCAGCAGGTCGACCAGTTCGCCCCCGTCGGAACGCCACCGCTCCACGAGGGCCGGGTCCGCCTCCGGGATCGGCCGTCCCGTACGGGCGGCGGGCGGGCGGGGGTCGAAGCCGGCTTCGGTGGCCACGGATCTTCTCCTGTTCGGCCGCTGGTCCTGATACCCGGGGCGCGGGCATCACGGACTGTACGCGAGCGGACGCCTCCCGTGACAGGTCACCGTACGACCCGCGGCAGGCGCAGGCTCAGGAGCGCCGTCAGGGCGATCATGCCCAGCTGGACGAGCAGGGTGACGACGAGCGCGTCGCGCATGCCGGCCGACGGGGCCAGTGCCAGGAACAGGCTGCCCAGGGTCGCCACGCCGAGGGCGAGGGCGGACTGCTGGGTGGTGATCATGACCCCGCCGCCCACGCCCGCCCGGTCGGACGGTACGTCGGACAGCATCAGCCGCATCAGGACCGGAAGTTGGAGCCCCTGACCGAGGCCGGCGACGGCCACGCCCGGGGCGAGCGGGGCCAGTCCGATGTCGGGCCAGCCGCGCAGGACCGCGAGGACGAGCAGTGTGACGCCGACGGCCTGGAGGACTCCGCCCGCGGTCACGACACGGCTGCCGAACCGGCCGACCAGCCGCGGCCCGGCGAGCGAGGCCCCGAAGAAGGCCACCGCCATCGGCACGAGTGCCAGGCCCGCCTCCACCGGGCCCATCCGCAGGCCCTGTTGGAGGACGACCGCGATGACGAACATGAAGCCGCTGAAACCGATCGAGAACGGCACCAGCAGGACCAGGCCCCGACGCAGCGATTGCAGGCGCAGCAGGCTCGGCGGCACCAGCGGGGTGCGCCCGAGCCGGTCGGCGCGGCGCTCGGTCCGGTAGAACGCCACGGCGGCTACGGGGAAGACCGCGAGCGAGACCCACGTCCACAGCGGCCAGCCGGCGGCCCGGCCCTCGGTCAGCGGAAGCAGCAGGGAGACCAGGGACAGGGCCAGCAGCAGCGTCCCCGGTACGTCGACCGAGGCCGGCCGGTCCGAGCGGGTCTCCGGAACGGCGCGGGCGGCGAGCACCAGTCCGACGACCACCACCGGGACGTTCACCAGGAAGACCGAGCGCCAGCCGGAGCCGGCCACGTCGGCGGCGACGAGGACGCCGCCAAGGATCTGCCCGGCGACCATGGACAGCCCGGCCGTGGCCCCGTACAGGCTCATCGCCCGGGCGCGGCGCGGCCCCTGGGTGGTCGCCTGGATGGTGGCGAGCACCTGGGGCAGCATCAGCGCGGCCGCGGCGCCCTGCGCCACTCGCGCCCCGACGAGGGTCCAGGCGGTGGGCGCCAGCCCGCACAGGAGCGAGGTGACCCCGAAGGCGGTCATCCCGATCAGGAAGAGCCGGCGGCGTCCCGCCGTGTCGCCGAGGCGGCCGCCGAGGACGAGGAGCACGGCGTAGGCGACGCCGTAGCCCCCGACGATCAGCTCCAGCGTGGCGGGGCCGGCCCCGAGGTCGGCGTCGATGGCGGGCAGGGCCACGTTGACGATGAAGAAGTCGATCAGGGGCAGGGCCGCGCCGAGCAGCACGGTGAACAGCCCGAGGGGGCCGATCGCCGCCGCCGGGCGCCCCGCCGGGGTGGCCGGCGTGGCGGCCGGCACGCTCGGCGTCGGCGTCGGCGTCGGCGTCGGCGTCGGCGTCGGCGGGGAGGGACGGGTGGTACGTACGGTTGCTTCGCTCACAACGGCAACGATCGTCGCGCCCTCAGCCTGGTACCAGAGTCTTCTTATCCTGGTACGAGGAATACCTGGCAACGGGATGGGCGGTGCGGCACCCTGGTTCCATGACCACTGTGGCCCCCGACAGCGACGTACGCCGGCACGAGCTGGCCGATTTCCTGCGCAGCCGCCGGGAGCGGATCACGCCCGAGCAGGTGGGGCTGGTGCGCGGCCGCCGCCGGCGCACGCCCGGGCTGCGCCGCGAGGAGGTCGCCCAGCTGTCCGCCGTGGGCGTCACCTGGTACACGTGGCTGGAGCAGGCCCGCGAGATCCAGGTGTCCCCGCAGGTCCTGGACGCGCTCGCGCGAGCCCTGCTGCTGGACGCCAGCGAGCGCGCGCACCTGTTCGCCCTGGCCGGCGCCCCCGATCCCGCCCCGCACGCGCCGTGCCCGAGCGTGACCCCGGCGCTGCGGGCGATGCTCGACCAGCTCGGGCCGATCCCGGCCTGCGTCCAGAACAGCCGGTACGACATCCTCGCCTACAACTCCGCCTACGGACGGCTGCTGTGCGATTTGGACGCGGTGGCGCCCGAGGACCGCAACTGCCTGTGGCTGGCGTTCACCAACGCCGAGTGGCGGGCCTCGATGGCCGACGTCGCCGAGGTGAACCGCACCATCGTGGCCAAGTTCCGGGCGGCCATGGCGGAGCACCTCGCCGAGCCGGCCTGGAAGGCCCTGCTGGCCCGGCTGGAGGCGCGGTCGCCGGAGTTCCGGGAGCTGTGGGCACGGCACGAGGTGCTCGGCCTGGGCGCCAAGACGAAGTACGTCCGCAACGCGCACGTCGGTCTGCTGCACCTGGAGCACACCAACCTGTGGCTCGGTCCGGCGGCGGGCCCGCGCCTGGTGACGATGGTGCCGGTCGACGGCGAGAGCCGGGCGGGCCTGGAGCGGCTGGCGGGGATGGAGCTGCCGGGGCGCCGGGTGCTGCCGGGGCGCCGGGTGCTGCCGGAG
Source organism: Streptomyces sp. NPDC002181 (assembly GCF_042890485.1). NCBI lineage: Bacteria > Bacillati > Actinomycetota > Actinomycetes > Kitasatosporales > Streptomycetaceae > Streptomyces > Streptomyces sp. NPDC002181. The sequence continues at coordinate 454,993 of NZ_JBIASC010000003.1, read as the reverse complement.
CCGCAGCCGCTCCTCGCCCCGGCCGCGCTCTGACGCGTCCCGCCCGCCCGCGGTCCGACGCACCGCCCGGCCGCGGGACCCCGCCTACGGCTGCTCCGCAAGTCCCTCCGGCAGCCGGCCCGTGTGCACCACCCCGAGGGTCTGCGTCGCACGGGTCAGTGCGACGTACAGGTCGCTCGGCTCGTGGTCCGCGGGCTCCACGACGATCACCGAGTCGAATTCCAGCCCCTTGGCCTGGCGCGGGTCCAGCAGGACGACCGCTCGGGTGAGGTCCGGTTCCTCCCCCGCCCGTACGCCGGGCAGTGCGGCCGCCAACGCCTCGTGCAGCGGTCGCGGCGCGATCACCGCCAGCCGCCCGCCCCGCTCCCGGGCCCGCGCCGGGGCGCCTTCGCGCACGGCCTCCGCGACCGCACCGGCGAGATTGTCCGTCTCCCGCACCCAGGGCCGCCGCCCCGTGGACCGCACCGAGCTCGGCGGCTCGAATCCGGGGTGCCGGGCCCGGAGCACCGCGGCCGCCAGGTCCATGATCTCGGCGGGCGTACGGTAGTTGACGCCGAGGCGGACCAGCTCGAAGCGGTCCCCGACGTACGGGTCCAGGATCCGCTTCCAGGATCCGCAGCCCGCCTCGTCGCCGGTCTGGGCCGGATCGCCCACCAGCGTCATCGACCGGGTGGGGCAGCGCCGCATCAGCAACCGCCAGGCCATCTCGGACAGTTCCTGTGCCTCGTCGACGATGACGTGCCCGAAGGCCCACGTCCGGTCGGCGGCCGCCCGCTCGGCCGCGCTGCGGTGGTCGGCCTCCTCCTGCCGCTCCGCCATCCGCTCGGCGTCGATGATGTCGTGCGCGGCGAGGAACTCGTTCTCCATGTCCTCGAACTCGTACGAATCAGAGCCCTGGGACAGGTCCAGGACGCCCTGCGCGTACGCGATGCGCTCCTGCCGTTCGCGCTCCTCGGCGGCGCGCTGCGCGCTGTCGTCGAAGCCGAGGAGCTCGGCGGCCTCGTCGAGCAGCGGGATGTCGGCGGGTGTCCAGTCCTGCCTGGTCCGCCGGATCAACTCGGCCTCATGGTCGGGGAGATGGGTTGGGTCGGCGAGGAAGTCGGAGACGAGTTGCAGGGGGGTGAGGGCCGGCCAGAGGCTGTCGATCGCGGCGTGCACCTCGGCACTGGTCGCGATCTCCTTGCCGAGCTGCGCGATGTCGTCGGCTCCCAGCAGGTTGGGGCCGCCGTACGGGTCGGCGCCGAGGCGGTCGGCGAGCTGGTGCGTCAGGGAGTCGATGACGCGGAACGCGAAGTACGGGCGGGCCAGGTTGTGCGGCAGCCCGGTGGCGCGGGCCCGGTCGCGGGCCTCGTACGCCATGGTCCGGTCGAGCAGCAGCGTGCCGTAGTCGTCGTGGTCGATCTCCAGGGCCGGTTCGGGGAGCACGGCGCTGTCCTCGCCGCTGCCGGCGGGGACGGTCTCCGGGAGCGCCTGGCGGTCGCGTACGACCTGCCCGAGGACGTCGGCCATCTCCGCACGGCCCTTCACGGCGGCGGCGCCGGGCCGGTCGGTGCCGGTCGCCCGGATGCCGGGGAACAGCTCGCCGAGGGTGGACAGCAGGACGCCGGTCTCGCCGAGGGAGGGGAGCACCTCGCCGATGTAGCCGAGGAACGCCGGGTTGGGGCCCACGATCAGCACGCCGCGCTTGGCGAGCAGCTCGCGGTGGGCGTAGAGGAGGTAGGCGGCGCGGTGCAGGGCGACGGCCGTCTTCCCGGTGCCCGGACCGCCTTCCACCACCAGTACGCCGCGGTGCGGCGAGCGGATGATGCGGTCCTGCTCGGCCTGGATGGTCCGCACGATGTCGTGCATGCGGCCGGTACGGGCGGCGTCGAGGGCCGCGAGCAGTACGGCGTCGGCGTCCGCCCCCTCGTGGCCGGTGCGTTCGGTGTCGGCGAGATCGAGGATCTCGTCGTGCAGGGCGGTGACCTCACGGCCGCGGGTGGTGATGTGGCGGCGCCTGCGCAGGCCCATGGGGAAATGCCCCGTGGCGAGGTAGAACGGGCGCGCCACTTCCGCGCGCCAGTCGAGGACGAGGGGGGTGCGGTCTGCGTCGTCCTGCCGGATTCCGATACGGCCGATGTGGTGGTCCTGTCCGTCGGAGAACTCCAGCCGGCCGAAACACAGGCCGTTCTCTCCCGCGGTCAGCGCGGAAAGCAGACCGGACTGCTCGGCGACGACCACGTCGCGCTCCAGTCGCGCCTGAAAACCGGACCCCGCGCCGGACAGGGCCTGGTGCACGGCGCGTTCGGCCTGGTCGCGCAGGTCGTCCAGGCGCGCATAGAGCTCGTCGATGAATTGCTGCTCATTACGGAATTCCACGCTTGACAATTCCACTCCCGACCCGATACGATGTGTTCGTGAAGCCTCATCACGCCCTGCTGTCATCATGGCGTGAAACATTAAATATACGCAGACGAATACCCCGACCGTCAATTGGTTCGGGGTTTTTTTATATCCCGAAGGCTCGCACTCCGCGCATCGCACAGGTGAACGAGACGGGTGGGCGGGCGTCACCCGGACGGCTCACCCGTCAGGCTTTCGGCGCCATGCACTGCTTTGGTGGACCTACGGAGCTGTCCACCACATGGAGCACTCTCATGTATGAAATGCAGGTCGGTGAGGCGGCCACAGGGCCTGGCCTCGTATGGCACGTCGTCGCCCGGGACCGCCGGGCCACCCTGTGCGGCCGCCCCCTCCATCCGGGAGGCAACGCAGAAACGGACCACCACTGCATGCCGTGCATGACGGCCTTCCAGGACGTCATGCGCGAGGGCTCCGCGGAGTCCTGACCGAGGGGGTGACCAGACAACGAACGACCCCGAACCACGAACCACGAACCACGAACCACGAGCCGCCGCCGGCGCCGGGACCTCCCGCACCGGCGGCGGCCGGCCTTTCGCCCGAGCCGGCAGCCAGCAGCCAGCACAAAGTCAAAGTAATCCTTATGAGTAAGCGGACTGATACCGTATCTGCTTATGAAAATGATCGGACTGCTCGGAGGAATGAGCTGGGAATCGACCGCCGAGTACTACCGGCTGTTGAACGAGCTCACCCGTGACCGCCTCGGGGGGCTGCATTCGGCCCGCTGCGTCCTGTACTCCGTGGACTTCGCGGAGATCGAGCGGCTCCAGGCCGAGGCGCGGTGGACAGAGGTCGGCGAGGTGCTGGCGGAGGCGGCCCGGCGGCTGGAAGCCGCCGGAGCCGACCTCGTCCTCATCTGCACCAACACCATGCACAAGGTCGCCGACCGGGTCCAGGCCGGCCTCTCGGTGCCGCTGCTGCACCTCGCCGACGCCACCGCCGACGCCGTGAAGGCGGCCGGACTGACGCGCGTCGGCCTGCTGGGCACGGCCTTCACCATGGCGCAGGAGTTCTACCGCGGCCGACTCGCCGCGAGCGGGCTGGAGGTGTGCGTCCCGGACGCCGCGGGGCGGGGGCTCGTGCACCGGGTCATCTACGAGGAGCTGTGCCGGGGCACCGTCCGCGAGGAGTCGCGCGCGGCCTACCAGGACGTCATCGCGGAGCTCGTGGCCGACGGCGCCCAGGGGATCATCCTCGGCTGCACCGAGATCGAGCTGCTCATCGGCGCCGGGGACAGCCCCGTACCCGTCTTCCCCACCGCACGGATCCACGCCGAGGCCGCCGTCGAGGCGGCGCTGTCGACCGCTCCGCGCTTGGCTTGAATCCATCGGTGCTCGGAATCGAGCGGTCCGCCCCGTGTCATCATTCGGCGCTATCAAGCCAACCGAGGGGGGCGGGCGTGGTCATCGAGAGCTGGCAGCAGGCTGCCGTGGCCGTGGCAGTAGCTCTGGTACTGGGCGTTTTCCTGTGGTCCATGAGGCACCGGATCAAGAAGATCCGGCTGCGGCTGTGGAGCTTCGCCGTCGAGGCCGCACCGGAGGGGGACCCGGCCGACCAGACCGTGCACACGAAGCGTTCCAAGATCCTGAAGTCCCTGGTCAGCACGGTCAAGGACGGAAAGGTCGGGCTCGTGGACACCAAGGTCGAGGAGAGCTGGATCATCGTGCGCAAGGACGGCGACCCCGAACCCGACACCGGTGCCGCACCCGGCACGGGACCCGGGCCCGCACCCGGACCCGGGCCCGGCAATGGCACCGGCACCGGCACCGGCACCGGGCAGCCCACCAACTGATCCGGTCCACAGCACTCAGGGGACTTCCGGGGGGAAGACGGCGTGCACGTAGACCGCGTCGAGCAACTGGCCCACGCCGCCCGCGTGATCGGCGACGGGGCCCCGCACCGGGCCCTGTTCTTCGAGGGCGACGAGGGAATCGGCAAGACGGCCCTGCTCATCGAGGTGCACCGGCGGCACGGTGACAGCACGGTCTGCTACGTCGACCTCGCCAGCACCTGGGCGGCTTTCGACGTACTGAACCACATCTGCCGACAGGCATCCGGGCAGGGCATCCCCATGGACTCCTTCCGCGCGCTCAAACAGCGCTACGGCGAGGTGCCGACGGTGAACTTCCAGGGGATGTCGATGAACCGCTCGCACCTCGACATCGCCCTGAGCGTCAACGCCGACCGGGAGACCCAGAACTCGGCCATGAGCGACGAACTCGTCGCGCTCCTGGCGGAGTCGGCGACCGCTACCGGCTCCGGCCCGATCGTGCTCCTGGACGGGTTCGACCGCTGCGAGCCCCCGTTGCAGAGCTGGATCAGCTCCAGCTTCCTGCCGGACCTGCTCGCCACACGCCGCATCACCGTCTTCCTCGCCGGGCGGAGCGTCCCCAGCCTCTCGCATCCGTACGCCGGCGCCGTCCTGAACCTGATCCTGCCCCCGTTCGACGCCGCGACCGTGCAGGAGTGGATCGACCTGGTCGGCATCGACGAGCTCAAGGGCTCCGCCGAAGAGCTGTGCGGCAGGCTGGACGGGCTGCCCTCGGCGATCTCGGAGTTCCTGTCCCACTTCACCCGGGAGGGCTGACCCCTGGACACGGACCTCGTACTGCGCCGGATCCGCGGCACGTTCGCCGCCCTGCCGCCCGACCGGCGCTCGCTGCTCGAACACCTCTGCGTGTACGACTGGTTCGATCCGGACATCGTCGCGTACACGGCCGATGCCCTCGGGGTCCCGGCCGACAGCGGGCCGCTGGTGCGGCTGTCCGTGGTCGAGCCCCGCCCCATGGCCGCGGGCGAGGAGTTCCGGCTGCGTCCCCTGCTGCGCAAGGACCTGCTCGACCGGCTCGCCGAGGAGGAGGGCGCGACGCTCAGACGCGCCCACCGGCTGGCCGCCGCGTACTACTTCCAGCCGCTGGACCCGTTCAACACCGACAAGATCGGCTGGTACGTGGAACAGGTCCGCCACCTGGCCTCTTCCAATCCGGACCGGGCCCTGAGCCGACTGGCCGCCTTCTCGCACACGGCGCTGCTCGCCGGCCATCCGGAGGCGGCGAGCCGGGCGGCCGCCGCGGCGCTCACGTCCGGGGCGGAAGCCCGCGAACTGACCCTGCTGGCCGAGGTCGTACGGTCCGTCGCACTGGTCCTCTCCGCGCAGGCCGAGGTGGACAACCGGGCGATCGTGCGGCTCGACGGGCTGCTCGCCGGCTCCCGTCCCCCGCGCGACCTGGCCGCCGCCCGGATCGGCCGGCTCGCCCGCGACCTGGTCACGTACTACAGCGAACGACAGGCCCCCGCCCCCACCCTGTCCGCGGCGCTGGCGCTGGAAGCCGGTCGGGGCTCGGACCGGCGCGGCATGCCGGAGGTCTCCGCGAGCCTGTCCGTGGCAGAGGAGTTCGCGCACTTCCCGCACACCGTCATGCGCCGCGACCACGTGGTCGAGGTGGTCGGCCGGCGCAGGGCGAAACACTCGGTCACCTCGATGCTGTACGCGTCCGGTACGCAGAACACCCGCGCGGTGATCGACATCTTCCCCTGGGACTACGGCGAGACGCTGGACAAGCTCGACGTCCGGGACCCGAACGGCGGGGTGGTGCCCTCGCTGAAGCGGATCGAGGTGCAGTCGTACATCGCCAACGCGGTCGCGTACTGGCTCGCGGAGGACGGCGGAGACGGTGGGGACGGCGGCGACGGCGGGGACCCCGGAGCCGTCGACGGACCTGACGGGAACGCCCGCCGGGGCGCCGGCCCCGGCCGCGTCGAGGTCCGCGCCTCGCACCGGGAGATGTCCCTCGCCCTCAGTTCCGCCGTGCAGAGCCGCCAGCACGATGCCCTCGCGACGCTGCTGGAGACGGCGGCCGAGGGCACGGGCGGCCTCCTGGGCGACCGGATCCGCGCGGCCACCCGCCATCTGCCGCTGGTCGCCGAGCTGGACACCGCGTACGGCACCTCCCCGCGGCTGCACTACGAGTACGAAGGCACGTGCGTCCTGCGCCGCCACGGGGTGCTCGGCGTCTCGGCCGAGCTGGAACTCTGCCTGCCGACCGAAGCCCGCAACCAGCTGGCCGTCCCCACGCCCGAAGGGGTCGACCTGGCGGGTATCGAGACCTCCGACGACCGGTGGGTCCTCGACCCGGTCCCCTCCCGGTCCGACTGGGAGGACGGGGGCCCGCAGGGACTGCCGGAGCATTTCGTCGTCAGCCACACGGACCCGGCGGAGGGCGGGGGGGCCGGCGGGGAGGGGCCCCACCGGGTAGCGCGCACCACGCTTCGGCTGTACTACGTACCGCGCCGCAAGGACGTCCGCCGCGTCACCTGGGTCAACCTGCTCTGCCTGCTCGTCTGCGTGGCGGCGACGGCCTTGGAGATCTTCGTGCAATACGCGGAGTGGTCCGGTGTCATCCCCTTCGCCGTGATCGTGGCCAGCCTGCTGGAACAGCTCCAGACCCGGCGTCAGCATCCCTCCGGCAGCAGCGCGGAGGTGCTGCACGCGTACGCGAGCCGCCGGCTCAACGCGATCAACACCACGGGCATGATCGCCGCCCTGCTGGCGACCGCCGCCCTCTCGGTGGGCACTCCGGCGGCGTCCCTCTCGCTCACCGTGTTCTCCCTCGTCGTCTGCCTCGCCTCGACCGCCGCCCTCGCCAACGTCACCTGGCGCCGACACCCGCTGGAGGCGTCCCCGGCAGCGCCGCGCGCCCTCGGCTAGGTGGTGTCCCGACGCGACCTGGCACTACCGTGATCTCCTGGTCCTCTTACGAGGAAGTCACTGGGAAACAGGCCGCGAGGGCGGCGGAACGGAGCCGGGCGGACGATGAGCACATCCCGGTCGGACACGGACGCGGACCGAACCGGTCACCCGCAGGAGGGGCGGCACGCCGACTGGCTCGAACTCTTCCTCGACCTCGTCTTCGTCGCGCTGGCGTCCCAGCTCGCCCACCGGCTGCACGGCGATCCGGACCTGCGCGACTTCGCCGTGTTCCTGGGGCTCTACTTCCCGCCCTGGTGGCTGTGGATCAACCTCATGGTCTCGGCGAACCTCTTCGTCGACAACAGTCCCCGCCGCCGGCTGCTCATGCTGTCCGCCATGCTCTGCATCGCCGTCATGGCGTGCGCCGTGCCCGAGGCCGACACCGACCGCGGCTCCGTCTACGCCCTCGGCTACGCCGGCACCCGGCTGGTGCTGCTGGGGCTCTGGTGGCCGGCCACCAAATACCCCGAGCCGCTTCGGGTCCCCCGCTGGCGCCCCCTGAGCTACTGCCTGGCCTCGGGCCTGCTGTGGGCGGCCTCCGCCGCGGTGCCCGCGCCGTGGCAGTACCTCATGTGGGGGGTGCTCATCGCCGCGGAGATGGCGCTGCTGCTCAGCGCCCGCGGCCGGGGGCTGCCCGCCCGGCTGGACACCGGGCACATCGTCGAACGGGTCGGGCTGTTCGTCATCATCGTGCTGGGCGAGTCCGTGATCGCGTTGGTCACCTCGGCCGACCACACCTGGACCCCGCGGGCCGGGGTCGTGGGCGTCCTCGGCTTCGTCCTGCTGGCCGCGCTCTGGTGGTCGTACTTCGACTTCGGCTCGACCTCGGCGGAACTGATGCTCGCCAGGGCGGACGACCGACAGGCCTACCTGCTCGCCCGCGACGTCGGCGGCTTCCTGCACTTCTTCGTGACCGCGGGCGTCCTGTGCATGGCGGCCGGACTGGCCACCGCCGTCGAGGAGGCCGACCACGCCCATCTTCCGACCGGCGCGGTATGGGTGCTGGCGGGCGGCCTGGCCATGTACCACGGGGCCCACGCCTGCATCGCGCTGCGCTACGGACGCCCGCCGGCGGGCGTCGCCGTCTGGGCCCTTCCGGGCATCGGCATCCCCCTGCTCATCGTCTGGGGCGCCGGTCACCTGGCGCCCTGGCTGGTCGTCCTGCTCCTGGCCGCCGAGGCGATCGCGCACCTCTTCTACGCGCGCGGGCTCCAGCGCCACCGCCTCACGACCCCGGGCACGGCCCGGCCCTGACCGCACCGACGCTCCGGCAAAAGGGGCGGTGACCGGATTTCCGGTCACCGCCCCTTTCATGTCCGCTTCCCTACGCTCCGACGAAATGGCCGAAGTAGGAAGGGGTTCTGCTGTTGCCGAGGTCCTCGTGCCACTGGACCACTCCGGCGACCACGAAGCCGTCGCGATCGTCGCCGAGCCGATACAAGTGCAGGCTCCGACCGAGCGGGCCGTAACGCCGCTCGTAGGCCCGAAGGTCCTCCGCGCTCGCCTCGGCGATGGTCAGACCCTCGTAGACCGGCTGGAGCAGCATGCGGTCCACGCCGCCGAAGAAGACGTCGATGCGGTTCTCGCCGTCGTTCTGGATCGTGCTGCGCAACAGCAGGCGGGTGTGGCTGACCGTGTAGGCCCAGACCTTGAACGTGCGGTCCGACCGGTAGAGCTCACTCATTGCCGGGATATCCAACCTTCGAGGGGTCCAAGGACCAAGTCGGTTCCTTCACGCCGGTTATCTCTTCACCTCTGAAGAACCACCTGATATTGGACCATTCGAGATTTCCAAGTCTCGCATGATAGCCGACCCGGCACATCTCCCACTGGGTGGCATACCAATCCCCGCCGGCACCCGCCTTGTAGGCCAGCACGAATGCGTTCTGCACTTCCTGGGCGGTGCCGTCCTTCATTCCGTCGAACTCGTCGACCGTGATGGCCACTCTGGGGTTCTCCGACAGGTCACGGTCCACGTTCGCCATCCACTTGGTGTAGGGAGCACCCTTCACCTGGCCGATCACCTCCTGCAAAGCCGGGTCGTTGTGCGTGTAGCCGCCGATCTTCGGATCCGCGGCGAGGCCGTTGGAATGGCTGCCCACTCCCAGTACGAGCGGGCCGTCACAGGTGTTGTGCACCAGGACGGGGGTCGAGCCCGCCAGCACGTAGAACGTGTGGAGGCCGTCGACCGTCAGGTTGTAGCGGATCGCCTCGCCCGGGGTCCGCCGGACCTCGACCACCCGGACCGGATGGCCGTCCGGGGTGGTGAGCTCGTGGCCGGGGACCAGGGCCTCGGCCGGAACCCACGTACGGGTGGTCGTGTCCCAGAAGGGGTGTTCCGAGGTGGTGTGAAGGGTCGCCACGTCCCCGGGGGAGACTTCGACGCCGAGATCGATCAGGTCGCCGTCGTCATGGGCCCAGGTGGCGACCACCGTGCGCTGACCGGAGTCCTGCCCGCTGTCGGGGTCGGCCGCCTCCACCGAGTCGCCCGTGGTGATCTCGGCGATCGGCTTGCTACGGCCGCCCTCCATCAGGACCGGTGTGTCCGGCGAGAAACTGCACGTCGTTCCCGAGTTTCCGGTGACCGGCTCCTCCGCGTGCGCCGAGGAAGCCGCCGCGGATTCCGCCGCGTCCTGGGTGGTGGCCCTCTTCGGGGCCGCCGCGTTGCCTCCGGCCGCGTCGTGCGTCGCCTCCCTGGCCGCGCCGGCCTCCGGTCCCGCGCCCTTCGGGCCCGTGGGAGCGGCTTCCCCGGAGGGCTTGGCGCCCCGTGAGGAGTCCTCTCGGGCCGTCTCCGAGAAGCTTTCGCCCAGGGGCCCCGGACCACAGTCGCCCATGATGGCGGCGCAGCTGGTCACGAGGGCCGTGGTGGAGGCGCCGAAGCATTCCGGACCGAGGAGTCCGAGGGACTCGACGGTGCAGGAGACGACGGCGACCTCGATCACCAGGACGACGACGGCCACGACGACGATCGGTACGGCCTTCTCGATGTAGTGCTTCGTGCAGCCCCACCAACCGCGGCAGTCGCCCCCCTTCCCGCCGCCGCTCGACGTGGTCGTCGTGGTGACCACGGTGGTCGTCGTGGTGGTGGTGGTTCCCTGGCAGTCGATGACGCACTTGTTCAGCGACGGGTCCGTGTACCAGTTGTCGAGCCCACTGGCGTCGCTGCCGCTGGCCGGGTTGTCGGCGGCGTAGGTGTATCCGCCCATCTGGTTGGGGTCGCCGGCCTGGAAGACGGGGTCCGGGCTGAGGAAACGGCCCGTCGTCGCCTCGTAGTTGCGGGCGCCCAGCAGGTTGAGACCCGTGCCCGTGTCCAGCGGCTGGTTGAGGAAGCCGCGGTTCTCGTCCGGGGACACCCATGAGCCGGGCTTCTGGCCCCGCGCGTTTCCGTACGGATCATAGGAACGGCGGGTGGCGGTGAGGCTCCCCGCGTCCACCGAAACCGTCGCCGTCCCCTGGGCGTTGCCGATCTGGTAGGTCACGGCGCCGGAGCTGGTGCGGGTGACCGTCGTGCCGTCGGGACCCGTGTAGTGGCGCAGGGCCGTCCAGGTCTTGGCGGCCACGTTCAGGGTGATCTGCTCGGCGCCGCCGAACAGGTACAGGACGCGGGTCTTGTCCGTACCGCCCACCGCGCCGGTCTGGATGAGCAGCTGACCATCGGCGTCGTACAGGTACTTGCTGCTGGTGGTCGTCGTCCCCGACCCGGTGGTGACGGTTGCCGTCGCGCCCTCGGGGTCGTAGGTGAACGTCTGGGTCTGACCCGCGGGGACCGCGCCGGTCGGCGCCGTCGTCCACGTCTGGCCCGCGCCGCCACAGGTGGCGAGGGTCAGTTGGGTGCCGGCGCTCGCGCTCGCGCCGGGGTCGGTCAGGCAGACCGCACTGTTCGCGGCGTTGACGAGCGTGCCGGTGGCGGTCGACTTCCACTTCTGACTGGCGTCCGCGCCACAGGTGTCGATCACCACGAGGGTGCCCGCGCCCGTCGCGTTGGAGACCGTGTCGAGGCACATGCCGAGCGCCTTGACGGTGCCGTCGGTGCCGATCGTCCAGTTCTGCGCCGCGCTGGTGCCGTTGCAGGTGCCGACCTGGACCTTGGTCCCCGCGGTGGCGGCGCCGCCGGCGGTTTCGACGCAGAGCCTGCCGCCTCCGGCCAGGGCGAAGCCGGTGGTGAGCGGGCCGGTCGTGGTGACCTTTCGGCTCATGGTGTTGCCGGCGTTCTTGTTGCCGTACGCCGGGTCCGTGTACGTGTTGGTCCACGTGGCCGTGCCGTTGGCCGCGTTGCCTCCTGTCGTGGTGCCGGCCTGGTTGGGCAGGTTCGCGGTGACGGTGCCGTCCGTGCCGGGGTAGGCGATGGACTGGGTGGTGTCGACGAGGGCGTTGCCGCCCGTGTCGTGGTTGACCATGCCGGTGCGGTCGCCGAGCTGGTCGAAGGTGTACGTCTGCCAGTACGGGGCCGGGCCGCCGACCGTGGTCGTCTTGATCTGGCCCGAACTCGTGGTCTGGACCCGGCCGGTGACGCATCCGCCCACCGCGCCGACGGGTGCGGCCGTCGGGGCGGTGATCCCGGCGGTGTCCGTCCAGGCCTGGGTCAGGCGCTGGAAGGAGTCGTAGGTGAAGCACTGCGTGTCGTGCACGCTGTTGTTCTGCAGGTCGTCGATCGCGGTGATCTCGCCGGCCTGGTTGTACCGGTAGTTGACCACGTCGAGCGCGGTCCCCGTGGTCTGCACCATGCTGCTGGTCTGCGTGGTGCGCCCGGTCGTGCCGTCGAACTGGGCAAAGGTCGCCAGCTGCCTGCCGCTGGGCCCGTAGTTCGCCTGCTTCACCCGGCCGAACTCGTCGTGCACGGCCGCCGAGAGGTAGGCGGGTGTGTTGGCCGCGGAGATGTACCCGCCGAAGGCGGACAGACTGCCCTGCCGGGTGTACCCGAAGTCCACGTCCTCGGCCGGCAGGTTGCCGTCGGCCTGGTAGTGCGTGGTCGACAGCAGGCCGGTGTTGGGCGTGTAGTCGGCGGTCGTCTGGTAGGTGACCGTTCCGCCGGCGGGAGCGGAGGACTGGCCCGGCGCCGCGAAGCCTTCCGATGCCGGGATGGTGACGCTCGCGCCGAGCGGCTGGTAGGCCGTGTTGTACCCGGTGACCGCCTGGGTGTAGGCCTTGCCGGCCGCGCCCCCGACGTATCGCGTCGAGGAGGTCAGGTACCCCTTCGCGAGGGTGTCGTACGACCAGCTGGACTGCTGTTTGGCCGGGTCTGCGGTGGCGGCCCAGGGGCCGCTGTACTCGCCGGTCCGGCGGTTGTTCCAGTCGTACGTGTAGGACAGGGTCTGGCCGCGGTTGTCCGTGGCCTGGAGCACGTTGCCCGCCAGGTCGTACTTGTCGAACGTGGCGGTGCCGGTGTTGGGGTCGGTCTGCGAGACCATCTGGCCCAGCAGGTTGTAGGAGGAAGACCAGGTGTTGCCCGCGTTGTCCTTGACCGTGGCGACCTGCCCGGCCCGGGTGTACGTGTAGCTGGTCGTGGAGCCGGCCGCCGCGACGGCGCCCGCGGTCCCCTGCTTCCACCGCACGGTGCTGTTGTCGCTCGCGACCACGACGACCGTGGAGTCGGCCCGCACCCGGAACGTGGATCCGGTGGACGCGGCGAGGCCGGTGGTCCACTGGGAGACGTTCGAGGTGGTGTACACCGCGAGGTTGCCGTCGGTACCGAACTTGGCGTACGCGCCCGGGTTGCCGGAGGTGCCGCTCGCCCAGATCTGCTTGCCGGTGGCGAGGGCGGTCAGGACCAGGTTGCCGTCGGCCTGCATCGTGAGTCGCACGCTGTTGGACGCGAGCGAGGTGCCGGAGGGTATGACGTCCCCTCCGTGCAGTGTCACCGTGGCATCGGTGTTCTTCACCACCGTGCGGACGGTCTGGCCGAGAGCGTTGCGGAAGGCCGCGGTGGTGCTCCCGCCCGCCGGTGCGGTGGTGTCCGTCTCGTCCGCGCCGGGGTAGCCGGTGGAGCTGTGCCACTGCTCGACCGCCTGGTGCCAGAGCGTCGATCTGACCGACCGGCCCTGGCCGTCGTAGGCGGTGGAGGACTCCGACGGGACCGCGCTCTCGTTCGCCGCGAACAGGCTGCCGGACGGCGAGGCGCCCGGGTCGAAGTACGGGGCGTACGAGGTGACGGCCCAGCCGTGCGAGTCGTAGAAGGTGTCGGCGACGATGCGCCCGGTGTCGCTGTCGCCCTGCGGAGTGCTCTGGGTCTGGCGCGGCTGGAGCATCCCGTCGTAGATCGCGACGCTGACGGAATAGCTCCCGTCCTCGCGCAGCGTCTTCGTGGTGACCGCGGTGGGTGCCCCCGGCTGGGTGACCGTGTCGCCCGGGGCCGCGACGGCGCCCGCGTTGATCGAGTACGAGAAGGTGCGGTCGGCGCTCTTGCCCGCGCTCTTGTCGCGGCCGGGCAGCCACACAGCGGTGCGGCGGCCGAGCGCGTCGTAGGTGATGTCGGTCTTGCGGCCGTTCGCATCGACGTTCTGCGTGGCCAGGCCCCTCAACGGGGAGTGGGTGGACGAGACCACCCAGTCGTGGCTGTTGGTGGTCTTGACCGTGGTCGGGTTGGTGTTGTTGCCGGCGTTGCTCCACGCCGGCGTGAAGTCGGTGTGGGTGTTCTGGCCGGTCGCGTCGAGCGCGTCGGTGATGCGGCCGATGCCGTCGTACTTCATGGCAGCGGTGGTCTGCCAGTTCTCGGTGCTGCCGGTGAATCCGGTGGCGATCTGGACACCGGTGGCCCCGGCGGTCGCCGAGAGCGTGCCGAAGGCCCCGAGGCCGGTGAGGGTTCCGTCGCCCGTGTAGTAGACCTTCCGGTCCGAGAGCAGGTTCGCCGGGGTGGCGGCCGCGCAGGGACCGCTGACCGACGTGATCTGGCTCGGGTACGAGGTCATCTGCGGGTTGCCCGGCGGCGCGTTGGCGTACGCGGTCGTCACGCAGCGCTCCTGCGCGGGGTCGCTCACATCGCCGTGCGCGTTCTGTGTGGAGACCCGGCCCTGGGCGTCGTAGCCCGTGTCGGTGCGGGTGTGCCGCCAGGTCCCGTCGGCGAGCCGCTCGTATCCGTTGCTCTGTGTGCTCTGCATCCGGTACGAGGTCAGCGCGGGCAGGGTGGACAGTGCGGGCTTGGTCTCGCCGGGGTGCTCGGTCTTCTCCCAGTTGCTCCACGGGGACTGCGGGCTGGTCGCCGTGGTGGTGTAGGTGAAGGGGGCGCTGATGTTGGTGGCGACGACGGTTCCGCCCGCCGCCGAATAGACGTCCTTCTGCAGCTCCGTGCCGGCCATGTGGTCGGAGTCCGTGACCGTCTGCACGACGGCGCCGCCGGCCTTGGCGTCGACGGTCACCGATCGGCGGCTGCCGTCGGCCTTGTAGTCCCCGTCCATGCCCTGGAGGTAGGTGGACACCGCCTGGGTGACGGGCTCGGGGGCCCGGCCGGTCTGGACGGTGACCGTACGGAAGCCGCGGAACTGGTTCCAGGTGCGGTACTGGTCGTCGGTGGACGACGAGTCGTCGCGGTGCCAGGCGGCTCCCGCGTACGCGTAGGTGGAGACGCGCGAGCCCGAACCGGACGGGGCCGCCTTGCCGTCGGGCTTGTAGGCGGAGGCGATCGTCAGGTCGGACGTGGTCACCGTCCGCACGGTGATCTTGTTGAACCAGTCCGCGGTCGGCTTCGAGGCTCCCGGGACGTTCCAGTACACGGGGTAGCAGGACTCGGTGTTGGAGTCGGCGGCCGCGAAGTCGAGCGTCTTGCCCCCGCAGGGCGCCTGGTTGTAGTCCACGGCGATCGACTCGCCGGTCTCGGTCTGGATGGCGGACATGCGCGGGTGGTACAGCGGAGGGGCCGAGGGCATCACGTCATTGACGCGGTTGTCGATCTCGGTGCCCGTGAACGCCACCTTGTTCAGGGTGATGTCGCTGTTGCCGTTGTCGTACGTGTCCTTGCCGGTGTGCTGCACCGTCTGGAGCCACATCACCGCCTGGAGGAAGCCCGAGTGGGCCGGGTCCACGGAGGTGCCGGTGACCGGGTCGACGGTGCCGCCCGCGTCCGAGAAGACGTGGGCGAGCCGGTAGGAGTCGACCGGTACCAGCTTGTCCGTCTTGGAGTCCTTGACGTGGACCTGCGTGGTGATGCCGTCCAGGCGCGTCGTCGACCAGAAGGTCGGGCCGGCGATGACGCAGACGTCCTTGGGGACGGTGGTGGCACCGTCGGGGATGGTGGTCTTGTCCGTGGCGTCGCAGTGCAGGTCCCACGGGGTGTCCGGCCAGTGGGAGGCGTTCTCGTCCTTGAGGTTCCCGGCGGAGCAGTCGGTGAAGGTGCTCGTCGTCTGGCAGCGCTGCTTCGAGTCGAAGACCACCTGGGCGGAGGGGGTCCGCTGGGCGAGCGCGTCCGTGAGCGTGTACCCGTACGAGATCGAGGCGAGGGCGCCGCCGCGGGTGTACGGGGTGAGCGCGCCGAACTTCCCGTCGGCCGCCTGGCCGCCGCCCAGGCTGTAGTAGTTCGTCTCGGTGGTGTAGTCGTAGCGCTGGACGAGCCCGTTCGGCGAGACGACGAAGTCGAGGTTCCAGCGCCAGCCTTCGGGTTTGGCGCAGCGGGAGGCCTTGCCCTTGGCCGAGTCGTGGCAGGGGTCAGCCGACTCGGGGTGGAGGACCGGAAGGCCCCAGGCCGAGTTGGAGCTCGCGTCGGTGGGGGTTCCCGCCTGCGGCACCCCGGCCGTGCCGACGCCGGCCGGGGCGTGGGTGGAACCGAAGTAGGCGGCACTGCCGTCGGTGGTCAGGACGCGGAAGTAGGTGCCGTCCTGCAGGCCGTTGGACGCGCCGGACAGTTCCTGGACGATCGTCCCGTCGTCGCCGCGCAGCTGCCACTGGCGCAGCAGGCCGGGCACGTTCGGGTCCTTCGTGACGGGCACGAGCACGCCGGAGTGCGGGCCGAAGGAGATCTGGGCGTTCGCGCCGCCCCAGCACATGTCTCCGGAGCCCTTGAGGAGCTTGTCCCCGCCGGAGTCCCGCAGGGTGGCGCACCCGCGGTACGTGCGCTCGACGAAGCCGGGGTCGTAGCTCCAGCCGTCACCGATCCAGGTGGACTGGGAGTTGCGCGCGGAGGTCTCGCCGTCCACGGCCTGGGAGTCGTAGGCCAGGCCGACCGAGGGGGCGTTGCCGCCGAGGCCCGCCGGGACGCTGATCGGGTAGGAGTAGGTGAAGGCGCCCGTTCCGCTGGCCTGCCAGCTGCCCGAGGGGTTCAGCGAGGTCGCGGAGTAGTCGCCCTGTGAACCGCCGCTGCCCGAGGTCACCGCGAGGGTGGTGGGCTCGGCGGTCGCGGCCGCGCTCGTCGTGGAGACGGAGGCGTACGTCGCCGCGGTGAAGCGGGCACCGAGGGCGGAGCCGTCGGTGCCCGCGGACTTGGCCGCGGGGGCGGCAGCGGCGAGCGCCACGGTCGCGGTGAGCTGGTCGGCCGTGGCGCGGTTCTCGAACTCGATCGGGGTCTGTGTGCGGCACTCGGCTCGCTGCGGGGTCGTCAGCGCGCAGGCCGGCATCCGTACCAGCTGCAGGCGGGAGCCGTAGCCGCCGCCGTAGGCCTTGGCGAGCGCGGCGTAGTCGACGACGACCCGGACCTGCGCCGGGGCGTCGGCACCGGCCGTGCCGGCCGCACCGTCCCGGGCGACGGAGAGCAGCATGCCGTTGGCGCCGGCCTTGAGGGCCTGCTCGTGCGAGGCCACCTCCACCTGCACGGCGGCGCCGGGCGCCGACGCGCTCTGTGCGCCTGCGGTGGCGGGGTGCACGGGGGCGATCCAGACGGGCAGCGAGCCCGCCTTGACCGGCTTGCCGATGGGTTCGGTCCTGTCCGCCGTGTCGGCGGCCGCCGCCTTCACGAGCCGCACGGAGGTCTTGCCCGCCTTGGGCCACACCGGCGCGGCCGCCTGGTAGCCGCCCAGGGGCTTGAACCCCTCGGGCCGTCCCGCCGGCTTGCCCGCGGTCAGCTTGTGACCCGCCACCCCCGCGGTGGCGGGTGTCTTCTGCGGCTTCCACACCTTGCCGTCGAAGCGGTAGTTCCCGGCTTGGCCGCCGCGGTCCTGCCAGTCGGTCCTTCCTGCTCCGAGCATCCCCAGGTCGAGTCCCTGGGTGAAGGCGACCGGCAGCAGCAGCGCCAGGGCGGCGACGACCGCCATGCCCACGCCGCGTCTGCCGTGCCAGATCCGGAATCTGACGGTCGCGAACCCGCGACGCCGTCGTGCCACGTGCATCCCCCCACAGAGGCGGCCGGATGGACGCGGCCGCCGAATCGCGACCACACCAGTCGTGTGATCGTCCGGAGGCTATTGATGGCAATGAGGCTTAATCAATACCGTGACTCGCCAGTGAGTTCGAAGTGAACCAGCCATCCGTGCAGGCGATTTGCATACCATTTATGCAGGACAAACATTCCGCAAATCCGACAAGTCATCACGCCCTCGCACCTGCGCACCGTCCCAACACGACGGTCAAACATGGGGGAATCAAGGATTCCACCCGGTGCTCTCTTGTAAGGAAAATGACTGATGGTTGACCGAAGAGTCCGTGATACGAGCAGACTCAGACGGGCGACGCTGTCTCGAAAAATGCTTGTGGGAATTTCCGTTCTCGCCCTCTGCTCGCCGGCGGCACCGGCCCTCGCAGCGAACGGAACCACTGCCCCGGCCCCCGCCGGCAGCATGCTCGCCGCCCAGCGGGAGGCCGCGGCGAAGCACGCGGCCGTCCCCGTGGCCTCGCTCACCACCCAGACCTCCGACACCGTGGCGAACCCGGACGGCTCCTTCACCTCCACCACCCACCTCAAGCCCGTCCGCGTCCGCAAGGGCGGCTCCTGGACCCCCGTCGACGCGACGCTGCACAAGAACGCGGACGGCACCTGGTCCCCCGCCGCCAGCCCGAACGGGGTGGCCCTCTCGGGTGGCGGTACGGGCGCCGCCGTCCGGCTGGCCCACGAGGACGGCGGCAAGCTCGAACTGACCATGCCGTTCGCGCTGCCGGCCCCCGAGGTCTCCGGCGACACCGCGCTGTACCGATCGGTACTGCCGGGCGTCGACCTCTCGGTGTCCGTCACCGATCAGGGCGGCTTCAGCGACATCCTGATCGTCCACGACGCGGCAGCGGCCGCCGACCCCCGCGTCCGGGAGCTGCGGCTCGCGACCGCCGCCGACGGACTCAAGGTCAGCCCGACCGCGTCCGGTGGGATGACCGCCACGACCGCGAACGGCACGCTCGACTACGTCTCACCGCGCCCGCTCATGTGGGACTCGGCCACCGAAGCCGCGGGAACGCCACAGGCCAAGTCCGTCCTGACCAAGCCTGCCGCCGCCGCGGCCACCCCGGCCGTCACCCCCGAGCAGCGGCCCGGAGCGCCCGCCGCCTCCTCCGTCGACGGACCGGGCGGCGGCGCGCACGTCGACGGGGTGCCGATGACCGCGACGGCGGACGCGCTCACGCTGCGCCCCGACGGATCGGCCCTCACCGGCCCCGACGTCGTCTACCCGGTCTACATCGACCCGTACACCAACCCCGTGTCGAGCAAGTCGGGCCACTTCGACGAGGTGTACTCCAGCGGCTCGTGCTCCGGCAGCCCTCAGTACGACAAGCCGCAGTCCAGCGGCGAGGGCGTGGGCTATCAGCGCTGGGGCGGCGCCTGCGGCACCGGCCTGGAGCGCTCGTACTACGCCATCGACACCAGTGGGCTCTCACCGCGGATGGTGGTGTCGAACGCCCTGATCACGATCCCGACCACCTACGCCGCGAGCTGGAGCTGCTCGAAGAACCAGCCGATCACCCTGCGCACCACGGGCGCGATCGGCTCCGGAACCACCTGGAACAGCCAGCCGGGCGTCGACAACGGGTACGCGGCGGTGAGCACCTCGGTGCCCAGCGGCGCGAACTCCAACAGCAGTTGCAGCAACAGCACCGCCAGCTTCACGGTGACAGGCCAGGCCCAGAAGATCGCCCAGAACGGCATCGGCACCTGGACCGTCGGCCTGTTCGGCGACGAGTCGCTGTCCTCCGGCAACGACAACTACCTGCGCGTCTCGACCGTGATCACCCTGGTGACCACCTTCGACATCGCCCCGGACGCGCCGTCCGACCTCCACACCACCCCGTCCGCCGTCGGCGCCTCCGGCCCGTGCACCGTCACGGGGCTCGGCTGGGTCGGCGCCGCCTCGTACTCCGAGGCGGGCAGCAGCCTCCAGCTGCACTCGACCGTCCGGACCAACGTTTCCGGTGAACTGGCGAGCGCGGTCTACGAGTTCTGGGACCGCTCCACACTCACCAACGGCAACCCGACCACGATCGCCACGCCGTCCAGCCCGTACGTCGCCTCCGGCCAGGACGCGGCCGTCCCGGTCGGGATCGCGCTCAAGGACGGCCACGAGTACGGCTGGAACGCCTACGCCAAGGACAACGCGTCCGCCGCTCTGACCTCTCCGGTCTCCGAGCACTGCTGGTTCCGTACGGACTTCAGCCCGCCCCGGACCCCCGACATCGGCGCGAACGCCTCCTTCCCGCACGTCGGCGGCGGCAGCGGCAACCCCGTCGTCTACGCGGGACCGGGCCGCACCACCTCCTTCGACGTGGTCGCGGGCGATCCCGCGCCCGCCGCCACCTGCACCCCCGGCCCCTGCCTCTCCAGCGGCGTCGACCACTTCGTGTGGCGGCTCGACAGCCGGCCCACGGCCCAGGCGGGAACCTCGGTCCCGGTCGTGGCCACCGACGGCGCGGGCCGGGCGAGCGCGAAGCTCACCGTCCCCGTGACCACGTGGGGTGTCCACACCCTGTACGTCGCCGCCGTGGACCGGGCCGGCAACCTCTCCCAGGCGCCGGTCAGTTACACGTACGCCGTGCCGTGGAACCCGGACACGAAGATCACGCCGGGCGACATCACCGGCGACGGCATATCCGACCTGCTCGCCACCACGCGCACCGGCGACCTCAACCTGATCCCCGGCAACACCGACGCCGCCCAGCCCGTCAAGCCCGCACAGACCGGCCCCCGCACCGACCCCGCCCCGCCCGTCACCGGCCCGGTGACCGTCGCGACCGCCGCCCACTCCCCCGACGGCACGGGCTGGGACAACTACCTCATCGCCCACCGCGGCAACCTGCACGGCTCCGACGTGGACGACCTCTTCGCCTACAACAAGCAGACCCACAACCTCTACATCGTCAAGAACGACCTCGACCCGTCCTCCGACACCGCCTTCCCGCGCGTGCCGTACTCCACGTACGCCGGCTTCACCGGCCGGCGCTTCGACGTCGTGCCGAAGGACCCCTGCGAGTCCGCGACCCGCGTGGCCGACGACTCCCGCTGCCGCACCGCCGGGTACGACGCCTCCACCTGGTCGGTGGACCAGCTGGTGACCCCGGGCAACCTCTACGGCAACACCAACAACTTCCCGGCGGTGGTCACCGTCGAGAACAAGAAGCTGTGGATCTACCAGACCGACGGCGGCGGCCACTTCAAGCACCCGCTGCTGCTCGGTGACGGCGACTGGTCCGGCCTGACCCTGATGGGCCCCGGCGCCGTCGGCGGCACCCTCGCGGTGGACGGCTCAGGCAAGGGCACGGTCACGGGAGGCGCCCCGGCGCTGTGGGCCCGCGACGACGCCACGGGCACCGTCTACAGCTTCCCCGTCACCGTCGACGCGAACACGCTCGTGCCGGCCCTGCTGCACTCTCCCGTGCACAGCACCCTGCCGTCCGCGGTGCCCGTCACCGGCGGCGGCAAGCTGTGCCTCGACGTGGACCACGCGCACACCGCCGACGGCACCAGGGTCCAGGTGTGGGGCTGCAACGACACGCCGGCGCAGCAGTGGACGCTGCTGGCCGACGGCAGCATTCGCGCCGTGGGCCACTGCCTCGACGTGTCCGGCGGCGGTGTCGCCACCGGGACCATCGTCCAGCTGTGGACGTGCAACGGCTCGCCGGCGCAGAAGTGGACGCTCGGGGCCAACGGCAGTCTGGTGAACCCGAACTCCGGCATGTGCCTGGACGATCCCCGCGGAGACACCACCCAGGGCACCCAGCTGATGATCTACACCTGCAACGGCGGGACGAACCAGGACTGGACCACGGGCGCCAAGACCGGCTGGCAGATCGCCCCGGCCGGTCCGCTCGCACCGCTCCTGACGAAGGCCGAGTACCCGGCGGTCATGTCCCCCGGTGACCTGAACAGCGCCGCGGGCGGCCCCGACGGCAACCCCGAGCTGTACGCCGTCGACGCCGGCGGCCAGCTGATCGAGTACCCCGGCAGCGCCCCGGCGGCCGGACTCGCGGCCTTCGCAGCTCCCGCCTCGCTGGGCGCGGTCGGCAGCTCGGCCACGCACGCATGGCGGCTGGACGAGGGCACGGGCACCGCGGTGGCCGACGGTCCGGGCACACTCGACGCGACCCTGGCCGGCGCCTACACCTGGACCACGGACGCCGCTCGCGGGCGGGTCCTGAACCTGTCCGGCACCACCGGCTACGCAGCCTCCACCGGCCCCGCCGTCGACTCGTCCGGCAGCTACTCGGTCTCCGCCTGGGTCAAGCTGGGTTCCCTGAGCGCCAACTCGACCTTCGTATCCCAGTCGGATGCCGGTGAGAAGACCAACAACCTGCAGCTGTACTACTCGGCCGGCAAGAAGGTGTGGGCGTTCGGGATGCACCACGAGGCCCCGAGCTCCGGCTACTCCGCCGTGTACGGGGAATCGGCGCAGGTGGGCCGCTGGACCCACCTGGTCGGCGTCTTCGACGCGTCCACCGACCAGATGAGCCTGTACGTCGACGGGCAGCTCTCGGCGACCGGCCCGTACACGGGCACCCACTGGAACGCGGCGGGCCCGGTGCAGATCGGCCGCCGCATCGGCGGCGGACCGTACGGCGAGTACGCGAACGGCGCGGTGAGCGACGTCCGCCTCTACCCGGTGGCCCTCCCGCCGTCCAACGCGGCCGCCACCGCCGACCTCCCGACGATCACCCAGCTCGACTGACCCCGACGGCGGACGCAGTACGGCCCTCCCGGCTCGCCGGGAGGGCCGTACTGCGTCCCCCGGGCCCCTGCGGGTGGGGCGCGTCCGCTGCGGCTCCTACGGGGTGCGGGTGAAGGCGCTGCGGTAGGCGCGGGGCGGGACTCCGCGGCGGCGCACGAACTGTTCGCGCAGTACCGCGGCGCTTCCGTAGCCGACCTGCCGGGCGATCTCCTCCACGGGCAGGCCGGTGGTCTCCAGGAGTTCCTCCGCTCTGCTCAGGCGCAGGCTCCGCAGCCAGGCGTGCGGGGTGGTGCCGGTCGCGGCGGTGAAGCGGCGGGCGAAGGAGCGTCTGCTCATCATCGCGCGGCGGGCCAGCTCCGTGACGGGCAGCGGCTCGTGGAGGTGGGCGCGGGCCCAGTCGAGGACCGCGCCGAGCCTCTCGTCCTGTCCGTTGTCGGGGACGGGCGCGGCGAGGTACTGGGCCTGCCCGCCGTCGCGGTGGGAGGGCAGCACCATGTCCCGGGCGATGCCGTTGGCCCGTGCCGCGCCGTGTTCCCGCCGCAGCAGGTGCAGGCACAGGTCGAAGCCCGCCGCCGCTCCCGCGCCCGTGACGATGCCGCCTTCGTCGATGTAGAGGGCGTCGGGCTCCACGGTGACCCGCGGGTGGCGGCCGGCGAGGAGATCGGCGAACCGCCAGTGCGTGGTCGCCCGCCGGCCGTCGAGGAGTCCGGCGGCGGCGAGCGCGAACGTGCCCACGCAGTGGGCCGCGACGACGGCTCCGCGTCCGTGCGCGGCCCTGAGCGCGTCAAGTACCGCGGGAGCGGGCGGAGTACGGAAATCCGTGCCGGGCAGGACGAGCAGCAGGTCGGCCCCGGCGAGGCGGTCCAGGCCGTGGGCGACGGACAGCGGCACCCCGCAGTCCGTGGCCACCGGCCCGGGCCGGTCGGCGCACAGGGCGAACTCGAAGCCGGGCAGCGCCGCCCCGTGGGGGCCGAAGACCTCGGTGACGATGCCGACGGCGAGCATGCCGACGCCGGAGGGCAGGTACGCGGCGACGGTCTTGAAAGGGGGCACGGGCGGAGTCTGGCACACGGTTGGCACGAATCCTGCGATCACCGGCAGGAGTGCCACTCGTGAACACCCGCCGCTCCCGCAAGGATTGGGGCCATGACAGACGCACCGCGCGGCCGCAGCGCCGCATACAAGGTCCTGACCACCGGTTACGTGGGCTCCACCGGCCCCGGGGTCGCCGCGACCGTGTCCTACGTCCACGACGCGGGACGGCACGTGATCTTCGACCCGGGCATGGTGGCCCGCCACGAGGACATCCTCGTCCCGCTCGCCGAACTCGGCCTCGGCCCCGAGGACATCACCGACGTCGTCCTCAGCCACCACCACCCCGACAACACCATGAACGCGGGCCTCTTCGGCCGTGCCCGGGTGCACGACCACAAGGTGGAGTACCGGGGCGACCAGTGGACGAACCGCGACGCCGAGGGTTACGAACTCACCCCGTCCCTGCGCCTGATCCGCACCCCCGGCCACAGCGCCGAGGACATCACCCTGCTCGCCGGCACCGAGACGGGCGTCGTGGCGTTCGCCGGCGACCTCTGGTGGCACGCCGACGGCCCCGCCGACGACCCCGTGGCCCCGGACCGCGAGGTGCACCGCGCCTCCCGGCTGCGCGTCCTGGCCGCGGCGGACCTGATCGTGCCCGGCCACGGAGGCCCGTTCCAGGCCGACGACAGCACCCCGCGCTAGAGCGTGTCTCTTTGGTCGGTTGGTCTGTTGACGTCGTGGAATCCGCGCTGTCGTCCCCCAGCCGTCCGACCAGATCGGCCACCGTCTGCGGCGAGGCAGTGCCGGCGGCCGGCCGCCGTCCTTCGACGCCGAGGCGTACGAGCAGCGCAACGCGGTCGAGCGATGCAAGAACCTAGACTCGTTCCAGCGGGCGGTGAGGGCGTGGCGGGGGCTCGACCTGGATGGAATCGTCGGGGCGGACGGTCCCTCCACGGCGGACCACAGCCATGACGCCGCACTTGAACGTGAACTCGCCGGACAAGGGGTCCATGGCGAAGACCTCACCAAGCAGTCCCTTGCGGAAGTCGTTGATCTTCGAGCACGGGTTGCGCAGTCCGGTCACCTCGAGCACCGCCTGCTCCCCGAGATGGAGCAGGGCGCCGGTGGGCAGGCCCAACAGGTCCATCCCGCGCGTGGTGATGTTTTCGCCGAGCTGGCCCGCAGAGACCCTGAAGCCCTTGAGCGCGAGTTCGTCGAAGAGTTCCTCGTGCATCAGGTGGACCTGGCGCAGGTTGGGCAGGTGCGGCTCGTAGGTCATGCGGAACTGGTGGCGGATCGTCTCACCTGCGTGAACGTCTCCTTCCACTCCGAGCCCCGTGAGCAACCTGATGGAATCGCGATTGGACTTGCTGAACGAGTACCCCTCGTTACGGCTCACCGCAGTCACCTGACCAGGCATCACGCCCTCCACGTGCAGGCCGGCCGCACCGGAAGGAGCTCCGGGCGCTTCGCCGTGCGGGCGTCGCCCGAGGAGCGGCCGCGCAGGCGCCGCCCCAGCCAGGGGCCCAGGAACGCGGCGGCCCAGCGCAGTTCGGCGGCGAGGGTGGGACGGGGAGCCCCGTCCGGGGGCAGCGGGTGCGTCCACGAGTCGTCGCTGCCCGGCAGTCCGAGGGCGTACGCGAGCGAGGCGGCGATCCGCTCGTGGCCGAGCGGGCTCGCGTGCAGCCGGTCCGCGCTCCACAGCCGCGGGTCGGTGACCACCGGATGGTGCCCCGTCTCGACGACGACCACCCCGTGCCGGTCCCCGGCGGCCCGGATCCGGTCGTTGAGGGCGCTCAGGCGCGGGGCGAGGGGGCGGGCGAGCGGAGTGATCCGGCCGAGGTCCGGAAAGGTCAGCGTCATGACGCGCGTCCCCCGGGCGGTGAGCGCGGCGAACATCGCCTCCAGGTGGCCCGCGACCTCGTCCGCGTCGAATCGCGGCCGCAGCACGTCGTTGACCCCGGCGACGACGGTGGCCAGGTCGGGCTTCAGGGCGAGGGCGGGCGCGAGCTGCTCGGCGCGGACCTGGCCGGCGAGCCGGCCCCGGACGGCCAGGTTGGCGTACGCCAGACCGGGGCTGTGGAGCGCGAGGTGCTCGGCGAGCCGGTCGGCCAGGCCCCGCAGGCCGGTGGCGTCGTCCCCGTCCCCGAGCCCCTCGGTCTGACTGTCGCCGAGGGCCACGTACCTCAGGTACGCGTGCCCGGCGGGCTCAGTGGGGTCAGTGGGCTCAGTGAGGCCATTGGGCTCAATGGGGTCCGTGGGCTCCGCGCGGTCGGCGCGGTCAGCGGGTTGCACGAGCCGCCTCCCGCTCCCGCAGAACGGCGATCGTCCGCTCGCACCAGTCGCGGTTGCCCCGCTCGAAGGCGAGGCCGCGCAGGCAGGTCAGGTACGGGCCGATGCCCTCGCCGTACCGCAGGAAGTCCTCCTCGGACCGGTCGCCCCGCATCTTGTCCAGCAGACCGCCGAACAGGTCGACCTTGGCCTGCGCGAAGGCGGCGCGCTCCGTGAGCTGCGCGATGAGCGTCGCGGGGTCCACGTGGTCGGCGGCCTGGACCTTCACGATGAGGTCGTCGCGGATGGAGGAGGGCTTGGCGGCGGAGGCGGTGAACCGCTCCAGTTCCGCGAGGCCGGCCGCCGTGACGGTGAACAGGCGCTTGTTGGGCCGGGTGTCCTGGACCACCTCCCGGCCCGTGATCATCCCGTCCTTCTCCAGCCGGGTCAGCTCGGCGTAGAGCTGCTGCGGGAGGGCGTGCCAGAAGTTCGCGACGCCGAGGTCGAAGGCCTTCGCCAGCTGGTACCCGCTCAGCTCCTCGTCCAGCAGCGCCGCCAGTACGGCGTGGCGCAAAGCCATCGGATCGCCTCCCTCTCGCCCCTGTTTCCGGCGCCGCCCCTGTGCACGGACGCCTCTCGCATGATACTCAAGAAACTGACTAATCATATTCGTGAGTAGCAGATCCTCAGGGAGAAGCCGTGAACGCAGCCGACCGTTTCCGCGCCGCCGTGGAGAGCCGGGACCTCGCCGCACTGGAGGACCTGTTCACGGAGGACGTGCGCCTGTACAGCCCCGTGAAGTTCACCCCGTTCGAGGGCCGGCCGATGGTGCTGGCCCTCTTCGGGGTGCTGCTGCGCACCTTCGAGGACTTCCGTTACGTAGGCCGGTACGAGGGCAGCGCCGAGACGAGCGTCGACGGCACCGTGTCCCCGTCGGAGGTCCTGCTCTTCCGGGCGACGGTGAACGGCAAGGCGATCCACGGCATCGACCTGGTCCACTACGCCGAGGACGGCCGGATCAGGGAGTTCACGGTGATGGTCCGGCCCCAGTCCGCGGTGCACGCCCTGGGTGAGGCGGTCCTCGCCGGGCTGGTCGCCGACGGCCTGGTCCCGGCTCCGGCCGCGGGGGCGGCGGGTCGTTAGGCTGCGTGCGGCAGCCCGCTCCCGTACGTACGCCCGGAGGAACCGGTGGACATCCGCTCGGCCCAGCAGCTCGCCTGGGACAACAAGCTCGCGAAGGGCTTCAACACCACCGACGTGCCACTGGAGTTCGGGCTGCTGACCGCCGAGGTCGGGGAGGCCTTCACCGCCTGGCGCGGGAAACTGCCCGACTTCGGCGAGGAGCTCGCGGACGTGTTCCTGTACCTCGCGGCGCTCGCCGAGATGAACGGCATCGACCTGGAGTCCGAGGTGGAGCGGAAGCTGGCCAAGAACCGCGACCGGGTCTACGCACGGGACGGGCGGGGCGTCCTGCTGCGCGTCGAGACCCCGGACGGCGCGGCCGAAGAGACGGGGAGCCGCTGATGTCCGCCGCCGCCAGAGTGGCCCTGGCCACCTCGGACCCGGGCCTGGCCTGGGACACCGACCTGCCCCTGATCCTCGATGCGCTGCGCGCCCGCGGTCTCGACGCCGTGGCGGCGGTCTGGGACGCCCCGGACTTCGACTGGTCGCGGTGCGCAGCGGTGGTCATCCGGTCCACCTGGGGTTACGAGCAGCACCTGCCGCAGTACCTGGCCTGGGCCGATGCGGTGCAGGAGGTGACTCGGCTCGACAATCCGGCGTGGCTGGTCCGCTGGAACACCGACAAGCGGTACCTCGGGGAGCTCGCCGGCCGCGGTGTCCCCGTCGTGCCGACGCGGTTCATCGCGCCGGGCGAGGCCGTCGCCCTGCCCGGGCACGGCCAGTTCGTCGTCAAGCCGACGGTGTCGGCGGGGGCCCGCGGCGCCGCGCGCTACACGGAGGACCTCCACGAGAAGGCGGCCGGTCACATCGCGGCCCTCCACGCGGCCGGATCGACCGCGATGGTGCAGCCGTACCTGACCCGGATCGAGGAGGGCGAGCGGGCGCTCGTCTTCCTCGGCGGCTCCTTCAGCCACGCCGTGCGCAAGGGTCCGGTGCTGACCGACATCGGGACCGTCGACGACGACCGCGTGCCGCATCCGGGTGTGGTGCGGCACCTGCCGTCGCCTGCCGAACTCGCCCTGGCCGAGGCGGCGCTGGCGGCCGTGCCCGGGTCGCCGGACCTGCTGCACGCGCGGGTGGACATCGCGACGGCGGACGACGGGGCGCCGGTCGTGATGGAGCTGGAACTCGTGGAGCCCAACCTCTTCATGGGTCACAGCGAGCACGGTCTGGTGCGCTTCACCGACCTCGTGCGGGAGCGCGCCAGATGATGTGAGCGGCGACGGGCAGGTGGTCGCTGCCCGTCGCGGGCAGCGACCGGATCCGCGTGACGGTCGCCGAGCGCGTCAGGACCTGGTCGATCCTGGCCAGCGGCAGTGCCGCGGGCCAGCTGAACGCGAAGTCCCGCGGCGGCGCTTCCGTGCGCGAGGTGACCGGGTCCAGTCCGCGGTCGTCCACGGTGCCGTTGAGGTCCCCGAGCAGGATCAGCGGATCCGTCGGCTCGGCGGCGATCGCGGCGCCGAGCAGTGCGGCGCTCTCGTCCCGGCGTACGGAACCGAAGCCGTGCGTCGGGCTCAGGCGCAGGGAGGGCAGGTGCGCCACGTACACGGCGACCTCCCCGTGCGGCGTACGGGCGGTGGCGCGCAGTCCGCGGTTCCAGCCCTCCCCGACCCCGGCCGGCCTGATGTCCACCGCGCGCACGTCCGCCAGCGGGTGCTTCGACCAGAGCCCGACCGTACCCGCCACCGCGCGGTACGGGTACCGCGGCGCGAGCACGGCCGCGTACGCCGGCTCGGCGGCGGGCGTCAGCTCCTCCAGCGCGAGCAGATCGGCGCCGGTACCGGCCAGCGCCCGCGCGGTCCCCTCCGGGTCGGGGTTCTCGTCGCCGACGTTGTGCTGGACGGCGAGGAGATCGGGTGCCCGCTCCGCGCCGGGGAGCAGGTGGCCGCCGAAGAGGCCGAGCCAGGCGGCGGCGGGCACCAGGGCGGCGAGCCCGGCCACGGTCGCACGGCGCAGCACCGCCAGGGCGGCGAGGAGCGGGACGGCGAGGCCCAGCCAGGGCAGGAACGTTTCGAGCAGGCTGCCGGGACGGCCCGGCAGCCCGTCGGGCACCGCACCGTGGAAGACCAGCAGGCAGGCGAGGAGGACCGCGAGCCCCGCGAGGACGCGCCCCCGACGGCGCCACGACCACTGCTCCGGCCTTCGCCCGCGGCTTCGCCCCCGCCGGCGCCCGCGGCTTCGCCCGGGCCACCGCCCCGCCCCCTGCTCGCCCACGCGCCCCCTGCCCCCGGTCGGCTCCGCTTCCCCGCGTCGCGCTCCGCCACCCGCTTCGTACGCTACGACGACGCCCGGCGCGGTGATCCGGTTCCCCGGGCCGGCGGGCGGCCGGGGACCGCGCCGACCCGCCCGGGGACCGCGCCGACCCGGGCGAGGACCAGCACGGTGTCGTCCGTCGCCGTGTCGGGCAGCAGACGGGCGAGGATCCGGTCGGCGCCCTCCTCCAGCGAACCGAGCGGCGCCCGCAGTTGCTCGCACAGCGCCTCGATGCCGGTGTCGATGTCCTGGCCGCGGGCCTCGACGAGCCCGTCGGTGTACAGGGCCACGGTGGCGCCCTCGGGGATCTCGATCTCGATCGACCGGTACGGGACGCCGCCCACCCCGAGCGGGACCCCGAGCACGTCGCCGACGGCGTGCACGGTTCCGTCCCGGTGGCGTACGAGCGGCGGCGGGTGGCCGGCGTTGGCGATGCGGGCGCGCCCGGTGTGGGGGTCGTACAGGAGGTACAGGAAGGTCGCCCACTCGATGCCGGCCTCCTGCGCGCAGGCGTCGAGCTCTTCGAGCAGGGCCACGGGCTCGGCGGTGTGCCGGGCGAGGGTCTTCGCGGTGATCCGCAGCCGTCCCATGGCCGCGGCGGCGGGCACGCCGTGTCCCATCACGTCGCCGACGACGAGGGCCACCCGGTCGTCGGGCAGGGTGATCGCGTCGTACCAGTCCCCGCCGACCTCGGTACCGCGGCTGCCGGGCAGGTAGCGGTGGCTGATGTCCACGTACGGGCCCGCCGCGGGGGCACTGGGCAGCAGGGCCCGCTGGAGGGTGAGCGCGATGTCCCGGACCTTGCCGTACAGCCGGGCGTTGTCCAGGCACAGGGCGGCCCGGGAGGCCAGTTCACCGGCGAGTGCGAGGTCCTCCTCGCCGAAGGCGGGGCGGGCGGCGGAGCGGCCGAACATGGCGATGCCCTGCACGGTGCCGCGGGCGATGAGCGGGGCCATGAGGATGCAGGTCAGACCGCTGTCGAGCAGCAGTTGCGCGCGCTGCTGGTGGACGATGGTCCGGGTCGCGAACTCCTGGTCCACCGTGAAACAGAGCGGACGGCCCGTGCTCAGCATCTGGTGGGTGTGGGAGCCCGGAGGGTACGTGACCTCCCGCAGACCGCTCACGAGTTCCACGGCGGGCTCGGGGAGGGTGGTGCCGGAGGCGATCCGGCGGGTGGCGACCGGCAGCTCCGGGTCGAACGCCTCGGTCTCGTCCATCCACTCCACCAGCTCCACGACGGAGGCGTCGCAGAACTCCGGAACCACCGCGCCGACCAGCTCGCGCGCGGTGGTGTTCAGGTCCAGGGTCGTACCGATGCTCGCCGCCGCCCGGTCGAGCAGGGCCAGGCGCCGGCGGGCGGCCGTCGCCTCCAGGATGGCCTGCTCGCGTTCGGTGACGTCCAGCAGCAGGCCGCCCACTCCGCGGCGGGTGTCGCCCGCGCCGGTGAGCGGGAAGAAGCTGACCGAACGCACCTGGTCGAGGTCGGGGCGTCCCGGTGTGCGCAGGCCCACGAGGGTGCCGATCACGGTCCGGCCCTCCTCGGCCACGGAGCGCAGCATGCGCTGGTACTCCCCGCCGTCCGAGGTGATCATGATGTCGGCCATCCGGCGGCCCAGGTGCTCGGCGAGCGGGACCCCGTCCATGTCGGCCATGGCCTGGTTGAGGTGGACGTAGCGCAGCTCCTCGTCCAGCATGACCAGGCCGATCGGGCAGGTCTCGAAGAGGGAGTCGAGGAAGGACAGGTTGGTCTTCACCCGGTCCAGTTCGTCGCCGCGGCTCGCCAGTCCGATGACCACGGACGCGCCGGTGGCCCCGGTCATCGGGAAGACCCGGAAGCCGCAGTCGAACACCGAGCCGTCCCGGTGGAGCGCGGGCAGCCGTACGCGCCAGTAGCCGAGGGTCCGGGCGCGCTCGGTGAGGTGGGCGGCCGCGCCGGAGGCCTCGCCCGGGGCCGGTTCGGGAAAGAGGGCGGCCGCGGGGCGGGTCAGCACCGAGCCGGGCGCGTGGCCGAAGAGGCTCTGCGCGCCGGGGCCCCAGTAGCAGACCCGGTCCTCGTCGTCGATGCCGAAGACGGCCACCACCACGTGTTCCAGCAAGGACCCCGGTTCGGACCGGATCGGGCCGGGGTCGTCGGTGCCCCCCAGCCGGTCCGATGGCATCGGCGGGCCCCCTTCTGCGCGCGTCTCGCGCGCGTGCGCGGCTGATACCGGCGCCCGCACGGCGAAAACGGGCTGCCCCCTCAATTCTGCCCGCCATCGGGGCGGAGGACATTACGGCGCCGGACGGGAGCCGGGGTGTGACCACCGGTGACGGGTTGCCCTCCCTCGCACTGTGGCGCAGGTCAGGCGGGGTTTCCCGGTCCGGGCCGGCGATGGGCAACGGGAAACCCGTCGACCCCCGGGGGCCGGCGGGCAAGGCTGAAGACGTCAGCGAGTCGGGGCGGCAGGACCGAACGAACTCACCGGGCCCCGACGTCAACACAAGGACTCACCCAACAGGGGGACACCATGCGCAAGATGATCCGCGGCGCCGCCGCGCTCGCCACCGCCGCGGCGGCCGTCGTCGCACTGAGCGGCCCGGCCGACGCCAGGCCCGCCGACGACTGGGCCGGCTGTCCGTACGGGTCGGTCTGCATCTACCCGGAGAACCAGAACCCGGCCGTCAAGCCGACCCACATCTTCACCAGCTACGGAGCCCACAACCTCGTCAACCAGTTCGGCCGCCACTGGGTCCTCAACAACCAGTACGGCGGGGCCACCGCGAGCCTGTGCACCGGCTCCGGCGGCAAGGGCTGCGGATCCCCCATCGCCGAGGGCAGGGGTGTCTACGCCGATCTCGGTCCCATCAACTCCATCACCCTCAATCGCCCGTAACGGGGCCCCTGTTCGTGGCCTTCCGGGTCCGCCGCTCCCCCGGCGGACCCGGAAGGCCGCTCCACCGCGCGCGTCGCGCCACGCCTTCGCGACGCGCGCTGCGCCGTCCGACCCCCGCGGTAGCCTGGGACGTTCCATCTCACGACCTGGGCGCGCTGTGCCATGGGGGATGCCGTGGGGGACCCGGACCGCGGACGCGACACCGATCACCACACCGATCAGCACACCGATCACGAGCCCGATCCGCTCGGAGCGGCCGGCACGGCCGGCGCCGCCGCCGCGGCCTTTCCGGCCCAGTTGCGCCGGCTGCGGGTGCAGCGCGGCCTGTCGCTGGCCGACATGGCCCGCCGGACGCACTACAGCAAGGGCTATCTGAGCAAGATCGAGACCGGCGCCAAACGCGCCACCCACGATGTCGCGCTGCGCTGCGACCGGGTGCTGGAGGCCGGGGGCACGCTCCTCCAACTGGTTCCGGAGGCCGAGGTGCCGAAGCCCCGTACCACCGCGGCCACCGCGGCCACCGCGCCCGCCGGGCAGGCGCAGTCGGCCGGCGAGTGCCCCTACCGCGGGCTCGCGGCGTTCACCTCGCGCGACGCGGACTGGTTCTTCGGCCGCGACCGGGTGACCGCAGCCCTGGTCGAGCGGGTCTTCGACCGGATCGGCGGCGGCCCGCTGGTGCTCGTCGGCCGGTCGGGCGCCGGAAAGTCCTCCCTGCTCAGCGCGGGTCTGGTACCCGCCCTGCGGCGCACCGGCGGGTTCCCGATGGCGGGGGCCGACGGGTGGCCGGTCGTACGGTTCACCCCGACCGCGCATCCCCTCCAGGAGCTCCTGGACTCCACCGCCAAGGTGCTGGGCGGTGATCCCGGGATCACCGTAGGGGAACTGCGGGAGCGGCCGCGGCGCCTGCTGGAAGCCGTCCGCGGCCTGGCGGACGGCGCCCCCGGCGAGGCCGGGGAAGCCGGGGAGGCCGGGAAGGGCCGGCCCGCCTCCGTGCGGCCGGTACTGCTCGTCGACCAGTTCGAGGAACTCTTCACGCTCTGCTCCGACGAGGACGAGCGGCGCGGGTTCGTCCACGTCCTGTGCGCCCTGGCCACGGCGGAACCGGGGACGACGGCGCACGACCCGGCCGTCGTGGTGCTCGGCGTGCGGGCCGACTTCACGGGCAGCTGTCTGGACCTGCCCGAACTGGCCGCGGCCTGCACCGACGGGTTGTTCGTCCTCCCCCCGATGTCCGTCGCCGAGCTGCGCGAGTCGATCACCCGCCCCGCCGGGCTCGCCGGACTCACCCTCGAACCGGGCCTGGTCCAGCTGCTGCTGCGCGACGCGGGCCTGCGGGAGGGGCCCGCGGCGGCCCCGGACGCCCCGGCGGCCGGGCCCGGTGACACTCCGTCGGGTGCGCTGCCGCTGGTCTCCCACGCGCTGATGGCCACCTGGCAGCGGCGCTCCGGCTCCACCCTGACCGTCGCGGGGTACGAGGAATCGGGCGGCATCCAGGGGGCGGTCGCGCACACCGCCGAGAACGTGTTCGCCCGCCTGTACCCCGAGGAGCAGCGGACGATCCGCCGCGTCCTGGTGGCGCTGGTCCACGTCGCCGACGGCGCGGGGGCGACGCGGCGGCGCACGTCCCGGGCCGAACTGATGGGGCAGCTCGGCGGTGCGGACCGGGCCACGGCCGCCCTCGACGCGTTCGTCCGGGCCCGGCTGATCACGATGGACAGCGACACCGTCGAGATCACCCACGAGGCCCTGCTGCACGCCTGGCCGCGGCTGCGCGGATGGATCAACGCCGACCGGGACGGGCTGCTGGTCCACCGGCAGCTGGCCCGCGCCGCCGGGGAATGGGAGCGCGAGGGGCGCGATCCGTCCGTCCTGTACCGCGGGAGCCGGCTGCGCGCCGCCGATGCCTGGGCCGGGGAACTCGACGGCGGGAGCCGGCTCGGTCCCCGGGAGGAGGCCTTCCTGAGCGCGAGCCGGGCCGCGGAGGACGCCCGGCGCGCGCAGGCGTTGCGCCAGGTCCGGCTCCGGCAGCGGGT
This sequence comes from Streptomyces sp. NPDC002181, assembly GCF_042890485.1. Lineage (NCBI taxonomy): Bacteria > Bacillati > Actinomycetota > Actinomycetes > Kitasatosporales > Streptomycetaceae > Streptomyces > Streptomyces sp. NPDC002181. Next base: position 421,194 of record NZ_JBIASC010000003.1, on the reverse strand, counting down.
GGTGGCCCTGCTCGGCGTCCTGCTGGTGCTGGCCCTGACCGCCGGGGCCGTCGCGTACCAGCAGCGGTCGGGCGCGCTCCGCCAGGAGCGCACCGCCCGCGCGCAGGCCCTCGCCGTCCGCTCCACCTCCCTCGCCGCCGGTCAGCCCGAGGCCTCGATGCGGCTCGCGGAGGAGGCGTACCGCACGGAGGCGAACCCCGAGGCGCGGGGCGCGCTGCTGAGCACTCAGTCCCAGCCCTTCCTCGCCCGGCTCGGCGGGCACGGCGGGCCGGTCAACGCGGTGGCGTTCGCCCCGGGCGGCGGGCTGCTGGCGAGCGCCGGTTCCGACGGGAAGGTGCTGCTGCGGCGGGTCGCGGACCGGCGGACGACGGCCACGCTGACCATGCCGGGCCAGGTGCGCGCGATCGCGTTCGGGCCGGGCGGCCGGACCCTCGCCGCGACGTCCTCGGAGGGTCCGGTCCGGGTGTGGGACACGGACGGGCACGTCGTCGCCGTGCTCCCGGCGCGGACGGCGGACGCCCGGGCCGTGGCCTTCGCGCCCGACGGGCGCACGCTCGCCGTCGCGGGCGCGGACGGGACGGTCCGGCTGTGCGATCCCGCCGGCGGCGGGTCGGCCGTGGCCGAGCTGACCGGCCACACGGGGAGGGTCAACGCCCTCGCGTACGCGCCGGACGGCGGGACGCTGGTGTCGGCGGGCGCCGACCAGACCGTACGGCTGTGGGATCCGGTGGCGGCCCGTCAGATCGCCGTCCTGGCCGGGCACACCGCCGAGGTGCTGGGGGTGGCCTTCGCGCCGGACGGGCGGACGGTGGCCTCCGGGGGCGTCGACCGGACCCTGCGGCTGTGGGACGTGGCCGAGCGGCGCACGACGCTGGCGCTGACGGGTCACACCGACGACATCAACGCGGTGGCCTACACCCCGGACGGCACCACGGTCGTCAGCGCGGGCGGCGACGGCACCACCCGCCTGTGGGACGTGCGCGGCGGCCGGGCGGTCGCCACGCTCGCCGGGCACACCGACTACGTGCTCGGGGTCGCGGTGGACCCCGGCGGCACGCTGCTGGCCACCGCGGCCTTCGACCAGTCGGTGGTGCTCTGGGACCTGCGCGGTCCGGTGCTGACCGCGCGTCCGTTCACGGAGATCTGGCAGGCCGCGTACAGCCCGGACGGGAAACTGCTGGCCACCGCGGACGCCGATCACACGGTGCTGCTGTGGGAGGTGGCGGGGCGGCGGGTGGCCGCCTCGCTCACGGGCCACACCGAGACGGTGTTCTCGGTGGCCTTCTCCCCGGACGGGCGGCTGCTGGCCTCGGCGGGCTCCGACGGTTCGGTACGGCTCTGGGACGTGGCCTCCCGTACGGCGCTGGGCACGCTGACCGGGCACGGCGGGATCGTGTACGCGGTGGCCTTCTCCCCCGACGGGCGGCTGCTGGCCTCGGCCGGTTCCGACCGGACGGTCAGGCTCTGGGACGTGGCCTCCCGAACCGCCCTGGGCACGCTCACCGGTCATACGGACTTCGCGAACGACGTGGCGTTCAGCCCGGACGGGCGCACGCTGGCCAGTGCCGGCGACGATCTGACCGTACGTCTGTGGGACGTGCCCGGGCGGCGGCCGCTGGCGACGCTCACCGGCCACGCCGGTGCGGTCCGGGCGGTCGCGTTCAGCCCGGACGGGCGGACACTGGCGAGCAGCGGCAACGACGGCACCGTACGCCTGTGGGACGCCCGGCGGCCGGCGTCGGGGGGCGGGGCCGGGGCCGCGGCCGTGCTGTCGGGCCACACCGGCTCCGTGCGCGCCCTCGCCTTCTCCCCCGACGGGCGGTGGCTGGCCAGCAGCGGCAACGACCGTACGGTGCGGCTGTGGGAGGTGGCCGGACGGCGGCCGTGGGCCGCCCTGACGGGACACACGAGCGCGGTGTGGGGCGTGGTCTTCTCGCCCGACGGGCGGACGGTGGCGAGCAGCAGCAACGACGGCACGGTACGGCTGTGGAACCCGGATCCGGGGGCCCGGCTGGCGGAGATCTGCCGGCTGCGCGCGGGCACCGAGTGGCTGAAAAGGGCCCCTGCCTGCACGTTCTGAGGCGACAGGTGCACGAGCCGGACCTGCGGGGCACGTACGATCACAGCCCGCGGACTTGACCGCCCCGCGGCGGCGAGTTCGCGACTGCGACAACCAAAACCGTCTTCTCATACCGTAGTTGAGGAACAACGTGCGCCTGCCTCTCGACCGACGCCTGACTCTCAGTGCCGCCCTGCTCGCCGTCGTGGCCGGCGTGGTGCCGGCCACCGCCGCCCAGGCGGCCGCGAGCCCGTTCGCCGTGCCGGCGGCGGCGCAGTCCACTGCCGCGCCCGCCCCGAAGCCCGATATGGAGGCCGTGACGCAGGCGTTGAAGAACACCCTCGCGGTCGGGGCTCCCGGCGCGATGGTCCGCATCACCGGCTCCGGTGCGCCGCTGACCAGTGCGGTCGGCGTCCAGGACCGGACCACGGGCGCGGCCATGGACGTGAACGGCCGCTTCAGGATCGGCAGCGTCACCAAGACGTTCTCCAGCGTCGTCCTGCTCCAGCTGGTGGAGGAGGGCAAGATCAGCCTGGACGCCCCGGTCAACCAGTACCTGCCCGGCCTGCTCCCCGACGACCGGATCACGGTCCGTCACCTGATGACCCACCGCAGTGGACTGTCGGACTACACGAACGCCATGTTCGACAAGACCGTGCCCGGCTTCGAGGCCGTCCGGAACAAGGTCTTCACCTACCAGGAGCTGGTCGCCCTCTCGCTGCGCGAGCCGCGCACGACCGAGCCGGGCGTCTCGTACCAGTACTCCAACACCAACTTCGTGGTCGTCGGCATGCTCATCGAGAAGGCCACCGGGCACGGGGTGGCCAAGGAGTACGAGAAGCGCATCATCAAGCCGCTCAAGCTGAAGAACACCTCCTACGTCCACCCCTCGACGGAGATCAAGGGCGCCCACCTGCACGGCTACCTGCACCCGGACGAGGCGGGCGCGCCGCTGGTCGACTCCACCGAGCAGACCGTGTCCTGGGCCCAGTCCGCCGGCGCGATGATCTCGAACGCGGCCGACCTGAACACCTTCACGTCCGCGCTGCTCGGCGGCAAGCTGCTGAAGCCGGCCACGCTGGACGCCATGCTCACCATGACCCCGACGGACGCCGCGAACTCCCGTTTCTACGGCCTGGGCCTGCGCCGCTACGACCTGTCGTGCGGTACCTCGGTGTACGGGCACACCGGCACCGTGCAGGGCTTCTACACGTACGCCTTCACCACCCGCGACGGCAAGCACAGCCTCGCGGCGGTGGCGAACACCTCGAACAAGGGCGCGGCCAACACGGCCCTGGGCGGGACGCTCGAAGGCGCGTTCTGCGGGAAGAAGACCCCGGCGGCCGGCCCGGCGGCCGCGCCCTCCCAGCGCGGCTTCGCGCTGCTCCCGGCGCTGACCGCGGCCCCGGCCGAGCAGGACCTGCCGGAGCGCGGCTCGCGCTGAGCCCGGTGACGGAAGCCGCCGGGCCGGACCCCGTGGTCCGGCCCGGCGGCACGTCCCGTATCAGGCCGTCACACGGATCTTGGACTGACCGTGGCCGAAGCGCTCCCAGTCCTCCATGAACCGGGCGTTCAGCCCGTGCCGGGCCGCGAGGTCGACGAGGGTCCGGGTGCGGTAGTAGAAGTCCTCCCGCAAGACCTGGTGTTCGGTGCCCTCGGTCCGGTCGAAGGTGAAGTCGAAGAAGCCGCCCGGGGCCAGGATGCGGCCGACGTGGGCGAAGCACTCCTCGATGATCTCGATCGGCGAGTGGGAGAACACGCTGTGGGCGTGCACGACGTCGAAGTACGCGTCGGGCAGGAAGTCGAGCGTGAGGTCCTGGGTGAGGGTGAGGTGCGGCAGCTTGCCCTGGAGCTCCTGGCGGGCCAGCGTCTGCTTGGCCGATATGAGGATGTCCGGCGAGATGTCGATCCCGTAGTAGTGGCCGGGGTCGAGGTGCTCGATGAACCGCCAGCCGGCGCGCAGGTTGCCGCAGCCGATGTCCAGCATCGTGTGGCGCGGGCTGAGGCCGTGCTCCACCAGGTACTCGAACTGCATCTTGCCGAGGGCCAGCCAGCGGTCGTGGGTCTGGCTGCCGACGGCGGCCTCGGGATTGCGGGCGGTGTCGGAGGCCATGACCGCCCGGTAGTAGCCCACGTGGTCCGGGTGCTTGAGCCGCAGCCAGCTGTCGCGGGCGGCGCGGCGGACGTACGGGCCGATGCGCGCGGGGTTGCGCGCCGCGTAGCGGACCTTGTGGGCCAGGGTGGTGCGGTTGGCGATGAGGTTCTTCTTGGTTGCCACGGGAGGTTCCTCCGGAAGGAGCGGTGGACAGGGGCCGGGCCGTCGCGCTCAGCCGAGGCGGCGGCCGCGCAGCCGGACGGCCGTCAGGGTCACGAGGGCCAGGGCGAGGAGCAGGTAGACCGTGGTGTCGATCCCCTGGAAGGTCCAGAAGTCGGAGCTGGGGTACACCTTGTGCACCCGGCCCGTGAAGCCGTGCTCGTCCATGCAGGCGCGCAGTTTCTCGCCCGAGAACAGGCAGTTCTCCAGCGGGTGCTGGGCCCCGTCGGGGGTGAGGTAGCGGTATCCCGCCGACCATGCGCTGCCGATGAGCTGCTTGGGCTGCATTCCGGGGGTGATCCGGTCGACGGGAGTGACGAAGTCCCTGCGGAAGAAGGTCAGTACGGCGGCCACCGCGAGGACCGCGCCGAGGGTCACGCCCATCGCGGTGAGGGTACGGCGGACCAGCAGGCCGATCGCGGTCCCCGCGGCCAGGGCGAACAGGGCGCCGGCGACGGCCGAGGGGCCGGAGGCGTTGAGGATGTACGGATCGTGCCAGTACACCCCGTCGTACATGTTGGCGATCGGCGCCCACCACCAGGCGAGGAGTCCGGCGACGGCGGTGGAGACGGCGACGGCGCCGAGCGCGGCCAGGCCGAAGCGGGCGGCGAACCAGCGCCGGACGCCGGTGTCCTGGGTGAGGACGACCTTGATCGTGCCGCTCTCCAGCTCGCGGCCGATGAGCGGGGCTCCCCAGAACATGCCGATGGCCGCCGGCAGGGCCAGGCCGATGACGCCCAGGAGACGGATGCCCGAGCTGCTCTCGGACATGGCGGCGTAGGTCTCGGGCGGGCATTCGCCGTTCCAGCCCTTGCACTGCGAGAGGTCGTAGCCGCTGACCGCCTCCATGAGGTCGGCCCGCCGCAGGGCGACCCAGAGCGTGAGGGCCGTGACCAGCAGGGCTCCGGTGAGGATGAGCAGGCGCTGCTGGCGCCAGGCGAGCCACAGGGTGCCCGTCATGCCGCGGCCTCCGTTGCGTGTGCGGCGCTGCGGGGGCCGGAGCGCAGGTGGGCGAGCAGGAGCTCTTCGAGGGAGGGCGTCGCGGTGATCCAGCGTCCGTCGGCCACCCCCGAAGGGAGGGGGCTGCCCGGTGCGTTGCGTACGAGCGCGGTCAGCTGGCGGCCGGTGGTGGTGGCGTGGACGACGGCGCCGCGGTCCGCGCCGTGCGGCAGCCCGTCCGGGGTGTCGGGGTCGGCGCGGCCGGTCAGGCGGGTGTACGCCTCGCGCAGGTCCTGGGCGTCGCCCGCGAGCCGGATCCGGCCGCCTTGCAGGAGCAGGACGTGGTCGCAGACGTTCTCCAGCTCGGGCAGGACGTGCGAGGAGATCACGACGGTGATCCCGCGGTCGGCGACCTCGGCCATCAGCAGGCCCATCACCTCGTGGCGCACCAGCGGGTCGAGGTCGGCGAGCGGCTCGTCCAGCAGGAGCAGGTCGGCCTGTTTGCCGAGGGCCAGGGCCAGCGCGACGCGGGTGCGCTTGCCTCCGGAGAGGGTGACGATCCGGGTCCTCGGCGAGATCCCGCCCTCACCGACGATGCGTTCGGCCTTGGCCTGGTTCCAGTGGCGGGGGCTGAGTCTGCGGCCCACGGACAGCATCTCGGCGACGGTGAACTGCGGGTAGAGCGGCTTGTCCTGGCTGACGAAGGCCGTCCGGGCGCGGGCGGCCCGGGTGCCGGGGCGGGCGCCGAAGACCCGTATCTCCCCGGTGGTGGGCCGCAGCAGGCCGGCCGCGAGGTGGAGCAGCGTGCTCTTGCCCGCCCCGTTGGGGCCGACGAGCGCGGAGATCCGGCCCGCCGGCAGTTCGAAGTCGCAGTCGTGCAGGGCCTGGTTCCCCCGGAACCGCTGCCCTGTCGCGGTTGCCCGGAGCGCCGGTTCGGCGGTCGGGTCGTTCACGTGGTGTCCTCTCGTGACGGTCGTTGCGTGTCGGCCCCCGGGGCCCCCGCGGCCCCCGCAGGTCCCGGCGGCCGCACCGGCGCCTGCGCCGCCTGTGCCAGCGCCGCCTCGACGAGCGCCAGGACGTCCTCGCGCCCCAGCCCCGCGGCGTGCGCGCGGCCCACCCAGTCGACGAGGTCGGCGCGCAGCGGCGAATCGGCGGCGGCTTCGGGGCGGGAGAGCGAGCGGGTGACGAACGTGCCCTGTCCCGGGCGGGGTTCGACGAGCCCCTCGCGCTCCAGCTCCCGGTAGGCCTTCAGCACGGTGTTGGGGTTGATGGCGGTGGCTTCCACCACGGCCCTGGCGGTCGGCAGCCGGTCCCCCGGTTCCAGGACGCCCAGTCGAAGCGCCTGTTTCACCTGGCTGACGAGCTGCAGGTACGTGGCGACACCGCTGTGCCGGTCCACCTGAAACTCGATCATGCGTCTGCCTCATTCCACTAATGTGTTAGTGGAATGATGTGGCGAGAGATCACGGTCCGTCAAATCGCCGCCCCGCTCGGCCGACGGCGAGGAGGACGCGGACGACGAGGGCGGGGCAGCGAGAACCCGAGGGGCTGCTCCTGCCTGATCAGGTGGCCCGCAGGCGGGGCGGGAGGCGGGGCGGGGTGCGGCGCGGGGTGCGGGGGCCCGGCTTCGGCGGCCGGCCGGGGGCGGCGGTCAGGTCGCGGATGCGGTCGGTGAAATCCGGGTCGGGAAGGGGGAGTTCGAGGTCGTCGTCCACGTAGCTGACGGCGGCCGAGACGTACTCCATGACGGCCTTGACGGTGCCCGTGCCGCGCCCGGCCCCGGCTCCGCCGGGACGCAGCGCCCGCAGGACGCGCAGGGTGGTGGGCAGGCTGGCGTCGGCGGCGAGATCGCGCTCCGCGCCGTCGAAGACCACCGTGGACGTGTCCGGCACGTCCGAGGGGGCCGGAGCGTCCGCCGCCCGCCCCGTGGCGGTCGGCGCCGTCTGGCGCCGCCACCAGACGGCCTCGTGGTCCTCCCCGAGCGCGAGGTGGTGCAGGTACAGGCAGTACGAGGCGATCGAGTCCCCGGCGCCGGCGGCGTACTGCCACCAGAAACGGGCGGAGTCCTCGGCGTCGGTGAGCAGCAGGATGCAGCCCAGCACGCGCGCCCCGGAGGGCTGGGGCAGTTTGTGCGTGAGGAAGTCCCCGAGCGCGGCGACCGCCGTGCCCGTGACGGCCGTCTCGCACAGGGCCCGCAGGTCGCGGGCGGCGCCCCGCATGTCCTTCCGCGGTTCGCCGGCTGCCGCGCCGGCCGCCGCGCCGGTCTCCCCGGCGAACGCCCCGCGGTGCGGCGCCCCGCCGGTGTCGGCGATGTCGGCGGGTGCGTGCGAAGCCGCGTGGAGGCGGGCGCGGGCCAGCAGTTGGTCAATCGTCGAGGTCACCGGAGACCCCCTCCTCGGTGGTCGTGTCCGGGTACAGGGCGGCGTGCAGATTGCGCGTGGCGTGTCGCGCGGTGGAGCGTACGGAGGCCAGGGAGACGCCCAGTTCGTCCGCCGCCCGGGCCTCCTCCAGTCCGCACAGGTGGAGCAGGACGATGACGTCCCGCTGCATGGGCGGCAGGCCCCCGACGGCCCGGAACAGGGCCATGGACTCCTCGACCTGCCCGACCGGATCGGGGGCGAAGTCGAGGGCGACCGTGTCGAAGGCGGCCTCGACGAGGGAGGGCCGGCCGTTCTCCTTCGGGGCGCGTTCGAGCACCGTCCGGCGCAGCATCGGCCATGCGAACCGCTCGGGGTTCTCGCTGGCGAGCGCGTCGTGCCACAGCATCAGCAGGAGCGTGAACACGTCGTCGACGGCCTTCTCGACCAGGCCGCCCCGGCGCAGGAACGCCGAGGCGTAGCTGGTGTAGTGCGGCCGGTGCATCTGCTGGAAGGCCCGGAAGTCCAGCGGGGCCGAGGCGTTCGCGGTGCGGTGGCGGGCCCCGCCCTCGTGGAGGCAGTCCTTGATCCACGAGGTGCGCTTGCCGATGTCCTGGGCCGCGATCACCCAGCGCAGCCGCATCGAGTCGTACGGCAGGCCGGGCCGCTCCAGCGCGAGGAGCACCGTACGGACGAACACCCAGCGCGGGTAGCGTCCGACGGCCCGCAGCAGTTCGGATATGTGGCCCTTGTCCCGGCCGGTGCGCGCCTGGAGCTCGTCCAGGGTCACTCCCCTGCCGTGGATGGCGTCGCGCAGCGGCTCCAGCCAGGCGCGGTGCGCCGGCCCGGTGCCTTCGGTGATGGGGCCCAGCGGCCGGCCGGACCTGCCGCGCCGGCCCTCGGGGAGGTCCTGGGGTGCCGAGTGGAGGTTCATCCCCGCGGCTCCTCTTCCCGGTCGGGCACCTGTGCGGCGGGCACCTGTGCGGCGGGCCACTCGCGGCGGCTCTCGGCCACCCCGGTGCCCGCCTGCACGATCTGCTGCACGCCCAGTGCGACCGACGGGATCAGGGCGGTGACGGCCGCGACGGGCTGTCCCGCCACCACCATCACCACACTGAAAGCGAAGATCGCTAAGAGCGCCACCACGGTGACGATCATCCGGTTGTTCTTCATCGCGCCGTCCTCTGGCTGCTTTTCGCGCCTGGTTGATGTCTGTCCGGGATGCGGCTCATGGCGTTGCCACGCCCCCCTTCAGGAGCCGAAGCAAGCATGGAGTGAACAGAGTTGGACAGGTGCGAAAAGAGCGGAACGGGGAACAATCAGAACCCGGTGTCAGGCCCGCTTGCATCAGGTTCGAGGGGGATCCTGGCCACCAGCCGGGCACCGGCCGGCGCCTCCTCGACCGTGAGGGATCCGCCCAGGCGGGTGGCGATGTCGCGGGCTATGGCCAGGCCGAGGCCGGTGCCTCCCTCGTCGCGGCTGCGGGCGTCGTCGAGGCGGGTGAACCGCTCGAAGACCCGCTCCCGGTCCGCCGCCGCGATGCCCGGCCCGTCGTCGCGGACCTCCAGTACGGCCGTCCGCGCGGGGCCGTCGACGCACAGCACGAGCAGGACCCGCCGGTCGGCGTGGCGCTGGGCGTTGTCCAGCAGGTTCGTGACGAGCCGCGAGAGCCACAGGGTGCTGCCGCGCACGACGGCCTCGGGAGCGATCTCCATGTCGACGGGTACGCGGTCCCGGCGGCGCGAGCGGGCCGCTTCCCGGGCCACGTCCGCCAGGTCGACGGGGGCGTCGGGCGGCGCCTCCCCGGTGTCCAGGCGGGCCAGCAGGAGCAGGTCGGCGGCGAGGTCCTGGAGCCGTACGGTGTCCTCCAGGGCCCCGCTGACCAGCTCGCCCCACAGCGCCGGGTCCGGGTGGGCCTGGGCGACTTCGAGCTGGGTGCGGAGCACGGTGATCGGGCTGCGGAGCTCGTGCGAGGCGTCGGCGATGAACCGGCGCTGGCGGATCCCGGCGGCCTCCAGCCGGTCCAGGGTGGCGTTCATGGTGACGGCGAGACGGGCGATCTCGTCCTGGCTGCGCGGCACCGGCACCCGCCGGTGCAGATCGCGGTCGCCGATCGCGGCGACCTCGGCACGGATCGCCTCGACCGGCCGCAGCGCCCAGCCGGTCACCCGCCAGGTGACCAGGGCCACGGTGAGCACGAGCAGCGGGACCACGACCGCGAGCACGCCCGTGATGACGTCGTCGGCGGTGTCGGCCTCCCGCAGGGAGGTCCCCGCGTACACGGTGACGAGCCCGTCCGCGGTGACGGTGGTGACCTGGACGACGCGGTGGCGGCGGTCGCCGCGCGCCGGACCTTCCTTCCACGTGTCGCGGACCGTGCCGGGCCGCCCCGGGCGCGCCGGGGAGAGGGCCGGGCGGCCGGCCAGGTTGGGGCTGGCCGCCAGGACCCGGCCCCCGGCGTCGACGACCTGGACGAAGTCGGTGCCGCGCCCGGGGGTCACGACGGTGTCGAACCGGCCCGCGGCCACCAGCCCGGCGGTGGAGAGGGCTTGGCGTTCGGCGGCGGCCTGGGCGTCCCGCATCAGGTTGCCGTCCAGGATCCCGAGCAGGGCGAAGGAGGCCGCGCCGAGCGCCAGGGCCACCACGGCGGAGGCGCCGAGCGTGGCCCGGGCCCGGACCGACCGGGGGCGCAGCCGCCGGGCGAGCTCGCCCGCGGACTTCGGGCGCGGGCTCCGTACGAGCTCACGGAGCCGGGCGGCGGCGCGCGGCGGGAAGCGGCCGGGGAGCCGGCCGGCGAAGCGGGCCGCGGCGGCGCCGGCGCGTCCGCGGTCAGCCACCGTCGGCCGCCAGCCGGTAGCCCGCGCCGCGGACGGTCTCCACGGCGGCCCGGCCGAAGGGCGCGTCTATCTTGCGGCGCAGGGCGCTGACATGGACCTCCACCACGTTGAGGTCGCCCTCGTACGCCGCGTCCCAGACGTGCTCCAGTATCTCCCGCTTGGGAACGACCTCCCCGGCCCGCCGGGCCAGGTACACGAGGACCGCGAACTCGCGCGAGGTCAGCCGGGCTTCGGTCCCGGCACGCGTGCACCGCTGCCCGGCCGGGTCGATCACGAGATCTCCGAACTCCATGATCTGCGGGCTGCGGCGGCCGGTGCGCCGGATGAGGGCGCGCAGCCGGGCGACGAGGACCACGTAGGAGAACGGCTTGGACAGGAAGTCGTCCGCGCCGGTGTCGAGCGCCTCGGCCTCGTCGTACTCGCCGTCCTTGGCGGTGAGCATCAGGATCCCCGACTCGCAGCCGCTCGCGCGCAGCCGGGCGCAGACCCGGTAGCCGTTGAGCCCGGGCAGCATGATGTCGAGCACGATGGCGTCGTAGTCGTGCTCCCCGGCCAGCCACAGGCCCTGCGGGCCGTCGTGGGCCACGTCCACGGTGAAGCCCTCGGCCCGCAGACCCCGCTGGAGGGCAGCGGCGAGCCGCCTTTCGTCCTCGACCACCAGTACGCGCATGGGGACAGGTTCTCAGGTCGCTCCGTCCGCTTGCTGAAGAGGTCTTCAGCCGGCTTCAGCAGGGCTTCAGCATCGGGCGCGCACGATCTGCCCAGCCGGGCAGCGTGCCCGCGGAACGCGAGGAGCATGTCGATGACTCAGTCCAGTCCCCAGCCCGCCGAGCCGCCCGCGGACCCGGCCGCCGACCCGGGCGAGGCCAAGACCGCGGCCGAGGCGGGCGCCGCCGGGGCGGACGGCCGCGGCCGGCTGGCCCGCCTCGCCCGTGAGGGGCGTACGAGATGGGTGGCGCTCGGGGCGGTCGTCGTGATCGGCGGCGGGCTGGCCGCGGTGGCGGTGGCCGAGCACGGCCACGACCACGTGCGGGGCGGTTTCGCCGCCAAGGTCCGCGCGCACGGCCCCGGCGAGGGGCCGATGGGAGGCCGGCCGGGCCCGATGACGCACAAGGGCGGCGAGCCCGAGGTCGTCGACGGCGACCGCGCCTTCCCGGACGAGAACGGAGCGGCCGGCCGCGGGCCGGCGGGCCGCGGACCGGGCGGCGGCCGGGCGGGCGGCTTCGCCAAGGGCGCCCCTGCGCCGCTGCCCGCGCTGTCGGCGGCCCAGGCCGTGGAGAAGGCGACGGCCGCCGTGGAGGGCGGCAAGCTGGAATCGCTTCGGCCCGTGACCCAGCAGGGCGGCGGCAGCGCCTGGCTGGCCGTCGTCCTGGGTACGGACGGGGTCCGGCACGCCGTGACGCTGGCCGGCGCCGACGGCGCGGTCACCGGCAACACCGCCGTCGGGAAGGGGCCGGCCGGTACCCGCTGACCGCGCGCCCGGCCCTCAGGAGCTCCGGCCGGCCGAGTCCAGGAGGGCGAGGTCCCCGGCGGACAGGCGCAGGGAGCCCGCGGCCACGTTGGCGGTGAGGTGGTCCGGGTTCCCGGTGCCGGGGATGGCCAGGACGTGCGGTCCTCGGTGCAGGGTCCACGCCAGCCGGATCTCGGCGGCGCCCACCCCGTGGGCGCGGGCCACGGCGAGCACCTCCGGGTGCTCGGCGCCGCCCGCGCCCGCTTCGCGTCCCGTGCCGGCGATCGAGTAGAACGGCACGTACGCGATCCCCTGCTCCCCGCAGGTGCGCAGGAACGCCTCCTCCTCGGGAGCGGCGCCGAGTCCGTACAGGTTCTGTACGCAGACCACGGGTGCGATGGCCCGTGCTTCGGCGAGGTGCTCGGGCCGGATGTTGGACAGGCCCAGGTGGCGGATGAGTCCGGCCCGGCGCAGCTCGGCCAGGGCACCGAAGCGCTCGGCGATCGAATCGGTCCCGACGATGCGCAGGTTCACCACGTCGAGGTGGTCGCGGCCGAGCTGGCGCAGGTTCTCCTCGACCTGGCCGCGCAGCTGGTCGGGGGTGGCGTGCGGCAGGAACTCCCCGGACAGGGCCCGGCCGGGGCCGACCTTGGTGGTGATGACGAGGTCGTCCGGGTAGGGGGCCAGGGCCGTGTTGATCAGCTCGTTCGCGGAGCGCAGCGGGGAGAAGTAGAAGGCGGCGGTGTCGATGTGGTTCACGCCGAGCTCGACGGCGCGGCGCAGGACGCCGATCGCCCGGCCGCGGTCGGCGGGGGCGGCGCCGGGGGCGAAGGCCGGGCCGTTCTGGGTCAGGCGCATCGCGCCGAAGCCGAGGCGGTTCACTTCGAGGTCGCCGAGCTTCCACGTGCCGGATGCGGCCGCGTCGGGGGTGTGAGAGGTCATGACGGGAGGATCCGCGCCACGGTAGGGTCGGGGCCATTGATTCGGGCATGGGTGAATCCAAGGGGTGGTCCCGCTGGCGGAGTTGGCGTTCTCGGCGGGCGATCTGGCGCAGATGCGGTTCGCCGTCTCGCCGCTGTGGGAGGTGGTCACCAGCTTCCGGCGGCTGCTGAACGACGGCGCCGCGTCACCCGTGTACCGGCCCTGGGCCGAGCAGGTGCGGCCCAGGCTGGCCGCCGCCGGGCTGGACCGGGGCTGGCTGGCCGAGCTCGTCCCGCCCTCGAAGTACGTGCCGCACTTCCTCAACCCCGCGCCCGCCGGACCGGCCCCCGCGCTGGCGACGGAGCTGGCCGAGCTGGTGGCGGCCCCCGCCGAAACGGTTCGCCGCAATCTCGACCACCTCCGCCATCACCAGGAGGCGCTCGGCCCCCGAGCCCGGGCGCTGTACGCGGATCCGCCGGCCCGTCTGCCGCGGCTGGCGCAGGAGGTCGAGGCGTACTGGAAGCTGGCGCTCGCTCCGTACTGGGCGCGGATCCGCGCGGTACTGGAGGCCGATGTCTTCCACCGGGCCCGGCAGGCCGCCGAGCAGGGAGCGGGCCAGGTCATCAACGAGCTGCACAGCGCCGTGCGCTGGGACGAGAACGCGCTGAGCCTGGTGCGCCGCACCCGGCCGCTGACCCGGGAGATGGCGGGCAACGGTCTGCTGCTCGTACCCTCGGCCTTCCTCGGGCCGGGCCTGCTGACCCGGATGACCCCGCCGGACCCACCGCAGATCGCGTACCCGGCGCGCGGGGTCGGCACGCTGTGGGCGTCCCGGCCGCCGGGCCCGAGGGCGCAGGCCGTCGCGGCGGTGCTCGGCCGTTCGCGGACCCTGCTGCTGACGGAGCTGGACGCCCCGGCCTCCACCACCGAACTGGCCCGGCGTACGGGGCTGTCGGCGGCCGGGGTCTCCCAGAGCCTGACGGCGCTGCGCGACGCGGGACTGGTCAGCGCGCACCGGGCGGGCCGCTCGGTGCTGTACGCCCGCACCGCGGTCGCCGAGTCGCTGCTCGGCGCGTCCGCGTAGCAAGTGTCCCGACACCATGAACCTGCCACGGCTGAATCGACGGCGGACGCGGCCGGGGCGGCGGGCGTGGCGTCGGGATTTGTGCGGGCCGTCGGGCCATGATGGCGCCGTGCGACTTGATCACGTGTCCTATGCGGTGGCCCGCGACAGCTTCGTCTCGACCGTCCAGTGGATCGGATCCGCCCTCGGCGCCGGGTTCGTCGACGGGGGCGTACACCCGCGATTCGGCACCCGCAATTTCATCCTCCCCCTGAGCGGCGGCACCTACGTCGAGGTCGTCACGACACTCGACCACCCCGCCGCCGACCGCGCGCCCTTCGGCCAGGCGGTCGCGCGACGCGCCGCCGAGGGCGGCGGCTGGCTCGGTTGGGTGGTCTCCGTCGACGACATCGCCCCGGTCGAGGCCCGCCTCGGCCGCGCCTCGGCCGAGGGCCACCGCGTCCGCCCCGACGGGTTCGATCTGCGGTGGAAGCAGATCGGCTTGCTGGAACTGATGGAGGACCCGCAACTGCCCTATTTCCTTCAGTGGCTGGTCCCCACCGCGGAGCGCCCGAGCGCCGACCCGCGCACCTCCACCACGATCCACGGGGTCTCCATCGCCGGAGACGCCCCCTCCATCGCCGAATTCCTCGGCGAACCGGCCGACCACCCCCTCGACCAGATCGACGTCACCTGGGTCCAGGATGAGGAACCGGGCCTGGTCTCGGTGGAGTTCGCCACCGCCCGCGGCCCGGTCACGATCTGACCGGGGGGCCGAAGGCCGCGGCGGGCCCGGCGACGGAAGAAGCACCACCTAGGGGTGGTTCCCCGCCCACACGACGGGCTTGCGCTGCGCCCAGGGCGCGGCCCGCTCCAGTTGGGCGGCGAGCCGGAAGAGCACGTCCTCGCGACCGTAGCCGGCGGCGAACTGGACGCCGATCGGCATGCCGGTGGCCGGGTCGGACCCCAGCGGCACCGACATCGCGGGGGTGCCGGCGACGTTGAAGGGGGCGGTGAACGGCGAGCGGTGGAACAGGTGCTCCACCCAGCCCAGGCCGTCGGCGTTCTCCGCTCCCCGGCCGTAGGCGCCCAGGGCCATCGGCACCTCGGGAAGCGTCGGCGTCAGCAGCACGTCCCATGAACCGAAGTGGGCCCCGATCGCGCGGGCGACCCGGTTGCGCACGTCGAGGGCGCGCACGAACTCCACGCCGCTCACCTTGAGTCCCCACGCGTAGCTCGCGAGCATCTCGGGCTCGACGGTGGACTCGTCCACGGGCCGGCCGAACGCCTCGGCGAAGCCGTCGATCCACTGCACGAGGTTGGCGCACCACAGGCGGGCGTTGGCGAGCACGAACTCCTCCCAGCTCACGCCGAGATCCACGGCGGCGGCCTCGACCCGCTCCACCTGGTGGCCGAGTGACTCCAGCAGCCGGGCGGCGGCCAGGGTCGCCTCGTGCACGGCCGGCTCCACGGTGCGCCCGCTCCAGGGGGCGGTGACCAGGCCGACCCGCAGGCGGCCGGGTTCCCTGGTGATCTCTTCCGCGTACGGGCGGCGGGGGCGCTCCGCGAAGTAGGGGTCGCCGGTCTCCGGGCCCTGGATCAGGTCGAGCAGGGCCGCGCTGTCCCGCACGGTCCGGCTGAGCCCTCCGTGCACCGCGAGGCCGTTGAAGACCTCGTCGGCGTCCGGACCCAGGGAGACCCGGCCCCGGGTGGGCTTGAGCCCGAACAGCCCGGTGCCGGAGGCGGGGACGCGTATCGACCCGGCCGCATCGGTGGCGTGCGCGAGGGGAGTGATGCCGGCGGCGACGGCCGCCGCCGATCCGCCGCTGGAGCCGCCCGGGGTGCGGGAGGGATCCCAGGGGTTGCGGGTGGCGCCGTACAGGAGCGGCTCCGTGGTGGTGCTGAAGGCGAATTCGGGCGTACCCGTGCGGCCCAGCGTCACCAGACCCGCCCTGCGGAACCTCCGCATCAGGAAGGAGTCCTCCCCCGCCACGTTGCCGGCGGCCAGGCGGCTGCCCAGCTCGACGCGCTTGCCCTTCACGGACACGGCCAGGTCCTTGACGAGGAACGGCACGCCCGCGAGCGGAGTGCTGCCCCGCACCGGGGCGTCTTCGGCGGGCCAGCTCTCCACGACGGCGTTGATCCGCGGGTTCACGGCCGCGATCGCGGCCCGGGCCGCGCCCGCGAGCTCCGCCGGGGTCACCTCTCCCCGGGCCACGAGCCCGGCCAGTCCCACCGCGTCGTACCGGGTGTATTCGTGCAGCTCCACGGGTTCCACCTGCGTTCCCACTCGGTCCCGTACGATACCGATCGGTATCGCTTGGGGGTGGGCGGTAACGTAGCATGATCGGAGAGAGCCCGGCCAGCGCGACCGAAGCGAGGCACGCCATGACGAACAGCCCCCCGAGGCCCGGCCGGGACTCCCGCGTCGCCCGGCTCCCTCCGCGCGAGCGCATCCTCGACGCGGCCGAGGAGCTCTTCCTCCGCGAGGGCGTCAGGGCGGTCGGCGTCCAGGCCATCGCCGAGCGGGCGAACACCACGAAAATGGCCCTCTACCGCCATTTCGCCACCAAGGACGCGCTGATCGAGGAGTGGCTGCGGATCGTCGCGGCGCAGTACACCAGCGCCTTCGACCGGGTGGAAGCCGAGCACGCCGACGACGGCCGGGCACAGGTGCTCGGCGTGGCCCGCTTCGTCGCCGAGGGGCTGGCGGACATCGTCCGAAGGGGCTGCCCCTTCGTGAACTCCATCGCCGGCCTGACCGACCCCGGCCATCCGGCCCGCCGGCTGATCGCGGAGCACAAGGTCAATCAGCGCCGCCGCCTCACGGCCATGTGCGAGCGGGCGGGCGCGCAGGCGCCCGACGACGTTTCCGCGGAGATCACCTTCCTCCTGGAAGGCGCCCAGGTCAGTGCGCAGAACGGCAGCGTCGACCGCGCGGGCGACCGGCTCGTGGCGGCGGTGACGGGAGTCCTGGACCGTGCGACGACAGCGGGGGGAAGGACCGACGAGTCCTGAAGGGCGCCCTTCAGGACGTGCCGGCACCCGTCAGAAGGGCTTGGTCGGGAGGTACTTGCCGTCGAGGGTGATCACGGCGCGCTCCCCGCCCTCGGGGTCGGCGACCTTCTTGACGTCCAGCCTGAAGTTGATCGCGCTGATGATGCCGTCGCCCAACTGCTCGTGGACCAGGGCCTTGAGGGTGGTGCCGTACACCTGGAGCATCTCGTGGAAGCGGTAGATGGTCGGGTCGGTCGGGATGCCGCCGGGGATCGAACCGCGGGTCGGGATGGTCTGGAGGAGCCGCGCCGCGTCGGCGTCGAGGCCGAGGAGCCCGGCCACGGCCTCGGCGGAGGCGGCGGGCAGCGGGTGCTGGCCGAGCATCGCGGCGGTGACGAAGGCGACGGACAGGCCGGCCGCATCGGCGATCCGCTGCCAGGAGAGGTCCTTGCGGATCTTGGCGTCGACGGCGGCGACGGCCAGGGCCTGGCGGGCGGAGGGGTCGAACTGGGCGTGGATCACGGGAGGTTCCTTTCGGGAGTTGCGTGGTTCGAGGGGGGCGGTACGGCGTCAGGCCGCGAGGGCGGCGGGTTCGATCCGCTCGACCGTGCCGGTGGGGATGTCGTAGACCCAGCCGTGCAGGGTGACGGTCCCTGCGGCCAGGGCGCGGGCCACCGCGGGGTGGGTGGCGAGGTGCGCGAGCTGCGCGGCGACGTTGGCCCGGATCAGGGGTCCCGGCTCGCGCCGCTCGGCTTCGGCCGGGGGTGCGTGGCGCAGCCAGCGGGCCATGGCGGGCAGCTCAGCGAGATCCTGGCCGGCGGCGAGCGCGGTCATGGCGCCGCAGGCGGAGTGCCCGCAGACCACGATGTCGCCGACGCCGAGGACGGCGACCGCGTACTCGATGCCGGCGGCGACGGCGTCGCCGCCGTCCCCGGAGTCCGGGTGGGCCGGGTGGGCCGGTACGAGGTTGCCGGCGGTCCGGATCACGAACAGCTCGCCCGGCTCCCGCTGGGTGATCAGCTCCGGGACGACGCGGGCGTCGGAGCAGCCGATGAAGAGCGTCCGCGGCCGGTGGGTGGTCGCCAGGCGGGCGAAGAGCTCCGCCTTCGCCGGGAAGACGTCCTGCTGAAACTGGGCGAGGCCCTCGGTGAGGTCTTGCACGGTCACTCCCTTCGGTGGGGCCGGCCCGGGTCGGGCTGACGAGTTCCACCATGCATGACCTGTATCTATAGTGTCTAAGGCGTACTGAGCATGATCGCTATTGATGCGATCTATACTCGCTCCATGTCCCTGGAACTGCGCCATCTCCGCTATCTGCTGGCCGTGGCCGAACACGGCAGCTTCACCCGCGCCGCCGAGGAACTGCACGTCTCGCAGCCCACGCTGTCCCAGCAGATCAAGCAGCTGGAGCGGACCGTGGGCGTCCAGCTGCTGGACCGTACGGGGCGGGCGGTGCGCCTGACCGATGCCGGAGCGACCTTCGTCCCGTACGCGCGCCGAGCGCTCCAGGACCTGGCCGCCGCCGAGCGGGCCGTGCTCGACGTCGCCGACCTGTCGCGCGGCAGCCTGCGCCTCGCGATGACCCCGACCTTCACCGCGTACCTGCTGGGTCCGCTGGCCGCGCGGCTCCACGCCCGGCACCCCGGGATCACCCTGAACGTCAAGGAGATGGCGCAGGGGCAGCTGGAGTCGGCGCTGCTGGCCGACACCGTCGACCTCGGCATCGCCTTCCCGGGAGCGCACCTGCCCGGCATCGCCGCCGCCGAGCTGTTCACCGAGACCCTCGGCCTGGTCGTGGGCCCCGACCACCCGCACGCCGGCCGCACCGAGCCGCTGCCGGTGGCCGAACTCCCCACCTGTCCGCTCGCGTTGCTCAGCGGGGACTTCGCCACGCGGGCGCACGTCGACGCCTACTTCCGCCTGCACCGCGTCGCGCCGCCGATCGCCGTCGAGGCCAACTCCATCAGCGCCCTCACCGAGATCGTCCGCCGCACCGGGCTGGCCACGGTGCTCCCCGAAGCCCTCACCCGCGGCGACACCCCGCTGCACCCCGTCCCGCTCGACCCCGCCCTCCCCGCGCGGACCGTGGTCCTGCTGCGCCGTGAGAGCGCGTACGAGAGCGCCGCCGTCCGCGCCTTCACCTCGCTCGCCCGGCAGTGGGCACACCCCTGAGCCGGCCGGTCAGCCCGCGAACACCACCGACGCCTCGGCGGCGTACTCGCGCAGCTGCGGTTCCAGGACGGCCGGGACCGCACCGCCCGCCGGGACCAGGCGCCGGGCCTCGTCCTCGGTGGCGTGGCTCAGCAGCCAGGCGCGGGACCACGCCGGGTCCGCCGAGTGGTCGGCCCGGCGGATGCGGGCCTGCGCGGCGGCGTACGCGGCGCCGGGCACCCTGCGGGCGATGACCGGGAGGACGTGCCGCTCCTCGGCTTCGATGTGCGCGGCCAGCAGGTCCCGCTGGACGGCCAGCAGCCCGGCCAAGTGCCCCGCGTGACGGCCGGGTTCGGCGGCGAATCGGGCCGCGGCCGCGTCGCACTCGGCCTGGAGCCCGTCGAGCGCCTCGTGGTCGGCGACGAAGCGGACGATGCCGGCCACCGCCTCGGCGGCGTCGGGCACGGCGTCGAGGACGACCGGCCACAGGATCCGGTCCTCGCGGTGGTGACCGCGTACGACGTCGTTGAAGCGGTGCACGTAACCGGCGATGGCCCCTGCCCGCGCCGGCCCGGCCGGTTCGGCGGCCTCGGCCAGAGCGGCGAGCAGCCCGGCCAGGCGCCCGATGTCGGCCAGGATCGCGCGATGGGCGACCCGGACGCCGGTGAGATCGGCAGCCACCGGGCCGTACGGCCTCGCGGGGGCGGCGTGTTCGCTGTCCATACGGAAACTGTGCGCGCCCCGTGTCAGCGTCGGGTCAACGTTCGATGAACGCCGTCCGTCCACTGCGTCATAGGCTCGGGGTACGCACGCCCCCCCGCCCGGAGAACCTGGAGATCCGCACCATGCCGCCCACCGGTCCGCAGTCCGTCGACCGGGCGCTGGCGATCCTCGACGCCGTCGCCGACGCGCCCGGACCACTCGGTGCCAAGGCCCTGGCCCGCCGGATGGAGTGCTCGCTGTCCACCGCCTACCACCTCCTGGCCCCGCTCACCGAGCGCGGCTACCTCGTCCGCACCCCGCGGGGGTACGAACTCGGGCCGCGCATCCCCGGGCTGCACCGGAGCCTGCTGCGCCATCTGGAGCCCGCTCCCCGCATCGCCGACCTGCTGGCCCGGCTGCGCCGGAGCACCGGCGCCGAGGCGTACTACACCGCCTACCGGGGCGGCCTGATCACGGTCGTCGACACCACCGCCCCGGTCACGGACGCGGCGCATCCGTTCGCCCCCGGACGGGAGACCCGGGCGCACGCCACCGCGCACGGCAAGGCGCTGCTCGCCGAGCTGCCCCGGCCCCTGCGGCGGCGGTACCTGGCCGAGCACGGGATGGCCCGCCTGACCGGGGCCACGATCACCAGCGCCGAGCTGCTGGAGGCGGAGCTCTCCCGGGTCCGCGGGCAGGGCTTCGCCGTGTCGATCGGCGAGGCCGATCCCGCGTACACCTGCCTGGCCGTCGCCCTGCCGCGCGGCCGCGACGACCAGGACGGCGACGCGGTGCACGCCCTTTCGGTGTCGCTGCCGACCGAGGAGTTCCGGCGGCGCCCCGAGGAGATCCGTACCGCGCTCGCCCGGGCCGCGGCGGACCGCCTCTGAGGCCGGTCGTCGGCGGGCGCCCGCGGGCAGTCCCGCGAGGCCTTTTTCCGACGCTGCCGGAATTACGGCGCGATGGGGATGCGCGGGGCCCTCCGGGGTGCCAGGCTGGTCGGCATGATCTTCATCGCCGTCAGGTTCGACGTCCGTCCGGAGCACAGCGACAACTGGCTCACGCTCGTCGACGAGTTCACCCGGGCCACCCGCAACGAGCCCGGCAACCTCTTCTACGACTGGTCGCGCAGCGTGGACGAGCCCACCAAGTACACCCTCCTGGAGGCCTTCACCGACGCCGAGGCGGGCGCCGCGCACGTCGCCTCCGACCACTTCAAGGCCGGTATGGAGACCCTCGCCGGCGCCATCGCCAGTACGCCGGAGATCATCCACGTCGAGGTTCCCGGCCAGGGCTGGAGCGCCATGGCCGAGCTGTCCCCCCGCGACTGAACCCCCGAGGCGGCGGCCCCGCCCCTACGAGGACGGCCCCAGCAGGCGGGCCGCCGTCTCGCGCATTTCGACCTTGCGGACCTTGCCGGTCACGGTCATCGGGAACTCGTCCACGACGTGCACGTACCGCGGGATCTTGAAGTGGGCCAGCCGTCCGTCGCAGTACGCGCGGACGGCCTCCGCGGTGAGGGGCGGCGCCCCCTCGCGCATCCGCACCCACGCCATCAGCTCCTCCCCGTACTTGGTGTCGGGGACGCCGATGACCTGCACGTCCAGGACGTCCGGATGTCCGTGGAGGAACTCCTCGATCTCGCGCGGGTACACGTTCTCCCCGCCCCGGATCACCATGTCCTTGATGCGGCCGGTGATGCTCAGGTAGCCGTCCCCGTCCATCACCGCCAGATCGCCCGTGTGCATCCAGCGCGCGGCGTCGACGGCTTCCGCGGTGCGCTCCGGCTCGCCCCAGTAGCCGAGCATCACCGAGTAGCCCCGGGTGCAGAGCTCCCCGGGCTCCCCGCGCCGTACAGTCCGCCCCGACTGGGGGTCGACCACCTTGACCTCCAGGTGGGGTCCGACGCGGCCCACCGTGGAGACCCGGCGCTCGACCGAGTCGTCGGCGCGGGTCTGTGTGGACACCGGCGAGGTTTCCGTCATCCCGTAGCAGATGGACACCTCGCGCATGCCCATCCGGTCGATGACCTCCTTCATCACCTCGACCGGGCAGGGCGAGCCCGCCATGATCCCCGTCCGCAGGCTGGACAGGTCGTACGCGTCGAAGCCGGGCGCGGCGAGCTCGGCGATGAACATCGTGGGGACCCCGTACAGGGAGGTGCAGGACTCCGCCTCGACCGCGGCGAGGGTGGCCTGCGGGTCGAAGGCCTGTGCGGGGATGACCATCGCCGCGCCGTGGCTGGTGCAGGCGAGGTTGCCCATCACCATCCCGAAGCAGTGGTAGAAGGGGACCGGGATGCAGACCCGGTCCTGCTCGGTGTAGTGGCACAACTCCCCGACGAAGAATCCGTTGTTGAGGATGTTGTGGTGGGAGAGGGTGGCCCCCTTCGGGAAGCCGGTGGTCCCCGAGGTGTACTGGATGTTGACCGGGTCGTCGGCGCTCAGCTCCGCCGCCGCCCGTACGAGGTCGGCCGGGTCGCCGGCGCGCCCCCGCTCCAGGAGGGAGGTCCAACGCGGCCCCTCCAGCAGGACGGTGAACTCCAGGTCCGGGCAGCGCGGCGCGACCTCCTCGATCATCCCCGCGTAGTCGGAGGACTTGAAGCGCTCCGCCGCGACGAGCAGCCGGATCCCGGCCTGGCGCAGCACGTACTCCACCTCGTGGGAGCGGTACGCCGGGTTGACGGTGACGAGGATGGCCCCGATCTTGGCGGTGGCGTACTGCACCAGCGTCCACTCGGCGCGGTTGGGGGCCCAGATCCCGACCCGGTCCCCCCTGGCGATGCCCAGGTCCAGCAGGCCGAGCGCGAGGGCGTCGACGTCGGCGGCGAACTCGGCGTACGTCCAGCGGCGCCCGGCGGCGAGGTCGACGAGGGCGTCGCGGTCGGGGAAGCGGCGGACGGTGCGGTCCAGGTTCTCGCCGATCGTGTCGCCCAGCAGCGGTACTTCGAAGACCCCGGATGCGTAACTCGACGCTGTGCTCGACGCGGCAGACACACGTACCTCCTGGACTCGGTGGCGGGGCGGGCCCGGTGGGCCGGCGCCCCTCATGATCCTCTTCGTCCGGAGCCCCGGCCACCCTTCCGGCGCCGTTCCCCCGAAGGGTGTTCGGTGGCCGGCCGTCCGTGTCCGGCGCTCAGCGGATGCAGCCGACGATCCTGACGGAGATCTCCGCGCTGCCGGTGAGGCCGGCCGCCGGATCGGTCGCGGTGAACACCAGCTTGTACGTCCCGTCGGGGAGCAGCGGGACCAGGAAGCGGCCCGACGCGCCGGCGCCCAGCGTCACCGGCCCGTTCGGCCCGGTGATCCGCCAGCTCGTGTACTGCGGGTCGGTGAGGGGCCGGTCGTCCGGACGGGTCCGGGCCGACCCGGCGAACGACTCCTCGCAGCCGCGCCGCAGTTGGCCGCCGTCCGACGGCTGCCGGATGCTCACCGCGGGGGCCTGCGGCTGCTGCCGGGTCGGCGCTCCGCTCTGCGACGGGGTGCCGGGCCTGCTCGGGCCGCCCTTGGTCGGGGTTCCCGGGCTGTTGGGCCCGCCCGGTGCGGGAGTCGTTCCGGGCGGGGCGGACGGGCTCGCCGACGGCGAGGCGCCGGGTGCCGGGGCGGAGGACGAGGGCGAGGGCGACGCGGGGACCGTGCCGTCCGGCGTGCCCGGCCCGGGATCGAGGGCGTGCGGAAGTTCCGGCCGGGAGACGGAGGGCGGGGCGGGGGCCTTGGCCGGCTCGGTGGGCTTGGCGTCGATCTTCGCGCAGACCGCGCTGGCGACCAGCGACTGGCTGTCCGGCACCGGCGCCACGCGCAGCTCCTGGTCGTCCGGGCCACGCCCGTGGGTGTCGAAGTACCCGTTGCCGGTCAGCGTCTCGCGGTCACTGTGCTCGATCCAGACCGAGTTGGAGTAGTCGAGGCCGGCCTTCTGCTGGTTCCTGCCGGTGACGTGCCAGGCCTTCACCTCGGCGCCCGAGGGCTCACCGCCCGCCGCCGGCGCGTCGGTCGGCGCGTACAGCCACCCGTCTCCGAAGAAGCGCGTCGGGGCCTCCGCGGCTCCCGTCTCGTTCTCGGCGGGGAACTGGAAGCCGCCGCCGACCACCAGCTTCCCCTTCGGGCAGGACACGGCCGCGCCGGCGGTGCCGCCCGCGGCCACCGACACCTTCGCGGTGGCCACGGACACGGCTTTGAGCCGCACGCAGATCGGGCGCAGGGACACCGCGTAGTTGGCCTCCGGCGGTTGCGGGTCCTCGATCCGGGTCTGGCGCACGATGTTCTCGGACGAGTGGAGCGGGAACACGCCGGCGCTGAGCCGGGTGCCCGGGTTGAGCGCGGCGTAGGGCACGGCCTTGGCATCGCCGGCGAACACCGACTTCGTGGTCAGGCTGTCGAGCGGCACCGGTGCGACGCCCCGGCCCGTCACCGTACGGCCCGCCCGGAACTCGGTGCCCAGCGAGGTGAACTCCCCCGGGCAGGAGGGCGATGCGGAGGCCTGGCGGGCCGCCTCCGCGAACGGCCCCTCGGTCGTGAGGTCGTGAATGAGCGCGCCGCCGGTGGCCGTCACCTTGTTGCGCCGGTCGTGGAACGCGTGCGCCTGGTCGGACCAGCCGACGCCGCCGAGGAACTCGGGTTTCGCGTTGACGCACAGCGCGTACGCGGTGAGCGTGGCGGGCGCGGTGTCCGGGTTGTACGCGGCGGCCAGCCAGGCGTCGCCCACGAAGAGGCTGCTCGTGGCGAAGCCGGTACCGGTGATGGCGTACCCGCCTCCGAGCGCCTTCTCGTGGCTCTGGCAGGCGGCGATCGCGGACTGCTCGCCCCCGGCCGCGACCGATACGGAGACGCTGCGCTGGACGACCGCCAACCGGGGACCGTCCCTGAGCGCCCACACCCCGGCCCCCACCGCCCCGGACACCACCAAGGCGCCCGCGGCGGCCACGGCGGCCGTCTTTGCGGTGACCGCGCTCCCCAGTCTCCCCAAGACTCCAGACCCCATCGTCGATGCCCCTCCCCCGGCCCCGCACGGCCCGCACCTCCCCGCGACGGCGGGGCGTGGGCAATGTAGCGCTGCGTGCGATGCGCGTCACAGAGGCGTGAAGTATCGGTTCTGCCACGGACTTGCCGCCTTCGGGCAAAGCCGCCGCCGGAGGGCACGGGTCCGAGGTGGCACTGGTGCCACCCCGGATGCGGAAGCCAGGGATATCGAGGGCGCGGGGGCCCGCGCGGCACGATCGAGGGGACCGACCGGATCCCAGGGGGAGTTCAGACATGCACGTGTTCAAGAAGCCGGGGCGTTGGCTGGCGGCCGCAGCCTGCGGGCTGCTCGCCGCCGCCGCCCTGCCCACCGTCCCGGCGAGCGCCGCGAGCCCCGCGAGCCCCACAGGCCTCGCGAGCCCCGCAGGCCTCGCAGGCCTCGCAGGCCTCGCAGGCCTCGCGGCAACGGGCGCCGGGGCACCGCCGGTTCCCGCCCGGTACCGGCAGCAACAGCTCGACTGGCAGCCCTGCGCGGGCGGTTCGCTGGAATGCGCCGCCATGTCCGTGCCGCGCGACTGGTACCACCCGGGCTCCGGACCGGACCTGACGGTCGCGGTCTCCCGACGCCGCGCGACGGACCCGGCGAAGCGGCGGGGCGTGCTCATGATGGCGGCCGGCGGCCCCGGTGCTTCGGGGCTCCCCCGTCCGGCCCGGCTCGCCTCGTACAGTCCGAAGCTGGCGGCCGCGTACGACATCGTCTCCTTCGACCAGCGCGGTGTGGGCGCGAGTACGAAGGTGGTCTGTTCGGACCAGGACAAGGTCGACGCCATGTTCGGCGGCGGCGATCTGCGCGACCGCTCGACGGCCGCCGTCCGGCAGACCTTCGACCGCGCGCGGGAGTTCGTACGGGACTGTGAGCGCGCGTCGGGCGGGCTGCTGCCGTACATCACCACCGACCAGGCCGTGCACGACATGGACCTGTACCGGGAGTTGCTCGGCGCGCAGAAGATCTCGTACTACGGCCCTTCGTACGCCACCTTCCTCGGGGCGTACTACGCGACCGAGTTCCCCCGCCGCGTGGAGCGGGTCGTCCTCGACAGCAACATCGACTTCACCGGGGACTGGCAGTCCTTCCTCACCGGGCAGCCGATGAGCTTCCAGCGCCGCTTCGAACAGGACTTCCTGCCGTGGCTGGCGGCCCACGACGCCACCTACCACCAGGGAAGCACCCCCGAGGAGGCGAAGGCCTCGTACGAGCGGCTGCGCGCCGCGCTGCACGACCGGCCGCTGGACGTCGAGGGCACGGTCATCACGCCCAACCACCTCGACGCGGCGGCCACCAGTGCCCTGTACAACACGAACCAGTTCGCGGACCTCGCCGGCCTCCTCGGCTTCCTGGAACATCCCGATCAGGCGCCGACGCAGACGCGGAAGGCCGTCGCCGACAAGCTGCGGCACCCGATGGGCGCGGAGTTCGTCGCCGACTTCCTCTCGGTCACGTGCGGGGACACCCCGTGGAACCGCGACGGCCGGTACTGGATCGAGAAGAGCGCCGAGGCGACGCGCACCCATCCGCTGGCCGGGGCGCGGGAGTTGACGTACGCGTCGGTCTGCGCGAGCTGGCCGCGCTCCAAGACCCCGCGCGTCAAGGTCACCGGCGAGGGGCTGCCGCCGGTGCTGATGCTCAACTCGAAGAACGATCCGGCGACGTACTACGAGGCCGCCGTACGCGCCCACCGGGGGCTGGCCGGGTCGCGGCTGGTCACCGTGGAGGGCGGCGACCACGGCCAGTTCCAGAACGGCAACGCGTGCGTCGACGCGTACGTCGAGGGCTACCTGCTGGACGGCGCCCTGCCGGCCGGGGACACCGGGTGCCCGGCTCCGGGGCGGTGACCGGGCCGGGCACCGGGCGGCGCCGTCACTCCTCGATGGCGCCGCCCATCCGGCGCAGGTGCCGGCGGAAGGTGTACGAGGGGTCGGCCTCGCGCAGGACCAGGTAGTCGGCGAAGGCCGTCTGGCTGCGCAGGGATTCGCCCGCGCGGATCCGGCGGGCCTGTTCGCGCTCGGTCTCCCGGATCCCGAGCGCCGTGTCCAGCACCTCCTCGACCCGGTCGGCGGGCACGAACAACACCCCGTCGGCGTCGCCGAAGACGAAGTCCCGGCCGCCGACGAGGTGCGGGCCGAACCGGGCGGTGACCAGGGCCTCGGGCTCGCGCTCGTCCAGCCGTACCGGCCCGGGCGGATGGCTTCCGTAGCTGAAGACGGGCAGGCCGATCTCGGCCAGCTCGGGCGTGTCGCGGTGCAGCCCCCACACGACGAGGCCGCTCACGCCGGCGCTCTCGGCTTCGAGGGCGGCGAGGTCGCCGACGCAGGCCTCGTCCGTCCGGCCGCCGTTGTCGATGACCAGGACGTCACCGGGCTCGGCGGATCCGTACGCCTCCAGGAACACGTCGACGCTGCCGTAGTGGCGCACCGGCAGTGCGCGGCCCGCGACCCGGTGGCCGGGCAGCACCGTGCGGATGCCGGACGGTGCCACGCGCACCGGCACTCCGGTGCGCAGGCAGGCATCGGCCACGAGCGGCGTGGACAGGTCGGTGAAGGCCTTCAGCATGCCGTCTCCCCTTCTTCTCCCGAACGGACGGCTTGGGTCAGCCACCGCCCCCCATGGTGCCTGCCCGGTCGCCCGGGCGAGGCGGTTCGGGGCGGGAAGACCCGTTATGTCGGGGTCAGTCGGCCGTGACCGGCAGGGCGCGCAGGGCGTGGAAGCGGAACGTACTGGTCCAGGAGAGCTCTTCCACGGGGCCGGCCGGGCGGAGCCCGGGCAGCCGGTCGAGGAGGGTGCCCAGCGCGAGCGTGATCTGGAGGCGGGCCAGCGGTGCGCCGAGGCAGTAGTGCAGCCCGTGGCCGAGCGCGAGGTGGGCCTTGTCCTCGCGGTCGATGTCGAAGCGGTCGGGATCCGGGTGGCGGTCCGGGTCGCGGTGGGCCGCGGCCAGGCAGAACAGGACCGTGTCGCCCGCCGGGATGCGGACGCCGCCGATCTCGACCGGCTCGGTCGGGAAACGGCGGACGGCCGTCTGGTTGGGGCCGGTGTACCGCAGCAGCTCCTCGACGGCCTCGGGCAGCCGGGAGGGGTCCGCGCGCAGGACGGCGAGCTGCTCCGGGTGGCTGAGCAGGGTCAGGATCCCGCCGCTGATGACGTGCTGGACGGTCTCGCTGCCGGCCATCAGGATCAGGAAGGCGAGCGAGACCAGCTCGTCCTCGGTGAGCCGGTCCTCCTCGTCACGCGCCGCGATCAGGCTCGACAGCATGTCGTCCCCGGGGTGTGCCCGGCGCCGCTCCACCAGCTCGACGAGGAACCGGTGGACGCTGCCGACGGCCGCCACGAGCTCCTCCTTCGAGCGCGGGGCGAGCATCGTGGCCACCCAGCCGGAGAACCGCTCCTGGTCCGAGGCGGGTACGCGCAGCAGTGCGCCGATGGTCCGCAGCGGCAGCGGCCTGGCGAACTCGGCGACCAGGTCCGCCTCGCCGGTACGGGCGATGGTGTCGGCGAGCCGGGCGGTCAGCTCGTCGACGCAAGTCCGGACGTCGGCCCGCAGCAGCTCGACGTGCCGGGCGGTGAACCCCTTCGAGACGAGCCGGCGCAGCCGCAGGTGGTCCTCGGGGCCGACGTTCAGGAGGTTGGCGTCGAGGGCCGGCGGCAGCGAGAACCCGCTGAAGCCCGTGGTCGAGTGCCGCTTGTCGACGGAGTACCGGGCGTCGGCGAGCCCGGCCCGTACGTCCGCCGCGCGGGTCACCAGCCACACCGGGGAGCCGTCGGGCAGCGCGACGCGGTGCACGGGGCCGGCGGCGCGCAGGCGGGCGTGGACGGCGTGCGGGTCGCGGGCGAACGACTCGTCGTACGGGCACGGCAAGGGCGGAGCGGGGGTGGTCGGGTCCTGGGTCATGTCTTCTCTTGTTCTCGTGTCCGGTGCCGGCGGCGGGGTTCGGTGCGCGCCGGAGGTCATTCGGCGCCGATGCGGCCGCCGAGCCATTCCAGTGCGGGCGGGATCTCCCGTCGCCAGGTGTTGAAGCCGTGCCCGCCGCTGTCGAGCGTGATCGACGAGACGCGCGCCGGGGCCTTCACCTTGGCGATGAACTTCTGCGTGTCCTTGTAGTTCGGCTCGCCCTGCTTCGAGCTCGCCACCAGGAAGGAGGACTTGCCCTGCGGCAGGTTGTCCAGGCTCCACAGCAGGTCGGATCGTTTCTCCTCGGCGGTGTTCCCGTGGAAGAGATCACCGGAGTACTGGTCGAGCTCGGGCTTGTAGTCCGTCGACAGGCCCACTCCGGCCGCGTAGTGCTCCGGGTGCTCCAACGCCGTCTTCAGCGCGCAGTAGCCCCCGGTGGAGTCGCCCATGATGGCCCAGTTCGAGGGCGAGGTGCCGACGCGGTAGGCGCCGGAGACCGCCTTGGGCAGGTCCTTGCCGAAGAACGTCTCGCTGAGCGGGCCGCCCGGCACGTCGACGCACTGGGTGTTGCGGGTCGGTATCACCGAGGGCTGCATCATCACCAGGACCATCGGCGGCATCTTCTTCTGCTTGGCGAGCCTCCACGCCGTCCTCGGGTAGTCCAGCCCCTTGAGCAGGTTCTCGGCCATTCCGGGGAAGCCCGTGAGCACCACGGTGGCGGGGAACTTCGTGTGTTCCTTCCCCGGCTGGAAGTACTCGGGCGGCAGGTACACGTACGCCTGGACGACGGCCTTGGACCCCTCGCCCCGCACCGTGATCTTCTGGATCTCACCGCCGATGCGGGGTGTCGCCCCGCCGGGTACGTCCGTCGGCTGCCGGCCGAGGACGCGGACCGCCGCGGCTTGGGCCGCGTCCTGCCCCGCGGAGGGCATCGACCCGTGCGTCCCGGCGAGGTCCGCCCAGGATCCGTAGAGCAGGAAGGTCCGGTTGGCGATGAGGCCGACGGAGGCGAGCAGCAGCACCTGGAGCGTCAGGACCACGCCGATCCGGCCGAGCACCGGGCGCCCGCCGCGGCGGCCGAGGCGAGGCCAGAGCCACACGGCGGCGGCGAACGCCAGTGCCGTGACGAGGAGGAAGAGGATCAGGAGCGTACTGCTGGTGAGACTCACGGATCGGGGTAACTCTCTACGCTGGCCGGGTCGGCACGGACCTGCGGTCCGGCGGCGCCGCTTGTTCGGGCGCACAGGGCTAGACCGCAACGGAGCCCGATCCGTTCCACATCATGCGCGGCCTCCGCGCCGTACAGGGCGAACTCCGGCCAAATTGTTGACATGGGCCTGACATTTCAAGGTCCCTGTGGGACGTTCCCTGGCGCGTCTCGAAAGCTCTCTCCCCCGGCCGGTTCGGAAACCGCCCCCGACGGGCCGGGCGCACGCCGGCGAGGCCCCCCAAGGCCCCGCATCACACCCCCACGAGGACGTGGCGAAGAGGAGCGACAGCATGAAGATCTCGACATGGCCGGGCGCGGCCGTCCTGGCAGCAGCGGTGATCGTCGCCGGAGCGACGTCGGCGACCGCCCTGGCCCCGACCGCGGATCAGCAGCTCGACGGCGTCATCGTCGTCGCCGGCAACACCTGTACGTGGACCAACGCACGCACCAGCGCCGGCCCCCCGAGCGCGCTGACCGTCGACCGGACCACCATCAACACGCCCGGTGGCAACCTCGGCTGCAACGGCGGCATCACCGCCTCCCTCAACAACAACCCCGCGTTCACCTTCGACGACGCCGCCGGCCTCGCCAAGACGGACGCCATCGACATCACGGGCAAGATGAGCTTCATCTCCTGCCGCTACAAGGCCACGAACATCACGTGGAACCGTGACGGCGCCACCCGCAAGTACGTCAACCAGGCCTTCACCGCGACCAAGACCTCGGGCAGCTTCCTGTGCCCCGGCTCGGTCACGACGGCGGCCGGCGACGCCTCGATGCTCTTCCACTGAGCCCGTACCCGCGGAGCGTTCATCCGCGGAGCCGTCCCTTCGCGGGGCCTTCATCCGCGGGGCCTTCATCCGCGGGGCCTTCATCCGCGGGGCCTTCATCCGCGGGGCCTTCATCCGCGGGGCCTTCATCCGCGGGGCCTTCATCTGCGGAGCCCCTGCCGGCGCAGTCCCTGTCCGCGCATCCGCACGCACCGTGTGCCGCAGCCCTGCCCGGGCTGCGGCACACCCGCGAGGTGCGGGAACGGTCAGGGCCGGATCTCCAGGGTGCAGCACTTGACGCTGCCGCCGCCCTTGAGCAGTTCGGACAGGTCCATGCCGATCGGGTGGAAACCGCGCTCGCGCAGCTGCCCGGCGAGACCCTCGGCCGCCTCGGGGAGCACCACGTTCAGGCCGTCGCTGACGGCGTTCAGTCCGAAGACCTCCGCGTCCTGCGCCGATACGAGCAGCGCGTCGGGGAACAGCGTCTCCAGGAGGGCGCGGCTGCCGGGGGCGAATGCCTCCGGGTGGTACATGATCTCGTCGCCGTCGAGCACGGCGAGCGCCGTGTCGAGGTGGTAGTAGCGCGGGTCGACCAGCTCCAGGCTGATGACGGGCCGGCCGAAGAAGGACTCCGCCTCCCGGTGGCCGCGCTCGTCACTGCGGAAGCCGTACCCGGCCAGGACGACGCTCGCGGTGACCAGGAAGTCGCCCTCGCCCTCGTTGACGTACTCCGGATCGTGCAGCTCGGCGAAGCCGTTGTTGCGGAACCAGTCCAGGTACGCGGGACCCTCGGCGACGCGCTCGGCGTTGCGGAAGCGGGCGCCGAGGACGCGGCCGTCGACGACGGTGGCCCCGTTGGCCGCGTACACCATGTCGGGCAGGCCGGGCACCGGGTCGATCAGCTCGACGGTGTGCCCGAGCTCCCGGTACAGGTCGCTCAGCCGCTCCCACTGGAGGACGGCGAGGCCGGCGTCGACCGGCTTCCGCGGGTCCATCCAGGGGTTGATCGCGTACACCACCTCGAAGTGGGAGGGGCGGCACATCAGGTACCGGCGCGGGCGCTGTTCGCGCGGCCGGGCGGAGGGCGTCGGGGCAGAGGTCATGGTCGCTCCCGGGCGGGGGCCACGGTGGTGGCCGGTGTGAGGGGGGCCTTCCCGGCCGAGCTTGAGCGCCCCGGGCGAACGGCGGGTGAAGCACGCACGGCCGCCGGGGGCGCACTGCGCGAGCAGCTCGGTCGCCTCAACGCGAGCAGCTCGCTCGCCGCAACCGCCCCCGGCCCCGACCGCCGCGCGGGCGCCGCCGGGCGCGCGGTTCCCGCCCCGCCGCCGGGAGGTCAGGCCTGGCAGAGGGAGCGTTCGTGGTCGACCGTGGCGGTCGCGCGGGAGTACTGCCACTGCGGGGCCAGGAGCTGGGCGTTCAGCTGGGCCGCTGCCGCCGGGCTCTCCACCACGTAGCCGAAGTCCTGGAGCCACGCCGGGTACAGGTTCTTGGAGCCGATGTAGAAGGCCGAGTCGTCGACGGAGACCACCTTGTGGTGCTGCGCGTACGGGTGGCCGTCGGCCCAGGTCGGACTCTGCGAACTGCGGAAGGTGGCCAGCTGGAGGTTCGAGCACATCGTGGCCTTCGCCGCGCCCTGGTCACCGGTCAGCAGGGCGAGACGGTCGCGCAGGGTGTCGCTGATCTCCGAGAGCGACTTGATCTGCGAGTAGCCGCCGCTGCCCACGGCTCCGCGGTTGGCGGGGTCGCTGACGACGATGCGGACCTTGACTCCGGCCGCCATCCGCGCGGCGAGGGCGTCGTAGACGCGGATGTCGTAGCGCGGCAGGGGCGGGCAGGTCGCGTTGACGTCCTGCTGGGAGATCTCGATGTGCCCCTTCGCGCTGGAGATCAGCGTCCGCAGGGCGCTCTCCTCCGGGTTGACCGTGTCGTAGTCGCGGTCGGCGTTGGTGTTGTCGTGCAGGCCGACGACGCACTTGGTGTCGGCCGCGCTGGGCAGGGTGGGCCGGAAGGCGGAGGAGGGGTCGTTGCGCTTGATGCCGACGCCGAGTCCGCCGACGGCGATGGCCGGTACGTCGCCGGGGGCGGCCGGGGGCGAGGCGGGGGCGGTGTCCTTGGCCATCGCGGGCATGCAGGCGGCGCCGTTGGAGGAGGCGAACCAGACGCTGGCGATGTTGTTCTTGTTCTGGCAGGTCCAGGACCACAGCTCGTCGAGGTAGCGTCCCGCGGACGCGGCGGCCGGCCCGCGCAGGGCGAGGTCGACATCGGCGACCGGATGGGCGGTCTCCAGGTAGTCGTCCTTCCAGTCGTTGATCCCGCCGGTGATCACGGACTGGCCGTCGACCACGAGCAGCTTGGAGTGGTTCCAGGAGAACGCCGTCTTCGAGGTCGTCATCGAGGCGACGTTCAGGTCGACGTTGCGGGCGTCCGCGCCCAGCTTGGCGACGAGCTCGTCCCGGTACTTCGACGGCAGGACGTTCAGGTGGTAGACGGGCGCGGCACCGACCAGCACGCGCACCTTGAGCTTGTTCCCGCGCGCGGCCGAGGACTTGAGGCCCGCGACGATCGCGTCCTGGAACGCGCCGTTGGGAAACGGCGCCAGGGTCGATATGTCGACGGTGCGCGTCGCCTGGGAGACGTTCTCGGTCATCTTCGCGAGCAGCCGCTCGGTACCCGGGCGCGCGGCGCACGTGTCGTCGCCCCAGCAGCCGGGGGTCTGCAGCAGCCAGTCGCCGCCGCCGGGCGTCGACGCGTCGAGGACGTTGCCGCCGCTGCGTTCCCACACCCGGCCTTCGAGGCCGGGGGAAACCTGGCGGAGCGTCTGCTCCACCGCGTCGAGGTGGGGCGCCGGGGCGGCGGGTCCGGAGCCGGGCGCCGGGGCCGCGGAGGCCGGGACGGCCGTGAACAGGGCCAGCAGGGCCGCCGGAACCGCCGCGCGGGCGGCGAGAACTGACGGACGGTGGGCCGGCGGGCGGTGCGGGGTATGGCGGTGCACTGTGACTTCCTTGCAGGAGGGATCGCCGTCGCCGCGAGGGGCGACCGGCAAGATCAACTCGCGGAAGTTACCACCGGGTCAGAAGGCCCGGGAATTCGCGGACATCGGATTCGGCCACCCTGCCGCCCGGCGCGCACCGCCCGGCCGAAAGAAACCCACATGGCCGGATTGGACAAGTGACCGATGGACCGACCACGATGATGCGCGCTAGATCGCGGCAGCTCAGGGGGGCAAACCGGATAGATGGTGATGTTCCTCCGATCCATCCGCTACGTCCCCGTTTCCGACACCGGAGAGTTTTCGCCATGAGCTTCGGCGACCCGAACAACCCGTACGGCCAGCAGCCCCCGCAGGGTCAGCCCGGCTACCCGCAGCAGGCTCCCCAGGGCGTGCCCCCGCAGTACGGCTACCCGCAGCAGCCCCCGCAGGGCGCCCAGCCGCAGTACGGCTACCCGCAGCCCCCGCAGCAGACCCCGCCGCCGTACGGCGCCTACCCGCCGCCCGCCATGCCCGGCATGCCGGGCTCGGGCATGCCGCCGCTCGCCCACTGGGGCCAGCGCTTCGGCGCGTACCTGCTCGACGCGCTCATCATCGCCGGTCCGATGTACGCCCTCGGCTTCATCGACCTGGCCACCAGCAGCGACCCCGCCAACGCCGGCCCCGGCGTGTTCTTCATCATCGGCTGGTTGTACGCGATGGGCATGGCCATCTTCCAGCTCTACAAGGAAGGCACCACGGGCCAGACCATCGGCAAGAAGGTCCTGGGCATCAGCGTGCGCCGCGAGGCCGACGGCGCCTTCCTCGGCTTCGGCATGGCGTTCGTGCGCAAGCTGGCCCACATCCTCGACGGCATCCCCTGCTACATCGGCTTCCTGTGGCCGCTGTGGGACGAGAAGAAGCAGACCTTCGCCGACAAGGTGTGCAGCACCGTCGTCATCCAGGTCCCGAAGGTCTGAGGCCGCCCCTCTCCCGCTCATCTCCCCACCGCCCACCCGGCAGCGGAGCTCCTCCGCTGCCGGGTGGGCGCGTTCACGGGGCCCTCGAACAGCCACACGTCCACGTCCAGCCCGCCCCAGCATCGGCGGAAGGTCTCGACCGGGCGCGATGGTTCGCGGTCACAGCACTGGGGCCCGTTGTGAAAGTGATCAGACGGCTGCGGGAAGCTCACAGCCCGCGGATGGCTTCGGCCAGATCGGAGCCATGGGAAGCCCAGCAGACGAGTGAGCCGTCGGCTCCGAGCTCTCCCATGAACCATTCGTCATCAGCTCGGGCGAGGCACAGGCCGTGAAAGGACAGGATGACGTCAGGCTGGAGGACGTCGTAGTCGGCAAAGCCGGCCTGTTCGACCACGACGAGCCGTTCCAGCGAGAGCAGCTCCGCTTCGGCATCGCCCGACATCGAACGAACCCGCTCGATCGTCCATCCGTCCGGAAGGTCTGTGTTCACTGCCGCAGGGTCGCAGCCAGGGTGTCTCACAGCCACTCGTTCATCGGAGTCGGACGGGCGCCCACCGCGGGAGCCGAGCTTTCGGCGGTTGCGCATCCGGTCCGTCTTCTCCGGGATGGTGCACTCCCGCTGGCCGTTCGTCAGATCACCACGTCCCACGAACCGCGACCGTCCAGGACCTTGATCCGCTTTCGCGACAGGCCCTAGTCGCCCGGTCTGCCCGGGGCGAGGCGTTCGACGACCTCGGCGAGGTCGTTGCACACCCGTTCGATCTCCTCGCGGATGTTGTTCTGCTCGGTGACCATGGCGGACAGCAGCAGCGCGGTCAGGGCCGCCGAGCCGTTGAGCGCCTGGAGGTTGACCATGATCTCGAAGAGGGAGTGGGTGGCGAAAGGCCCCACCTCGTCGGTCGCCGCCGAGATGGCCAGGACCGACACGAGCAGGACGCACGGCGCGCTGCCGGCCAGCTGGAAGCGCACGGCCGACCAGATCAGCAGCGGGAAGACGAGGAAGAGCAGCGACAGCGAGCTCCGCGTGGCGATGACGACGACGATCCCGGCGGCGACGGTCAGCCCCACCCCCTCGGCGACCCGGTAGACGTCCTGCGGCATCCGCACCCGCGGCACGACGAGGAGCAGCGGGGTCAGCACCAGTACGCCCATCGCGTCGCCGGCCCACCACGCCGACCACACCGGCCAGAACGCGGCCGGGTCCAGGTCCCCGGTGGCCACCAGCACCCCCGTGCCGATGGTGGCGCTGAGCAGCATCGGCGCCAGCCCGCCCAGGAAGACGAGGGCCAGGCCGTCCCGCAGCCGGTCGATCTCGACGCGGAAGCCCACCCGGCGCAGCAGCGCGTACGCGCACAGCGGCGCGAGGGTGTTGCCCACGATGATGCCGACGTCGGCGAGCTGGAAGCTGGCGAGGTGTTCGATGGCGAAGAACGTCCCGAGGGCGATGCCCGGCCAGATCCGCGGTCCGAACCACAGCAGGGCGGCGACCGCGATGCCGGTGGGCAGCCACAAGGGCGTCACCACCGCACCCTCGACCACCACGCGCAGCAGGAGGCCGATCCGTCCTGAGGCGTAGTAGGCGGTGGCGACGATGAGGATCCCGAGAAGGGTTCCGCGGAAACGTCGCCATTCCTCGGTGCGCACCACAGCATCAGACAACAGCCGCCGCCTCCGGGCGGCCGTGACACGCGCTAGGGGGTGTCCGCGAAGCAGCGCGTGCCGGGCGTCGTGGGACGGGCGGGACTTCGCGGACACCGCCTAGCGGCGCGGGGGTCCTGCGGCGTCGTGGCTGAGGACGAGCACGGCCGCGTCGTCCGCGTGGCCGGTGGAATCGGCCACCTTCATGATCTCGGCGGCTATCTCGTCGGGGTCGGCTCCCGCCGCCTCCCTCACCACGCGGGCCACCCGCTCCAGTCCGACGTCGATGGGGAAGGAGGGCCCTTCGACCACTCCGTCGGTGAGCAGGACGATGGAGCCCGCCTGGTCCAGCCGGCGCCGGGTCACCGTGTACCGGGCCCCGGGCTCCACTCCGAGCGGCAGGCCCCCCTCGTCGTCGGTGATGCCGTAGCGGCCGTCGACCGTGGCCCAGACGGAGGGCACGTGGCCGGCCCGGGCACTCTCCAGCACCCAGTTCTCGGGGTCGAAGCGGAGCAGGGTGCAGGTCGCGAAGAGCTCGCAGTCCATCGACAGCAGGACGTCGTTGGCCCGGCTCAGCACCTCGCCCGGGTCCACGACGACGGTCGACACCGCGCGCACGCCGACGCGGACCTGCCCCATGAAGGCGGCGGCCTCCACGTCGTGTCCCTGGACGTCGCCGATGGAGAAGGCGAGTCCGCCCTCGGCCAGCCGGAAGCCGTCGTACCAGTCACCGCCGATGTCGAGGCCGTGCCGGGCGGGGGCGTAGCGGGCGGCGCTGCGCAGCCCGGGCAGGGCCGGCAGGGAGCCCGGCAGCATCTCGCGCTGGAGCGCCTCGGCGAGCTCCACTCTGGCGAGCTGCAGTTCCGCACCCGCGCGGGCCCGGGCGGTGAGCCGTCCCAGGGTGCTCAGGAGGTCGGCCGCGCTCACCGACTTCGCGGGTCGGCGCGAGGTCATGGACCGCTCCCGGGTGCATCCATAGGTCCCTGCTTATGTCCCTGCTCTCGGCACTCGGCTCTCGACTTCCGGGTGCGCGCCGCACCGAAGATCCGTGCACATCATATTTCCGCCATCCGGGGGTCGCGAGAGATGCGGCCCGGGCCGGACCGCGGCCCCCGGCACCGGCCCGGCCCGACCACAGGGCGTGAGCTATGTTTGAAGACGAGTGACATGAGAGGGAGGCCCATCGGTGTCATCGGGGCAGCAGGCACGCGCACAGGCGGCTGCGATCACGCCGAGTGGGCAGGCGCCGCCGGTCCATGAGCGGGCTCCCGGGGACCGGGTCCGCGCCCTCTTCGACGGCCACCGGCTGTCCCCGGGGCAGCGGCGGATCGCCCAGTACCTGGTCGACCACCTCACCGAGGCCGCGTTCCTCTCGATCACCGAGCTCGCGGAGCGGGTGGGCGTCAGCCAGCCGTCGGTGACGCGTTTCGCCACCTCCCTGGGGTTCAGCGGCTATCCGGCCCTGCGCGACGCCCTGCAGCCCATGGCGCTCAGCGCGGTCGCGGGCTCCCCGGAGAGCCGCGAGCAGTTCCGCCGCAACGAGCTGCAGGCGGCCGTGGACGCCGAGATCGTGAACCTGGAGAACGTGCGGCGCCTGCTCGCCGATACCGACCAGGTGCTCGACATCGGCCGGGAGCTGGCCCGCTCGGTGCCGCTGACGGTGCTGGGCCTGCGGATCTCGGTCTCGCTCGCGGAGTACTTCGCGTACGCGGCACGCCGCATCCACCCCGATGTCCGGCTGGTGACACGTGGAGGCAGCGTCGCCTACGACGCCCTGCTCCAGTCCCGGGAGGCCGGCGGGACCTGGGCGCTGGCCTTCGCGATGCCCCGGCACGCCAAGGAGACGCTTTCGGCGCTGCGGGCGGCCCGCAGCGCCGGCCTGAAGATCGCGCTGATCACCGACACCACCCTGGGGCCGCTGGTGGACGAGGCGGACGTGGCGCTGACCGCCGGAACCGGGGCGCGGCTGGTGTTCGACTCGTACGCGGCCCCGGGGATGCTCTCCGCGGCCCTGCTGCAGGCGATGGCCGACGCGGATCCGGAGCGTACGCAAGCGCGGCTCGAAGGTTACGAGCAGGTTGCCGACCAGCACGGATTCTTCCTGTAAGCCCGATTTTCAACCGGTACGAGGCGGTCCACTTTCACGCCCTGTAGGCGCATGTAATTTTTCATTCTCTTGTCTACTCGACGGTATATATGTTTACTGAGCAGCGCGCCGGATCCACGGACGCCAAGGAGAGCGACCCCACGCCCTCCCAGAACGGACACCCGCGCGGGACAGCTCCTCCTCCTGCCCCGCGCCGGGTGCCCGTTCCCGGCACCGGTTTCCACCAGAGCGCTTGTGGCGGCCTCGGTCAACCCCTGGGCCGAGGCCGCCCACCAACGTCTCGATCAGAGTTCGACACCATTCGGAAGCGACGAGAATGCGCCAAACGGCCTCCACCACGCTCAGCCCGGACTGGCCCTGCCAGGTCAAGACCCCCGGCACCCACGACTGGGAACGCACGGCCATGCGCTGGCTGCGGGATCTGCTCCCGGCCCGCTACGGCAGCTACTCGACGCTGACCCGCAGCCCCGTCCTCCTCACCCGGCACGCCCAGCTCCAGCTGCAGCACGAGATGCGCGCGGTGCGGGTGGCCCTGGAGACCAGCCGGGCCGAACTGCCCGCGATGGGCGTGGCCGAGACCGTCATCGAGGGCTCGATCCGGATGTACGCCGTCGAACTCCAGCAGCTGGGCCGGCTCTCCCGGGCGGTACGCCTGGTCGGCGACGCGCTGCGCGTCACGCAGAGCTGACGCGCGTTCCCTTCGGCGGGGCCGGCGGAAACGGCGGGAACCGGCGGGACCGCACGGTGCCGTGACAGGCTGTCCCGCATGAGAATCCTGACAGTCGGCGCCGGCGCCGTAGGCGGCTGGTTCGGCGCCCGTCTCGCCCAGTCCGGGCAGGACGTCACCTTCCTGGTGCGCCCGGAGCGGGCGGCCGCCCTGCGCGAGCGCGGGCTGAGGGTGACGGGCCTCGGCGAAGACCTCGCGCTCGCTCCCGAGTTGGTGACCGCGGACGCGCTCTCGCACCCGTACGACCTCGTCCTCCTCTCGGTGAAGTCCACGGCGCTCGACCGTGCGGCGAAGGACCTGGCCCCGGCGGTGGGGCCGGGGACCGCGATCGTGCCGCTGCTCAACGGCATGGCCCATCTCGAGCACCTGACGGACCGCTTCGGCGGGGCGCAGGTCCTCGGCGGTGTCGCCAAGGTGGTCACCGCCCTGAACGAGCACGGCGACATCGTGCGCATGGCCCCGCCCTCCGTCGTGATCACCGGTGAGCTCGACGGCCGGCCCTCGACGCGCGTGGACGCCGTACGCGCCGCGCTGACCGGGGCGGGCATCGACAGCCCCGGAACCTCGGACGTCGTCGGCTCGATGTGGCACAAGTGGGTGTTCATCAGCACCCTGGCGGCCGTCACCTGCCTGGGGCGCGGCTCCGTCGGCGAGGTCGGCGCCGTGCCCGGCGGCACCGGGCTCGGGCCGTCCGTGCTCGCCGAGGCGGCGGCCGTCTCCGCGGCGGCCGGGTACCCCGTCCCGGACACCGAACTCGCCTTCACCGCGCGCACGGTGACCACGCCCGGCTCCCCGCTCACCCCGTCGATGTACCGGGACCTGGTGTCCGGCCGGCCCACCGAGGTCGAGCACGTCTTCGGCGATCTGATCGCCCGGGCCCGCGCTCTCGGCGTGCCCACCCCGCTGCTGGACCTCGCCACCCTGCAGCTGCGGGTGCACCAAAAGCGCGTGTCGTCCGGGGCGTGACCTCCGGAACGGTCCGTCGTTGAACACGGCGGTCAAGCGAAGTGCACCAGTGAAGTCCCGGGTCTCCCCGCGAGGCCCGGGATTTCGCTTGTCCGGACTCCGACGCGGACGCCGACGCGGATGCCGGTACGGCTCGGGCCCGTGCGGCCCTGTCCGGCCCCGCCCGGCCCCTCCTGGCCCCACGGAACGGAACTCGCTGGTCAGGGGGGACTGCGGGTGACAGACTGGGACGGCTTCAGGTCGACCCAGGAGGACACATGGCAGAAGAGTCGGACACCCCGCAGGACGAATCGCCGGCCGAGGAGGCCAAGCGCAAGTTCCGGGAGGCCCTCGACCGCAATGCCCGCAGTGCCCACGCACAGCAGGCCCACCAGAGCCGGGCGAAGATCCAGGGCTCCAGCGCGGGCGCCGGCGGCAAGAACAAGAAGACCCGCCGCAAGACGGGCTGACCGCCCGCGGCCGTCTCCACGGCGATGCCCTGAAGATGTCGGACGAAGGGGCCGTCCTCCCGCTCGCAGAGCCGGAGGGCGGCCCCTTTCGCGTGCCCGCTCACGGGGGACGCGATGGGCCACTCGGGTGACAGTCGATAACCAAGTGCGCGGATTGCAGTTGATCAGCTCGTCCCGCCGGGGGCAGCCATCCCATGCAACATCGCTACAGAAGGAAAATCCTCATGCTCAAGAAGCTCATGGCCACCACTGCGGTCACCGCCTCCGTGCTGGGCCTCGGCGCCGCGGTTGCCGCCCCGGCGATGGCGATCGGCAACGACAACGGCGTCAACACGGTCAACGGCAACGACGCTTCGCAGATCTACGGCAACCAGGAGACCAAGGGCGCGATGAGCCCGCAGCTCAGCCTGGTCCAGGGCTCGCTCAACAAGCTCTGCGTCGGCCTGCCGGCCAAGGTCAACGCCCAGTCGCTGGTCGCCGTCCTCGCCAACGTCGGCGTCCAGGACGTCAACGTCCTGTCCAACCCGATGAACCAGCAGTGCGCCGAGAACTCCACCCAGGCCAAGGGCGACGAGTCGCTCTCCCACATCGTGGACAACATCCCGGTCCTCTCCGGCAACCTCTCCGCCGGCAGCTGACCTCTCCCGGACGACCGGCGGGGCCCGTACGCGCAACGGCGCGTACGGGCCCCGCCCGTTTGCCGGGCCGGTGGGCCCGGATGTTGTCCGAAACGGATGAATGATGGTCTAGACCTTGACAGGTCCAGACTAGCTTCGCTTCAGTGGCGTGGAATGCCCCCCACGGCAATTCCCCCCACTGAAGGAGCAGTTACGTGATACGTGCGCTTCGCCGCCGAGCACTGGCCCTGGCCGCCGCCGCGGCCGCCACCATCGGCCTCGCGGTCGCCCTCCCCGCCTCACCCGCCTCCGCGGCCGCCGCCTGCGCCTCCCCCTGGTCCTCGGCCGCCGTCTACACCGGCGGCATGAACGCCTCGTACAGCGGACACAACTGGCAGGCCAAGTGGTGGACGCAGGGCGAGACGCCCGGCACCACCGGGCAGTGGGGCGTCTGGTCCGACCTCGGCACCTGCGGCGGTGGCGGCGGCACGGACCCCGGCAACCCGTCCGGATTCGTGGTCACCGAGGCCCAGTTCAACCAGATGTTCCCGAACCGGAACTCCTTCTACACCTACAACGGCCTGGTCGCGGCCCTGTCCGCGTACCCCGGCTTCGCCAACACCGGCGACGACACCGTCAAGCGCCGCGAAGCGGCCGCCTTCCTGGCGAACGTCTCGCACGAGACGGGCGGGCTCGTGTACATCGTCGAGCAGAACACGGCCAACTACCCCCACTACTGCGACGCGAGCCAGCCGTACGGCTGTCCCGCCGGGCAGGCCGCCTACTACGGCCGCGGCCCGATCCAGCTCAGCTGGAACTTCAACTACAAGGCGGCCGGGGACGCCCTCGGCATCAACCTGCTCGCCAACCCGTACCTCGTGGAGCAGGATCCGGCCGTCGCCATGAAGACCGCCCTGTGGTACTGGAACACCCAGAACGGCCCGGGCACGATGACCGCCCATGCCGCCATGGTCAACGGGGCCGGCTTCGGTGAGACGATCCGCTCCATCAACGGCTCCCTGGAGTGCAACGGCGGCAACCCCGCCCAGGTCCAGAGCCGGATCAACGCGTACCAGTCCTTCACGCAGATCCTGGGCGTGAGCCCGGGCGGCAACCTCGGCTGCTGAACCCGGCGACCGGCCCGGCCGGCACCCCGCGCGCCCTCAGCGGGTGCGCAGGGTGGTGGCCAGCTGGGCCCGGGAGCGCACGTCCATCTTCTGGTAGATCCGGGTCAGCCGGGCCTCGACCGTCTTGACGCTGACGAACAGCTTCGCGGCGGCCTCCTGGTTGCTGGCGCCCTCCGCGACGAGCAGCGCGAGCCGGGTCTCGGCCTCCGTCAGCGCCGCCAGGGCCACGGCCGCGCCGCCGCCCGGGGCGGGGGCCGCCTCCGGGTTCTCCGCGGCGAGTTCGGCCCAGGGCTTGGCCCCGGCCGCGGTGAACACCTCGGCGGCGGCCCGCAGCGCGGCGCGGGCCGGGGCGCGCCGGCGCCGGCGCCGTTCCACCCGGGCCAGGGCCAGCAGCGTACGGCCGCGCTCCAGCGGGAGCTCCAGGGCGGCGAACCGCTGCGCCGTGGCCCCCAGCAGGTCCACGGCGGCGTCGGCGTCGCCGTGCGCGGACAGGCACAGGCCGCGGGCCCGGTCCAGGGCGGCGACCACGGCGGTGCGGCCGAGCCCGAGTGCCACCGTACGGACGCCGCCGAGCAGTTCGGCGGCCTCGTCCGGCGCGTCGGCGGCCACCAGGGCCTCGGCCAGCTCTCCGTGCCAGCGCAGGATCGAGGGGTCGACGACCTGCTGGGCCTCCTCCAGTTCGGCGACGCGGCGCAGGGTGGCCACCGCCCTGGCCGCCTCCCCCGTCGCCAGCTCGGTCAGGCCGAGCGCGTACAGGCTGCGCGAGAGGAACACCTGGTCGTGTTCCTCCTCGGAGGCCTGGATGCCGCGCCGGGCGTACGCGGCGGCGCGGGCGAAGCTGCCGCCCATGGCCTCGGCCATCGCGGAGGCGTACCAGGCGGGGCCCGGTGAGAGGCCCGCCTCGATGGTGAGTTCGAGGGCGCGCCGGGCGTGCGCGGACGCGGACGTGCACCGGCCGCGGCGCAGTTCCACCTCGGTGAGGCTGCGCAGGACCTCGAAGACGTCCTCGGCGGATCCGGTGCGCCGGACGGCGGGGAGCAGGACGAGCAGCTGGCGGCGGGCGTCGTCGACGCGGTCGTCGAACAGGGCGTGGCGCACGGCGAGGTACTGCGGCGCGTTGCGCATGCCGAGCGGCACCTCGGGGGCGGGCAGGGCCAGGGCCTCGGCGAGGATGTCCTCGGCGTCCGGGTCCCCGAGGATGCGGCCCATGCGGGCCCGTACGGTCAGGGCCATGGCCTCGGCGACCTGGTCGCCGCCGAGGGCGGCGAGGGCACCCGCCTCGGCCGCGGCGTCGCGGGAGCGTACGGGGTCGCCGTCGCTGAGGTTGTACTTCGTGGCGATCCGCAGCTGCACGGCCGCCTGGAGGGCGGGGTCTCCGGCGGCGTCGTCCATGGCGTACGCGA
The DNA here is from genome assembly GCF_042890485.1 of Streptomyces sp. NPDC002181. Classification (NCBI taxonomy): domain Bacteria; kingdom Bacillati; phylum Actinomycetota; class Actinomycetes; order Kitasatosporales; family Streptomycetaceae; genus Streptomyces; species Streptomyces sp. NPDC002181. The sequence continues at coordinate 377,543 of NZ_JBIASC010000003.1, read as the reverse complement.
AGGTCTCGTCGAGGGCAGCGAGCGCCTGTCCCGCGGCGTCGATCACGGCGAGCCGGGCCCGCACCCGGTCGGCGGGCGAGGCGTCGCGGGCCAGTACGGCACGGGTGGCCCGGCGGGCGAGGTCGGCGCGGCCGGCCCAGCCCGCGTCCTCGGCGGCGGCGACGAGGCGGGCCAGTTCGTCCCCGGGCCGGTTGGTCGGTGTGCGTTCGGCCGCGAGCAGGCCGAGTTCGGCGGCCAGGGCGCGCTGGCCGCGTCTGCGGCAGGCCGCGGCGGCCTCGGTGATCTCGGCGGCGAGCCATTCGTCGGGGGTGTCCACGGCCAGCGCCCGGTGGCGTACGGCCTGGACGGGGTCGTCGACCGCGGTGGCGAGCGCGGAGTGTCCGGCCGCGCGCTCGGGCCAGCCGGCGTCGGCGGCCAGGGCCATGGGCAGGGCCCCGGCGGTGAACGTGACCGCCCCGTCCTCCCCCACGGTGACCAGTGCGGCCCGTTCGGCTTCGGCGAGTTCGGCCTCGGCGTCGGGGCGGCCGGCCCGGCGCAGCAGGGCGGTCGTCGGCCGGGCCGCGAGGGCGGCCAGCAGCAGGGTGCGGCGGGCGGGGGCCGGGGCCTCGGCGAGGAGCCGGCGGGCGACCTCGCGGGCCTGGCCGGACAGGGGCAGGGGGTCGGCGTGGTGGGCGCTGGCGTCGCGGGCCTCGGCGGCCTCGGCGAGGGAGTGTCCGAGGGCGAGGGCGAGGCGCGGGTTTCCGCCGCTGGCCTGGTGGATGCGGCCGGCGAGGCGGGCGGGGAGGCCGTGGCGGGCGAGGAGCTCGGCGACCTCGTCGGCGCCGAGCGGGGGGACCCGTATCGCGGGGGTGCCGGGGCCGCAGAGGGGGCCGCCGACGGGGGCGCCGCCCTGGACGCACTCGGCCACGAGGACCCGTACGCGGGGCGGGGTCAGCCGCAGGGCGAACCGGAGCAGATCGGTGCTTTCCGCGTCCAGCCACTGGGCGTTGTCGAGGACGAGGAGGACGGGGGTGCGGGCGGCGAGGGTGCGCAGGATCTCGACGACGGCGAGGCGCAGCGCGACGTGGTCGCGGCCGGCGCGGGGCGCGTCGGCCTCCCGGCGCAGGAGGGCGATGGCGGTGCGCTGGGGTCCGGAGAGCCGGTCCAGGGCGGCGCCGGGCACGGAGGCGAGCAGCGCGGCGGCGGAGGCTTCCGGTATCCACTGGTCGGCGGCCTCGGGCGCGAGGCGGAGCACGGTCTCGTGGCGGGCAGCGGCAGCGGCCGCGACGGCCCCGGCCACCTCGGTCTTGCCCGCGCCGGCGGGTCCGGTGAGGAGGGCCCGCCCGTGCGCGGTCAGCGCGCGTTGGACCTCCCTGATCAGTTCACCGTGTCCGACGGTCGTGTCAGCGTTCCCCGTCGCCGCCACCACGCAACAGCCACCAGCCTCTCGTCCCCACTTCTGTGCATCTCCTGTGAGACGCGACAATACGAGGTCGGATGCCGGGTGGACCCGGATTGTGACGCAGAATTCAGTCAGCTGTGGGGAAACGGCTGCGGACCTGCCGATACGAGGTGTATCGGCAGGTCCGCGGGCTCATTGGTCCGTACTGGCCCGGCCGGTCGGTGCTACCGGCCGGCGCGGCCTTCGGCTCCTCAGAAGCCGAGGCTCCAGGAGTCGATGAAGCCGGTGTCGCCGCCCGCGTTGTCGTTCACGCGGAGCTTCCAGGTGCCGTTCGCGACCTCCGAGGAGGCGTTCACGGTGTACTGCTGGTTGATGTTGGCGGTGCCGCCGCCCGCGCGGTTGTGCAGGTTGTAGACGGAGCCGTCCGGGGCGACGAGGTCGACCTTCAGGTCACCGATGTACGTGTGCACGATGTTCACGTTCACCTTGAGCGCGGCCGGGGCGTTGCCCGCGACTCCGCTGACGGTGATCGGGCTCTCGACGGTCGTGTTGTCGAGGATGTTCACGTTCGTACCGTTCTCGAAGCCCGGGGCGGGCGCCGAGGTGACGGCGGTGATCGTCGCGGCGGCGTCGGCGATGCCGGTGCCGCAGCCGCCGGTGCAGGTGCCGGGCAGCGGGCGGGCGTTGGCCTTGATGGCCGACTCGACCTGCGCCGGGGTCAGCGAGGGCTTGGCGGCGACGACGAGGGCGGCGAGGCCCGCGATGTGCGGGGCGGCCATGCTGGTGCCCTGGTAGGGCTTGTAGATCTCCGAGCCCGGGGTGGTGGCGCCGTTGTTCAGCGTGGAGAGGATGCCGTTCTCCGGGGTGGTGACGGTGCCGGGCGTGTCGGTGGCGCGGCGGGTCTCACCGCCCGGGGCGGAGACGTCGACGCGGCTGCCGAAGTTCGAGTAGAACGAGCGGTCGCCGGTGCGGTTCGTGGCGGCCACGGAGACCACGTTGTTGCAGCTGGCGGGCGAGAAGCCGGCCGCGTCCGCGTTGCTGTTGCCGGCGGCGACCACGACGGTGGTGCCGCGGGCGACGGCCGCGTTGATGGCGTTCTGGTAGCTGGAGGTGCAGGCGCCGGAGCCGCCGAGGCTCATGTTGATGACCTTGGCGGGGGTGGCGTTCGCCGGGACGCCCGCGACGGTGCCGCCGGAGGCCCAGGTGATGGCGTCGACGATGTCGGCGGTGGTGCCGCCGCACTTGCCGAGCACGCGGACGGGCTGGATCTTCGCGTTGTACGCGATGCCCGCGACGCCCTTGGCGTTGTTGGTGGCGGCGGCGATGGTGCCCGCCACGTGGGTGCCGTGCCAGGAGGAGCCGCTGGCCGGGGAGCCGGTGCCGCACTCGCCGGCCGCGCTCCAGTCGCCCGCGTCGGCGGGGTTGTTGTCACGGCCGTTGCCGTCACGGGCCCCGGTGGCGTCGGAGATGAAGTCGTAGCCGGCGACGATGTTCGAGGCCACGTCCGAGTGGGCCACGTAGCCGGTGTCGATCACGGCGACGGTGACGCCCGAGCCGGTGGTCTTGTCCCAGGCGGCAGGAACGTTCATGCCACCGGTGGGCTCGAAGAGGTCCCACTGCTTGGTGTACTCGGTGTCGTTCGGGGTGGCCATCGCGTAGGCGCGGGAGTCCACCTCGACGTACGCGACGTCCGGGTCGGCACGGAACTGGGCCATCACGTCGGCCGCGGCGGCCGGGGCGACGGCTCCGCCCAGGTTGACGAGGGCGGCACCGGTGCCGAGGCGGCGGTCGAACTTCGCCTTCTTGCCGGCCTTCTTGCCCTTGGCGGTCGCGTCGTCGGCGGCGGCCTTGTTGGAGCTGGCCTCGGTGGCCGAGGACTTGTAGCCGACGATCAGGTTCTGCACCGGAGCGGCGTCCGGAGCGGCCGGCGCCCCCGCGGCCGGCAGGGTGGAGGCGGCGGCCGGGGCCGGAGCGGGCTCCGAACCGGCCAGGGCGACGGAAGCGGTGGCGGAGCCGGCGAGCAGGGTGACGGACATCGCCACCACGGATATGAGCCTGCTTCGTCTCGTTGCGTGCACTGTGTTCCCTTTCGCGGGCCCGGTTCCGGGCAGGCCGGAGCGGGCGGTCGAGCAGTGTGGGAGGTGAACCGGCGACTACGGGGCCGGAAACGGGTCGGTCATTCCCGTCCCGGCCACCGCTGCTCGCCGCGTTGTCCCGGCCGCTTCGGCGGGGCTGGGGCAACGGCGGTGCGGGCGATCCACCCGTCCGGACGGCTTCACACCATGTGGGGTTGGCGCGGGGTCCGTTCGGGGCGGGAGAGATCGCCGGTGGGCAGACAGTAGGCAACGCGAGGATGAACCCGATACAGGGAAAACCCTTGTCCGCACCCCTGCCGCCCCCCTACACCTCCCCCGGACCCTACCTCCCCGCCCCTGCGTTCCCGACCCCCAGGGCCCCCGGTGTCCGGCACCCCGCTTCCCGCGCCGAACTCCCCCCGCCCGCCCCCGCGGGTCAACCCCGGACGAACCCCCCGAACCGGGCCCCGCGCGGCCCCCGAACCGGGCCCCGGGGGGCGTGCGGGGGCCGCGGTGGCAGGTCAGGGGCGGCCGTGGGTGCGGAAGTAGGTCCAGCTCGTCTCGTTGGGTTCGGTCCACTTCTCCGGGGCGTGGGCGTACTCCGGGTGGCGGGCCGCGATGTACGCGCGGGTGCGCTCCGGGACCTCGGCGTACGAGCCCGTCTTGCGGCCCCGGCAGTGGAACGTGAGGCCGCCCTGGCGCCGGCCCTGCTCCATCCACGGCAGCCACGGGGACATCCGCGTCCAGGACATGGTGCTCGGGACGCTCGGCTCGTCCGTGGTGAGCACCTCGGCCGGCGCGAAGAACTGGAAGAGCTCCAGGGCACGGTACGTGTCGTCGGCCGAGTTCAGCGGATACTCGGCGACCGGCAGCGGCGAGGGATAGGCGATCGGGATCTCCAGGCTGAAGCAGACCTGGTCGCCGAGGTCCGTCAGCGGGACCGGGAAGGGCCGCAGGCGCAGATTGGCCGGATCGTTCCAGACGTGGATGACCGGCTTGTCCTCCCAGGTCTCCAGGATCTCCCGGGTCTGCGGATCCAGGTAGAACGCGGCCTCCCTGGTGAGCAGTTGGAAGCCGCCGGTGTCCGCGTCCCCGACGAGACGGGCGACGTTGAGGCCCTCGAAGCCGAACAGGCGCCGGTAGGGCTGGTCCGGGGCCCAGGAGTAGATGTCCCCGGACCACCAGAAGGTCACCTCGGCGCCGTCGAGGGAGGCGCGGGTGCGGGCGAACGCGTGCAGGAGCTCTGCGGGTGTCATGCCGGTCACTGTGCGCGGTCCGCCGACGGCACGGCAAGCGCGCGGGCCGCCCGGCGGAGGGCTGCGGCCGGTGTGCGGACCGGCCTGCGGACCGGCATGCGGGACGCCAGGTTGACGCTGCGGCGCGCACCCGCAACCGTGACCCGCATGGGGAACGAACGCCGACTGCTCACACTGCTCGTCTGCCTGGTGCTGGGCATCGGGCTGACGGCCGCGGTGCTGGGCGCCGCACGGGTGGCGGGCCCCGACGGGACCTCGCATTCCGGGATGAATTCCCGGGACTACGTGGACATACGGGATGTACCGCCCGGCCCCGGCGATCCGGTGCCCGGACCCGACGCCTCCACGGGCACCGTGACGGTGGACTGCGGGCGCAACGAGGAGCACCACTACAACGAGGACAACCTGGTGGTGTCTCCGGGCCTGCGCTCCGGCGCCCACCACACCCACGCCTACGTGGGGAACCTGTCCACGGACGCGATGTCGACCGACGCCTCCCTGGCCGCCGCCGCGACCAGTTGCCGCGGCGGCGACCGCTCCGCGTACTACTGGCCGGTCCTGCGCCGGACGGACCGGGCGGGCGGCAACGCGCACGAGAACTCGGCCGGGCACGGCAACACGGGCGAGATCCTGCCCGAGGCGGCGGTCTCCGTCGAGTTCCGCGGCAGCCCGGTGGGCAAGGTGGTGCCGATGCCGCGCTTCCTGCGGGCGATGACCGGCGACGCCGTCGCGGCCACCGCGGGGAGCGACGCCGACGTCCGCGCCCGCTGGGGCTGTTCCGGCTCCCCGGACCGGTTCACCACCCGCTATCCGCGCTGCCCCGCGGGCGAGCGGCTCACCCGTACGCTCGTCTTCCCCGGCTGCTGGAACGGACTGGACACCGAGAGCCCGGGCCACCGCTCGCACCTGGCCTTCCCCGCGGCCAACGGCGTCTGCCCCCAGGGCATGTTCGCCGTGCCCCAGCTGCGGGTCTCCCTCGCGTACGACGTGCCGCCGGGGGTGCCGGTCGCCGTCGACTCCTTCCCCGAGCAGCGGCACAGCCCGAAGACGGACCACGCGATGTTCGTGGACGCCATGACGGACGCGCAGATGGCCGCCGTCGTCGGCTGCCTCAACGAGGGACGCGCCTGCCGCACCTGAAGGGGTCTGAAGGCGCCTGAGAGCACTTGAGAGCACGACGATCTCTGCGGAGTGACCGGGGTCACATGAACCGTCTCCCGCCGGGCCGCGTGTTCTGACCGCACCAGATGGGCGAGGAAGACGGAGAGGGTGAGATGGCCGGACCACTGTGGCCCCGTACACGGCGGGGCTCGACCGATGAGGCACTGATCAGGTCGGTGTACGAGGAGCACGGCCACGCCCTGCTCGCGTACGCCACCCGGCTGACCGGGGACCGGGCCGCTGCCGAGGACGTCGTCCAGGAAACGCTCATCCGCGCCTGGCGGCATTCCGAGATCCTGCTCAACGGGAAGGGATCGGTGCGCGGCTGGCTGCTGACGGTGGCCCGCAACATAGTCACCGACCGCTACCGGGCCAAGGCGGCGCGCCCCGCGGAGGTTTCCGGGGAGGTGGCCGCTCCCCCGGTGGAGCAGGACCACGCGGACTCCATCGTGGACACGATGACCGTGCTGGGGGCCCTCGACCAGTTGTCCCCGGAGCACCGGGACGTGTTGAAGGAGCTGTACTACCGCCAGCTGAGCGTGGCCGAGGCGGCCGACAGCCTCGGCATCCCGGCGGGCACGGTCAAATCACGGGCGCATTACGCGCTCAAGGCACTGCGCGAGGTGTTCCGCCAAGGCGGGACCACGGAGGGCCGAGCGGGCAGACGAATGGGCAGGCCGCCCCGGCAGGGCGCCGGACTGCGAGAGGTGGTGGCATGAACCGGCAGCGGCACGAGGAGGAGGAACTGCTCGGCCCGTACGTTCTCGGCGTCCTGGACGGGGAGGAGCTCCGATGGGTCGAGGAGCACATGAGCGGCTGCGTGCAATGCCGTGAGGAGGTGACCGCGTTGCGCGAGATGGAAGCGGCGTTGGGCGAGGTGCCCGCGGAGGCCTTCCTCGACGGACCGCCGCAGGGCGGTGATCTGCTGCTCCAGCGCACGCTGCGGCAGGTGCGGGGCGAGGCGGCGGGCGATCGGCGCCGGCGATGGGGTGTCGCCGGACTGGCGGCGGCGGCCTCGCTGGCCGCGGTGTTCTGGGCCGGCGCGCAGCTGGGATCGGCGGACGGCGGGCAGGTGGCCCTGCCACCGCCGCCCTCGCCCTCGGTCTCGGCGCAGCCTTCGCCGCCGCCGGCGGGTACGAAGGTGGCGTCGGCCACCGACGCGCGCACGAACGCGCGGATGACCGTGCAGGTCACGCCCGCGGCCAAGTGGGTGCGGGTGCACGCGGCCGTGGCGGGGATCCCGCCGGGCGAGCGCTGCCTGCTGGTCGTGGTCGGGAAGGACGGCAAGCGCACCACCGCCGGCAGCTGGGTCGTCGGCAGCCAGAACGGCGAGGGCAAGGGCGCGTCGCTGGACGGCTCGGCGGCGGTGGACCCGGCCAACGTCAAGGAGGTCGTGGTCGAGAACGAGTCGGGCACGCGGTTCGTGTCGGTGCCCATGCCGGTGTAGGGCGGGGCGCCGCGGCGGACGCCGGGCCCGGGCGGCCGTACGGGGGCCGCCCGGGCCCGGCGTGCGCCCGCCCGGGCCCGGCGTGCGCACGGGACCGCCGGGAAACCCGTTTTCCCTCGTCAGCCCCGGTGGGCACACTGGCTCCATGCCACAGCCTGTCGAACACCTGCTCGCCGAACTCGATCCGCTCCCACACGCCGACCGGCTGCGGCTGCTCGCCACCACCGCCCGCGACCTCGCCCGCACCGGCGAACTGGGGAGCCTGCTGGACGAGCTGGCCGGACGGGGCCGCCACGAGCGGCGGATGGCCGCGCTCGCGGCCCTCGCGGGGAGGCAGAGCGGGTACCTGGCGCAGCGGCTGGCCGACCCGGACCCGGTCGTGCGGTCCCTCGCCCACCGGGCCGTCCGTACCCTGCCCGTGCCGGACGGGGCGATCGAGGCGGCGTACGAGGACGCCTCCGCCGTGGTCCGCCGGGAACTGTCGCTGGCCGTGGTCCGCGGTTCGCGGCGGGCGCTGGCGGAGCGGCTGACGCCCGTCCTGAGGGCCGAATGGGGCGACGGAGAGGCCTCCTTCCTGCTCCCGGCCTGCGGGCCGGAGTTCGTCAGCGCCCTGCTGCCCGAGCTGGCCGACGCCGTCACGCACTGGGTGCGGCTGGGCCGCCGGCATCCCGGCCCGGTACTGGACCAGGCCGCGGCCGAACTGGCGGAGCTGCCGGAGAACCTGCGCGCCGGCTGGTGGCACCGCCGGGCGCCGGCCGTGGCCGCGGCCCTGCCCGCCGCACCCGAGCGTGTGCTCGGCCTGCTGGAGCAGTACGGGCCGGGCCGGCTGCCCGGGCCCCTGGAGGGCGGGGTCCGCCACCTCATCACCGCGGACGCGGAGCGGTTCGTACGCTGGCTGACGGCGCCCGAGCGGGCGGGCGGGTACCAGGAGTACTTCCTTCCGCGCTCCCGGCTGCGACAGCTCGTCCAGGCCGGTCCGCCGTCCCTGCCCGCCCTCGGCCGCCGCTGGGCGGAGCGTCCCGCGTACCTGGCCGCGCTGTTGAAGGCGCTGCCCCCGGGCCGCCGCGAGGAGTTCCACGACACCGCCGTCGCGCACACCCCCGCTCCCGGCGGGACGGTCAGCGACTCCGTACTGGCCGTGCTCCCGCGCGAGCGCCGCGAGGCCGAGGCGCGGCGCGAAGCGGACCGCGCCCGCCGCAAGGGGTGGCCGCAGGAGCGGCTCCTGGAACTGGTCGCGCACCTTCCGGTCGCCGAGGCCCGCTCCGAACTCCTCGCCGCGACGCGGCGCTCCGACGCCGAGGCCCGCCGGAGCGCATGGCCGCGGCTCGTCGAGAACGCGGTCCGCGCGCGCGACGCCGAAGCCCTGGGCGAGGTGCTCGCGCTGATGGCGCAGCGGCTGCGCAACGACCGCGACCCGGTGCGCGCCGCCGCGCTGACGGCGCTGGCCGGGGTGCCGCTGCCGCTGCTGGCCGCCGAGGCCTCGGTCGCCTCCGTGGAACGGATCGCCCTGGACGCCGTGGAGGCCCGCGACTGCTCGGTCGAGACCCGTTCCGTCCTGGAGCGCCTGGTGTTCGCGGTACTGGAGAGCCCGGATCCCTCTCCCGCACAGCTCGACTGGGCGCTGCGCACCCTCCACAACCTCGTCGTGCGCACGGGCCGTCTGGTGCGCGGGGGCTGCGGTGCGAGGCTCCCCCGCGGCCGGGAACGGCAGGTCTTCGAAGCGGTGCTGCCCTGGCTCCGCGTCCGCGCGGCCAAGGGCGAGTACGGGCCGCTGGTCTCGTTCGCCGCCTACCTGGGCGAGCGCGGCCGCCGTCTGCCGGAGCTCCAGCGGATGCTCGACGAAGCCCGCACGCGCTGCTCCGACTCGCTGTTCCCCCAGTTCGCACGGGTCTGGCTGGCCGACTCGGCAACGCGCGGCGAGCGTGTGGCCGCCCTGCTGGAGCAGGAGCCCTCTGCGGCCGCGCTGGCGCCCGTACTGGAGGTGTTGTCGGCGCACCGCACCGATCTGCTGGACCGCGTGCTCGCCGCGCGCCCGCCGTACGGCCGCTTCCTGCGCGAGGGCTCCGTACGGCCGCTGCCCCGGTTCGACCGGGCGTCCACGTGGGTGCCGCGCCAGCAGGAGGAGGCGGCCTGGCTCGCGGAGGTCGCGGTTGCCGACGAGTCGCGGACGGCGTACCAGCGTTCGGACGTCCTGCGGGCCGCGGCGCTGATCCCCGACCACGGGCTGGAGCTCGTACGGCGGCACGCGGGCTCGGCGGACACGCTGCTCGCGGAGACGGCGCTGGCCGCCGCGGCCCGGACCGTCGAGCCGGCGGCGGTCCTGCCCGAACTGCTCGCGCACGCGGGCGACGACCGTGCCCGCGTCGCGGTGTACGCGGCGGGGCGGGCCGCGGCCGCTGCGGCGCCGACGCGCCTCGCCGAGCTGCTGGAGGGGCTGCTGGGCCGCACCGCGGGGGTGAAGGTGACCAGCCGCAAGGAGGCGGTCCGGCTGACCGTGCGCTTCCTGCCGCCCCGGCAGGCCGCGGCACTGCTGGCGCGCATCACGGCCGACGAGGACAGCCACCCCGATGTGGTGACCGCGGCGGTGGGCCTCGCGGTCGGGCTCTTGTCGGCCGGAGAGGTCTGGCCCCTGCTGGAGAAGGCCGCGGCGGGCGGAACGCGCGAGGCGGGGGCGGTGATCGCCCAGACCCCGACGCTGTGGGTGGCGCAGCGCCACCGGCCGCGCTACGCCCGGCTGGTGGCGCTCCTGGCCGCCTCCGCGCACCCCTCCGTGGCCGCGCAGGCGATCGCGGCGCTGCCGCAATGGGTCGCGTACGCGCCCGAGGCGGCGGACCCCGTGCGCCGGGCCGTCTGCGACCTGGCCCCGAACCCGAACTGGAAGGGCGCGGTGACGGCTCTGGAGAAGATCGCCGGCTCGGGGCTGCCGCACCCCGTGGGCGGCGGTGGGCCCGGGAGCGCGTTCCACCGCGCCGTGGCCGAGCTGTTGGACGTCGTACGCTCCGGCGACGACCCGGAGGCCGGGGCCGAGCGGGACCTGCCGGCGCTCCAGCGCCTCCGTTTCCTGTGCCTGAACGTCGCGGAGGAGCACGACGGGCTGCGTACGGCCCTGGTGCGCCAGCTCGCGGGTGAACCGGCCCTGGCCACGGTCCGCGTGGCGCTGCTGCGGCGATCGGTGGACCTGCGCGCGGGGCTGCCGGAGCTGCGTGCGGCGCTGGACGCCCTGGTCGAGGCCCATGCGGGCCGGCCCGGAGCGGCGGCGTCGACGGCCAACGCGCTGCGTGATGGGAACTGGTACGGCGACCGGGTCGGGGATCCGGCCGTGGTGCTGGAGGCCGTACGCGGACTCGCGGAGGACGGGGCCCCGGTTCCGGGGCTGTTCGCCGTCGCGCTCGCCTCGGCGATGGGCCGGCGCTCCGACTGGGCGCCCCAGTGGCGTGAGGTGCTGCGGGGGCTGAGGCGGCACGCGGATCAGGAGGTCCGGGAGGCGGCGCTGGTGGTGTTCACGCACCAGGAGTGACGGGCGGCGGCGGTCCGGTGGACCGTGTCACTGATCCCGTCACCATCCGGACTGATCATCACATTGCGCTCCATGACATCCTGTGACGTCACAACTCGCCGGACGGGATCGGCGGACGTCCGGGGAATATGGGGAAGGTCGATGAGGCTCTGCTTCCTGGTGGAGGAGCACTACCGCCACGACGGCATGCCGAACGAGGTGATCCGGCAGCTGACCGCCTGGGGACACCAGGTGGACGTGGTGCGGCCGGGCGGCTCGCTGCTGCGCATGGACGAGGTCATGGGCTCGGGCGCGCACGACGCCTGGGTACTCAAGACCGTGTCGGGCGGGCCCGGGCTGACCCTGCTCGAAGCCGCCGCCGCGGCCGGCATGACCACCGTCAACGACGCCCGCTCGATCCGGGGCGTACGGGACAAGGCGCTGGCCGCCGCCATCGGCCGGACCCGGGGGCTCCCGATGCCGCCGACGTACGCCGTGGCGCGGCCGGACCTGCTGCGGGAGATACCGGCGGCGCAGTACCCGCTCGTCGTCAAGCCCGCCGACGGCAGCTCCGGCCGGGGCGTGCACCTGGTGTCCTCGCCCGGGGAGCTCGAAGCGCTGCTCCCGGAGCTGGCGGGCGAGCACATGCTCATCGCCCAGCCGTACGTGGCCAACTCGGGGACCGACATCAAGGTGTACGCGGTCGGCGGGGAGCTGTTCGCCACCGAGCGCTGTTCTCCCCTGCACCCGGATCCGGCGGTGCGGGAGCGGCGGGTTCCGCTGTCGGCCGAGGTGGCCGCGATCGCCGCGCAGGTGGGGGCGGTCTACGGGCTCGACCTGTACGGGGTGGACGTGCTGCTGGGTCCGGACGGGCCGGTGGTGGTGGACGTGAACGACTTCCCCAGCTTCCGTCAGGTCCCGGATGCGGCCGCCCGGGTGGGCCGGGCGGTACTGGGGCTGGCCCGGACGGGCAGCCAGGCCGCCTCCGTCTGCCGTCCGCCGGCTCACGGACTTCCGCTGCCGATCCCGGCGCAGGCTTCCGCGCCGCCGGCTTCCGTGGCCCCGGCTTCCGTGTCGCAGGCCTCCGTGGCGCCGGCTTCCGCTCGGGCCGGCGAGGGCGCGCTGTGAGGATCTGCCTGCTCACGCCCGAGCCCGGCCATCCGCTGCTGGCCGCCGCGACCGCGCTGCTCGAAGCCGAGGGGCACCGGGTGGAGTCCCTGGATCCGGGTACGGCGCCCGCGGCCTCCGGCGGCCTGGCCGACGTGTACCTGCTGAAGGCACGGACGCCGGCGGCGCTCGACCTCGCGCGCGAGCTGGAGCGGCGCGGGGCCCCGGTGCTGAACTCGGCGGCGGCCACCGCGCTCTGCCAGGACCGCACCCGGATGGCGGAGCTGGCCCTGGGCGCCGGGCTGCCGTTCGCGGGCACCCGTACGTACGGCTCGCTCGCGGACTGGGCCGCCGGCGCGCCGTTCGGGGGCTCGCCGCTGGTGGTCAAGAGCCGGCACAGCCGCCGGGCCGACCTGGTGGCCCGGGTCGACGACGCGGTCCGGCTGCGCGAACTCGCGCGGGCCTGGCCGCAGGAGCCCGTCGTGGTCCAGGAATTCGCGCCGAACAACGGCTGGGACCACAAGCTGTGGGCGATCGGGGACCGGGTCTTCGCCGCCCTGCGCCGCTCGGAACTCGCGCCGGAGGGCCGGGGCCCGACGCGGCCGCTCGCCCCGGGCGAACTGCCGCCCGGCTGGGCGGACCTGGTCCGCCGCACCGGCGAGGTGTTCTCGCTCGACGTGTACGGGGTGGACCTCATCGACACGGGTGACGGCGCCCCGCTCATCGTGGACGTCAACGCCTTCCCCGGGATCAGGGGCCAGGCCGGCGCCCCGGAGGCCCTGGCGGCACTGGCCCTGGACCGGGCCGGGGCCGCGCGCTGATCGCTGATCGGTGATCGGTGATCGGTGATCGGTGATCGGTGATCGGTGATCGGTGATCGGTGATCGCTTCGTCCGGGGACCGGACAGGGGGAATCCGCGCCGCGGGGCGTGTCGGCGGGCCGGGGCCGCGGCGGGCGCCGTGAGGATCGGCGGATGGGCGTCGTACTGCCGGTCCTCTTCGCGCTGTTCGCGGCGCTCAGCAACGCGCTGGCCACCGTGCTCCAGCGCCGGGCCGCACTCACCGTGCCGCAGAGCGAGGGCTTCCGCTTCGGACTGGTCCTCGACCTGCTGAGGCGGCCCGTGTGGATCGCGGGGATCCTGGCGGTGATCGCCGCCGGCGTGGGACAGGCCGCGGCGCTGGCCACGGGCGCGCTGGTCCTCGTACAGCCGCTGTTCGTGCTGGAGCTGCCGCTCGCGCTGCTGATCGCCTCGCTGCTGACGCGGCAGCGGCTGCCGGGTGCGCTGTGGCTGGCCGTGGCGGGGGTCGTGGCCGGGCTGGGAGTGGCCATGGCCGCGGCCTCCCCCACCGGGAACCGGACGCACGTGCCGGCCGACCGGTGGATCCCGGCCCTCGTGGCGTGCGCGGTCGTCGTGGCGGCGCTGGCCGTGGCCGGACTGCGCCGCCCGCCGGGGCGCGCCCGGGCGGGCTGTCTCGGCGCGGCCACCGCCGTCTGCTACGCCATCACGGCCGCCCTGATGAAGCACTCCGTGTTCGTGCTGACCGAGCACGGCATCGTCGGGTTCCTGACCGCTTGGCAGACGTACGCGTTCGGGGCGACCGGCATCTGCGCCCTGCTGCTGCTCGAACACGCCATGCAGGGCGGGCCGCTGGTCGCCTCGCAGCCCGCACTGACACTGGGCGACGCGAGCGTCAGCGTGGCGCTCGGCGTGGTGCTGTACGAGGAGCACCTGCGGTCGGGCTGGTGGGTGCTGCCCCAGCTGGTCGGCGTGGCGCTGGTCTGCGTGGGGGTCGTGGCCCTGGCGCGGGCGGGTACGGGTGCCCCCTGACGCGGCGCCGCTCCCGGGGTAGCGTGCGGGCAGTCGAGTGGAGGGCGGGTTCCGTGCGCGCGGTGGTGTTCGAGCGGTACGGGCGGCCGGCCGAGGTCCGCGAGGTGCCCGATCCGAGCCCGTCCCCGGGCGGGGTCGTGGTGCGCGTCGAGGCGACGGGCTTGTGCCGCAGCGACTGGCACGGGTGGATGGGGCACGATCCGGACATCGTGCTGCCGCACGTGCCCGGGCACGAACTCGCCGGTGTGGTGGAGGCGGTGGGCTCGCTGGTGGTGGGCTGGCGGCCCGGGGACCGGGTCACCGTTCCCTTCGTGTGCGCCTGCGGGAGCTGCGCGGACTGCGCGGCCGGCGAGCAGCAGGTGTGCGCGCGTCAGACGCAGCCCGGCTTCACGCACTGGGGCTCGTTCGCGCGGTACGTGGCCCTGGAGCACGCCGACGTCAACCTCGTGGCGGTGCCGGAGGAGCTCTCGTACGCGACGGCCGCCGCCCTCGGCTGCCGCTTCGCGACGGCGTTCCGGGCCGTGGCGCAGCGGGGGCGGGTGGCGCCGGGCGAGTGGGTCGCCGTGCACGGGTGCGGCGGGGTGGGCCTGTCGGCGGTGATGGTCGCGGTGGCGGCCGGGGCGCGGGTGGTCGCGGTGGACACGGCGCCGGGAGCGCTGGAGCTGGCGCGGGAGTTCGGGGCGGCGCACTGCGTGGACGCGCGGGCGGGCGGTACGGCCGAGGCCGTGCGGGAGCTGACGGGCGGCGGCGCGCACCTCTCGCTCGACGCGCTGGGTTCGCCGGCGACCGCGGCCGCCTCGGTCGCGGGACTGCGGCGGCGGGGGCGGCACGTGCAGGTGGGGCTGCTGCCGGCGGCTGCGGGGGAAACGGTCCTGCCGATGGAGCGCGTGATCGGCTGGGAGTTGGAGGTCCTCGGCAGCCACGGCATGGCCGCGCACGCGTACCCGCCGATGATGGAGCTGGTCCGCTCCGGCGCCCTGCGGCCCGACCGGCTGGTCACTTCGACGATCCCCCTGGAAGCGGCCCCCGCGGCCCTGGCCGCGATGGACACGGCGCCCACCCGCGGCGTCACGGTCATCCTCCCGGGGGCGTCCGCGCAGATCTGACTTCCCTTCCATGATCATCAAGACCAGAATCATCCGCATGACGACGACACGGGTGATCACACAGCAGTCCCTCGGCGGCTCCGAGGTGCTGGAGCCGGCCGAGATACCCCTGCCTTCACCGGGCCCCGGTGAGGTCCTGGTCCGGGTACGGGCCACCGGCATGAACCCCGCGGACTGGAAGGTCCGCACCGGCAAGGTGGACTTCTTCGGCCCGCCCCCGTTCGTGCTGGGACACGAGTTCAGCGGCACGGTGGAGGGCGCGGGCGAGGGCGCGACCCGCTTCGCGGTGGGCGAGGAGGTCTACGGCTGGACGATCCCGCCGTACGGCAGCCACGCCGAGCACGTCGTGGTCACCGAGGACCGGATCGCCCCCAAGCCGCGCACCCTCGACCACATCGGCGCCGCGGCCCTGCCGATCTCCGGCTTCACCGCCTACCAGGCCCTGGTCACCCTCTCCGACGTACGGCCGGGCCAGCGGGTGCTGATCCACGGTGCGGCCGGCGGGGTCGGCCACCTCGGCGTGCAGATCGCCAAGGCGCGGGGCGCGTACGTCATCGGCACGGCCCGCGCCGCCAAGCACGACTACCTGCGCGGACTCGGGGCCGACGAGCTGATCGACTACACGGCGGAGGACTTCTCTGCCCTGCGCGGCATCGACGCCGCACTGGACACCGTCAGCAACGACTACGGCCCGCGCACCCTGCCCGCCCTCAAGCCGGGCGGCATCCTCGTCGACGTCGTCGGCGTCGGCGTGGACCGCACCGAGGTGACGGCCCGCGCCGCAGAACTCGGCGTGCGGTTCGTGGAGTTCTTCCTGGAGCCCACCCCCGCCGTGCTGACCGCCTTCGCCGAACTGGTCGACACCTACGGCGTACGCCCCACGATCGCCGGGACGTTCCCGCTCGCCGAGGCCGCGAAGGCCCACGACCTCAGCGAGACCGGCCGGGTCCAGGGCAAGATCGTCCTCGTTCCCTAGACTCATTCGTCCAGGGGGTGTCCTGCCCGCCGGCCTCCCTCCAGGCCCGTGACGGCGCGGACGTGGTCGAGACTCGGGTCCAGGAGGACCTCGTGGAGCCGCTGGAAGAGCCGGCGGGCCGCGACCGCGTTCCAGTCGGCCGGCAGGAGTTCGGTCGGCAGGCCCGGGTCGAGGTAGGGAAGGCGGCGCCACTGCGTGAGGAGCGGGACGTAGTGGCGGAACGCCTCGGCCGGGGCGGGCTCCCCCTCCGCCGCGAGGCGGGCGGCGACGGGGGCGTAGGTGTCGGTGAAGGCCGCGTACTGGATCTGGATCGCCGGGAAGTCCCACCAGTCGCTGACCGTCTGCGCCAGGTCGCTGAAGGCGGCGTAGTCGGCGGCGAACAGGTGGACGTACTCGCTGAGGCCGAGCCGTACGAGCATCGCGCGGGCGTCGTCGAGCAGCCGCCCGGGCGCCAGCCACACACCCGGCGCGATGTTGCCGAAGCCGAGCCAGGTCAGCCGGGTGCGCAGCTGGTAGCGGTGGGCGCGCTCGGACTCCGGTACGGAGAACACCGCCATGGCCCAGCCGTCGGCCAGGTCGGCCGGTTCGAGGCTCGCGAAGATGCGGCGGTCGCCCTCGTCGAAGACGGGGTGGGCGGCCGGGCTGAGCCGGTACCCGGTGGCGCCCCGGCGCTCCGGTTCGAGGACCCCGCGCTTCTTCAGGCGCGAGATCGCCGACCGCACCGCCGGGCCGTCCACGTCCAGCTCGCCCATCAGCGTGATCAGGTCCGCGATGGAGATCCAGCCGCCGAGGCGGCGCAGGAACGCTCCGTAGACCGTGTTGATCAACGAGCTGGGCCTGAGGGGACTGTCCGACATGATCGCCTTCCGTAGTGCGCGGTCGCGATCATATCCAGCCCCTCCCCCGCCGCCCCGGCCCCTACCGCGGAAGCGGCGTCCGCGCGAACGCCCCCGAGAGCAGGTGCCCCGCGCCCGGGGCCACCGCCGGCAGGTCGAGGGCACGCATCATCTGGTGGGCGGTGCAGACGGCCGCCGACACCACCGGCTTGCCCAGCAGCTGTTCGGCCTCCTCGATGGCGCCGAGCGAGGGCATCTGCACGCAGGCCGAGAGCACGACCGCGTCGGCGTCCGCGTACTCCAGCGCGCGGGCGAGACCGGGCAGCCTGGCCGGGTCGTGGGCTGCCACGTCGAGGTTGTCCGGGATTTCCAGGGCCTCGTAGTCGAGGACCTCGATGCCCTCGTGCGTGAGGTAGTCCACGACCGTCCGTGTGAGCGGGCGCATGTACGGGGCGAGCAGCGCGATCTTTCGGGCGCCCATGGTGTGGAGTCCGTGGACGAGGGCGCCGGCGCTGGTGACGACGGGCGCGGGTGCGCCGTTCTCGACCGTACGGGTGTGCAGCCGCTGCTCCGAGGTGCGGTGGTAGCCGAGGCCCATGCTCATGATCGCGACCAGGCAGGCGTACCCGAGCACGTCGACGCGGGCGTCGGACAGCTCCACCGCGCAGCGGTCGGAGTCGGCGTCCATGGCCTTGAGCTGCTCCGGGGTCACATGGGTCATGCGCATCCGGCTGGAGTGGAAGGTGAACCTCTCGTCGGGCAGGACCGCCTGGCGGGCGCGCAGGATGGCGGGGACCTCGGTCTCCATGGTCACGTTCGAGCTCGGCACGATCTGGCCGATGCGGTAGGTGCGGGGCGGCACGGGTACTCCTGGGTGCTTGCCGGTGCGGGGGATCAGCGGGCGTCGACGACCGGGTTGGCCAGGGTGCCGATGCGCTCGACGGTCGCCTCCACCCTGTCGCCCGGAACCAGGAACTCCGGCGGCACCATGCCGGCGCCGACCCCGGACGGGGATCCCGTCGCGATGACGTCGCCGGGCTCCAGGGTCACGCCGGAGCTGATGTCGGCGATGAGGCGGGCGATCGGGAACAGCATGTGCCGCGTGTTCGACTTCTGCTTGGTGACGCCGTTGACGCGCAGGGAGAGGTCCAGGGCCATCGGGTCGGGGATCTCGTCCGCGGTGACCACCACCGGGCCGAAGGGGGCGTACGAGTCCTGCCCCTTGGAGAAGAACCACTGGCCGGAGCGGCGCTGGTCGCGGGCGCTGATGTCGTTGACGATGCTGAAGCCGAAGACGTGCTCGTACGCGTCCTCCTCGCTCACGCGGAACGCGGTACGGCCGATGACGACGGCCAGTTCGCACTCCCAGTCGAGTTGCCGCGTGAGGTCGCCGTTGTGGAGGATCGGCGCGCCGGGGCCGGTGACGGCGGTGGCGGGCTTGCTGAACAGGACGGGACGGGGCGGGAGCTCCTTGTCGGTGTCCAGGCTGCGGCTGGACTCCTCGACGTGCTCCACGTAGTTGAGGCCGACCCCGATGATCTTGCCGGGACGCAGCGGGGCGGCCAGGGTGACGTCTTCGAGCCGGTGGGTGCCCCCGGCCGGGCGGGCGGCCGGATCGGCCCCGATCAGGCGGCGGGCCGCTTCCTGCGCGGCGGGGCCCGCCTGGACGAAGGAGAGCAGATCGCCCGGCAGGTCGACGCCGGCGTGGTCGGCGAGGACCGCGAGGTCGAGGACGAGACCGTCGACGTCGGCGCCGAGGCGGGGTGCCGGATCTCCGGCGGCGGAGGCGGTGAAGGTGAGCAGACGCATGGTGGGGTCCCTCGGGCTCAGGCGGTGGCGGTCGGGGTGGTGGTGGCCGGGGCGGTGGTGGCCGGGGCGGTGGCGCTCGGCGCGGGGGCGGCCGGCATCGGCTGGTGGCCGTCGTTCTCCGGGTACGCCTCTTCGCGGTGGAAGCCGAGCGAGCGCATCACGGGGAAGTCGTTGAAGGAGAACAGGCAGGCGTCCTCGGACGGGTCGAGGTTGTGGTGCTCGTGCCAGGCCCAGGAGGGGACGCAGAAGATGTCGCCCTGACGCCATTCGAAGCGCTGCCCGGCGATGACCGAGACCCCGTGCCCCTTGGCGGCCGTGTAGATCACCGAGCCGGTGTGCCGGTGGGCGCGGGTGGCCTGCCCGGGGCGCAGCAACTGCATGTGGGCGCCCATGGTGGGCATCACGGAGCCGCCGGTGACCGGGTTGGTGTACTCGGCGATGATCCCGTCGTACGGGGAGCCCACGCCGGCCTTGGCGAGGCCGAGCAGGGCCTCGTACGTCGGCTCCCAGGGGTAGGCGAGCAGCGGCGAGTAGGGCCGGCTCCAGCGCTCCGAGCCGTAGGGGAGCAGGTTCGCGGCGTACTCGAGCACGGAGGAGTTGACCACCTTCCCGGGCGTCTGGTGGAGCTCGGGGTGGACCTCGTAGAACCCGGCGTCGAGCGCGTTGACGAGCGGGATGTCGAGGCCGTCCTGCCAGATGACCGGTCCGTCCTCGCCGTCGTTGCCGTGCTCGTGCCAGGTGCCGTTGGGCGTGATCGCGAAGTCGCGCGGGCCGACCTTGAGCTTCTGGCCGTCGACGACGGTCCAGGCGCCGGTGCCCTCGTGGACGAAGCGCAGCGCGGCGGCCTGGTGGCGGTGGGCGGTCATGGCCTCGCCGGGGCCCATGATCTGGAGCCCGGTGTAGAGGAGGCCTGCCGCGGCGCTGACGTCCCTGCGGCCGGGGTTGACGAGCATCACGACGCGGCGGCCCGCGTCGTCGGCCTTGACCATGCCGAGGGCCTTGTGGACGAGGGGCCGCAGCTCCTCGTACCGCCACAGCACGGGAACGGACTTGGGCTGCGGGTACCAGGGCTCGATGTCGTTGGCGACGGTCCACAGGGCGCCAGCGTCCAGGGCTTCGAGCTCGCCGTAGTAGGCGGTGAGCTCGGGGGTGTCACTGACCCGGGCGCGGCCGAGCACGGTGTCGTCCTGCTCGATGGTCATACGTCCTCCTCAGGCGTGGTGGTCCGGGGGCTCGCCGGCGGCGCGGTGAAGGTGACCGGCGGGCGGGGGCGGTTGTCGACTTCGAGGCGGAAGATGTCGAAGCGGTTGTAGTGGCCGGTGATGTCGTGCATCTGCTTGGGCTGGATGCACCGGCCGAGGTCGATCTCTCCGTAGACGACGCCCTCGTCGTCGACGAGCGGTTCGGTGACCGGGCGGCCGTCGGGGCCGAAGATCCCGGACAGGGCGCTGCGGGGCCGCTGGAACAGGGCGCGCAGCTCCTCGTCGTCCCCGGCGAGCAGGTCCACGATCTCCGGGGAGACGGTGGAGCAGGCGACGACGGAGAAGACCTTGCCCTCGAAGCTGTGGGCGGCGGTACGGACGGCGATGGCGTCGGCCATGTCGTAGTCGGCCGGGGCCACGGGCAGGGCGATGTAGCAGGAGGCGTGGACGAGTTCGCCCTGCGCGAGGAGGGCGAAGCGGGCCAGCGTGTTCGTGTTCTCGCCGCAGGCGAGGGCGCCGAGCGGGCCCACGGGGGTGGGGTGGACGCGCAGGGAGCTGCCGTCGCCGCCGGTCCAGGTGAGCTTCTCGGCCCAGGTGGGCACCAGTTTGCGGTGCACCCCGAGGAGCGCGCCGTCGGAGCCGATGGTGAGCAGGGTGTTGTAGAGGACGCCGAGGCTGTGCGCGGCGCGCTCGTTGACGCCGATGACGAGGACGACCCCGTACTGGCGGGCCGCCGCGCGCAGGGCGTCCACGTACGGGCCGGGGACGTCGACCGAGGCGCGCTGGAGGCGCTCGAACCAGGGCGAGCCCTGGACGGGGTTCATCGTCCAGTTCCAGTAGGGGTAGCCGGGGACGAACACCTCGGGGAAGACCACGAGTTCGGCACCGTTCCCGGCCGCCTCGGCGATGAGCGCGACGGCCTTGTCCACGGTGGCGGCGGGGTCGAGGTAGACGGGCGAGGCCTGGACGGCCGCCGCCGTGAAGCGGGGCAGATGGCTCTGGGGCAAATGGCTCGGGGACAGATGGCTCGGGGACAGATGGCTCGCGGGCGTGCCGTTCGGCGGGGTTTCCATCGGGGTCTCCTCAGTTGGCCGGCGCGGCGGCGACCGGGCGCGGCAGCCAGCGCTGGTGCACCGGCGCGGCGGGCTGCCGCAACAGCTCCAGGCGCGGCGGGACCCGGTCGGTGCGGGCGGCGGGCGGTCTGCCGCTCCCCGCCTGCCAGCCGGGCGCCCAGGGCGCGGCGGGCCCGCGGTAGCCCTGGGCGGCCGCGGCGTGCAGGGTCCACAGGGGGTCGTGGAGCTGGGCGCGGCCCACCCCGCAGAGGTCGGCCCGGCCGGCCAGGATGATCGAGTTCACGTCGTCGTACGTGGAGATCGCGCCGACGGCGATGGTGGGCACTCCGGTGGCGTTGCGGATCAGGTCGGCGTACGGGGTCTGGTAGCTGCGCCCGTAGCGGGGCCGCTCGTGGGCGACGACCTCGCCGGTGGAGACGTCTATCCCGTCGGCGCCCGCGTCGGCGAGGGCCCGGGCGATGACCACGGCGTCGGCCTCGCCGAGGCCCCCCTCGGCCCAGTCGGCCGCGGAGATCCGCACGAGCAGCGCCTTCCCCGCGGGCCACACCTCCCGTACGGCGCGCAGCACTTCGAGCGGGAAGCGCAGCCGCCCGGCGAGGTCGCCGCCGTACCGGTCGGTGCGCAGGTTGGTCAGCGGCGAGAGGAACCCGGACAGCAGGTGTCCGTGCCCGTACTGGAGTTCCAGTACGTCGAAGCCGGCCCGGTCGGCGCGCCGGGCCGCCCGCACGAAGTCCCGTACGACGAGGTCCATATCGGCCGCGGTGGCCTCGCGCGGGACGGGGCTGCGCTCGTCCCAGGCCACGGCGGACGCGGCGATCGGCGGGGCGTCGCCGACGGCGGCGCGGCGGCCGGCGTGGGTGAGCTGGATGCCGAGGCAGGTGTCGGACTGGCCGTGGACGAAGTCGGTGGTCCGCCGCCAGGCGGCCTCCTGCCCGTCGGTGTACAGGCCGGGGCAGCCGGGGGTGGCCCGGCCTTCGGCGCTGACGGCGGTCATCCCGGCGAGGACCAGGCCGGAGCCGCCGAGGGCCTGGGTGCTGAGGTGCACGAGGTCGAAATCGCCCGGTACGCCTTCGCGGGCCGTGCCGAGGGCGGTGGGCGGCACCACCACCCGGTTGCGCAGGAGCAGTCCTCCGAGCGGGAAGGGGCGGAACATCGGAGGCACGGGGGCGGAGGAGTTGACGGCGGCCGTGAACTCCTCGTCGCGCACGCGCAGGTTGTCGTACGTGACGCGGCGGCTGCGGGTCAGCAGGTTGAAGGCGAACTGCGGCGGCTCCTGGGCCGTGTAACGGCCGATGTTCTCGAACCATTCGAGGCTGGCCTGGGCTGCGCGCTGGGTGGATTCCACCACCGGCCGGCGTTCGGCCTCGTACGCCGCGAGCGCGCCCGTCACGTCCGGATGCTCGTGCAGGCAGGCGGCCAGGGCCAGGGCGTCCTCCATGGCCAGTTTGGTGCCGGAGCCGATCGAGAAGTGGGCCGTGTGGGCGGCGTCGCCGAGCAGGACCACGTTCTCGTGCCGCCAGGTGCGGTTGCGCACGGTGGTGAAGCGCAGCCACTTGGAGTTGTTGGGGAGGAGCCGGTGGCCGTCCAGATGGGCGGCGAGCAGTTCCTCGCAGCGGCCGATGCTGTCGAGATCGCTGGTGCCCGGCGGGTGGTCGCGGTCCGCGAACTCCGCGAAGCCCGCCCGCCGCCACGCGGCCTCGTCCATCTCCACGATGAAGGTGGAGCGGGTGGAGTCGTAGGGGTAGGCGTGCACCTGGAGGGTGCCGAAGTCCCGCTCCTCGACGAGGAAGGTGAAGGCCTCGAACACCTTGTCCGTGCCCAGCCACATGTAACGGCCGGAGCGCTCGTCCAGGTCGGGCCCGAAGACGTCGGCGTAGGCGGCGCGCGTGGCGGACCGCACGCCGTCGCAGGCGACGACGAGGTCGTACGAGGCCGCCAGCTCGGCGGCGGGCGGCGACTGCGTGCGGTAGCGGACGTCCACGGCGAGTGCGGCGCAGCGCTCCTGGAGGATCCGCAGCAGCTGCTTGCGGCCGAGGGCGGCGAAGCCGTGGCCTCCGGAGGTCAGGGTCCGGTTCCGGTGGGTGACGTCGATGTCGCTCCAGCGGGCGAACTCCGCCGACATGGCCGCGTAGATCCCGGGATCGGCCTGCGCGATGCCGTCGAGGGTCTCGTCGGAGAAGACGACCCCGAAGCCGAACGTGTCGTCGGGGGCGCCCCGTTCCCAGACGGTGACCTCCCAGTGGGGGGAGAGCTGCTTGGCCAGGGCTGCGAAGTACAGCCCGCCGGGCCCTCCTCCGATGACTGCTACGCGCACGGCGTACCTCCTCGTGGTTCCGGAACAACATATGGCGTAGATTTGGCGACCGTCAACAATGCTCAACATCCCTCGCGGGGGAAGCGAGGAGCTCGGGCGCCTGCGGGCCCGATTTCGTCAGCACCTCGCGCACGTCGGCGGGCCAGGGGGTGGTCCCGGTCGCGCGGGCCGCGGAGTGGGCGATGACCATCCGCCCGGAGGCGGCCTCCACGCCCTCCTCGCCGGTGACGGTGAACACGTACGTCAGGGAGCTGGAGCCGACCTTGGCCACGCTCAGCTCGATCCGCACGGCCTCGCCGAACCAGAGCCGGGCCCGGTAGTCGGCTTCGAAGTGCACGCGCGGGGTGCTGCCGAAGAGGTGCGCGAGACCGAGGCGGCGCAGCAGCACGGCTTCGGCCGCTTCCACCCAGCGCACGACGGTCGAGTGGTGGTAGTGGCCGGCCGCGTCGGTGTCGGGCCATTCGACGCGGCGCTCGACGACCACGCCGGGGAGGCGCGGGACGAGGGCCTCGGGGCAGCCGGCGGCGCAGCCGGGGTCGGTCTCGGCGGTCGCTCCCGCAGGCACTCCCGCAGGCACTCCCGCAGGCACTCCCGCGGGCACTCCCGCGGGCACTCCCGCGGATGCGGCGGAGGCCCGGGCCCACTCGCGCAGCTCGCCGCGCCGGAGCTTCCCGTTGCCGGTGCGCGGGAGCTGCGCGACGAACTCGACGGCACGCGGGTACTTGTACGGGGCGATGGCCCCCTTGACGTGGGCCTGGAGCTCCCGCACCGTCGCCTCGTCCGCCGGGACCCCGGCGCCGAGCACGACGTACGCCTTGACCAGCATGCCGCGCCGCTCGTCGGGCGCGCCGACGACCCCGCACTCCTCGACGTACGGATGGGCGGCGAGGGCCTTCTCGACCTCCGGGCCCGCGATGTTGTAGCCGGAGGAGACGATCATGTCGTCGCTGCGGGCGACGTACCAGAAGTAGCCGTCCGCATCACGGATGTAGGTGTCGCCCGTGATGTTCCAGCCGTTCCTGACGTACGCCGCCTGGCGCGGGTCGGCGAGGTAGCGGCAGCCGGTGGGACCGGTGACCGCCAGCAGGCCGGGCTGTCCGTCGGGGACGGGGTCGCCGTACTGGTCGACCACTGCGGCGCGGAACCCGGGTACGGGGCGGCCCGTGGCACCGGGGCGGATGTCCTCGTCTGCCGCGGAGATGAAGACGTGCAGCATCTCGGTGGCGCCGATGCCGTCGATGATGCGCAGCCCGGTGGCGGCGTGGAACTCCTCCCACACGGCGGCGGGCAGCGCCTCACCGGCGGACACGCAGCGGCGCAGCCCGGCCAGTCGGCCCACCGCGCCGGCCGCCATGATCGCGCGATAGGCGGTGGGCGCCGTGAACAGGACGGTCACGCCGTGCGCGTCGACCAGGTCGGCCAGTTGCTCCGGGGTCGCCTGCTCGATCAGCAGGGTCGCGGCCCCGACGTGCAGCGGGAAGACCACGAGCCCGCCGAGGCCGAAGGTGAAGGCGAGCGGCGGCGTGCCCGTGAACACGTCGTCGGCGCGCGGCCTCAGCACGTGCCGCGAGAACGTGTCGGCGTTGGCGAGGACGTCGCGGTGGAAGTGCAGGGTCGCCTTGGGCCGCCCGGTCGTGCCGGAGGTGAAGGCGATCAGCGCCACGTCGTCCGCGGCGGTGGGGACGGTGGCGAACACGCCGCTCTTGGCCGCGCAGAGCGCGGTCAGGTCAGCGACGCCGGCGCCGCCGTACGGGACGACGGGCAGCTCGGCGGGGCTCCGGGCGGCCGCCGTCGCGAGCTCGTCCATGTAGCGGTGGTCGCAGAGGGCGACGGTGGGACGGCTGATCTCGCAGAGCTCGGCGAGTTCGGCGGCGCGCAGGAGCGGCATCGTCGTGACGGCGACCCCGCCCGCCTTGAGGACGCCGAACCAGGCGGCCACGAGCCAGGGGTTGTTGGGGGCGCGCAGCAGGACGCGGTTGCCCGGCACGAGGCCGAAGTCCTCGGTGAGCACCTGGGCGACCTGGTTGGCGCGCCGCTGGAGTTCGCCGTAGGTCCAGCGCTCGGTCGGGGTGAGGAGGCACGGGCGGTCGGGGCCCCAGCGCTCGACGGCATCGTCGAGCAGGCGTGCGGCGCAGTTGAGGCGGTCCGGATAGTCCAGTTCGGGGAGGTCGAAGTGGAGTTCGGGCCAGAGGGGGAAGGCCGGCAGCCGGTCTCTACAGAAGGAGTCGGCGTGCGCGGAAGGGGAGAGCTCCATGGGGCGGCACCTCAATCAGGGAGCAGCGGGGGAGATGCATGGAAGTTATCTCGATAATTTTGCGTCCGTCAACATTGCTCGATATTTTTGTGGACGCCGAACCCTCCCCGGCCCTCCCCCGGACCTCCCCCGAGCCGCCGCCAAGCCGCCGCAGAACCGCCGCCGGACCGACTCCGAGCGGGCTCCGGGACGCGTGCGGACGGGGTCAGGTGACCGGCAGGAACACCCGCACGGCGGTGCCGAACTCGTCCGCCACCACGCGGAGTTCCCCGCCCGCCTCGGCCGCCAGCAGCTGGACGATCAGCAGCCCGCGGCCGCTTTCGGCATCCGGGTCCACCTCTGCGGCGGGATCCGGCAGCAGGGGCGGGCGGGCTCCCCGATCGGCGACCTCCAGCCGCAGCCGGCCCCCGTCGAAGGCCAGCCCGACCCGCATCCGGCCGCCTGCGGCGGCGTGCTGGACGACATTGCCCGCCAGCTCGCTCACGGCCATCAGCAGGACGTCCGCCACCTCGGCGGAGACCGGCCAGCCCGCCAGCACGGCCCGGACGCGGGCCCGCAGGATCGGGACGGCCGCCGGGGTGGGCTCCGCCACCCAGTGGGCGAAGCCGCGGACGCGGGGCGAAGCCGGGGCGGCGACGGCCCGGGGGCTCGCGGGGGTGGCGACGGCCGGGGCGCTCGCGGGGGCGGCTGCGGCTGCGGCGCCCGCTTGGGCGGGGAAGGCGACGGTGGTGAGCATGACGTGCTCCCGGAAGGGGAAGGCGACGCCCGCTGTGAGTGTCTCGTGTGACTACCTGGGAACTCAGATGCTCCGTGGGCTTGTGGTCAGCGGAAACGCGTCGCTAGAGTTGTGATTACACGTGTAACACGCTAAGCCTCCCCCGGTGCCCGCGCAAGCATTTCGGACAAAACGTTACGAAGCCTGGGCCGCCCGCACCGGACCCGCCGGCCGCCGAGGCCGCACACCGAATTGGGAAGAGCTCAATGACGCAATCTCCCCCGGCCGAGTTCGACATCGCCGACATGACCTGGCCGCCCCCGCCGTACCAGCAGCCCGTGCCGCCCGTGACCGGCGCCGACGGCATCCGCCGCTTCGACGGGATCACGTACGCGACCACCCCCGGCTACCGTCCGCGACTGCTCGACGTGCAGCTCCCGGCGGGCGAGGGCCCGTTCCCGGCGGTCGTCTGGATCCACGGCGGAGGCTGGCTGGACGGCGACCGCCGCTACCCGCCGCCGACCGTGCCGGCCGCCCTGCTGCACGGCGCGGTGCTCGGCGCCGGACTCGCGCTCGTCTCCATCGACTACCGGCACAGCCTGGAGGCCCCCTTCCCGGCCCAGCTGCACGACGTCAAGGCCGCGATCCGCTACGTGCGGCAGTTCGCCCCCGCTCTCGGCATCGACCCGGACCGGATGGGCGTCTGGGGCGAGTCGGCGGGCGGCCACCTGGCCGCGCTGGCCGGCCTCGTCCGCCCCGGCAGCACGGACGCCGAGACCCTGGCGGCGCTGGAGGGCTCCCACGGCGTCGGTTCCGGCGACACCGGGGTCCTGGCCGTCGTCGACTGGTACGGGGTCCACGACCTGCCGGCCCTGGCCGCGCACCCGCTGCCGATGCCGACCGGCGCCGAGTTCCCCGACCCGTACGCCGCCCTGCTGGGCGTTCCCGCGGCCGAGCAGGCCGAGCCGGCCCGGGTCGCGAGCCCGGTCACGTACGCCGTGCCCGGCTCGAACCCGCCGCCGTTCCTGCTGATCCACGGAACGGCGGACGGTCTCGTCCCGTACAGCCAGAGCGAGACCCTGGCCGAGGCGCTGACGAACGCGGGCGGCGAGGTGACGCTGAAGCCGGTGGTGGACGCCGACCACATCTTCCTCGGCTCCCCCGACATCCCCGCCATCGTCGCCGAGAGCGTGGCCTTCCTGGCCCGCCACCTGGGCGCGGGGGCCTGAGCTCCCTCCCGGTTCCACTGATGTCCCACCGTGGGGGCGCGGCGCGGCCGCGCCCCCACGCGTACGTCGAAAGGCATTCATGTCCCGGCACACACTCGCCCCGGCCGCCTCCCCCGCGACCCTGACCGGGGCGGCGGACCGGCGCCGCCGCCCCGGCATCCTGCTCCTGGCCGTACTGCTGCTCGGCACGGCCGCAGCGCTGGCCCTCACCGTCCGCGCGGACATCGTGAACCCGCCGTTCCAGGGCGCGGACGAGCGATGGCTGGACTGGATGGGCGGACCGCACGAAGGGTTCCCCGCAGCCGTCGCGGCCGTCCTCAACTGGTTCGGCGGCCCGCTGGGCATCGTCGTACCGCTCGCACTGCTGGTCTTCCTGCTCGTTCGAAGACGGTGGGTCTCGGCGGGCTTCCTGCTCGGGGTCTACCTGGCGGGCAGCATGGCGGTGGTGCAGGGGCTCAAGCACCTGGTGGACCGCCCGCGCCCGGCGAACCCGATGGTCCGCGTCGACCACGGCTCCTTCCCTTCGGGCCACGCGGCGGGCGCCGCCCTGCTCGTCGTCCTGGTCGGCGTCCTGCTGGTCCCGGCCGCGCGGCGGCGGGCCTGGTGGACCGGGGGCGCCGTGTTCACCCTGGCCATGATGTGGAGCCGCACCTGGCTGCACGCCCACTGGCTCAGCGACACCCTGGCGGGCGCGGCGGCCGGCGCCGGGACCGCGCTGCTGGCGTGGTGGGCCTTCTCCCCCGCGCTCGCCCGCGAACACGACCGCAACCGCAACCGCAGCAGCAGCCGCAGCCGCCCGGCCTAAGACGTTGCTTCTTTGGGCGTGGTCGTTCGTTGGACCGTGCATGACGGATCTGGTCGAGCGGTTGGTGCCGGACGAGTTGTGGGTGCTGTTCCAGCGGGTGGTACCTCCTACAGAGGCCGTACGCCCGCAGGGCGGCGGCCGGCGTCGAGCTGGTGACCGCGAAGCCTTGGCCGCGATCATCTTCGTGGCGACCTCGGGCTGCACGTGGCGGCAGCTTCCACCGGTGTTCGGCCCGAGCTGGCGGACGGTCTACCGACGCTCCACCGCGTCATCCTCGACGAACTCGCCGCCCGCGGGGAACTCGACCGGCCACGCTGCGCGATCGCCTCCGTCAGCATGCGGGCTGCAAAAAGGGGGCCTCTGACGGGACCTGATCCGACCGACCGAGGCAAGTCGGGATCGAAGACTCATCTGCTCACCGACCCGAACGGGCTGCCGCTGTCGCTTGGTATCTCGGCGCGAACATGCATGACAGCCAAGGCCTTGAACCGCTCGTGCCGGGCATCCCGCCGATCCGCTCACGCCGCGGCCCACGGCGGCGACGACCGGCGAAACTACATGCCGACAAGGGCTACGACTTCGATCACCTGCGTCGATGGCTCCGCAAGTCCCGGCCCGTCGACTGCCGTCGGCTCCACCGCCGCTACGAGCGCTAGCCCGAACACTTCCTCGCCTTCGCCGGCATGGCCGCAGCCCTCATCTGTCACCGCGGACTCGTCCGCGCGGACGAGCAGGAACAGTCAGCGTGAGGCCCCGACACTGGCGACCCAGACGCCGAACGGCACGATCTCCGGCTCGGTCCCGGTCTTCACCGAGGCGCTCTGCACGTCGTCCAGATCCGACCAGGCTATGGAGTTTGACTGGCAGTCGGCCAGAAAGCTCTCGACGACCGGACCGAGGTCGTCGGAAGCCACATAGGCGCCGCTGAACGGCAGCGCATCCGGGGGCACAGAACCGGTCGAGCACCGAAGCCGCCCGGCCTGTTCGTCGTGCCACACGTAGAACGTCGCCACGCCGGGAAAGCCCAGATCGCGAATGCGTTCCCGGATGGCGGCAGCAGTCCGCTCGAAGGCGGCCACCACCGCGGCGACGGACAACGACCTCCTGTCCTCGTCCGCCGTACTCAGCGACCAGGTGTTGGTCTCCCACTCCACCCGCCGGTCAGCCGGCTCCAAGACCAGGGGCTCGGCCGCCACCTCAGCAATCCACGTCAACAGCACCACAGCAGTATCCTGCACAGCCCGGCCCACGAGGCACCGAAAGAAACGATGCCTAAGCCTTGCTCTCGGCGCGGCCCTCTCCGGCCATGAACCGCCAGACCAGGGCGTGCCCCAGGACGATCAGTCCGATCAGCAGCAGGGCTTCGGCCTGGATGGGGCGCAGTCCGATGTGGCCGGCGAGTTCGGGACGGGCGCCGACGACGGCGATGAGGGCGTACAGAAGTGCGGCGCCGGCCTGCTGCCGGGTGACGAAGCGGTCGCCCCGGGAGCGGGCCAGCAGCCGCAGGGTGCACGCACAGCCGACCGCGGAGAGGGCGACGAAGGCCGCCCGCCAGATCTGCGGCTGCCCGGTACCGCCGATCTGCGCGAAGAGACCCATCAGGGCCGGCAGCAGGAAGGAGAGGTAGATCCCGCCGACGACGCGCCGCAGCGAGGGGTCGCTCATCCAGGCCGCATGGCTCTGGACGACGTTCCACCACAGGCCGACCAGCGTGAAGCAGGTGGCGGAGAAAAGGGCGTAGAAGGCACTGACATCCATGGACCACGAGGGTGGCAGCGGGTCCGGGCGCGGTGGGCGCTACACGCCCTGACCCGCCCCGGCCGCGCCGGAACGGCCTACGCGCCGCCGTCGGCGCGCGCGGCGGCGCACCCGTCCGTCAGGAGGTGGCGCGGTGGACGAGGAGGGCCTCCACGGCGGGGACCGGGGGCGTCGTCCCCGTCTCGATCAGCTCGTGCAGGGCGTCGGCGACCCGTGCCGGGGAGGGGAGTTCCAGGCGGACCGTGGTGAGGGGCGGCTCCTGGAGGGCGGAGAGGACCAGGTCGTCGGAGCCGACGATCGCGACCTCGTCCGGTACCGCGACGCCCTCGGCCCGGAGTGCGTGCAGCAGCAGCGCCGCGTACTCGTCGTTGTACGCGAAGACGGCGTCCAGGCCCAGGCTCGGCCAGCGCCGGGCGAGGGCCGTCGCGGACTCCCTGGTGTACGCGAGCTCCACCGGGGCCACCGTCGCCATGTGCCGGGCCGCGACCGACTCCGCTCCGGCCAGGCGCGGGAGGGCCAGGGTGCCGAGGCCGCGCTCCTGGGGCAGGACCACGCCGATCCGCTTCCGGCCCCGGGCGATGAGGTGCTCCGCGGCGGCGGCGCCGATGTCCGCGTGGTCGAAGCCGATGGTGTGGACGCCCGGCACCGGACGGGCGGCGAACGCGAGCAGGCCGCGCACTCCGGCGCGGCTCAGCAGTTCGGCGGCCTGGGCGGTGAAACGGTCGCCGTCGAGGGCGACGACGGCGGCCGGGCGCAGCTCGGCCCAGGCGCGGGCGGCGTCGAGCGGATCCGCGAAGCGGCCCGCGTGCAGGACGGTCGTGTAGCCGCGCCGGTCGAGCTCGCTGTGCAGGTCGTCGACCCAGTCGCTGACGAGCCGGCCGATCGCCGAGATCGAAGCGGGCATCAGGACGAGGTTGCTGCGCCCCGCGCGCAGGGACCGGGCCGCGGCGTGCGGTACGTAGCCGAGCTGCCGGGCCGCGTCGAGCACTCGCGTGCGGGTGCTCTCGCTGACCCGGTGGCCCGGGGTGTCGTTCAGCACGAAGGACACGGTGGCGCGTGACACCCCGGCCAGCCGGGCCACGTCCGCGCTGGTGATCGACACGGGTGGCGCGGGACTGCTCGCCACCTTGGCCTTGGACTCCCTGGGCATGGTCCTCGGTGCTCCTCGGGTCGACCGTCACCGCTTTCTCCCCAGGTTACACGAGTTAGATCATTCGGCCCCGCGGGCTTCGTGCAGACGGCGCGAGGCCCCGGCGAGGTCGTCGAGGGCGGTGACGGCCGCGTCGAAACGCATCGTGGTCCGCGTCCGCGCGTCGTACGGGGGCCACTGCGGCATGCCGGGGTGGTTCGGGTCGCCGGTGCGCACGAAGGCGATCCACGCCCGGTGCATGGTGCGGGCGAGGCCGTCGCGTACGGCCGGGGCGAGTCCGGCGAGGAAGGGGGCCTCCGGCCACTGCTCGAAGTTGTCGAAGACGAAGGGGAGTTCGAGGCAATGGGCGGCGCCGAGACGGCCCTCGTACGCGGCGGCCTGAAGGTCGAACTGGAAGGCCCAGACGGGGTGCTCCGAGCCGGCGCGGGCCTCGGCCAGCCCGACGGACGGGACGCGGAAGAGCTCGTCCGTGATCAGGTCCATGAGGACGTCGGCCGGACGGGCGCCGGGGCGGGCCGCCTCGTACGCGGCGTAGACCCCGGGCGCGGCCTCGGCCCCGAAGGTCTCCGCGATCCGCTCGGTCACCTGCTCCCGCGTGGCGGCGGCGTACCCCTCGTCGAGCGCGAAGCCGAAGTTGGCCTCCTCGCGGGTCCAGCCGATCATGACGTCGATGCCGGCCGCCGCCCCGTGCAGCAGGGCCTCGGCCGGATGGCGCGCGAGGGTGACCCCGTCGACGACGGGCAGGAACGGCGTCGGCCAGTGGCCCCAGCGCCCCGTGAGGGCGAACAGGCCGCCCGTCGCGCCGATCAGCGCCGGCCAGGGCAGGGCCCGCAGTTCCTCCGCGGTCTTGGCGCCGGCCAGTTCCCGGAAGGCGGCGGTGCGCTCGCGGTAGGCGTCGGGGCCGGGGAGGTCCAGCCCGAAGGGCGGGCTCTGCAGGATCACCCGGCGGATCATCCCCTCGGCTTGCGGGTGCCCGGCGAGGGCGGCGGTGGAGACGGCACCGCCGGACTGGCCGGCGACGGTGATGCCGTCGGGGTCGCCGCCGAAGGAGGCGATGTTCTCCCGCACCCAGTACAGGGCGGCGAGCTGGTCGGAGAGCCAGGGATTGGCGGCCTCGGCATCCTCGTCCGGGGAGAAGTAGCCGAGCGGACCGATGCGGTAGTTGATGCCGACGAAGACCAGGTCCCCGTCGCGCGCGAAGCTCGCGCCGCCGTAGCCGGGCAGCGATCCCGATCCGGAGACGAAGCCGCCGCCGTGGATCCACACGAGCACCGGGCGGCGGGCGCCGTCGGCCGCGGGGGTCCAGACGTTGAGGGTGAGGCAGTCCTCGTCGAAGGGGGGCGATCCGTGGCCCCCGAGGACCGGGTCGCCGCCCTCCCGGTACATCTGCGGGGCGCTGGGGCCGTCGGCGCGCGCGTCGCGCGTGCCGCTCCAGCCGGGGTGCGGCCGGGCGGGTCGCCAGCGCAGGTCACCGACCGGGGGTGCGGCGTACGGGACGGCCCGGAAGACGGAGAGCCCGTCTTCGGCCGACCCGCGCAGTCGTCCTGCGGGGAGGTCGACCACGGGCGGAGGGGTGCGGTGCTCGGGGTGTGCCATGAGGCCCTTCCTTCGTCGTTCCGGGGGCCGGCGGGTGCGGTGGACGCGACGCCGGCCCCGGTCACGAGAGTATGGCGAATATTGGACGACCGTCAATGATTCTCGATACGGACGAGGTCCGGCGACCTCACAGCCACAGGCTGCCGGCGGCCATGCGCTCGGCCTCGGTCCTCAGCAGCGGTTCGAACGCCCTCCACAGCAACATGCAGCTGCCCGCGCCGGCCAGCGCCCCGGCGACGGTGTCGCTGAGCCACTGGGCGTGCAGCCAGGTGCGGCTGAACATCATGAGGCCGACGTACAGCGCCGCGAGGAGCCACCACCAGCGGCGGGCGCGCGGCGGGAACACCAGGACTCCGGCCGCGAACACCAGGGTCACGGCGCTGAACACCTGCCCCGAGGGGAACGAGCCGTCCGTGACCAGGACCCACGGATGCGGCGGGCGGGGCCGGTCGACGAACCCCTTGAGCGGGAGCACCACGAGGACGTTCGTGAGGATGCCGGAGGCCAGGGCGAACAGCGCCGACCTCCAGCGCCCGTAGACGCAGAGGCAGCCGACCAGAACGAGCGGCAGGATCGTGCCGAGCGGGCCGCCGAGCCGGTCCAGCACGGTGGCGAAGCCGGTGAAGCCGTCGGCGCGCGAGCTGTTCAGGGACGCGGCCCAGCGCTCGTCCAGCCCCTGGAAGAAGGGGCGTCGGGCGGTGGCGACCAGGAGGCCGATCAGCAGTGATCCGAGGAGGAGGGCGGCTCCGACGGCGCCCGCGCGGCGGGGCGGAGCCGCGGGGAGGTGGTGCCGGGGAGCGGGGATCAGGGAGTTGGACGCGTGGTGCGCGGGCGGGGGGCCGTACGGGGGACGTGACATGACGGGCCTTTCACGGTGGCCTCCCGCAGCGGTGGGGACACGCGGGGAGCAGTCAGGCGCAGGCGGGGGAGGGCTTCACGGGCGCGGGGAGCGCAGGCAGGGCCGGGAGCACAGGCCGGGGCCGGGGCCGGGGGCCCGGGCGGGGAGGCCGGCCGCGGGCTCTTCGGTGAGCGGCGGCGGGAATCCTCGCGGTGCGGCACGGAGTATTGCGGATGAGTGACCGCCGCCACAAGCACAAGATGGATTCCGGACACGTTTGCCCTGCTCAGTGGCCTCGAAGGGGCGGTTACACGTCTTCGCATGGCGTACCACCCGTCCATCACGATCCGCTTACCGCCCGCGCTCAACCTCTGGCGGGGCTCCGAATTGGGTGCTACACAGTGTCCAAGCGCCGAAGGTGACACGTGTAACAACATCACGTGAATCGTCATCGCCTGCCGGGCCACCCCCCGGGCGCCGCCACACCCGTCGAAGCCGCAGGTCGCGCCCCCCTCCCCCGCGCCGCACCTCCGCACCCCTTCTCGCTCCGTCCCCCGAGGAGTCGTCATGGCCCAGAACGAACTCATCGACCCGCCCGCCCAGGCGGACCCGGAACCTCCCCGCCAGCGCGCGCTCCTGCCCCTGCTGCTGGTCGCCAACTCCGCCCTGCTGGCCGTCTACATGGGCGTCGGATCGATCCTGCTGCCGACCCAGGTCGCGGAGATCGACCCCGCGAACAAGGTCGCCGTACTCGGGGTGATCGGCGGGATCAGCGCGGTCTTCGCGACCGCCTTCAACCCGATCGCCGGCGCCCTCTCCGACCGCAGCGGCCGCCGCAACCCCTGGATCCTGGGCGGCGCCTTCGCCTCGCTCGCCGCACTCGCCTTCGTCGGGTACGCGACCACCGCGCTGCTCGTCGGCATCGGCTGGTGCCTCGTCCAGGCGACCATGAACGTCTACCAGGCCGCGGTCACCGCGATCGTCCCCGACCGGGTGCCCGTGGCCCGGCGCGGCACCGCGTCCGCGCTGGTCGGACTGGGCCTGCCGATCGGCGGCACGGTCGGGGTGCTGATCGCCTCCGCGACTGCCGAGCACCTCACCACCGGATACCTGGTCTTCGGCGGGATCGTCGCCGTCTCCGCACTGCTGCTCACCACCCTGTGCCGCGACGTCCCGCGCACCGGCCCCGCCCCGGCCGCCGTCTCGAAGCGGGCCCAACTTGCCGCGTTCCTCTCGGCGTTGGCGAACCACGACTTCCGGTGGGCGTTCATCGGCCGGGCCCTGATGGTGCTGGGCTACTTCTCCGTCGTCGGCTACCAGCTGTACATCCTGGACGACCACATCAGCCTGCCCGACGGGCTGACCCCGCCCGCCGCGATGGCGGTGCTGACCCCCGTGTCGATGATCGCGATGGCCCTGTCGACCGTGGTCGGCGGGATGCTGTCCGACCGGTGGGACCGGCGCAAGGTGTTCGTCGGCGTCTCCGCCGCCCTCGCCGGGCTCGTCATGGTGGTCCCGGTGATCAGTCCGACCTGGACCGGCATGCTCGTGTTCAGCGCCCTCAACGGGCTCGCGTTCGGCTGCTTCATGGCCGTCGACACCGCGCTCGTCACGCTGGTCCTGCCCCGGGCCGAGGACGCCGCCCGCGACATGGGCGTCCTCAACATCGCCAACGCCGGACCGCAGATCATCGCGCCCTTCGTGGCCTCGGCCGTCGTGACCGCCCTCGGCGGGTACACCCCGCTCTTCCTCGTCGGCGGCGCCCTCTCCCTGATCGGCGCGCTCGCCATCCTCCCGATCCGCAGCGTGCGCTGACCACCTGCCGATCCCCCGCCCGGACCACCGCCGCTTCCCGCATCCGCCGGCGGTCCGGGCCCCGAGTTCCGGCGGGCGCATGCCGAGGGTCGTGCGCCCGCCGGTCCCCACCCCACACCCTCACCGCACCTCAGCGCACTTTCGCCTCCTCCCCTCCCCTTCCAAGGAGCCCTCTGTGAGACGCAAGCGAGTCCTGCCGCCGACCGTGCTCATCCTGTGCACGGCCGCCCTCGCGGGCACGGCCCCCGCGGTCGCCTCGCCGCTGACCGCGCCCGCGCGGACGACGGCAACTCCCGCTGCCCCGCTGCGCATCCTGCTCACGAACGACGACGGCTACAACGCGCCCGGCATCCGCAAGGCGTTCGAGCGCCTGACCGCCGCCGGGTACGACGTCACCATCGTCGCCCCGCTCACCAACCAGAGCGGCACCGGCACGAAAATGATGAGCGCCCCCGCCATCGCGGTGAAGCACCCCGAGCCGAAGGTGTGGGCCGTGGACGGCACCCCCGGCGACTCCGTGCTGTTCGGCCTCTCCGAGGTCTTCCAGGGCCACGCCCCCGACCTGGTGGTCTCGGGCACCAACTTCGGCCCGAACGTCGCCGGTCTCGCCACCCACTCCGGTACCGTCGGCGGCGCCGTCGCCGCCCTGGAGAGCGGCGTCCCGGCCATCGCGCTGAGCACCGGCGGCCTGGCCGTCCCCGACCCCACCGCCACGGTCAACGCGATGGGCCCCACCATGGACTTCGCGGTCAGGCTGATCGACCGGCTCCGCACCCGGGCGCGGTCCGGACCGCTGCTGCCCAAGGGCGTCGGCCTGAACGTGAACCACCCGGTCGTCGGCACGGACGGCAAGGGCACCGCCGCGGGTGTGGCCGCGACCTTCCAGGACCCCCAGGCCCCCCTCCAGCCGGACTTCACCGACTCCGGGGACGGCACCTGGAAGGTGGACGTGCGGTTCCGCCCGCAGCCGGCCGCCAGGGGCGGGGACGTGGAGGCGGTGAACGCCAACAAGATCGCCATCAGCCCGATGAACGCCGACTGGAACACCGGACCGGCCGACTTCGCCGTCACCGCGGCCCTGATCGCCGGACTCCGCCCGTGAGCCGGGCACGTCCGGGCGGGGCGCGGTCGCTGCTCACCGCGGCGTGCGCGGTGGCGGCCCTGCTCGCCTCGTCCCTGCTCGGCTCGGCGCTCCCCGCCGCGGCGGCCGCGAAGGCACCGTCCGGCGGATCCCCGGGCCCCCGGGCCGCCGTCGCGCAGGGCGCATTGCGCGGACAGGATCACGACGGGGCCCAGGAGTTCCTCGGCGTTCCCTACGCCGCTCCCCCGGTCGGTGGCGCCCGGCTGCGCCCGCCGCAGGAGCCGCGCCGCTGGACCGGGGTCCGCGAGGCCGTCCGGCAGGCCCCCGCGTGCCTGCAGTTCTCGCCCTTCGGGCTGGGCGACCCGGCGGCCGTCAGCGAGGACTGCCTGTACCTCGACGTGTACCGGCCCGCCACGGCCCGGGCCGGGGCCCGGCTGCCCGTGATCGTATGGCTGCACGGGGGTGCGTACAGCCAGGGTACGGGCACCCAGTTCGGCGGCCGCACCATGGCGGATCTCACCGGCAGTGTCGTCGTGAGCATCAACTACCGCCTGGGTCAGCTCGGTTACCTCGGGCTGCCCGAGATAACCGGGCAGAACGCGCAGCATTCCGGCTCCTTCGGGCTGATGGACCAGCTGGCGGCGCTGCGCTGGACCCGGCAGAACATCGCCGCGTTCGGCGGGAACCCGGGGAACGTCACGGTCTCGGGGCAGTCCGCGGGCAGCGGTTCGGTCTGCGCGCTACTGGCCGCGCCTTCCGCGG
Organism: Streptomyces sp. NPDC002181; assembly: GCF_042890485.1. Lineage (NCBI taxonomy): Bacteria > Bacillati > Actinomycetota > Actinomycetes > Kitasatosporales > Streptomycetaceae > Streptomyces > Streptomyces sp. NPDC002181. The sequence goes on along the minus strand of NZ_JBIASC010000003.1, from coordinate 340,472 downwards.
CCGGACTGTTCCACCGGGCCGTGCTGCAGAGCGGGCCGTGCACCCTGCTCCGTACGCCGGACGGCGCACGGGCCGAGTCCGAGGCGCGGACCTTCGCCGCGGGCGCGGGCTGTACCGATGCGGCCGGGCTGGCCGCGTGCCTGCGCTCCGCTTCCGGGGCTGCGCTGGTCGAGGCGGCCCGTACGGTGCCCACCTCGGGTCCGGCGTCCGGTGACGGGCTGCTGCCGGTCGATCCGGCGACGGCCATCGGGAGCGGGCACTGGAACAAGGTGCCGGTGATGATCGGGAGCACCCGGTCCGAGGCGCGGCTGTTCGTCGCGCTCACGCAGCCGCACCTGACGCAGGAGCAGTACACGGCACAGGTCCTGGCGGGGTACGGGGCCGCCGGGCCCGAGGTGCTGGCCCGGTACCCGGTGTCGGCGTACGGGTCTGCGTACCTGGCGCTGTCGGCGCTGATGACGGACTCGACGTTCGCGTGCCAGACGGCGTGGACGGCGCAGCTGTTCGCCGAACAAGTTCCCACGTACGTCTACGAGTTCGACGACCCGCGTTCGCCGACGCTGTACGGGGCGCAGGTGCCCGGCCTGGACGAGTCGAACGCACACAGCGCGGAGCTGGCGTACCTGCACGACTTCACCATGGGCGAGCGGCCGCTGACGGCCGACCAGGTGGCCCTCGCGACGCGGATGAAGCGCTACTGGGGCGCGTTCGCGCACCACGGGGCTCCCGTGGTGCCGGGACAGACGGCGTGGCCGACCAGCGGTTCCGGTTCCGGGGCCGCGGTCCTCACCCTGAACCCCACCGCGACGCGGACGGGCACCTCGTTCGGGTCGGACCACCAGTGCGCCTTCTGGCGGACCCAGCCGCCCCGGCCGCTCTGACCGGCCGAAGGCGGCCGCGGCCCGGGATCCCGACGGTCCCGGGCCGCGGCCCCGGTGGTGCCCCCTCGCCTCCTCGCCCCCACGCCCCCGGGCCCCCGGGCGCGGGTCAGGCGCGGCAGCGCAGCATCGCGAGCGGCGGGTACGTGAGCAGGTCCGCCCAGAACTCCTTGCCGAACTCCCGGATGCCGGCGTCGGACACCTCCAGCGGGACCCAGTCGATCTCGCTGAACCCGGCCGCCCCCAGGCAGGTTTCGTAGGCCTCGCGGCGCGGGGCCGAGGAGACGATGGTGATCGGCTGCGGTTCGAGGAGGGCGGTGACCCGCACGCGCCGACCCGTCTCGATCTCACCGGCCGGCTCGCAGCGGAACCCGTACGTCTCCAGGGACGGACAGTCGAACCGGTAGTCGGGGTTCTGCGCGAGCACGAAGAACTCCCCGCCCGGCACGAGGCTCCGGTGGATGTTGCGGCACATCCGCTCCATCGTGGCGAGGTCCTCGGCGTAGTTGAGGCACTGCACCCCGAGCGCGAGGTCGAAGCGCGGTTCGAGGGGCGGCAGTTCTGCCACGTCGCCGACCTCGTAGCGCACGCCCAGCGGTTCGCGCCGCTCGATCTCCCGCGCGGCGGCGATCATCTCGACGGAGATGTCGACGCCCAGGACGTCCGCGGCGCCGCGCCGCCTGAACTCCCGGCTGTAGAAACCGGTTCCGCACGCCAGGTCGAGCACCGACCTGCCGCGCACGTCCCCGACCAGGCCCAGGAAGCTGGGCACCTCCCCGTACCGCATCATCGGCAGGGACTTGAACCCCTCGAACGCCTCGCCGATCTCGTCGTACTGCTGTCCGCTCATCGTGCCGTCCTCCCCGTGGTCCGTCTTGGCCGGCAGTCTCACCGAAATCCGACGGGCCCCCGTACTGGCAGAACACACAAAGATCCGGATGCCCTCCCGGCTCCCCGTACGGGTGGGCTTCATGCGCTCCCGGTACGGGCCTTGCGGCGGCGGAGGGTGAACAGGGCCGCCACGAGGACGAGGAGGACGGCCCCGACGGTCAGCAGCCAGGCCGGGATCCCGCCGACGGTGAGCAGTTCGCCGTGGTAGATCACCTTGCGGTACGGGGTGTCGGCGGCCGCGGCGCGCAGTTCGTGGTCGCCGTCGATGCGGGCCGGCTCCGGGAACTCCTGGTCGATCGCGGTCAGGAACGCCGGCTTGCCCCCGGTGAGCTCGGCCAGGCCGCCCTCGGGAGTGACCTCGCCCGCGAAGGTGACCTTCGGCTCGGCACCGCCGATCGGGGAGGCGGGCTCCATCCGGTGGTCGGCCAGTACGTACAGGCCGAGCGACTGCGGGGTCCTGGCCAGCCGGGACAGCCGCATCGGGTAGACCAGCCGCTCGCTGTCGAAGCGGATCTTCAGCGGGTCGAGGGCGCCCTTCAGTGTCTTGCCGGGTTCGCGGGGCGCGAGCCGTACGGCGACGTACTCCCACTTCTGGTCCACGTACGGCTTCAGCTCGGTGGAGAGCCCGTCGGGCAGTTTGAAGCCGTTGGCCTCCAGCCACGTGCGCAGCGCGTCCGGGTCGGTCGCGGTCAGGCGCGCGACGTCGAAGTCGCCGAGCTGCTCACGGCCCACGACTCCGACCGCGGAATCCGCCGCTCCGGGCAGCGCGGCGCCCACGGAGTCGCCCGTGGTGGCGGAGAAGGGCCAGTCCCGGTCGCGCGGCCAGAAGTAGCCGCGCGTCTTGTACTCGGGCCGGGTCAGCCAGGTCAGCTGACGGAACATCTCCCCGTCGCCCAGCTCCACCGTCGCCCGCCCCGGCACCGGCATGATCCATGCCGCCCGCCGGGCGTCGCCGCGGACCACGAACCGCATCACGATCTGTTCCGTACGGCCGTCGAACCGCACGACGGAGGTCTCGCGTTCGACGCCGATCCGGGCGTAGCCCTCTGGGATCATCGCCCCGCAGCCGCACGCGTACGCCGGGCTGATCAGCGATCCCAGCTGCGTCGCGAGCAGGGCGAGCAGGAGGGCCGCGATTCTTCGTTTCATCCACACGGGGTCTCAGACGAAGGCCCCCGTGATCCGGTTCCGGCCACCGTCCGCGGCCGGATCCGGGCCCTGGTCACAGGCCCGTTCCGACTCGCGGAACCCCCTGGTCAGGCCGGTTCCCGATCCCCATACTGCTCGCATGAGAGGGACGGACAACACGCCGCGCACCAGCCCCCTGGTGCCCGAAGCGGTGGGAGCGCAGATCGGCCGGCACGACTGGGAGGCGATCGTCTGCGGCTGCGGCCGCGGCGCGGGGCATCTCGTGGACACCCTGTGGGCGGCGGCCGAGGGGCATCCCGCCGCGTTCCGCGCGCTGGAGGGCCACGCCTTCCTGTCCGGCCGCCTGCACCCGCCCGCTCCCGCGGTGTGCGGGGTGCTGATGGCCGTGTGGTCGGCGGGCCCGCCGCGGCTGGCCACCCGCGAGGCGCTGCTGTGGACCCTGCTGTCCCTGCTCGGCACGGAGGACGACGGGTCCTCGCACGAGGCCGGGCTGTACGGGCAGTGCGCGGCGTTCGTCCGGGCCGGCCTGCCCTCGCTGCGCCACGCGGCGGCCACCGCTCCCGGCACCCCGACGGCCGCCTACGTGGACGGAGTCGTGGAGCTGCTGGGCCTGGGCTCCTGAGCCGCCCGGCGGTCCTGGCGCGGAACGCCCGCGCCAACGCCCGCGCCGAGGCAGGTCCGCAGCAGCTCCACGGTGACGTCCTCCAGGGACCGCGCGAAGGTGCGTACGGGCGAGGCCGGCACCTCCAGCAGCGACGGGACCACCAGTACCGCGCACCCGGCGGCCTCCGCGGAGGCCGCGCCGTCGGGCGAGTCCTCCACCGCCACGCAGTCCCGTACGCCGGCGCCGAACCGCTCGGCGGCGCTCCGGTAGGGGTCCGGGTGCGGCTTGGTCCGGTCCGTGTCGTCGGCGGACAGGGTGAACGCGAACGGCACGTGCGCCAGTGAACCGCCGACGACCGAGTCGACGACCAGCCGTGGCGAGGCGCTGACCAGGGCGAAGGGCACGCCCTCCGCTTCGAGGGCGGTCAGCAGCCGCTGGGCGCCGGGCCGCATCGGCGCCCCGGCCTCGACCCGGTCGAAGAAGTCCGCGGTCAGGGCCGCCGCCACCTCGGACGGGTCTCCCCCTCCCGAGACCCGTACGAGGTGGGCGGCGGTGTCCTCCACGGCGCGCCCGACGACCTCCGGTGCGTCCGCGCCCGTGAGTTCGTGCCCGAGGCCGCGCGCGATGCGCTCGGTGGAGCGCCACCACAGCACCTCGGTGTCGACGAGGGTGCCGTCCATGTCGAACAGGACGGCCGCGAGGCCGCTCACGCGGACCGGGCCACGACGAGTACCGGGCGCTCGGTCAGGCCGACGGCGGCCAGCGCACCCGGCGCCAGCTCGCCCGCGTCCCGCGAGGGCAGGTCCGCCTTGACGGAGGTGCCGCCGGGCAGGTCGAGGTGGAGCCGGGTCACGGCGCCGAAGAAGGAGGCGGCGACCACGGTGGCCGTGCCCTCGGGGTCGGCGGTGGCGGTGACGTTCTCGGGCCGGACCAGCACCTCGACCTCCCTCGTGGCCGTCGGGACGGGGCCGTCGACGGGCAGCCGGGCGCCGGCCACCTCCACCAGGCCGGAGTCGGTGATCCGTCCGGGCAGCCGGTTCATGGTGCCGACGAACTCGGCGACGAACGGCGTCGCGGGGCGCTCGTACAGCTCGGCGGGGGCCGCGCACTGCTCCAGGCGGCCGGCGTTCAGGACGGCGACCCGGTCGGCCATCGACAGCGCCTCCTCCTGGTCGTGCGTGACGAACACGGTGGTGATGCCGAGGGAGAGCTGGAGCCGGCGGATCTCGTCGCGCAGGTTGGCCCGTACCTTCGCGTCGAGCGCGGAGAGCGGCTCGTCGAGCAGCAGGACGCGGGGGCGCAGGGCCAGGGCGCGGGCGAGGGCCACGCGCTGCTGCTGGCCGCCGGACATCTGGTGCGGGTAGCGGTCGCCGTGGTCGGGCAGGCCGACCAGGTCGAGGAGTTCGGCGGCCCGCTCGCGTCGCTGGGCCGCCCCGACCTTGCGGACGCGCAGGCCGAAGGCCACGTTGTCGCGGGCGCTGAGGTTGGGGAAGAGGCTGTACGACTGGAAGACCATCCCGGCGTCGCGCCGGTTGGCCGGTACGCGGGTGATGTCCTGGCCGTCGACCAGGACTTCACCCGCGTCGGGCTGCTCGAAGCCCGCGACCACGCGCAGGGCGGTGGTCTTTCCGCAGCCCGACGGGCCGAGCAGGGCGACGAGTTCGCCCGGCTCGATGGTCAGGTCGAGCCCGTCGAGGGCGACGGTGGAGCCGAACGCCCGCCGCAGTCCGCGGAATTCGACCCGCGCGCCCGGCGCGGGGGCCGTGCGGTCATCGGAGCCCTCGGAGTGCCGGGCCGCGGGAAGGGTGGTGGACATGGGGGTCAGGACTCCTTGCGGGAGGTGGGGGACGTACTGGGGGCGGAGGACACCGTGGCGGGGTTGGTCCCGGCCCGCGAGAGGACGAGCAGCAGCAGCCACGTGATGAGGAGGCTGAGGATGGAGACGGCGACGGACATCCGGGCGTGGGCCCCGGAGATGGTGACGATCCACACGGCGAAGGGCCGGAAGCCCAGCAGCGAGGCGATGGTGAACTCGCCGAGGACCAGCGCCAGGGTGAGGAACGCGGCTCCGGCGAGCGAGGCCCGGAGGTTGGGCAGCAGCACGCGCAGGACCACGTACGGCCAGCTCGCGCCACAGCTGCGCGCGGCTTCGACCAGCGTCGGCACGTCGATGGCGCGCATGCCCGCGTCGAGGGAGCGGTAGACGAAGGGCAGGGCCAGCACCGTGTACGCGAGGACGAGCACGACGGGGAACCGCTCGTCCTGCACGGCGAGGAAGGTCTGGTACAGCGGGGTCCGCGACAGGTGCTCGGGCCCCCAGCGCAGCACGGTGGTGATACCGGTGACCAGCGCGATCGGCGGGACCACCAGCGGCAGCATGCACATCACCTCCACGACCGGGCGCAGCCGCGGCGAGCCGAGGCGTACGGCGACCAGTGCGGGAACGGCGAGCAGCAGCGACACCGCGATCGTCGCGGCGGCCAGCCCGAGCGAGAGCAGCATGCTCTCGGTGAAGCCGTCCGCGGCGAGGAGCTGGGTGTACGCCTCGAAGCCGACGCCCTGGCCGGGCACGTGCACGGTGAAGACGAAGGAGGCGACGAGCGGTACGAGGAAGTACGCGCCCGCCGGCAGGAGCACGGCTCCGCGCCAGACGCGGGAACGGGGGCGGCGGCGCGGGGCGCGGACCTTCCCGGTGGAGCCGGCCGCCGCCGCCCCGGTGTCCGGGGCGGTGCCCGCGGTGTCCGGGGCGGTCGGTGCGGGCGTCGGGGTCATCGCAGCCATCGGGCGCTCCGTCGCTGGAGGGGCAGGTAGACCGCCATGACGAGGCCGGCGATCAGGATCATGTCGAGGCCGAGGGCGAGCGCCACGTTCTCCTGTCCGGTCAGCACGTTGCCGGACAGCGCGTCGGCGATCTTGAGCGTGACCAGCGGTACGGAGCCGCCCACCAGGGCCGCGGCCGTGGCGTGGGCGGCGAAGGCGGTGCCGAAGAGCAGCACGAACCCGCCGAGCAGGGAGGGCGCGAGCACCGGCAGTCCGACGTGGCGCCAGAACTGCCAAGCGCTGGCCCCGTTGTTCTGTGCGGCTTCGCGCCACTGCGGGCGCAGTCCGTCCAGCGCCGGGGCGATCACCAGCACCATGAGGGGGATCAGGAAGTACAGGTAGACCACGGTCAGGCCGGTGAAGGAGTACAGGTTCCAGCCGAATCCGGTGAGGTCGGCGAGCTGGGTGACGACTCCGGAGATGCCCACGGTGGCGATGAACGCGAACGCGAGCGGCACGCCGCCGAAGTTGGCGAGCACGCCGGACGCGGTCAGCGCCGCGCTGCGCAGGGCTTGCGACCGGGAGGTGACCACGGCCTGCGCGATCAGGACCCCGAGCACCCCGCCGATCAGGGCGGTGAGGGCGGAGAGCTGGACGCTGCCGATGAGCGAGCCGAGGTACGGGCCCTGGAGCGAGCGCGCGAGGTGCTCGCCGGTCAGCTGCGTGGCACCGGTCGAGGGGTCGGTGCGCGTGACCGCGCCGAACGCGATGGCGCCGAGCGGGATGCCGAAGCAGAGCCCTGTGAAGGCGAGGAGGGGCAGGGCGGCGAGCCAGGTGCGCGGGCCGCGCCGCCGGCGGCGGCTGGTGGTGCCGCCGCCGGTGGTGGTCCCCTCCGGGTGGGAGGTGGGGGTGGAGGGGGACATCAGGAGAGGGCCTTGTCCCACTTCTCGGCGAGGGTGGCCTTGGCCTTGTCCAGCTCCGCGGAGGCGGGGAAGGCCGGGGTGCCCTGGATCTGCGGGAGCTTGGCGGCGGCGTCCTTGTCGACGGTGCCGTCCTGGGTCATCACCGGGAGCAGGACCGCGCGGGCGTGGCCCTTGAGGTACAGGTTCTGGCCCTCGGCGCTGTACAGGAACTCCATCCACAGGCGGGCGGCCGCCGGGTTCGGGGCCTCCTTGTTGACGGCCTGCGAGTAGTACTGGGCGTAGACGCCGTCGGTGGGGACGGCGACCTTCCAGTCGACGCCCTTGCCCTTGAACTGCTCGGCGTAGCCGGCGTTCAGGTAGTCCCAGTCGATGGAGATGGGCGTCTCGCCCTTCTCCACGGTGGCCGGGGTGGACTCGACCGGGATGAAGTTGCCGTTCTTGCGCAGCTGGCCGAAGAAGTCGATGCCGGGCTGGATGTCGGCGAAGGAGCCCTTGTTGGCGAGGGCTGCCGCGTAGACGCCGCCGAAGGCCGAACCGGACTTGGTCGGGTTGCCGTTGAGGGCGACCTTGCCCTTGTACTCGGGCTTCAGCAGGTCCGCGAACGTGGTCGGGCAGTTCGGGATCTTGGCCGCGTCGCAGCCGATGGAGACGTAGCCGCCGTAGTCGTTGTACCAGCGGGCGTCGGCGTCCTTCTGGCCCGCGGGGATCTTGTCCCAGGCGGTGACCTTGTACGGGGCGAACAGGTTCTCGCCGGCTCCGCTGCGGGCGAAGGCGATGCCGAGGTCCATGACGTCGGGGGCGCGCGTCTGGCCCTTGCGGGACTTCACGGCGGCGATCTCGTCGGCGCTGGAGGCGTCCGGGTTCTCGCTGTTGACCTTGATCTTGTACTTGGCCTCGAAGGCCTTGATGATCTCGCCGTAGTTCGCCCAGTCCGGCGGCAGCGCGATGACGTTGAGCTGGCCCTCCTTCTGGGCGGCCGCGACGAGGGCGTCCATGCCGCCGAGGTCGGCCGCCGAGGTGGCGGCGCCCGGCTGGGCCTTGGACTTGCCGTCGCCGGCGGTGCCGGCGGCCTGGTCCGGAGCGGCGCCACACGCGCTGAGCGTGGTGAGGACGGCGGCGCTGAGCAGTACGGCCGCACCGCGGCGGGCGGAGGAACTGAGCACGGTCTCTCCCGGAGACGGGTTCCTGACGGGGGTCGACTTGTCTGAACAAGTTGGCTCCAGTTCGCCCGGCCTCGCTGTACGGACGGTGAACGGGGACTGGACCGCGGGGCACGAGTCGAGGAAGAGACGAGATTGACCGAAAGAAGGCGTGACAGGGAGGATCTAATGATCTTCGACGCCCCGGTCGGGGGGCTCGTCGGGATACGGTCGACGGCAGTGGACGGCAGTCGGCGACAGCGGCGCGGGCAGCGAGGGGGCGGAGTACGCAATGGGCACGATCCGGTATCTGGAGATCGCCGACGCGCTGCGCACGGCGATCCTGTCCGGCGAGTACGCCGTGGGCGCCCAGCTGCCCTCGGAGAGCGATCTGGCCGCCCGCTGGTCCGCCTCGCGCGGGACCGTCCGGCAAGCGGTGGCCACGCTCGCCGCGGAGGGGCTGATCGGCTCACGGCAGGGCGCCCGGAGGATCGTTCTGCGCCACGAGCGACGGCACAGCTTCGGCGAGCTCAACAGCTTCGCCCAGTGGGCCGAGGGGCTCGGCCAGGAGGTCACCAGCCGCTTCCTCTCCCGGGTCCGCCGGCCGGCCACCGCCGAGGAGGCGGAGCGGCTCGCGCTCGCGCCGGACACCGAGATCCTGTCCGTGCTGCGGCTGAGGCTCCTCGACGGGGAGCCCACCATGGTGGAGCGGACCGCGTTCGCCGACTGGGTCGCGGCCCCGGTCGAGGCGATGCCGGACGACGTCCGCTCCGTCATGGACAGTCTCGCGAACGGCTCCGGGATCGTCGCCCACTACGGCGAGCACCTCATCGACGCGCTCTCCGCCGGCAGCGAGGACGCCCGGCTGCTGGAGATCCGGCGCGGCAGCCCGCTGCTACGGCAGCGGCACGTCTCGGCCACGGCCACGGGTCGCCCGATCGAGTGGACCGACGACCGCTACCGCGCCGGAAGCGTCACGTTCAGTGTGAGCAACTCAGCGGTAACCACTCCCCTGGAGCGCCGTACGGGCGAGGGCTGACGGCTCAGATCCCGAGCGCGGCCGCCGTTTCGTCGATCGCCCCGGGCAGCCAGTCCGCGACCCGGCCGAATCGGTAACCCAGTTCCGTGGAGGGCCCGTTGTCGAGGGCGTAGTCGCGGTCGAAGGAGAACGGCGAGGCGGGGGCGCCCGGTTCCACGACCCGGAACCGGGCAGGCCGGCCCACCCGCGCGGCGACCAGCGCCGACAGTGCGAGCACGTCCAGCGCCCCGTGCGAGGCGGCGTCGACCGTACCGGTGAAGGACTGGCCGGCGGCCCACCGGAGGAACCGCGCGATCTCGTGGTGGTGGATGAACGAGGTGGCGTACGGGGCCTCGTGGACGTCCACCGGGGTTCCGGCGGCGATCCGCCCGACGTAGTGCGCGAGGCGCCCGGTGAACTCCTCCCGGCCGCCGCCGAGTACGTGCGCGGTCCGTACGGCGGCGAAGCGGAAGGGGCCGTCGTCCTCGCCCGGACCTCCCAGGACGGCCTCGGCCCGCCGCTTGCCCTCGGCGTAGGCGCGGGCCTCGGGGGTGGGCGGCGCCGGATCGCGGACCTCCATCGTCGAGGTCATCACGTACCGCGCGGTCCGCCCCGCGAAGACCTTGCGGGCGAGGGCGGCCTGGCGCGGCGTGTAGCAGACCTGGTCGACGACGGTGTCGAAGGTGCGCCCGCCCAGGGCGGCGAGCAGCTGCCCCTCGTCGTCGCGGTCGGCGACGAGCCGGCCGACGCCGGGCGGGGGCGCGGCGGAGCCGCGGTTGAGGACGGTGACCTCGTCGCCCGCGTCGCGCAGGAGGGTGACCAGGTGTTTTCCGAAGTACCGGCTTCCGCCGATCACGAGAATCTTCCGCATGGGCTCGACTGTGCCGCTGTATCGTCCCCAGCGGAACCGATCACCTGCTGTACGGGTATGAAGGAAAACTGATGATCGACGTGCAGCGCCTGCGCATCCTGCGGGCCGTCGCCGAGCACGGCAGCTTCAACAAAGCGGCCGCCGCCCTGCTGCTGACCCCTTCCGCCGTATCGCAGCACATCGCCTCGCTGGAGCGCGGCCTGGGCCACCCGGTGGCGGTGCGCAGCACGCGCGGGGTCACCCTGACCGAGCCGGGGCGCCTGCTGGTGGAGGCGGCCGAGACGATCTCCGCCGAGCTGGACCAGGTCCGCCGCGAGATCGACCGGCTGACGGCGGACCGTCCCCGTCTGACGGTGGCCACGTTCACCAGCGGCGGCCGCAGGCTGCTGCCCGCGGCGCTGGCCGGGTTCGTGGCCGCGCACCCCGAGGTGGAGCTGACCGTACGGGAAGCCGAACCGGAGGCCGCGGTGCCCATGGTGCGCGGGGGCGAGGCGGATCTCGCCCTGGCCTACCACTTCGACGGGCCGCTGCCCCTGCGGTCCGGGCTCGACTGGACGCCGCTGATGGACGATCCGCTGTGGCTGGTGCTGCCCCGCGCACACCGGCTCGCCGGCCGCACCTCCCTCGATCTGGCCGAACTCTGCGCCGAGCGATGGGTGTTGGGGTGCCTGAAGACGGAGGCACACCTACGCAGGTACGCGGGGCTCGCGGGCTTCGAACTGCGGGTGGCGGCCTCCACCACCGACTACTTCTTCGCCCAGAGCCTGGTCGCCGCGGGCGTCGGCGTCGCACTGATCCCGCACATGTCCCTGGCCCCGGAGGCCGCCGTCGCCCTCGTACGGATCGAACCTCCCTGCCCGGCCCGGCACATCGGCGTGGTCACCCCCCACCGCCGGCGTCCGCACCCGTACGCGGAGGCCCTGACCGCGGCCCTCGCCGGGGCGGTGGAGCAGTGACCGATCACCTCCTGCCTGGCCTCGCCGCCAACCCCGCGCCGCCCCCGGCCCTGCACGATCCGCCGGTGCGGCGGGCGCTGCGCGCCATCTCCGCCCACCCGCGCGCGACGGCCGCGGCGCTGCTGCCCTGCCTACCGAAGAGCGGGCCCGTCCGGCGGCCGCCCGGCATCCGACACGGCCGAGGACCCCTCCGTACGACCCGCCCCCACCGGTGGACGAACTGGTGGGCGTCACTTCCGTGGGGCGGGTGTCGTTAGGGCCTCGGGGTTGACTCTGGGGGCGAAGGGATGACGGAATGCGGCAGTTTCCTCTGGAGATGCACCAGATGGCACCGGGACGGGTCGTCGAGTGGCGGTTGCGGTCCACGGCCGGGACGGCGGCGGACGCCGACGGCACGGCCGACGCGCCGGGCGGGGTGCGGGGCGGGGTGCCGGGCGGGGTGCCGTCCGACGCGGCGGGCAGGAGGGCTTCCTTCAACCAGGACAAGCACTTCACCGTCGCCGAGGAGAGCCGCGGCGCCGACGACCCCGTCGCGTCCTGGATCGCGGTCACCTTCGAGGTCACGGGCGTACTGGACGAGCGGGCCCTGACCCGGGCCCTGCTGGCCTTCGTGCGCCGGCACGAGGTGTTGCGGTGTGAATTCCGCCGCCTCGCCGGTGAGTTGGCCTGCGAGCCGATCGCCGCGGCGGAACTCGCCCTCGACACCGTGCCCGTGGCGGTGTTCGACTCCTCCGAGGCCCTGCGCGGCTTCCTCGTCGACCGGTTCAAGCGCAGCATCGACACGCTGTCCTGGCCGCTGTTCACCATGGGGGCCGTCCTGCGCGAGCAGTCCGCGACCGTCTACCTGGCCTTCGACCACATCGTGTGCGACGGCCTGTCGATGCCGATCGTGGTCCACGAGGTGCAGAGCGCGTACGAGGCACTGTGCCGCGGCGAGGACATCGACCTGCCGCCCGCGCCGAGCTATCTCGACTTCGCCGAGGAGCAGCGCCGCCGCTACCTCTCCATCGAGACCGGGGACGAGCGCCTCGGGTACTGGAAGTCGTTCATGGCACGCGGCGGCGGCGAGTTCTTCCCCCGGTTCCCGCTCGAACTCGGCGTGGAGCCGGACCGGATGTACCCGATCGTCAACGAGGCCTCGCCGCTGCTGGACGCGGCCGAGACCGAGGTGTTCGAGAAGGCCTGCCGTGCGGTGGACGGCAAGCCGTTCATGGGGGTCCTGGCGGCCGTCGCGGTCTGTCTGCGCGAGGCGGGCGGTCCGGGCGTGTACCGGGGCTTCATGCCCGTCAGCGAGCGCGGCCGGTCCGGCTGGGCGAACTCGGTGGGCTGGTTCGTCAACACCATGCCGATCGAGTTCGACGCCTCTCCCGGCCGGGACTTCGCCCAGGTCATGGCGGCGGTCCGGACCGGGTTCGGCGAGATGATGAAGCACATCGACGTGCCGTTCGTACGGGCCTGGCAGCTGCTGGCTCCCACCGAGTTCGCCGCCCGCTCCTGGCCCTACCCGGTGAACTTCTTCTCGTACATCGACACCCGCAAGTGTCCTGGCGCCGAGCGGCACGAGGACTGGCGGCCGAGCTCGCACGTGTGGTCGGCGCGGGCCAATGGTGCCTGCTCCTGGTTCCAGCGGGACGCCGACGGTCTGCACATGAACTCGATCTACGTGGACACCGACGCCGCGCGGCGCACGATGGACGATTTCCAGGAGGCGCTGCGCGCGACCGTCCGGGAGATCGCCCGGCACGGTTCCTTCCGGCGGCCGGTGGCCCTCACCGCGCCGCGCCGTCCGCTCGGCACTCCGCTGAACGGCGCGGCCCGCGAGGGCGCGGCCCTGAACGGCGCCGCCCCGTACGCCCCCTCCACCAGCCGCTCCTGACGATGCCGGCCGCCCGTGTTCACACGCGGGCGGCACGCCCCAGCAGCAGGTCCCGTTCGCGCGCGTTGTGCGTGAGCGAGGCGGCGCGCTCGAACTCCTCACGGGCCTCCTCCCGGCGGCCCAGCCGCTCCAGCAGGTCGCCCCGGACGCTCGGCAACAGGTGGTACGCGCGCAGAGCGGGCTCCCCGGCGAGGGCGTCGACCAGCGGGAGCGCGGCTTCCGGGCCGTCGGCCATCGAGACGGCGACCGCCCGGTTGAGTTCCACGACCGGGGACGGGACCAGTTCGACGAGCCGTCCGTAGAGGGTGGCGATCGTCGCCCAGTCGGTGTCCTCGTAGCGGACGGCCTCCGCGTGGCAGCCGGCGATCGCGGCCTGCACGGAGTACGGGCCGCTCCCCGCGTACCGCATCGCGCGGGCGCCGCGGTGGATCAGCATCCGGTTCCATTTGGACCGGTTCTGGTCGGCCAGCAGCACCGGCTCCCCGTCGGGGCCGGTACGGGCGGGGATCCGGGAGGCCTGGAACTCCAGGAGCGCCGCCAGCCCGTGGACCTCGGGCTCCTTGGGCATCAGGGCGGCCAGTACGCGGGCCAGGCGCAGGGCGTCCTCGCACAGGGCGGGGCGGACGAGGTCGTCGCCGGCGGTCGCCGAGTACCCCTCGTTGAAGACGAGGTAGATGACCTCCAGGACCGAGGCGAGCCGCTGCTCGCGGTCGGCTCCGTACGGGACCTCGAAGGGCACTCCCGCCTTGGCCAGGGCCCGCTTCGCCCGGACGATGCGCTGGGCGACGGTGGGCTCCGAGGTGAGGAAGGCGCGGGCGATCTCCTGCGTGGTGAGCCCGCCCATCAGGCGCAGGGTGAGCGCGATCCGGGCCTCGGTGGCCAGGACGGGATGGCAGGCGGTGAAGATCAGCCGCAGCAGGTCGTCGTCGATGTCCTCGGGAGCCGCGGGCTCGGCGGGCGGTGGGACGTCCTCCAGGGTCCGGCCCACCTCGGCCAGCTTGCGGGCGTACGTCTCCTTGCGGCGCACGAGGTCGATCGCGCGGTGTTTGGCGGTGGCCATGAGCCAGGCGCCCGGCCTGTCCGGGACACCCGACTCCGGCCACTGTTCCAGGGCGGCGACCAGCGCGTCCTGGGCGATCTCCTCGGCGATGCCTACGTCGCGCACGATGCGCGCGGCGGCGGCGATGATCCGCGCCGCCTCGATCCGGAACACCGTTTCGACCGCCTGGGTCGCGCTCACTGCCGTCACGGCCACCCATCAGAGCAGCCGTGACGGGGCAGGGCAAATACGGCGCGGGGCACTGCACGGCCGTGGCGCGGCGGCGGGCTGCCGCGGCAAGGCCGCGGGCCGCCCCGGCACGGCCGCGGCGGGGTCAGCCCCCGTCGATCTGGCGCAGCTCGGCGCCGACCGTCCATTCCTCGGGGTGGATCTCCAGGAACCGCTTGGTCCACTCCAGCGCCTCGGCCTTGTCCTTGGCCTGGAGGATGGCGTAGCCGCCGACGACCTCCTTGGTCTCGGTGAAGGGCCCGTCGGTGTAGCTCAGCTTGCCGCCGGACCAGGTCACCCGGGTGCCCTCGGAGGTGGGGAGCAGCCCGGCGGTGTCGAGCATGACCCCGGCCTTGGTGATCTCCTCCATCAGCGCGCCCATGCGCTCCCCGAACTCCGGCGGGAACTCGGTGTCGGCGGGAAGGGCCTGCTCGTCGATACGGATCAGGGAAAGGAAGCGCGGCATGGTGGCTCCTCGGTCGGACGGGCGGGGGCTTTCCCCGCCTCTCACTGCTTCGTCGAACGGGAGGCGCCCGGATCGACAGCTTCCCGGAGATTTCTTCAAAAGGATTCTTCCGGGCCGAACGGCGCTACTCGCGAGTAGGATCGCGGGCTCCGGCCCCTGCGAGAGGACCTTCCGATGCCGCGCACTCCTTCTTCCCCTCTTCTGCTCGCCGGACTGCTGGCGACCGCGGGCATCGCGCACGCGCTCGCTCCGAAGCAGTTCGACGCGACCGTCCCGAGCGCCCTGCCCGGCACCGCCCGGCAGTGGACGTACGCGAGCGGCGCGGCCGAGCTGGCGCTGGCCGCCGGTGTCGCCCATCCGCGGACCCGCCGGATGGCGGCGCTGGCCACGGCGGCCTTCTTCGTCGGCGTGTTCCCGGCGAACGTGAAGATGGCCGTCGACGCCGGGCGCCGCTCCCCCGCCTTCCGGGCCGCGACGCTCGCCCGGCTGCCGCTCCAGGTCCCGCTGGTCCTGTGGGCGCGCAACGTGAGCCGCGGTGCCTCCGGCTGATGCCGTGCCCCTCCGGAGCGCGGGCTCTCGCCCGATCGGATCACGGGCTGTCGCCCGACCAGTCCCAGTGGTCCGGGTCGGCCGCGCGGCGTCGGTAGTGGGCGCGGCCGCCGGCCCCGTAGCGCCCTATCTCGGTGGGGAGCCGGGCCTCTTCGGCGAGTTGGCCCGGGCTCCAGCCCGTGATGTCCAGGAGGAGCCCGTCCAGCGGGCCGCCCACGAGTTCGCCGTAGAGGCGGCCGGGGCGCGCGCCGGGGTCGGGGTCGTCGTGGTCGGCGCCGTAGACCCGGCGCCTGAGCATCCTGTCGTCCATGAGCCCAGCTTCACAGCCACCACTGACAACGGGCCCCGCGGCGCCGGTCCTCAGCCTTCGAGGAGGCGCTGCCCGACGTACTCCCCCGGCGCGATCCCGCCCGGTACGGCGAACAGGGCGGACGCCTCGTGCTCGGTGTACCGGGCGAGGGCGTCGCCCCGGGCCAGCCGTCGCTGGACGGGGACGAAGCCCGTACGGGGATCGGCCTGCCAGGCGACGAAGAGCAGCCCCGCGTCCGGTGTGCCGTCGGGCCGCAGGCCGTCGTAGTACGACCATCCGCGCCTCAGCATCGTCGCGCCCGCGTTGGTGCGCGGCGCGGCGAGCCGGATGTGGGCGTTGGCGGCGATGACGGGGATCCCGTCCGGCCGCGCGGCGTCCAGGTCCACCGGCGTGCGCTCGGTGCCGCCGGTCAGCGGGGCCCCGTCGGCCACCCGCCGCCCCACGGCCTCCTCGCGGTGGTGGACGGGCAGCCCCTCCCAGGTGTCGAGGAGCATCCGGATCCGGCGCACGACCACGTACGAGCCCCCGGTCAGCCAGGCCGGCGCGTCCGGCCCGCCGACCAGGATCCGGGCGCGCCCGGCGGGGTCCTCGGCCGGGGCCGGGTTGGCGGTCCCGTCGAGCTGGCCCATGAGGTTGCGGTGGGTGCCGGACGGGGCTTCGGAGGAAGCGGCTTCGGAGGGCGCCGCCCCGGGCGGCCGGGTGAACCCGGACATCACCCAGCGGGTCCGTGCGACGCCCCGGGCCAGCCGCTGGAGCGTGCGCAGGGCGTGCACGGCGGCGAACGGGTCGTCCGCGCCGACCTGTACGAACAGATCGCCGCCGGAGCGGGCCGGATCGAGCCGGTCGTCCGTGAAGGCGGGCAGCGGTGCGAGGGCCTCCGGCCGGGCCTCGGCGAGCCCGAGCCGGTCGAAGAGTCCGGCCCCGAAGCCGAAGGTGGCGGTGAGCGCGGCGGGGCCGGCACCGAGGGCGGTGCCGGTGTCGCCGTCCGCCCCCGGACCGCCCCCGGCGGGCGGCTCGCCGCGGCTCATCCGCTCCGCCGCCCCCGTCCAGGCGCGCAACAGGGCGGCAGCCCGCGCCCGGTCCGTCTCGGCCCCGAGGTCCAGGGCGGCGAGGTGCGCGTAGGGCTGGCGCCTGGTCAGGATCCCGGCCTGGTACGGGCCGTGGAAGGGGACGACGGAGGCCGGCCGCCGCTCCCCGGTCCGGGAGCCGGCCCCGGAGCCGGTCAGCACGGCGCCGCCCGCGGCCAGGGCGGCCAGCCCTCCGGCTCCGAGCAGGGCCCGGCGGGCGACACCGGACCGGTCACCGGACGGACCGCTCCCGCCGGATTCCCCGGACCCGCGGACCTCCGCCGTCACTTCGCCCCGTCGACCACCGGGTCGACGACTCCGACCCACAGCTGGTTCAGCTCGGACACGTACCGGCCGCCCTTGGTGTCCTGCGGTACGACCAGCCGCGGGCCGGCCGCGTCGTCGAACGGCACGCCGTCCTCGGAGACCGCGAGCAGGATCTGGCTCTTGGCGAACCCGGGATCGAGTTCGGCCCAGGCGAAGACGGCGCGGTAGTCGCCGCCCCCGGTCGCGGCGACCACCCCGCGCAGCTGGCCGTTCTTCTTGCTCTGGTCGAAGCGCGGCTCCGCCGTCTTCAGCACCTCGTACAGCGGCACGCCGGCGTAGGTGTGCTCCTGGTCGCCCTTGGCGCTGGTGAACTTCACCGGCGCCGAGCTCTGGGGCAGCTTGCGCAGGTCGGCGAGGGTGAGGGTGTAGGGCTTGGCGACCTCGCCGCCGACCCGCACCTCGCCGGGCCCCAGGGGCGCGGCCGAGGGCTTCGCCGACGCCCCCGCCCCGGCCCCGGCCCCGGCCCCGGCGGAAGCGGAGGCGGAGGCCGCCGCATCCGCCTTGGCGTCCTTCCCCTCCGCCGGCTGACCGCAGCCCGCGAGGACCAGCGCGCCCGCCGCGAGCGCGAGGCCCGCTCTCCGAAGGCTCCTGCGACGTTCCATGGACGACCCCTCCCGACACGCCGATCAACTACCTCGCAGATGCGAGGTGATCAGCCCCCATGTGGCGAAAATGCCGTGCGCAACATACATGAAGTCCCGCATCTGCCCCACCGGCGGAAACGGCCTGGAGCATCGGCCGAACGGCTCGCCCGCCATGCCCGGCAAACGCCCCGGCCCCTTGGCGGAAACACCCGCGCCGGACGGGAATCCAGAGCCGGCGGTCCCGGCGGCGATGATGGGAGCCGCACCGCGCACCACTCGGCACACGAAGCAGGAGCACCGCCCATGGCACGTCGGGTACACCAGCCGCTGGAGAACCAGGAGTTCGACTTCATCCTCGGCATGGCCGAGGGGCCGGTTCTCGCCTACTTCATCGGGACCTGGCCCAAGGCCCTGGAGCCCTGCCGCGCGATGGACGCGCTCGTGGCGGAGGCGGCCGAGGACTACGGCTCGCGCCTGACGGCGATCCGCACCGACATGACCCGCTGCCCCGAACCGACCAGGCGCTTCGCCGTGACCGGCGCCCCCACCGTCGTCCTCGTCAAGGACGGCGAGGCCGTGGCGAGCCACGGCGGCGCGATGAGCCGCGCAGAGCTCCGCGCCTTCCTGGACGCCCATCTCTGAGCGTCCGGGAGGCCGTTCGGCCGGGCGGGCGAAAGCGGTCCATCTGGCCGAAAGTGGCATAGGTCAGATAGGTGCCTTGGGCATGTAATGGATTCCGGCGAGACGGACCCACGGAACCATGCTTACGAGGTGCTGCATGTCAGAGACCGTTGCCTTTCCCCAGGACCGAACCTGCCCCTACCACCCGCCGACCGCGTACGACCCGCTCCGCGAGGGCCGGCCGCTCTCCCGGGTCACCCTCTTCGACGGCCGCTCGGTCTGGGTGGTCACCGGGCACGCCGAGGCGCGCGCCCTGCTCTCGGACGGACGGCTCTCCTCCGACCGGCGCAACGAGGCCTTCCCCGCCCCCACGAAGCGGTTCAAGGGGCTCCAGAACCGGCGTACGGCCCTGCTCGGCGTGGACGACCCCGAGCACAACACCCAGCGCCGGATGCTCATCCCGAGCTTCACCCTGAAGCGGACCGCGGCCCTGCGGCCCGCCATCCAGGAGACCGTGGACCGGCTGATCGACGCGATGGTCGCCAAAGGCCCGCAGGCCGAGCTGGTGGGCGACTTCGCCCTGCCCGTCCCCTCGATGGTCATCTGCGCCCTGCTCGGAGTCCCGTACGAGGACCACGAGTTCTTCGAGGGGGCGTCGCGACGGCTGCTGCGCGGGCCCGAGCTCGCCGACGTGGAGGCCGCCCGGGACCAGATCAACGGCTACCTCGCCGATCTGATCGAACGCAAGCGGACCGACCCGGGCGACGGGCTGCTGGACGAGCTCGTCGCGACCCGCCTGGAGACCGGCGAGACCGACGTCGAGGAACTGGTCTCGCTGGCCGCGATCCTGCTCGTCGCGGGCCACGAGACCACGGCGAACATGATCTCGCTCGGTACGTTCACCCTGCTGCGGCACCCGGAGCAGCTGACCGAACTGCGCACCGACCCCTCGCTGATCTCGGTGGCCGTGGAGGAGCTGATGCGCTTCCTGTCCATCGCGGACGGCATGCTGCGGGTGGCCACCGAGGACATCGGGATCGGCGGAGTGACGATCCGCCCGGACGACGGGGTGGTGTTCTCCACCTCCGTCATCAACAGGGACCCCGCGGTGTTCGCGCGGCCGGACGCGCTGGACTGGCACCGGTCCGCCCGGCACCACGTCGCGTTCGGCTTCGGGATCCACCAGTGCCTCGGGCAGAACCTGGCCCGCGCCGAGATGGAGATCGCCCTCGGGACGCTGTTCGCGCGCCTGCCCGGGCTCCGCCTGGCGGCCGAGCCGGACAGGATTCCGTTCCGGCCCGGCGACACCATTCAGGGCATGGTCGAACTCCCCGTGGCATGGTGAGGAACATGTCGCCACAGCGCATCGACATCAAGACGGACGTCTGCATCGGCGCCGGGCAGTGCGCCCTGACCGCACCGGACGTGTTCACCCAGGACGACGACGGCTTCAGCCAGGTGCTCCCGGGCCGCGAGGACGGCAACGGCAGCCCGCTGCTGCGCGAGGCCGCCCGGGCCTGCCCGGTCGCCGCGATCAGCATCGAGGAGGAGTGACCGCGCCACCGTTTGAAGCAGCGGGCTGACGGGAGCCCGTACGGCTCAGAGCAGGGTCACGGCCCGGCGCTCCAGCTCCAGCGAGCGGTCCACGAGTTCGGCGCATTCGTCGAACAGGGCCCGCCGCGCGGGGGCGTCGGAGTCCGGTTCGGCCGTACGGGCCAGGTCCGCCAGCCGCGACCAGTGCCCGGCGGAGTCCCGCAGGAGCGCGGCCGCCTCCGGCCGCCCGGCGAGGTCGAGGAAATCGGCGTACAGCGGCCGGGTTGCGCCGGGGGCGGTCCACTCCTCCTCCAGGCAGGCGTACAGCCGCCCGGTGCCCGCCCGGAAGGCCTCCGGGCCGGCGAACCGCCGCTCCCAGCCCGTCCTCGTGGTCCGGTCGCGCAGCTGCGCGGCCAGCTTCTCCATGCCGGAGAAACCGAAGTTGACGTCGAACTGGTTGCCCAGCACCGGCCCGGTGAGGCGGGTGACGGTCGCGGCGACGGCCCCGTCGACGTCCGGCTCGCCCTCGGCCGGCCCGGTGGGCACGATGAGCTGGTGGCGGCCCTTGCGGTGCGCGGTCCAGGCCGCGCCGAACTCCTCGCGGTCGATCCGGTACGGGGTCTCGGCCCCGTCCTCGACCAGCAGGTCGTCGCCGTCGTATCCGGCGATGACGACGGTGTACGGGTCGGCGCCGATCATCTCCGCGTCGGGGTCGGCCTCGTGCCAGGGCAGCGACGACCGGTCGACGACGCAGAAGGCGGGCTGGCCGCCGTCGAGCGCGGCGCGCACCCGGCCCCAGCGGGGTTTGGTGGCGCGCGTGGCGTCGTAGGGGATGTGCAGGCGCCGCAGCGCCACCTGCACCCAGGGCTCGGGGTGGGCCTGCGCGACGATCGTCGCGATGGGCGGCCGGCCGGCGTACTC
Organism: Streptomyces sp. NPDC002181; assembly: GCF_042890485.1. Lineage (NCBI taxonomy): Bacteria > Bacillati > Actinomycetota > Actinomycetes > Kitasatosporales > Streptomycetaceae > Streptomyces > Streptomyces sp. NPDC002181. Next base: position 319,762 of record NZ_JBIASC010000003.1, on the reverse strand, counting down.
GAACACGAAGTACATGAAGCCGATCCCGCCGGCCAGGCCCGCGATCAGCTCCTCGTCGTGGGCGCTGCCCAGGGCGTGGCGGATCAGGGAGGCCTCGCGATGGCGTCCGGTTCCGAAGTCTTCGTACACGAGCACAGTCATGCGGTCAGCCTAGCCGCGCGCCACCCATGGACCCGACGGGGACTTCCTGTACAGTTGTCCAGGAAGTTGCCCCGCTGATGCTGCTCCGGCAGCCCGCGAATCGGAGGTGGCCGTGCACACGGTCGCGCAGGTCCTCATAGGTGTCGTCGCAGCCCTGCACGCGTACTTCCTGGTCCTGGAGATGTTCCTGTGGCAGCGGCCGCCCGGCCGGGCCCTGTCGGGCTTCGACGCGGACCTCGCCCGCCGCACCGCGCCGCTCGCCGCCAACCAGGGCCTGTACAACGGCTTCCTGGCCGCCGGCCTGGTCTGGTCGCTGGTCATCGACTCGCTCGCCACGCAGGTCTTCTTCCTCGTCTGCGTGATCGTCGCCGGGCTGTACGGGGGCGCGACCGCCAACCGCCGCATCCTCCTCGCCCAGGCCCTGCCCGGCGCCCTCGCCCTGGGCGCGGCGCTGCTGGCCGCGTGAGCCGGGGCCCCGCGGGGCCGGGACCCGGTGAGCCCGCGGACCGCACGGGTCCGAGCGCGAGGACCGCATAAGCTCAAGGGCCGATGAGCCTGGAGAACGCATGAGCCCCGAGGACCCGCGCACCGCCCGCACCAAGGCCCGGCTGCGCGAGAGCCTCCTCGCCGAGTGCGCGGACCGGCCGCTCGGGGAGGTCAGCGTCTCGGCGGTGGTCCGCCGGGCCGGGGTCGGCCGCGCCACGTTCTACCTGCACTACGAGGACCTCCCGGCGCTGGCCGTCGACGCCTGCGCCGATGTGGTCCACGCGGCGGTCGACGCCCTGCACGCCTGGCAGACGGAGCCCGGGGCGCGGGCCCCGGGCCGGCCCCCGGCCGCACTGGCCGGCTTCCTCGCCGACGCCGCCGCCCACGGGGCCCTCTACCGCACCCTGCTCCTGCCGGGCGGCGGCGGCCCGCTCGGCGAGCGGCTGCACCGGGAGCTGCGCGCCCGCGCCCGCGCCGAGCGGGCGGCGGCCGGGGCACCCAACGCCGACCTGGTCGCCACGGCGGTGGCCGCCACCTTCACCGGGATCCTCGCCGACTGGCTGCGCGACAGCGTCCCCGGCTCCCCGGCGGAGCTGGCCGACCACCTCTGGGCGCTGCTGCTGGCGCTGCACCGCGCGGGATCCCTGCCCACCGCCCCGTGACAGCCATGAGCCCCGCCGGACCGACCGGCGGGGCTCATGTCACGGGCTGGGCTCGTGAAGTGGCGTCACAGTGGCGTCACCGTTGGGGAAGTACGTTCTCCGCCTGCGGGCCCTTGGGGCCCTGGGTGACATCGAACTCGACCTTCTCGTTCTCCTGCAGCTCCTTGAAACCGGTGCCCTGGATGGCGGAGAAGTGCACGAACACGTCGGGGCCGCCATTGTCCTGCTGGATGAAGCCGAACCCCTTCTCCGAGTTGAACCACTTCACGGTGCCTGTTGCCATCAGTACTGATCCTTCTCAACGTTCCACGCGGGCCGCACGTGCGGTGCAGCCGACCCAATCCTGCCCACCCGCCACACCCACCACACCTCAGGCGCGGCCGATCGGGGCAGGTTCGAACTATTGACCGGCCAACTCGGCGGGGTGCGGGCCGGGCGCCGGGGCGGCGGCCCGGCGCGGGCCGCCGGCCCGGCAGCCCAGGCAGTGCGCGTGGCCGGTCCGCGCGCCGACGTCGCGGGTGCGCCAGTCCCACTCGGTCCGCGGCCGGGACCCGCTGGGCTTGCCCCAGCCGGCGAGGTGCAGCACCCAGGTGACGACCGCGGCGGCGGCGACGAGACCGAGGCCGAGCCAGACCCCGGGCATCCAGGCCGCGCACACGGCGGCCCCGGCTCCGGTACAGCCGATCAGGGCCAGGACGGTGCCGGTCCACCCGGCGACCGTGTGGCCCATGTCGACATCTCCGTGCGCGCTCATGATTCTCCCCAGACGGACGGGCGGCAGTAGGCTCGAAAGGCGAGATGTCTTAGTGAACAAGATAAGCATCTCACGAGCTAAGTTACTTAGATGCTAAGGAGTATCCGCGTGCAGGGCAAGTCCCGCCCCTCGGCCACGGCCCAGGAGGCGCTGTCGCGCATGGACCGGTACGTCGCACTGGGCCTCATCGGCCAGCAGGAGGTCGCGCAGCTGCTGGGGCTGAACGTCACCGACCTGACCTGCCTGGGCCACGTCCTGGGCGCCGGGGACGACCCGCTGGGCGCCGGAGACCTCGCGGAGCTGACGAACCTGACCACCGGCGCCGTGACCGGGGTCCTCAACCGCCTGGAGCGGGCCGGCTACGCCCGCCGGCAGCCGGACCCCGCGGACCGGCGCCGGGTGCGCGTGGTGGCCGACCCGGCGGCGGCCGCCCGGGTCGTCGCCGTGTACGAGCCCTTCTACGCCCGGCTCGGCGCGGTGTTCGCGCAGTACTCCCCCGACGAGGTCGCCGTCATCGCCGACTGGTTCGCGCGGGCGACGGTCGAGATGACCGCCCACCTCGCCGAGGTGCGCAGCGGGCGGCTGGGGCCCGCGGCCCCGTGACGGGCCGGCCGTCCCGGTGGCGGCCCCGCGGCCCCGCAGCGGACCCGCAGCGGACCCGGTGCGGGCCCGCTGCGACGGGTGCCCGATGGTAAAATTCGTCTTTTCACGTCTCACGGAAGGTTCTGCATGAAGAACCCGTCGGTTCACGGGCGCTTCGGCATCAAGGCCGGAGCCAAGGCAGGCGCCAAGGGCGGTGCGAAGTCGGGCGGCAAGACCCCCCGGACCGCTCCCCTGATGGGCGAGTTCGCGATGCCGAAGACGGTCGAGCCGGCGCTGCCGCCGGTGGGGGCGTTCTCCGAGCTGGACCTGCCCCGTGAGCTGGTGACGACGATGACCGACCTGGGGGTGACGCAGCCGTTCCCCATCCAGGCGGCGACCCTCCCCAACTCCCTGGCCGGCCGCGACATCCTCGGCCGCGGCCGCACGGGCTCCGGCAAGACGCTGGCCTTCGGCCTGGCCCTGCTGGCGCGCACCGCGGGCCGCAAGGCCGACCCGAAGCGCCCGCTGGCCCTGGTCCTCGTACCGACGCGCGAGCTGGCGCAGCAGGTGACCGAGGCGCTGACCCCGTATGCGCAGGCCCTGGACCTGCGGATGGCCACGGTGGTCGGCGGGCTGTCGATCGGCCGGCAGGTGAGCGCGCTGCGCACCGGCGCCGAGGTCGTCGTGGCCACCCCCGGACGCCTCAGCGACCTGGTCGGGCGGCGCGACGTCCATCTGGAGCGGGTGAAGATCACCGTCCTCGACGAGGCCGACCAGATGTGCGACATGGGCTTCATGCCCCAGGTCACGGAGATCCTCGACCAGGTGCACCACGCCGGGCAGCGCATGCTGTTCTCCGCCACCCTGGACCGCAACGTGGACCAGCTCGTGCGCAGCTACCTGAAGGATCCCGTCTCCCACACGGTGGACCCCTCGGCGGCCTCGGTGGGCACGATGGACCACCACGTGCTGCACATCCACGCAGCGGACAAGTACTCCGCCGCCACCGAGATCGCGGCGCGCGAGGGCCGGGTGCTGATGTTCCTGGACACCAAGCACGGGGTGGACCAGTTCGTGAAGCACCTGCGGGCCATGGGCGTACGGGCGGAAGGACTGCACAGCGGGAAGTCGCAGCCTCAGCGCACGCGCACGCTGGCGCAGTTCAAGACCGGGGCCGTCACGGTCCTCGTCGCGACCAACGTCGCCGCGCGCGGCATCCACATCGACGACCTCGACCTGGTCGTGAACGTGGACCCGCCGGCCGACCACAAGGACTACCTGCACCGGGGCGGCCGCACCGCGCGCGCGGGCGAGTCCGGCAAGGTCGTCACCCTGGTCACCCCGAACCAGCGCCGGGACATGGTCCGGCTGATGGCCGACGCCAAGATCCGGCCGACCACCACCCAGGTCCGCTCGGGTGAGGCCGCGCTGAGCCGGATCACCGGTGCGAAGGCCCCCTCCGGGGTGCCGCTGGCGGGCGCCGAGCCGACCGACGCCAAGGGCCGGCCCTCGGGCACGGACCTCGGCTTCCGCGGTATCGGCACCCGGCCGGGCCGGCCCGGGGCGGGCAAGGAGTCCCGCAAGACCTCGGAGGCGCGCAAGCTGGCCGAGGCGCGGCGCGCGGCCCGGGTCCGCAAGGGCGGCTGACCCCGCCGGCGGTTGCCGCCTCGACACGACGGCGCCGGCCCCCGCCAAGGGGGCCGGCGCCGTACGCGCGTCCGTGGGCGGGCGGCCGCGGGCTCAGCCCCGGCGGCGGCGCCGCCAGGCCACGATGGCGCGGGTGACCACCGGCGGCAGCAGGTCCTTGGCGAGCCTGCGCCAGGCGACTCCGGCCCGCGGCCGCGGTCCCGGCTGGTGCGCCGTACGCACGGGCTCCGGTGCGGGCTCGGGCGCCGGATTCAGCGGCTCCGGGGGCGCGGGCGGGACGGCTCCCTCGTCGCCTATGCGGACCAGGGACTGGCCGGCCACGAGGTCCACGCCGTGCCACAGGTCCGTGCGGCCCTCCAGCCAGGTCAGCAGCTCCGCCTGGTAGGGAGCCGCGTCGCCCCAGGTCGCGTAGAGCTTCGACGCCGAGACGGCGATGAGGTGCAGGTCGCCGGTGGCCACCGCGGCCCACACGGCGGCGGCGACGCCGGGGCAGTGCTCGGAGCGGTAGTCGTCGAAGACCACGACGGCGTCCGGGGCGGCCACGACGCGCGAGGACTCGATGTCCTGGACGACGTGCTCGTAGAGGTGCGAGGCGTCGATGTGGATGAACCGGCAGCTCGCCGGGCGGACCCGGTCGGCGACGACGAAGGTCGGCGCCTGGATGATCGTGGGGAGCGCCTCGCGGAAGGCCAGGTAGTTCGTCTCGAAGCCGCGGCGGGTGAGCGTGGGGTACGAGTCCTGCATCTCGGCGAGATTGGAGTCGTCCGGCGCCGGCGAATCGAAGAGGTCACATACGGTGAACTCCTCGCCCTCCCGCAGGTATCCCCCGAGGAAGATCGCGCTCTTCCCCATGAAGGCGCCGAGTTCGAGCAGATCGCCCGGCTTCTCCTCCCCGCCGTCGCGGCGGGACAGGAACCAGTCGAAGAGCACCTGGTCATAGCCCGAGAACCAACCGTTGACCTGGTTGTACGCGGTCGGTGCGGGCGGGGCCGGCTCGCCGTCGGGGGTGGTGACGGGAGCATGGGAAACGTGCGACACGGAGAGCAGCCTCCAGTGGAACGGCATCGGAATCAACGCTGATACCCGGCCAGGTAGGCAGACCTTAAACCCTCGAACGGCCGTGTGACGAGACTCCTGTGCGGAGCTGACAAAACCGCTGCCGCCCGCATCCGTCTTGCCGCGGATTGCCCCCTTGTTCCTCCCGGACCCCCACCGCGGGCCCATCGGCCCCCACCGGCCCCCACCGGGCTCCCGCCTTCCCTCCGGGCTCAGCCCGTGGCGCTCCGGCGGCGCAGGCGCGCGGCGGCGGCGGTGCGCACGCGGTGGGTGCGGGCCGTGGCGGCGAGCAGGCCGAGCGCCTCGTACGAGGTGAGCGACTGGGCGGCGGTGCGCTGGCACCAGTCGGAGGCGGCGGTGAGCTCGGCCGGGGACCACGGCTCACCGTCGGTGATCGTCTTGAGCAGGGTCCATTCGCGCAGCCTGCGCGCCGGGAAGGCGCGGGGGCCGATCGCGCTGCCCAGGGCGCGCGCCCAGCCGGGGAAACCCGGGTCGGCCAGCAGCTGGGCGGCGCGGCGGTCGAGGTGGGTGACCACCGCGCTCTCGGCCATCACCGGGTCGCGGTCGCGCAGCACGGAGGCGACGGCGTCGGCCTCGCCCACTCCGGCGGCCGCCGCGGCGGCCAGGGCCTCCAGGTGACGCCCGTAACGCCAGTGCTCGGGCACGGTGGCCGTGCCCTCGGCCCCTGTGTGGTTCTCACTTCTCCCCATGCACCCATTCCACACGACCCCTCTGAACGCCTGGTGTCCAGGGGTGCCTCAGCCCCGGCCCGGGGGCACCAGCAGCAGGGCCTCCGAGCCGACCGGGCGGAACCCGGCGGCCTGGAAGGCGCGGATGCTGCGTGCGTTGCCCGCGGCCTGCTGGGACCAGAGCGGCTCCCCGTCGGGGACGAGGTGGCGGGCGGCCCGGGCCAGGTCCCTCCCCAGGCCCCGGTGACGGACGCCCTCGTCCACCTCGATCGCCGTTTCCCAGCGGCCCCCGACGCCGCGCCCGAGGACGAGCACTCCCCCGTCGGCGGCCCAGACCCGTACGTCGTCACGGCGGCGCAGGGCCCGGCGCACCCTGGGGTGGTCGGGGTCGTCGACCTCGCGCAGCTCAAGCGGCGGGTCGCCGGGCAGCGCGCCGGCGACGGTGAGCAGGTCGATGGTGTCGGTGGTGCGGCGGGTGCGGTCCATCAGGGCGGCGAGGAAGCGGGGGTGCATGGTCGCCGCCAGGGCGTCGCATTCGAGGGCGGCGAGGGAGGAACGCACCCACTGCGGGTCCTCGTCGGTGAACACGACGGAGTGCGCGGTGAAGGCGATGACACCCGCGTCACGCGGACCGGGCTGGGGCACCACCGTCGTTCCGCCGTCGGCCGGCGGAAACTCCCCGGCGGCCGCCGCGGCCAGGATCTGCGCGAGCGTGCGGCCCGTACGTCCCATGCCCGTCAGACCTGTTCGAAGCGGAAGGACTTGATGAAGCAGTCCCGCGGCTGGCCGACGGCGAAGAAGACGCAGTCCACCAGCGACTGGGCGGTCAGCGGGTCCTTCGCCGTGCGCGGGGCGCCCTCCCACTGCGGGGACAGCGGGTCGTGGTTGTCGAAGTCCGGCGGGTAGAGGGAGATGACGCGGACGCCGTGCGCGCGCAGCCGGCGGGAGAGGATCTCGGTGAATCCCGCCTGGGCGGACTTGGCGGCGTAGAAGGCGTCGTGCGCGTCGGAGCGGTGGTTGCCGCTCTCGCCGCAGCCGGAGACCATCGTCACGATGTCGGGCTTGTCGGAGTTCAGGAGCAGCGGCAGGAAGGCCCTGGTGACGAGGACGGTGCCGGTGGCGCCGGAGGCGAGGGTCTCGACGATGTCCTCGTCGGAGGCGGAGAGCAGGTCCGGACCGTGCTGGTAGCGGGAGCCGTTGTTGAGGAGCACGTCGACGCGGTCGGTGCGGGCGGACACCGCGGCCGCGAATTCCCGCACGGAGACCGGGTCCGCGAGGTCGCACGCGTACGCGTGGACGCGGTCGGCGTCGTGGCCCTGGGCGAGGATCTCCTCGCGGACGCGGGCGGCGGCTTCCGGGGTCCGCGCCGAGAGGTGGACCTCCGCTCCCCGCGCGGCGAACCGGAGGGCGAGGGTCCGCCCGAAGTCCCGCCCGGCGGCCGTGATGACGATGCGGTGGTGTTCAAACCCCATGGCTGCTCTCCGAGTTCCGTGGTCGCTACACGGGCATGATCGCAGCCGCGCCGTACGTCCGTTCGGCGGGGGGCGGCGTCCGGCTGGGCCCGTTCGCTACCGGGGCCCCCGTACGGCGAACTCGTTGCCGTCCGGGTCGAGCATCAGCACCCGGCCGCCGTCGCCCCCGCCGGGGTCGGCCCGCGTCGCGCCGAGCGAGACCAGGCGGTCGATCTCGGCCCCCAGGTCGGCGCCGGCGAGGAGCGCCAGCTCGAAGTACAGCCGGTTCGTGCCCGTCTTCGGCGGCACCGGAGGGCCACCCCAGGTGATCTTCGTGCCGCCGTCCGGCGACTGGATCGCGGTCTCCTGGTCCTGGTCCCAGACCAGCGGCCAGTGCAGTGCCTCGCTCCAGAAGTAGCCGACCTCCCGGGTGCCGTCGCAGGCCAGTGCGCCGATGAAGCCGGTGTCGGCGAGAAACCTGTTGCCCGCTTCGATGACGCAGAACTCGTTGCCGTCCGGATCGGCGAGCACCACGTGACCCTCTTCGGGGAGCTGGCCCACGTCGATGTGCCGTCCGCCGAGTCCCAGCGCCCTGGCCACCGTGCGTTCCTGATCCTCCCGGGAGGTGCTCGTCAGGTCGAAATGCGCCTGGTTCCGGCCGGTCTTCGGCTCCCCGCCCGGCAGGAAGCGGATGCGGAACCCGTCGGCACCGGGGGGCAGGACCGTGGCGCCGCCGTCCGCGCCGTCCGCACCGTCCGCCGTCTCCCAGCCCAGGACCCCGGACCAGAACCGCGCCAGGCCCGACGGCCGGGTCGCGTTGAAGCAGATCGCGAACAGTCGACTGGTCATGCCCGTGCATCTCCGATTCGCCGACGGCCGGTACGGCGCCCCGGCCGCCCCGCGGGCGCAGCCTAGGGGCGCCGTGCGGCGGCCGCACCCGGGTTTTCGCCGCGGCACGGCCGGGCGTGCCACTTGGTCAGTGGTCGGGGTCCTCCTCCGGGAGCTCGGTGAGGGGGGTGCGGGGTGACGGCGGGAGGGCGAGGCGGCTGCGGGCCTCGTGGACCGCTGCCAGTTCGGCGTGGCCGGCCGGACCCCAGTCGGTGAGTTCGCGGACCTGCTCCGGGGTGGCCAGCAGGCGCGCGTACCCCGGGTCGCCGGCCGGGAGCGGCGAGGGGAGGCGGGCCACGGTGCGGGGATGGACCGCCCCGTCGGCGTGGCGGTAGCCGAGCGGCACGCAGGCCGGCACCGGGGGCGGGAGGTGCGCCGAGCCCGTGGTGCGGGAGATCAGCAGCAGGACCCGCCCGTCGGGGGCGAACAGCCAGGCCGAGGGCTCCCGTACGGGCGGCCCGGCGGGCACCGGGCCGGGGTGCCAGGTGCCGTGGAGGGGGGTGCGGCGGGTGCGCAGGACCCCGAGCCGGTCCAGGGCGGTCGCCAGGGTGGGGCGGCCGTCCTCCAGCAGGGCGGGGCCGCCGCCGTTGATGCGGGCGCGCAGCGCCGACAGGGCGCGGCGGGCGTCGCCCGGGTCCATCAGGGCGGTGAGGTCGGCCGGTTCGGCGAAGTGGACGGCGGTGATCTCCTGGGCCGGGAGGCGGATCCCGTCGATCCGCTCGGGGGTCCAGGTGCCGCCGTCGTACACGTGCATGATCTCGCCCGGGAATCCCATCTCGGGCGGGATGCCGGGGGTGTCGGCCGGGATCCAGTCCACGGCGAGCCCGCGCGGGTAGCGGCCGTCGACGCCGAGTTCCTCGCGCACCTCGCGGGCCGCGGCGGCGGCCGGGGACTCGCCCGCGTCCACGGCGCCGCCGGGCAGCAGCCGGTCCGGGCGGTAGTCGACGCTCTGGACGAGGACCCGGCCGTCCGCGTCGGTGACCAGGACGACGGCTCCGGTCCAGAGCGCGGCCCTCGAAGCCCCGTACTCCTGCGGTGTCATCAAGGTGCCCGGCCGGCCTCCGGCACCCCCGTCCTCGTCTTCGCTCACGGCCTCGTCGGTCAGCTGCGGCATCGGAACTCCGTTCACCGTGGATGGACCCCCGGCCTGTGCAACAGCCCTTGCCGTCACGGGGTTACGCCGCTCCCCCCGCGCGGCCGCTGACCACCGCTTTACCGACCCCATACCTCCTTATTACCTTGTTACGCCTTCGCTGGTACGTTCCTCTCGCGGACTGGCGGCTTGAAACCCGCCGGTCCGACCACGCCACCGCACCACCGCGCCACGCCACCGCGCCCCTCGGCGCCCCCGTGAGTCCGCCGTCCGTCACTCGTGTGTGTGACCGTACGTAGGTACCGGCGGCCGCCATACGGCAGGGTGGGCGGATGCTGTTACGCCGGGCGGCCCTGCCCCTGCCCCTGATCCTCGCCGCGGTGGCGCTGACCGCCGGGTGCGTGACCGTACGGCCCGAACGCCCCGTGCAGGCGGCCGGTACGGCGCCGGCCGCCGGGCCGGAAGCGGTCGCCGGAGCACTGCCGTTGGGGCGGCTTCCCGCATCGCAGACTCCGGCCCCGCCCGCGCCCGAGCCTCCCGCGTCGGCCGCCGCCCACGAATCGCAGGGCCGGGTTCCACCGCCCCGCAACCGCGAGCGTGCACCCGACCGGCCGGCGCGGCCCGTACGCCCGGCACCGGCGCCCAAACCCCGCAAGCACCCGCCCGTACCGCCGAAGCCCCGGCCCGCGCAGCCGCGTCCGTACGACATGAGCTCCCTGTGCGAGGCCGCCAAGGGCACCGTCCACCCGTCCATCGTCGCCCTGTGCCGGTAGATGTGGATCATCCGTGTGGATTCGGCCCGGCTTCCGGAGCGCGCGGAACGGGTTCGCTTGGATGGGCGGCGCGGGTCCGACCCGAGGCCCGCACCTCCTCCACCCCCAGGGAGTCGCCATGGCGAAGATCGCCCTGTTCGGCGCGACCGGCACCATCGGAACCCGTGTCCTGCGAGAAGCGCTCGACCGCGGCCACGAGGTCACCGCGGTGGTCCGCGATCCCGAGAAGCTCGCGGACTCCGGAGCCGAGGTGATGCAGGGCGACGTCCTCGATCCGCACTCCGTCGCCGACGCGGCCGCCGGCCGGGACGTGATCGTCAGCGCCGTCGGCCCCGGCGCCGCAGACCCGGCCGTCCTCGTGAGCGCCGCCAAGTCCCTGATCGGCGGGGTCTGCACGCCCGGCCCTGACCTGCCCCGTCCCCGGGTGATCGTCGTGGGCGGGGCCGGCTCGCTGCGCACCCCCGAGGGCTCGCTGGTCCGGGACGCGCCGGGCATCCCGGAGCCGGTCCGCGCGCTCATGCGGGCCCACGGTGAGGCGCTGGACTTCCTGCGGACCGTTCCCGTCGAGGAGGTGCGCTGGAGCTGCCTGAGCCCCGCCGCGCAGATCGCGCCGGGCGCGCGGACGGGCACGTACCGGCTGGCCCTCGACGACCTGGTCGTGGACGAGGACGGTCTCAGCCGCATCTCTACCGAGGACTACGCGGTGGCCCTGGTCGACGAGATCGAGCGCGACGCGCATTCCGGGAAGCGGTTCACCATCGGCTACTGACCGGCGGCTACCGACCGGTCGGCGTGTCCGGCGCCTCCTCCCCCGCATACGTCCCCGTGAGTTCGGCGCCGATCCGGGCAAGCCACTGGCGTACCTCCGGCGGCTCCAGCACCTCGACCCCCGCCCCCAGCCCTGCCAGATGCCCTGCCAGCGCCCGGGCGGCCGGCCCGTCGACCCACACCTCGGTCCAGCCGTCGGGCAGCTGGCCGCCGACGCGCACCCGGCCGCCGAGGAAGCGCTGCAGCAGGGGCAGCGTGTCGGGGCGGACCCGGGCCCGCGCGGTCACCGCGTACATGCCGTCCTGAAAGGCCGCGGACAGCACCCGCCACGCCGCGGCGAGGTCGAAGTCCGGCGGCCGCACCACCGGTTCGCCGGTCGGTTCGACGGAGGTGACCCGGCTGAGCCGGAAGGTGCGCAAGCCCTTCTCGGTACCGGCGACGAGGTAGTCCACCCCGGCCTTCGCCACGAGCCCGAGGGGGTCGACCGTCCGCTCGCCGGCCGGTTTGCCGACGCCCGCGTACCCGAGCCGGACGCGTACCCCGTCCACGACGGCGCCCTGGAGCGCCGTGCGGTGGGCGGCGTCGGCCGTGAGGGCGTTGCGGGACCAGTCGGTGGCGTCGACGACTCCGGCACGGGTGGCGGCCTCGGCATGCGGCCGCAGGGTCGGCGGCAGGGCCCTGACCAGCTTGCGCAGAGTGGTGCGCAGTTCGGGGGTGGCCGACAGGGGGCCGGCGACGAGGAAGAGCGCCCGGATCTCGTCGGCGGTCAGTCCGGTGAGGTTGGTACGGGCCCCGCCGACGAGGGACCAGCCGCCGCCGCGGCCGCGCTGCGAGTAGACGGGGATGCCGGACGCGGCCAGGGCCTCCAGGTCGCGGCGCGCGGTGCGCTCGGACACCTCCAGTTCGGCGGCCACTTCGGGGACGGTGACGCGGCCGCGCTCCTGGAGGAAGAGCAGGGTCGCCACCAGCCGGTCGGCTCTCATGTGCCTCTTTCCTCCTGTGCGGGCTTCCTCGTCGTCGCCGTTTCATTCTCCTCGGGAAACTGGCCAGAAGGTGGCCACTTTCCCTTTCAGGATGAACCCATGAACAAGACCGAGCAGCTCATCGAGACCGCGTCCGACTCCACCGGCACCGCCGCTCCCTCCTCCTTCGATCCCCGGGCCGACCTCGCCGCCGCCGTCGAGCTGGCGGGCCGTACGCTGGCCGCCGTCAGGCCCGAGCAGTACGACGCCCCGACCCCCTGCGAAGAGTTCGACGTCCGGCGGCTGTCGAGCCACCTCGTCGCCGTGGTTCGCCGGATCTCGGTGATCGGGCGCGGCGAGGACCCGTTCAGCGTCCCGTCCTTCGCCGACGAGATCGCCGACGGCGGATGGGCGGCGGCCTGGGAACCGGGCGCCCGCGAGATCGCGGAGGTGTGGGGAGATCCGGACATCCTCGGCCGGCAGCTGCGCCTGCCGATCGGTGTCCTGCCGGGCGCGGCCGCCGCGGCCGTCTACACCCACGAACTCACCGTGCACACCTGGGACCTGGCCACGGCGACCGGACAGGCCCCGGAGTGGGACCCGGCCCTGATCGAGCGGGTGATCGGCGTCGTACGCCGCGCGCTGCCGGCCGAAACCCGCGGCGGGCGGATCCCCTTCGCCGAGGTGGTGGCCGTGGACCCCGGCGCCCCGGCCATCGACCGGCTCGTGGCCTGGGCAGGACGCCGGCCCTGAGGGACCGGGTTCGGGGGTTATTGGGTGGATGGCCCGGCTTCGGATACATAGAGTGACGGCGGACCCCGTCGTCGAGCTGGAGCCGGCCATGCGCACGCACTACCCCCGCACCCCGCACCTGCCCTGGTCCCCCGGGGCGGCGGCGGACGACGTGCGGGCCGCCGGGCTCACGGCGCTGGCCGGGCGCGAGGTCGTGGTCACCGAGAAGCTGGACGGGGAGAACACCACCCTGTACGCGGACGGGCTGCACGCGCGCTCGCCGGACTCCGGCCACCACCCTTCGCGGGCCTGGGTCAAGGGCCTGCAGAGCCGGATCGGCGCCGGCATACCGGCGGGGTGGCGGGTCTGCGGGGAGAACCTGTACGCACGCCACTCGCTCCCGTACGAGGACCTCGACAGCTGGTTCTACGGGTTCTCGGTGTGGGACGGGGAGCACTGCCTGGACTGGGACCGGACCGTGAGCTTCCTGCACGGCCTCGGGGTCCCCACCCCGCGGGTGCTCTGGCGGGGCGTCTTCGACGAGCGCGCGCTGCGCAGGCTGCGGCTCGACACCACCCGGCAGGAGGGGTACGTCGTACGGACGGTGGCCTCCTTCGCGCGGGCGGAGTTCGGGCGGTGTGTCGCCAAGTGGGTGCGCGGCGGCCACGTGCAGACCGACACGCACTGGATGTACGCGCAGGTGGTGGCGAACGGGCTCGGTCCGCGGGCCCCGCTGTGGGCGGTGCGCTCGGGTTCCGAGCCCGATGCGGGACAGTTGGCGGCCGCCGTCGGCCTGGAGTCCGCTCCGGTCGGCCGGGGCGAGTCGTACCGCGCGGGAGTGGAGCCGGCCGTCGCGGCGGTCGAGCCGGCCGTCGCGGGCGTCGAGCCGGTCGTCGCCGAGGTGGCGGGACGGCTCGACGCGGCGGGCCGTACCGGCGAGGCCCGCCTGGCCGGGGTACTGGCCGCCGTACTGCACCGCGCGCCGCGGGCCCGGATCGCGGCGCGGTCGGCGGCGGGGCCGCTCGGGATGCCGCTGGCCCGGCGGGTGGCCGACCTGGTCGGGCTCCACCCGTACCTGCAGCGGCCGTTCCCGGACGAAGGGCGGCGGGCCGGACTGGCCCGGATGGCCGTCGCCGCCGATCTCGGGGTGCTGCACGCGCTGGCGGGGGCGGCGGCGGGTGACGCGCAGGCCCGCGAGCGCGTCGAGTGGTCCGCGCTGTACGCCGAGGAGGCCGGGCTGCTCGGAACCGATCCGCTGGGGCCGCTGCGCGAGGGGCTGCGGGAGGCCCTTGGCGACCTCGGTCCGGACGCGGCGGACCGCTGCTGGGCGGAGGCCCGGGAGGCGTTCGGGCGGGGCGGGATCTCCACCGCCGGGGAGGCGGTGGCCGCGACCTGGCGGTGGCGGGACGGGAGCTTCCCGCGGCTGGTGCAGCTGTGCGGTCCCTCGGGCAGCGGCAAGAGCACGTACGCCCGGAGTCTGCCGGGCGTGGCCGCGTACATCAGTCTCGACGATCTGCGCACCGCGCGGGGTTCCCGGTCGGACCAGCGGGCCAACGCCGACGTGCTGCGCGAGGGCCTGGACCGGCTGGACGCCGCGCTGGCCGCGGCGGCGGGCACGGGGGGCACGGTGGTGTGGGACGCCACCTCGCTCACCGAGCGGCAGCGGGGGTCGGCGGGTGCGGTCGCGCGGCGCCGGGACGCGCTGGTCACCCAGGTCGTGGTGCTGGTCGAGGAGGCGGAACTGGTCCGGCGCAACGCCGTCCGGACCCATCCCGTACCGGCGGAGGTACTGACCACCCAGCTGCACCGGTTCAGTCCGCCGTATCCGGGGCAGGGGGCGGCGCACCGCATCCGGTACGTCGGGGCGGGCGGGACGGTCGAGGACACGGCGGGGACCATCGGGGCCGCGGCGCAGACGACGACGCCCGCAGCCGCGGGCGCGACCGTGGGCGGGACCGTGGGCGAGGACGGCTGATGCGCACCAGTGAGGAGCTCTACCACCAGGTCCGCTGGGACCCCCGCTTCGATCCGGCCCGCTTCGTCTTCGGGCTGCACCAGCGCGGGGCCCCGCCGAAGCGCGTCCCGCTGCCCTCCTTCGTGCCGGGCGGCGACATCCCCTGGCACCGGGTGCTGTTCGTCGAGGCCGACGGTGAGCTCGTCTGGGACCGGGCGAGCGGCGTCGACCGCATCGACTCCACCGAGGCCGGACGGATCAGTGAACCGCGGCTGCTGCGCGCCCCGTTCTTCACCGCCCGGACCCCGCACGCGTGGGATCCGGCGGGCGGCGGCGCCTGGCGTCCGGCCGGGACCGGACCCGTGGCACCGGAGCCCGTCCCGGGGTCGGGACCGAGGTCGGGGTCGGGGTCGGGGTCGGGGTGCGTACGGCTGCTGACCTGGAACACCCTGTGGGACCGGTACGACGCCCCGCGCATCGACACCGCCCGGCGCAGGCCGATGCTGCTGGCCGACCTGGCGGCCGCCGACGCGGATGTGATCGCCCTCCAGGAGGTCGAACCGGCCCTGCTCGACATGCTGTTGGCGCAGCCTTGGGTGCGCGCCGGATACACGGTGGGCACGGATCCGCGCGGCAAGGACGTGGCAGCGAGCGGGCTGCTGGTGCTGAGCCGACTGCCCGTACGCGAGGCGGGGCTGCACCTGCTGGGTCCGCACAAGGCGGTCGCGGCGGTGGCCGTGGACACGGCGGGTGGCCCGCTCGTCGTGGCCTCCGTCCATCTGACGAGTGATCACACGGAGAACGGGGCCGGCCGGCGCGGCGACGAACTGGCCCGGATCAGCGAGGGGTTGAGCGGTGTCGAGGCGGACGTGGCGCTGCTCGGCGATTTCAACGACGGCCGCTGCGGACCTCAGGGCCCGGCGGCGGCGCTGGGCATGCGGGATGCCTGGACCGAAGCGCACGGGGCGCGGGACACCACGCCGACCTTCGATCCGGTGACCAACCCGCTGGCCGCGGTGGGTTCGCTGTCGGGGCGGCCCGGACGGCTGGACCGGGTCCTGCTGCGCTCGGCCGGAGCGCGGGTGCGGGAGGCCGCGCTGCGGGGCGACTCACCCGGTCCGGAGGGGCTTTACATCTCCGACCACTTCGGGGTGGAGGCCGTGGTGGACTTCGCGGAGGGGAGCGAGGGCCGCGCGGTGCTCAACGTACGGGCGACCGCGCGGACGGCGGTGGCCTGGCTGGCGCCGCACGATCCGGTGGTCGAGGAGCTGCGCCGCGACCACGACCCGGCGGCGCGCCGCTGGCCGGCTCACGTGAACCTGCTGTTCGGCTTCGTTCCGGAGTCCTCCTTCGAGGCGGCCCTGCCCCTGTTGGCCGAAGTGGCCGGGCAGACGGCGCCGTTCACCGCCCGGCTCGCGGGAGTGCACAGCTTCGGGCACCGGGAGGACGCCACGCTGTGGCTGGACCCGGCGGCGGCCGGCGACGAGCCGTGGCAGCGGCTGCGGCGAGGGCTCGCGCAGCGGTTCCCGGGGTGCCGGGGGCGCGACGGCTTCACCCCGCACCTGACCCTCGGACGCAGCAGGGACCCGCAGCGGGCCCTGGCGGAGTTCACCGCGCGACTCGGCGGGACCGGGAGCGGGACGGCGGCCCGCGTCGGGGAGCTGGCGGTGCTGTCCCGGCGCGGGGACGGGCCGATGCGGGTACGGGCGACGGTGGAACTCGGCACGGGTGCGTGGCGGTGGGTCCCGGACCCGGCGCCCGGGGCACCACCGACCCATGAGGCCGCAGCCGCAGCCGGGGCCGCCGGGGCGGAGGCCAACGGCGCGGCTGACGGCGTGGCTGACGGCGCGGCCGGAGCCGAGGCCCTCACCGCCCGGATCGCGCGAGCACTGGGCGACGGCGCGGTGCACCTCGCGGGGTCCCGCCGCATGGGCTGCGCCCTGCCCGGAGCCGACCTCGACCTGATCGCCGCACTCCCGGGCGCCGCCGGGATCGCGGAGGTGCGCAAGCGGGTCGCGGCAGCGCTCCCGGAGGCGGAGCGGCTGCGGGAGGTCGTCGGTGCGCGGGTGCCGGGGCTGCGGCTGCGCGCGTCCGGTCTCGACGTGGACCTGGTGGTCGTCGGCACGGGCGCGGTCGATCCGGCGCAGGCGGTGCGGCGGCGGACGGAGCTCGGCGAGGCGGCCGCGGTCGCGCTCGGCGCGGTCGGCGACGCCGATGCGGTACGGGACTTCGTGGGCGGCCAGCGGCATGCGCAGTTCGTCGGGCTGGCCCGGGAGGTCAAGGCGTGGGCCCGCGCCCGGGGCCTGGACTCGGCGCCGTTCGGCGGGCTGCCGGGGCTGGCCTGGGCGGTGCTCGCGGCCCGTACGGTCCGCGAGGCCGGCGACCTGCCCCCCGCGGCCCTGCTACGGGAGTTCTTCGGCACCTGGGCCGCCTGGGACTGGCGCGACCCGATCGCCCTGCGCGGACCCTTCCCGTCCACGTCACCGGGCCGCAGTGCCGGCCCGGGCCCGGGCGACCCGGTCACGGTCCTCACTCCCTCCGAGCCGGTGCGCAGCTGTACGCCGCAGGTCGGCCCGGCGCTGCGCGACCTGCTCGTACGGGAGCTGTACGAGGCGTGGGAGTGCCCGCAGGCCGGTCCGCCGCCGCTGCACCGCCGGCACGCGGCGTGGGCGGTGGTCACCGTACGGGGTGCCACTCCCCCGGAGTTCGAGGAGTCCCTGGGGCGGATGCGGGGCCGGATGCGCGCCCTGCTCGGCGCCCTGGAGGCCGGGGGCGTCGGGGGCGCGCACGCCTGGCCCCGCCCCTTCGAGCTCGGCGACACCGCGGCCCGGTACGCGATCGGTCTCGGCGCCACGCCGCCCGACGCGGCCCGGCTGGCCGCCCTCTGCGCCCCGTGGGCGCCGGCCCTCCCGGGGGTCGAGGTCACGTGGGCGGAGTGCGGGGCGGTCCCCACCCTTGCCTGAACCGGGTGCTCGCGGCCGACAAGTAGCGAACGCACGGCAGCATCCGCCCCCGGGATCGAGGTCATTCCCCGAACAGCCCCGAACCCCCCGGCCACCTTGACCGCTCCGTCCCGCCCAGCAGGCGCGGCGGGACGGAGCGGTCAGGAGCCTCAGTAGAGCCCTGCCCCTTTTTTTCGTCAACACTTTTCACAAGGATTGAAGAAACCCCAAGTTCACAGGCATGAAAGCCAGTTGACACACCTCCCGGCCTTCACTTCATGAACGCTGAACCTCTTGACGGTCCTCTCGGCGGCGCAGTTCACTCACGCTTCGATCCCCCGGATCCAAGACGTCAGGAGTGCCCCCCATGCCCCGCCTCTCCTACCATCCACCACGCCTCACCGCGGCGGCCCTCACCACGGTCCTGATCGCGGCCCTCCTCGTGCTGCTCCCCGGCAGCGCCGCCCAGGCCGCGCCCGTCCTCCTGTCCCAGGGCAGACCCGTCACCGCCTCCAGCCAGGAGAACGCCGGCACACCCGCCTCCGGCGCCGTGGACGGAGACAACGCCACTCGCTGGTCCAGCCAGTTCGCCGACCCGCAGTGGATCCAGGTCGACCTGGGCGCCCCGGCCCGGCTCAGCCAGGTCGTACTGCGCTGGGAGACCGCGTACGCGAAGGCCTACCGGATCGAGCTGTCCACCGACGGCGCGGCCTGGAGCACCGCCTACTCCACGACCGCGGCCACCGGCGGCGTCGCCACCCACGACGTCAGCGGCACCGCCCGCTACGTCCGCGTGTACGGCACCCAGCGCGCCACCGAATGGGGTTACTCCCTGTACGAGTTCCAGGTCTTCGGCACCTCCGGCGGGGGGCCCGACCTCCCCGGCGGCGGCGACCTCGGCCCCAACGTCATCGTCTTCGACCCGTCGACCCCGAACATCCAGGGCAGGCTCGACGAGGTGTTCCGGCAGCAGGAGTCGGCCCAGTTCGGCACGGGCCGCTACCAGTTCCTGTTCAAGCCGGGCACGTACAACGGCCTCAACGCCCAGATCGGCTTCTACACCTCCGTCTCGGGTCTGGGCCTCAGCCCCGACGACACCACCATCAACGGCGACGTGACCGTCGACGCGGGCTGGTTCGGCGGCAACGCCACCCAGAACTTCTGGCGTTCCGCCGAGAACCTCGCGCTCAACCCCGTGAACGGCACCGACCGGTGGGCCGTCTCCCAGGCCGCGCCCTTCCGCCGGATGCACGTCAAGGGCGGGCTCAACCTCGCCCCGGACGGCTTCGGCTGGGCATCCGGCGGCTACATCGCCGACTCGAAGATCGACGGCCAGGTCGGCAACTACTCCCAGCAGCAGTGGTACACGCGCGACAGCTCGATCGGCGGCTGGGGCAACGGCGTCTGGAACCAGGTCTTCTCCGGGGTCCAGGGCGCGCCCGCCCAGTCCTTCCCCAACCCGCCGTACACCACGCTCGACACCACGCCCGTCTCCCGGGAGAAGCCCTTCCTCTACCTCGACGGGTCCGAGTACAAGGTCTTCGTCCCGGCCAAGCGCGAGAACGCGCGCGGCACCTCCTGGGGCAACGGCGCGCCGCAGGGCACCTCGCTCCCGCTGAGCCGTTTCTACGTGGTGAAGCCGGGCACCACCGCCGCGACGATGAACCAGGCTCTGGCCCAGGGCCTGCACCTGCTCTTCACCCCCGGCGTCTACCACGTCGACCAGACCCTCCAGGTGAACCGCGCGGACACGGTCGTCCTGGGCCTCGGCCTGGCCACGCTCGTCCCCGACAACGGGGTGACCGCGATGAGGGTCGCCGACGTGGACGGGGTGCGGCTCGCCGGGTTCCTGATCGACGCGGGCCCGGTCAACTCGCCGAGCCTGCTGGAGGTCGGCCCGGCCGGAACGGCCACGGACCACGGCGCCAACCCGACGACCGTGCAGGACGTGTTCATCCGGGTCGGCGGCGCCGGCCCCGGCAAGGCCACCGTGGGCATGGTGATCAACAACCACGACACGATCGTCGACCACACCTGGATCTGGCGGGCCGACCACGGGGACGGGGTGGGCTGGGAGACCAACCGCGCCGACTACGGGTTCCGCGTCAACGGTGACGACGTACTGGCCACCGGGCTGTTCGTCGAGCACTTCAACAAGTACGACGTCCAGTGGAACGGCGAACGCGGCCGCACGGTCTTCTACCAGAACGAGAAGGCGTACGACGCCCCCGACCAGGCAGCGATCCAGAACGGTTCCACGAAGGGCTACGCGGCGTACAAGGTGGCCGACTCCGTGACCGTCCACGAGGGGTGGGGCCTGGGCAGCTACTGCTACTACAACGTGAATCCGACGATCCGTCAGGACCACGGATTCCAGGCACCGGTGAAACCGGGGGTGAAGTTCCACGACCTGCTCGTGGTCTCGCTGGGCGGCAAGGGGCAGTACGAGCACGTCATCAACACCACGGGCGCCCCGACCTCGGGAACGTCGACGACCCCGTCCACGGTCGTCTCCTTCCCCTGACCTCCGCCCCCATCGGCTCCGGGAGACCCCGGTATTCCGGAGCCGATGGCCGGCATCGGCCAACCGGTGCGCGGGGCAAGGGCGTTCTGTCAGAATTCGCTTCCGGCAGAGCGTGCGCGCACGGAGGATGCAATGGCTGTGTCAGTGTCACCGGTGTTCATCGCGTCGGCCCTGCTCCTGATCGTCCTGGTGGCCTTGGCCATCAAGGCCACGCATGTGATCCCGCAGGCCAGCGTCGCCATCGTCGAACGCTTCGGCCGCTACCGGCGCACCCTCAGTGCGGGCCTCAACATCGTCGTCCCGTTCATCGACTCGATCCGCAACCGCATCGACCTGCGCGAACAGGTCGTGCCGTTGCCGCCGCAGCCGGTCATCACCCAGGACAACCTGGTCGTCACCATCGACACGGTCGTCTACTACCAGGTGACCGACCCCCGTCCGGCGACGTACGAGGTCTCCAGCTACATCCAGGCCATCGAGCAGCTCACCGTCACCACCCTGCGCAACATCGTCGGCGGCCTCGATCTGGAGGAGACGCTGACCTCCCGCGAGGAGATCGACGCGGCCCTGCGCGGGGTCCTCGACGAGAGCACCGGCAAGTGGGGCATCCGCGTCAACCGCATCCAGCTCAAGGCGATCGAACCGCCGACCTCCATCCAGGACTCGATGGAGAGGCAGATGCGCGCCGAGCGCGACAAGCGCGCCGCGATCCTCCAGGCCGAGGGCGTGCGGCAGGCCGGCATCCTGCGCGCCGAAGGGGAGAAGCAGGCGGCGATCCTGCGGGCCGAGAGCGACGTGGCGGTCGCGGAGATCCACCGCCGCTCCGCCCACGCGGCGGCTCCGGCCCCGGTCCCCGTGCAGCCCGTGCGGCACGATCCGCTGCTGCCCGGCGATCCCCGCCGCCTCGGCCGCTACCGGCTGACCGCCCGGCTCGGAGAGGGCGGGATGGGGACGGTCTACCTGGGGCTGTCACCCGGTGAGCGGCGGGTGGCGGTGAAGGTCGTACGGGCCGACCTGGCGGCTGATCCGGGGTTCCGCAGGCGGTTCGCCCGGGAGATCGACTCCGTGCGCCGGGTGGGCGGCTTCCACACGGCGCAGGTGGTGGACGCCTCGTCCGAAGGAGAACAGCCCTGGTTGGTGACGGAGTACATCCCGGGCCCGTCCCTGGCCGCCGTCCTGCGGGAACACGGCGCCCTGCCGGCCCGGACCGTGCGCACCCTGGCGCTGGGAGTGGCCGAGGCGCTGGAGGGGATCCACGCCTGCGGGATCGTCCACCGCGACCTGAAGCCCGGCAACATCATCATCGCGGAGACGGGCGCGCGGGTGATCGACTTCGGTATCGCGCGGGCGCTGGACGCCACCGCCCTGACCCGGACCGACTACTTCGTGGGCACCCGGGGCTTCCTCGCCCCGGAGCAGCTGACGGGGGCGCCGCTCACCCCGGCCGTCGACGCGTACGCGTTCGGAATGGTGCTGGGCCACGCCTGCGGGGCCGCGCCGTTCCCGCCGGGGGCGGCGCTGGAGCCGGCCCTGCGGCTGCTGCCCGCCGACCTGTCGGCGATCGTGGGGTCCTGCCTCTCGCCCGACCCGGCGGCCCGGCCGACCCCGGCGCAGATCCTGGAGCGCCTGGGCGGCGGGGACGGCAAGCCGGCCGGGGACTGGCTGCCCCCGGCCGTACGGACCATGGTCGACCTGCACAGCCTGCCGACCGTGACGGCAGGTTGAGGCAACCCCAGACCCGCCTCAGACCTGCCTCAGACCCGCCTCAGAGCTGCCTCAGACCTCCAGGACGATCTTTCCGGCGGTGCGGCCCGTCTGGCTGAGTTCGAAGGCCTCGGCGAGCTGCGCGAGCGGGAAGGTCTTGGCGACGGTGACCTTGAGCTGCCCGCCGTCGGCGAGCCGGGCCAGCTCGGCCAGCCCCTCGGCGTCCGGCCGGACCCACATCCACTGGCCTCCCGCGCCGAGCACGGTGGGGTCGGCGATGGAAGCGTGCCGGCCGCCCTTCGCGAGAACCGCCTGGGTGACGTCGAGGACCCCGCCGACGAAGTCCGCCGCGACGGTGACCCCGTCGGGGGCCAGCGCGCGCACCCGGTCGACCAGGCCCTCCCCGTACTCGACCGGCTCGCAGCCCAGTTCGCGCAGCCGGTCGTGGTTGCGCGGGGAGGCGGTGCCGATGACCCGGGCGCCCAGCGCTCGGGCGATCTGCACGCCGAAGGACCCGACCCCGCCCGCGGCGCCGTGGATGAGGACGGTGTCGTCCTTGCCGGTGGCGAGCCGGGTGAGCAGCTGGTACGCGGTGAGGCCGGCCAGCGGCAGGCCGGCCGCCTCCTGCCAGCTGAGCGAGGCGGGCTTGGCTGCCGCGGCCCGTACGGGGACGCTGACGTACTCGGCGAAGGTCCCGCCGTGCACGTAGTCCTTGCGGGCGTACGCCATGACCTCGTCGCCGACCGCGAACTCGGGGGTGTCGATGCCGACCCGCTCGACGGTGCCGGCCACGTCCCAGCCGGGGACGACCGGATACACGACGTCCATCAGGGGGTCGAGCCCGCCCGCCATGATCTTCCAGTCGACGGGATTGACCGAGGCGCACTTGACCCGGACGAGGAGCTCGCCGGGGGCCAGCTTGGGCATGGGCAGCCGGGTCTCGGTGAGCACCTCCGTCCCGCCGTACGTCTCGTACGCCATCGCCCGCATGGTGTCCTCGGACATCTACCCGACCTCTCCCTCAAGCGCGTGCCGTGAGCTGGTGGAATCAGCGCCCGCCCATCCCATCACGAAAAGCCGGGCCCACCCCGAGAAGCGGGGCGGGCCCGGCGCGGCGCGGGGACCCGCGGTCTCACAGGGCCCGGTGCGCGGCGATCACCTCGGCGTAGCGGCGGCCGCTGGTCTTGACCGTGCGGCGCTGGGTGGCGTAGTCGACGCGGACGAGGCCGAAGCGCTTGTCGTAGCCGTAGGCCCACTCGAAGTTGTCCAGGAGGGACCAGGCGTAGTACCCGGCCAGCGGTGCGCCGCGGCGGGCGGCCCGGGCGCAGGCCGCCAGGTGCCCGGTCAGGTAGCGGGCGCGTTCGGGGTCGTGGACGCTGCCGTCCGCGGCGACGGTGTCCGCGTACGAGGAGCCGTTCTCGGTGACGTGGATGCGCCGGGCCCCGTACTCCTCGGTCAGGCGCATGAGCAGGGTTTCGAGGCCGCCCGCGTCGACCTCCCAGTCCATGCCGGTGCGCGGGACGCCGGGACGGTCGATCTGGCGGGCGTACGGGGCGGGGCCGGCCGGGTCGGCGGCGACGGTCTGGGGGAAGTAGTAGTTCAGGCCGGTCCAGTCGAGCGGGGCGGCGATGGCGGCCGGGTCGCCGGGGCGTTCGGGGAGGTCGACGGCGTAGACCTCGCGCATGTCCGCGGGGAAGCCGCGGCCGTGGACGGGGTCGAGCCACCAGCGGTTGACGTGGCCGTCCATGCGCACGGCGGCCGCCCGGTCGGCGTCGCCGTCGGTGGCGGGCTCGATGGTGGAGAGGTTGTTGACGATGCCGATGCGGGCGCCCGGGGCCGCGGCCCGTACGGCCTGGGTGGCGAGCCCGTGGCCGAGCAGAAGGTGGTAGGAGGCGCGGACGGCG
Source organism: Streptomyces sp. NPDC002181 (assembly GCF_042890485.1). Classification (NCBI taxonomy): domain Bacteria; kingdom Bacillati; phylum Actinomycetota; class Actinomycetes; order Kitasatosporales; family Streptomycetaceae; genus Streptomyces; species Streptomyces sp. NPDC002181. The sequence goes on along the minus strand of NZ_JBIASC010000003.1, from coordinate 296,050 downwards.
GCGGTCAGGTCGGTCCAGCCGGGGGCCATCCGGCCCTCCAGGTGGCCGATCCACGCCGAGCACAGGGGCTCGTTCAGCGTGGCCCACTGGGTGACGCGGTCGCCGAGGCGGGAGGCGACGAGCCCGGCGTACGCGGCGAAGTGCTCGGCGGTCGCCCGCTCGGGCCAGCCCCCGCGGTCCTGGAGGGCCTGGGGCAGGTCCCAGTGGTAGAGGGTGACGGAGGGGGTGATGCCCGCGTCGAGGAGGCCGTCGACGAGCCGGTCGTAGAAGGCCAGGCCCTTGGCGTTGGCCGGGCCGTCTCCGCCCGGGACCACGCGCGGCCAGGCGACGGACATCCGGTAGGCGTTGGTGCCGAGCTCCCGCATCAGGGCGATGTCCTCGCGCCAGCGGTGGTAGTGGTCGCAGGCGGTGTCGCCGGTGTGGCCGCCGTCGACGGCGCCGGGGGTGTGGGAGAACGTGTCCCAGATGGAGGGGGCGCGGCCGTCCTCGGCGACGGCGCCCTCGATCTGGTAGGCGGAGGTCGCGGTGCCCCAGGCGAACTGGCGGGGCAGCGCGGCGAGGTCGATGAGGCCCGGCTCCGCGCCGGTGCCGGTACGGGTTTCGGAAAGGGTCATGCGACGGCTCCTGCCGAGGGGGTCATTTGACGGCTCCCGCCGTGAGGCCGGCCACCAAGTACCGCTGGAGCAGCAGGAATCCGGCGACGACGGGGATGCTGACGACGAGCGAGGCGGCCATGATCTGGTTCCAGTAGACGTCGGTCTGCGTGGAGTAGCCCTGCAGTCCGACGGCGAGGGTGCGGGTGGTGTCGTTCGTCATGACGGAGGCGAACAGCACCTCGCCCCAGGCGGTCATGAAGGCGTACACGGCGACGGCGACGATGCCGGGGACGGCGGCGGGAACCACGACGCGCAGGAGCGCGCCGAGCGGGCCGCAGCCGTCGACGGTGGCCGCCTCGTCGAGGTCGCGGGGCACCGAGTCGAAATAGCCGATGAGCATCCAGATGGAGAAGGGGAGCGAGAACGTCAGGTAGGTCAGGATCAGCGCGCCGCGGGAGCCGTAGAGGGCGATCCCGGTGGCGTTGCCGATGTTCACGAAGATCAGGAAGAGCGGGAGGAGGAAGAGGATCCCGGGGAACATCTGGGTGGAGAGCACGGTGACGGTGAACAGGCGCCTGCCGCGGAAGCGGTGGCGGCTGACCGCGTAGGCCGCGAAGACGGCGATGACGACGGAGGCCGCGGTGGCCGCGCCCGCCACGATCAGGGAGTTCACGAAGTACCGGGCGAGCGGGACGGTGTGCCAGATGTCGATGTAGGGGCGGACGGTGAGCCCGCTGGGGATCCAGCGGAAGCGGCCCGCGACGTCCTGGAGCGGTTTGAGGGAGCTGGTGACCATGACGTAGACGGGCAGCAGCACGAAGCCGCAGAGCAGGGTGAGGAAGACGGCCCGGACGGCGCGGAAGGAGGGTGGCGGGGCGAGCGGGGACGGGGGGCGGCCGCGGTGGTCAGCCATGTCCGTTCCTCCTTCCGCGGGTCGTGACGAGCAGGTACCCGGCGGTGACCAGCAGCAGGAAGAGGAGCAGCAGGACGGACATGGCCGATCCGGTGCCGAAGTTCCAGGTGACGAAGCTCGATTGGTAGATGTGGAGGGAGACCAGGTCGGCGGCCTCGGGGGCCGATTTGCCGAACAGCACGAACGGCGTGTTGAAGTCGTTGAAGGTCCACAGGAACAGCACCAGGACCAGTACCTGGTTGACCGCTCCCACCGAGGGCAGGGTGATCCGGTGGATCTGCCGCCAGATGCCCGCGCCGTCCAGCGCGGCGGCCTCGTACAGCTCGCCCGGGATGTTCTGGAGGGCGGCGGTCACGATGAGGAAGGCGAACGGCCAGCCCTTCCAGACGGAGACGGTCAGCAGGGCCCAGAAGCTGTTGTCGCCCAGCAGCCAGAAGGTGTGCTCGGCGCCGCCGAGGCCCAGTTGGCCGTGGAGGACGTGGTTCACCAGGCCGTTGTCCCGTTGGAACATGAACGCCCAGGTGATGACGGCCGCGTACACGGGCAGGGCGTACGGGACCAGGAACAGGGCCCGCAGGAAGCCGCGGCCGCGGAAGCTCTCCTGCGTGAACACCGCCGCCGCCGTGCCCAGCAGCCAGCACAGGCCGACGGAGAGCAGGGTGAAGAGGCAGGTGGTGAGGAAGGAACGCAAGAGGGCCTCGCCGACGGGCCGGTTGACGTCGAGGACGAGTTCGTAATTGGCCCAGCCCGTCCAGGGGGCGCGGGACCAGTCGCGGAGGAAGAACTGGGTCAGCCGGCGGAAGCTCATCAGGATGCCCATCACCATCGGAAGGAGGTGGACGAGCAGTTCGAGGAGCAGGGCGGGCAGGAGCAGCAGGTACGGCAGGGAACTGCGGCGCAGACGTGCCGACGTGGCGATCGTGCGGATTCCGGTGCTCATCGGGCCGGGCTCAGCTCGCCATCTGCTGCTGGGCCTTGGTGAGCTTGGCCTTGACCGACTCGGTGGTGACGGGGCGGCCCGCCGCGGCGTCGGCGAAGAGCTCCTTGACGGCGGTGCCGACGGCCGTCTCGAACTGGGACTCCTGAGGGACCTGCGGGAGCGGGGCGGCGCTGGTGCCGAGGGTGGTGCGGAGCACGGTGAGGTCGTCGGTGGCGAAGGCGGGGTCGCTCTGGGCGGCCTTGACGGGCGGGATGGAACCGTACGCCTTGTTGAGGACCTTCTGTTCCTCGTCGCCGGTCATGAACTTCACGAACTTGAGGGAACCGTCGATGTTGTCGGTGTTCTTGAAGACGGCGAGGTTGATGCCGGCGACCATGGAATTGGTGTGGGCTCCGGTGCCGGGCGCGCCGCCGGCGGGCACCGGCACCGGGGCCACGCCCCAGTCGCCCTCCTTCATTCCGTGGCTCTTGAAGGAGGAGGCGGCGCTCTGCCACAGGACCATGGCGGTCTTGCCGGTGGCGAAGTCCTGGAGGGACTGGTTCTGGGCGTACTCGGCGTTGCCCGGAGCGATGATCTTGTCCCTGGCCATCAGGTCGACGTACTGCTTGACGGCGTCGACGGCGCCCGGGGAGTCGAAGGCGGGCTTTCCGGCCGCGTCGAAGAAGTCCGCTCCGTGCTGCTTGGCGAGGACGAAGACCTGGTGGATGTTGTTGGCGAGGTTTCCGCCCTCGGCGCCGAGGGCCCACTTGCCGTCCTTCGACAGCAGGCGGCCGGTGGTGACCATCTCGTCCCAGGTGGCCGGGGGCTTCGCCACGCCCGCCTCCTGGAACATCTTCTTGTTGTAGTAGAGCGCGTACGCCATGGAGTACAGCGGGACGGCGGCCGGGTCCTGGCCGGCGGCGCCCGCCGAGCCGATGGCCGACTCCACGAAGCGGTCCCTGCCGCCGATCGCGGCGAAGTTCTCGGCGTTCCACGGGAGCAGGGCGCCGGTGGCCTGGAGGGAGGAGGACCAGGTGTTGCCGATGTTGAGGACGTCGGGGCCCTGACCGGAGGCGGTGGCGGCGAGGATCCGGTTCAGCAGGTCCGACCAGGGGACGACTTCGAGCTTGACCTTGATGCCGGTCTGCTCCTCGAACTTCTTCAGCTCCGGGGCGAGGGTCGCCTGGTCCGCCGCGAGGTCGGGTCCCTGGTTGGAGGCCCAGTACGTGAGCTCCTCGGGGGCGGTGTTGGAGCCGCCGCCGGAGTCCGCGGTGCCGCCGCCGCAGGCGGTGGCGGTGGCGGCGAGCAGGCAGGCGGTGACGGCGGCAGCGGCGGCTCGGGTTCTGCGCATGGCGGATCGGCCCCTTTCGGCAGGGTCGGGGAAGGCCTGGCGGATGTACTCGGCCCGGGTGGCGTGCTTCGGCGGCGGCGCTCCGGCAGCAGCGCCTCGGCAGCGGCGCTCCGGCGGCACCCACCGGATCGGAGTCCAGCGCCTCAAGGCCTTAATTCAGGACGTGAGTTAAGCCTCGTGAAAGGGTCGCGTCAAGGGGTCTCGCAGGGGTATGTTGCGAGCGACGACAGGACGGACGGCAGGACGGAAGGGACCAGATGACCACAGGGCGTGGCGGCCGTACGGTGCGGGACCTGCGGCGCGGCAACCGCAGCGCCGTGCTCCAGCGGCTGTACTTCGGCGGGCCGATGAGCCGGCAGGAGCTGGGGCCCGCCACCGGGCTGAGCTCCGGCTCCGTCAGCAACGTGGTCGGCGAACTCGTCGCGGACGGACTCCTGGAGGAGGCCGGTGTCGTCGACTCGGACGGCGGCCGGCCGCGCACCCTGCTGCGCGTGGCCCCCGGCAGCGCCCACATGATCGGGGTCGACGTGGGCGAAACCCGGGTCCGTGTGGAGCTGTTCGACCTGGCCCTGACCGAACTCGCCCGCGCCGAGCTGCCGTTGCAGCCGCGCGGCTGTTATGACGTCGGCCCGATCGTGGACCACGTCCGCACCGGGATCGCCGCCGTCCTCGCGCGGGCCGGGGCCGGTACCGACCGGCTGCTGGGGGTGGGGGTCGGCGTCCCCGGCATAGTGGACCGCGAGGCGCCGGGCGGGGCGGTCGTCCACGGCCAGACCATCGGCTGGGACGCCGTCCCGCTGGAGGCGCTGCTGCGCGCGACGGGAGCCGTGCCGCCGGAGGTCCCGTACATCATCGACAACGGCGCGCGCACGCTCGGCCAGGCCGAGATGTGGTTCGGGGCGGGGCGCGGCGCGCGCGAGGCGGTCGTCGTCCTGTTCGGCTCGGGCGTCGGCGCCAGCCTGATCACGGACGGCTCGCCCGAGGGGGGCACGACGGCGGGCACCCCCCTGGAGTGGGGACATCTGACGGTCTCGGTACGCGGACGGCGCTGCCGGTGCGGGGCGCTGGGCTGCCTGGAGGCCTACACGGGGGCCGAGTCCCTGCTGGAGCGCTGGTCGGAGCGGGGCGGCGGCGCCGCGGAGGCCGCGGACGAGGAGGAGGCCCTGTCCGCGCTGCTGGCGGCGGCCGTCGCGGCCGATCCGGTCGCCCTGGAGGTGCTGGAGGAGACCGCGGAGTACCTCGGCGCCGGCCTGTCCGACGTGATCAATCTGTTCCGGCCGGAGCGCATCCTGATCGGGGGCTGGGCGGGGCTGCTGCTGGGCCCGCACATCCTGCCCGCCGTACGGGAGCACGCGGCCCGCTACTCCCTGCGCCACCCCGCCGACCGCGTCACCATCGACCTGGGCTCCCTGGGACCGGACGCGGTGACGGTCGGCGCGGCGACGCTCCCGCTGTCGGCGTTCTTCGCCACGGGCGGCCGCCTCGCGCCCCGCCCCGCGCAGCCCGAACCCCCCGGCTGGCGCACGTCACTGGAGGTGCGCGCCGGATCTCCGGCCCGGTGAGCCTGAGTTCGGGCGCGGGTCAGAGCGGGAAGGAGGCCTGGAAGGCCAGCCGTCGGTCGGCGCCGTCGGCGATCCGGCCGAGCACCTCGTCCAGATCGAGGAACACGGCCCACGGCTCGGTGCCCGCGGCTTCCGCGATCCGGCCGACCAGGAGGTCCTCCAGTCCGGGCACGCGCTTGCCCTTCCACACCTTGTCGGCGGTGCTCACCAGCAGCTCCTCGACGCTGATGCCGGGTGTCGCCCAGGTGGCGTGGGTAGCGGCGAAGCGGGCCTGGTCCTCGCTGAACCCGTGCGCCAGGAGCAGCGCCCGCCCGGCGTCCTCGTGCGCGGAACCGGGTCCGCTGAGCTCTGCGGTGTGGACGGCCTTGCCCACGTCATGCGTGGCCGCGCCGAAGAGCACGGCGGCGCGGGCGAAGGGCAGGCCGGGGCAGTACGCGGTCAGCCAGTCGGTGAGTTGGCCGGCCACGTCGTGGACGAGTCGCAGGTGCGCCGCCAGGCGGGGCGGAGCGGGCAGCTCGCGCAGCAACTCGCCCACGCCCTGTGGCAACACGCGCAGCGGTGGGTCCGCGGGGGCGTCGAGGGCCCTGGTCAGCGCATCGGAGTCGGCCATCGCCTCAGGCTACCCGGGCCCCGCCCTGGGCCCGGGTCACTCGTACTCCGTGCCTCCCTTGCGGGTGAGGTAGGCCGGGCTGACGGCCTTGGCCATCGCGCGGCCGCCGACCACCGGGCTGTAGCGCTCCGACGCCGGCCGGATCACCACGCCCTCGCGCAGGTGCGCGGACCGGCCGGACACCGTCTCCCGGCCGCTCGCCAGTTCCAGCACCGTGTCGAGATCGTACGGGCCCTCGAAGAGGCGCGGCACGAGCGGCAGTTCACCGTCCTGGAGCAGCTCCCGCGGGTCCAGCCACCGCACCTGTCCGTCGATCTCCGCCGAGATGTCGAAGACGGCGTACCCCGGCCCGGTGGCGGCCGTACGGGCGTCCGTTCCGTACGCCAGGTCCTGGACGCCGGCGCCGTACACCTCGCCGAACACTCCGAGCCGGGTGGCGCCCAGCCGCTCGGCCAGTTTCGCGGCCACCTCCGGTACGCCGTGCCCGCGCACCGCCCGCCAGTACAGGTTGCGCTCATCCTCCCGCAGGGCCAGCCCCTTCGAGCCGAACCCCTTGGAGGAGACCAGCACGCGGCCCCCGTCGGCGACGTACGTGAACAGGCAGGCGGTGCCGTGCAGTTTCTCGGTGAGGACGACCGGCTCGCCGGGCTCGAACAGGTTCGGGTAGCGCTGGAGGTTCTCGATGTCCACCCACGGCAGCAGCTCGGGCGCCGCCTCCACATCGCCGTTCATCGTCGTCGGCACGGGCGGCGCCCATTTGGTGATCCCGAGCAGCTCGGCGAAGTCCACGCCCTCCTCGGCAGCCCGCGCCAGGTCCACATCAGCCAGCGCGCGCGGCCGGCACACCAGCCCCTGCGACAGCTCGCCGCGCAGCCGGACCGCCTTGACCCGGTCGGCGGAGCCTCCGGCGAGGCGGCCGGTCAGGCCGAGCTCCGCGATCAGGTCGGCCGGCAGCACGGCCTGTTCGGGTATGTAGAGCGCGAACTCGCCGGTGCGGTAGGCGCCCTTGGCGACGACCGCGCGGTAGAGGCCCACCTGGGCCAGTTCCAGCGCGTCGGCGTTCGGATGCTCGTGGACGGTCAGCTCTTCGGCGGTGACCCGCAAGGTCGACATGTGCGCAACTCCTCGGATGTGGCGGCGTCGTATGCGCCGGCACCCACTGTGCGGCCGGGCATTTGCGCTGGTCCAGCGGAAATCCCGGTGTTAACCTGACGCGCCCGCCGCCACCCCGCCGACTCGTCGTCCGCCGCGCCCAGGAGGTCCCCGTGCCACGTCGTCCGGTCACCGTCGTCACCGGGGGCGGTCGGGGCATCGGCGCCGCGACCTGTCTGCGCCTGGCCGCGGACGGCCATGACGTGGTGCTCGGATACCTCCGCGACGACGCGGCGGCCGAAGCCGTCGCACGGCGCGTGCGGGCGGCCGGCGCGCGCTGTGAGACCGTACGCGTCGACACCTCCGACGAGTGCGCCGTGGAGCGGCTCTTCGACATCGCCGGGGCGGAGTTCGGCCCGGTGACCGGGCTGGTGAACAACGCGGGGGTGACCGGTGCCCTCGGCCGGCTCGCCGACGCCGCGACCGGGGACCTGCGGCGCGTGGTCGAGGTGAACCTGCTCGGGTACCTGCTGTGCTGCCGCCGCGCCGCCCGCGACATGGCGGAGGCGGGCGGCGGGGCCATCGTGAACGTGTCCTCGGCCGCCGCCACCCTCGGCAGCCCGGGCGACTACGTCCACTACGCGGCGACCAAGGCCGCCACCGACGCCCTGACGGTGGGGCTGTCCAAGGAGCTCGGGCCGGACGGGATCCGGGTGAACGCGGTGGCGCCCGGCATCATCGAGACCGGCATGCACGCCGCGATGGGCGACCCCGACCGGCCCGCCCGGGCGGCCGCGGGGATCCCGCTCGGGCGGGCCGGGCAGCCGGAGGAGGTGGCCGCGGCCGTGGCGTGGCTGCTGTCCCCGGACGCCTCGTACACGACGGGCGCGATCCTGCGGGTCTCCGGCGGCCGCTGACACGGGAGCCTCCGCCGGGTCGGGGGTCCGGGTCGGGGTCCGGGTCGGGGTGCGGTTCGAGTCCGGGGGGGTCCGGCCTCAGCCTCCGAACGCCGCCCGGGTCGCCGGGCCGTAGACCCCCGGCTGGTCGCCCTTGATGTCCCGGTCCCGCTGGAGCTGTGCGACCCCGCGCTTGGTCTGGCTGTCGTATGCGCCGGTGACCGAGACGTACGTGAACCCCTGCCCGCGGAGCCGCTCCTGGAGGGCGCGCACCTCGGGCCCGCTGTCCCCCATGCGCAGCGTTCCCGAGGCCCCCGGGGACGCCCCGCCCGAGGGGCCGCTCGGCGGCGCCGACTTGGGGGGCTGCCCCGCGGCGGGCCCGGCCGGTCCCGCGGATGCCGATGACGGTGCCGACACCGAGGGCGCGGAGGACCGTGCGGACGCTTCGGGCGAGGGCTCGGCGCCGGATCCCGCTCCGGGGCTGCGTGCCGGGAGCACCGGTACGGACAACTCCGGCGGTTTCACGGCCCGCCGGGGCTCCGGGTCCGGCCCGCTCAGCAGGAACGCCAGCCCGCCGGCAGCGGCGAGCGCCGGCAGGGCCAGGGCCACCAGCGGGAACCGGCCGCCGCGCTCCGCAGCAGTGCCGGAAGCGGCCGGCCCGGGGCCGTCGTCGCCCCGGTCCTCGGGCGCGCGGAACGACACGGGGGCGGGACCGCTGTGCGGCCAAGCGGGCGTCGCCGGCCGGGACGGCGGGCCGGACGGGGCTGCCACGTACGGGCGCACGAACAGCCGGTCGTCGGGTGCGCCCGGGCTCTCATCGGGGTGGTGGGACACGGTTGTCTCCCGGCGGGGGTGGGGACCGGCGCGGCGGTGCGGTGTCGGCCCCCACCCTGCCGGTCAGGCCCTGCGCCGCCGCGCGACCAGGACCGTACCCGTGGTGGCGCCCGGCAGCGGGGCGCCCGGTGTGGTCATGGGGTCAAGCGAATCGCGGACCGGTGCGAACATGTGAGACGTCTCCGAAGTGCAGCTCATGCGGTGGTTCTTGAGTGCTTGATCGGCGCAACCTTTCCTCCCCGGATGGCCCGGGTCAAGCCGGGTGTCCGATCCATCCCATCCGTCCGTTCCGCTTCTTCGCCCCGGTAGCCCTCGGCATCCGCACCGTGACGGTGCGGACGGTGCGGACGCCGCGACCGGTGCACCGGCCCCGTAGCCGACTGCGGCCGACTCCGCCGCCGCTTCACCCGGACGCGTGAGCGCGAGCCCGCGAGCGGCTCGCGGTGCGGCATGGTGGTCGGATGCAGTTACGCCGGGCCCTGCCCCTGTCCCTCGTCGCGCTGCTCGCGAGCACCGGCTGCGTCTCCGTCGGCCAGGAGGCGGCACCGGCGCCGGAGCGCGGCACCTCGGCGCCCGCGGACGCCGAGGACACGGCCGGCGCCCCGCCCGCGCCCGGCCAGCCTCCTCCTCCGCCGCGGTCCGTGCCGCTGCCGCTGGGGGAGCTCCCGCAGCCACCGCTCACGCCGCCGGCCGCACCGCCGCTTCCCGCCGCCCCGGAGCGGCCGCCCGCCGTGCGCGGCGTGAAACCGCCCGCGGCGCCCCGCCGGGCACGCCCGCCCAAGCCCGCGTCGCCGCGCGCCCCGCGGCAGCAGGCCGCGCCCCCGCTGCCCCGCCCCGACGAGCTGTGCGCGGCGGCCGAGGGGTCCGTACCGCCCTCCATCGTGGATCTCTGCATCCGGCAGTACGGCCGCTGACCGGCACGGATCGCGCAGGACGCCCCGGAGCGTGCCGAGGCCCCCGGGGATCGACGGACGGCGGCTACGCGCGCGAGCGGGCCCTCGCCCGCCCGCAGGACCGCGACGAGTGGGTCACGGAACGGGCGGTGAGGCGACGGGCCGTGCGCAGGCGGCGCAGCGTGGCGTGGCCGCGCCGGCGCCACTCGGCGCGGGGCAGGCCCGCCCGCTGTCCGCCGCCGGTGATCAGGGCGTTGACGGGGGTGTGCGGGTCGGCGGCGATGCCCTTGGCCACCAGGACCCCCACGACGAGCGGGACCAGGGCCACGGCCAGGGCGGAGCCGGCGGTGGTCACGTGCCGCATGCGGCGCGGGCGGGCGGTGGCGTCGAAGGTCATGCCCCCATTCGACCAGCGGCGCGGTCGCGGGGAATCGGGGCGGGTACTCAGGTCGTTGGGTGTGAGGTACTCAGAACGCGCCGAGGGAGGAGTGGCGATGGCGTCCTTCGAACCCGCCACCGGGGACGGGCCGCAGCCGCCGGCCACCGCGGCGCGGGCGGCCGAGGTGCGCACGGCGTACGAGGGCATGCTGCAGATCCGCCGTCTGGTGAACGGCCCGGCCGGGACGGCGGTTCCCGCCCCGTGGGAGCTGAGCCGGATGGCGCGCGCCGTGGCCCTCGTACTGGAGGCGGCGGGCATCCCGCCGTCGGCTGTGGACGCGCGGGGTGGTCGTACGCGGACCGGGTACCGGGTGGCGGCGGGTGCGTCCGGGGCCGCGACGGTGGAGGTGACCTGGCTCGGGCCGCCCGGTGGCGGCGCGGCCGGGGAGGAGCGGGAGCGGCTGACGGCCTGCGCAGCCGCGCTGGAGCCCCTGGGCTGGGGCTGTCTGCTCTACCGGGGCCCGCGCGGGCGCCGCTTCCTGGAGGTGGAAGCGCCCCGCTGACGGTCACGGGATCCGGTTCCCGAAGCGCGCCGGTCCGTACCGTCCCGGCCCCCGACGGACTCGGCGGTGTCCCCGGCTTCCCGCGCCCGTGGTGGGGCCGTCAGCGGTAGCGCTCGGCGAGGGCGGCGACGGTGGCCGCCAGGGCCTGGCGGAGTTCCGGTGGGGCCAGGACCTCGGCTTCGGTGCCGAGGCGCAGGAGGTCGCCGACGGCGACGGCCGGGGACTCGATCTCCAGGTCGACGTGGATCGGGCCTTCCGGGTCCGCGGGGTCGGCCGGGACGGCGCCGGCCAGGGCCCGTACCCCGGCCGCGCCGAACTGCATCGGGAGCAGTCGGCGCCCGCGCGGGGAGAGCAGCAGCCGGGCGGTCCCCTGGCGGGTCGCCGCCTCCATCCGGCGCGCCGACTCCTCCCAGTGCGCGGCGAGTTCGAAGCCGGCCGGGCGCTCGAAGACCTCCTCGGCGGTGTCCACCGCGAGGAACCGTGAGACCCGGTAGCTGCGGATGCGCTCGTCGGCGGCCCGCGCCACCAGGTACCAGATGCCGCCCTTCAGGACGAGGCCGAGGGGGTGCAGCGGGCGTCCGGTCCGCTCCTCGCCGCTCCAGCGGCGGTAGTGGGCGAGGAGAACGCGCTGGTCCCACACCGCCTGGGCGATCTGCGCGAGGTGCGGGACGGGGTCCGCGTCGCGGAACCAGGCCGGGGCGTCCAGGTGGAAGCGGTCCTGGAGCCGGCGGGCCCGCTCGGCCGGCGCGGCGGGCAGCGCCGCCTGGAGCTTGAGCTGGGCGGCGGCGAGATCGGCCCCGAGTCCGAGTTCCCGTGCGGGCCCGGGCGCGCCGGCGAGGAAGAGGGAGCCGGCCTGGGCGTCGGTGAGGCCGGTGAGCCGGGTGCGGTAGCCGTCCATCAGCCGGTAGCCACCGGCCGGTCCCCGGTCGGCCTGGACGGGGACGCCGGAGGCGCCGAGGGCCTCGATGTCCCGGTGGACGGTACGGACGGACACCTCCAGCTCGGCGGCCAGCTGGGGTGCGGTCATCCGGCCGCGGTTCTGCAGCAGGAGGAGCAGGGAGAGGAGCCGGTCGGCGCGCATGGGGCCATTGTGGACCGGGCGCGGGCATACCTGACAGGAGGTGTCAGGTATGCCGGACAGTCTGGTCTCGCGCCGGGGGAACACGAGCCCGCCCGGCCGTGAACCAGGAGGTCCTCCATGTCCGCCCATCCGACCACCGCCCGTCCGACCACCGTCCGCACCGGCACCGCCGGCACCACCACCCGCACCACCACCGGCCGTTTCACGTTCGCCGACTGGCGGGAGGAGCCGGTCGGGGCGGCCGGCTCCACCCCGCGGCTCGCCCGCTCGACGGTCGTCAACGCCTTCGCGGGCGGCATCGAGGCCGCGGCGACCAGCGCCGCGTACACGATCACGTACACCGGGGAGGGAACCGGCTCCTACACCGGCCTGGAGCTGCTGTCCGGGGCGGTCGACGGCCGCGCGGGCGCGTTCGTCCTCGAGCAGCGCGGCACGTTCGACGCCGACGGCACCCGGTGCACGTTCGAGGTGGTCGCCGGCTCCGGGTCGGGCGGGCTGGCCGGGCTGTCGGGCTCCGGCGCGTTCACCTACCGCCATGGCGACACGTCCGTGGCGTACGAGTTCGGCTACACCGTGGGATAGAAGACGGCGGAGGGGCGCGGACCGTACCGGCCCGCGCCCCCGTCCCTCCGGCCGTGCGGCTACGGCGCGCCGAAGGTCAGCGTCAGCTGCGGCGTGCCCTCGTTCGCCGCCGCCTCGGAGGACCACAGCCACAGTGCGTCCGTACCGGGGCCGGTCAGCGCCAGGCCGTAGCCCGTGCCGAGCGCGCCCGCGAGGGCGGCCGTGTTCAGCCCGGTGGTGTGCACCGCCGATCCGTCCGGGATCCCGGCGAAGCTGCCGAGGGCCGGAGTGCCCGTGGCGGGCCGGTTGTTGTAGGTGGTGCCCGCCTCCGTCCACGTACCGGTGACCGGGACCACCGAGACCGTGTCCGCCGTACCGGCCCCGCTCATCGTGCTCGTCTTCACGCTCAGCGAGGCCGACTTGAGCACCGTGCCCGCGGGCGCGGCGGGCAGGTTGAAGCGCAGGTAGCTCGTGTACAGCGAGGATCCGCGCACGGCGAGCGAGGACGAGGCTCCGTAGTTGCCGTCCGGTGCGCCCGCGTTCGCGTACGTGTCCTCGGCGGCCTGCACCTGGACGACCGAGTCGGCGGGGGCGGTGGCCAGGGCGTAGTGGTTCTGCACCTGGGCCGCGCTCAGGACGCTCGGGTAGACGGCGGTCTCGTCGAGCTGGCCCGCCCAGAACTCGCTGGTCGGGGGGTTCGGCCAGGCGCCGAGGCTGTCGCCGCCGGCGTGCCAGTAGCCGGCGTAGTTCTCGTGCGTGGTGACGGCGAGGGTGCCCTTCTGCGCACCGTCCACGTAGAGGACCATGCCGCCCGGACCCTGGGTGGCGACGACGTGGTGCCACTGGTTGTCGTTGTACGCGGCGGCGGTGGTGATGGTGCGGGTGGCTCCGGTGTACACGCCGTAGACGAGGCGCCCGTCGTTGGTCATGTAGATGTGCTTGTCGTACTGACTGCTGCCGCGCACCTGGTTGTTGCCGAAGCCGAAGAGCTTGCCGCCCCGGGTGGTGTTCGTCTTGAACCAGGTCTCGATGGTGTAGCTGCCGCCGATGGTCTGGCGCTGGTCACCGTAGACCCGGGTGTCCGTGCCGTTGAAGCCGATCGCCGTGCTCGCGCCCGAGACCGCGCCGGGCGTCTGGCGCAGGGCGGGGGCGTTCATGTGCACGCCGTTCTGGTTGCCGCTCGCGGAGGAGTCGGCGACGTTCGGCAGGGACGCGTCGTCGTAGCGCCAGAACAGCTGGGCGCCGTCCGCGCGCACCTGGCTGGGGTACGCGTCGACCGAGGTCGGCACGGTCACGCTCGCGGTCGCCGACAGGGCGCTGGTGTTGCCGGCCGCGTCGGTGGCCGTGACCCGGTACGTGTACGACTGGCCGGCGGCGACGGTGGTGTCGGTCCAGGAGGCCTGCGGACGCTTGAAGAAGAGCGAGTCAGCCGTGACCGTGGCGATCGGGGTGCCCGAGCCGTTCCGGTAGATCCGGTACGTCAGCGCGCTGTCGTCCAGGTCCAGGCTGGTGCGCCAGCGCACCTGCGCCTCGCCGGGTTTGAAGCTCGCCGCGGTCGCGACGGGAACGGTGGGCGCGCCCGTGTCGCCGGTGGAGGCGAAGCGGGTGAGGCTCTGCTGTGCGGAGCCGTTGACGGTGGTGAACTCCCCGCCGACCCACAGGTACTGGATCCCGCCCTTGGAGCCGACCGCCATCACGCGCGGGCCGATGCCCTCGCCGATGCCGTCGTTGGTGTCGGGGGCCCAGCCCAGCTTGCCGACGCTGGTGGTCGGCTGGGCGAGCAGGTGGTGGCGCTGCCCGTCCGGGTACTCGCCGACGCTGGAGCAGTCGTGCGCGTGCGAGGCGCTGTACAGCACGTTCTGGTACGGGAGCACGGCTTGCGTCGCACCGAGGCAGGTGTCACGCCAGCGCTGGTTGAAGTCGCTGAGGTTGACCGCGATCCGGCCGTCGAACACGCCGCCGCCGGTGCCCTCGTTTGCGGTGTAGAAGCCGGTCGCGTCGGTCGCGATGTCCTTGACGACGGAGTTGGTCTCGATGAAGCCGGCGTACGTCTTGGTGAGCGCGCCACTGCCCGCGTCCACGACGGCCAGGGCGTGGGTGTTCGCGCCGTTGACGGTGAAGAAGTCGCCGCCGAGGACGACGTGGCTGCCGTCGGGGGTGACCTCGACGGCGCGGCCGGGCTCGTCGGCGTCGGCGGTGAAGGGCCGCAGCGCGCCGTCGGCAGCGTCGACGGCGGCGAAGCGCTGGCGCGGCTGGCCGGCGACGGTGAGGAAGTCTCCGCCCGCGTAGACGGTGTCGTTCGTGACGGCGAGGGCGCGTACGGTGGCCGCGAAGGCGGGGCGGAAGCCGGTCTTGACCGTACAGGTCGCCACGTCGATGGCGGCGAGGCTGGAGACCGGGGTGCCGTTGACGGCGCCGAAGTAGCCGCCGGCGTAGAGGGTCTGTTTGTCCGGGGAGAGGGTGAGGGCGCGGACGGTCGCGGTGCCGCCGCCGACCGTGAAGGAGAGGTGGCAGGAGGTCGGGGCGCCGGTCGCGGCGTCGAGCGCGGCGAAGTTCACCGCGGACTGCTCGGCGCCGCCCGAGCCCTCGGGCGGGCGGACCGCGGAGAAGGTGCCTCCGACGAAGACGGTGCCGCCCGTCTCGGCGAGGGCCCAGACGACGCCGTTGGGCTGCCAGGTGGACAGCGCGTCGGCGGTGAAGGCGACGGGCGGGGTGACGGCCGCCGCCTGCGGGACGAGGCCGAGGACCGCGCCCGCGCCGGTCCCGGCCAGGGACAGGGCGAGTGCGGCCGCGAGCCCTCTGGATCTACGCATGAACCCCCCAGTTCGGTGTCGCTGTGCGGTGCTGGCCGAAAACAGGCGTTCAGCCGCCGCTCTCGACCATGCGTACGGGCGCACACTAGGCCCGTTCGCACCCCCGTTCACCCCACTTGACGCATTGGATGCCAAATTGGAGGCCTCCGGGGCCCACACTCGCTTCTCGCCATGATCATTTCCGCTGGGGGTGGAGCGCAGGGTCAGGCGGGCGGCAGGGGACGGCAGAGGAGGGCAGCCGGACCCGGACGGGAGGCCGCGCGCGTGGTGAAGGCGATGCCCGCCGCGTACTCGGTCGGCAGGCACTGGCCCTTGTAGTCCCCGTACGCGAACTCGCCGCCGGGGCCGCCGGGCGGGCGGTTGTCGCCGCGGTCGAACCAGAGCGTGCGCCCGCCCGCCGGGAGGGCCGTGCGGGCCGGCGCGCACAGGGCCGCCGAGACCCTCTCCCCGCGCACGCTGTAGCCGATCAGGAACCGGTCGGCCGGGCACTGGAGCTTCGTGTAGCCCGAGGCCCAGTCACCGCCCGGGGGGACGAACGCCTCGTCGCGGACCACGGTGTGGCCGCCCGTCGCGGCCCGCAGGCCGGAGGTGGCGCACAGGCCGCGCCCGTCCGTGTGGCCGAGTCCGGCCAGCCGGGAGCCGTCGGGGCAGACCGCCTTGCGGGCCCCGTTGTCCCAGTCGCCGGTGGCCCGGGTGAGCAGCGAGGCGTTGTGGTCGCGGTGGTCGGTGGCCAGCTGGTACCAGGAGGGAGTGACGGGGATCGGGCCGGTGCGCCCGGGGGCGGCGAGGGCCGTCCACGGCTGGGTACGCCAGTCGCCCGCGTCGAGTACGCCGGAGCGGCGGCCGGAGGCGTCGTAGCGGAGCATCGCCCAGGAGTCCCCGCCCGGGGCACCCTGGGCGGTGGTGCTCCAGCCGACCAGCGGCCAGTAGGCGAAGTCGGCGTCGACGGCGTTCAGGTAGCCGGTGAGGTTCTGGAACCAGGCGCGCGGGAGGGCGCCGGTCTCGTCGGCGCCGGTGCCGAACTCGCTGACCCAGACGGGTGCGGTGAAGTGGGTGCCGGTTTCGGCGGAGACGTAGAAGGCCTGTTCGTAGAGGGTCTGTTCGAGCTGGGCCCGGCTCATGTCCTGGTAGCGGAGGTCGTGGGTCTCGCCCATGCCGGTCGCGCCGCTGTGCCGGGGCCCGGTGTACCCGTAGAAGTGGGCGGAGTACACCAGCTTGTTGGATACGACGAGGGTGTGGGACAGGGTGCGGACGGGGGTGAGGGTGGGGCGGCCGTGCGGGAGGCCGTCCAGGGGGATCCCGGTCCAGTTGATCCCCTCGACCACGATGAGCAGGTTCGGGTTGGCCTCGGCGAGGATCCGGTCGCCCGCCTCCTGGGCGGCCGCCTGCCAGTCGTGGTTGTCGCCGAGCCCCCAGTTGGGGTCGTCGAGCACGTCGCGGCGGACCTCGTTGTAGAGGTCGGCGCCGACGACGCGCGGGTTGTCGCGGTAGCGGCGGGCCAGGAACACCCAGTCGTCGGCCCACTGGGCGGTGGACCTGCCGCTGTTCCAGCGCTCGTTGCCGTCGAGTCCGCAGCACCAGCGGGTGGTGACGGTGTGGTTGTTGAGGATGACGGCGAAGCCCGCGTCGGTGAGCGCGGCGACGACGGCGTCGTAGACCTGGAGCGGGGTGCGGCCGCGCAGCGCCGGGTTGGCGGCGACGGCCGCGTCCGGGACGGGGGCGGTGGTGCGGAGCATCTCGTTGGAGAAGGGCAGCCTGATGCTGTTGAGGCCGAGGGCCCGGAAGTCGGCCAGCAGGGTGGACATCGGCACCCGGTCCAGGCCGATCGGGATGCCGTTGGAGTTCTGTCCGGCGTGGTGCGTGGCGGGGTCGTTGCGGTCGCCGCCGCCGTTCCAGGAGCCCTGGGCGCCGTCCCAGTTGCCGGAGCGCAGCCGGAAGCGGTTGCCCTGCGCGTCGACGATGTAGCGGCCGCGGGTGGACAGCGGCGGGGTCCACGCTTCGGCCCGGGAGGCGGACACGGGCGCGGACACGGGCGCGGCTGCGGGCGCGGCCGCGGCGGATGCCGGCCCGGCCACCGCCGGCAAGGCTCCCGCCAGCAGCAGGAGGGCGCCGGACAGCGCGCGGATGAGGCTCTTCATGTCGCTCCTGCGAAGGGGGTGTGACGCAACTGGCGGATGCCGCGGCCAAGTTACCGGCCGGTTGCAGAGCATGGAACCCGCACGGGCACCGACTTTCCGTCCTCCGCGACCCGGCCCGTTCCCTTACGTGCGGTCACCCTGGCGAAACGGCCCCGCTCGGGGCCGCCAGCGCCTACCGTGCCCTGGGGGGACGGGACCGAACGGGAGGGTGGGGCGGATGGACGAGGAAGAGGACATGCGGCTGGCGAGGATGACGCCGGAGATCTCCCGTCGCACCCTCACGATGCTGCGCGGGCTCGCCGGACTGGAGCCGCCGGAGCAGGTGCCCGAAGACGCGATGATCGTCGCCGACGCGATCCTGGCCGAGCACGGGACCGACGGGCTGCGCGTCCTGGTGATGACCCTGGCGGCCTGGGCCACGGCGCAGATCGAGAACGTCGCCGAGCTGAGCCGGCGCAGCCACGAGGCGGTCCTCGATGCGATGGAGCTGGCCTGCCTGGAGGCCAACGCGGAGGACTGAGCGACCCCGCGCGGGGCACCACCGGCCGACTTGGGGGAGTCGGCGGCACCGGCCGCGCCGGGGGTGTGGCGGGCCGCCCCCGGGGGTACCGGACAACCGGTTGATGCGCCGCGCCCGGATTCGTCCGGATGTCGGTCACACTGGGGGGTAACGGGGGGCCCTGATCGGAGGCCGTCGTGAGCACACCTTCCCCCATCCGAATCGCCGCCGTCCTTTCCGCCGAGTACCGCGGACGGCTGATGTCCCAGGCCCGAGAGGTCAATTTCCCCGAGGGTGCGAGGATCTTCGAGGAGGGCTCGCGCGCCGAGTCCTTCTGGATCGTGCGATCCGGCACGGTGACGCTCCAGATCCCGCTGCCCACCCGCCGGCCGGCCCCCGTCGAGAACCTCGGCCCCGGGGAACTCGTCGGCTGGTCCTGGCTCTTCCCGCCGTACACCTGGCAGCTGAGCGCCGAGGCGATGACCCCGGTGCGCTCGTACGAGTTCGACGCGACCGCCGTCCGCATGCTGATGGACGCCGATCCCGCGTTCGGCTCCGCCATCGGCCACTGGGTCGGACGGGTGCTCGCGCTGCGGCTCCAGCAGACCCGGACCCGGCTGATCGACCTCTACGCCCCGCGCATCGCGACCGCCCGCTAGAACGGTTGCCCGGCACGCGTTCCCGGGGGCCGAAGGGCGCCCCCGGGAATGTTTCAGCGCGTGTGTTCGGCCGTTTCGGCGGACCGCTCCGCCACAGGTCAGCGCAGCCCGCACCACTGCGGTCTGCATACATTCGCTCACGATCGGTGACGAAAAACAGAGGTGCGAACGGGCGTTCACGGTCCGTGTCGGCAAGACTCCTGTCCGCTATCCGAAGCAACCACTCAAGGGAGTTCGAAATGCGGTCCATCGCAAAGGGTCTCGGCCTCGGTTCCGCCGCCATGGCGCTCACCGCTCTCACGGCCCTGGCCTGGCCCGGAGCTGCCGACGCCGCGCCGTCGGGGGCGGAGAGCCTGTACGCGCCCTCCGCCCTCGTCCTGAGCATCACCGCCGGGGAGGACGCCACGTACGGCACGGTGATGCGCGCCGTGACCCTCGTCTGCGCGCCGACCCCGGGCGGGACGCACCCCTCCCCCGCCGCCGCCTGCGCCGAACTGCGGGCGAACGCACACCAGTTGGACGCGGTCGCCGCGCCCGGTGCGGGCGTCGACTGTACCCGGGAGTGGAACCCGATGACGGTGACGGCGGACGGCGTGTGGCAGGGCCGCCGGATGAGCTACTCGTACACCTTCGGCAACCCGTGCGGCCTGCGGCACACCAGCGGCGCGCTGTTCGGCTTCTGAACCGGCACGACGCGAGCGGCCGGGCGGCGTCGTGCGACCGCCGCCCGGCGTCCGCCGCCCGTCAGCCCAGTTCGAGGCTGGTCACCCCGTACAGCCCGGCCAGTTCGACCTCCGGGGCCGGGCCGGTGTACATCCGGGCGGCCTCGAAGGCCGGCTCCAGCCCCAGACCCACCATGAGGGCGGTGGCCGACGGATTCGCGTCCGGCACGTCCACCGCGACCACCCCGTCGGGAGTGTGCTCCGCGAGCCGGTGCAGCAGGGCGGAGGCGACGGCCGGGGCGGAGGCGTACAGCGGGCCGATCCGCGAGGCCCCGCTGCACGGGCGGACCACGCCGAGGCCCTCGATACGGCCGTCGCGGACGGCGGCGAGGGCGGTACGGCCCGGCAGGCCGGTCCAGGCCGACAGGAAGGCGTCGCGCGAGGCGGGGAAGAAGCGCCGGTCGTAGGCGGCGAGCAGTCCGAAGGGCAGCGAGGCGGCGTCGACCACCTCGAATCCGGCGCCAGCACCACCGTCACCACCAGCGCCGCCACCCGATCCGTTCGGCCGCGGAACGCCCTCGTAGCGGACGTTGTTCCAGGCGGAACGGAACCCGGACTTGCGGTAGTTGTCCTGCTGGCCGACCACCCCGTCCAGGCCGATGAGCCGTCCGTCGAGCCGTTCCATCCCGGCCCGCCACAGCCGGATCCCGTAGCCCCTGCCGCGGACGGCGGGGCGGGCGATGTAGAAGCCGATGAACCCGAAGTCCGCCCCGTACCGCACGGCCGAGATGCAGGCCACCGGTTCGCCGCCGATCCGGCCGACGAGGAAGCCGGCCGGATCGGCGACCGCGAAGGCGAAACGGTCGGAGTCCCCCGGGTTCCACACTTCCTCGTCGGCCCAGCGGCGGATCAGTTCCATGTCGGCGGCGCTCGCGCCGCCGATCTCGAATCCTGTCATGTCCGGTGTTGTACCAGACGGCGTGGGGGCGGGATCAGCCCGCGCAGATCACGTCGTCCAGCTTGATCGGCCGGGAGTCGAGGCGCACGTACGCGGTGAAGGTGTCGGTCCGGTCCCCCGCCCAGTGGGTGGTGACGGTGGCCCAGCCGACACCTGCCGACTGGGCGACGGTGACCGCGCCGACCACGATGTCCCGGGGCTCGTTGTGGGCGCAGAGCAGGACGTCGGAGGTCGGAGCGTGCGCCTGCTTCTCCGCCAGCTGCTGCGAGACGCCCTGTTCACGGTCGCGCGCGGAAGGACCGTGGTGGCCGTAGAAGGCGGTGAGGAAGGCACTGATCTCGGAGGCGGTGTGCCGGTGGCGGCCGGCGGCGGCCGGCGTGGGGTCGGCGACGGCGGCGACCGCGGTGGTCGGGGCCGGCAGCACGAGCAGGGCCAGCAGCAGGGCACCGAGGCTGTACGGGGTGGTCTTCATGCGGGATGTGTAACCGCCCGGGGTGTTCACGGGCAGGGGTGGGCCGCGGATCTCACTCCTGTGGGGGGCGGGATTCACCGCAGGAACGACCCTCCCGGACGCCCGGACCCCGCGGGCACCGTTAATGCGGTCGCGGGTCCGCTCCGGCCCTGCGTAGGGTCGCAGCATGGGGAAACCGCTCGTCGCAGTGTTCAGTGGGGCCGGAATGTCGACCGATTCCGGGATTCCGGACTACCGGGGGCCGCAGGGGCTGTGGCGCCGGGATCCGGAGGCCGAGAAGCTGGTGACGTACGCGTACTACATGGCGGATCCGGAGATCCGGCGCCGGTCCTGGCTGATGCGCGCGGAGCTGGGGGCCCTGGGGGCGCAGCCGAATGCCGCGCATCTGGCCGTGGCGGGGCTGGAGCGCACCGGCACCCCGGTGCGGGTGATCACGCAGAACGTGGACGGACTGCACCAGCAGGCCGGGATGCCGCCGCGCAAGGTGTTCGAGCTGCACGGGACCGCCCGGTCGGTGGTGTGCACGGCCTGCCGTGCCCGGTCGGGGATGGACGAGGCGCTGGCCCGGGTCGCCGCCGGGGACCCGGATCCCGCCTGCTCCGCCTGCGGCGGGATCCTCAAGTCGGCGACCGTGATGTTCGGCGAACGGCTCGACCCCGAAGTACTGGCCCAGGCCGTGGCCGTGGCCAAGGGCTGCCAGGTGTTCATCGCCGTCGGGACCACGCTCCAGGTGCAGCCCGCCGCCTCGCTGGCCGGTATGGCCGCCGAGGCGGGGGCCCGCCTGATCATCGTCAACGCCGAGGAGACCCCGTACGACTCCCTCGCCGACGAGGTCGTCCGCGAGCCGATCGGGACCGCGCTCCCGGCCCTGCTGGCCCGTATCACCGAGGCCGCGGTCTAGGGGCGTCGAAGTCCCCTAGCCCGCGTCGGCCGCCCGGCGGAGCTCCGCGACGTCCAGCCTCTTCATCTTCATCATGGCCGCCATGGCGCGGGCGGCCCGCTCCGGGTCGGGGTCGGCGACGAGTTCGGTGAAGCCGGCCGGGATGACCTGCCAGGACACCCCGAACTTGTCCTTGACCCAGCCGCAGGCGGATTCCTCTCCGCCGTCCTTCGTGAGCGCGTCGTAGTAGTGGTCGGCCTCGGCCTGGTCGTCGCAGTCGATCTGGAAGGAGATCGCCTCGCTGAAGGTGAACTGGGGGCCTCCGTTGAGGCCGACGAACCTCTGGCCGTTGATCTCGAACTCGACGGTCATCACCGCACCCGTCAGGCCCGGCCCGGTCTCGGGGTAGCGGGCGACCCCGCCGAGCTTGCCGCCCTTGAACAGCGACACGTAGTAGTCGGCGGCGGCCTCCGCCTCGCCGTCGAACCACAGGCACGTGGTGAAACCGTTGCTCGTCATGACTGCCTCCAGGCGTGTGCCGGTCGAAGCGGGAAGGCGGTTCGCCCTCCCTCTCCCATACAGACCGGCCCCGGGCCCGAAATTCATCGGTGGGCCCGGGGCCGGTCGGTAAAGCGTCCTGAATGCACCCCAACGGCTTACACCGCCGGCTTGGCCGCCATGGAGAGCATCCGGTCGACGACGCGCTCGGCGGCGCCGCCGTCGTCCAGATCGCAGAACTCGGCGCGGAACGCGGCCCGTGCCTCCTTGAACTCCGCCCCGATCGCGTCAGCGCCCCGTACGGCCTCGATCAGGCTCGCCGAGTCCGCCAGCAGCGGCCCGGGGGCCTTGGCCTCCAGGTCGAAGTTGAAGCCGCGCAGCGTGGTCCGGTAGTGCTCCATGTCGTACGTGAAGAGCAGGATCGGCCGGTCGGTGAGCGCGAAGTCGAACAGCACCGAGGAGTAGTCCGAGATCAGGACGTCGGCGACGAGCAGCAGGTCCGTGGCGTCGGGCCAGCGGGACACATCGACGACGAACCCGTCGCGCACCTCGTCCCGTACCTGCTCGGTCACGTGGTGGTGGCCGCGGACCAGCAGGACGTGGTCCTCGCCGAGCTCGCGCCGCGCCGCGTCCAGGTCGATCCGGAGGTCCAGCTTGTAGCCGCCCGACCAGCCCTCGCGGTTCTCGCGCCAGGTCGGCATGTAGAGGACGACCTTCTTGCCCTCGGGCAGGCCGAGCCGGCGGCGGACCTCGGCGATCCGCTGCGCGTCGGGCTTGACGAGCGCGTCCGTGCGCGGGCTGCCGGACTCGATGACCTCGCCCTGGTAGCCGAGGGCCCGCTTGAGCAGGGGCGTCGCGTACGAGCTCGGGGAGGCGAGCAGCGACCACTGGGCGCTGTCGTGTTCCAGCCCCTCAAGGATCTCGGGGCTCGTGTAGTAGTCGTGGATGAAGTCGTGGCCGATCTCCTTGATCGGCGTCCCGTGCCAGGTCTGGACGACGATCTGGCCGGCGCGGCGCTGGAAGCGCCGCGGCACGTTGTCGTTCACGACGTAGTAGCGGGCCCGGGCCAGGACCTCCCAGGCCTCGGTGCTGTCGTACGGCACGGCGCGGGCGGTCGCGGGGACCTCGGCGCGGCCGTCGCGGACGAGCCAGACGTGGTCCAGCTTCTCCCCGCGGCGCAGCAGCTCCTCGTGGATGGCGCGGGGCGAGTCTCCCGTGCCGTTCCCCTGGTGGGTGTCGTAGACGACGATGTCCTTGACCGGGAGGGCGCGCTGCGCCGGGTAGGTCTCGTACCGGGTGACGCGCTGGGCGTACCGGGAGCGGTCGTGCGGGCTGAGCAGCGGGTCGGAGACGATCACCATGCGGTCGTAGAAGCGGGCCTCGACGCGCATCCGGCGGCCCTCGACGGTGATCGCGACCGGTCCGGCGTGCAGGGCGGTGGGCGCGAACTGCACGGGGGCGCCGCGGTCGACGCCGAGCAGACCCGCGGTGGTGCCGCCCTGGGCGAGCGGGCGCAGGGTGGGCCACCAGCGGCCCTTCGGCAGCGTGGTGCGGCCCGCGTAGGACTCGGGGAGGACGGGCTCGAAGGTGGATTCGAAGCGGTCGCCGTCCCGGGTGACGGGGTAGCTGAACTCGGTGCCGTGCGCGTCGTGCAGGACCAGCTCGTACGGCTCGTCGGTGGGCGCGACGAGGCGGCCCTTCAAGGTGAGGGTGCCGTCGTGGCCGGCGACCGAGTCGACGAGGGGCGGCGAGGGCTGCACGGAGAGGGTCAGGTGGCCGGTGTTGCCGCGCTTGGCGAAGAGGGCTCGGCCGGTGTCCCCGCCGGTCAGGGGCACGACCAGGCCGTCGAAGCCGCCGCGTTCGTCGTGCGCGAGGCGGTGCTCGGAGCCGTCGGCGCCGACCACGGTCAGGCTCCACGGCTCGGGGGCCCACTCGCCGGGCTCGCACTCGGCGTCCGGTACGGCGGCCAGCCCGGCCAGCGGTACGCGCACGGTGAAGGGGATCCGGCCGGCACCGCCGGAGCCGCTCGCGGCGGCGGTCTCGATCGGGAAGGTGAGGACGGCGGCGGTGGAGACGTGCTCGGCGCGCAGTGTGGCGCCGGCGCCGATCTCGGCGGCGAGCTCTCCGCTCACCTCCACGGCGTCCTCGCCGGACGGGCGGACGTCCAGGGCGCGGGCCCGGACCGTCTCGACCTGGATGGTGAGGGCGCCAGAGGCGTTCGGGACGATGCGGACGTCGGGGGTCACCCAGTGGGCGGGCGGGTTCTGGCCGGTGTCCGACTCGCCGCCCTTGAGGCGGGCGCGGTGCAGGCCGCCGGCGCCGGTGACGGCGACGGAGGTGGTCCATATGCCGTCGTTCCACTTGCCGCCCGACTGGAAGGCGGTGGGGTCGACGACGGCGGTGAAGCCGGCCCAGTCCGCGTGCCGCAGCGCGAGGTGCGCGGCGTTGACGGTGGCCATCGGGGAGGCGACCGTACGGGCGGTGACGACGGTGCGGCGGCGCTTGCCCCCCTCGCGGAAGACGAGCATCTTGCGCGAGCCGAGGCGGCTCTCCGCGCCGAGGTGGCCGGGCAGCGCGTATCCGCGCAGCAGCAGCTTGCCGTCGCTCCAGACGGCCTGCTCCAGGCGGCTGACGACGCGGCGCTCGCGCGCGCCGAGCGTGAGGATCTTGGCGGGGACGGGCGGACGGCCGTTCAGGAACGGGTAGTCGGCCTGCGGACGGGCGAGCCCCTTGACCGGGACGCTGTACGAGTAGTCGCTCTGGTGCTTGGTCAGGGCGATGAAGTCCTCGACGCGGCCTTCGCGGGCCAGGTACGCCTTGAGCCGGTCGGCGACGGTCAGGTCGGACCAGGGGCCGGTGCCGATCTCGCGGACGAGGCCGCCGACCTCCTTGACGAAGGCGGCGCGGAAGTCGGCTCCGCCCTCCCCGACGTACTTGTAGATGAGCGGGAGCTCCTCGCTCAGCACGTTGTAGTCGTAGTCGCGCAGGTAGCGGGCGTACTTGGCGCCCTCCTTGGCCTTGAGGGCCTCGCGGACCAGGCGGACGGAGGTGACGCGGTCGATCAGGGAGACCGGGTCGGTGGAGCGCTGGGTGATGGAGCGCTCGCCGGTCTCGCGCACGCGCCAGTGGTAGACGCAGTCGCTGATGACGTCGACGCTGGAGGCGAAGTAGTGCGCGGGGATGCTGACGGGGGCGTCCTCGTAGAGGATGCCCTCCGGGTACTGGAAGCCGTGCTCGTCCCAGAAGCTGCGCCGGTAGACCTTGTTCCACGCGGTGCGGTCGGTGACCAGCGCCGGGAACTTGGAGATGTGGGTCTTCAGCTGCGTCTTGGCGAAGGCCGCCCGGTGGCCCCAGGACTGCTGCATGCCCACGGAGCGGAACCGCTTCACGTTGCCGCCGGCGAAGTCCGAGCCGGTCTCGTCGAGGGCCGCTATCAGGCGCTCGTACGCGTAGTCCGGCATCGTGTCGTCACTGTCGACGAAGGCCAGGTACTCGCTGTCCTTGGCGGCGTGGCGGGCGCCCACGTTGCGGGCGGCGCCGAGTCCGGCGTTCTCCTGCATGACGACCCGGAAACGCTTGTCCCGCGCGGCGAAGGCCTTGGCGATGACGGCGCTGGTGTCGGTGGACCCGTCGTCGACGAGGATGCACTCGAAGTCGGCGAACGTCTGGGCGGCAATGGACTCCAGGCACTCGTCGAGATAGAGCTCGACGTTGTAGACGGGGACGACGATGCTCAGGCGCGGGGGCATGGGTGGCGGGTTCTCCAGCGTTTCAAGCTATTTCGATGATCAGGTGATGAGAGCATCCTACTCGGTAACAGGATGATAAAGTCCCCCCATCCTGGACATACGCCCCATGCCCCCCGGGGCGGACGGCAAAGAATTCAGCCGCCCGCCACCTCGGCGTCGGAGTCCGACCGAACGCCTGCTCAGACTTCGAGCTCTGCTTCGATCTTCGTGAGCTGGTGCCGGGCCATCGCGAGGTTGGCCCGGCCGCGGTCGAGCGCGAGATAGAGGAAGAACCCCTTGGAGTCGCGGCTCTTCATCAGCCGGATGAGGTGGTACTGGGTGCCGAGGGTGATCAGGATGTCCTCGATCTCGTCCTTGAGGCCGAGCATCTCCATGGTGCGGACCTTGGCACGGACCACGTCGGTGTTGCCGGCGGCTGCCACCGTGAGGTCGAGGTCCTTGCCGCCGCCGATGGTGCCGAGGGCCATGCCGCTGCCGTAGTCGACCAGGGCGGCGCCGATCGCGCCGTCGATGGTGGCGAGGGTCTCCTTGAGGGCGGTCTCCACATTGGCCATGACTGGCTCCACTTCTTTCTCTGGTGTTCCGGCTCTGGGTTCTGGCGAATTCCAGGCGGTTTACTGGTGTTTTCGGAGGGTTTCTGACGGTCTGGCGCGCCCGGTTCGTACCGGTTACGCCTGGTCCGTACGGATGTGTACGTGCGGGACTTCGGGGCCGCGGCGCCCGAGGACCTGGTCGATGAGCTCTGCGATGCGCAGGCTGGAGCGGCGGGCCTCCAGGTGGAGCCGGCCGACGTTGACGCGGGGTTCCGCGATGAGGGTGAGGACGGCGGCGTCGCCGGCCGCGTACGTGGCCACGTATCCGTGTTCGCCCCGTACGAGCAGCTCGCGGAATCCGCCCTGACCGGTGCAGTCGCTGAGCCGCTGGGCCACGCCGAGTGCGGCCGCGGTCAGTGCCGCGACGGACTCCACCTCGGTGGCGGCGCTGTCCTGCGCGAGTACGAGGCCGTCGGCGCTGCCGGCGAGGGCGCCGGTGAGCTGGGGAACCCGGGCGCGCAGCCTGCGGAGCTCGGCGAGTATCTCGGCTTCGGCCTCGGGGGGCACCATCGCCGTGCTCATGTCGGCCTTACTCCTTTCGGGCTGCCTCCGCTCGGAGCGGTCGGCGCGCTCGGAGCGCAGAGCCGGTCGCAGCGGGAGCCTCACAGGCTTGCCTCCAGTGCGTCGCGTAACCGGCGGAGCAGCGCCACGTCCGGGGATTGGGTCTGGGTGATCCAGTCGGGCAGGGGTGTTTCGACCGGCGCCAGGACCGGCGCGTGCGGGGTCTCGACCAGTCCGGCCGCCGCGAGGCGCCGTACGTCGAGCAGCGTGTGGAAGGCCGGGCGGCCCAGGACCCACGCGAGGTCCGCCGGGGTCCGCATCCCGTCCGCCCTGGCCAGCAGGGTCCGCTGGCGGGCGGTGACGGTCTGGCCGGGGGCGGCGGCGCGGGGCACCACGGGAGAGGTGTCCAGCAGCGGGTAGGGCCACACCGCGTCGAGCAGTTCCCTCCGGCGCCGGGTCTCGCGTTCGACGGCGGCCGCCGGGACCGAGCGGACGGAGCCGATCCAGTGGGTGGCCCCGCGGCGGAAGCGGGAGGGCCCGGTGCCCGGGGACAGTGCGAAGAAGGCGGCGTCGAATATGGCCGCGAGGTGGCAGATTTCCAGTTCGCCGCCGGCGAGGCCCCCGCTGTCCACGAGGAAGCGGGCGACCTGGCGGCGGGCGCCTGCCCGGTCCACGGCCTCGCGCCAGCGTTCGGGGGCGAGGCCGCCGCCGGTGGTGAGGAGGACGTCGAGACCGGGGGTGGCCGGGCTCTCGGCGTGCACGATGCGGCCGTCCTCCAGGAAGAGGGTGCCGCGGTCGCGCAGCAGGGCGCCGGTGGCGCGCTCGGCGGCGAGCCGGGTCAGGAGGGGCGAGACGGCGACGGCGGCGAAGCCGCCCATCTGGGCGGGTGTCATCTGAGGACCAGCCCCTCGGCGAGTATGCGGAGTCTGTGCCGGGCGAGGGCGAGGTTTCCGTCGGTGCGGTCCAGCCACAGGTGGAGGAAGACGCTGCTGTCGAAGCTGGTCTCGACGAAGCGCAGGACGTGGTAGCCGGTGCGGGTGGTGACGATCAGGTCCTCCACGGGCAGGCCTGGGCCCGACTGCCCGTGGTCCGGATCCGGCGCGGAATCCGGCACGGGCTGGGCGAAGGACTCGTACTCGGCGGCCGCCCGGGCCAGCTCGGCGGTCTCCGCGGCGGTGGTCTCGTGGTCGCCGACCGGCGATTCCCCGGCGGTGCCGAGGGCCAGTCCGCTGCTCCAGTCGACCAGCGCGGCCCCCCGCGCACCAGGCAGGGCCATGGCTTCGAGCAGGCATTCGTCGATCCCGGGCACGCGGGCTCCCCTCCCGGCCAGACGTGCGAGGTGCACGGTCTACGGCGCGACAGGAGGGAACTTACTCACGTTCCACAGCGCGGAAGGGGCTTCTGGCATTTTCCGCGGGAACATGCACAGAACCGCGCGGCTGCGTGGCCGGAACCCGTCGACTTCTGATCACGAATGTTGATCACGGCCGTCGGTGGCGCAAGAGGGCGCGTGGGGCGCACGAGGTTCACCACGGGCTCGGCCGGGGGCTCGATCAGGGTTCACGACCAGGGTTCACGAAGCAAGCGGAAGGTGCTCCGCGAGCCGGAAGGCGCCGCCCTCGCGCTCGACGTAGCCCTCGTGGCTGAGGGTGCGCAGCAGATGGTAGACGGTCGGCAGCGGAATGCCGGTGACACGTGCGAGCCGTTTCGCCGTCGCCCCGTTCTCGGCGTGCATCGCCTCCACGAGGCGCAGCGCCCGCTGCACGGAACCGATCAGGGTGGGTGCGCTGTCACTGTCCTTCTGACCGCCGTCGGTGACCATGAATACTCCCCCTGCTCCGGTACGAGTCCTGGCACCCCCATGAAAGTCCTTCACCGCCCACAATCCCAGCTGACTCGCGCACGCCCGGACATAAGATCAGCACGCCCCGGCCCCGCCGGCCCTCCGGCACCCTGCCCGGCGTGAGGCGCGGGAGCGGGCGTCCGGCCGTCGTCTCGATGTGATTCGGACACGCCTGCGGACGCGGCTCGGTCCCGGCCCTCCCCACCGCCCCCTCCCCCGTGTCACCCTGCCCGTCATGGAGCGGATCATCGAGGAGATACGAGAGGACCTGTCACGCCGCATCACCGTGACGGCGGACCGGCTCGCCGACCGGACGCTGGCCGAGGATCCCGCGTACGCCGCCCTGCTCGGCCGGGCCGGGCTGCGCGAGCGGATCCGCCTCGACCTCCGGCAGTCCGTCGAGGGCCTGGAGCGCGCCTTGCGCGGGCTGCCCGTGGAGCTCGCCGACGCCCGCGCCACCGGCGCGCTCCTGGCCGAACGGGGCCTGCCGCTCGCCTCGCTGCTGCGTGCCCGCCGGCACGGCGGCCGCATGGTGTGGCAGACCCTGGGCGAGGCGGTGGCCGCGCACGATCCGGCGGCGCTGCCCCGGCTGCTGCCGGCCGCGGCCCTGCTGTGGGACGTACTCGACCAGCTGACGGACGCGCTGTCCGATGGGTACCGCCGTGCGGAGACCGCCCGCTGCGACCGCGAACGGGAGCACCGGGCGGCCCTGCTGGACGCGCTGCTCGACGGTGCGGGCCCGGCGGACGGGCCCGCGGCCGAGCTGGGGCTTCCCGAGCACGGCCGCTTCGCGGTGGCCGTACTCGCCCCGGGCGCCCCGGGCGGGCCGGGCGCCCCGGACGGTCCGGGCGACGCGAAGGCCCCGCGCGTGCTGTGGCGGATCCGCGCCGACGGCGAGACCGCCCTGGTGGAGCTGGGCCACCATCCGCTGGAATCCGTACGGGAGCTGCTCGGCCCGCTCGGCGCCCGGGCCGGGGTCAGCCCGGTCGTCGGGAGCCCCGGGGACCTGGCCCGGGCCCGCCGGCTGGCCGCGCTCGCGCTGCGCACCGCCCCCGCGTCCGGCGGTCCGTGCACCGCCCTGCTCGACGAGCGGCTGCCCTCCGCACTGGTCGCCTCCCAGGCCGAACTCGCGGGCCGGCTGCGGCAGGTGGTGCTCGGTCCGGTGCTGGCGCTGCCCGCCGAGGACCGCCGGGTGCTGCTGACCACGCTGGGCACCTGGCTGACCTGCCAGGGGTCGACGACGTACGCCGCCCAGCGGCTGTACTGCCACCGCAACACCGTCTCGAACCGGCTGCGCCGGCTGGAGCGGCTGACCGGCCGCTCGCTCGCCGACCCGGCGCAGGTGGTGGAGCTGGCACTGGCCCATGCGGCCGTCCTCCAGCGCGTGCACGACCCGGCTACCTCGCCGGCTCCGCAGGCTCCGCCGGCCGGGCCGACTCCAGCAGGTACGGTACGTCGATCACCGCGACCCCCGGCATGAACAGGAGCCTCGCCTTCAGCCGGAACGCGTTCTGGTTGTGCAGGGGCTGCTCCCACCAGTGCCCCACCACGTACTCGGGGATCACCACGGACAGCATGTCCGTGCCCTCGGCGGCGGCCAGCTCCTGCACGTGCGCGAGCACCGGCCCGATGACCTCGCGGTACGGGGAGTGCAGGATCTTCAGCGGTACGCCCGGCTCGTGCTCCGCCCAGCCCTCGCGCAGCCGCCGCGCCTCCTCCTCGTCGGCGGCGACCGTGACGGCGGTCAGGGTGTCCGGCCGCAGGGCCTGTGCGTAGCCGAGTGCCTTCAGGGTCGGCGCGTGCAGGTTGGCGACCAGCACCAGCACGTGGTGGCGGGAGGGTTTGCGCGGTTTGACCCCGGGGGCGACGGTGACCTGCGCCGAGACGCGTTCGTAGTGCCGGCGGACCCCCTTCATGCCGAAGAAGAGCAGGGGCATCGCGATGACGACGAGCCAGGCGCCGTGCGTGAACTTGGTGAGCAGGACGATGATCAGGACCACGGCGGTCAGGGTGGCGCCGACCGCGTTGATCGCCAGCCGGCGGTGGATGTGGATCCGCTCCGCCTTGGGCGTGGCCGGGGAGGCGAGCTCGCGCCGCCAGTGCCGGACCATGCCCGC
The DNA here is from genome assembly GCF_042890485.1 of Streptomyces sp. NPDC002181. Classification (NCBI taxonomy): domain Bacteria; kingdom Bacillati; phylum Actinomycetota; class Actinomycetes; order Kitasatosporales; family Streptomycetaceae; genus Streptomyces; species Streptomyces sp. NPDC002181. The sequence continues at coordinate 265,419 of NZ_JBIASC010000003.1, read as the reverse complement.
CTGCGAGAGGGTGAAGGAGACGAAGACGCCGATGATGTAGAGCTGGATGAGGCGGGTCAGCTGGGCGTCGAAGGCGACGATGAGGGCGACGGCGGCGAGCGCGAGCAGCACGATCCCGTTGGAGTAGACGAGCCGGTCGCCGCGGTTGAAGAGCTGGCGCGGCGCGTAGCGGTCCCTGGCCAGGATCGAGGCCAGCATCGGGAAGCCGTTGAAGGCGGTGTTCGCGGCGAGGATCAGCACGCCCGCGGTGACGGCCTGGAGCAGGTAGAAGAGGAAGTGCCAGCTCCCGAAGGTGGCGCGGCCGATCTGGGCGAGCGCCGTGGACATCGGGGTGCCGGGCGGCAGGCCCAGCTCCGTCGGGTCGGCGGCGACGTGCACCTCGTAGACCATGGCGAGGACGGTGATGCCGAGGAACATGGTCACCGACAGGACGCCCATCGCGGCCAGGGTGTTGGCGGCGTTGCGGCTCTTGGGCTTCCGGAAGGCGGGCACGCCGTTGCTGATCGCCTCGACACCGGTGAGCGCCGTACAGCCGGAGGCGAAGGCGCGCATCGCGAGGAGCACCAGGCCCAGGCCGGTGAAGGTGCCTTCCGCGGTGATCGGGAGGTCTGCGGACTCGGCGCGGATGGTGTCGCCGGTCGCGAGCCGGACGGCCGCCACGGCGAACATGACGTAGATGACGAGGACGAATCCGTAGGTGGGGATGGCGAAGACGCGTCCCGACTCCCGTACGCCGCGCAGGTTCATCAGCACCAACAGCGCCACGAACCCCACCGACAGGCCGACTTCGTGGTCGCTGAGGGAGGGGATCGCGGAGGTGATGGCGTCGACGCCGGAGACCACGGAGACGGCGACGGTCATGACGTAGTCGACGAGCAGCGCGCTGGCGGCCGTGAGGGCGGCGGTCTGGCCGAGGTTCTCGGAGCTGACGATGTACGCACCGCCGCCGCCGGGGTAGGCGTAGCAGGTCTGCCGGTAGGAGGCGACGACCACGATCATCAGGAAGACGATGGCGGCGGCCGCGTACCAGGTGAGGTGGAGCAGCGCGACGCCGCCGAGGGCGAGGATCAGCAGGATCTCCTCGGTGGCGTAGGCCACGGAGGAGAGCGGGTCGCTGCAGAAGATCGGCAGCGCGAGCCGTTTGGGCAACAGCGTCTCGCCCAGTCGTGCGGTGTCGAGCGGTTCGCCCACCAGCACGCGCTTCAGATTGATACGCCTCATTCCGGCATGATCGTGCATATTTCATGCAGTTTGCCCCTTATTAGGGCTGTGTCACGCGGCGGGCCCCGCGAACCCGGCCAGTTCCTCGGCCCGGTGGGCCAGCCACAGGTCGTGGCGGGCGCTCGGCGACTGCAGCAGCGAGCGCTCCAGCAGGGCCTCGATCCGGGTCAGCCGCTTGCGCGCCCCCGGTACCGAGATGCCGAGCGCGGCCGCCGCCGGGACCAGGTGCGCGTCGTGCCGCAGCCAGGCCCGTACGGTCTCGCGGGCGCCGGGCGGGGCGTCCGGTCCGGTCAGTGGCGCCAGGTGCGCACGGGCCCATGCCGACAGGTCGCGGTGGCGCAGTACGCCCTCCAGGTCCCCCGGGGCGCCGGCGGGGACGCCGGCCGGGACTCCGGGAGCGGCGCCCGGGCCGCCCGGGGTCAGCCGCAGCGCGAACGAGAGCTCCGCCTGCCCGGGCAGGCGCGCGAGGTCCGTGCCGAGCACCGACTCGACGAGGCGGAGCCGGGTGGCCAGCGTGTTGCGGTGGATCTTCAGCAGCCGCGTCGCGTGCGGGCCGAAGTTCAGCCACGCGTGGGCGGTGGCCCGCAGCTCCTGCGCACCGGGGTCCTGGGGGCGCCGGGGCTCGTACGTGTGCAGGGGTGCGAGCAGCGCCTCGGCCCAGCCGGTCCCGGCCGCGTGCGCGGCCAGCTCCAGCTCGGGCCCGGGGCCGAAGCGGGCGTGGCGCCCGGCGCGGCCGCGAGCCACGGCCAGGGCGTGGAAGGCCTGGGTGTACGCGGCCGGGGCCTCGCGCAGCAGCAGCTGCCCGCTGACCCCGACCGAGCGGTCCCGGGCCGCCCCCACCAGGGCCTCCGACAGCGGATCGTGCGCGGCGGAGCCCGCCGCGAGGCCGGCCGGGACCAGCGCGATGAGGTGGCGTACGTACACCGGGCAGCGCACGATCCAGGCCAGGCCGCCCGTCAGCTCCCCGCAGATCCGGGCCACCTCGCCCCGCTGCCCGGCCCGGCATTCCACGACGTACATCCGCAGGGGATCGGGCAGCGAGGGGCCGAGCGCCTCGGCGATCTGGCGGGCGGTGGAGAGCCGGCCGTTCATCAGCAGGTGCAAGACGGCCTCGCGGGCCCGCGATTCGGCGAGCTCGGCCCGCTCCTCGCGCCGCTCGGCCTCCTCGGCGCGCAGGACGAGTTCCATCACCGCGGCGGCGTCCGCGAGCAGCGCGGCCGCTCCCGGACGGTGCGGCAGGTCGAGTACGGCGGCCAGCGCGCGGCCCCCGTCCCCGTCCAGCGCGAACAGCAGCGCGGCCGAGCGCTCGTCGTGCAGGACGGCCGAGCGCACACCCCGGGCCCTCAGCTCAGCGGCCCCGCGGACGGCGAGCTCGGGGGTCTCGGCCTGGCCGGCGCCGGTGTCCACCACTCCGGTCCAGCCGCCCAGCCGGGCGGCGAGCCACTCCAGCAGGGCGGCCGAGCCGCCCGATCGGGCGAGCCGGTGCGCCTTGAGGACGTCCTCGGCCCGGCTGCGGGAGCGGTCGGCGGACGCGGTCGGGAGGGGCGGGTGCGAAATGTGAGGTTCCCTTCGGTCGGGGTGGCGCCGTCGCGGTCATGGTCACGGTCACGGTCACGGTCCACCATTCCACGCGTCACTGTGCCCCGTGATACCCCTCCCGCCCGGTCACTGTGCAGGGCGGACCCTGCGGACCGCACCGCGCCCGCCTAGGTTTGACGCGAGCGGCCGGGGTCCCGGGACGAACGGGGGATTTCCCGGGGCCCGGACGCTCACATCCGTGCTGCCGCGCTGCGGATCGCCTCCCGGATGCGGAAGTAGGTGCCGCAGCGGCAGATGTTGGCGATCGCGTCGATGTCCTCGTCCGTGGGCGTGGCGGTGCGCTTCAGCAGCGCGACGGCGGCCATGATCTGGCCGGGCTGGCAGAAACCGCACTGGGCGACGTCCTGTTCGAGCCAGGCCTCCTGCACGGGGTGCAGCTCGTCGCCGTTCGCCAGCCCCTCGATGGTGGTCACCGCCTTTCCCGCGCACGCCGAGACGGGCACCACGCACGGGCGGACGTCCACCCCGTCGAGATGGCTCGTGCAGGCCTTGCAGACGTCCACGCCGCAGCCGTACTTGGGGCCGCGCACGCCCAGCATGTCGCGGAGCACCCACAGCAGGGGCAGATCGTCGGGCGCGTCCACGGTGACGCTCCGCCCGTTGACGGTGAAGGTGTGCGAGGGCACGGAGGACTCTCCTGAGCTGGGCTGCCGACGGCCGGCTAGCGGGGATACGGGGTGAAGTCGACGTCGAAGTCGAGGGGGAAACTCCGGGGCTTGGAACCGGTGGCCCTGGCCCAGGCGTTGGCGATCGCACCGACCGCCGCCGGGACGCCGAGCTCGCCGGCGCCGCCCGGCTCCTCCCCGGTGGCCGGCAGTACGAAGACGCGTACGTCCTGCGGGGTGTCGCGCTGGCGCGCCCAGTGGAACTGGCTGTAGCTGCCCTCCAGCGGCAGCCCCTTGTCCAAGTGCAGCCCGGCCTTCAGGGTGGTGGAGATCGCGTCGGTGAGACCGCCGATCATCTGGGCCTCCAGTCCGCGCGGGTTGACGGGCAGACCCACGTCGACCGCGATGACGGCCTTGGTGACGCGGACGTGCTCCGGGTCGCGGGCGTCGATCTCGACCAGGCAGGCCGTACGGGACTTGTACTCCTCGTGGAAGGCGATGCCCTGCGCGCAGCCCGCCGGCATGGCCCGCCCCCACTCCCCCTCCGTCGCCGCCTTGTCGAGCACGGCGCGCTGGGCGTCGGTCTTCAGGAAGGTGCGCCGGAACCGGTAGGGGTCCTTGCCGGTCCGCGCGGCGAGTTCGTCGACCACGATCTCCTCGGCGCCCCGGGTGTTGGCGGAGTACACCGAGCGCCAGGACCCGGTCGGGATGCCGGTCGCCACCTCGCTGAGCCCATGGGTGGTCAGCCCGAAGTGGTAGGGGGACTTGATCGTGGTGTGGAACAGGGTCTGCGCGAGGGTCGCGTTGCCGATGCCGAGCGGCAGGCTGGCGGCGGTCGCGGTGATGATCTCGCCGAGCCCGTGCCGGAAGTCCGTCTCGGCGGCGGCCACCCGGTGCTCGAACGAGAGCACCTCGCCCAGCAGATGGGTGGCGCGGATCTTGTGGTGGGTGGCGGGGCGCATCCGGCCGTGCCGGGTGTCGTCGACGCGGGTCCACATCAGCCGGACCGGACGGCGGCAGGCCTTCGACACGCGGGCGGCCTCCAGGGCGGCGTCGAAGAAGAGCCGCCGCCCGAAGGAGCCGCCGGCCTGGACCACGTGCACGGTGACCTTGTCGAGCGGCAGGCCCAGGTCGGCGGCGATGCTCTCGCGGGCCACGATCGGGGACTTGAGCCCGGACCAGATCTCGGCGCGGTCCTCCCGTACGTCGGCCACCGCGGAGTTGGTCTCCATGGCGGCGTGGCTGACGAAGGCGAAGTCGAACTCGGCGTCCACGTACGGGGTGAGCAGCGGCGGCACCAGCAGCGGCGGAGTGGCGGCGCGCAGCGTGGCGCGGATCTGCTCGTCGGAGAGCCGGTCGGCGGGGCCGGGGCCCCAGGTGACCTGGAGGGCGGCCTTGGCGTCGAGGGCCTGGCCGAAGGTCTCGGCGACGACGGCGACCCCGGTCGCGATGGTGACCACGTGCAGGACGCCCGGCATGGCGCGGACGGCCGCGAGGTTGGCCACGGCCTTGACGCTGCCGCCCAGGCTGGGCGGGCGGCGCACCACGCAGGGCTTGGCGCCGGGCACGTCGAGGTCGAGGGTGTACTGCTGGGCGCCGGTCACCATGGCGCGGGCGTCGATCCGCGGGGTGGGCCTGCCGACGAGGGAGTGCTTCTCCGTCTTCTTCGGGGTGGCGCCGAGGACGATCAGGGCGGGGTCGGCGGCGGCCGCGGCGAGGCTTCCGTACCCGGCGGTACGACCGTCGGGGGCCCGTACGACGCCGCCCGCGGTGGTCAGCTAGGAGGCGGCGAGGTCCCAGCGGCGGGCGGCCGCGGCGACCAGGCGGGCCCGGGCGGTGGCGGCGCTCTGGCGGACCGGCCCGTAGAGGGAGCGGATGGAGTTGGAGCTCCCGGTGAGCTGGTTGAACAGCAGCTCGGGCCGCGCGTCGTCCAGTTCCACGCGGACGGCGGCCAGCGGGGCGTCGAGCTCCTCCGCGACGAGCATGGCGACGGCGGTGGTGAGGCCCTGGCCGACCTCCTCGCGCGGAAGCCGGAAGCGGATGCTCCCGTCCGTCTCCACGGAGAGGGCCAGCAGGGCGGAGGTGGGCGCGCCGGCCAGGATGAACAGGTCGCCGAGGTCCACCAGATCGGCGGGGGCGGGCAGGCTCGGGACCACGGCGTGGGCGGGCTGCGGGGCGAGGGCGTCGGCAGCGGCCCGCGTGACGAGGGCGAGCGTCGGCGCCGCGACGAGGTACGTGAGGAAGGAGCGGCGGCTCTGCCCGGTCATGTTCTCTGTCCCCACCTGCGATCCGTTCATTACCGACGCGTAGCGTAGCGATCACGGGATGAGCTGGGAAGCGGGGTGGCGTCGTTCCCGTGCGAGGACGGGGTCCTTCGTTCGGGGGGTACCCCCGCGGGGGCGTTGATCCGGCCCGTGTACGGATTCCGCCGCCCGGAAGGCTCGCACACCTCGTCCGTACGATCGATCCGCTTCCTCCGGAGCGCCGGTTTCCGGCCGCGGGAGGACGATGGAAGGACAGATGGCGGTACACGCCGACATCACGCGAGGAGGTGTGCGCGGTGACCATGTACATGGATGTCCACCACGGCATGAAGGGCATTACCGAAGCCGAGCTGCTGGCCGCCCACAACGCGGACCTGGCGATCGAGGGCGACGAGAAGGTGCACTTCGAGCGCGCCTGGGCCGACCCCGCTTCGGGCACGGTGTACTGCCTGTCCGAGGCGCCCTCGGCGGACGCGGTGATGCGCATCCACGAGCGGACCGGGCACCCGGCCAGCGAGATCCACCCGGTGCCGATCGTCGTGTGACGCCCGGGAGCTCCGGCAGGCCCCGGAAGGGCTGACCGGAAACGTTCGTACAGGCGAAAGGGGGGTCGGGAGGCCCTTGGCATATGCCTGAAGCAAGGCCCTTACGGATGTTGCCAAATGCCTTACGGGTAGTCGCCGCCTGTGCAACAGTCGTAACCGGTCCTTCCTTCAGACATGGCCGTGCCGCGCCGCCTGTATCGGAGTTCTCATGCCGTCCCACCTCTTCGCGGACCGTCCCGCGCAGCCACCCGAACCGGGGTCGGTGGACGCACTGATCTCGCAGACCCGGCGGCTCCGCGGCGAGGTGGACGCGGTGCGCCGCGACACCGCCGTCGACGAGGACGATGCCCAGGGACGTTGGCAGCGCGCACTGTGCGACCTCGCCGTCCACCAGCTCGACGACCTGGGCGAGCACTTGGGCCAGCTCAAAGAGGGCCTGCCGGCCGCCCCCGAGTTCGAGGTCGACGGGTCCTTCGCCGCAGGCGCGGCCGAGGGCGGCGCGACGCGGCCCGAGGCACAGCAGACCCGCATCGGCAGCGCCGAGTGGAACCTGCTGACCGACGAAGTCAACTGGTCCGAAGAGCTGTTCCAGATCTTCGGCCGCTCGCCGGAGGCGGGCCCGCTCCCCCTCGACGAACTCGGCTCCACCCTCTTCTCCGAGGACCAGCCGCTGCTCACCTCCATGGTGACGGCCTGTCTGGTCGACGGGAAACCGATCGACGGCGAGTTCCGCATCGTCCGGGCCGACGGCCGCGTCCGGACGCTGCACATGCGAGGCGAGCCGGTACTCGACTCCGACGGCTGCACGGCCTCCATGTGGGCCGTGTTCCGGGACGTGAGTGAACTGCGCCGAAGCCAGCGCGCCGTACGCGAGTCCCGTGACTCGCTACAGCGCCGGCGGGAGATCGCGCAGACCGAGCACCGGCTGGCGGTCGAGCTGCAGGAAGCCGTGCTCCCCCCGTGGCGCGGCTCCCTGCGGCTCCCGCACCACACCACCGGCGCGCTCGACGTCGCCGCGCACTACCTGCCCGCCGCGACGCGCGCGCTGATCGGCGGGGACTGGTACGACGCGCTCGAACTGCCCGACGGGCGCTCGCTGCTGACCGTGGGCGACCTGACCGGGCACGGGGTCACGGCCACCTCCGGGATGGCGATGATGCTCGGCGCCCTGCGCGGCATGGCGATGGCCGGGATCGAGCCGGGCCCGCTGATGGGCTGGCTCAACCAGCTCCTTGAGGCCTCGGTCCAGCCGGCGCTCGGCTCGGCCGTGTGCTGCCGCTACGATCCCGCGCACCGCGTGCTGTCCTGGGCGCAGGCCGGACACCCGGCCCCCCTGCTGTTCCGCGGCGGCTCGGGCCGTGCCCTGCAGCCGCCGGAGGGCGTACTGCTGGGCGCGACCTCCGGAGCGGCGTACGGGCAGGCCGAAGAGCGGCTGGAGCCCGGCGACGTGGTCGTCCTGCACACGGACGGACTGACGCCGCGCAGCATCGAGTTCGGCCGGTCGGACGGCGCAGGGCGGCTGCTGGCCCTCGCGCCGCGGTTCGCGGCCGCGCGGTCGGCGCAGGACTGCGTGCGGATGGTGGTCGAGGAGTTCGGCGTCGGTGAACGCGAGGACGACGCCTGCGTCTTGGTCGCCAGGGTCGGCGGCTGAGCACCTCGTGACGGATTCTGCCTCGTAAACGACTTCTGCCTCGTGACGGCTACCTCGTGACGACTTCCCAGGGCCGCGCCGCAGGGCGCGGCCTTTCTCTTGTCCGTACGGTCGCGGGCGCAGGCGCGGGTGCGGGTGCGGGCCTCGGCGCGGGGTGCACGCGCACCACTAGACGGTCTGCTGCGACGGGCTGTTCGGCAGGGCCATCTTGATCTCCTCGCGCAGGTCCTCGATCCGCGCGTACCCGGCGTACTGCCCGGTCAGCCGGTACATCTCGCGCAGCCGGTCCCAGGTCCGGTGCGAGGAGGTCTCGTTCATCGAGACCAGCGCGAGCCGGGCGTAGCGGTCGGCCTGCTCGGGGTCGTCGGCGATGAAGCAGGCCGACGCCATGGAGATGTAGTCGAAGATCTGCGAGCGCTGGTGGCCTCCGGAGCGCAGCCGCAGCGCCTCGCGGGCGTGCCGCTGGGCGATGGGGGCGGCCGAGGGGTCGTGGTCGGCGAGGGTGCGGAAGGCCAGGGCCTGCATGCCGTGCAGGTCCGCCTCGTCGAAGTTCTGCATCCAGCACGGCGGGGGGACGTCGCCCTTGTCCGAGACGAACAGGTCCTCGGCCTCGCCGAGGGTCCGGCGCATGGCCTGGCCCTTGCCCATCGCCGCCTGCGCCCAGGCCTCGATGGTGTGCAGCATGGCGCGGGTACGGGGCAGGGTCTGCTCGCCGGATCCGGACTGGGCCAGCTTCATCAGGTCCAGGGCCTCGTGGGGCTTGCCGAGGTGGACCATCTGGCGCGCTGCCCGGGAGAGCGCCTCGCCCGCCCGCGGCCGGTCCCCGCCCTCGCGGGCCGCGTGCGCGGCGATGATGAAGTACTTCTGCGCGGTCGGTTCGAGACCCACGTCGTGGGACATCCAGCCCGCCAGCACCGCCAGGTTGGCCGCCACCCCCCACAGCCGCCGCTGGAGGTGGTCGGGGTGGTGGTACGCCAGCATGCCGCCGACCTCGTTGAGCTGGCCGACCACGGCCTTGCGCTGCAGTCCGCCGCCGCGGGAGGCGTCCCAGGCGCGGAACACCTCCACGGAGCGCTCCAGCGCATCGATCTCCTGGGAACCGATGGGGGCGGCTTCGTAACGGTCGTAGCCGATCGGATCGGCCTGGTAGGAGTCGCCGAAGTTCTGCGGGGCCTTGACGGGGGCGGGGTCGGTGTGGAGCCAGTCGTTCATGGCGTGGGTGAGGGCGGAGCCGGCGGTGAGCGCGACACCCGCGCCCATCAGACCGCGACGGTTGAGCATGAGGTCCATTCCCGTGAATTCGGTGAGGACCGCGGCTGTGCGTTCGGGCGCCCAGGGCATTCCGTCGGGGTTCTCCTTCGCCCCGTCCGGCTGCCGTTTGGTGGTGCGCCGCTGCCGTACGAACCCGAGGTCCTCGATGGTCACGACACGACCGAGCCGCTCGGTGAACAGGGCTGCCAGTACGGTCGGCACCGGTTCGCGCGGGGTCTCCCCCAGGTCGATCCAGCGCCGCACCCGCGAGGTGTCGGTGGCCAGCTGGTGGTGGCCCATGGCCGCCGCCTGCCGGTTGACCATCCTCGCCAGCTCACCCTTCGACCAGCCGGCCAGGCCGAACAAGTCGTTCAGGCGGGTGTTTGGTCCTTTGCTCACGTCAAGCCCCCAGGTTCTCGGCTGATTTGACAGTAGCCCGCCGTCAGAGGCCCCGTGCATATTCGCCAGGCTTCGCCAGGGCACGCTTCGTGGTCCGCCACCCACGGCCGGGTGTCAGGTAGGAATGCGCCTCCCCGACCCGGTCTCCGGGCGGAACTCCCCAGGGTGAAGTACGGGACCGGCGGGGTGGCGTACGCAACTCGTCGGCGCACGAAGGGATCCGTAAACGCCATGTACGCAGCAACGTCCTCCGTGTCCGCCCCGGTCCGGCCGCACCGCACGCTCCAGGCGGGCGGCGGCCCCTACCTCGATCCCGGCCGCCAGGCGGCACCGGCGCAGGGCGCCGTACGGGCGCGGCGGATGCCGGGTGCCGGATCGCAGCCGCTCAGCGGAAGAATCGACCTCTCGGGGCCGCAGGGCGCGCAACTGCGCACCGCGCTGGCCTCGGTGCAGCGGATCTGTCCGGAGTTCGCTCCGGTCCAGGTGCTGCGGCGCAGCGGCCGGTCGGTCCTCCTGGTCGGGACGACAGGCCGGATGACCGCGGTCGCCAAGGTTTTACTGGACCACTCGCCGGAATGGCGCGAGCGGTACCGGCACGAAATAGCGGCGTACCGGGCGTTCGTCCGGCACCGCCCGCCGGTCCGGGTGCCGCGGCTCATCGCCGCGGACCCCGAGAACTGCACGCTGGTGGTCGAACGGATGGCGGGCCGGGTCGCGGCTTTGCAGAGGCACCCGGTCGAGGCCCCGCCGCGGGCCGACGTACGGGCCGCGCTGGGCGCGGTGTGCCGGGTGAACCAGTGGCGTCCTCCGGCCGATCTCTTCGGGGACCCGCTGAACTACGGGCAGCGCGTGGCGCGGTACCACGAGCTGGGACTCCTGACCGACCGGGATCTGGGTGACCTCCAGAAGCTGCTGTGCGGACTGAAACTGGCGGGCGTCCAGCGGCAGTTCAACCACGGTGACGCGCTCCTGTCGAACCTGCTGCTGTCGCCGGCGGGGCCGGTGCTGCTCGACTGGGAGCACGCGGGCTGGTACCTGCCCGGCTACGACCTGGCCACGCTGTGGACGGTGCTGGGTGACGCACCGGCCGCGCGCAGCCAGATCAGCCGGCTGGCGCAGTCGGCGGGTCCCGCCTCGCGGGACGCGTTCCTGGTCAACCTGATGCTGGTGCTGACGCGGGAGATCCGGATGTGTGAGACGGCGGTCCAGCGCTCCATGCTGGCGAGCGCCCCGAACCACCCGCTGCCGGCGGGCACGCTCTCCTCCGGCGAGGAGCAGCGACTGCTGCTGCGCCGTCTGCACGACGACTGCGGCATGGCCCGCAGGGCGGTCCGCGCGGCGGTCGGAACCCGCTGATCCCGGCGGCCCGACCCCGTACGAAAATCCCGTGCCGTACGCACCCGGTGTGCGTACCACGGGATTTCGTGCGTTCCGGGCCGTATCGCCACCCCTGCGCATGTCTTGACATCACATGATCCCCCGAACACCTTTTCTGACTCGGCATCAGAACTGTTGGAGCCGCCGACCGTCCCCGCCTCCCCACTCCGCTGGAGCCCGCCCATGTCCGCTAGCGCCGAGTCCGCCTGTCCCGCCCCCGCTCCCCCCGCTCCCCCCGTCTCGCCTCCCTCCGCCTCCCCTCCTTCCCGCCGTGCGGTCCTCGCCGGGGCCGGTGCGGGGGTGCTGGCCGCAGCCGTGCTGCCGCCGGCCGCCGCGCTGGCGGACGGGTCCAGTGCGGGACTTCCGCTCGGCGAGTACGACGTCGTCGTGGTCGGCTCCGGTGCCTCCGGGATGACCGCCGCGCTCACCGCCGCCCAACGCGGGCTGAGCGTGCTGGTGGTCGAGAAGGCGCCCACGTTCGGCGGTTCGGCGGCGCGCTCCGGGGCCGGGATCTGGCTGCCGAACAACTCGGTGATCCTGGCGGCGGGCGTGCCGGACACCCCGCAGAAGGCGGCGGCGTACCTGGCGGCGGTCGTCGGCGACGGCTCGCCGGCCGACCGGCAGGCCGCCTTCCTCGCCAACGGCCCGCGGATGCTGGACTTCGTGATGGCCAACAGCCCGCTGCGCTTCCGGTACATGGACGGGTACAGCGACTACTACCCGAACCTGCCGGGAGGGCTGCCGAACGGCCGGTCCATCGAGCCCGACCAGATCGACGGCCATGTCCTCGGAGCCGAACTGGCCCGGCTGAACCCGGCGTACATGCCGGTGCCGGCCGGGATGGTGGTGTTCAGCCAGGACTACAAGTGGCTGAACCTGGCGGCCGTGAACGCCAAGGGCCTCGCGGTGTCCACGGAGTGCCTGGCGCGCGGCGCCAAGGCCGCGCTGTGCGGGCAGAAGCCGCTGACGATGGGGCAGGCCCTGGCGGCCGGGCTGCGGGCCGGGCTGATGCGGTCGGGGGTGCCGGTGTGGCTGAACAGCCCGCTGGTCGACCTGGTGCAGGAGGGTGGTGCCGTCACCGGCGTGGTGGTGGAGAAGGAGGGAGTACGGGGTGTCGTACGGGCCCGCAAGGGCGTGATCGTCGGCTCGGGCGGTTTCGAGCACAACGCACAGATGCGGGCGCAGTACCAGCAGCAGCCGATCGGCACCCAGTGGTCGGTCGGCGCGAAGGAGAACACGGGCGACGGGATCCGGGCGGGGCAGCGGGCCGGGGCGGCGCTGGCGCTGATGGAGGACGCGTGGTGGGGTCCGTCGATCCCGCTGCCGGGCGAACCGTACTTCTGCCTGGCGGAGCGCACCCTGCCCGGCGGGCTGATGGTGAACGCGGCGGGCGCGCGGTTCGTCAACGAAGCGGCCCCGTACAGCGACGTGGTGCACGTGATGTACGAGAAGGACCGCGGGGCGACGGGCTCGCACATCCCGGCCTGGCTCATCGTGGACCAGAACTACCGCAACAAGTACCTGTTCAAGGACGTCCTGCCGACGATCGTCTTCCCGGACGCCTGGTACGAGGCCGGTGCGGCGAAGAAGGCGTGGACCTGGGACGCGCTGGCGGGCCAGATCGGGGTCCCGGCGGGGGCGCTGCGCGCCACCCTGAACCGCTTCAACGCCCAGGCGTGGAACGGCACCGACCCCGATTTCCACCGGGGCGACACGGCGTACGACCACTACTACACGGACCCCGGCGTGCAGCCGAACTCCTGCCTGGCCCCGATCTGGGCGCCGCCCTTCTACGCCTTCAAGATCGTGCCGGGTGACCTGGGCACGAAGGGCGGCATCGTGACGGACGCCCGGGCCCGCGCGCTGCGCCCGGACGGTTCGGTGATCCGGGGCCTGTGGGCGGCGGGCAACGCGAGCGCGGCCGTGATGGGGCACAGCTACGCCGGGGCGGGATCCACGATCGGTCCCGCGATGACGTTCGGCTACGTGGCGGCGAACGACGTCGCGGACACCCCCTAGGGGGGCGCCCCGGACGCCGCGGCCCTGCCTAGCCCTGCTGGAAGAGCTCGGCGGGGAGCGGCTTGAGGAGGGCGTACAGGTCGTCGGTGATGGGCCGGTCCCAGCTGGCGATGGTGACCAGCACGTTGTCGCTGCGGTCGAACTGCACGCAGCTGATCCGGCCCTCGGAGAGCTTGACCTTCCGGACGATGAGGAGGTTGTCGCCCTGCATGACGGGGCAGTCCTCGATGCCGGTGATCTCGACGTCCTCGTCGTTCTCGAGGGCGTCGAGGAGCTGGGCCACCTCGAAGGGGACCTGGCCGTCGGCGAGCTCCCGGGCCGGTGATCCCTCGGGGAGGTTGCCGATGATCATTGCGGGACCGCGTCCGCCGAACAGGTCGTAGCGGAGAAAGACGCCCTGGCAGCTGCCGTCGGGCGCGGGCAGCAGCCCGGCCCCGAGATTGCCCGGCCAGTCCCCCGGGTCCATGGCCAGGACGTCGAAGTCCGGGCCGGCGGGTGTGGCGGCGCGGTTGCGGCGGAGGAAGGACATGCCGCCATGGTACGTGCCCGCCCCGCTTTTCCGGCCCCGGGGCCGCCGCCACGGCCTTCCTGTCTCCGCTCCGGCCCGGGGCGGGGGGCTCCGCGGGGACGCGGTCGGTCCGCGAACCCCGGACGGGCCGGTATCCCGGCGCCGGCGGAAGCCGGCGCCCCCCTCACCGGTCCTGCGCGTGTGCCTCCGGCCTCACCGGTCCTGCGCGTGTGCCTCCAGCGCCTGGGCGAGGCCGGGCCGGTCCGTACCCAGCTTCCGGCAGGCCGCCGACAGCTCCCGCTCCCGGCCGCGGGCCGCGGGATCCTCCCGTACGGCCTGCTCCGCCACCCGGCGCTCCTCCTCCGTCAGCCCGTCCGCCCACACCCCGTCCCCGGCGGCGCCGCCCAGGCTCGCCACGAGCCCGTCCGCGCCGCACTCGCGCCCCGTCTCCACCGCCCTCGCCAGCAGCTCCGCGTCGCCCAGCTCCGTGCCGAGCGCGGCCAGCGCGCACGCCAGCTCGTACCCCGCCGGCGAGGCCGACAGCAGTTCGACCGACTCCCTCAGCAGCCCCGCCCGCTCCCCCGGGACCGCCACCTCCGCCGCCACCCGCAGCGCCTGCCCCACCCCCGAGGGGGCGCCGAAGCCTCGGGCCCGCCGGATCGCGTCGGCCGCCAGGGCCCGCGCCCGGGCCGGCTCCTCCGCCGCGACCGCCCTCGCCAGGTGCAGCTGCCAGGGGCACCAGGACGGGTTGCGGATGCCGCGCGGGCTCAGCCTGCGGTCCACGGCCTCCAGTTCGGCCGCCGCCGCCTTCGTCTGGCCGCGGGCCAGCAGCAGTTCCGCGTACACGGTCTGCGCATCGGGGAAGACCACGGCCGCCGGGAAGGACTCCCCGAACGCGTGCTCCCGCGCCAGCTCCCACGCCTCGTCCACCCGTCCCCGCGCGAGCAGGGTCGTGGCGAGGATCGCGATGGCGTACCAGTGCACGGGCGTGCCGCGCCCCACACGCTCGGCGAGCCTCAGCCCGGCCCGGGCCAGCTCCTCGGCCTCCGCGAGCCGCCCGCGCCGGTAGCGGATGTACGCGCGCAGGCTGTACGCGAACGACAGGTGGGCCCCGCGCCAGCCATGCCGCTCGAACTCGGCCGTGCCCGCCTCGAACAGCTCCTCCGCCCGGCCGGGCCGGTCCGCGTACATGTGGACCATGGCGGTGAGCACCGGCACCTCGAACCCCCGGTCCTCGTGCGCCCAGCTGAACTCGGCGCCCAGGGCGCGCACCGCGTGGTGCAGGACCACGTCCACCGGCTCCCCGCGCAGGCAGGCGTCCCAGGCGCGCAGGCCGATGACGTACCGCTCGGTGAGGTCGCGGCCGGTCAGCCGGTCGGCGAGCCTGGTCAGCCGGCGCGAGCGGGCCGGGGAGTCGGGTTCGGCCGCGTCGAAGGCGTCCCACATGAACTGTTCCGACTGCAGGCGCAGCCGGGCGCGGACGTCCCGGGTGTACGGGATCTCCCGCGCGAGCGCGTCGGAGGCCTCGGCGAGGCGGTCGCTGTGGGCGAGGACCTGGGCGAGCCGGATGACGATGCCCTGGCGCAGGGCCGGGTCGTCGAAGGGCTCGGCGAGCGCGGCCCGCAGGTGGTTGACGGTGTTGGCGGGCTCGGTGAGCAGGGAGGCGCAGCCGAGCTCGTACAGCACCGCGGCGCGCTCGTCGAAGTCCGGGGGTTCGCGAAGGGCGCGCGCGAGCTGGCGGCGGGCGGCCTCGGGAGCGCCGGCGCGCAGGTTCTCGGCGGCGGCCGCGCGCAGGGTCCGTACCACCCAGGGGTCGTTCTCGGGGTGGGTCTCCAGCAGGTGCCGGGCGGCGGCCGAGGACCCGAGTCCGGCGTCGACGACGGCGACCGCCGCCTGTCCGTGGAGGGCGACGCGCAGGGCGTCGGGGATGGCCCGGTAGAGGGCGGTGGCGATGAGCGGGTGGACGAACTCCAGCCCGTCGTCGGGCCCCTCGCCGGGACCGGACAGGATGCGGGCGTCGCGCAGCCGCGCGGTGGCGCGCGCGGCCTCCTCGGAGCCGAGCCCGGCGACGCGGGCGGCGAGCTCCTGCGGGATGGCGGTGCCCAGGACCGCGCAGGCCCATCCGAAGCGGACGGTGGACGGGCCGAGCCGCTCGAAGCGGGCGACGAGGCCGCTGCCGCGCTGGGCGGCGGCGAGGTCGCGCAGCAGCGGGGCGCTGGCCGAGGTGGGGTCGAGGCCCTTGTCGCGGACCTTGGCGGTGAGCTCGACGGCCTCGAAGGGGTTGCCGGTGGTGACGGCCCAGGCCTCCCGGCAGAAGGCGTCGTCGGCGTGGTCTCCGACGGCCTCGCGGACCAGGCCGGACACGGCGGCCTCGGTGAGCGGCGCGAGGGACAGCGGCCGGTGTCCGGCGCGGCCGGGCAGCGTACGGAAGGCCTCGGCGTGGGCGGGCAGTTCCTCGGGGCGGTACGCGACGACGAGGAGCAGCGGGAGGTGTTCGGCGCGCGGGGCGAACGCGGCGAGCCAGGAGAGGGATTCGGGGTCGGCCCAGTGCGCGTCGTCGAGGACGAGGGCGACGGGCGCCCGCTGCACCGTGAGGTGGGTGAGCACCCAGTCGAGCCCGTCGCGCAGGCCCTGGGGGTCGGGCGGGGCGCCCTGTTCGGGGGCGCAGAGCCCGAGCGCGGGGCCGACGATGGAGTACCAGCTGCCGAGGGCCGCGCGCAGTTCCTCCTCGGAGCGGCCGGCCAGGTGGGGCTGGATGAGCTGGCGGGCGACGTGGAACGGCTGGGTCTGCTCCTGCTCGCCGCCGCGGGCGGACAGCAGGGTGCAGTCGCGGGCCAGGGCGCGGCGGCGCACCTCGGCGAGGAGGGTGGTCTTGCCGAGGCCGGCGGGACCGGAGAAGGCGAGCAGCGTGCCGCCGGTTGCGGTCCTGGTGCCGCCGAGCTGCGCCAGGGCCTCGTCCACGATGGCGAGTTCGGCCGCTCGTTCGAACATTTTGCGCCGCACGCGGGTCGGGCGTTCCGTCATGACTGGTACCCCCCAGGCCGGTTCGGGGGCATCAGCGTACGCCCGCGCACGCACGGGCGAAGGCGTTCGGCCGAGAAAGATCGGAATCTTCGGGAACCGGTGTCCGTACGGTTTACCGGTGTCTCAATTACATCGAACGGGCCGCCAGTTCTTCCAGTACGGCGACGGCTTCGGCCGACCGCTCGGCGGGCACGAAGAGGTGGTCGTGGTGGTACCCGGCGATGACGTTGCAGCTGAGTCCG
Organism: Streptomyces sp. NPDC002181; assembly: GCF_042890485.1. NCBI lineage: Bacteria > Bacillati > Actinomycetota > Actinomycetes > Kitasatosporales > Streptomycetaceae > Streptomyces > Streptomyces sp. NPDC002181. Next base: position 248,714 of record NZ_JBIASC010000003.1, on the reverse strand, counting down.
TGGGCGGCGAGCTCGGCGGCGAAGGCCCCCGTGAGGCCGACGGCGTCGAGGGCGGAGTGGATGCGCAGGGTGATCCACGCGGCCGTGTAGTCGTAGGCGAGACCGGCGGCGTCGGCCTCCTCCCGGCGCAGCACGAGGGTGAGCCCCTCGGCCTCCAGGACGGTGGCGACGGGGGTGGTCCCGGCCGGCGGCGCCGTGGCTCCGGGGACCGTGCAGAAGACGTACCGCCCCTCGTGCAGCTCGGGGCGCATGCCGCTCAGCAGTTTCCTCAGGTCGCTCTCGCCGCTCATGCGGCCACCCTACCTATCATCCCGGTATGACCGATTCCGCGCCTGTGGCGTCCGCACCCGCCGAGGGTGAACGGCACGCCTCCTGGCTGGAGCTGTTCTTCGACCTGACGGCGGTGGCGGGCGTCGCCCAGCTGGCGCACCTGCTGCACGGAAACCCCGGCCCGGGCGATCTGGCCCTGTACGCGCTGATGTTCCTGGCCTTCTGGACGGGCTGGATGCTGTTCACGGTGTACGGCAACGTCAGCGGCGAGGAGACCCGCACGTGGACGGTGCTGGCGGGGATGTTCGGCATGGCAGTGATGGCGGCCTCGGTGCACGGCGTACGGGAGGACCGGGCGGGGGCGTTCGCGCTGGCCTACATCCTGGTGCGCTCGCTCGCCGGCAAGGCGTGGGAGCGGCGCGGCGAGTACGTGCCGGACCTGCCGATCACGCAGCTGGGGCTGGGGCTGACGCCGTGGATCGTGTCGATGTGGTTCGACGGGACGGCCCGGTACGCGCTGTGGGCGCTGGGACTGGCCATCGACCTGGCGGTCATGTTCACGGTGTCCGGCAAGCGGCTGGCCGCCCGGGTGGACGCCCGGTACGCCGAGGAGGCGGCGCGCAGGCGGCGCTCCTCGCCCAAGCCGGTCGCGGCGATGATGGACGCGCCGCACCTCGGGGAGCGGCTGGGCCTGTTCCAGCTGATCGTGCTGGGCGAGGCGGTGGCCCAGGTGGTGGCCGCCGCCTCCGAGGCGGACTGGGACGCGGCGCTGTACGGGGTCGGCGCCGGCGCGTTCCTGCTGCTGCTCCTGCTGTGGTCCCTGTCGCTGCGGCACGGGGCGGACGGGGTGCCGCTGCTGGCGTGGGACGTCCTTCCGGTACGGCTGGTCCTGCCGCTGCACTGCTTCGTCGCGGGCTCGGTGGCCGCGCTCGCGGCGGCGCTCGGCAACGCGGTGGAGTACACGGACCACCCGCCTCCCGGGTCGGTGCGGTGGCTGCTGTGCGGAAGCCTCGCGGTGTACCTGGCGATCGCGGGGGCGGCCGCGCTCGGCTCGGGCCGCCGGGCGCGGGAGGCCCTGCTGCTGGTGGGGCCGCCGCTGGCCGCCGTACTGGTGACGGGGGCGGTGGCCCGGGAGGCCGCGGCCGTACAACTGGTGTGGCTGCTGGTGCTGGCGGCGGCCTGGCCGCGGGTGATGGTGGACCGCTTCCCGCCGCAGCCGGTCCTCCGCGGGGGCAACCCGGGTCAGGTGGACTCGTAGAGCCGGCGGTGCCACCAGGCGAGGGGGCGGCCGCGCCAGTCGGTCCACCGGTCCGCGGGCGGGTCCGGTTCGGGGAGGGTGCGCCGGCGGAACTCCGCGTCCAGGCCGTGCAGGACGCGGCCCAGCGCGGTGCGGGCCGCGGGCGGCAGGGTGCGGTGGAGGTCGGCCAGTTCGTCCCGGACCACGGCGACGTCGTCGCGCGCGCAGCCGGGGCAGGCCGGGCAGGAGGAAGGGGTCAGGAGCAGGAGGCCGCCGGGGCGGCCCAGGAAGGCCCGGTACCGGGTCAGCAGCTCGGCGACCTCGTCGCCGCGGCCGGGCCGGGCCCAGTGGACCCCGGCCGCGGCGGCGGGCGGGAGCCGGTCCACGGACGGCAGTCGCCAGGCCCAGGCGGGCGGCCGGCGGTCCCCGTACGTTCCTCGTTCGGCGCGCAGCGCGCCCGGCCGTCTACGCGGCATCGCCCTTTCGGCGGATGATCGTCATGGCAGCCATGGTGCAGGGGCGCTCCGCGGGGTGCAAGGGGATTCGGCACCGCGCCGGCCGCGGCCTCCGCCCCCTCGCCCCCGCGAGCCGCCGCCTACGTCAGGTCGAACTCGCCGCCCCTCGCGCCCAGTACGAACTTGCGCCACTCGTCCGGCGCGAAGATCAGCGAGGGGCTCTCGGGGCGCTCGCTGTTGCGCATCGCGATGAACCCCTCGACGAAGGCGATCTGGACGTCGCCCGATCCCCGGCTGCTCGACTGCCAGTCCGCCCCGCTGAGATCGAGGTCCGGCTTGCCCCAGCCGGCTGCCAGGGGCTGTGAAGTCATGCTCTCGGCCACGTGCGTGCTCCTCCCGGTACCACCGGTACGTCGTCCGGGGGCCAGAGTAACCATCGCAGCGGGTGCCGCACAGGCCACGGTGCGTCACCCGTGGCCGGTCCGGCACCACGGCCCCGCGCCGGCCGTCCGCTCGCCGCGGTGCCCGATCCCGTCAGGAGGCGGGCGGTTCGGCTCCCACCAGCCACATCGCGAAGAACTGCGCGCCGCCGCCGTACGCGTGGCCCATGGCCCGGCGGGCCCCCGGGACCTGGTGTTCGCCGGCCCGGCCGCGGACCTGGAGCGCCGCCTCCGCGAAGCGGATCATTCCCGAGGCGCCGATCGGGTTGGTGGACAGCACGCCGCCCGAGGGGTTCACCGGCAGGTCGCCGTCGAGTTCGGTGACCCCGGCCTCCGTGAGCTTCCAGCCCTCCCCCTCCTCCGCGAACCCCAGGTTCTCCAGCCACATCGGCTCGTACCAGGAGAACGGCACGTACATCTCCACCGCGTCGATCTCGCGGCGCGGATCGGAGATCCCGGCCTGCCGGTAGACGTCGGCCGCGCAGTCCTTGCCCGCCTGGGGCGAGACGAAGTCCTTGCCCGCGAACAGCGTCGGCTCGCTGCGCATCGCCCCGCCGTGCACCCAGGCCGGCGGCTTGCCCGAACGGGCCGCGCCCGCCCGGTCGGTGAGGATCATCGCGCAGGCCCCGTCCGAGGAGGGGCAGGTCTCGGAGTACCGGATCGGGTCCCACAGCATCGGCGAGGCCTGGACCTTCTCCAGGGTGATGTCGTGCTCGTGCAGGTGGGCGTACGGGTTCTTCAGCGCGTTGCGGCGGTCCTTGTACGCCACGAGCGAGCCGACCGTGTCGGGCGCGCCCGTGCGCCGCATGTACGCGCGCACGTGCGGGGCGAAGAATCCGCCGGCGCCCGCCAGCAGCGGCTGCTGGAAGGGAACCGGCAGGGACAGGCCCCACATGGCGTTGGACTCGGACTGCTTCTCGAACGCCAGGGTCAGGACGGTGCGGTGGACCCGGGCCGCGACGAGGTTGGAGGCGACCAGCGCGGTGGAGCCTCCGACCGAACCGGCCGTGTGGACGCGGAGCATGGGCTTGCCGACCGCTCCGAGGGCGTCCGCCAGGTACAGCTCCGGCATCATCACGCCCTCGAAGAAGTCGGGGGCCTTGCCGATGACGACCGCGTCGATGTCCGCCCAGGTCAGCTCGGCGTCGGCGAGGGCGCGCACCGCGGCCTCGCGCACGAGCCCCGCGATGGAGACGTCGTGGCGGGCGGCGACGTGCTTGGTCTGGCCGACGCCGATGACGGCGACCGGCTCCTTCCCCGTACTCGTCATGCGGGTTCCCCTTCCAGGACGGCGACCAGGTTCTGCTGGAGGCAGGGGCCGGAGGTGGCGTGCGCGACGGCCCGGTCGGACTCGCCGCGGTGGATCCGGGCGGCGGCCTCGCCGATGCGGATGAGGCCGGCGGCCATGACCGGGTTGGCGGCGAGCGCCCCGCCGGACGGGTTCACGGCGACGCCGTCCCCGCCGAGCCGCAGCGCCTTGCGGAGCACGACCTCCTGGGAGGAGAACGGCGCGTGCAGTTCGGCGGTGTCCACCGGGGCGTCGAACAGGCCCGCGTGCTCGGCGGCGATCCGGGTGGACGGTGAGTCGGTGAGGTCGCGCAGGCCCAGGCCGTGCGCCTCGATGCGGTGGTCGATGCCGGTGATCCAGGCGGGGCGCGCGCACAGTCTCCGCGCGGTGTCGCCCGCGGCGAGGACGACGGCGGCCACGCCGTCGCCGATGGGCGGGCAGTCGCCCGTGCGCAGGGGCCGGACCTGGTAGTCGCCCTGCGCGACGGCGCCGCCGCGCAGCTGGGCGTGCGGGTTGGCCTCGGCGGCGGTCCGGCTGCGGGCGCCGATGGCCGCGAGAGCGGCTTCGTCGGTCTCGCCCGCGTCGATCAGCGCCTGGGCCTGGAGGGCGGCGAGGGCCACTGAGTCGGGCCACAGCGGAGCGAGGTAGTAGGGGTCGAGCTGCCGGGTCAGGACGTCCCGTACGGATCCCGGGGAGGACTTGCCGTACGAGTACACCAGCGCGGTGTCGGCCTCGCCGGTCTGGATCTTGACCCAGGCCTCGTACAGGGCCCAGGCGCCGTCCATCTCCACGTGCGACTCGGAGATCGGCGGCCAGGCGCCGACCCCGTCGAGGGTCATGGTGAAGGAGAAGGCCCGGCCGGCGAGGTAGTCGCTCGATCCGGAGCAGGTGAAGCCGATCTCTCCGGCCTTCAGACCGGTCTGGTCCAGCACCTGGTGCAGGACCGGCATGACCATCTCGACTTCGCTGAGTTCGTCGCTGCGGCGCCGGTGGTCGCTCTGCGCGAAGGCCACGACGGCCACGTCCCGCGCGTACCTGCTCGTCGTGGGCATCAGATGAGCTCCTTGTACGCGTCGTAGTCGGCGTCCGGCTCGCCGGTGGGGCGGTAGTGGTCGGGGTGGCGGCCGCCTTCGGTCCACACGGGTTCGACGCGCAGGCCCATGCGGACCTGGTCGTACGGGATGCCGCCGATCCGGCCGTGCAGGGCGAGGTCGGCGCCGTCGAGGGCGATGTGGGCGTAGACGTAGGGGACTTCGATGTCGAGGTTCTTGGCCTTGATGTTGACGATGCAGTACGTCGTGACCGTGCCGGCCGGGCCGACCTCGACCTGGTCGGTGGTGGCCACCCCGCAGGTGGGGCAGGCGCCGCGCGGCGGGACGTACACCTTGTGGCAGGAGGGGCAGCGCTCGCCCACGGTCCGCCGGTCGGCGAGCGCGTTGATGTAGGCGGTCTGGGAGCGGCCGGGGCTGTACGTGTAGTCCAGGCGGGCCGCGGCGACGATGCCGGTGACGGCGTCGGCGAACTGCCCGTCGTGCGGGGTGGCCCGCCCCGTGGCCGCCGCCTCGTCGGGCTCGAAGCAGGCGATGTCGGTGATGGCTCCGGTGCGCTCCCCGGCCCAGCGGACGCGTACCCGCATGCCGGTGCCGACGGCCTCGGGGCCGGGGGCGTCGAGGGCGTGGAGGATCGCGGTGTCGGCTCCGTCGAGGCGGACCAGGACCCAGGCGAAGGGGGTGCCCAGGGGCTGGCCGGTGCGCGGGGAGTCGTTCCAGGCCCAGGTGGTGACGGTTCCGGTGGTGCCGACCTCGACGAGTTCGCGGATCTCCTCGGCGGTGACGGGGTCGTACTCCACGGGCGGGACCATCACCTTGCCGTCGGCGGTCTTGACGCCGAGGACGACGCGTTCGCGCAGTCCGGTCAGGAAGGCGCTCTGGACGGGCCCGAGGGAGCGGGTGAAGGGGAACTCGACGACGAGGGGCGCGCGCAGCACCTCTGGCGGGGACGCGGCGGGGGTCATGGCTGTCTCCGATGGTCTGAACGGCTGGGACTGGGGGGCCGGGATCACGGGCCGGGATCACGGGCTAGCTCACGGGCCGGGCTCACGGGCCGGGCTCACGGTCCGGGCCGCTCGCGCAGGGCCGCTCGCGCAGGGCCGGGGCTACTCGCGCCGGTAGACGGCGGGCCGTTTCTCGGCGAAGGCCCGCGCCCCCTCCTTGGCGTCCGCGGTGTCGAAGATCGGCCAGCCGCGCAGCAGTTCCGAGGCCAGGCCCTCCGTCTCCGTCAGCTCGGCGGTCTCGTAGACCGAGGCCTTCACGGCCTCGACGGCCAGCGGTCCGCACGCGTTGATCTGCTCGGCGATCTCCAGGGCCCTGGCCAGGGCGGTCCCCTCGGGGACGACCTGCCCGACCAGCCCGATCCGCGCCGCCTCGGCCGCCGAGTACGGCCGGCCGGTGAGCAGCATCTCCAGGGCGTGCGTGCGCGGGATCTGCCGGGGCAGCCGTACCGTCGAGCCGCCGATCGGGAACAGGCCCCGCTTGACCTCGAACAGCCCGAAGGTGGCGCCCTCGCCCGCGACCCGGATGTCCGTGCCCTGGAGGATCTCGGTGCCGCCGGCCACGCAGTAACCCTCGACCGCCGCGATCACGGGCTTGCGCGGCCGGTGGTGGCGGAGCATCGCCTTCCAGTGCAGGTCGGGGTCGGCTTTGAGGCGGTCCCGGTACTGGTCGCCCGCCATCCCCTTCCCGGCCAGCGCCTTGAGGTCCATCCCGGCGCAGAAGTCCCCGCCCGCGCCGGTGAGGACCACCGAGCGGATCGTGTCGTCCGCGTCCGCCTCCAGCCAGCCGTCGTAGAGCCCCACCAGCAGCGGCAGCGAAAGCGCGTTCTTCGCCTCCGGCCGGTTCATGGTGAGCACCAGCGTGGCGCCGTGGCGCTCCACGGTGAGGTGTTCCGTCCCACCCATTGCCGTCCTCCCGTCTCAAGACCTAGAACAGGTTGCAGGAGGGCCGGGTGCAGTTCAATAGTTTTCTGACACCCAGTCAGATTTCTTGGACCACGCCCTTCCCACTTGGGCTGAGCGGCGCTCTAATGACCGCCGCGGGGCAGCACAGCCACGGCCCGGCAACGGGAAACCTCGGGGGTGAGGAGGAACGGTGGAGTACAACCTTGCCGACCTGTTCGAGTCGGTCGTCGACGTGGTTCCGGACCGCGAGGCGCTCGTGTACGTGGACCACCCCGGCACCGGCGCCGAGCGCCGCCTCACGTACGCGGAGCTGGACACCGCGGCGAACCGCATCGCGCACCACCTGCTGGACAGCGGATTGAGGGCCGGCGAGCACCTGGGGCTGCACCTCTACAACGGCATCGAGTACCTCCAGACCGTCCTGGCCTGCCTCAAGGCCCGTCTCGTACCGGTGAACGTCAACTACCGCTACGTGGAGGAGGAGCTGGTCTACCTCTACAACGACGCCGACCTCGCGGCGCTCGTCTTCGAGGGCGAGTTCACGGAGCGCGTGGCCGCCGCCCTCCCGCAGACGACGAAGCTGCGCCACCTGATCCGGGTCGGCTCCGCCCCCGAGGGCGCTCCGGAGCCCTCGATCGCCCCGGTCGCGTACGCGGACGCCGAGGCGGCCGGCTCACCCGGGCGCGGCTTCCCGCCCCGCTCCCCCGACGACCTGTTCATCATCTACACGGGCGGCACCACCGGCATGCCCAAGGGCGTCATGTGGCGTGCGGAGGACCTGTTCTTCGCGGGGCTCTTCGGCGGCGAACCCTCGGGCGAGCCGGTGAAGAGGCCCGAGGAGCTCGCCGAACGGGTCGCGTCGAAGGGGGCCGGGCTCACCTTCTTCCCCGCGCCCCCGCTGATGCACGGCACGTCGACCCTGACCTCGTTCATCGCCTTCAACTACGGCCAGCGGGTGGTCATCCACCGCAAATACGCGCCGGAGGAGGTGCTCCGCACGATCGAGAAGGAGAAGGTGTCGAGCGTCTCGCTGGTGGGCGACGCGATGCTCCGCCCGCTCATCGACGCCCTCAGGGGTCCGCTCGCGGGGACCGACCTGTCCTCGCTGTTCAGCGTCTCCTCGTCCGGGGCGATCATGTCGGAAACGGTGCGGGCGGAGTTCCAGCGGCTCGTGCCGCACGTGATGCTGCTGAACAACTTCGGCTCCTCCGAGTCCGGTTCGAACGGCAGGGCGGCCGAGGACTCCGGCCCCGAGAAGGGGTTCCGGCTCGTGGTCAACGACCGTACGCAGGTGGTGGACCCGGTGACGCACGAGCCGGTCGCCGTGGGCGAACCGGGGCGGCTCGCGCAGCGCGGCCACGTCCCGCTCGGCTACTACAACGACCCGGCGAAGACCGCCGAGACCTTCTTCCAGAAGGGCTCCGAGCGGTGGGTGCTGCTCGGGGACATGGCGACGGTCGACGAGGAGGGCATCGTCACGGTCCTCGGGCGCGGCTCGCAGTGCATCAACACGGGTGGCGAGAAGGTCTACCCGGAGGAGGTCGAGCAGGCGCTGAAGTCCCATCCGGACGTCTACGACGCCCTGGTCGCCGGGGTGCCGGACGCGAAGTGGGGCAGCCACGTGGCCGCGGTGGTGCAGGTGCGGGCCGGCGCGCCCGAGCCGACGCTGGACGAGATCCAGCTCCACTGCCGGACCAGGCTGGCGGGGTACAAGATCCCGCGCCAGCTGGTCGTGACGCTGGCCATCCAGCGCTCGCCGAGCGGCAAGGCGGACTACCGCTGGGCGAAGTCGGTGGCGACGGAGGCGGACGCGGCGCGCTGACGCGAGCGGCGCAGCCCCCGCTGCGCGGCGCTGCGCCGCGCAGCGGGGGCTGGTCCGCCGGTCAGGCTCCGGTGGCCAGGAAGTGTTCCACGCGCGCCGCGAACCACTTCGGATCGTCCAGCCACGGGAAGTGCGCGCCGCCCGGCTGGACGTCGGCGGTGCCCTGCGCGAAGAGCCCCGCGAGTTCGGCGGCGAGGGCGGCGGTGGGGTTGCTGTCCAGCTCGCCGGCCAGCACCAGCACCTCGCCGGCGAGGTGGCGCAGCGCGGCCCGGGTCGCGGGCGGGTCGAAGGCGCCGGGGCCGGCGTAGGCGATGCCCGCCGCCGCGTTCTTCTCGCGGCCGCTCGCCTCGATGTGGGCGCGCACCCCCTCGTCCCAGCGCCCGTACGCGAGCGGCATCGTCCGGCTCCAGTCCGCCGGGGCGGGGGTGCCTCCGGCCGCCAGGGCGTCGAGGATCTGCTCGTACGCGGCGATGGCCGTGTCGTACGGCTCGCCGCCGGCCCGCCTGCGGATCACCTCCAGGCGCTGCTCCGGGGTCGAGTCGAGGCCCACGGCCGGGCAGGTCGGGGTGATCAGGACCAGGCGGCGCAGGCGGGCGGGGTGCGCCGCCGCGTAGAGCAGGGCGAGGTTGCCGCCGGCCGAGTGCGCCGTGACGTCCATGCGCTCCAGGCCGAGGTGGACGCGCAGGGCCTCGACGTCGGCGACCTGGTGGTCGACGCGGTAGGTGGACTCGTCGGCCGGGATCCGCGAGTCGCCCGTGCCCCGCAGGTCGAGGAGGATCAGCCGACGTCCGGCGGTCAGCCCCCCGAGGTCGCCCAGGTAGGCGGAGGCCCGCATGGCGCCTCCCGGGAGGCAGACGAGCGGCTCGCCCTCGCCCTTGACGTGGTAGGCGAGCTCGGTTCCGTCGTAAGAGGTGAAGATCGGCATGGGACCATCCCATCATGCGATCACTCGTTCGAGTCATTGATTTAGCCACCAGGCTGGGGCAATCTACCGAATGATCGGTCGGTTAACTCGAATCAAAGCTCCGGTTCACGGCTCAAGATGAGGTGACGGCATGACGGCGCACGCGGATGTCCACGATGACGGCGAGCGGCTGAGCGGCGACGAACTGGCCGCGCTCCAGCTCCAGCGGCTGCGCGCCACCTTGACCCACGCCTACGAGCGGGTGCCGCACTACCGGCAGGCCTTCGACAAGGCCGGGGTGCACCCCGACGACTGCCGCTCCCTGGCCGATCTCGCCCTCTTCCCCTTCACCACCAAGGCCGACCTGCGCGACCAGTACCCCTTCGGCATGTTCGCCGTGCCCCGCTCCGAGGTGCGCCGCATCCACGCCTCCAGCGGCACCACGGGCCGGCCCACCGTCGTCGGCTACACCGACAATGACCTCTCCACCTGGGCGGACGTGGTGGCCCGGTCCATCCGGGCGGCGGGCGGCAGACCGGGCCAGATGGTGCACGTCGCCTACGGGTACGGCCTGTTCACCGGCGGCCTCGGCGCGCACTACGGCGTGGAGCGGCTCGGCTGTACGGTCGTGCCCGCGTCCGGCGGCATGACCGACCGCCAGGTCCGGCTGATCCAGGACTTCCGGCCGGAGATCATCATGGTGACGCCCTCGTACATGCTCACGCTGCTGGACGAGATGGAGCGCCAGGGCATCGACCCGCGCGCCACCTCGCTCCGGACGGGGATATTCGGCGCGGAGCCGTGGACCGAGGAGATGCGGCGGGAGATCGAGCAGCGGCTCGACATCGACGCGGTGGACATCTACGGCCTGTCCGAGGTGATGGGCCCGGGCGTGGCGCAGGAGTGCGTCGAGACCAAGGACGGGCTGCACATCTGGGAGGACCACTTCTATCCGGAGGTCGTGGACCCGTTCACCGGGGAGGTGCTGCCGGAAGGCGCTTCCGGGGAGCTGGTGTTCACCTCGCTCACCAAGGAGGCCATGCCGGTCATCCGGTACCGGACCCGGGACCTGACCCGGCTGCTGCCGGGTACGGCCCGGCCGGCGTTCCGGCGGATGGAAAAGGTGACCGGCCGCAGCGATGACATGATCATCCTGCGTGGGGTCAACCTGTACCCGACGCAGATCGAGGAGATCCTGCTCCGCACGCCCGCCCTGGCCCCGCACTTCCAGCTGCGGCTCACCCGGGAGGGCCGGATGGACGCGCTGACGGTCCGGGTGGAGGCGCGCCGGGAGGCGGATGCGGGCCAGCGGGAGGCCGCGGCCGCCGCCGTGGTCCGCGCGGTCAAGGACGGCATCGGGGTCTCGGTGGCCGTCGAGGTGGTCGACCCGGAGACCCTGGAGCGGTCGGTGGGCAAGATCAAGCGCCTGACGGACCTCAGGGAGACGCGGTAGGGGAACCACCCGGCGGACCACCCCTTCGGGCCTACTTCGGGGGAGCCTCCGAGACCCGGGGGGTCCGTCCGGGTAATCCATGAGGCGTGACCCCGTTCTTCCGCCAGCTCCACGACCGGCTCCAGGCCTCCCCGGCCGGGCTGGCGTGGAGCCGGGGGCGGGAGATGGAGCTCATGCACCGGGCCATGGGATTCGCCGCCCTGGGCTTCCTGACCCTGGTGCCGCTGCTGGTGGTCGTCGCGGCCGCCGCCCCCGGCAGCGGATCCGGTTTCGGACGCTGGCTCGGCCAGGCCCTCGGGGTCACCGAGTCCTCGCGGGCCCGGGTCGAGATGCTGTTCGGCGCGGCCGACTTGGCGCTGGAGCGGACCACCGCCTTCGGTCTCGCGGCCCTCGCCGTCTTCGGCCTGACCTTCGGCTCGGCCGTGCAGACCGGGTATGAGAAGGTCTGGGACCTGCCCACCGCCCGCTGGCACACCATGTGGCGGCACGTCGTCTGGCTGGCCCTGCTCGTCTGCTACCTCGCGCTGCTCGTCGAGATCCCCGCCCCCTCGAACGACGCCGTCGGCACCGTCCTCGGCACCACCGGCGATCTGCTCGGCACCATCCTCTTCTTCTGGGGCTCCCAGCGGCTGCTGCTCGGCGGCCGGGTCCGCTGGCGGGCCCTGCTGCCGGGGGCGGTGGCCACCAGCCTGGGCCTGCTCGGACTGCGGGTCTTCTCCCAGCTGGTGTTCTCCCCGCTGATCGCGTCCAACGCCGTCACGTACGGCCCCTTCGGCACGCTGCTGGTAGTGCAGTCCTGGCTGGTCGGCGTGGGCTTCGTCGTCTACGGCGGCGCCCTGGTCGGACGCCTGGTGCACGAGCACCTCACCCTCCGCCGCCTCCGTGCCACCGGCGGTCCGGCCGAATGACCCCCGGGCCCGGGGCCGTCCCGCCGGTCAGGCCGGCCGTTCCGCCTGCCCGAAGCGGTCCCGCAGCTCGCGCTTGAGGATCTTGCCGCTGGCGTTGCGCGGGAGGGCGTCCACGAACAGCACCCGCTTCGGGGCCTTGAAGTGGGCCAGCCTCTCCCGGGCGTACGCCAGCAGCTCCGCCTCCGTGACCTCCCCGCGCGGCACCACGATCGCCGTGACCGCCTCGATCCACCGCTCGTCGGGCAGGCCCACCACCGCGGCCTCGGCCACCCCCGGGTGGGTGTACAGCGCGTCCTCGACCTGCCGGGAGGCCACCAGCACCCCGCCCGAGTTGATGACGTCCTTCACCCGGTCGACGACCGTGAAGTACCCCTGCGCGTCCCGCACCGCCAGGTCCCCGGAGCGGAACCAGCCGTCACGGAAGGCCTTCTTCGTCGCCTCCGGGTCGTTCCAGTACCCGAGGCACAGCTGGGGCGATCGGTACACCACCTCTCCGGCCGTGCCGTCCGGCACCTCCGCGCCGTCCTCGTCGACGACCCTCGCCTCGACGTGGCGCACGGGCCGCCCGCAGGACTCCATCCGCCCGTCGTGCTCGTCCGGTCCCAGCACGGTGGCCAGCGGGCCGATCTCGCTCTGCCCGAAGCAGTTGTAGAACCCGAGCCCGGGCAGCCGCGCCCGCAGCCGCTCCAGCACGGGCACCGGCATGATCGAGGCCCCGTAGTACGCCTTGCGCAGTGCGCCCAGTTCGCGGCGCCCGAAATCAGGGTGGTTCGCCAGCCCGATCCACACCGTGGGCGGCGCGAACAGGCTGTCCGCCCGCCCCGCCTCCACCAGGTGGAAGATCTCCTCGGCGACCGGGGCGTCCAGGATCGTGTTCCGCGCGCCCACCGCCAGGTACGGCAGCAGGAAGACGTGCATCTGCGCCGAGTGGTAGAGCGGCAGCGAGTGCACCGGCCGGTCGTCCTCGGCCAGGTCGAGCGCCTCGATCGCGCTCTCGTACTCGTGGACCAGCGCCTTGTGCGTCATCATCGCGCCCTTGGGCAGAGCGGTGGTCCCCGAGGTGTAGAGCAGCTGCGCCACGGCGTACGGGTCGCGGTCCGGTACGAAGGGCAGCGGATCGTCCAGCTCCGCCAGGAACGAGCCGGGGGCGTCGCGCAGCGGCCGCACGGCATGGCCCTCCGGGATCCGCGCGGCCAGGTCCGGGTCGGCGAGGACCAGCGCGCTCGTGCAGTCGTCGAGGATGTGCGCGAGGTCCTCACCGGTCAGGTTCTGGTTGACCGGGACGTGCGTGAGCCCGGCGCGGGCGCAGGCGAGGAAGGCGAGCAGGTAGGCGTCGGAGTTGTGGGCGAAGGTCGCCACCCGGTCGCCGTCGGCCAGCCCGTAGCGCTCCCGCAGGACGGCCGCCCCGGTGGAGACGGCGGCGTCGAGCTCCGCGTACGTCCACGTCCGTTCGCGGTAGGTGACGGCCTGCCGGTCCGGGACGCGCAGCGCGCTGTCACGCACCAGTCCGTCGACCGTGTTCTGCCGCACCGCCCGCGCTGCTGTCATGGCGTGATCCTCGTCTGCGCGCGCGGCCGCGGTCAATGACCCCGGACCACCGGGGCGCCGAACGGCCTGTTGACAGATCGTCAGGCCGCCTGCATGAGTGTGGGTGCACGAGAGCACCGCCTGCACCACGGGCACCCCCGGGCAACTCCGCCCGGTCACAGGCTACTTGGGAGGCACTTTGCACCCGTTCGACGGACACGGCCGCACCCGCCCGCTGCTCCGGCGCGCCGCGCTCCTCGGCGCCGCCCTGCTCGCCGCCACCGCGGCGGCCCCGCAGGCCTCGGCGGCCACGGCCGCCGCCGACCGCGGGCCCTCGGGCGGCGGCCTGTCGGCCGTCATCCGGTACACCGAGAACGGCATCCCGCACATCCTGGCCCAGGACTACGCCCACCTCGGCTTCGGCACCGGCTGGGCCCAGGCCGCCGATCAGGCCTGTGTGCTCGCCGACGGGTTCGTGACCGTGGCCGGCGAGCGCTCTCGGTGGTTCGGCCCCGACGCGGCGACCGACGGCTCGCTGTCCTCCGCGAGCAGGAACCTCACCAGCGACCTGTACTTCAAGGGGGTCCGGGAGGCCGGCACCGTCGAGAAGCTGCTCGCCGCGCCCGCCCCGGCCGGCCCCACCCGGGACCTCAAGGAGCTGATGCGCGGCTGGGCCGCCGGGTACAACGCCTGGCTGGCCCAGAACAAGATCACCGACCCGGCCTGCAAGGGCGCCGCCTGGGTGCGCCCGGTCACCGCCGTCGACGTGGCCGCCCGCGCGTTCGCCGTCTCGGTGATCGGCGGCCAGGGGCGCGCCGTGGACGACATCGCCGCGGCGCAGCCGCCGGGGCAGCCGCCGGGCCGAGGGGCCTCCCTCACCGCCGGCCAGGCCGGCGACCCGGCCGGCGACCCGGCGGCCGCCGCCGAGGCCGCGCGGGCCTTCTTCGACACCGGGCGCTACGACATGGGCTCCAACGCGGTGGCCTTCTCCGGCTCCACCACCGCGAACGGCCACGGCCTGCTCCTGGGGAACCCGCACTACCCCTGGCAGGGCGGCCGCCGGTTCTGGCAGTCGCAGCAGACCATACCCGGCGAGCTGAACGTCTCCGGCGGCTCGCTGCTGGGCACCCCCGTGGTGAACATCGGGTTCAACGAGAAGGTGGCCTGGAGCCACACGGTGGCCACCGGCACCCCCGTCAACCTGCACCAGCTGACCCTCGACCCGGCCGACCCGACCGCCTATCTGGTCGACGGCAAGCCGGAGAAGATGACGCAGCGCCGGGTGAGCGTCCAGGTGGCGGGGGGCTCCCCCGTCATCCGCACCCAATGGTGGACCCGCTACGGGCCCGTCGTCACCGGCCTCGGCCCGACGCTCCCGCTGCCCTGGACGACGGGGACGGCGTACGCGCTGAACGACCCGAACGCGGCCAACCTGCGCGGCTCCGACACCGCGCTCGCCTTCGGCAAGGCCCGGGACGTGGCCGGGATCCAGGACGCGCTGAAGCGCACGCAAGGCCTGCCCTGGGTCAACACTGTCGCCGCGGACTCGGCCGGCGGGACGCTGTTCACCCAGTCCCAGGTGCTCCCCCGGATCACCGACGAGCTCGCCGCCCGCTGCTCCACCCCGCTCGGCAGGGCCACGTACCCGGCCTCAGGGCTCGCCGTACTCGACGGCGCGCGCGGTGACTGCGCGCTCGGCTCGGACCCGGACGCGGTGCAGCCCGGGGTGTTCGGCCCGGCGAAGGCGCCGACGCTGCGCGACGCGCCGTACGCCGAGAACTCCAACGACAGCGCCTGGCTGGCCAATGCCGAGACGCCGGTGACCGGCTACGAGCGGATCTGGGGCAGCCTCGGCACTCCGCGTTCGCTGCGGACCCGGGGCGCGGTGGAGGACGTCTCCGCGATGGCGGCCAGGGGCGGGCTGACCGTGGCGGACCTGCAGAAGCAGCAGTTCGCGAACCGGGTGCCGGCCGGCGGTCTCGCGGCGGCCGACGCGGCGAAGGCCTGCGCCGCCCTCCCCCGCGGCGCGGCCACCGCGAGCGACGGCCGGTCGGTGGACGTGTCGGCGGCCTGCGCGGTGCTGGCGGGCTGGGACCGCAGCGCCGACACCGGCAGCCGCGGCGCGCTGCTCTTCGACCGGTTCTGGCGCAAGCTGACCGCGACCACTCCGGCCAAGGACCTGTGGCTGGTGCCGTTCTCGGCGGCCGACCCCGTCCGCACGCCTCGTACGCTCAACCAGGCGGCGCCCGGGATCGCACGGGCGCTCGCGGACACGGTCGCGGAGCTGGCGGCGGCCGGTATCGCGCCGGACGCGCCGCTCGGCGAGCACCAGTTCGTGGTGCGCGGCGGGCAGAAGCTGCCGGTGCCGGGCGGCACCGAGGCGCTGGGCGTGTGGAACAAGATCGAGGCACCGTGGAACGCGGCGGCCGGCGGCTACCCGGAGGTCGTGCACGGTTCCAGCCACATCCAGGCGGTCGGCTGGGACGGCGGCCGCTGCCCGGTGGCGCGCACGCTGCTGACGTACGGCCAGTCGTCGAATCCGAACTCGGCGCACTACGCCGACCAGACCCGGCTGTTCTCGCAGGAGCGCTGGGTGACCTCGCGGTTCTGCGAGCGGGACATCCTCACCTCTCCGCAGCTGAAGGTGGTCTGGCCGCGCGAGCGCCGCTGACCCGGGCCGTCGCCCGGTGGGGCCGGAACGGTCCGGCCCCACCGGAGGCCGCTCAGGGGCTGACGGCGAGGAAGAGGTACGCGGCGAGCAGGACGAGGTGCACGCCGCCCTGGAGCAGGGTCGCCCGGCCGGGCGCGATGGTGAGGGCGCTGACCACGACGGTCAGGGCGAGCAGCACCATGTGGATCGGCCCGAGGCCGAGCAGCAGCGGGCCGGACAGCCAGATGGTGGCCAGGGCGATGGCCGGGATGGTCAGGCCGATGCTGGCGATGGCGGATCCGTAGCCCAGGTTGAGGCTGGTCTGGACCCGGTCGCGGCGGGCGGCGCGGACGGCGGCGAGGGTTTCGGGGGCCAGGACGAGCAGGGCGATGATCACGCCGACGACGGCGTTGGGCAGGCCGGCGCTGGCGACGCCCTTCTCGATGGTGGGCGAGACGGCCTTGGCGTCGCCGACCACGGCGATGAGCGCGACCAGCAGCAGGCCGAGGCTGACCAGGGCGGCGCGGGAGGTGGGGGGCGCGGCGTGCTCCCCGTCGCCGTCCCCGGCGTCCCCGCCGCCGTCCCCCGCTCCGCCGGCCGCGGCCCCGGCCGCCCGCTCCGTACCGGTCCCGGTCCCGGTGTCCACCGGCAGGAAGTAGTCCCGGTGCCGGACCGTCTGGACGGCGATGAACAGCCCGTACAGGGCGAGCGAGGCGACGGCGGCGAAGGTCAGCTGGGCGGTGGAGAACTCCGGCCCCGGTTTGCTGGTGGTGAACGTCGGCAGGACCAGGCTGAGGACGGCCAGCGTCGCCACGGTGGCCAGGGCCGCGCCGGAGCCCTCCGCGTTGAAGACGGCGACCCGGTTGCGCAGGGCTCCGACGAGCAGGGACAGGCCGACGATGCCGTTGCAGGTGATCATGACGGCGGCGAACACGGTGTCCCGGGCCAGGGAGGCGGTCTTGTCCCCGCCGTCGGCCATCAGGGTGACGATGAGGGCCACTTC
The DNA here is from genome assembly GCF_042890485.1 of Streptomyces sp. NPDC002181. Classification (NCBI taxonomy): domain Bacteria; kingdom Bacillati; phylum Actinomycetota; class Actinomycetes; order Kitasatosporales; family Streptomycetaceae; genus Streptomyces; species Streptomyces sp. NPDC002181. Next base: position 231,801 of record NZ_JBIASC010000003.1, on the reverse strand, counting down.
GATGACGGTGACGGCCACGGCCAGGACCAGTGAGCCGAACGGCTCGCCCACCCGGTGGGCGACGACCTCGGCGTGGTGCACGGCGGCGAGCACCGCGCCCCCGAGGCACAGGGCGACCAGGCCCACGGCGAATCCGGGCAGATCGCGCCCCCAGCTGAAGACGAGCGCGAGGAGCGCCACCACGGGGACCATGACGGTCCAGTCGGTCAGGGGGAATCTGCGGGTAGCCGTACTCATATCAGCCAACTTGCCAGAAGTGTCCCCGATGTGCGGCGCAAGGGGCGCATCCGAGGCTCTGACGTGGCACTTCTCACGAAATGTCGGGCGTGGCGGACCGGAGTCCACTGCTCGGGTCGCGGGGCTCGGACCCCGGTCCGCCACATTCGGCGCGTTCACACGGCGCGTTCACACGGCGCGTTCACACGGCGCGTTCGCGGCCCTCCCAGTACGGATCGCGCAGCCGCCGCTTGTACAGCTTGCCGTTCGGGTCGCGCGGCATCGTCTCGATGAAGTCGACCGACTTGGGCCGTTTGAAACCGGCCAGCTGACGCTCGCAGTGGTGCAGGATCTCCGCGGCGAGGGCGTCCCCGGCGACGAAGCCCTCGGCCGGTTCGACGACCGCCTTGACCTCCTCGCCCCAGTCGGCGTGCGGTATCCCGAAGGCGGCGGCGTCCGCGACCGCCGGGTGGGTGAGCAGGGCCGACTCGATCTCCGCCGGATAGATGTTCACCCCGCCCGAGATGATCATGTCGATCTTGCGGTCGCGCAGGAAGAGGTACCCGTCCTCGTCGATCAGCCCGAGGTCGCCGACGGTGAAGAAGTCGCCGATGCGGTTCTTCTTCGTCTTGCCCTCGTCCTTGTGGTAGCTGAAGCCGCCGGTGTTCATCTTCAGGTAGACGGTGCCGAGTTCGCCGGGCGGCAGCCGGTTCCCGTCGTCGTCGAAGACGGCGAGCTCGCTGATCGGCCAGGCCTTGCCGACCGTTCCCGGCTTCTTCAGCCAGTCCTCGGCGGTGGCGAACGCGCCGCCGCCCTCGCTGGCCGCGTAGTACTCCTCCACGCACGTGCCCCACCAGTCGATCATCGCCCGCTTGACGTGGTCCGGGCAGGGCGCGGCCCCGTGGATCGCGTGCCGCATCGAGGAGACGTCGTACGCGTCCTTCGTCTCCTGCGGGAGCGCGAGGAGCCGGTGGAACTGCGTCGGGACCATGTGGGTGTGCGTGCAGGCGTGGTCGTCGATGAGCCGCAGCATCTCCTGGGGGGTCCAGCGGTCCATCAGCACCAGCGGGTGCCCGATGTGCAGGGCGGCGCCCGCGAATTGGAGGACGGCCGTGTGGTAGAGCGGCGAACAGACCAGGTGGACGTTGTCGTCGAACGGCCGGATGCCGAAGATCCCGAGGAAGCCGCCGAGGTACGTCTCCTCCGGGAGCTTGCCGGGCAGCGGTCGGCGGATGCCGCGCGGGCGCCCGGTGGTGCCGGAGGTGTAGTTCATGACCCAGCCGAGGGTGCGCCCCTCGGGCGGGGTCGCGGGCTGTCCGCCGAGGAGTGCGGCGTACGGGTGGAAGCCCGCGACCTCTCCGACGCAGTAGCGGTGGCTCGCGGGCAGGGCCGCCTCGTCGGCCGCGGCGGTGGCGGCGTCGGCGAAGCGCTCGTGGGCGATGAGGACCTTGGCGCCGGAGTCGGAGACGATCCAGGCGATCTCGGGGCCGACGAGGTGGTGGTTGACCGGGACCAGGTAGAAGCCGGCCTGCGAGGCGGCGAGGTAGGCGGTGAGGAACTCGACGCCGTTCGGGAGGACGACGGCGAAGACGTCGCCCTTCTCCAGTCCGGCGGCGCGCAGTCCGTGGACGAGGCGGTTGACGTCGGCGTGCAGCCGCCCGGCGCTCCATTCCTCCCCCTCGGGGGTGACGAGGACGGTGCGTCCGGGGTCGGCGGCGGCCTGGGCCCAGAATCCGTTGGGTCGTTGCTCACTCATGCAGATCACACCTCTCAGGCGCGGCCGGCGATGCGGTTGATGCGGTCGATGGCGCGCTCGAAGCCGCTGGTGAGGTCGTCGAAGACGGCCTGGACGCTGCGTTCGGAGTTCATCCGGCCGACGATCTGGCCGACGGGGGTGCCGAGCAGCGGTTGGACCTCGTACTTCTGGATGCGGGAGACGGCCTCGGCGACGAGCAGGCCCTGGAGCGGCATCGGGAGCGCGCCGGGGCCGGCCGGGTCGTCCCAGGCGTCGGTCCACTCGGTGCGGAGCTGGCGTGCGGGCTTGCCGGTGAGGGCGCGGGAGCGGACGGTGTCGCCGGAGCCGGCGGCCAGCAGCTTCTCGGTGAGGGCACGGGAGTGCAGGTCGGCTTCGGTGGTGGTGAGCCAGAGGGAGCCGAGCCAGGCGCCCTGGGCGCCGAGGGCGAGGCCGGCGGCGATCTGCTCGCCGCTGCCGATGCCGCCGGCGGCGAGGACGGGGAGCGGGGCGACCGCCTCGGCGATCTCGGGGACCAGCACCATCGTGGCGATGTCGCCGGTGTGGCCGCCGGCCTCGTAGCCCTGGGCGACGACGATGTCGATGCCGGCTTCGGCGTGGCGGCGGGCGTGTTTGGCGCTGCCGGCGAGGGCGGCGACGAGGACCCCGTGGTCGTGGGCGCGCGCGATGACGTCGGCGGGCGGGGAACCGAGGGCGTTCGCCAGGAGTTTGATGGGGTAGTCGAAGGCGACGTCGAGCTGGCGGCGGGCGACCTGCTCCATCCAGCCGGTGATCCTCCAGCCCGAGGCCTCGCCCTCGGCCAGCTCGGGGACGTGGTACTTGGCGAGGGTGTCGCGGACGAAGGCGCGGTGGGCGGCCGGGATCATCGCCTCGATGTCGGCCTCGCCGATGCCGTCGACGGCCTTCTTGGCGGGCATGACGACGTCGAGGCCGTACGGCTTGCCGCCGGTGTTCCGCTGCATCCAGTCGAGGTCGCGTTTGAGGTCGTCGGGGGCGGTGTAGCGGACGGCGCCGAGGACGCCGAATCCGCCGGCGCGGGTGATGGCCGCGGCGACCGCCGGAAAGGGCGTGAAGCCGAAGATGGCGTGCTCGACTCCCAGTTTCTTGCTCAGCTCCGTCTCCATGGGCGCCAGCTTGCCGCAGCCCGGCGACCGAGGGAAGAGGTTTCTGATGACTCGTCAGATTCTTTACGGGCCGGTCGGTGCGGGGCCCGCCGCGCAGGCGGGCAGATACTTCGGGAGGGCGCGGTTCGGCGAACAGGAGGCCGGTGGTGGAGGAGCGCACGGGGGACGGGGAAGCACACCGGGGAAGTCGGGCCCGGTCGGCGAACCCGGCCGGAAGCGGGGCTCGCGGGGACGGACCGAGCCGGAGGCGGCTCGGGGGGCGGCTGCTGGCGCTGGGCGGGGTGCTGCTCCTGCACGCGGCGCTGCCCGGGGCGGCGGGGGCCGCCGGCAATCCGGCCGAACGGCGGGCGCTCCAGGGGCTGCGCCTGCGGTACGGGTCCGCACGGCAGGCGGGACTGGTGGACAGACACCTGGAGGCGGTGGCCGACGAGGCCCGGCGCTTCCTCGGCCCCTCCCCCGAGCACCCCTACTACGCGGGGGCCGTGGTGCTCGCCGGCCGGGGCCGCACGATCGCCCTGCACCGCGCGATGGGCGAGGCCGTGCGGTACGCGGACTACGACGGCCGCACCGACCGGGTGCGGGAGTTCCCCGCGGCGCAGCGCATCCCGATGGCCGAGGACACCGTCTTCGACCTGGCCTCGCTGACCAAGCTGTTCACCTCGCTGCTGGCCGTGCAGCAGGTGGAGCGCGGACGGCTGGAGCTGGAGGCTCCGGTGGACCGGTACCTGCCCGAGTTCACCGGCGGCGGCAAAGAGCTGATCACGGTGCGCCAGCTGCTCACGCACACCTCCGGGCTGCGCTCCTGGGCCCCCTTCTACCAGCAGCCAACCCGCGAGGGGCAGTTGAGGCTGCTGTGCGGGGTGCGCCCGCAGGACACCCCCGGAACGGTGTACCGGTACTCGGACCTCAACCTCATCGCGCTACAGCTGCTCCTGGAACGGATCACCGGCCACACTTTGGATCTCCTGCTCCACGACGAGATCACCGCTCCGCTCGGGATGCACCGCACGCGGTACAACCCGCCGCTCTCCTGGCGCCGCGTCATCGCCGCCACCGAGATCCAGCGGCCGCCCTGGTCCGGCCTGGACCGCGGGCTGGTCTGGGGCGAGGTCCACGACGAGAACGCGTACGCCCTCGGCGGGGTCGCCGGCCACGCCGGCATCTTCGGCACCGCGTTCGACCTGGCCGTCCTCGCCCGGACCCTCCTCGACGGCGGGGTCTACGCCGGCAGGCGCATCCTGCGCCCGGCCTCCGTCGAACTGCTCTTCACCGACTTCAACACCGCGTTCCCCGGCGACGACCACGGCCTGGGCTTCGAGCTCTACCAGCACTGGTACATGGGTGCCATGGCCACCCCGCACTCCGCCGGCCACACCGGCTTCACCGGCACCTCCCTGGTCCTGGACCCCTCCACCGACTCCTTCCTCATCCTGCTCGGCAACTCCGTCCACCCCGTGCGCACCTGGCGGGCCGGCAGCGCGCCCCGCGTCGCCGTCGGCAACCGCTTCGCCCGCGCCGTCCCGGTCCGTACGAGGCACGGCGGCCCCGCCTGGTACTCCGGCATGGAGACCGGGGGCTCCGGCACCCTCACCCTGCCGCCGCTGACCCCGGCGACGCCCGCGGCCCGGCTGCGCTGTGCCGTGTGGTGGGACACGGTGCCCGGCGGGGGCGCCTTCCACCTGGAGGCATCGGACGACGGGGAGACGTGGGAGCCGCTGCCGTTCAGCACGCTGCGATCGACGGGCGGAACCCCCGAACAGTGGCCGCACGGCAGCGCCGGCGGCTGGTCCGGCCGCATCTGGCACCGCCTGGAGGCCCCCCTCACCCCCTGGGCGGGCCGCCCGGTCCACCTCCGCTTCCGCCACGCCGCGACCGGCCGCTACGTCGGCCGCGGGGTGTACGTCGACGTCCTGCGCGTATCGGAGCCCGGCCGCCTCCTCTTCGCGGAGGACCGGCCCGCCGACGCCTCCCGCGTCAACGCCGCCGGCTGGACCCGCTCGACGGACTGAACGGACCGAGGGGTGCGCGGCGCGGCGGCAGACGCGGCGTACGCCGCTCCGTCAACCCTCGCGGACCAGGCAGAACGGGTGGCCCGCCGGGTCCGCGTACACGCGCCAGTCGTCGGGGACGGCTCCGGTGCGGGCGTCCAGGAGCGTGGCTCCGACGGCCAGCACCTGCTCCTGCGCCCGGTCCAGGTCCGGCACGGCGAAGTCCAGGTGGAACTGCTGCGGACGGGCGGGGTCCGGCCACCGCGGCGGCCGGTGGTCGGCCACCCGCTGGAAGGCGAGCACCTGGCCCGACGGGACGTGCAGCGTCGCCCAGTGCTCGTCGACCGTCCACCGCGGGTCCGGCCGGTTGACGGTCCCGCCCAGCACCTCCCGGTAGAAATCGGCAAGCCGCAGCGGCTCGGGGCAGTCCAGCACGACACACTGAAGTTCGGCGATCACGATCCGATCCTGGCATAAACCCGTGCCCGGTGGTGTTCGTGCTCGTTGAGTTTCGTTGACTGTTCAACCCCCAACAGCTCGGCAGACAAAGGCAGGTACAGGCCATGGCGAACAACGCGATCGACTGGGACCACCCGAAGGACCCCAAGCAGGGCACCTGGCAGCTCGACCACGTCAAGCAGTACGTGGCGACGAACGGGGCCGAGGGCCACCACTGGAACGGCACCCAGACCCTGCTGCTCACCACCGTGGGCCGGGTCTCCGGCAACGCCGTGCGCACCCCGCTCATCTACGGCGAGGCCGACGGCCGCTACCTCATCGTGGCCTCCAAGGGCGGCGACGACGAGCACCCGCTCTGGTACAAGAACCTCACGGCCCACCCCGAGGTCCGCATCCAGGTCGGCCCGAAGGTCCTCCAGGGCACGGCCCGCACCGCGACCCCCGAGGAGCGCACCGCGTACTGGCCCGTGATGGTGAAGCACTGGGCCGACTACGACGAGTACCAGCGCAAGACCGACCGCGAGATCCCGATCGTCGTCATCGAGCCCGCCGGAGCCGCCGCGTAACCGCGGTCAGTGCCCCAGGACGGCCATCGCCGCATTGTGGCCGGGGACCCCGCTGACGCCGCCTCCGCGTGCGGCGCCCGCGCCGCACAGCAGGACGTTGGCGTACGGGGTCCCCACCCCCCAGCGGCCGGCCGCGCCCTGGTCCTGCGCGTACGGCCACGACAGGTCCCGGTGGAAGATGTGCCCGCCGGGCAGCCGCAGTTCGCGCTCCAGGTCCAGCGGGGTCTTCGCCTCGATGCACGGCCGCCCGTCCGCGTCGAAGGCCAGGCAGTCGGTGATCGGCTCGGCCAGGTGCGCGTCCAGCTGCGCGAGCGTCCCGGTCAGCAGCACCTCGCGCGCGCCGTGGTTGTCCTTCTCGAACAGCCGGGCCGGGGTGTGCAGGCCGAACAGGGTCAGCGTCTGGTACCCCTGCGCCACGAGCTCCGGCCCGAGGATCGTGGGGTCGGTCAGCGAGTGGCAGTAGATCTCCGAGGGCGGTACGGACGGCAGTTCGCCGGTGGCCGCCTCGGCGTAGGCCCGCGCGAGCTCCGCGTAGCCCTCGGCGATGTGGAACGTGCCGCCGAAGGCCTCGTGCGGATCCACCGAGGTGTCCCGCAGCCGCGGCAGCCGCCGCAGCAGCATGTTGACCTTGAGCTGCGCCCCTTCGACCGGCGCCGCCGGCTCCGTCTCGCCCAGCAGTTCGCCCAGGGTCCGCGGCGAGGCGTTGACCAGCACCGTCCGCCCGACGACCCGCCCCTCCCCCGTCGCCGTACGGAAGGTCACCTCGGCCGGCGCCCGGCCGTCCGTATCGATGCGCAGCACCTCGTGCCCGGTCGCGATCTCGGCCCCGGCCGCCCGGGCCGCGGTCGCCAGCGCGTCGGTGAGCGCGCCCATCCCGCCGACCGGAACGTCCCAGTCCCCGGTGCCGCCGCCGATGACGTGGTACAGGAAGCAGCGGTTCTGGACGAGCGAGGCGTCGTGCGCGTCCGCGAACGTGCCGATCAGGGCGTCGGTGAGCACCACGCCCCGCACCAGGTCGTCGGCGAAGTGCTCCTCGACGGCCCGCCCCAGCGGCTCCTCGAACAGCATCCGCCAGGCCGCCTCGTCGTCGATCCGGGCCCGCAGCTCGGCCCGCGTGGGCAGCGGCTCGGTCAGCGTCGGGAAGACCTTCCCGGCGAGCCGCCCGGTCCGCCCGTAGAAGGCGCGCCAGCTCTCGTACTCCCGCTCCGAGCCGGTCAGCCGCGCGAACGACTCGCGGGTGCGGGACTCCCCGCCACCGACGAGGAGCCCTCCGGCCCGCCCGTCGCGCTCGACCGGCGTGTACGAGGACACCGTCCGCTTGCGGACCGCGAACTCCAGACCCAGATCGCGCACGATCTTCGCCGGGAGCAGGGAGACGAGGTACGAGTAGCGCGAGAGCCGGGCGTCGACCCCCACGAAGGGCCGGGTGGAGATCGCGGCGCCGCCGGTGTTCCCGAGGCGCTCCAGGACCAGCACCGAACGGCCCGCCCTGGCCAGGTACGCGGCGGCGACCAGTCCGTTGTGCCCGCCGCCCACGATCACGTCGTCGTATACATCGTGCCCGAAGCTCGTCATGGCTCTTGGTAACACACCTGGCCGAGCCGCTCCAGACAGTGTGCTTCGTCGGCGTGGGCCGCCACCGTGTCCGGATGGTCGTCGCCGAGGGAGCGCTCGCGGATGCCGGAGAGCTCCCGGTAGACGGGCAGGGCCTCGTCCCAGCGGCCCAGCCGGCCGAGCCCCACCGCGAGTTCGCGGCGGCTGACGAGGGTGTCGGGGTGTTCGCCGCCGAGCGCCTTGGCCCGGGCGTCGGCCACCTGCCGGGCCTCGGCCACCGCCTCCTCCCAGCGCTCCAGCCGGCCCAGGTTGACGCCGAGGACGTGCCGGGCGCGCAGCGTCTCGGGGTCGGCGGCGCCGTACGCGCGGGTGCGGTCGCGGACCAGGCCCCGGAACAGGTCCAGGGCCTGGGCTGCGTGGCCGGTACGGCCGAGCGCGATGCCGGCCTCGTAGCGGGCGGCGAGGGTGTCCGGATGGTCCCGGCCCAGCACCCGTTCCCGTACGGCGGCGACGTGGCGGAACCCGTCCAGGGCCTCCTGCCAGCGGCCGAGGCGGCCCAGCGCGTACGCGGCCTCGTACCGGGTCAGCAGCGTGTCCGCGTGCTCGGCGCCCAGCACGGCCGCCCGGTCGGCGGCGACCGCGGCGGCGGTGCGGTGGGCTTCGGCGAACCGGCCCAGAGCGCCGAGGGCGCACGCGAGGCTGTGGCGGCAGCGCAGGGTGTCGGGGTGGAGCGGGCCCATGGCGCGCTCACGGGCGACGAGCACGGCGCGGTACACGTCGTGGGCCTCGCGGTGGCGTCCGAGCCGGCCCAGTTCGTACGCCGCCTCCTGGCGGGCCGCGAGGGTGTCCCGGTGGTCGGCGCCGAGGGCCCGGGTGCGCCCCTCGGCGACGGCTTCGTACAGGGCCAGCGCCTCTTCGGGCCGGTCCGCGCGGCTGAGGGCGAACGCCCGGGTGTGGTCGGCGGCGAGTGCTTCGGGACCGGACGCCGCCGCGGAGCCGAGCCCGGCGGAGCCCGGGCCCGGGATCCCGTACGGCGCGGTGAGCCGGGGGTCCTCGGCGGCCGGGGGCCGCAGGATCCGGTGTTCGCCGCTGGGGCGCCCGGCGGTCCAGGAGCCGGTGAGCACGGCCCAGGCCCCGCTCGCGGGGCGGGCCTCGGTGCCCGCCTTGCGGCCCGCGGTCATCCCGTGGGCCCACGCGGGGAGGGGCGCCTGCGCTCCGGGCAGGCCGCCGGGGCCGACGCGGCCCTCGACGAGCCGCCGGTGCAGGTGGCGGGCGTCGCCGGGGCGGTCCTCGGGGCGCTTGGCCAGCAGGTCCAGGACCACCTGCTCGAAGTACTCGGGCAGTTCGGGCCGGTGCTCGCGCAGCGGTACGGGCGCGTTGTCGCGGTGGCCGACCAGCACCGACCAGGAGTCGCCGAGATCGAAGGGCGGGGCGCCGGTGGCGATCTCGTACAGGACGCAGCCGAGGGAGTAGAGGTCGCTGCGGTGGTCGACCTCGCCGCCCGCGATCTGCTCGGGCGACATGTAGTGCGGGGTGCCCATGGCCATGGCGCCGCCGGTGAGTTTGGCGGTGAAGCCGATGTCGTGGGCGAGGCGGGCGATGCCGAAGTCGCAGATCTTCACCGTGCCGTCGGTGAGCCGCATGATGTTGGCGGGTTTCAGATCGCGGTGGACGACGCCCTGGTCGTGGGTGTAGCCGAGGGCGGCGGCCAGTTGCTCGGCGGTGTCGACGACCACGTCCACCGGGAGCGGGCGCGTCTCGTTGTCGTCGAGGAGCTGGCTGAGGTTGCGGCCGTCGAGGAGCTCCATGACGAGGTAGAGGGGACCGCCCGCGGCGCTGTCGTCGCCGAAGTCGTGGACGACGGTGACCCCGCGGTGCTGGAGGGACGCGGCGACGCGCGCCTCGCGGCGGAAGCGTTCGCGCAGGACCTGGGTGAAGTGGTTGTCCTGCTCGGGCCCGAGCGGTTTGAGGCATTTCACGGCGACCTGTCGGCCGAGCGACTCGTCCCGGGCGCGCCACACCTCGCCCATGCCGCCGCGCCCGATCAGATCGAGTGACCGGTAACGGCCCTGGATCAGTCTGGACTCCGCCATGTCTTAAAGCCGCCCCCGTTGTCGTGCTCCGTCCTATGCCCTCCCCGGCCGGTCCAGTATGGCCGCTGATGTACGCAGTGTGTACGCCGAGGGGCGGCTCCCGGGGCCCATGCGGCGCATCGCTTTCAAGATGTGACCTGGAGGCAGCTGCCACCGCAGACCTGCGGGAATGCTGCGCAGCAGGGTACCGGTGAGGCGCAGGCGACGGGTGATGACGGGCGCCGGTGGCGCCGGCCGCCCGTACAGCCGGTGCGCGTAGCCGGGGAGGGAACCGTAGGCCAGTTCCGCGATCGGGCGCCACAGCAGGTTTCGGCCAGGGATGAGGAGGGCGGGGGTGGGCGGGCTCCGCAGGAAGGCGACCACGGCGCGGGCGTCGGGTCCGGCGGCGAGTCCGGGGCGGACCTCCTCGAAGTACGCGGCGAGGGCGGCCGTGTCGGCCGGGACGTGCGCCGGGTCGAGCCCGACGAGGCGGGCGCCCGCCCGGTTCTCGTCGACGTAGCGGTCGGCCTGGGCGGCGGTGAGGGGGACCCCGGAGCGGCGCAGGACGTGCAGGAAGCTGTCGATCTGCGCGCAGTGCACCCAGAGCAGCAGTTCGGGGTCGTCGACCGGGAACCGCTCGCCGGTGGCGGGGTCGGTCGCGGACAGGCTCCGGTGGATCCGGCGGACGCGGGCGCCGGCGCGCTCGGCGGCCCCGGTGGTGCCGTAGGTGACGGTGCCGACGAAGTCGGCGGTACGGAAGAGCCGGCCCCAGGCGTCGGAGCGGAAGTCGCTGTTCTCCACGACCCCGCGGACCGCGCGGGGGTGCAGGGCCTGGAGGTAGAGGGCACGGACCCCGGCGATCCACATGATCGGGTCTCCGTGGCACTGCCAGGTGACGGAGGCGGGGCCGAAGAGCCCGGGGTCGGGCCCGGGCGGAACGGGTGCGGATGCGGATGCGGTGCCTCGGGTCGCGGCCATTCCCGTACCTCCCGTAACTCCCCTGCGGCTACCGGATCGCCCCTCTGCTCCAGCCTACCGAGGCGCGGCGGGCCGGAGCAGGGTGCGTGCCGGGTCAGCCGCAGCGAGCGACCTTGATCTGGTTGGTGATCTTGTTGGCCGACACGAAGCCCCGGACGTAGGCCGGGCGGCCCGAGTACGGGTTGTATCCGCCCCCTTCGACGTAGAACCAGCGGTTGGTTCCGTTGGCCCACGCCCCGTCGCGCCAGCAGCGCATGGTCACCGGCCAGCCGCCGAAGATGCCGCCGACGAGGGCCTGCGGGGCGAAGGGGCTGTCGTAGGCGGGTGTCAGGCTGGTGGTCTTGGGCGAGGTGGCGGCCCCGGCCGGGCCGGCAGCGGTCAGGGCCAGTACGGCGCCGGCCGCGCCGACCGCCGCCGTGCGCCCCCAGCGCCGGAGCCGACCTGTGTGGATGGACTTCACGTGCGTGATTCCCCCTTGCCGTGGTGATGGTGCGGCGCAGGCCGAAAAGCGCCTGCGGGCGACCGATTCTGTCCTCCGGCCACCGGCGTGTCAGGGGGCCCGACCCCGGCGCGCGGAAGCGCACCCACCCACACCGCACCACCCCGCGCGCCCCTCGGGGGTGTCGTCGAGGTGTCAGGCCCAGATGAGGAGTGATACGAGGGTGACGGCTGCTTGGTGGGACTGGGCGGTCTTGTCGTACCTGCTGGCGATGTTCCGCCACTGCTTGAGGCGGTTGAAGCACCTTTCCGCGACATCGCGGCGCTTCTGGACCTCGCGGGCAGAACCGGGCGGGCGGCCGGCCCCGTCACAGGAAGGGCGGATTGTCGAACGTGCCGTCCGCCGCCCAGTGGCGGAAACAGGTGTGGAGCATGGTCCACGGTCCGTATCGGTCGGGCACGTCCCCCGCCAAGCGACCCCGGTGCGGAACTTCCACGCACTCGGCATCTGACAGTTCATGACTGAGCACTTGTTCCGTAGCTGTCGTATTCCTGTGGCCACGGTCTCGGCGATGGTTCGCAGACCATGCCGCAGGAGCAGCAGACCAGGGCCGGACTCGCCCTCACCGGACATTCTGCTGCGCAAGCGGCTCGGGGGCCGTATCGACGACGGCGGCCTGCGCCGCGGGTCCGGCTGCAGGGCTGGGCTGGGCTGCGGCACGTGCGTGCGTGCGCAGGCCTGGGAAGCAGCACGTGGTCTACGGCCGTCGCGCTGGCTGTCAGGGCGCTCGCGACAGCTCTGGGATACCTCCTTCTCGCCCGGCTGATGAAGGTCAGCGAGTCGCGTCGCCTGCCCGGGATGCGCTGAGCCCAGGCAGGCGACGCGGGAAGACGCGCCCGGAACCGGGCACGCCGTCCGACGCGATGGCGGACGGTCCTCGGGAGCCGTGCTCGGAATGGCCCCAAACGGTCACGAACACCTCCGGGCCGAACCGGAACACCGACGGCACCACGACGACCTCCTCGCGGGAGACCTGGAAGACCCCGGACGGCACTGAGCACGGCGAAGAGTCTTCGATGACGACCGGCCCCGTCACCGTTTCTCCCACGCCATCCGGCGGAAAGAAGTGACGGGCGCCGCCCATCGGTTCCCGGACATGGCGGGGTCGTCTCGGCGGCCGCCCGCAGGCCTTTGCCCGCGAGGCCTACAGGCACCGCAATGTCGTGGAGAAGGTGCTCTTTGACGACGCCCCCGAGGCGGCGGCTACTCGGCGGCCGGCTTGCCGGGCTGGTCGTGCGTCGAGCAGTGGATGCCGCCACCGCCGGAGGCGATGGTGTCGATCTTCACCGGCACGATCTCCCGGTCGGGGAAGTGCTCCTGGAGGATCCCCCTCGCCCGGTCGTCCGCCTTGGCGTCCCCGAACCGCGGCATGAACACCGCGCCGTTGGCCACGTAGAAGTTGGCGTACGTGGACACGAACGCGTCGCCGCGGCCGGTGATCTTGTCGAGGTCGGGCTGGGGCAGGTCGACGACCTCCAGGCGCTTGCCGCGCGCGTCGGTCGCGTCCTTGAACACCGTCCTCGCCTGGTCGGCGGCGCGCGACCAGACGTCGGGCGGGGAACCGGGGAACGCCTGGTCCAGGAGGACGACTCCGGGGGCGGCGAACCGGACGAGGCTGTCCACGTGCGCGTCGGTGATGTCCTGACCGCGCACTCCGGCGAGCCAGATCACCTTCTTGATCCCGAGGGTGCTCTTCAGCTCCGCCTCGATCTGGTCCCGGCTCTTGCCGGGGTTGCGGTTCTTGTTGACCACCGAGCTCTCCGTGACCAGCAGGGTGCCCTGCCCGTCGGTCTCGAAGGAGCCGCCCTCGGCGACGAGGGGTGCCTGCACGCGCTCGATCCCGTACTTGGCGAGCAGGACCCGGCCGACCTGGGCGTCGTTGCGGTGCTCCTGCTTGTTGCCCCACCCGCTGAAGTTGAAGTCGATGCCGAGCAGCTTGCCCGGCTCCTCGACGAACACCGGCACGGTGTCCCGCGCCCAGAGGTCGTCCACCGGAACCGGGATCACCTGGACCTCCGAGCCGCACGCCTTCTGCGCCGCCGCCTGCTGGTCGGGGCGGGCCAGCATCACGACGGGCTCGTACGCGGCGACCGCGCGGGCCACCCGCGCGATGTCCTCGCGTACCGCCGGCAGCTGCTCGTACCAGACCCGGTCCAGCGCGGGCCAGGACATGAAGGTGCGCGCGTGGCTCTCCCATTCGGCGGGGAACCGGCGCCCCGCGGCCGAGATCGTGCCCGGACCGGGGGTGGTCGAGGGGTCGGCCCCCGCCTCACCGGAATCGGCGGGAGCGCAGGCGCCGAGGGCGAGCGCGCCGCCGATACCGGCGAGGCCTCGCAGAGCGGTACGTCGGGAGATGGGGGAAGAGGAGGTCATAATTCCACTGTACCTTGACTGAATATTCAGTCAATCCGCCGAGCGGGTCACCCACTGCGGCGGTAGTAGTCCACGGCGACCTTCACCGGACCTTCGCCGGGGCCGGGGTCTAGCACCGTCACGATCCCGATGTCCTGGCCGCCCTCGGCCCGTACGCAAAAGGCCCGGCCGGGGCGCAGCGTCGTGAAGGGCAGCGCCGTGACGGGCCGGCTGTCGACGCCCTTGAGGCAGTCGGCGAGCCCCTGCCGCCCGGCCTGCAGGACGTACGCGTCGCTGCTTTCGGGAACGTAGAACTCGGTGGCGGTGCGGCCGACGTACCAGGAGGCGGTCTCCTGCGGTACGACCCGGCCGGCCTTCACGTCGAACTCGTAGCTCTGGTCCGGAGAGGTGAGCTCGGTGCCGGTGTGGACGGCGGTGTACCCGGAGACCGGGGCGGACGACGGCGCGGACGGGACGGGAGTGTCGGGCCGGGCGGAGGGCGGGGCGGAGGCGGGCGCCCCGGCGACGGCCTCGGCCGGACCGCCGGGGTCCTCGTCCCCGCCGTCCTCGAAGTACGGATCGAGCAGCGCGAAGGCCCCGGCCGCGCCGAGCAGCAGGGCGGCGCCGGCCACGAGCGCCGTGCGCCCGCGCCGCCGCCCGGACGCCGCCGCCCGTCTGCGCCCGCGCGGCGGCGGGTCCTGCGCCGCCGGGGTCCACGGCGGCCCGGCGGGGGCCGGATCCGCGGCCGCGGCACGCGGGGCGGTACGGGTGGGCGCGGCGTCGAGGGCGGTCGCGGGAGCGGTGGGCGGCGGGGCGTCCACCGGTACGGGCAGGTCGGCGTGGCGGCGGAGCTCGGTGGTGACCCCGTGCGGCAGCCAGTCGTCGCCGAAGCGCAGCTCCCCTCCGACCGCGGGGTGGCCTCGCACCGCGTCGATCACCTGGGCGGGGCTCGGCCGGTGCGCCGGGTCCTTGGCCAGGCAGTGCCACAGCAGCGGCCGCAGCTCGGCCGGGACCGCGCACAGGTCCGCCTCCTCGTGCACCACCCGGTACAGGGCCGCGGACTCGGGGCCCGCACCGAAGGGCGGCACTCCCCCGCCCACGTAGGCGGCGAGCGCACCCAGGGCGAAGACGTCCGTGGCCGGGCCCGCCGAGGTGCCCAGCGCCTGTTCCGGGGCCATGAAGGCGGGCGTCCCCACGCGCAGTCCGGTGCCGGTCAGCGCGCCGGCGTCCGCGGCCCGCGCGATGCCGAAGTCGATGACGCGCGGTCCGTCGGCGGCGATCAGGACGTTGGCGGGCTTCAGGTCGCGGTGGACCACACCCGCCCGGTGGATCTCCTGGAGCGCCTCGGCGATGCCGGCCACGAGCAGCAGCACGGTGCGCACGGGCAGCGGGCCGTACTCCTGCACCGCCTGCTGGAGCGAGGGGCCGGGGACGTACGCGGTGGCCAGCCACGGAGTGGGGTCGTCGGCGCCCGAGTCGACGACCTGGGCGGTGTACAGCCCGTGGATGCGCTGCGCACTGGCCACCTCCTGGGCGAACCTGCGGCGGAACTCGGGGTCGCCCGCGAGCTCGGGCCGGACCACCTTCAGCGCCACCGGACGGCCGCCCGGGGTGTAGGCGAGGTAGACGCGGCCCATCCCGCCGGCGCCGAGCCGCGCGACCACGCGGTAGCCGCCCACCTCTCGGGGATCGTCGGCGGCGGGTGCCCGGAGGTGGTGCGGGGCGGTGCCCGGGGGCGGTGGCGATGTGGACATGACGGCTCTCTCGGCGACGGGGGCGGATCGGCGGATGTGCGGTCGCCCGAACGGCCTCGGATCCTATCCGACTGGAATTTCAGTCAGGAATCGCGTCGTACGTGTCATGCGCACCCAGGTAGGGTGTCGGCGTGGCGGACCGTCGAACAGCAATCATGGAAGGGGCCGCGCGGGTCATCGCCCGACGCGGCGTGCGCGGCCTGCGCGTGGAGGAGCTCGCCGCCGAGGCGGGTGTGTCCACGGCGTTGATCTATTACCACTTCAAGGACCGCGCCGGAATCCTGCGCGCGACGCTGGAGTTCATCAACGACCGCGCCGGACGGTACACCACGGAGCGGGAGCCCGACGCTCCCCCGCTGGACGCCCGGGGCGAGCTGGAGGAGACCCTCCTCCTCGAATTCCAGGACAGCCCCGAGGTGCGGGAGAACAGCACGGCCTGGGGCGAGCTGCGGGCGACGGCCGTCTTCGACCCCGACCTGCGCGAGGACCTGGCCCGCGCCACGCTCGTCTGGGTACAGGAAGTGGGCGAGCTGCTGGGCCGGGTCCGGCCCATGGCGGGGGCCGCGGCGCTCGCCGGCGCCGCCGAGCGGCTGACGGCCCTGGTCGAGGGGCTGAGCTCGCGCTGGCTGAGCGGCAGCCTGCCCGTCGCGCACGCGCGCGAGCTGATGACCACGGCCATCGCGGCCGAGCTCCGGCACCTGGCACAGCCGGGCGGATAGGCCGCCCCGGCGGACAGGCCCCCGGCAAGCCCTCCTCCCCCGTCCAGCCCCTGTCTCCGGGCGGGGGTTTCCGTTCACCTCACGTCTTGACTGAATTTTCAGTCAATGACAGAGTCGGGGCATGAGCACCTCCCACGACGACAGCCGCTCCCTCCTCAGCCGCCTGTTCGGCTCCGCACAGCCCTCCCGCAGGCGCGTCCTCGGCGTCGCGGGGCTCGGAGCCGCGGGCGTGGCCCTGGGCTCCGTGGCGGCGGCCCCGCAGCGGGCGGGCGCGGCCGTGCCGAGCCGCTGGGTGGACCGGGACGACGTACCGCACGCCCGTACGTGGATGTCCTGGCCTTCCCGGTCCTCCATCTGGGGCGGCAGGCGCCTCGCCGGGGTACAGCAGGACATCGCCCTGATCGCCCGGACCGTCGCCCGCTTCGAGCCGGTGGTCCTGTGCGCCCCTGACGCGTACACCGCCGCCAAGGCCCGGTCCCTGTGCGGACCGGGGGTCACCGTGATCGACTCCATCCCCACGGACGACCTCTGGATGCGGGACATCGCACCGGTCTTCCGCCGTGACGGCCGCGGCGGGCTCGATGCCCTCGGGCTCAACTTCAACGGCTGGGGCGACAAGCAGACGCACGCCTACGACGCCGACGTCGCGCGGCTCGTCGCGGACGACCTCCGCGTGCCCTTCACCCGGACCGACTTCGTCGGCGAGGGCGGGGCGATCGAGACCGACGGCGACGGCACCGTCATGGCCACGGAGAGCAGCCTGGTCAACAAGAACCGCAACCCGGGCATGAGCAGGGCCGAGATCGAGGACGCCGTCCTGCGCGCGTACGGCGCGGACAGGATGATCTGGGTCCCCGGCATCAAGGGCAAGGACATCACCGACGACCACATCGACGTGACCTCGCGCTTCGTGGGCCCGGGTGTGGTGATGGTGCAGGTTCCGCCCGCCGACCGGAACGACGTGTGGGCCCGGGACGCCCGCGAGCAGTTCTCGATCCTCTCCGGCGCCACGGACGCGCGGGGGCGGCGGCTGAGGGTGATCCGGGTGGAGGGTCCCGACACGGTCCGCTCCAAGGACTCCCAGTTCGTGGACTCCTACCTCAACTTCCACGTGGTCAACGGAGCCGTCATCGCGGCCCAGTTCGGGGACGCGGCGAAGGACGGGGCCGCCGTGCGCGCGCTGGCGGAGGCCTACCCGGGGCGGGAGATCGTCCAGATCGACGTCGACCGGCTGATGGCGGGCGGCGGCGGGATCCACTGCTCCACGATGCACGAGCCGCTCCCGTAAGAGCTCCGAGCACGGAAGAACGAGGCAGTATGCGACTGACCCCGACCGAGCGGTACCGGCCGCCGACCTTCACGGCGGCGGAGCCGGCCAGCGGGGTCCACTCGGCCTCGCCGCCCCCGGTGCGGCCCTTCCCGGGGGCGGCGAGGGCAACCACCCGGCCGGACCGAAGCTGCGGCTGCCCGCACGCCGCACGGCGACGGTGCCGATCGGCGGGGCGCGCGCCGCCATCGGTTTCGCCGGGCTCGTCGACGGTCGCCCGGACGCCCCCGGCGCCCGCGAGGGCCGCATCGCCTCCATCGGGCGGGCGGGGCGGAACCCCGGCACCCTCGACGCAGTGGAGGTGGTGGTCGCCGGGACGGCCATCGTCCCCGGCGCAGGCATGATCGCCACCGCAGGGGCCGTCGGCACGCACGTCCACCTGTTGTCACCCCGGATCACGGAGGCTTCGCCGGCCTCCGGTGTCACCACGGTCATCGGCCGGGAGTTCGGCCCCGTCTGGGCCTTGGGCGTCAACTCCCCCTGGACGCTGCACCACGCGTTCAACGCCTTCTACGCCCGGCCGGTCAACATCGGCTTCCTCACCCGCGGTTCCTCCTCGGCCCGGCCCCGCTCGTCGAAGTCCTGGCCGACGGCGGGGACTCGTGCGGCGCGGCGGCGGGCGGGGACGACAACGAGCGCGTCCTGCGCTACCCGGCCGAGCTGACGATCAACCCGGCCATCGCGCACGGCTTCGCGCACGAAGTCGGCTCGATCGAGGCCTCTCCGTCGCGTTCGTCGCGGAGACCTCTCCGTCGCGTTCGTCGCGCAGGCCGCCGTGCTGAACGGCGATCAGATGCCCCCGCGAACCCCACCCTTCTCAGGGCTGGTTGAGCTCCACCTCGATGGCGTCGCCGAGGAGCCGGCGGGCGTGCTCCAGGGGCAGGGAGCCGCTGAGCCAGCGGACGCTGAGACCCTCCAGCAGGGCCGTCAGACGTTCGGCCGCGGCGGCGTGCGCGGGCGCCGTGCCCATGGGCCGGGCGTGCGCGAGCAGGTCGGCGATCTCGTGCACCCAGGTGTGCGTGGCCCGGGCCACGTCCTCGCGCAGGTCGGCGTCGAAGACGGCGCTGGCCCTGAGTTCTCCCCACGCGGTGCTGTTCTCCCGTACCTCCGGCGTGTCCTGGAGTTCGAGGAGCAGCACCTGCCGCAGCTCGGTCCGCGGATCGACGCGGTCCTGGCCGGGATCACGCTCCGCGGTGTAGCGGTCGGCGCGGTCGCTGATGAACTCCAGGGTCCTGCGCAGGATCCCGGCGCGGTCGGTGAAGTGGTAGTAGATCAGCGAGGTGGAGACCCCCGCTTCGGCGGCGAGTTCTCCCACCCGCAGTCCGCGCACGCCGCGGCGCGCGATCACTCGCGTGGCGGCCCTGAGTATTTCCGTTCGACGGTCTGACACGAGGTGTCACTCTACCCGCCGAACCGGTCACCGGGAGCCGTTTCCTGATCGAATCATCAGGTGCGGTTCCGATCTTGCACTTCTGTCGTCACTACAGGTCAAAGAGCTACTCCCGGCTCATCGTCGGCCTGCCGCGGCAGTCAGGAACCCCTCACGGGGCGCACGCCTGGCCGATTCTTCAACCAGTTGGCCAGAACCATTGACTGAATTTTCAGTACGGAGGAGGATGCGGGGCACACGCCTCCCTCCCCACCGCCTTCACACACAGGAGTGACCATGACGGAATTGCGCATGCCGGCAGAGTGGACCGCCCACGAGGGCTGCCTGATGGCCTGGCCCACCCGGCAGGAGCTGTGGGGTGAGGTCTTCGACGAGGTGAAGTGGGAGTACGCGCAGGTCGCCCAGGCGATCGCGCAGTTCGAGCCGGTCACCATGGTGGCCCTGCCGGGAGCCGGGGCCGAGGCCCGCGAACGGTGCGGGGAGGGCGTCACGGTCGTGGAACTGCCGCTGGACGACTCCTGGTTCCGGGACTCCGGGCCGATCTTCGTACTCGGGCCCGACGGACGGCGCGCGGGCGTGGACTTCCGCTTCAACGCCTGGGGCGGCAAGCACCACCCGTACGACACCGACGACAAGATAGCGGGCGCCCTGCTGGAGCACCTGGGCGTGGAGCGCATCGCCTCGCCGATGATCCTCGAAGGCGGGGCGATCACCGTCGACGGCGAGGGCACGCTGATCACCACCGAGCAGTGCCTGCTGCACCCCAACCGCAACCCGGGGATGAGCAGGGAGGAGATCGAGGCCGAGCTGATCGCCCGCCTCGGTGTCACGAAGGTGATCTGGCTGCCGTACGGGGGTCTGCTGGACACCGAGACCGACGGGCACGTGGACGGGGTCTGCGCGTTCGTCGCCCCCGGCAAGGTGGTCGTACAGCTGCCGGACGACCCGGAGCACCCCGACCACGAGCGGATGCGGGTCAACCGCGCCGTCCTGGAGGAGGCCACCGACGCCGCCGGGCGACGTCTGGAGATCGTCGACCTGCCGCAGAGCGCCTTCGTCGAGGTGGCCGGCCGGGAGACCGAGGTGGGCTACCTGAACTTCTACATCGCGAACGGCGGGGTCGTCGTACCCGTCGCGGGGGTCCCCGAGGACGAGGGGGCGCTCGCCGTCATCGCGGCCGCGCTGCCCGGCCGCAAGGTCGTCGGCGTCCGCTCCCGCGTGATCGCGTACGGAGGGGGAGGCGTGCACTGCATCACCCAGCAGGTGCCGTCCCCCGGGCCCGTCGACGCCGCCCGCTGAGCGCCGAGCAAGGAAGAGAGAGCACCGATGCCCAGATCCCTTCCCCGGTCCGCCCCCGGGGCCGCCGCCCGCGCCGCCGCCTCCCGCACCGCCCGCACCGCCCGCACCGCCGCCGCCCTCACCGCCCTCGCCGCCGTCTCGCTGGTCGCCGCCTGCTCCGGCCCGCCGAAGGGCGGACCGGCCTCCGGGAGCACCGCGTTCAAGCTCTCCGCGGGCACCCCGGCCGCCGCCGGCGAGCTGGACTCCTTCACCTGGGCCCTGTACGCCGAGCCGCCCACGCTCGACTACGTCTCGGCCTTCGACTTCCCGCAGAACACCATCGTCTCCAACGTCTGCGAGTCCCTGATGCGGTGGACCCCGCAGCTCACCGTGGCTCCGGGCCTGGCCGAGAAGGCCGCCAACCCCGACCCGAACACCTGGGTCTACGACCTGCGCGCGGACGTGAAGTTCCACGACGGCGGCGTGATGACCGCCGACGACGTGGTCTTCAGCCTCGGCCGGCAGGCCGACCCCGAGGGCGGGTCGGCCTGGAACAGCAACTTCGCCAACGTGGAGTCGATCACCAAGACGGGTCCGCTCCAGGTCACGGTCAAGCTGAAGCAGCCCGATTCGCAGTTCCCCCAGTACATGGCGACCGCCGCCGGAGTCGTCGCCTCCAAGGCCGGCGTCGAGAAGGCGGGCAAGGACTACGGCACCTCGGGCAGCCTGGACTGCACCGGCCCCTTCAAGCTGGGCACCTGGAACAAGGGCCAGTCGATCGAGCTGCAGCGCTTCGACGGCTACTGGGGCACCAGGGCGAAGTCGGCGAAGGCGGTCTTCACGTTCCTGACCGACCCGTCCGCCCGTACCAACGCCATGCTCAACGGCGAGGCCGACGGCGGGTACCTGATCCCGACGGAGAGCTACGACCGGCTGGCCAAGAGCGGAGTGGGCACCCTCTACTTCGGCGAGGGACTCAGCACGGTCAACGTCAACGTCACCAGCATGAAGGGCGCGCTCGGCGACGTGCGCGTGCGCCGGGCGCTGTCGATGGCCCTGGACCGCCGCGGGTTCGTGAAGGCGGGCCTGGCCGGTGCGGGCACCGTCACCAACTCCCTGACCACCAAGGCCGTCTGGGCCGGCGCCCCCGAGGACGTCCGCAAGGCCGCCTTCGACGGACTGCCGTCACCCGAGCAGAACATCGAGCAGGCCAAGGCGCTGATCAAGGAGGCGGGCGCCACCGGCAAGACGGTGACCATCGCCACCAGCGCGATCGGCCAGGACGTATCGCTGCTGGCCACCGCGGTCCAGGCGGCGGGCAGCAGCATCGGGCTCGACGTCCGGCTGAAGACCATCGCCCCCAATGCCTTCACCGCCCTGTTCACCGACCCCCAGGCGCGCGAGGGCCTGGACATGTTCCCCGAGACGTACTACGACTCCATCACCGACCCGATGGACCTGCTGAGCAACTTCCAGACCGGGGCGTTCCAGAACTACGCCGGCTACAGCGACCCGGCGTACGACGAGCTCGTCACCAAGGCCCGGGCGGAGTACGACCCGGCCCGGCGGATGGCGACGGCCGCCCAGCTGCAGAAGAAGGCCGCCGACGAGGTCCTGTGGATCCCCGTGGCCGAATGGCCCACGGCGGTCTTCCTGAACAAGCGGATCACCGGCGCCCCCACCACCATCTCGTACCTCTACCAGCCGTGGGCGGCCGACGTCGGGGCGGCCGCGCGATGAGTTTCCTGAGATTCGCCCTGCGGCGGCTGGCCGAGATGGCTGCCACCCTGTTCGGCGCCTCGTTCGTCATCTTCGGAGCCGTGTACCTGGCGCCCGGCAATCCGGCGAGCTTCCTGCTCGCCGGGCGGTCGGCCTCCCCGGAGGCCCTGCGGGCGATCAACGCCCAGTACCATCTGGACGAGCCGTTCGCGGTCCAGTACCTGCGCTGGCTCGGCCAGGTGGTGCGGGGCGAGTTCGGGCGCTCGATCACGTACCGCACCGATGTCTCCCGGCTGCTGGCGGACCGCCTTCCCAGCACGCTGCTGCTGATCGCGATGGCGCTCGTGCTGGTCCTGGCCGCCGGTCTGCTGCTGGGCTGGATCGGCGCGGTCCGCGGCGGCGGCGCCGATTCCGCGATCCTCGTCACGACGACCTTCGCGATCGGCACCCCGTCGTTCGTGGCCGCGGTCCTGCTCCAGGGCCTGTTCGCGGTGAAACTGCACTGGTTCCCGACCGGTGGCACGGGCGAGGGGCTCGGCCCGATGCTGTGGCACCTGACGCTGCCCGCCGTCGCGCTGGCGCTCTACCTGATCGGGATGCTCGCCCGCGTCACCCGGGCCGCGATGCTCGAAGTCCTCGGCCAGGAGCACGTCACCGTGGCCCGCAGCCGCGGGGTCGCCGAGCACCTGGTGGTCCGGCGGCACGTGTTCCGCAACGCCCTGGGCACCGTGCTCACCACCAGCGGGCTGATCGTCTCCACGCTGCTGGTCACCACCGTCCTGGTCGAGTCCGCCTTCAGCGTGGGCGGCATCGGCCAACTGCTCGAACTGTCCACCACCACCAAGGACTTCCCCACGGTGCAGGCCATCTCCCTCATCATGGTCGCCCTGTTCATGACCGTGAACCTCTTCGTCGACCTCCTCCATCCGCTGGTCGACCCCCGGGTCGCCCTCGGCCCCCGGAAGCGGGCCGCATGAGCGCCGCCGCCCTGCTGCGCCGGCCGGGCCTCGCCCGGATCCGCAGCACCCGCGCCCCCCTGTCCGTGATCTCCCTGGGCTTCGTCGCCCTGGTCGTCCTCGTCGCCCTGCTCGCCCCCTGGATCGCCCCGTACGATCCGAACACCGTCGACCTGGGCAACGCCCTGGCCGGGCCGTCCGCCGAGCACCTCCTCGGGGTCGACGCCTCCGGGCGGGACACGCTGTCCCGGCTGGTGCTGGGCGCCCGTACCTCACTGCTCGGACCGCTCGGGGTGGTCGTCTTCTCCACCCTGGCGGGCGTGGCCATCGGGACGGCCGCCGCCTGGCGGGGCGGCTGGCTGGACTCCGTCCTGTCCCGCAGCACCGAGCTCGTCTTCGCCTTCCCCGGCATGCTGCTGGCGATCCTGATCGTCTCGGTCTACGGGGAGGGGCTGATGGCTCCAGTGATCGCGCTGGCGATCGCGTACCTCCCGTACGTCAGCCGGCTCACCCGCTCCCTGGTCCTCGCCGAGCGCGAGCGCCCGTACGTGGAGGCCTACCGGGTACAGGGGCACTCCGGGCTCCAGATCTGCCTGCGCCACGTCGTCCCAGGGGTCGCCCCCGTCGTCCTCGCCCAGTCCACGATCAACTTCGGCTACGCCCTGATCGACCTGGCCGGCCTCTCCTTCCTCGGCCTGGGCGTACCCGCCCTGACGCCCGACTGGGGCCGCATGGTCTTCGACGGCAAGACCGCCATCCAGTCCGGCTACCCGCTCTCGGCGATCGTGCCGTGCGCGGCCATCATCCTGACCGTGGTCGCCTTCAACGTCGTCGGTGAGCGCCAGGCCGACAAGGTCGCCAGGAGGGACCGTTGAACCTTTCCGATTCCCCGGACACGCCGGCCACCCTCGACATCCGGGGGCTGCGCCTGCGGCTCCCGGACAGTGCCAGGCCCGTCCTCGACGGCGTCGACCTCACCGTCGCCGCGCGCGAGACGGTGGCCCTGGTCGGCGAATCCGGCTCCGGCAAGACCCTCACCTCCCGCAGCGTGCTCGGGCTGCTGCCGGCGGGTGCCGAGGCCGAAGGGTCCGTACGGGTCGTGGGCGACGACGTGCTCGGCATGAGCGCCGGTCAGCTGCGGATCCTGCGTACGAGCACGGCGGCCATGATCTTCCAGGATCCGCGGGCCGCCATCAACCCCATGCGCCGCGTCGGCGACTTCCTCACCGAGAGCCTGCGCCTGAACGCCCGGATGAAGAAGGAGGCGGCGCGGGCGCGGGCGGTGCGGATGCTGGAGGCGGTCGGCCTGTCGGCCGCCGCGCTGCGGAAGTACCCGGGCCAGCTGTCCGGCGGCATGCTGCAACGGGTCATGATCGCGGCGGCGCTGATGGGCGACCCTGCGCTGATCCTCGCCGACGAACCCACCACGGCGCTCGACGTCACGACGCAGGCGGAGGTGGTGGCGCTCCTCGGCGAGCTGCGCGAGAGCTTCGGCACCGGTCTGCTCTTCGTCACCCACGATCTCGGGCTCGCCGCGGCCATCAGCGACCGGGTGTACGTCATGTACGCGGGCCGGATCGCCGAAACGGGCCCCGCCGAGGAGCTCTTCGCGCGGCCGCGCCACCCGTACACGGCCGCGCTGCTCGATTCGACCCCGCGCCTGGACGCGCCGCGGGGCCGGCTCGCCGCGATCGAGGGCAGGCCGCCGAGCCTGCGCGAGGAGGTGGCGGGGTGCCCGTTCGCGGCGCGGTGTCCGTACGCGACCGACCTGTGCCGCCGGGAGGCGCCGGCCCTGCTGCCGCCGGCGGGCGGCGTGCCGGGCCACCTCGCCTCCTGCCACCACACCGACCGGGTTCGCGGCGAGGCACTGGGCGGGCAGGGCCTTCCCGGCCGGTCCCCCGCAGGCAAGGAGAGCCACCGATGAGGAAGACCGTGTTGGAAGCCGTCGGCCTGCGCCGGGCCTACGGGCCCGTCCGGGCGGTGGACGACGTCTCGTTCCGGCTGGCCGAAGGCGGCTCGCTCGGCATCGTCGGGGAATCGGGCTCGGGGAAGACGACCACCGCCCGCATCGTGGTGGGTCTGGAACACGCGGACGGCGGCCGGGTCCTCGTCCACGGCCGGGACCGGGGCGATCACGGGCGGGGAGGCGCACGCGGCAAGGCCGGGCGCCTCGCGCGGGCGCGGCAGGTGCAGATGGTCTTCCAGGACCCGTTCCTCTCCCTGGACCCGCGTACGAGCGTGGGCGGGGCGCTGCGCGAGACGCTGCGGCTGCACTTCCCCGACGCCGATCACGCCCGGCGCATCGCCGAGTTGCTCGACCAGGTGGGCCTGGGTGCCCGGGAGGCGGACGCCCTGCCGCGGCAGTTGTCGGGCGGGCAGCGCCAGCGCGTCGCGATCGCCCGGGCGCTGGCGGTGGAGCCCTCCGTCCTGGTGCTCGACGAGGCGGTGGCCGCGCTGGACGTTTCCGTACAGGCGCAGATCCTGAACCTGCTCGCCGACATCCGCGAACAGACCGGCATCGGCTACCTGTTCATCACCCACGACCTCGGGGTCGTGCGCTGCGTCACCGACGACGTCGTCGTCATGCGGCACGGCCGGATCGTCGAGGCGGGCCCGACCGCGCAGGTCCTGGCCGCGCCGGAACATCCGTACACCCGGCTGCTGCTGGAGTCCGTCCCCCGGCCCGGCTGGGATCCGCAGGGCATCGCGGCGGCGCGCCGGGCCCTGTGAGCGGGGGCGCGGTTCAGGGGCGGCGGCGTACGGCGGCCTCGGCGAGGCCCTCG
This sequence comes from Streptomyces sp. NPDC002181, assembly GCF_042890485.1. Classification (NCBI taxonomy): domain Bacteria; kingdom Bacillati; phylum Actinomycetota; class Actinomycetes; order Kitasatosporales; family Streptomycetaceae; genus Streptomyces; species Streptomyces sp. NPDC002181. The sequence continues at coordinate 206,314 of NZ_JBIASC010000003.1, read as the reverse complement.
ACGAGGATGCGCACGGTCGCCTCGGGGTCCACTCCGGAGTCCAGGGACTGGAGGGCGGCGAGCCCGTCGGCGGCGGCGGCCAGCGCCGTACCCGGCGGTACGGGGTCGAAGGCCCCGGCGTGCTCGTCCGCCAGCACCTGGAACAGCCGTACGAAGCACTCCCGCCAGCGCCGGTAATCCCCGTCGACCGCGACCCGGACCCGGTCGTCGTTCAACGCGAACCAGTGGAGGGCGGAGTGCAGGCGTGAGAGGTCCGGGCCCTCGGGCTGGGTGAGGAGTGCGATCACGCGCTCGGCGCGCTCGGCGAAGGAGCCGGGCCGGTCGACCGCGGTTTCCATCGGTCCGATCCACTCGGGGCCGATGTCCTCGACCACGGCCACGATCAGGGCGGTGCGGTCCTGGAAGTGGTAGTGGCACATCCCGTGCGAGATCCCGCAGAGCGCGGCGACGTTGCGGGTGCTGAAGCGGGCGAAACCCTCGCCGGCGAGCAGGGTGCGGGCGGCGGCGATCAGCCGCGCGCGCGTCTGCTCGCCCTTCGCGGACGTACGGGCGGTGCGGGTGGTGCGGGACGGTGCGGGCGGCCGCCCGTCCTCGGCTCGTGCTGCCAGTTCTGCTGCCACGGCGTCACTCTAACGAGCGCGTGTCCGCGCCGCCGCAAGAACGATCAAGAAGGCACAACTCGCTTTGAATACAACTGAGTTGATGCGACCAAAATTATTGACCGAGCGCTCGGCCAGTAATACGTTCCGGGCCAATCGGTGGAGCGATCCACCCCTGGCTGATCGGAGAACAGTGATGAACGATCACGTTGCACCCCAGGGCCCGTCCGGCGGAGCACCGCGACGGGCCCTGGACCGGCGGGGCTTCCTGACGGCGGCAGGTCTCGCGGCCGCCGGCGCCGCGCTGGCGGCGGCGGGCGGCGAGGCCTTCGCCGCCACCCGTCCCTCGGCGCGCGCGGCTGCCGCCGGCGGCTTCGCCGTCCCGCTCGACACCGTCCGGCACACCCGCACCTGGATGGCCTGGCCCGACAGCTCGGCCGTCTGGGGAAGGCAACTGGCGGGAGTCCAGGCCAACATCGCGCTCATCGCGAAGACCGTCGCCAAATACGAGCCGGTCGTCATGTGCGCCAACCCGGCGAGCGTCTCGCAGGCGAAGAGCGCCTGCGGATCGGCCGTCACCGTGATCGGATCGATCCCCGTCGACGACTGCTGGATGCGTGACAGCGGGCCGGTGTTCCGTACGAACGGCGCGGGCGGACTCGACACGGTCGGCCTCAACTTCAACGGCTGGGGCAATCAGCAGACCCACGCCAAGGACGCCCTGGTCGCCTCGCGGATCGCGGCCTACGTCGGGGTCCCGTTCACCACCGCCGCCTTCGTGGGCGAGGGCGGCGCGGTGGAGACGGACGGGGCGGGCACCCTCATGGCCACGCGCAGCAGCATCATCAACCCGGACCGCAACCCCAATCTGACGCAGTCACAGATCGAGGCGGCGATGTGCGCCGCCTTCGGTGCCTCCAAGGTGATCTGGTTCAAGGGGGTGCTCGGCCGGGACATCACCGACGACCACGTCGACGCGACCTCCCGCTTCCTGGCTCCCGGCCAGGGGCTGGTCCAGATGCCGCTGGCGAGCGACACCGACGCCTGGTCGAACGACGCGCGCCAGCAGTACCAGATCCTGTCCACCTCCACCACGGCCCCCGGGGGCCCGATCGCGGTCACCAAGCTCCAGGGCCCCGACTACGGCCGGATCCGTTCCACGAACCCCGACTTCGTGGCCGCGTACGCCAACTACTACGTGTGCAACGGGGCGGTCATCGCGCCCCAGTTCGGCGACTCCCGCGCCGACGCGGGCGCCAAGTCCACCCTCCAGCGCCTCTTCCCGGGCCGCACGGTCGAACAGCTCAACATCGACAGCCTCGGCGCGGGCGGCGGCGGCATCCACTGCGTCACCCAGCAACAGCCCGTCCCGTAACCGCCCCCACCGCACGGCGGACGCGTGTGCCCCGGTGAAGACCTCCCTCGCCGGGGCGCACCTCGGACGGCTTTCGGATGATCCGGGCGCCGAGGCCACCGGCGAAACCGCGGTGCGGGCGGCGGGCCGGCCCGGTGATACTGGCCCGATGGACAACCCGCCCTCCGCCGCGCTGGACTCGCTCCACGGACTCGCCTTCGGTGACGCCTTCGGCGACCGCTGGTTCGGAATCCTGCGCCGCGAGGGCCCCGGGGCCCTGGACGCGCGGATCCCGCCTCCCGAGCCGCTCTGGCCGTGGAGCGACGACACCGCTCAGGCGCTCGTCCTCGTACGGGAACTCGCCGAGGGCGGCGGGGCCGTCGACCAGGACCGCCTCGCCCTGCGCCTCGCCGCGGCCTACGCCGCCGACACGCACCGAGGCTACGGAGCCTCGATGCACGACGTCCTGCGCCGCATCGGCGCCGGAGAGCCCTGGCGGGAGGTGGTCGCCGGACAGTTCGGCGGCCAGGGCTCCTGGGGCAACGGCGCGGCCATGCGCGTCGCCCCGCTCGGCGCCTGGCTCGCCGAGGACCTCGACGCGGTGGCCGAGCGGGCGGCCGCGCAGAGCCGGGTCTCGCACCACCACCCGGAGGCCGTCACCGCGGCCGTCGCGGTCGCCGTGGCCGCGGCCCTGGCCACCCGCGGCCGCGGCGGACCCGCCCCGTCGCGGCCCGACTTCCTCCTGGCCGTCGCCGATCGGCTCCCCGAGAGCGACGTACGGTCCGGGGTGCGCATCGCGGCCCGCATGCCGGAGCACACCTCGGTCCGGCACGCCGCGGAGGTACTGGGCTCCGGGTACCGGATGTCCGGGCCCGACACCGTTCCGTACGCCCTGTGGTGCGCGGCGGGGCACCTCGACGACCTGCACGAGGGCCTGTGGTCCACCGTCGCCGGCCGCGGCGACATCGACACCACCTGCGCCGTGGCGGGCGGGGTCATCGCCGCCCGCACCGGCACCGCCGCGCTCCCGCCCGCCTGGCACGCGGCCCTCGAACCGCTGCCCCCGGTCCTCCCCGCGTAGCGAGGATGCACTTGGGTACAGCGCAGGTCACAAGGGGTGCCGCCACACTTGGGCATCCCTCAAGTGTGATCCGTCTGCCGGTCGGCCTCAGCCCCAGTCCTGCAGCTGCCGGAGCAGGTCGGCGTCGCCCTCGATCCGCAGCGAGCCGGCCGGGATGCGCATGTACATGAGCAGGGCCATCTCGCTCGCCGTGCCGTAGACGGCGGCGGTGGGCTTGCTCTCGGCGGCCTCTGCCGCGGTGAGGCGGGTGAAGCGGGATCCGGCGGCGTCCACCGTCTGGCGCCAGGAGCCGGCCTCGGCTGCGTGGTAGTCCATGGTGGCGGCCTCGCCCGGCCACGGGACCGTGCCGGTGCAGACGGTGGCGAGGAACTCCTCGATGGCGTCGGCCGCCTCGGTCGTCGGCAGCTCCTGCGGGGTACCGGAGGCCAGCTGGGCGTCGTAGGTGTGGATCAGCGATTCCGGGACGCGGCGGCGGGCCACGGCGGCCACCGTGTGCGGCGAGGCCAGCGGCTCCCACCAGGCCCAGCAGCCCCGGTCCGGGCCGGCCTCGCGCAGAGCAGTGAGCAGCTGCTCCGTCGAGTCGGCCAGCCAGGTTATGAGCTCCTCGCGCTCCCTGGGCGCCGCCAGCCCGTCCTTGCTCGGCCGCTCGTCGCCCGGCGCGGTGTTCAGCGCGATGTGGGCCCAGAAGCGGTCCCCCTCACTGAGGTGGTTCGCCAGGTCGTACAGCGTCCAGCCCGGGCAGGACGGGACGTCGGCGTCGAGGCTGGGGGCCGCGGCGACGGCGGCGCGGAACGCGGCGGAACGCTCGTCAATCATCCGCAGCAGGGTGGGGAAGTAGAGATGATCAGTCACGCGGACCTTGTACCACCCCGACCGGGACCCCCGCACCCGATTAAGACCCACCGGCAGATTGACCACTTGAGGCGTCGGGTGCTGATGCAGCCGTCGCCGGCCTGGTCACAGGGGAGCTCAGCGGCGGACCCGGGGCATGCCCAGGCCGATCCAGGAGATGATCTCGCGCTGGATCTCGTTGTTGCCTCCGCCGAAGGTGAAGATGACGGCGCTGCGGTAGCCGCGTTCGAGTTCGCCGTGCAGGACCGCGCCCGCCGAGCCGTCCTTGAGGGAGCCGGCCGCTCCGACGATCTCCATCAGCCAGGCGTACGCGTCGCGGCGGGCCTCGGAGCCGTAGACCTTGACGGCGGAGGCGTCCTGCGGGGTGAGGGTGCCGTCCTGCACCGCGTTGACCATCTGCCAGTTGAGCAGCTTCATCGCGTCGAGGCGGGCGTGGGTGCGGGCCAGCCGGCCGCGGACCCAGGTGAGGTCGATGACCCGGCGGCCGTCGGCCAGCTTGGTCTCCGCGGCCCAGCGCTGGACGTCGTGCAGGGCCCGGATGGCCATGGTGCCGTGCGCGGCGAGGGTGACGCGCTCGTGGTTGAGCTGGTTGGTGATCAGGCGCCAGCCCTTGTTCTCCTGCCCGACGCGGCGGCTCGCCGGGACGCGGATGTCCTCGTAGTAGCTGGCGGTGGTGTCGTGCGAGGCGAGGGTGTTGATCAGGGTGCAGGAGTAGCCGGGGTCGGCGGTCGGTACGAGGAGCATGGTGATGCCCTTGTGCGCGGGGGCGTCCGGGTCGGTGCGCACGGCCAGCCAGACCCAGTCGGCGGTGTCCCCGTTCGTGGTCCAGATCTTCTGGCCGTTGACCACGTACGTGCCGGTCTCCTCGTCGCCCTCGCGGACGGCCTTGCACTTGAGGGCGGCGAGGTCGGTGCCGGCGTCCGGCTCGCTGTAGCCGATGGCGAAGTCGATCTCGCCCGAGAGGATGCGCGGGAGGAAGTACGCCTTCTGCTCGTCCGTGCCGAACTGCATGATGGTCGGCCCGACGGTGTTGAGCGCCATCAGCGGCAGCGGTACGACGGCCTGCGCGGCCTCGTCGAAGAAGATGAACTGGTCCATGGGCGACATCCCGCGGCCGCCGTACTCCTTCGGCCAGCCGACCCCGAGCCAGCCGTCCGAGCCCAGCTTGCGGATGGTCTCCCGGTAGAAGCGCTTCTGTGCGGCGGGGTCCTCGTAGCGGGCGTAGACGTCCTCCGGCACCAGCTCGGCGAAGTAGGCGCGCAGCTCGGTGCGCAACTGCTGCTGCTCAGGCGTGTATTCGAGGTGCACGGCCCCTCCGGGTGTCTCGCGGGTCCAGCCGGTCGCTGTGGTGGCGGCGCACAGAGTAGAACGTGTTACAAGAAGGGGGAAGGACCCGCGGGCCTCCGTTTGCGCCGATCGGCGGCGCGGCGGCGGCCCGTGACCCACAATGGGCTCTCGACGTGGGCGAGTTCGGGGATCCGGGGGGATACGTGGACGCAACGGCCTGGGAGCGGGAGTTCGGCGGGCGGGACCGGATGCCGGGGCGTCGGGAGCAACTCCCCGCACCACGCGACCGGATGCCCGGGCACCGCCTGCCCGCCGGGCGGGACGAGGACCCCGGGGGCGTGACGCAGATCCACGAGCCGGGCGCGCTGCCCGTCGACCCCGAGTTCCCCCTGCGCGACGCGGCGTGGGAGATGCTGCCGCAGGAGGTACGCGCCAAGACGCTCGGGAAGGCGGGCCGGACCCTCGTGTGGTGGGCCCGGCTCTACGCCGACCGCACCCCGTTCGCGCTGGTGCTGGGAGAACGGGGGCTGTGCCGCGTCGAGCCGGTGTACCGGGACGGCAGGGCGGCGGAGCACCGGGGCGAACGGGCCCGGGTGGAGCCCGGATCACTGGTCAGCCGTTCCTTCGACGGCCTGCCGCCGAAGGCGGGCGGCGCCGGTACGGCCGCCTCCGGCCGGCCCGGCGCACCCGTGGAGCGGCTGGTCCTGGACCCGCCGGACGCACAGGGGGTGCTCGGCCACTTCCCCCTCGACGTACAGGACTTCCTCCAGCGCCCCTTCCTGGCCGACCGGCGGACCGTCACGGCCGAGTGGTACTACGAGGAGACCGTCGAGCCCGCGCGCACCGGCCTGTTCGTCCTCCTGTGCCTGTCCACCGACCGCCACGTCACCGCGGTCGAGGCGCGCCGCACCCTGGAGCGCGGCGCGACACCGGACCGGGCCCGCTGGCACGCCCTCACGTGCCACCGGGCCCGGCTCAGCCCCCGCTGACCCCTCCCGCCGTCAGTTCAGCGCGGTGATCATCGCCGCGGCCGTCGCCGCCATCGCCGTGCGGGCCGCCGTCAGGTAGGGGCGGGGGTCGGCCGGGGTCAGGTGGGTACGGATCGCCTCCGTCATGGCCACGTTCAGCGCCGTGCCGATGTTGACCTTCCGGATGCCGCCCGCCACCGCCGCCGCGAGCTCCGCGTCCGGCAGCCCCGAGGAGCCGTGCAGCACCAGCGGCACGTCCACGGTCTTGGCCAGCCTCGCCAGCAGCGCGTGGTCCAGCTCGGCGGTGCGACTGGTCATCGCGTGGCTGCTGCCGACCGCCACGGCCAGGGCGTCGACCCCCGAGTCGGCCACGAACCGCCGGGCCTCGTCCGGATCCGTACGGGCCCCGGGGGCATGCGGGTCCAGCGGTGCGGCCCCGTTCTTCCCGCCCACCTCGCCGAGCTCCGCCTCGATCCACAGCCCGTTGGCGTGCGCCCAGTCGGCCGCCGAGCGGGTGGCCTCCAGGTTCTCCGCGTACGGGAGCTGCGCGGCGTCGTACATCACCGAGCCGAACCCGGCGTCCACCGCCTGCCGGAGCAGGTCGGGGCTCTTGACGTGGTCCAGGTGCAGGCCGACCGGGATCCCGGCGGCCTGCGCGCACGCGGCGGCGGCGCGCGAGATGGGCAGCAGCTGCCCGCCGCGGAACTTCACGGCGTTCTCGCTGAGCTGGAGGATGACGGGCAGGCCCACCCGCTCCGCCCCGGCCACGACGGCCTCGGCGTGCTCCAGCGTGATGATGTTGAACGCGGCGACGGCGCGGCCCGCTGCGGCCGCTTCCAGCACGAGCGTTCCCGCGGAGACCAGGCTCATCGGACCGCCTCCTCGCCGGCGGTCAGGATCACCGAGCGGGTCAGGTTCCGCGGCTGGTCCGGATCGAGGTCCTGGTGGGCCGCCACCGCGACGGCCAGCCGTTGGACCCGTACGAGCTCGGCGAGCGGGTCGAGCCGCCCGCCCACCCACTGGCCTCCGGTGGCCCGCACCTGCTCCGCGAGCCCCGCGGGCGCCTCGCCCAGCGACCAGGTGAGGGTGCCGGGCCCGGTGACGCTGATGGGCCCGTGCCGGTACTCCATCGCCGGATACGACTCGGACCAGGACAGGGAGGCCTCGCGCATCTTCAGGGCGGCCTCGTGCGCGAGGCCCACGCTCCACCCCCGGCCCAGGAAGGTGAACTGGTTCCGGCTCGCCGACTGTTCGGGCAGCGGCTCGGTGAGCGCGGTCCGGGCGTCGGCGACGACGGAGGGGGTGTGCAGGCCGAAGTGGGCGCGCAGCAGGGTCAGGGCGGTGGTCGCGAAGCGCGTCTGCACGACGGACTGCTCGTCGGCGAAGTCGAGTACGACGAGCTCGTCGGCGAGGGTCATCACCGGGGTCGCCGGGTCCCCGATGACGGCCGTCGTGCGCACCCCCGTGTCGCGCAGCCCGGACAGCAGGTCGAGCACCTCGGTGGTGGTGCCGGAGCGGGTGAGCGCGACGACCCGGTCGTAGCGGCGGTGCAGGGGGAATTCGGAGGCGGGGAAGGCGTCGGTCTCGCCCTGGCCCATCTCCTCGCGCAGGGCGGCGGCCGCCTGGGCCATGTAGTACGAGGTCCCGCACCCGACGATCGCGGTACGCTCCCCCGGCTGCGGCAGGAACGCCTTGTGGGCCGGGGCCAGTTCGGCGGCCCGTTCCCAGCACTCGGGCTGCGTGCCCAACTCGTACGCGACGTGGCTCATGCCGGCTCCCTGGCGTGGTGGGTGCAGTTTCCTGCAAGGTAGCGGCCCCTTTCACGCAACTTCAAGCACCCGGAGGGGTTGATCTCCTGGGTTACTGTCGACGCGTAGGCCGTTGGAGCACACCCGAGGGGGTCGATGACGTGGGGTCCATGACCCGCAAGGAGCGCTGGCAGACGCTGCTGGATCTGCTGGTGGAGCGGGGCGAGCTGGAGGTGGAGCCGACGGCGGAGGCCCTCGGCGTGTCCGCCGCGACCGTCCGCCGCGACCTCGACCAGCTGGCCGAGCAGCAGCTGCTGGTCCGCACGCGCGGCGGAGCGGTGGTGCACGGCGTCAGCTACGAACTCCCCCTGCGCTACCGCACCTCGCGGCGCGCCGCCGAGAAGCACCGGATCAGCGAGGCGGTGGCGCAGCTGATCGCCCCGGGCGAGGTGATCGGCCTGACGGGCGGCACGACGACCACGGAGGTGGCCCGGGCGCTGGCCGGCCGCCCGGACCTGGCGGCGGGCTCCCCGGCGCTGACGGTGGTGACCAACGCGCTCAACATCGCGGGCGAGCTCGTCATCAGACCGCAGTTCAAGATCGTCCTGACGGGTGGGGTCGCCCGCCCCCAGTCGTACGAACTGACGGGCCCGCTGGCGCAGCAGGTGCTGGGCCAGCTGACGATGGACACGGCGGTCGTCGGCGTGGACGCCTTCGACCCGGCGGACGGCGCGGCGACCCGCCACGAGGACGAGGCGGCGATGAACCGCCTGCTGTGCGAACGGGCCCGCAGGGTGGTGATCGCGGCCGACTCCAGCAAACTCGCGGTCCGCGCCTTCGCCCGCATCTGCCCGACGCGGTCGGTGGACGTCCTGGTCACGGACACGGCCCTGCCGGACCCGGTCGCGGCCGAGTTCGAGGCGGCGGGGGTCGACGTACGGAGGGTCTGACGGCCGGCCCGGTGCACCCCCGCCCTGCCCGGCCGCACCGGGCCGGGCCCCGGCCGCGGACGCGGCCCTCAGTGCGCCGGAAGGCGTCCCGCCTCCCGCGACAGGGCCGCCAGGATCGGTGCGATCAGGGGGTGGGACTCAGCCCCGCGGCGGGTGGCAGCGAAGACCCTCCGCGTGGGGGTCGCGCCCGATACCGGCCGGACCTGGACCTCCTTGAGGTCCATGCCGCGCAGCGCCGACCGCGGGACGAGGGCCACCCCCGCCCCGGCGCCCACGAGGGCCGTCACGGCGCGGAAATCGTCCGAGGAGTGCACGAACCGGGGCTGGAAGCCCGCCAGTTCGCAGGCGAGCAGGGTCACGTCATGGCACGGGTTCCCGGGGTACTGCCCCACCCAGTCAGCGTCGGAGAGGTCCGCGAGCGGGACCTCGGGCAGGTCCGCGAGGGGGTGTCCGGAGGGGAGCACCGCGTCGAAGGGCTCCGCGTACAGCGGGAGCACCGACAGGCGGCCGTCGTCGGCGCCCGGGGCGCCGCGGTATTCGACGGCCAGCGCGAGGTCGGCCTCGCCGTCGAGCAGCAGCGGCAGGCTCTGGTCGCCTTCGGCGTCCCGTACGCGCAGGCGGATGCCCGGGTGTTCGCGGGCCAGCCGGGCGATCGCGGGGGCGAGGACCTCGGCGATGCCGGTCGCGAAGGCGGCCACCGTCACCTCGCCCGCCGAGCCTCCCGCGTAGGCCGCGAGCTCGGCCTCGGCGCGCTCCAGCTGGGCGAGGACCTCGTGGGCGTGGACGAGCAGGATCTCGCCGGCCGCCGTCAGGCGTACGCCGCGGCCGCTGCGGGTCAGCAGGGCGTGCCCGGTCTCCTGTTCCAGCGCCGCGAGCTGCTGGGAGACGGCGGAGGGGGTGAGGTACAGGGCTGCGGCCGCGGCGGTCACCGTACGGTGGTCCGCCACGGCCCGCAGGATGCGCAGCCGGCGGGGGTCGATCACCCCACCATTCTCGCAGGTGGAGCGAGTGGCCCCGGCCGCCCGGGGCCACCGGGCGGCACGGGCCCGCCGGGCCGGAGCGGCCCTCAGGCCCGGGTCGCCGCCAGGGCCTCGCGGGCGTCGGCGAAGGCGGCCACCGCGCGCTCCACGTCCGCCGTCGAGTGGGCCGCCGAGAGCTGGACCCGGATGCGGGCCGCGCCCATGGGGACCACCGGGTAGGAGAAGCCGATCACGTAGACGCCGCGCTCCAGCAGCAGCTCCGCCATCTTCGCCGCCTCCGCCGCGTCACCGATCATCACCGGGGCGATGGCGTGGTCGCCGGGGAGGATCTCGAAGCCGGCCTCGGTCATCTTCGTGCGGAAGAGCGCGGTGTTGGCGGCGAGCCGCTCGCGCAGGTCGCCCGCCGACTCCAGCAGGTCCAGGACCTTGAGGGAGGCGGCGGCGATGACCGGGGCGAGGGAGTTCGAGAAGAGGTACGGGCGCGAGCGCTGGCGCAGCAGCTCGACGATCTCGGCGCGGGCCGCGACGTAGCCGCCGGAGGCGCCGCCGAGGGCCTTGCCGAGGGTTCCGGTGATGATGTCGACGCGGTCCATGACCCCGTGCAGCTCCGGGGTGCCGCGGCCGCCGGGGCCGACGAAGCCCACCGCGTGCGAGTCGTCGACCATGACCATGGCGTCGTGGCGCTCGGCCAGGTCGCAGATCTCGGCGAGCGGGGCGACGTAGCCGTCCATGGAGAAGACGCCGTCGGTGACGATCAGCTTGCGCCGCGCGCCGCCCTCGGTGGCCTCCTTCAGGCGGGCTTCGAGCTCGGCCATGTCGCGGTTGGCGTACCGGAAGCGGCGGGCCTTGGAAAGGCGGATGCCGTCGATGATCGACGCGTGGTTGAGGGCGTCGGAGATCACCGCGTCCTCGGCGCCGAGCAGGGTCTCGAAGACGCCGCCGTTGGCGTCGAAGCAGGAGGAGTAGAGGATCGTGTCCTCCTGGCCGAGGAACGAGGACAGGCGCGCCTCCAGCTCCTTGTGCACCTCCTGCGTACCGCAGATGAAGCGGACCGAGGCCATGCCGTAGCCCCAGCGGTCGAGCGCGTCCTTGGCCGCGGCGACGACCTCGGGGTGGTCGGCCAGGCCCAGGTAGTTGTTGGCGCAGAAGTTGAGGACCTCACCGGGGGCGCCGCCGGCGGTGACCGCCACGGCCGCGTTCTGCGGGGTGCCGATGACGCGCTCGGGCTTGTGCAGGCCCGCGGCGCGGATCTCGTCGAGGGTGGTGCGGAGGTCTTCGCGTACGGACTCGAACATGGGCTTCGGCTTCTCCTTGTGCGGCGGAGTCGTGCGGCGGACGAAGGGGGCCGGGCCCCGCGGAGGGGGGAGGGTGGGCGGGGCCCGGCCGGAGGGAGATGGTTCGGTGGGAGGCAGGCGCAGGGCGGAAGCCCCTACGCCGTCCAGTCCAGGATGATCTTGCCGCTGCGGGCGGTGGCCGCCTCGTCGAACGCGGCCTCGAAGTCACGGTGCGAGTAGCGGCCGGTGATGACCGGGCTGAGGTCGAGCCCGCCCTCCAGCAGCACCGTCATCGCGTACCAGGTCTCGAACATCTCGCGGCCGTAAATGCCCTTGATCGTGATCATCGAGGTGACGACCTTCGCCCAGTCCACCGGGAACTCCTGCGCCGGCAGGCCCAGCATGGCGATCCGCCCGCCGTGCGTCATGTTGTCGATCATGTCGCGCATGGCCTCGGCGCGGCCGGACATCTCCAGGCCGATGTCGAAGCCCTCGCGCAGACCCAGCCGCGCCTGCGCGTCGGCGATCGTCGCCTTCGAGACGTCGAGCGCGAGCGTGGCGCCGGCCTTGCGGGCGATCTCCAGGCGTTCGGGGCTGACGTCGGTGATGACCACGTTGCGCGCGCCGGCGTGCTTGGCCACGGCCGCCGCCATGATGCCGATCGGGCCCGCGCCGGTGATCAGTACGTCCTCGCCGACCAGCGGGAACGACAGCGCCGTGTGCACGGCGTTGCCGAACGGGTCGAATATGGCCGCGACGTCCAGGTCCACGGCGGTCCGGTGCACCCACACGTTCTGCGCGGGCAGGACCACGTACTCGGCGAACGCGCCGTCGCGCCCGACCCCGAGGCCGACCGTGCTGCGGCACAGGTGGCGGCGGCCGGCCAGGCAGTTGCGGCACCTGCCGCACACCAGGTGGCCCTCGCCGCTGACCAGCGCGCCGAGCTCGATGTCCCGTACGTCAGCGCCGACCGCGGCGACTTCGCCCACGAACTCGTGGCCGAGCACCAGAGGGGTCTTGACGGCGCCCTGCGCCCAGCCGTCCCAGGAGCGGATGTGCAGGTCGGTGCCGCAGATGCCGGTGCGCAGCACCTTGATCAGCACGTCGCCGGGGCCGTACTCGGGCTCGGGGACGTCCATGAGCCACAGCCCGGGCTCGGCCTTGTGCTTGACGAGTGCCTTCATGGAAGTGGCTCCAGGCATGCGGAGGGGACGTTGCAACCACGGATGCGGGTGCGACGTATCGACAGGCACCAATCTGCCGAGCGCGGAGGTGATCAGTCCATCGAGGATTTCTTAAGCGGGTCGACAGCCCAGCTTCACGCCTATGCTCCTCACGTGAAGGGCTGTGGCCTGGGCAGGGGCCCGCGGCCGGGGCAGGGAATGGGGAGGTGAGGGGCGTGCCGAGTCTGCGCAGCAGAGCGTTGTCGGTCGCGCTGATCGCGGCGGGGCGGCGAAGACGGTTCGCGACGGCGGAGGCGGTGCGCGCACGGGTGGCGGAGACGGCCCGCCGGCCGGCCTCGCACCTGCCGCCGCGTTCGCTGGGCCGCGTCGCCGACGTCTCGCGCACCTTCGTCGGTGCCTGGCCGGTGTACGACGCCTCGCCGCGCGGGATCGAGCCCGCGACCCAGGTGCTGTACGTGCACGGCGGCGGGTACATCAACGAGTTGGTCCGGCCGCACTGGTCGATGATCCGGACCCTGGTCACGGAGGCGCGGGCCCGCGTCGTCGTACCGGCGTACATCCTGGCCCCGCGCGGAACCGCCGACCGGACGGTCCCGGTGGCCGCGGACCTGCTCAGCGGGCTGATCGCGAGCGGCGGAGCGGGCGGCACGGTGCTCATCGGGGACGCCGCGGGCGCGGGGCTGGCGCTGGCCGCCGCCCAGCGCCTGCGCGACCGTACCGGGGCCCAGCCCTCGCGGATCGTACTGATATCGCCCTGGCTGGACCTGACGATGAGCCACCCCGACCAGGCGGCGATCGAGGCGGCCGACCCGCTCCAGGCCCGGTCGGGGCTGTTGGAGGCGGGCCGGCTGTACGCGGGCACCCTGGCCACCGACGACCCGCGGGTGAGCCCCCTGCACGGCTCGTTCGCGGCACTGGCGCCGATGACGGTGTTCACCGGCACCCGGGACGTGCTGACCACCGACAGCCGGGAGCTGCTGCGCCGGGCCCGGGCGGACGGGGTCGAGGTGGAGTTCCACGAGGAGCCGGGGCTGCCGCACGGGTACCCGCTGCTGCCGGTGCCCGAGGGGCGGGCTGCCCGGGACCGGATCGTCGAGCTGATCAGGTCCGCCGCCGAGGAGTGACGCCGGGCCGCAGCGCCGGGGTGGGGGTCGTCATACCGTGCGGGCCGTCACGCCGTGCAGGTCATCAGTGAGCTGATCGGCCAGGCACGGTACGCGGTCCAGTACGCGTCGTCGCGCGCGCCCTCGGCGGGCGGGGTCCGGTTCGGCTGCCAGCCGACCGTGGAGAAGCCCGCCTCGACGGCGGCTTCGGCGAAGTCGGCGTGCGCCCACTCGCGGAATTCGAAGTCGGCCGGGGGCTTGGTCAGGAACTGCGCCTTCAGCAGCGGCGCGTCGCCTTCCAGGACGCGGTCGACGATCCGGACCCCGTACGGCGACCAGTCGACGTGCGGGTACGCGCCGGCGTTCGGCACGATGGCCAGCAGCCGGCCGCCCTCGCGCAGGTTGGCGCGGATGGACCGGAACATGGCGTGCAGGGAGGACCGGTCCGCGGCTTGGTTGAACAGGTACACGGCGGTGGCCAGGTCGAAGGGGCCCATCTGCGGCAGTTTGGCCGCGTCGGCGACGACGTACTCGACGGCGGGGGCCGCCCCGGTGTCCTCGCCGGCTCCCGAAGCCGCGCCCGCGGCACCCGCCGCACCATCCGCACCCGGCCCGCCCGCCACCTCCGCCGCATCCGCCGCGCCGGCCGCATCCGCCGCGCCGGCCGCGCCCACCGGACGTACGGCGCCCACCGCGCCCTCCAGCGCGCCGACGCCGCCCCCGCCGATCACCCCGTGCGCGCGGGCCAGCCGGATCATCTCCTCCGAGATGTCCACGCCGACGGCGCGGCGGGCCCCGCCGCGCGCCAGCAGGCGCGTGTTGTAGCCGTATCCGCAGGCCAGGTCGATGGTGTCGAGCCCGCGCACCCCGCCGAGCGCGTCGAGCGCCCCGAGCAGGGTGTGGGTGTCGGCCGCGGCGAAGGCCGCCGTGGTCTTCGCCTCCACGAAGCGCTCGCCGATGGTGTCGTACTGGAAACGCATGCTCTGCCTTCCGTGGCGGGGTGGGACGCGTGCGTATCGTGCCCCGCGGCGCCCCCGACCAGGGCAGGGTGCGGCGGCCGGTCCCCCGGACGGGGGAGGCGTTCGGGTCAGTGCGTACGGCGTACGGGGTGCCCGGCGACCGCGGGGAGCAGTTCGCGGGCGCGGCCCCGCAGCCAGGCGTGCGCCGGGTCGGCGTCGTGGCGCGGGTGCCAGGCGAGGCCGAAGGGGAGCGTCGGCAGTTCGAGCGGCACCTCGAAGGCCTCCAGCCCCAGCTCGGCGGCGAGCGGCACGGCCTGAGAGGCGATCAGGCCGACGAGGTCGCTCTCGCGCAGGATGAACAGGGAGGCGGGGTAGGAGCCGACGGTGCCCACCACCCGCCGGGTCAGACCCTGTTCGGCGAGGGCGGCGTCCACGGGCCCCTCCAGCCGGCCGCGCCGGGAGACGATGAGGTGCTCGGCGGCCGCGAACCGGCGTGCGGTCATCCGGCCCCGCAGCAGCGGGTGGCCGGCCCGGGCGACGCCCACCATGTGCTCGTCGAAGAGGCGCTCGACGCGGACCTCGGGGGACCCGCTGTCCACGACGCCGAGTTCGAGGTCGGCGACGCCCTCGCGCAGCGCCGGGGTGTCCACGTGGCTCTCCGACAGGAACCGCAGCCGTACGCCGGGCGCTTCCCGGGCCACCCGGGAGAAGAGCGTGGCCCCGAAGGTGGCGGCGAAGGCGTCGTGGGCCAGCACGGTGAAGGTGCGGGTGAGGGTGGGCAGATCGACCTGTCCGCCGCTCAGGAACAGGGCCCGGGCCCGCTCCACGACGGCGCGGACCTCGCCGTGCACGGCGAGGGCGTGCGGGGTCGGGACCATGGTCCGTCCGGCGCGCACGAGCACGGGGTCGCCGAGGGCCTTGCGGATCCGGCCGAGGGTGCGGCTCATGGCGGGCTCGGAGAGGTGCAGCCGGGCCGCCGCGCGGGACACGCTCGACTCCTCCAGCAGGACGTCGAGGGCCACGAGGAGATTGAGGTCCAGCCCGGATTGCGTCACACGCATTCATCCCTTGCATAACTTGCACTGGAAAGCAGGTCACCCCAACTCTACGGTGGGTCACGGGGGATGGCGCCGACCGCGCTTCCCTCCCCGACACCCCTTCACCGCCACCGACTCCGAGGAGGAGCCGTGCTCCGCCATGCCCGCACGCGGGATGCCATCCGGCCCGCCACCGACCCCGCCCCCCGGTCCGCCAAGGACCGCGCCACCGGCCCGGCCGGCGAACCCGCCAAGGGCCCGGCCGCCGAACCCGCGGCCCCCGCGCCCGCCGCCCTCTCCCGGACGGCGCTGCTCGTCCTGTGCGCCTGCGTGCTCGTCGCGCAGGCCATGGTCGCCGCCATCAACCTGCTGCTCCCGCAGCTCGCCGCCTCCACCCTGCACCCGACCGCCGGCCAGCTGGTCTGGGCGGTCGACGCCTACGTCATCGTCTTCGCCGCGCTGCTGATCCCGGCCGGGGCCCTCGGCGACCGGTACGGCCGCAAGGGCGCCCTGCTGGCCGGGCTCGGCCTGTTCGCCGCGGGCGGTGCGGTCAGCGCGCTCGCCGCGGCCCCCGCGGTCCTCATCGCCGGGCGCGGGCTGTGCGGGGCCGGAGCGGCCCTGATCATGCCCGCCACCATGTCCGTACTGATCCACCTGACCCCGCCCGAGCGCCGCGGCCAGGCCCTGGCCACATGGACGCTGTCCGCCGGCCTCGGCGGGCTGGCGGGCAACGTCGGGGGCGGTCTGGTCGGCGAGTTCCTGACCTGGCGGGCCCTGTTCTGGGCCGTCGTACCCCTCGGCGCGCTGCTCGCGCTCGCCGTCGCCCGTACGGTCCCCCGCACCCCGGCCCGGTCCGACGCCTCCGTCGATCCCCTGGGCGCGCTGCTGCTCGCCGGGGCGCTGCTCGCGGTCGTGTACGGGATCATCGAGGGGCCCTCGTACGGCTGGACCTCGGCGGCGGTGCTGACCGCCTTCGCGGCCGGCGCCGTGCTGCTCGCGGCTTTCACCGGGCACGCCCTGCGCGCGGCCCATCCGCTGCTGGACCCACGGATCTTCGCCTCGCGCAAGCTGCGGGCCGGTTCGCTCGGCATCGGCGCCGCCTTCTTCGGGCTCTTCTCCCTCTTCTTCGTCAACGCCCAGTACCTCCAGTACGCGAAGGGCTTCTCCCCCGCGATCGCCGGTCTGGCGATCGTCCCGCTGACCGTCGGCATGGCGCTCGTGCCGAAGCTGGGCGCCCGGCTGGCGGACCGGACGGGCCCGCGGCTGCCGGTGGGCGCCGGGCTGGGGCTGATCGGCGCCGGGCTGCTGCTGGTCTCCACCGTGGACGCGGGCACCCCGTACGCCCTCTACGCCTGCTACCTGCTGGTGCTGTCGGTCGGTACGGGCCTGTGCGCGCCCTCGCTGACCCTGACCGTGGTCGCCGAGCTGCCCGCGCACCAGGCCGGACTGGGCTCCGGGCTGAACACCGCGGCCCGGGAGATCGGCGCCGCGCTGGGAGTGGCGGTGGTCGGCACGGTGCTGGCCTCCCGGTTCCACGGCGACCCGCGGGACGCGGCGCAGATCGGCGCCTTCACGGACGCGATGGGCGTCGCGCTGCGCACGGTGGCCTCGGTGCTGCTGCTGGCGGCGCTCGCGGTGGTGGCCGGCTACCGGAAGGGCGCCGGAGCCCGGGATGCAGCGTCCGGCGTGGGCAGTGCATGCTGACTGTGTGACGGCGAGACCGGACAGCGGCCCCGCCACCGACGCCATGGCCCGGGTGCTCGCGCGGACCTGCGTCGATGCGGTGCAGGCCGTCGGCGGGTTTGCGGGCGGAATCTACCTGCGCTCTGGAGCCGAGGGCCCGCTGCTGCTTGCCGTGGTCTCGGGACTGCCCGGGCGGCTGTTCCGTCCCTGGTGGCGGATGCAGGTGAACCGTCCGTACCCGGTCGCCGAGGCCTTCCGCTGCGGACAGTCGGTGCACCTGCCGGACGCGGAGGTGGCCATGCGGCGCTTCCCGCAGCTGATGGCCGGGCTGCCGTTTCCGTTCGGTTCGTTCTACGAGCCGGTCATGGCCGGGGCGCAGCGGTTCGGGGTGCTGTTCGTGCTGCGTCCCGCCACTCCCGGGGCCTCGGTCGACGCCGCCGACCGGGAGCGGCTGCGGGACGCCGCGGACGGGCTGGCCGGGGCGCTCGCCGCGCTGACCGGGGCCGCGGAGCCGGTGACCTGGACGGGCGATCCGGTGTGCGTACCGCCGCCGGACACCGCGCAGGGCGCCCGCGAGGCCGTGGAGCGCCTCACCCTCGCCCTCCTCTCCGTGGACCGCGAGGGCAGGATCCGCTACGTCAACCGCGCCGCCGCCGCGCTGCTGGGCCTGGACGCGCCGGAGCTGCGCGGGCGGATGCTGTGGCAGGCCGTGCCCTGGCTCGGGCAGCCGGCGTACGAGGACAGCTTCCGCGCGGCGTTCATGTCCCGGGAGCCGGTGCGCTTCCCGGCCCGCCTCGGCAGGCAGCCGGACGCGGGCTGGGTGGCGGTGGAGCTGTACCCGGGCCCGGACGGGGTGACGGTGACGATCGGCGCCGCCGAGCCGCCCGGCTACGCGCCGGGGACGGTGGAGCGGCCGGAGGCCGGGCCGGGCTCGCCGGCCGACCGGGCCTCGGCCCTGTACCGGCCGGTGTCCCTGGCGATCGCGCTGACGGAGGCGGTCACGGCCCGGCAGGTGTCCGCGGTGGTCACGCAGGAGCTGCTTCCCGCCTTCGGCGGCCGCCAGCTGGCGATCTACCTGCTCAACGAGCGGCACCTGCACCTGGCGTGGGAGACGGGTTTCCCGCAGGGCTTCCTCGACCGGTTCGACGGGGTCGCGCTCGACGTGCGGCTGCCCGGCGTGGAGACGCTGACCACCGGCCGGCCGATGTTCTTCGAGTCGATGGAGCACCTGGCCAAGGCCTATCCGGGGATCCCGCTGGACGCCCACGTCGGGGCCCGCGCCTTCCTGCCGCTGATCGCCTCGGGGCGGCCGGTGGGCTCCTGCATCCTCGGCTTCGACGCACCGCGCGGGTTCAGCCCGGAGGAGCGCACGGTGCTGACCGCGCTGGCCGGGCTGATCGCCCAGGCGCTGGAGCGGGCGCAGCGCTACGACACCGAGGCGGCGCTCGCCCGCGGACTGCAGGCGGCGCTCCTTCCGCACCGGCTGCCGGTGCGCGACAAGGTGGAGACGGTGGGCCGGTACCTGCCGGGCACCCAGGGCATGGACGTGGGCGGCGACTGGTACGACGTGATCGAGACGGCCGACGGCCTGCTCGCCCTGGTGATCGGGGACGTCCAGGGCCACGGGGTGGCGGCCGCCGCGACGATGGGCCAGCTGCGCAGCGCGGTACGGGCCTTCACGCTCGGCGGCGGTGCGCCGGAACAGGTGGTGGCGGGCACCAACCGGCTGCTGATCGGCCTGGACCCCGGTCAGTTCGCCAGCTGCTGCTACGTGCTGCTCGACCCGGTGTCGGGCCGGGCGCGGGCCGTCCGGGCCGGGCATCCGCAGCCCCTGCTGCGGCACGCGGACGGGCGGGCCGAGGTGCTGGACCTGCCGGGCGGGGTGGTGCTCGGCATCGACCCCGGCGCCACGTATCCGGTGACGGAACTGCGGCTGGCACCGGGCTCGGTGCTCGCCCTCTACACGGACGGGCTGGTCGAGCAGCCCGGGGAGGACATCGACCTCGGCGTGGAGCGGCTGCGGGCGGCGCTGGCGGCGGCCCGGCCCTCTCCGCTGACCGAGACGGCCGACCGGCTGATCGGCGGGGCCGGGGGCAGCGCGGACCGGCCGGACGACATCGCCCTGCTGCTGGCCTCGCGTTCCGACGGCCGGACCGCCGCGAAGGGCTGAGGCCCGACCGCCGCGAACGCCTGAGGCCCTGCCCGGGGTGCCCACTGCGTGGGCAGCCGGTGTCGCCGCGGGCACATGTCGGCAAAGCGGAAGAAAATTTGCCCGCGCTCCGCTGCGGTTCCCGCACCCGCATTCCGCACAGCGTTTACGCGGTCTTAACGCTGCCGGGGCCCGCCGCCGCGCCGGCCGACGATGGAATCCGCAGGAGAGCTGCTCTTGACCTGCGAATCCCGCAGGGATTCGATATCGGCCCGGGAGCCCCGAACCACCTTGCTCACCACCGCCTCGGAGGCGATACCGCTCCCGCACCCCAGTTCACCGCACCAGCCGATCGGAACCCCGCACCGATGTCTGAAACGATCAGCGCCCCTCAGGCCCTCGCCCCTGCCACCGGGCCCGTCCCCCAGAAGCTCAAGCGTTCCATCGGCGTCGTCGGCGGCACACTGCTGACGCTCTCGTGCGTGACGCCCGCTTCGACCCTGTTCGTCGTCGTGCCCGACCTGTTCTCCAGCCTCGGGACGTGGACCGCCCTCACGATCGCCATCGGCTCGCTGCTCTGCATCGGCGTCGCGTTCTGCTACTCGGAGCTCGGCACCCTCATCCCCAGCGCCGGCGGCGAGTACGCGATGGTGTCGACCCTGTCGGGCCGGCTGGCCGGCTGGCTGGTGTTCGTCCTGTCCCTGCTGGTCGTG
Organism: Streptomyces sp. NPDC002181; assembly: GCF_042890485.1. Lineage (NCBI taxonomy): Bacteria > Bacillati > Actinomycetota > Actinomycetes > Kitasatosporales > Streptomycetaceae > Streptomyces > Streptomyces sp. NPDC002181. The sequence goes on along the minus strand of NZ_JBIASC010000003.1, from coordinate 186,393 downwards.
ATGATCGTGCCGCCGGTGATCGCCATGGGCACCGCCGACTACCTCGCGCCGATCGTGCACATACCGGCCCCGGTCGCGGGCGGCGGCGTGATGCTGCTGGCCACCCTCGCCGGCCTCCTCGACCTGCGGGCCAACGCCTGGATCACCGGCATCTTCCTGGTGCTTGAGGTCGTCGCGGCCGCGCTGGTGGCCGTCCTGGGCTTCGCGCACAGCGAGCGCGGCGCCGACGCGCTGGTGCACGGCACGGTCGCCGCCGAGGGCGGCGGCACCTCCACCGTGACCGCGATGATGGTGGTCTCCGGCCTCGCCATCGCCCTGTTCATCACCCAGGGCTTCTCGACCGCCGTCTACCTGTCGGAGGAGCTGGAGAACCCGCGGCGCAACGTCGCCCGTACGGTGCTCGCCACCCTCGCCATCTCCACGGCCGTCATCCTGATCCCGGTCATCGCCATCACCGTCGGCGCCCCCGACCTCTCCGCGCTGACCGAGGGCGACCTCGGCGGGATGGTCACCGCCTGGTCCAACTCGGCCGTCGGCACCTTCGTCAGCCTCTGCGTCGCCCTCGCCATCATCAACGCGGGCATCGTCATGGTGATCCAGAACTCGCGCGTGCTGTTCGCCTCCGCCCGCGACAAGGCCTGGCCCGAGCCGGTCAACCACGCGCTGTCCAAGCTGGGGCGCTTCGGCTCCCCCTGGGTGGCCACCCTCCTCGTCGGCGTCCCGGGCGCGGCCCTGTGCTTCGTCAACCTCGACACCCTGTACGGGGTCACCGGCGTCTCGGTGACCGGCATGTACCTGCTGGTCGCGGTGGCCGCGCTGTTCGCCCGGCGCGGGGCGCACCGCGAGGTGGCCGCCTGGCGGATGCCGCTGTGGCCGGCCGTGCCGATCGCGCTGATCGCCGTACTCGCGTACATCCTGACGCAGCAGGAGACGCAGTACCTGGTGTGGACCGGCGGGATCGTGGCCGTGGCCACGCTGTACTGGGCGCTGTACCTGCGGCCGCGCCAGGACTCCCGCTGGCTGGTCAGCGTCCCCGAGGACGACGAGCCCGCAGCAGCCGTCTGATCCGCTCCCGCGCGCGACGGGCGGGGCCGTACGGGTTCAGTGCCCGCGGGCTCCGTCCACGGCTCCGTCCATCGTGATGACGACCTTGCCGAAGGGCGCGTCCGCCGCGTACTCGCGATAGGCCGTGTGCGCCTGCCCGAAGGGGTGCACACGGTCGACGACCGGGCGCAGCCCGTGGGCGGCCACCGCCCGGTTCATGTCCTCGAACTGCGTGCGGCTGCCGACGAAGACCCGGCGGATCGTGGCCAGGCTCGACGCGTACGCCGCGTGCGATATCTCGATCCCGGACTTGGCGGCGCTCGCCGTGATCAGCAGGGCGATCTGCCCGTACAGGGCGCTCGCACGCACCGACTGCTCGATGGTCTCGGGGCCTCCGGTCTCCACGACGACGTCGGCGCCGAGGCCGCCGGTGAGCTCGCGTACGGCCCGGCCCCAGTCGGGCGTGCGCCGGTAGTCCACCACCTCGTCGGCTCCGAGCGCCTTGAGCCGGTCCGCCTTGGCGGCGCTGGAGGTGGTCGACACGACCCGGCAGCCCAGCAGTTTCGCGAACTGCACGGCGAAGAGGGCGACCGGGCCGGTCCCGAGCGTCAGCACGGTCTGACCGGGCAGCAGCGGCTCCCCGCCCGTCAGCGCGTTCCAGGCGGTGACCCCCGCGCAGGGCAGCGTGGCCGCCTCCTCCCAGGTCAGGTGGTCCGGCACGCGGACCGCCCACTGCTCGTCGAGTACGGCGTACTCCGCGAGCATCCCGTCGAGGGTGCAGCCGGGCTGGTCCAGGGCGTCCGGGGTGATCCGGCCGGTACGCCAGCGCGGGAAGTAGGCGCAGGAGACGCGGTCGCCCACCGCGAAGCGGGTCACCGCCTCCCCGACGGCGACCACCTCGCCGGCGCCGTCGCTGAGCGGGATCACGCCGGGCACGGCGGGCAGCGGGTAGAGCCGGTCGAGGATGAGCAGGTCCCGCTTGTTGAGGGAGGCGGCCCGGACGGCGACGACGATGCCGTTGGGGCCGACGGGCTCCGGCCGGGGTAGGCCGCCGTCGCGCAGCACGATCCCCTCGATGCCGCCGAATGCTTCCAGGTGGTACGAGCGCATCGCGTCCTCCGGGTGGGTCGGGGTGGGGTGTTGCGCCCAGGTTCCGGGGCCGGAGACACGCCCGGCAATTCCCTGCGGGGAATCGCCGGGTCCGGCCGGCGGCGGCTAGAAAGGGCACATGGCCACCACCGCTGCCGCCGCGCCCACCCCGTTCGCCCGCGAGGTCCGCCGCCGGCGGGCGCTGCGCCGGATGAGCCAGCTCGAACTGGCCACCCTGGCCGGGACCACCCAGCGGCACCTCAGCTTCATCGAGAGCGGGCGTTCGGCACCGGGGCGGGCGATGGTGGTCCGGCTCTCCGAGTCCCTCGGCCTGACGCTGCGGGAGCGCAACTCGATGCTGCTGAGCGCCGGTTACGCCCCGGCGTACGCGGAATCACCCGCGGAGTCGGCGGCGATCGGGCCGGCCATGGAGGCCTTGCGGTCCATCCTGACCGGACACCTGCCGTACCCGGCGGTGGTCGCCGGCCCGCGCGGCGAACTCGTCCTGGCCAACGCGGCGTTCGGGGTACTGACCGAGGGCGCGGCCGCGCACCTGCTCGCGCCGCCGGTCAACGTGCTGCGGCTCGCGCTGCACCCCGAGGGCATGGCGCCGCGCGTGATGAACCTGGCGGCATGGGGGCGGCACATCACGGAAAGCCTGCGCGCCCGGGCCACGGCCCATCCGGATCCGGAACTCGACGAACTCATCGCCGAGTTGACCGGCCACCTGCCCGCTGCGCCGCCGCCGGGCCCGGACCACCTGGGCTTCGCGGTGCCCCTGAGACTGCGGACGGACGGCGGCGAGCTGCGGCTGCTGACCACGCTGACCTCGTTCGCCACCGCCGTCGACGTCACCCTGGCCGAGCTGCACCTGGAGGCCTTCCTCCCGGCCGATGCCGCGACCGCCGACCACCTGCGGCGGTGCGCGGCGGCCACCGCCCGGCCCGCCGCCCCCGCCTGACCCGGCCGCTCCCGCGGCGGGCGGTCGGAGGGCGGACGGTCAGCCGGTGGGCGGGTCGAGGGTGGGCGGGGCGTGCGTACGCCCCAGGGTGATGGCCGTGTTCACCAGACCGACGTGACTGAACGCCTGCGGGAAATTGCCGAGTTGGCGTCCGGCCACCGGGTCGTACTCCTCGGCGAGCAGCCCCACGTCGTTGCGGACGGCCAGCAGCCGCTCGAACAGCTCCCGGGCCTCCTTCTCCCGCCCGGTCATGTGCAGCGCGTCGGCGAGCCAGAACGAGCAGGCCAGGAAGGCCCCTTCGTCGCCGGGCAGCCCGTCCACGGACGGCCCCTCGGTGCTGTAGCGGCGGACCAGGCCGCTGCTGCCCAGCTCGGCCCGGACCGCGTCGACGGTGCCGATCACGCGCGGGTCCCCGGGCGGCAGGAACCCGACCCGCGGGATGAGCAGGGTCGCCGCGTCGAGCTCGCGGGAGCCGTAGTACTGCGTGAAGGTGCCGCGCACCGGGTCGAAGCCGTTGTCGATCACGTCTCGGTGGACCTCGTCCCGCATGGTCCGCCACCGCTCGACGTCGCCCAGCAGCGAGGGATCGCTCTCCATCGTGCGGACGGCCCGGTCCGCGGCGACCCAGGCCATGACCTTGGAGTGCACGAAGTGCCGGCGTGGACCGCGCACCTCCCACAGGCCCTCGTCCGGCCGCCGCCAGTTGCGCTCCAGGAAGTCCAGGAGCGCGAGCTGGATCCGCCACGCGTGCCGCTCCCCGGGCAGGCCGTTGTACCTGGCCAGGTAGAGGGAGTCGAGGACCTCCCCGTAGACGTCGAGCTGGAGCTGGTCCACGGCGGCGTTGCCGACCCGGACCGGGGCGGAGGAGGCGTAGCCGCGCAGCCAGGGCAGGTCGAATTCGGGGATCCGCCGCTCGCCGCCGATGCCGTACATGATCTGCAGGTCGGCCGGGTCGCCGGCGATCGCGCGCAGCAGCCAGGCGCGCCAGGCGCGTGCCTCGTCCAGGAAGCCGGTCTCCAGGAGCGAGCCGAGGGTCAGGGTGGAGTCGCGCAGCCAGCAGTACCGGTAGTCCCAGTTGCGGACGCCGCCGATCTCCTCGGGCAGGGAGGTGGTGGCGGCGGCCGCGATGCCGCCGGTCGGGGCGTAGGTGAGGGCCTTGAGGGTGATCAGGGAGCGGGTGACGGCCTGCTCGTAGGGGCCCTTGTAAGTGCACTGGGCGGACCAGTCCCGCCAGTCGGCCAGGCTGGTGCGCAGCGCCTCGTACGGGTCGCAGGGCTCGGGGCGGGGTTCGTGCGAGGCGTGCCAGGTGAGGACGAAGGCGACCCGCTCGCCGGCGGCGAGGCTGAACTCCGAGCAGGTGCTGTTGGCCTCGCCCCAGGTGGGCACGGCCGGTTCGCTGCGGAACCACGCGGAGTCGGGGCCGGCGACGGCGACCCGCTCACCGTCCACGCGCCGGACCCAGGGGACGACGTTCCCGTAGTCGAACCGCAGGCGCAGCACGCTGCGCACGGTGACCTCTCCGCTCAGGCACTCGACGATGCGCATCACGTCGGGGGCTTCGTCGCGCTGCGGCATGAAGTCGACGACCTTGAACGATCCGCCGTCCGGGGTGTCCCAGTACGACTCCAGGACCAGCGAGCCGTCGACGTAGGCGCGGCGGGCGCACTGCTCGTCGTCGGGGGCCCCGGCGGGGGAAATGCGCCAGTGGCCGTTCTCCTTGTCTCCGAGGAGCGCCGCGAAACAGGCGGGCGAGTCGAAGCGCGGCAGGCACAGCCAGTCGAGGGACCCGTCGCGGCCGACGAGCCCGCTGGTCATGAGGTCGCCGATGAGTGCGTAGTCTTCGATGGGTTGTGTCATTTGTGCGCTGTTCCCGCGAATGCCCGGGCCCAATCAGTCCGGGACCCGGGCACCCTCGGGCGCGCGGTCGAGCGCGGGGATCAGTTGCGCACGAGGAGCAGCGCGCCCGCGATGACCACGGCGAGGGCGACGGCGAGGAGGCCGTGGGCCAGCCGGTGGCCGCGCAGGACGGGCAGGAAGCGGTCGGCGGCGTACTTGCCGGGGCCGGTGAGGGCCACGGCGGCCGCCGCGACGGTCAGCAGCAGCTCGTACTCGATGCCCTTGGGGGCGAAGAACGCGCCGGCGCCGTGGACGGCGATCGCGTTGATCATGGTGCCGACGACGGCGGCCCCGGCGAGCGGGGTGAGCAGTCCGAGGGCGAGGCCGAGGCCGCCGAGGGTCTCGGTGAGGCCGGCGACGACGGCCATGGCGTCGCCCGCGGGGTAGCCGCTGGCGGTGAAGAACTGGCCGGTGCCGCTGAGGCCGCCCCCGCCGAACCAGCCGAAGAGCTTCTGGGTGCCGTGGCCGGCCATGGTGAGTCCGAGGACGACGCGCAGGAGGAGCAGGCCGGCGTCGTGGGCGGAGGTGGAGAAGGCGAGCGGGACGGCCGGTACGGCTGCGGCCTGCGGCTTCGTCGTGGTGACGGAGGGGCTGGTCATGGGGGGATCCTTCCGGTCGGGCGGTCCGGGCGGGGACGGAGTTGCGGTGGAGCGGGTTGGCGCACGGATCGGCGCACAGGTTGTTCAAATTCGAACCGCCAGCTCCGACCCTAACCAGTGATTCAAATTGGAACAACCCGTGTAGGCTGGGCCCATGGCTGAAACGAGATGGCTGGACGAGCGCGAGATGCGCGCCTGGAGCGGCTTCCTGGCCGCCTCCGCTCTGGTGAACCGCCGCCTCGACCAACAGCTCAAGGACGACTCCGGCCTCTCGCACCCGCAGTACGAGATACTCGTACGGCTCTCCGCGGCTCCGGACGGTGAGCTGCGGATGACGGAACTGGCCAATGGCCTGATCAATTCGAAAAGCGGACTGACCTACCAGGTCACCCAGCTGGAGAAGGCGGGCCTGGTCCGCCGCCGCAGCTGCCCCTCCGATGTGCGCGGGGTATTCGCCGTGCTCACCGACGCCGGCCGGGCCCGCCTGGAGGAGGCCGCGCCGGGGCACGTGGCGATGGTCCGGGAGGCGCTGATCGACGTGCTCACGCCCGCGCAGCTCGAAGCGCTCGCGGACGGACTGGGCGAGGTGAGCCGCCGGCTGCGCGAACACGGCGGATAGCGCGGATCGGATAACGGGCCCGAACGGGGTATAGGGGTGACATGGACTGGACGGTCTGGCTGACGATCGCCGCGGTCGTCGCCCTCGGGCTGGCGATCGCGGCCGGCGTGCTCCTCGTACGGGTCTTCGCCGCCCGGAGGCTGCTGCTCGACGCGGGGATCCCGCTGCGCGACAAGGCCCTGTTCTGGGTCGCGGTGATCTACACCGTCTCCCCGGTGGACCTGATCCCGGACCCGGTGTACCTCGACGACATCGGCGTACTGCTGCTGGCGCTGCGCTCGCTGCACGCGGCGGCCTCCGCCGTGCGGCAGCCGGGCGCGGCGACGGCCCCCAGGCCCGCCCCGGCCAAGGAGCCGGACCCGGCCTAGGGGGTGGAACCGCCCCAGGCGCAGGGCCCCTGGACCGGGGACCGTCAGTGGCCTGCGGCACCATGGCCCGCACGCCCCGCAAAGGGTGCTCGGGCACGACGCTCACGCGGAGCGGATCGCCGCGGCCGGACCGGGGATGCCGTGGCGGACTGCCTGGGCCTGGTGGCGGCCGGTCGGGGCGTTCAGGGCCGGGCCCAACCCGAGCGGGGACGCCGGAGCCGAGCGCCTACGGCCACTGACGCGGACGGGACCCCCGGGCTCAGCGGACCCCTCGGGGGCGGTACTGGATGCTGATGCGGGGGCCGACGGCGCGGCGGGACTTGGGGATCGCGTGCTCCATCGTCCGCTGGCAGGAGCCGCCCATCACGACGAGGTCGCCGTGCCCCAGGGGCAGGCGCAGCAGGACGGGCCCTCCGTCCCGCGGGCGCAGGACGAGATCGCGGGGGTCGCCCACCGAGAGGATCGCGACCATCGTGTCCTCGGTGGCGGACCGGCCGATGCGGTCCCCGTGCCAGGCGACGCTGTCGCGGCCGTCGCGGTAGAGGCAGAGCCCCGCGGTGGTGAACGGCTCCCCCAGCTCTGCGGCGTAGTGCCCGGTCAGCGCGGCGCGAGCCTGGACCAGTACCGGGTGCGGCAGCGGCTCGTCCTCGCCGTAGAAGGCGAGCAGGCGGGGCACGTCGACCTCGCGCTCGTACATCCGGCGGCGCTCGGCCCGCCACGGCACGTCCTCGGCGAGGCGCTCGAACAGGGTGTCCGCGCCCGAGAGCCAGCCGGGCAGGTGGTCGACCCAGGCGCCCTCCCCCAGCGCGGTGCGGCGCAGCCCGGAGAGCGGGCCGAGGCGGATCTCGTCGCCCTGGTCGAAGAGGGAGCCCTGGAGGCCGGGGATCGTGCTCACGGGACCCATCATATCGCGCCACTCGAACATTCGATCGATTCACGGCTCCCGCGCCGGCGCCGGGGCCGCGTCAGCGGCCCGTCATGGTTCGCGGCGTCCGCGTCAGGAAGCCGTCAGCGGACCACCCTCATCCGCCCGGCGGGCGCTTGCATGGGTTCCGGCAGCGGACCGGACGAGGGGTGGACGCGGTGGGGCAGAGAGTCGTGGTCGGCGTGAGCGGGAGCTCCGGGAGCCTGACGGCCCTGCACCGGGCCGCCGCCGAGGCCCGGTGGCGGGGTGCGGAGCTGTGGGTGGTCCTGGCCTGGCAGCCGCCGGGCGGTGACCTGGGAAGCCGCGGTCCGGGCGGGGTCCCGATGGCGGCCGCCGTCAAAGCCGCGGCGGTGGAAAGGCTGCGGATCGCCCTCAACACCGCGTTCGGCCCGGCCGGCCCGGGTGTGGCCCTCGCGGGCCATGCCGTACGGGCCACGGCAGGCGCGGCCCTCGTCGACGCGGTGAGCGGCCCCGGGGACCTGCTGGTCGTGGGGACGGGCTCGCGGGGCCTCGTACGCCGCCTGCTGCGGCCCTCGGTCGCCCGCCACTGCCTGGCGCACGCGCCGTGCCCCGTACTGACCGTGCCGCCGTCCCCGCTCCAGGCCGAACTCGAAGCGGTCCACCGGCGCAACGTCTGGCGGCTGCCGCTGGACGCGCGCGAACTCGCCGAATGAGTGCGGCGCGGCGCGCCGCGGGCCCGCCGTGACGGAGCCGGTCACTCCCCCGGCCAGGGTGCGAGCCCCCACCGCAGCGTGTGCCGGGCCCCCGGTTCGAGACGTACGCCCGCGGGGTCGCGGCGGAAGGCGTCGGGGCCGCAGCTCATGGGCTCCACGGCGATGCTCCGGCGCCGGTGCGGCTCGGGCAGGGTGTCCCCGGTGAACACCTGCACGTGGTCCGCCCCCTCGCCGAGCCACAGATCGGTGCCGTACGCGCCGGACGGCTCGGCCAGACGTACCACGGCCCGCCCGTCGGCTTCCCGCCGCAGGTCCGTGAAGGCCGTGTCCAGCCGCTGCGGGCCGACGGGCCGTGGCGCGGTGAAGTCGAGGGGCGTTCCCGAGACCGGCTCGGACGCGGTGGGCAGGCCGCGGTCGTCGGTGCGGAGCCAGGTCCGGGCGGGCACGGCCAGCAGCATCTCGTCGACCGTGCGGGGCCCCACCGCCAGGTACGGGTGCTGGCCGGCGCCGTACGGTGCGGGGGCGTCGCCGAGGTTCACGGCGGTGATCACGACCGTCAAGCCGTGGCGGTCGAGGGCGTATTCCGCCCGAGCCGCCAGGTGGAAGGGGTAGCCGGGCTGCGGCCAGAGCGTGGTCGCCAGCACGACGCGGTCGTCCGCCTGCTCCACCGCCTGCCACGACGTCCAGCGCAGCAGCCCATGGATGGCGTTGGCGTGTTCGACCTCGTTGACGGGCAGCTGCAGTTCCCGGCCCTGCCACCGGTAGCGGCCGTCCCCGATCCGGTTGGGCCACGGGATGAGGAGCTGCCCGTGTCCGCCCTCGATCGGATCATCGGCCTCGAAACCGTCGACGACCAGGCGCCCGCCGACGGAGTAGTGGCGCAGGGCGGCGCCCAACTCCACGACGACCGCGGTCTGCTGACCACAGGTCAGCCGGAACTGGGCACCCGTTCGATGCATGTTCGCCGTCCTCGCAGGTGCCGGTCGGGGGCCGGTGTCCCGCACACCGGGTGGTTCCATTCCAGCATCGCGGAGATGGCACCGCCACCGCGGGAATGGCACCGCCACCGCGGGGACGGCACCGCGCCTCGGCCGGCCCTCGCTCGGCCGGACCTCCCGCGCCGTGGGCACGCGCGCGTCAGCCGTCCTCCCGAGTCTCCGTTGGGCCGTTCGGTTCTGGAGAGCACTCCAATGGGCCAGCGGCAGTCGTGCCACCGGGCCACGGCAATGCCGCGGTGCTCTCGTGGTGGCGCGGATTTCGTGTCCCCGTCAGCACCCAGGGAGCGTTTCAGTGGAAGCCAGCAGCAGTGACCGCAGTCGGACGCTCCTCGTTCCCCAGGTCCTCAAGGGGCAGAAGGCCCTGGTGACGGGTGCCAACTCCGGCATCGGCAAGGCCACCGCGATCGGCCTCGGGCGGGCGGGCGCCGACGTGGTCGTGAACTACGTCTCCGGGCAGGACGCCGCGGAGGAGGTGGTGCGGGAGATCGAGGGCTTCGGAGTCCGCTCCTACGCGCACGAGGGCGACGTGTCCCAGGAGGACCAGGTCGTCGACATGGTGGCCCGGATGGTCCGGGAGTTCGGGACCATCGACATCATGGTCGCGAACGCCGGTCTGCAGCGGGACGCCGCGCTCACCGACATGACCATGGCCCAGTGGAGCAAGGTGCTGGACGTCAACCTCACCGGCCAGTTCCTGTGCGCCCGCGAGGCGACGAAGGAATTCCTGCGCCGCGGCGTCGTGCCGGAGGTGTCCCGCTCCGCGGGGAAGATCATTTGCATGAGCTCGGTGCACCAGATCATCCCCTGGGCCGGGCACGTCAACTACGCCTCCTCCAAGGGCGGCGTACAGATGCTCATGGCCACGCTGGCGCAGGAGCTCGCCCCGCACCGGATCCGGGTGAACGCCGTCGCTCCGGGTGCGATCCGCACGCCCATCAACCGCAGCGCCTGGGACACCCCCGAGGCCGAGGCCGACCTGCTGCGGCTCATCCCGTACCGCCGCGTCGGGGACCCCGAGGACATCGCGAACGCCGTGACCGTCCTCGCCTCCGACCTTCTCGACTACGTGGTGGGGACGACGATCTACGTGGACGGCGGCATGACCCTGTTCCCCGGGTTCGCCACCGGTGGCTGAGGCCCCCGTCCTCCAGCCGTCCGGCACGAACTGCTAAGGCTCACATGAACACCGCGATCGCGATCATGGCGGACACCCCTCCGCAGCTGCTCCCTGCCCGCGAACTCATGGCCTTCACCCTGGCCTCCCACATCCTGCTCGTGCCCTTCGGCGTGGCCCTGCCCGCCATCACCCTCCTGATGCACTACCGCGGGCTGCGCAGGGGCGACGCGGTCGCCCTGCTGCTCGCGCGGCGCTGGTCTGCGGTCATGGCCGTGCAGTTCGCCATCGGCATCGTTACCGGGACCGTGCTCTCCTTCGAGTTCGGCCTCCTCTGGCCGGGCCTGATGGGCCGGTGGGGCGATGTCTTCGGCCTCGGGTTCGGCGTCGAGGCGTGGGCGTTCTTCCTGGAGGCGATCCTCATCGCCATCTACCTCTACGGCTGGCGGCGGCTGAAGCCGTGGACGCACTTCTGGCTGGGTCTGCCCCTGCCGCTGACGGCGTTGCTGGGGGCGTTCGGCATCATCGCCGCGAACTCCTGGATGAACACGCCGCGCGGCTTCTCGCTCGACGCGGACGGCAACCCCGTGGACGTCGACGTCCGCAAGGCGATCTTCACGCCGATGTTCGGCCCCGAGTACTGGCACTTCGTGGCGGGCGTCGTCCTCACGGCCGGCTACGTCGTGGCCGGGGTGTACGCGGTCGGCTGGCTGCGCGGCCGGCGCGATCACTACCACCGGCTCGGCTTCACCGTTCCGTTCACCGTCGCCGCGATCCTCACCCCCGTGCAGTTCGTCCTCGGGGACTCCATCGCGCGGTCCGTCTTCAACAAGCAGCCGATCAAGTTCGCCGCCACCGAGATCGTCTGGGAGACGGACACCCACGTACCGGAGTACGTCTTCGGCCGCCTGCATCCCGACGGATCGATCTCCGGCGGGATCAAGATCCCCCAACTGGACTCGATCCTCGCCGGTTTCAGCCCCTCCACCAAGGTGACGGGGCTGTCGTCGGTCCCCGCGAGCGACCGCCCCACGGCGACCCAGGCCACCATCGCCCACTGGGCCTTCGACATCATGGTGACGATCGGCAGCCTGCTCGTCCTGCTCGCGCTCTGGTACGGCTGGTGCTGGCTGCGCCGCCGCGACCTGCCGCGCTCACCGTGGTTCTTCCGGTGCGCCGCCGTGGCCGGGGCGGCCTGCCTGCTGACGGTGGAATGCGGCTGGATCACCGCCGAAGTGGGTCGCCAGCCCTGGATCGTCTACGAGAACATGCGGGTGTCCGAAGCCGTCACGGACACCCGGGCCTCGTCGTTGTGGGCGATGTTCGCCATCGTCATCGTGGTCTACGCCCTGATCTTCGCCACCTTCCTGACCATCCTGCTCAAGATGCGCACCCGCTGGCGGGCCGCCGATGAACAGCACGGCGACGCCCACGCCTCCGGAACCCCGGAAGGCGACACCCCCTACGGGCCCCGCCGGACGACCGCCGCTGCCGCGCCGGACCACGGCTCCGCACACGGTGACGGAGGAGGGCGATGATCCAGGACGTCGTGGCCTGGGTGCTGCTGGCGGCGGTCGCCGCCTACGCGTGCGCGGGCGGCACCGACTACGGAGCCGGGTTCTGGGACCTCTTCGCGGGCGGCTCCGAACGGGGCAAGCGGCCCCGGTGGCTGATCGACCACGCGATGGAGCCCGTCTGGGAGACGAACAACGTCTGGCTCATCTTCGTCCTCGTCTTCATGTGGACCGGCTTTCCGATCCTGTTCCAGACGGTCTTCACCGCCATGTGGCTCCCCTTGGCGCTCGCGGCCGTGGGCCTCGTCCTGCGCGGTGCCGGCTTCGCCCTCCGCAAGCCCATGACACGCCTCTCGCGCCGCAGGATCTACGGCGCCGCCTTCGCCGTGTCCTCCCTGCTCGTGCCCTTCTTCCTCGGAGCGGTGGTCGGCGGTCTGGCCACGGGCCGGGTCGCTCCGGGGACGAAGGCGTCCGCCGACGCGTGGTCCAACGGCACCTCCGTGCTCGCCGGGCTGCTCACCGTCGCCGCGACCGCCTTCCTGGGCGCGGTGTTCCTCACCGCCGACGCCCGCCGCTTCGACGCCCCCGACCTCGTCCACTACTTCCGGCTGCGGGCCTGGTGCAGCCTCCTCGCTCTCGCCGTCCTGGCCGTCGTCGGCCTCGCCGTCACCCACCACGACGCGCGCTACGTCTACGACGGCCTCACCGGCGGCGCCGCCCTCGCCCTCGTCCTGGCCGCCGTCGTCTGCGCCGTGGCCACCGCCGCACTGCTGTACCGCACGGCCACGGGCTGGGCGAGGATCACGGCGGTCGCCAGCGTGGCCCTCGTCGTGTTCGCCTGGGGGCTGGCCATGCGGCCCTATCTCATCCCCACCTCGCTGACCGTGGACCAGGCGGCCGGAGCCTCGACGACCCTGCGCTGGCTGCTCCTGGTCACCGGCATCGCGATCGTGCTCGTCGGACCGCCGCTGGTCCTGCTCTACCGGCTGGACACCGGCGGCACCCTGCAGCCCCTCGCCGAGAACGATCTGCGGCGCACCTCCGCGAACCGGGATCCGGGCCCGGACCGGTGAGATCCGGGCACGGACCGCTGACCCCGGTGGTGGTGCCCGGCGTCTTCAACCGTCCAGCAGTACGGCGACGTCCCCGGGCCGCGGCACCGGGCCGCCGGCCCGGGTCACGGGGAGCAGCGTGCCGTCCGCTCGCACCAGGAACAGCAGGTGGTGTCCGGCCGGGACGGGCCCGTCGAGGCGGCGCGTGACGAGGCGGGCGCCCCGGTCGTGACGGCGGGACAGCTCGGCTCCGGTCAGCGCGCTGTCGAAGAGCACCCGGCCGCCGGTGTACGGGGCGACGACGCCCTGGGTGTCGCTCGGCGGCCCCAGGCGGTACACCGGTCCCTCCACGCTGCCCTGGAGGTTCATGGAGGCCAGGGCGTTGAAGTCGCTCTCGTCGGTGAGCAGCAGGACGCCGGTGAGGCCCTCCAGCTCGGCGCCCGAACCGGTGGCCGCGGCGAACAGCTCCCCGGGGGCCAGTTCGAGCCCGGCCGCCCTGATCCTGTCCCGCTGCGCGTCGTGCCCCGCCCACATGACGACCTCCAGCCCGGCCGAGCGCAGGGCCAGTCCCAGATCGACCACCCAGGGATCACCGCCCACGAGCAGCGGCCGGGAGCGCGACGGACGCACGACGCCCAGCCGCTTGGCGACCGGCCGGGCGGTGAGCCCGTAGAGCGTGACGGTCACCACGATCACGACGAACGTGGCGGGAAGGATCTTCGACGCGCCGCCCACGCCCTGGGCGGCCAGCGTCGCGGAGAAGGTCGAGGCGGTGGCCGCGGCCACGATCCCGCGCGGCGCCATCCAGCCCAGGAAACCGCGCTCCCCGCGCGTCAGATCCGTACCGAGCGACGCGAGGGCCGCCACGAGCGGTCTGGTCACCAGGACGAGGACCGCCACGAGCGCGAGCGTCGGCAGCGCCACGTGGCGCAGCGAACCGGGACTGACGGTGGCCGAGATGGAGATGAACAGCAGACCGATGACCAGGTGCACCAGGGTCTCGAAGAACGGATTGCGGGCGCCCGTCTCGGCGCCGGGCAGGTTCGCCACGGCCAGCCCCATCAGAACGGCGGCGATCAGGCCCGTGTCGTCCCGGATCACATCGCAGGCCGCCGCCACACCGATCACCGCGGCCAGCTGGACCGTGGTCCCCAGTACCGCCCCCGGCCGCAGCCTGCGCAGCAGCACGAGCACCACGGTCCCCACGATGCCGCCGGCCAGGCCCACCGCGGCACTCGTGGTGAACTGCACGACCTTGCCGGCGATGCCGCTGCTGTTCCCGGCCACCACGCCGTGGAAGACGAGGGCGCCCAGGATGGCTCCCACCGGGTCGATGAGCGTGCCCTCCCAGATGAGGACGTGCTGGAGGCGTTCCGTGGGACGTACGAAGCCCAGCAGCGGTCCGACGACGGTCGGGCCGGACACGATCAGGATGGCTCCCAGCATCACGGCGGAGCCGCCCGACATTCCCAGCAGAACGCCGGCGAGGAGCGCCGCCGACCCCGCGGTGAGCAGCGCGCCGAGCCAGATCAGCCGCACGACGACCCGGCGGGTGTGCTCCCTGAACCGCTTGAGGTCCAGGCCGAGCCCGGCGTCGTAGAGGATCACCGCGACGGCCAGCGAGACCAGGGGGGAGAAGGCGGCTCCGAGCAGTTCCTCGGGGTTGACGTCACCGGTCAGCGCGCCGGCGGTGAATCCGGCCGGCAGCAGGACGATCAGCGCGGGGACGCGCAGCCGGCTCGCCAGCAGCTGGGAGCCCACGGCCAGGACGACGATCAGTGCGAGGCCCGTGAACACCTGGTCTTCCGACAGGGCGGCGGCCGCGTTCACGTCCCGGGCCGCCGGTTCCGGCGTGCGCTGCCGCTGCGCCACATCGCCCGCTGGGCCTTGAGCGTCCCGGTTCCGACCAGGATCAGCACGGCGATGTTGAGCAGCAGCTGGAAGAGGGATCCCAGGGCGTCGTGCCAGGCGGCGAAGGCGCACGAGACCCCGATGTCGGCCGCGGCCGGAATGGTGGTCACCGAGATGAACACGCCGAGCAGCGCGCTGGTGCGGGCTTCGGTCAGGGAGACGATGCCCACGATAGCGGCGAGCACGGCCACCACGGCCGAGAAGAAATTGGGCGTGTGGATCAGGTTCGACACCGGCCTGATCCCGAGCTCGAAGGCCCGCGGCTGGAGGCCGAACCCGCGGACGAACAGACCGAACAGGAAGGTGGCCGCCACGGCCAGCGCGAAGCCCGCGAGCAGCGCCGTGAGGCCCTCCCGGACGGGGGAGCGGGAACGGTGGTCGAGGCCCAGGGCGACGCTGGTGACGGCCGCGTACTCCGGACCGACCACCATGGCCGCGACGATGAGGATCTGCGAGTTGGTGATGATGCCGACCGCACCGATGACACCGGCGATGGCCATGAAGAGGTAGAAGCTCGGCGGGTAGCGGCCCTCGGCCCGGATCCGGGCCTCCACCTGCTCCCATACCGGCACGCGCAGCCGGGACCCGAGCACCTCGGCCCCGGCCCTGGCCGCGTGGTCCGAGAAGGCCGTGTCGATCGGGTCGAGGACGATGGACCCGCGCCGTTCGAGTCCGAGGTCGCGCAGCCCGCGCAGTACCTCGTTGGCGACTCCGGTCAGCACGTCGCACACGATGGCGTCGCCGTCGGGGTTGCGGACGCTGCCGGGCTGGAGGGAGAGGTTGAGGACACACGGCTGGGCGCTCAACAGGGCCATGACACGTCCCGTGAGGTCCGGCGGGCTCACGGCCCGGACGTGCAGCATGTCCAAGCGAACCTCCGCGTGTGAGAGGGCGGCGCACGGGTGCGTCGGGCCCGGACGAGGCCGCTCGTCCATTAACGCGGCGCCCCGGGAGCTCGGCAAATCGGATGCGGCCGCGCCGCGGCCCGGCGCGCGCCGGCGGCGGGCGTGCCCGATGGTGAGGACATGGGTACGCCCGACGGGATGACCGAGGCCGGCTTCCGGTCGCTCTACCGTGAGCTGCGGCGCACGGCGCCCGGCGGCGGCTCGCCCCGGGGAGCCCTGGCCACCCTGACCCCCGAACGGACGCTGGCCGCCCTCGGCGAGGTCCGCTCCGGCCGCACGGTCTCCCTCGCAGCGCCCGTGAGCACCCGCGAGGGACCGGACAACGCCGAACCGGCGGAGCACCGGCTCACCGCGCCCGCCGGCGGTACCCCGGATCCGGACGGCCTGCAGTTCGCCCGGGACCGCATCGCCATGAACATCCACGGCGACGTCGACAGCCACATCGACGCGCTCTGCCACGTCATCTACGAGGGCACCCTGCACGGCGGCGTTCCGGCCGCGGACGTGCTCTCCGCGGACGGCGCCTCGGCCCTCTCCATCGACCTGGCCCGCGACGGCATCGTGGGCCGGGGGGTGCTCCTGGACATCCCGCGCCTGCACGGTGCCCCCTGGCTCGAACCGGGATCGCACGTGAGCGCCGAGGACCTCGCCGCCGCCGAAGCGGCGCAGGGGCTGCGGGTCGGCAGGGGCGACATCCTCCTCGTACGCGTCGGGCACCGGCGCCGGCGCCGGGAGCTCGGCGCCTGGGACGCGGCCGGCGCGCGGGCCGGACTCCACCCGACCGCCCTGCGCTTCCTGTCCGAGCGCCAGGTGGCCGTACTCGGCAGCGACGGCAACAACGACACGGCTCCCAGCGCCGCGCGGAGCGTCGCGTACCCGGTCCACGTGCTCGCCATCCACGCGATGGGGCTGCACCTCCTCGACTACCTGCAGTTCGAGGAGTTGGCCCCCCTCTGCGAGCGGGAGGGCCGCTGGTCGTTCGCCTGCGTGATCGCGCCGCTGCGGCTGCCCGCGGCGACCGGTTCTCCCGTCAATCCCCTCGCGATCCTGTGACCGGCCGACCTGGTGTGCGGCGGGGCGGCCGACCGGCTGTGCGGCCGACCGCCCCGGGCGTCCCGGCGTTCCGGCACCGCCGACTCGCTGGGCCTCCCCTCCGGAGCTACGTTGTAGATGCGATACGGACCCCGATCTCACCCGACAGGAGCAGATCCGTGCTCCGGGAAGGTGGCCCGCATGCCCGAGGCGCGGGAGTACGACGTCATCATCATCGGCACCGGTGCCGGCGGCGGCACGCTCGCCCACCGGCTGGCACCCACCGGCAAACGGATCCTGCTCCTCGAACGCGGCGGCTACCTCCCGCGCGAACGGGACAACTGGGATTCGACCGAGGTCTTCGTCAAAGGGAAGTACCGCGCCCCGGAGTTCTGGTACGACAAGCACGGCGAGCGGTTCCCGCCCGAGGTGAACTACTACGTCGGCGGGAACACCAAGTTCTACGGCGCGGCGCTCTTCCGCCTGCGCCCCGAGGACTTCGGCGAAATCCGCCACCATGACGGTGTCTCTCCCGCCTGGCCGCTGGACTACGGCGACCTGGAGCCGTACTACACGCAGGCCGAGCACCTCTACCTGGTCCACGGGCGGCACGGCGAGGACCCCACCGAGGGTCCGGCCGGCGCCCAGTACGCCCATCCGCCCGTGGAACACGAGCCGCGCATCCAGCAGTTGAGCGACGACCTGGAGAAGCGGGGCCTGCACCCCTTCCACCTTCCGATCGGGGTGAACCTCCTCCAGGACGACCTGGGGCGGGCCGCGCACGGGAGCGCCTGCATACGCTGCGACCGCGTCGACGGCTTCCCCTGCCTGGTCGGGGCGAAGTCGGACGCCCAGGTCATCTGTGTGGACCCGGCCCTGGAACACGCCAACGTAGAAATGATCACGCATGCCGACGTGCGCCGGCTGGAGACGGACGCCGGCGGGCGCACCGTCACCTCGGTCGTCGCGGAGCTGGGCGACGGGTCGACGGTGCGGTTCGCCGCCGGCATCGTGGTGGTGGCCTGCGGGGCCGTCAACTCCGCCGTGCTGCTGCTGCGTTCGGCCGGCGACCGGCACCCCCGGGGCCTGGCCAACAGCTCGGACACGGTCGGCCGGCACTACATGCGGCACAACAACCTGGCCCTGATGGCGGTGTCGAAGGAACCGAACGCCACCAGGTTCCAGAAGACGCTGGCACTGCACGACTGGTACCTGGGCAGCGACGACTGGGACTACCCCCTCGGCGGCATCCAGATGCTCGGCAAGTCCGACGCCGAGCAGATCCACGGCGAGGCACCCCGCTGGGCCGGTGCCGTCATGCCGGACATGCCCTTCGAGGTGCTCGCCCATCACGCGGTCGACTTCTGGCTCTGCGGTGAGGACCTGCCGGACCCCGACAACCGCGTCACCCTCGACGCGGACGGCGGGATCCACCTCGCCCTCGACGAGCAGAACAACATCGCCGGCCTGAAGCGGCTCCGGCACAAACTCCAGGGAATGCTCGGCCACTTGGGCATGCACGAGCACCATCTGCTGCCGCACAGCATCTACCTGCACAAGGGCATGCCCATCGGCGCCACGGCACATCAGGCCGGCACCGTCCGCTTCGGCCGCGACCCTCGGAGCTCCGCTCTCGACGTCAACTGCAAGGCCCACGACCTCGACAACCTCTACGTGGTCGACACGAGCTTCTTCCCCAGCATCGGCGCGGTCAACCCGTCGCTGACGGCCATCGCCAACGCCTTGCGCGTCGGAGACCACCTCGCCGAGCGACTGCAATGACCGGGACCCGGGCGGATCACCGCTGAGCCGTCCCGAGGAGGAGAAACATGGACCGCTACCCGCCCATCGCCGACCACGGACTCGTGGGGGACCTGCAGACCGCGGCCCTGGTGTCGTCCAGGGGAGTGATCGACTGGTTCGCGGCTCCGCGATTCGACTCGTCCAGCATCTTCGCGGCGCTGCTCGACCACGACAAAGGCGGATACTTCCTGCTCGCGCCGGAACACGACGAGGGGACGTGGAGACAGCTCTACTACCCGGACACCGCGATCGTGGTCACCCGGTTCATGTCTCCCGACGGGGTCGGCGAGACCGTCGACTACATGCCGGTCCTCCAGGGCCGCACCGCGACCGACCGGCACACCCTGGTGCGCGTGATCCGCGCGGTGCGCGGCACGGTGCGCTTCTCCCTCGAATGCCGCCCCCGCTTCGACTACGCGCGGGCACCCCACCGACTCGACCTGGCGGACCGCACGGCGACCTTCCGGGCACCCGGGGCGACCGCGTTCCTGCAGGCCACCTTTCCGCTCGAACGGGATGGCCAGGACGTCCGGGCCTCGATCACGCTCACCGCGGGCGAGGCGGAGGCGGCGGTGTTCACGACCGGCGGGGAGGGCAGCACGGTGCCTCCGGCGCCGGATCGCGACAGGATCACCGACGAGCTGTGGGAACAGGTCGACTACTGGCAGAAGTGGGTGCGCAGGTCGCGCTACCACGGCCGCTGGGCGGAGATGGTGTACCGCTCGGCCATCACGCTCAAGCTGCTCACGTACGCCCCGACCGGCGCGCCGGTCGCCGCCGCCACCATGGGTCTTCCCGAGCAGGTCGGCGGCGAGCGCAACTGGGACTACCGCTACACCTGGGTGCGGGACGGCTCCCTGTCGGTACGGGCCCTGCTCGACCTCGGCTTCGTGGAGGAGGCGACCGCCTTCACCCACTGGCTGGGCGACCGCCTGCGCGCCCACGAGGGCCGGGACGGTGAGCCCCTCCAGATCATGTACCGGGTCGACGGTGACCCCAACCTGACCGAGGAGGTCCTCGAACACTTCGAGGGCTACCGCGGCTCGTATCCCGTACGCGCCGGGAACGCGGCCATGGACCAGTTGCAGCTCGACATCTACGGCGAGGCGCTCTACGCCCTGTCCGAGGCCCGGGAGATCGTCGTACAGGCCGACTACCGGGGATGGAAGGCGCTGGCACGGGCCCTGGACTGGCTCGCCGACTCCTGGGACCGGCCCGACGAGGGCATCTGGGAGACCCGGGGAGGCCGCCAGGACTTCACCTACAGCCGCGTGATGTGCTGGGCCGCCTTCGACCGGGGGATCAAGCTCGCCACCGAGTTCAGCCGCCCGGCCGACACGGCCCTGTGGACCAAGGCCCGCGACGAGGTCCTCGAACAGGTCATGGAGCGCGGCTGGAGCGACACCGAGCGCTCCCTGGTCCAGCACTACGGCAGCCACGTCCTCGACGCCTCGCTGCTGCTGGTCCCCCGGGTCGGCTTCCTCGCGCCGAGGAGCCCGACCTGGCTGTCCACCCTCGACGCCATGGACCGGGTCCTGGTGTCCGACAGCCTCGTCTACCGCTACGACCCCGCGGCCTCCCCCGACGGGCTCCGCGGCTCGGAGGGAACGTTCAGCCTCTGTACGTTCCTCTACGTGGACGCCCTCGCCCGCGCGGGACGGCTGCCGCAGGCCCGCTACACCTTCGAGAAGATGCACACCTACGCCAACCACGTCGGCCTGTTCGCCGAGGAGATCGGCCCCAGCGGCGAACAACTCGGCAACTTCCCGCAGGCCTTCACCCACCTGTCGCTCATCATGGCCGCGACCACCCTGAACGAGGCGCTCGACGCCATCCAGCGCTGAACCCGCGGCCGCCGCCTCCGCCGCGGCGCCCTGGCCCCGGACCACAGGCTGCTCTACCGTCGCCATCGGGCCCACCGTCCCCGGGCTCACCGGCCGACCCGATCAGGAGACACCCGTGCGGATGCTGATCAACAGCCCCGAGACCGTCGTCGCCGATGCGCTGCGCGGGATGGCGGCCGCCCATCCCGAGCTGGACGTCGACGTGGAGCGCCGCGTCGTCGTACGGCGCGACGCACGGGACGGGGGACGGGTGGGGCTGGTGTCCGGAGGCGGGTCGGGGCACGAGCCGCTGCACGCCGGGTTCGTGGGGCGCGGGATGCTGTCGGCCGCGTGCCCCGGGGAGGTGTTCACCTCTCCGGTCCCCGACCAGGTGCTGCGGGCGGCGGCCGCCGTGGACTCCGGGCAGGGGGTCCTCTTCGTCGTCAAGAACTACACCGGGGACGTGCTGAACTTCGAGATGGCCGCCGAACTCGCCGAGGAGGACGGCCTGCGGGTGGAGAGCGTGCTGGTCAACGACGACGTGGCCGTCACCGACAGCCTGTACACGGCCGGGCGGCGCGGTACCGGGGCGACGCTGTTCGTCGAGAAGATCGCCGGTGCGGCCGCCGAGGAGGGCGCCCCGCTGGAGCGGGTCGCGGAGCTCGCCCGGCGGGTCAACGCGGCCTCGCGGAGCTTCGGGGTGGCGCTCAGCGCGTGCACGACTCCGGCGAAGGGCAGCCCGACCTTCGACCTGCCCGACGGGGAGCTGGAGCTGGGGATCGGCATCCACGGCGAACCGGGCCGCGAGCGGCGGGCCATGATGCCTGCGCGCGAGATCGCCGAGGTGGCGGTGGGCGCCGTGCTGGAGGAGCTGGCGGAGGTGGGTCCGGCGGACGGACCGCTGCTGGCGCTGGTCAACGGGATGGGGGCGACGCCACTGCTGGAGCTGTACGGGTTCCACGCGGAGGTGGTGCGGGTGCTGGCGGAGCGCGGTGTGCCGGTGGCGCGGACGCTGGTCGGGAACTACGTCACGTCCCTGGACATGGCGGGCTGTTCGGTGACGCTGTGCCGTGCGGACGAGGAATCGCTGCGGCTGTGGGACGCGCCGGTACGGACGGCGGCGCTGCGGTGGGGGTGCTGAGAAGGTGGGCGGACACGGTGAGGAGGCTCCATTGCGTGACGCGGATTTCTTCCGGCGCTGGATGAACGTGGCCGGGGCGGCGGTGGAGCGCGAGGCGGACCGGCTGACCGAGCTCGACTCCCCCATCGGGGACGCCGACCACGGCAGCAATCTGCTGCGCGGGTTCACGGCGGTACGGGCGGCCTTGGAGGCGGAGCCCCCCGCCGGCCCGGGAGCGGTGCTGGTGCTGGCCGGGCGGACGCTGATCTCGACGGTCGGCGGGGCGTCGGGCCCCCTGTACGGGACGCTGCTGCGGCGTACGGGCAAGGAGCTCGGGGAGGCCGCCGAGGTCTCCGACGAGGCGCTGCGCAAGGCCCTGTACACGGGGGTGGGCGCGGTGGCCCAGCTGGGCGGGGCGGCTCCGGGCGACAAGACCATGCTGGACGCGCTGGTCCCGGGGGTGGCGGCGCTCGGCACCTCGTACCGGGCGGCGGCGGACGCGGCGGAGAACGGGGCGCTGGCGACGGTCCCGATGCAGGCCCGCAAGGGGCGCGCGAGCTACCTCGGTGAGCGGAGCATCGGGCACCAGGACCCGGGGGCCACCTCGGCGGCGCTGCTGCTGGGCGCGCTCGCGGACGCGGCGGAGGGCGAGTGAGCGGGCCCGTGGTCGGAATCGTGCTGGTGTCGCACAGCGCGGTGGTCGCGGAGTCCGTGGCGGAGCTGGCACGGGGCCTGGCGGCGGGCGGTCCGGTCGCCCCGGTTGCCGCGGCGGGCGGCACTGCGGACGGCGGCCTGGGCACGGACGCGGACCGCATCGCGGCGGCCGCGCGCGAAGTGGACGCCGGCGCGGGGGTCGCGCTCCTGGCGGACCTGGGCAGTTCGGTGCTGACGGTGAAGGCCCTGCTGGTGGAGGACGAGCTCCCGCCGGACTCGCGGCTGCTGGACGCGCCGTTCCTGGAGGGAGCGGTGGCCGCGGTGGTGGCCGCCTCCGCGGGCGCCCCCTTGGACGCGGTGGCGGCAGCGGCCGAGGAGGCGTACACGTACCGCAAGAGCTGACCCCCGGCCCGGCCCCCGGGTCACGGCCGGCGCGGGGTCACGGCCGGCTGCCCCGGCACGTCAGCGTCAGCGGCCGCGGCCGCCGCCGCGGAGGGATTCGATCTCGCGGCGGTCGCGCTTCGTCGGACGCCCGGTGCCGCGGTCGCGGACGCCGACCACCTCGGCCTCGATGCGCGTCGGCGCCGGCGGGCTGTTGTCGACGAAGCATTCGGCGGCGACCGGCGCACCCACCCGCTTCGTCACGGGCCGCTTGACCACGACGATGCGCTCGCGCCCCGCGTGGAACAGCCGTACCTCGTCCCCCGCCCGCACCACCTGCGCCGGCTTCGCGCGCTCCCCGTTCACCTTCACATGGCCCGCCCGGCAGGCGGTCGCCGCGACCGAGCGGGTCTTCGTCAGACGGACCGACCAGATCCAGGCGTCCACCCGGGCGGATCCCGCGGCTCCTGCGGTTCCCGCGGCTCCTGCGGCTCCCGTGGTTCCCGCGCCCGTTCCCGTTGCTTCATCAGCCATGCCGAAACTCTAGCCAGCCGGAGCACCCCAAGCGGAATGCTTATTGGCGGAATTGCCAAGAGGCATGGCATCTGCCATGTGTATCAGCCCAAGGGAATTGCAAATGCGGGACGGGTGCCCCTACCTTGTCGCTCATGCAGTCCTACACCATCGGACAGGCGGCGCGCCTGCTGGGCGTCAGCCCGGACACCGCCCGCCGCTGGGCCGACGCCGGCCGTGTCGCGACCCACCGCGACGACGCCGGCCGGCGACTGATCGACGGCCGCGACCTGGCCGCGTTCTCGGTCGCCGTGGGACAAGGTGCCCACGCCGAGGACGAGGAGCCGTACACCTCGGCCCGCAACGCGTTCCCCGGCATCGTCACCGCCGTCAAGCTCGGAGACGTGGCCGCCCAGGTCGAGATCCAGGCAGGTCCCCACCGCCTGGTCTCCCTGCTCACCCGTGAGGCCGTCGAGGAGCTCGGACTGGAGGTCGGCATGCAGGCCACCGCCCGCGTGAAGTCCACCAGCGTGCACATCGACCGCACCTGACGCTCCGGCACCAGCGCACGTTCCCACCCGCTCCGCCCGTCACCGGCGCGGGTCACCACCACGCGGACCGGCACCCGGCCGGCCGCCGACCCGACCGAGGAGCACCAGCTCATGTCCCCGATCCTGAACCGCCGCAGTACCCTCGCCGCCGCGCTGACCGCCGCCCTCCTCGTGCCCGCCCTGGCCGCCTGCGGCAGCGACAAGAAGGACGACGGCGCCGCGGCCTCCCCCTCGGCGAGCGCCTCCGCCTCGGCCGAGACCAAGGCCGCGAACCTCACCGTCCTCGCCGCGTCCTCGCTCACCGACGTCTTCAAGACCGCGGGTGCCGCGTACGAGAAGGCGCACCCCGGCACGAAGGTCACCTTCTCCTTCGCCGGCTCGCAGGAGCTCGCCGCCCAGGTGAAGCAGGGCGCCCCGGCCGACGCGCTGGTCACCGCCGACACCAAGACCATGGACGGTCTGAAGGCCGAGACCAACGACCCGGCGATCATCGCCAAGAACCGCCTGGTCATCGCCGCCGGCAAGGGCAACCCGTTCAAGGTCGACGAGCTGAAGGACCTGGCCGACCCCAAGATCAAGGTCGTGCTCGCCGCGCCCGAGGTCCCCGTCGGCCGGTACAGCAAGCAGATCCTCGACGCCCAGAAGATCGAGGTGAAGCCGGTCTCGCAGGAGGCCAACGTGCGCGCCGTGCTGAGCAAGGTCGAGCTCGGCGAGGCCGACGCCGGCCTCGTCTACAAGACCGACACCATCAAGTCCGGTGACAAGGTCTCCGTCGTGGACATCCCGGACGCCGAGAACGCCGTGGCCTCCTACCCGGCCGCCACCCTCAAGTCGTCCAAGAACGCCGAGGCCGCCGCCGCGTTCGTGGCCTGGCTGAGCACCCCCGAGGCGCAGAAGATCCTCCAGGACGCGGGCTTCCAGAAGGCGTAACCGCCGCCGCGGCCGGAAGGATCGAGAGGGACTGCCTGGTCCGGGGGGACAGGCGGTCCCTTTCGCCGTGTCCCCCGCGGAGAGCCGCGTACGCGGTCGCGTCCCTGGTACTTCTCGTACCCCCTCGTACTCGCCGTCCCCCGTACGCTCCAGCCAGGAACCCACATGAGCAGACACCGCACCCGCACCCGGCCCCCCTTGACCCTGGCGCTGCCCGCGCTGCTCGCCGTCGCGTTCCTGCTGCTGCCCCTCGTCGGCATCCTCAGCCGCACCGAGTGGGGCGAGCTCGGAACCCACCTCACGAGCCCGGGTGTGGTCGAGGCGCTGCGCCTCTCGCTCTTCGTGTCCCTGTGGGCGCTCGGCCTCTCGCTGCTCCTCGGAGTTCCGCTGGCCTGGCTGCTGGCCCGGGTCCCGTTCAAGGGAAAGGCGTTCGTCCGCTCGCTGGTGCTGCTGCCGATGGTGCTGCCGCCGACCGTCGGCGGTGTGGCGCTGCTGCTGGGCTTCGGCCGGCGCGGACTGCTCGGGCCCTGGCTGGAGGGCACGTTCGGGATCACGCTGCCGTTCCACACGTCGGGGGCCGTCGTCGCGGCCACCTTCGTCGCCATGCCCTTCCTCGTCATCAGCCTGGAGGGGGCGCTCGGTGGCCTCAAGCAGAGCTACGAGGAGACCGCGGCCTCCCTCGGTGCCTCGCCGGTGCGGGTGTTCTTCACCGTGACCCTGCCGATGGTGGCGCCCGGACTGATCGCGGGCGCCGCGCTCACCTGGGCCCGTGCGCTCGGCGAGTTCGGCGCGACCATCACCTTCGCGGGCAATCTGCCCGGCACCACGCAGACCCTGCCGCTCCAGGTGTACCTGCTGCTCCAGGACGAACCGGAAGCCGCCACCTCCGTCTCGCTGCTGCTGCTCGTGATCGCCATGGCCGTGCTGATCGCCCTGCGCGGCCGCTGGACCGGCACCCCGGTCGCCGCGCGACCCGCCGAGGCGCAGGCCCCGGCGGACGAGGCGGCGGCTGCGGCGCCGGAGACCGAACGGACACCGGCCGGAGCGCTGCCCACTGCCGGTGCCGGTGGCGGTGCCGGTGCCGGTGCCGGTGCCGGTGCCGGCAGCATTCCGGCGGGTGTTCCGGCCGACCCGCATGACAGCGGCCACTGGCCGCTCCACGCCGAGGTCACCGGCTTCAACGAGCTCACGCTGGACGCCGATCCCGGCACCACGATCGCCGTCGTCGGCGAGAACGGCGCCGGGAAGACCACCCTGCTGCGCGCCCTGCTCGGGCTCACGCCGCGCGCCCACGCCGAGCTCCGGCTCGGCGACACCGACGTCACCGCGCTGCCCCCGCACAAGCGCCAGGTGGCCTGGGTCCCGCAGGACGGCGCCCTGTTCCCCCACCTGAGCGCGCTGGCCAACACCGCGTACGGACTGCGCGCCCGCCGGGTGCCGCGCGCCGAGGCCCGCCGCGAGGCGCAGCTGTGGCTGGACCGGCTCGGTGTCGGCCACCTCGCCGCCCGCAAGCCCGCGCAGCTGTCCGGCGGCCAGGCCCAGCGGGTCGCCCTGGCCCGCGCGCTGGCCGCCCGGCCCCGCCTGCTGCTGCTCGACGAACCGCTCGCCGCCCTCGACCAGACCACCCGGGCCCGCGTCCGGCACACCCTGCGCACCCACCTGGCCGGCTTCGGCGGGGTCTGCCTGATCGTCACGCACGACCCGGTCGAGGCGGTCTCGCTGGCCGACCGGGTCCTCGTACTGGCCGACGGGCGCACCCTTCAGGACGCCCCGCCGGCCGAGGTCACCCGCCACCCCCGCTCCCCCTGGGTGGCCCGGATGCTCGGCCGCAACGCCTGGCCCGGCACCGCTTCGGCCGACGGCCTCGTGCTCTCCACCGGGGGGCGGCTGGTGGTGGCGGAGGCGCTGCCCGAGGGGTCCCGGGCGCTGGCGATCATCGGTCCGGAGGCGGTGTCCGTGCACCGGGACCGCCCGGCCGGCAGTCCGCGCAACGTCTGGCAGGGCTCCGTACGGGAGATCACCGCCGTCGGCAGCCGACTGCGCGTGCTCGTCGGCTCGGCGGAAGCCCCCGACCTGGTCGCGGAGATCACCCCGGAGGCGGCGGCCGAACTGGGCCTGGTCGACGGCACGGAGGTATGGACCAGCGTGAAGGCCACCGAGGTCACGCTGGTCGAGCTCTAGGGGCTGTCTTTCGGATCAGGGCGTGTGCCGGACGGCGAGCCAGTCACCGCGGGCGAAGGCGTCCACTCCCACCAGGGTGCGGCCGGCGCCCGGGGCCGCGACGGACAGGACGCCCTCGGAGCGGGTGGCCTCGAACTCCGGGGCCGCGAGGGTGAGGACGGCGGCGCGTTTGCCGGTGGTGCGGTGGAACTCGGCGAGCAGGCGGTCCGTCAGGGCCGACTCCTTGCCGTCCACGGTGCCCGGCGCATACGCCCGTACGACGGCCAGCGCGCCCGTCGCCGGCTCCCGGGCGGCCGCCGCCAGAGCCTCGCGCAGGGCCCGCATCCGGGTCAGGCCGCCTCCCTCCAAGGTGGGCTCGGCGGTGTCGAGCGGCAGGAACCGTACGCCGCGGTGCACGAACCCGGGCCGGTCGGCGCCGGTCAGCACGAAGTCGGCACCGGGGTCGCCCTCCCCGACGGCGAACCGCCAGGGCCGCGCCCGGACCCCGGCCTCGCCGGCCACGATCGGATCCCGGACCACGGGCACGGCGGCGGGTCCGGTGGGCGGGGTCAGGGCGCCGAGCGTGTCGAGCGCGAGCCGTCCGGGGCCGGTACCCCCGACCGCCGAGAGCCGGGTCACGGTCAGCGGCGGCCGCGCGGTGGGCGGCAGCGCCAGGGTGACCTCCCGCCAGCCGGTCCAGTCCGCGGCGGGCCCGGGCACCTCGACGGCGGCCCCGTCGGCGTCGGCCAGTTCGATGGCGGGCCGGGCCCCGGAGCCGTCGCCGCCCACCCAGAGCGTGAGCGAACGGGCCAGCTCCGGCACGGGCAGTGGCCGCGGCGGGACGGCGCCGCTCCGGGCCCCGGCCGCGGGCAGCTCCAGAGCGAGACCCGCCCCCGGATGCCCCTCGGCGGCGGAGGCACCCGGTCCGGTCCAGTTCCCGGCGTCGGCCAGGTCGGTGACGGGCAGCGTCACCAGCCCGACGCCGAGGGGGATCTCCACGCGGGCGGCCCCGGCCGTGACACGGAGCCGGCCCGTGGCCCGGGGGACGAGGGCGGTGACGGTGAAGCCGCCCCGCCCGTCGTCGGCGACTCCCCACCGCGACCGGTCGAACTCCAGGGAAACGTCCCGGGGTTCCACGATCGCGGCCGCGCCCTGCGCGTCGTACCCGGTCAGCCGGAAGCCCGCCGTCTCCCCCTGCTGCGCGAGCCCGATCCGGGGCCGGGTGGGCCGGATGCGGGTCAGCGGGCCGAGCACCGTGACCGGGAGCGCACCGTGCGCCGTCGCGCGCCGGGCGTGCGCCGTCGCACGGCCGGGGCGCACGGCGTGGAACACCCCGCCCGAATCGACCGTGCCCGCCCCCTCCCCGAACCACACCGGAGCGCCCGGGGCCGGGCCCAGCAACGCGTCGTACCCGGTGGCCTTCAGGGTCCGGGTGAGCCCGGGGAAGACCCGGGTGGGTTCCCCGGGGCTGGCGCCGACGGATTCGATGCGGTACCCGGCGGTCCGCCCGGAACCCGCCGGGGCCGTGAGGACCAGCCCGTTCGCCACGGGCCGGAGCCTTCCGTCCGAAGGGGAGTTCTCCAGCGCCAGGGCCGTCGCCCCGCTCGCCCCCGCGAGCAGGGTCGTGGAGCCGCCGCCGTCGAGGTTCAGGGCCTCGTACGAGCCCAGCCGGTGCATCAGCGCCCCCAGCGCGGTCAGGGTGAGGCCGCCGCTGTCGCGCTGGCGGCCGTCCACGGCGAGGATCCGCATCCGCCGTCCGTCCCGCGAGAACCCGACGGCCGTGCGGGGGGCGGCGGTGTCGTTCGGTTCGCCGTCGTGGTCCTGCGGGACACCGGCCACGACGAGGGCCTCGCGCCCGCCGACGGCCGCCACCGGTACCGGTCCGCCGCCCGGGAGGGCCCGGGCCGCGACGGCCACGGCGTCCCCGGGCCGCAGGGCGGCGAGTTCGGCGGCGGCGGCCCTGTCCCCAGCGGCCGCCGCCAGCAGGGTCGTACCGGGTTCCGGACGCTCCCGGCGCACCGGCGCGCCCGTCCGGGGGGCGGCCGCGGAGGCGGCGGGGACGGCCGCGGTGACCCGGCCGTCCCGGACCGCCACGGCAGTGCCCAGCGCGGGCAGCCGCGTCCCCGGCCAGTCGGCGGTGTACGCGGAGAGGCCCTCGGCGGCCGGCCGGGCCGCGTTGTGGCCGGTCAGCGGGCGCACCGCCCCGCCGGGGAGGGTGACGCTCCCGTCGAGCCCGATCCGCAGGACCCGGCCGGCGCCGTCCGCGCCGAATCCGACGGCCGGGGCCGCGCCCGGCCCGGGGCCGGCGGAGTGCAGCAGCCGGCCGCCGCCCAGTCCCGGGCCGAGCGGTGCGCCCGTACCCCGGATGTCGAAGAAGTCGCCGTTGACGGCGGCGACCACGCGCCGCCCCGGCCCAGCGGTGTGGCGGGCGGCGGACTCGGCGACGGTGGCCGGGCCGCGGAGGCCCAGGTACTCGGCGCGCACCCCGCCGCTCCCCCCGAGATCGACGAGGAGCTCGTCGATCCGCAGCCAGCGGTCGGCCTCCAGCCGGTCGTACGACTCCAGCCTGACCCCGGGGGCGATCTGCCGGCCGGTCCGGGCGGTTTCGATCCCGTCGGACCCCACGGCGGCGGCCCGCGCGGAAGCGGAAGCAGAAGCGGGGGCAGGGGCTGGGGCAGGGGCAGGGGCTGGAGCGGGCTCGGGGGCCGGGACGGCGAGGACGGCGGCGAGCAGGACGGGCAGCAGCGGACGCGGGCTCAGCACCCGGGCAGGATCGGCCACTCGGCCCGCCCCGGACGGGCACGACCGTCCGTGCCCCGGGGATTCAGCCATTCGCCCGTCGTTCTGGCTCCGGACGGGGATCCGGATAAGGATTTGGCCGGCGCATGCCGGGCTGGCAAGGTTCGAGCGTGCTCGCCGCAGGTCAGCGGGCACGCGCAGCTCAGTCGCATGTTCCCGTGGGGGGTACACACCGCATGTCCTTCAACGAGCCGCAGGGCCCGCCGACTCCGCCTCCGGCTCCGGCGTACCCGGCTCAGCCCCAGCCCGGCCAGCACCAGCCCGGCCAGCCCTACCCGGGCCCGCCGTACGCCGGCGGGCCCCGGCCCGGCCAGCCCGCCGGCCCGTACCCCGGCATGCCGTACGCCGCGCCCTGGCCCCCCGCCGACGTGCTGCGCTCCCCTCGCGGCCCGGCCCTCGCCGTCTGCGTCCTGCTCGGGGTCGCGGCCGCGGTCAACCTGTTCTCGGCGGCCGTCAGCGGGTACGCCTACTCGCTCATGAACCGCGTGATCGCCGGTCCGGCGGACGTCGGCGGCGACGCCCTCGACCGGTCGGACGTCCTGACCGGGATCGCCGGTGCGCTCCAGGTCGTGATCCTGCTGGCGACGGCGGTCGTCTTCATCGTCTGGTTCCACCGCGTCCGGGTGAACGGCGGGATCATGCGTCCCGAGGTCTTCACCCAGACCCGCGGCTGGGCCATCGGGGGCTGGTTCGTCCCGATCGGCAACCTGTTCCTGCCGTACCGGACGGCCAAGGAGATCTGGACCGCGAGCACCCGGTTCGCACCGGACGGCTCGCTCCACGGGGTCTCCGCCGCGCCCGTCAACGCCTGGTGGGCCGTGTGGGTCCTCTCGGCGGTGTCCGACCGCCTCTTCAGCACCCTGTACGGGCGGGCCGAGACCCCCGAGGCGCTGCGCGACGCGTCCGCCGTGGGGGTGGTCTCCGACCTGCTCACGGTCGCCGCGGCGGTCCTCGCCGTCGTCTTCGTCCGCAAGCTGACGGCCATGCAGACCCTGAAGGCGGAGCAGGGCCCGTACGCGGCCGTGTGAGCCCGGGCGCCGCGCCGCTCAGGGCGCCGCCTCGTGCCCCGGTACGGCGAACTCGCACCACACGCTCTTCCCGCCGCCCCGGGGCTCCACGCCCCAGTCCTCGGCCAGCCGGTCCACGAGCAGCAGCCCGCGTCCCGACACCGCCCAGTCGCCCGCCTCGCGCCGGCGCGGCAGGGCGCTGCTGGTGTCCTCGACCTCGATCCGGATCCGGCCCTCCGTGGTCAGCCGCACGTTGAGGTGGCCGCCGCCGTCCGTGTGCACGAGGGCGTTGGTCATCAGCTCGTCCGCCGCCAGTTCGATCTCGTCGGCCCGGTCCCGGGCGCCCCACGCGGCCACCGCCGCGCGGATCAGGTGGCGGGCCATCGCCGGGCCTTCGGGATCGCCCGGGGTGAGCGGCAGGCGCAGCGGGCCGCCGCCGCGCGGAACGGGGGTCCCGCGGCGGCGCAGCAGGAGCAGGGCCATGTCGTCGCCGGCGCCCGCGTCGCCGACGAGGTCGCACAGGACGTCGGCGAGCTCCTCGACGTCCACCGGCCCGCCGCGGACCGCCTCCATGAGCTCCTGCATCCCGTCCCCGGGGGCGCCGTCCGGCCGTTCCAGCAGGCCGTCCGTGCACAGCACCAGGGTGTCCCCGGGGTGCAGTTCGAGGCTGGTGACGGGGTAGCCGGTGCCGGCCCCCGACCCGTCGCGCGGCGGCAGCCCGAGCGGGAGTCCGCCGGCCACGGGGATGCGGTGGCAGCTGCCGTCGCCGCGCCGCACCACCGGGTCGAGGTGACCGGCGCGGACCAGCTGGAGCAGGCCGGTGTTCAGGTCCACCTCGGCGTACGTACAGGTGGCGAACCGCTCCGTCTCCAGCTCCCGCAGGAAGGTCGAGGCCCGCGCCATGGCCGTGCCGGGGGTGTGCCCCTCGGACACGTACGCCCGCAGGACGATCCGCAGCTGGCCCATGACGGCCGCGGCGTCCGTGTCGTGGCCCTCCACATCGCCGATCATGACCCCGACGCGTCCTTCGCCGAGCTGGACCACGTCGTACCAGTCACCGCCGATGTCCCGCCCCGCCCGGGCGGCCCGGTACCGTACGGCGATCCGCGCGCCCGGCACCTCCGGGATCCGGCGCGGCAGCATCGCCCGCTGCAGGCCTTCCGCCAGATCGTGCTCCTGCTCGAAGAGGATGGCCCGCTGGAGGCTCTGCGCGATGCCGCTGCCGAGCGCGACGAGCAGGTTCCGCTCCTCGGCGGTGAAGTCCCCGTCCCGCTGGTACAGCAGCCCGAGCGCGGCGATGGCCCGGCCCTGGGCGATCAGCGGCAGGTAGACGCCGCTGCGCACGGACAGCGGCTCGATGTACGGCCACAGCTGCGGATAGCGCCCCTGGAACTCCTCGCGCGAGGCGATGAACACCGGCTGGAGGTTGCGTACGGCCTCGCTCATCGGGAACCGCGCGTCGATGCGGGTGTACTCGATCTCCGAGACGTAACTGCCCAGCTGGCCCTCCGCGACGAGGTGGATCCGGCCGCCGTCGACGATGCCGAGCATCACGCTGACCGCGCCGAGGTGCCCGAGGGCCTCGGGGTCCTTGAGGACGTCGGTCACGTCGTTGACGGTGCGGGCGTGGGCCAGGATCGCGCTGGTCCGCTCGACGACCCCGGTCATCCGGCGGCGCCCCTCGTCCTGCTGCCCGCCGGCGCCGGGCTCGCCCGGGTCGTGGGCGGCGTCGCGCAGGATGCCGATGATCCGGTACGGGCGTCCGTTCCCCTCGCGCAGGATGTGGCCCTGGATGTGGGTCCAGACGGGTGTCCCGTCGCTCAGGCGGGTCCGTACGTACGCCCCGTAGTGACTGCGGCCGTCCTTGAGCGCCTGGGCCACCCGGGCGTCGAGCCTGGCCCCCTCGCCCGGCGGGACCCGCGCCCGCAGCCCTTCGGGGGTTCCGGTGAACTCCTCCGGGCGCAGGTCGAGGACCTCGAGGGCGGTGGGATCCAGATGCATCTGCCCACTGTCGAGGTCCCAGTCGAAGGTGCCCATACGGTTGAGCGCGAGGCTCATGTCCGGCTGCGCGGGCCAGTCGACCTCGGGGCTCGCTCGCCTTTCGGCCATGCAGCCAGGGTCTCACCGTTCCCGTACGCGTGCCCGCACAAGCAGGCCGTCGGCTATTCGGCGGCGCCTCGGGCGGACGGCGTGCCGGTGTCCGGCGGGCTCCCGGGCGGGGGCTCGGAGACGGGCTCGGAGGCGGGCTTCGACGCCTCCTTCGACGCGGGCTCGGACGCCGGCTTCGACGCCGGCTCCGATGGCGGCTTCGATGGCGGCTTCGACGCCGGCTCCGACGGCGGACCGGACGGGGGCGGGGTCGTCGGCGGGGGCGGGGACACGGGCGCCTTCCCGGCCGGGGAGTGCGAGGGGACCGGCGGCGACGCGGACGCAGCGGAGGTCGCGGGGGCGGGGTGCGAGGGAGTGGCCGGCGCGGTCGGGGGCACCGGCGGCGGCACGGGCTTGTCGTGCTCGCCCTGGTGGTCGCCCCGGTTCCTCTCGAACCAGCTGCGGTCGCGGTGGTCGTAGATCACGAACTTGTGGACGACCTTCTCCGACGGCGCGATGACCACCACCTCCGACGGCTGGTACGAGCTCCACGGCTGCCCGTGCCGCTTCGGATCGGCCGGCAGCGCCACCGGCGGTCCGAGCGGGTTTCCGCACGCGCACCGCACCCGCGGCACCCCCCGGTCGTCGATCAGCACCGCGGTGCCGGCCTGGAGCACCGCCTGGTAGGCGGTGGCCTTGCCGTCGCGATAGCCGTGGTTGGTGACCCGGGTGTCCGTGCGCAGCTGCACCGGGGTGAGCGAGCGCAGGTATCCGGGGACGGACTGCGGCCGGATGCCGAGTGCCGAGGCGAAGGCCTCGTTCTTGGCGGGCTCGGCGGACAGCACCCGGACCTGCTTCTCCACGTCGCAGCTCGTCACGGACTGCGTGCCGCCGTACAGGCCGGGCGCCGCGCCGCTGATGCTGCGGGTGGCGGTGGCTGCGGTGGTGGGCGTGGCGCCAGGCGGTGACGGAGCCGGGCTCTGCGGCGGCTCCACCGCCTCGCGCGCGGCGGTGGACTCGGTGAAGGGGTCGGGACCGGTGGCGGAGGCGGGCTGGAGGAAGACCTCGCCGCGGGCGGAAGGGGAGCCGCTGGGCCGGGTGAGGACCACGACCAGGGCCACGAGGGCGGCCACCGCGACGAGAGCGGTGGCCAGCCGCGGTACGGAGCGCCACCAGGGCCCCTCGGGGGGTGGTCCCGGCGGGGTTCCCCCGGACGGTGGAGCGGGAGGAGTCGGCGGCGGGCCCTGCCGGCCGCCCGAGAGGGGGCCGGACGGCGGACCGGTGGGGCGCGGGCCGGACGGCCGAGCGGACTCGGTGGGGCGCGGGCCCGGCGGCCGAGCGGACTCTGTGGGCCGCTGCGGCTCCGGGTCGGGGCCGGAAGGTTGCGTGGTCACGGGCTCTTCTTCCAGGCGGCGGAGTTCCGGTCCCTGCGGACCATTGTGTGCGTCGTCCCGGTGGTGGCCGCAAGCCGAGCGTGCCTACGGTGGCGGCGTGAGCGTGAGCGGTCCGTCATCCCCCCGTCCGGCATCGGCGCACTCGCCGCCGGCAGGCTCCGCGCGGTCCTGGCGGGACGCCCTCGTCGCCGTCGTGGCGGGCTTCGCCGTGATGGCCGCCGTCGCGGCGGCGGGTCTGGCCTGCGCGGGCGCGACCGGTCTGCCGGGCGGCGCGTTCCCCCGGGTGATCGCCGCGGTGGTCGTGATGGCGGCCGGCGGCTCGGTCGAGGTGACGGGCGGGGCCGGATTCCTGGCCGAGGCCGACGCGAGCCTGTCCGTGCTCCCGCTCTCGGTGAGCCTGGCCGGTGCCCTCACGGCGGGCTGCCTCTTCCTGC
Source organism: Streptomyces sp. NPDC002181 (assembly GCF_042890485.1). Taxonomy (NCBI): domain Bacteria; kingdom Bacillati; phylum Actinomycetota; class Actinomycetes; order Kitasatosporales; family Streptomycetaceae; genus Streptomyces; species Streptomyces sp. NPDC002181. Next base: position 152,035 of record NZ_JBIASC010000003.1, on the reverse strand, counting down.
GGCCCCTGCACAACCGGGCGGTGACCCGGCCGGGGGAACTCCTGGCCCGCGCCGGCCCGTTGGTCCTGCTGTGGCTGCTCGCCCTCACCGGCACCGCGCTCCTGGCCCGCCAGAGCTTCGGGATCGCCCCGGGCGACTCGCCGATCGCCGACCTCGGCGAACTGCTCGACGTCTCCCCCACGGCGGGCTTCCGGGCCGCCCTGCCCGCAACGCTCGGCTTCGGACTGCTGTGGATCCTGGGCCTGTTGCTCATCGCCCTGCTGGTCTCGCGCCGCGCCCCGCTCCCGGCCGGGCTGGTCCGCTTCCACACGGCGGTGCGGCCCGCCGCCTTCGCCACCGTGGCGCTGCTCCTCGCGTACGTGGTCATCGGCATCGGCGTCGGTCTGGTGGTGGCCGCCACCCAGGGGCACGCGGACCGGACCTTCGCCGTGATCCTGCTGGGCCTGCCCAACCTGGCCTGGCTCGCGCTCACCCTGGGGTTCGGCGGGGCCTGGGAGGGCAGGGTCCAGGGGCCGTTCGGGCTGCCGGTGCCCCGGCTGCTGGACGAGGTGCTGCGCGGGCCCGACCTGTCCCGGGTCGACGTGGCCTCGCTCGCGGAGCACGACTCCCGTGCCTGGTGGCTGGTGGCCGTCGCCGCCGTCCTGCTGCTCGCCACGGGATTCCTGGCCGCCGTACGCTCCCCGGCCGGCGTCCGCGCCTGGCAGCACGCGCTGCACCTGGGCGTGGCCCTCGCCCTCGCCACTCTGGCGGTGTGCCTGCTGGCCGGGGTCCAGGCCCGGTTCGGCCTGTCGCTGCTGGGCATCGGGGACGCCGGCGGGCTCGGCGGCAGCGCTCAGCTGCGCCCGGTGCTGTGGCGCAACGTGGGCCTGGCCCTGCTCTGGGGCGCCCTCGCGGGCTTCCTCGGGGCGCTCCTGGCCCGGCCCGTGCACCGGCGCGGCCTCGTCGAGGAGCCGGCCGCGACCGCCGGAGGATGACCGGCCGTCAGCCGGCGTCCTCCTCCCGGAACACCGGCCGTGCCCAGCGCGGCGGCGGGGGTACGGGGCCGGGCGGCGGGGCCGCCTCCGCGCCCGCGCGGCGCAGTGCCCCCGTGAATTCCAGGCAGCTGTTCCACCGGTCCTCAGGGGATTTGGCCAGCGCCTTCGCCAGCACCTCGTCCACCGCCGCCGGCAGACCGGGCCGCAGTGAGCTGACCGGGGGCGGCGGATCGAACTGGTGGGCCCACAGCAGTGCCATGTCGTCGTCCCGCCGGAAGGGCGGGCTCCCGGTGAGCGTTTCGTGGACGACGCAGCCCAGGCTGTAGACGTCGCAGCGGCCGTCGACCGGCTTGCCGGAGATCTGCTCGGGCGCCACGTAGTCCAGGGTGCCGACGAACTGCCCGACGCTCGTGAACCCGGTCAGCGAGAGCGACTTCTTCGTCAGCCCGAAGTCCGTGAGGTACACGTGCTCGGGGTGCTCGCTGTCCGTTCCCTCCGCGACCAGGATGTTCCCCGGTTTCACGTCCCGGTGCACCAAGTCGTGGGCGTGCGCCGCGTCCAGCGCGGAGGCCACCTGGCCGGCGATCCGGGCGGCGGTCTCCACCGGCAGCGGCCCCGTGCGGTCCAGCAGGGCGCGCAGGTCCTGTCCGGGGACGTAGCGCATCGCGATGTACAGCAGCCCCTCGGTCTCGCCCGCCTCGAAGACCGGCACGATGTGCGGGTGGTCGATGGCCGCGGCGACCTTCGATTCGTGGGCGAAGCGCTGTCGGAAGACGTCGTTGCGGGCGAGTTCGGGGGCCAGCAGCTTGAGTGCGACCGGCCGGTCCAGCCGCAGGTCGCGGGCGAGGTAGACGACCGCCATGCCGCCGCGGCCGATCTCGCTCTCCACCAGGTATCCGGCGATCCGCTTCCCGCGCAGATCGGAGGGGCGCCCGCCCGGGGACCCGGCGGCCGTCACGGCGCGCCGCCCTCGGGCGGGGTGACGATCCGCGTGGGCTCGTGTCCGGCCGGCGGCGGCGACCCGGACCGCGAGTGCCGCGGCTGCGGCGGCTGCTCCGGCCCCGGCCCCGGCCCCGGCTCCGGCTCCGGCTCCGGCGGCTGTGCCTCGGGCGGAACCCCGGGGCCCTCGTCGACGGCGTACGTCACGAGGCCGGTGCCGTCCCCGTACAGCCAGCGCCCGGAGTCCTGCTCGTACAGCCAGACGGACTCCCCGTCGATGACGATGCCGGCCCGCAGCCCCCGGAGGGCCTGCCGGAAGTCTTCCGCGCCGCTGCGCCCCGAGGCCAGGTCCCCGGCGGCCCGCCGGTAGCGCTCCAGGGCCTCGGCGGCGCGCGCGAGCAGCGCGGGCGGGTCCTCGGCCCGCGCCGTCGGCCGCCCGCCGGCCGGCGGGGGCTCGGGTACGGGGACCAGCAGCCGCCCGTCCACCCAGGCTGACCAGCCGTTGGCGCACAGGATCTCCCCCCACTCCCCGCGCCGGTCCAGCAGCCGTACGGGCAGGAAGGGGTCCAGGGCGGCGGTGGGCCGGGAGGCGTCGGGCTCCTCCCATGCGGGCAACCCCTCCCGGGGGACCACGTGGGTGGGGTGGAAGCCGGCCGGCCCGGCCGTGGTGGTCATCGGCGGCTACTTCCGCATGATCGCGGGCTCGTGGCGGCGCAGCAGCCGCAGGACCAGCACCCCGAACAGGACGGACAGGGCGACCAGCATCCCCATGTCCAGCAGCCACACCCCGGCGCTGTGCGCGAAGAGCGGGTCGTCGGTGAGCTTGCCGGGCACGATCGCGCCGAGGTCGATGGTGCCCGCCATCGCGCCGAGCGCCCAGCGGGAGGGCACCAGCCAGGCCAGCTGTCCGATCACCGGTACGCCGTCGAGCTGGAGCAGGGCCCCGCAGAACACCACCTGCACGATGGCGAGGAGGACCAGCAGCGGCATGGTGACCTCCTCCTTGCGGACCAGGGCGGAGACCAGCAGGCCCAGCATCATCGCGGTGAAGGACAGCAGGGCGACGGCCAGGGTGATTTCGACGAGGGGTGGCATGAAGACGCCCTTGCCGCCCGGTGCGTTCGTGTCGACCCCGTAGAGGCCGACGAGCGTCAGCACCACGGCCTGGGCGACGGTGACGGCGCCGAGCACCAGCACCTTGGACATCAGGTAGGCGGATCTGGACAGGCCGACGGCCCGTTCCCGCTGGTAGATGACGCGCTCCTTGACCAGCTCGCGTACGGCGTTGGCAGCGCCGGTCAGCACGCCGCCCACGCACAGGATGAGCAGGGCGTTGATCGCGGTCTCCGCGGTGAGGGCGCTGCCGGCGAGGGCCCGGGCCATGGCGCCCATGACGAACGGCAGCGCGATCATGATCGCGAGGAACGTGCGGTCGGCGCCGAGCGCGGCGGCGTAGCGGCGCATCAGCGTGGAGAGCTGGGAGCCCCAGCTCTGGGCCTTGGGGGGCGGGGCCGCGAAGTCCGCCGTCCCGGAGCGGTCCTCCTCCTGCCGGGGCTGCCGCGCGGCGTTCCGTACGTAGGTGCGGTGCTGCGGGGAGGCGAGGTACTCCCCCGCCCAGTCCCGGTCCCGCTCGTTCTCGAAGGCTTCGAAGGCCTCGGGCCACTGGTCGAAGCCGAAGAAGGCGAGCGTCTCCCCGGGCGGGCCGAAGTACGCGATGCGCCCGCCCGGGGCGAGGACCAGCAGCCGGTCGCAGACGTCGAGGCTGAGCACGCTGTGGGTGACGACGATGACGGTACGGCCGTCGTCGGCGAGGCCGCGCAGCATGTGCATGACCGAGCGGTCCATGCCGGGGTCGAGCCCGGAGGTGGGTTCGTCGAGGAAGAGGAGCGACGGCTTCGTGAGCAGCTCCAGGGCGACGGAGACGCGTTTGCGCTGGCCGCCGGAGAGGCTGTGAATGGGCTGGTCGGCGCGCTGTCCGAGGCCGAGTTCGCCGATCACCTCGTCGACGCGGGCCTGGCGTTCGCCCGCGGCGGTGTCCTGCGGGAAGCGCAGTTCTGCGGCGTAGGTGAGGGCGCGGCGGACGGTCAGCTGGGCGTGGAGGATGTCGTCCTGGGGGACGAGGCCGATGCGGCTGCGCAGCTCGGCGTAGTCGCGGTAGAGGTCGCGGCCGTCGTAGAGGACGGTGCCGTGGTCGGCGGGACGCAGTCCGGTGAGGGCGCCGAGGAGGGTGGACTTGCCGGCTCCGCTGGGGCCGACGACGGCGAGCAGGCATTTGGCGCCGACGGGGAAGGAGACGTGGTCGAGGAGGGTCTTGCGGCCGTGGTCGACGGCCACGGCGAGCTCCTGGACGTCGAGGGAGACCTCGCCGGTGTCCACGTACTCCTGGAGCTGGTCGCCGACGAGGCAGAGGGCGGTGTGGCCGATGCCGATGACGTCGCCCTCGGTGACGGGGGCCCGGTCGGTGCGGATGCCGTTGAGGAAGGTGCCGTTGTGGCTGCCGAGGTCGGCGATCTCGTACGTGCCGTCGGCGCGGGCGCGCAGTTCGGCGTGGTGGCGGGAGACGACGAGGTCGTCGATGACGAGGTCGTTGGCGGGGGCGCGGCCGATGCTCACGGCGGTCCGGGCGGGCAGGGGGCGCACGGAGGTGGGCCGGCGGAAGGTGCCCGTGAGGGACGGGTGGGATACGGCGGACGGACGGGCTCCGGCAGGCTCGTGCCCGGAGGCGGCCGGAGCCGATGGCGCCGGGGCGGCCGGAGCCGGGGCGGCCGGAGCCGGGGCGGCCGGAGCCGGGGCGGCCGGGGCCGGGCCGAGCAGCAGGGCGCGCGGGCCGTCGGCGGCGCTGCCGAAGCGCAGCTCGCTGCCCGCGCCGACGTTCCACTCGTGGATGCGGTGTCCGTCGGCCCAGGTGCCGTTGGTGCTGTCCTCGTCCTCCACGGTCCAGTGGTCGCCGTCGGGGCGCAGGATCGCGTGGTGCCAGGAGACGCGGGCGTCGTCGAGGCAGACCTCGCAGAGGGGGTCGCGGCCGACGTGGTACGTCCGGCCCGGGACCATCGCGGTGGTACCGGCATCGGTTTCCAGGACGAGCTCGGGCGCGGTCGCCGCACCGGGGCGCTGGGCCATGCGCAAATTTTCCCACGATCCGTCCGCCTCGGCAGGTATCCGCATCACCGCAGGTCAGCGGCCTCTTATGGGTAATGACAACGGTCCCCGTTGCAGCCTTTGCCCATTGCGTCCCGGTGCGCTTCACTTCACGCGTCGGAACCGAACACACGGGGGACGCCATGAGTGGGCACGACCACGCGCACGACGACCACGGCCATGCCGCGGGCCACGATCACGGCGGGCACGGCGGGCACGGCGGGCACAGCCACGGGGTCTCCGCCGACGCCGACCGACGCTGGCTGGCCATCGCGCTCGGCCTCATCGGCGCGTTCATGGCCGTCGAGGTCGTCATCGGCATCGTGGCCCAGTCGCTGGCGCTGATCTCCGACGCCGCCCACATGCTGACCGACGCCGTCTCGATCGTGCTCGCACTGATCGCGATGCGGCTCGCGGCCCGACCGGCGCGCGGCGGGTTCACGTACGGGCTCAAGCGGGCGGAGATACTCTCCGCCCAGGCCAACGGGCTCACCCTGCTCCTGCTCGCGGTCTGGCTGGCCTACGAGGCGGTCCGGCGGCTGCTGGACCCGCCTCCCGTGGCGGGCGGGCTGGTCCTCGTGACGGCGCTCGCGGGCATCGTCGTGAACGTGGCCGCCGCCTGGTGCATCTCCCGGGCGAACCGCTCCTCGCTCGCCGTCGAGGGCGCCTACCAGCACATCCTGAACGACCTGTTCGCCTTCATCGGCACCGCCGTCGCCGGTCTGATCGTGCTCACCACGGGCTTCGTCCAGGCCGACGCGATCGCCACGCTGGTGGTCGTGGTGCTGATGGTCAAGGCGGGCTACGGGCTGGTCCGCGAGTCCGGCCGGATCTTCCTGGAGGCCGCCCCGGCGCACATGGACCCGGACGCGGTCGGTGACCGGCTCGCCGGGCATCCGCCGGTCACCGAGGTGCACGACCTGCACATCTGGACCATCACCTCCGGGCAGGCGGCGCTCTCCGCGCACGTCCTGGTCGAGCCGGCCGGCGACTGCCATGCCGTGCGCCGCGATCTGGAGCGGCTGCTGGAGAAGGAGTACGGGATCACGCACACCACCCTCCAGGTGGACCACGTACAGGAAGCCCTGCTCACGGTCGGGCGTCCCGGACAGGACCCGGCCGACCCGCACTGCGCGGACGCGCACGGTCCGGTGCACCGGCAGGGTCCGCACGATCACTGAGCGGACCGCGCGCGGGGCATGCATGGAGGCATGACGCAGAAACGCAGCGCCGGACTGCTCCTGTTCCGCCCCGCCGCAGGGGCCGCCGACTCGCCCGAGGAGGGCATCGAGGTCCTCCTCGGCCATATGGGCGGCCCCTTCTGGGAGCACAAGGACGACGGGTCCTGGGCCATCCCCAAGGGCGAGTACGAGGAGGAGGAGACCCCGATCGCCGCGGCCCGCCGGGAGTTCACCGAGGAAATCGGCCTGCCGCCGCCGGAGGGCCCGTACCTCCCGCTGGGCGAGCTGCGGATCCCGAACGGCAAGCTCGTGACGATCTGGGCGGTACGGGCGGACCTGGATCCGGCGCTCATGGTGCCCGGGACCTTCACGATGGAATGGCCCCCGCACTCGGGCCGGACGCAGGAGTTCCCCGAACTGGACCGGGTGGCCTGGTTCACTCCCCCCGTGGCCAAAAACAAGCTGATCCCCTCTCAAATCCCTTTTCTGGAGAGGCTGTTGGGGCTGCCGAGGGGTTGACCCGACCTTGACTTGCCAACAAACCCCACCTGCGTGGACATTGCACATATGACGAACGTCGTGCTGGTGGGAACCCTGGACACCAAGGGTGTCGAGTACGGCTGGCTGCGCGAGAGGCTGCTGCGCACCGGCGTCGAAGTGATCATGGTCGACACAGGAATCATGGGCGATCCCCGCGTGCCCTCGGACGTACCGCGCGAAGCGGTCGCCCGGGCCGCGGGGACGGAGCTGTCGGAACTGCGCGCGGCCGCCGACCGGGGCGCGGCCGTGACGGCGATGGCCAAGGGCGCGGAGGCGACGCTGTTACGCCTGCACGCCGAGGGCCGGCTGCACGCGGTGCTCGCCATAGGCGGCAGTGGCGGCACCTCCATCGCCACCCGGGCGATGCGCGCACTGCCCCTGGGCGTGCCGAAGCTGATGGTCTCGTCCATGGCGTCGGGGGACGTGGCCCCGTACGTCGGATCCTCGGACATCACGATGATGTACAGCGTCGTGGACATCGCGGGGATCAACAGCATCTCCGAGCCGGTCATGGCGAACGCGGTCGAGGCGGCGGCGGGAATGGCGAAGGCGTTCCAGCGGGCCTCGCGGGAACTGCGCCGCCCGGCCCGCCTGGGCACCGGCTCCCGCCCGCTGGTCGCGGCGAGCATGGCGGGCGTCACCACCGTCGGCGTGGACGCGGCCCGCGAAAGGCTGACCGAACTGGGCTACGAGGTGCTCGTCTTCCACGTCAGCGGCGCCGGCGGCCGCACCCTGGAGACCCTGGCCGGCCAGGGCATCTTCGCCGGCGTACTGGACCTCACCCTCAGCGAGCTCGCCGACGACCTGTGCGGCGGCATCCTCACCGCCGGCCCCGACCGGCTCAGCGCCGCCGGGCGGGCCGGGATCCCGCAGGTGGTGAGCCTGGGGGCGCTGGACATGGTGAAGTTCGGCCCGCTGGAGACCCTGCCCGAGCGGGCCCGCTACCGCCGGGTCCACGTCCACAACCCGTCGATCACCGTCGTCCGTACGACCCCCGCCGAGTGCGCCGAGCTCGGCCGCCGGGTCGCCGCCAAACTCCGCGTCGCCACCGGCCCAACGGCCGTCTGCGTCCCGCTCCGCGGACTGTCCACGCTCGGCGCCCCGGGCGGCACCTACCACGACCCGGACGCGGACCGGGCCCTGTTCTCGGCACTGCGCGAGGGGCTGCGGGGCAGTTCCGCCCGGCTCTACGACTACGACACCCACATCAACGACCCGGACTTCGGGAAGGCGGCGGCCGACCGGCTGCACACCATGATCGGCGTTGCGGCGGCCGCGGCGTGACCCCCTGAGAACCCGTGTACAGCCCCCGTAAATCCACCCCGGCCACCTTGTGAAATGCTCCGCGCGGCGGGGAACCGGCCGTGGCGGAAATCGTGTCCCTGGGTGTGGCCGCTCGGCACGAGCGGGCAGCCCGGGGCCCGGAGCCGCGGCTGACGGGACACGGATACGGGGACTGGACGGGGACGGGGGCATGACGATGAAGAACGCGTGGACGGTGCCCGGCTATGCGCAGGTCCGCGAGCTCGGCTCGGGCGGCAGCGGCCGCGTGGTCCTCGCCGTCCACGAGGCGACGGGCACCCCGGTCGCGGTGAAGTACCTCAGCGACCGGCTGCGCGAGGACCCCGCTTTCGTCGCGGAGTTCCGGGCCGAGGCCCGTCTCCTCGGCGGGCTGGACACCCCGTACGTGGTCCGGCTGTACGAATACGTCGAGCACACGGCGGGTCCCGGCGGCGCCGCCATCGTGATGGAGCTGGTCGACGGGATCTCCCTGCGCGCCCTGCTGAAGCAGGCCGGGCAGGCCGACCCCGAGGCCGCTCTGGTGGTGCTGAAGGGCTCGCTGCTGGGCCTCGCCGCCGCCCACCGGGCGGGCGTGGTCCACCGCGACTACAAGCCCGAGAACGTACTGGTCTCCGCCGACGGCTCCTCGAAGCTGGTGGACTTCGGGATCGCGGCGCGCCGCGGTACGACGCCCGGGGTGGCCGGCACCCCGGCGTACATGGCCCCCGAGCAGTGGCAGGGCCGGCCCGCCTCGCCCGCGGCGGACGTGTACGCGGCGACGGCGACGTTCTTCGAGTGCCTGACCGGCCGCAAGCCGTTCGCCGGGGAGAACTTCGCGGAGCTCGCGGTCCAGCACATCGAGGCGCCGGTCCCGGAGACCGAGGCCCCGGAGCCGGTCCGCCCGCTGATCCGGCGGGGTCTGGCCAAGGCCCCGGAGCAGCGGCCGGAGAACGCCGAGGCGTTCGTGGCGGAGCTGGAGGACGTGGCGCTCGCCGCGTACGGGGCCGACTGGGAGGAGCGCGGGCAGCGCAAGCTGGCGGCGCTCGCCGCGCTGCTGCCGCTGCTGTTCCCCTCCGCGGGCGCCCCGGCCGCGGGGACCACGGCGGTGGCGACGACCACGATCACGCCGCCCTCGCGCTGGGCGCCGGGCCGGCGCGGGCTCGTCGCGGGCGGGGTGGCCCTGGTCCTGGGCGTGCTGACGGCGCTCACCTACAGCGCGGCGGGCGGGGAGGCCGGCGGGGCAGCCGCGCTGAACGCGTTCGCGACGTCGAGCGCGAGCCCGGGCGGTACGGGCCCTTCGCCGGTGCCGGGTCCGAGCGCGTCGGCGAGTCCCTCCCCGTCCGCCTCCCCTTCCCCTTCCGCCTCTGCGTCCCCGTCGGCTTCGCCCTCGTCCACGCCGAGCCCGGTCTACTCGCCGACGGTGACGCCCACGATCACCGCGGCGACCACCGCACCGCCCACCACGGCGCCGCCCTCGCCGAAGCCGACGGTGGTCGTCGGCGCGGTGTCCGTCACCCTCCGCCAGACGGGAGTCTCCGTCGGCCAGGCGACCGTGAGCGTCGACGCGAAGGGCACCGCCCCGGTGACGGTGGTGCTCGAATGGTTCACGGGTGACGTGGAGGGCCGGCTGGGCAAGGCGGACGGCGCCGCGGACACCCTCACGTACCAGCCGGGCGCCGCGGCGCCGCTCGTCAAGACCCACACCTTCTCGGGCGCGGGCTGCTACTGGGGCGTGCGCGCCACCACCAGGCCCGCCGCCGGCAACGGTTCCTCGACCAGCCAGGTCTTCATCAGGCGGTGCACGATCTCATGAGCGACAGCAACAGCGACGACGACTACAGCGCCACCGTCCTCGGCAGCCACTGGTTCAGCGGGCCGCAGCAGACGGCCCACCAGACGGCTCAACAGACGGCCCACCAGACCCTGGTCCAGCCGCAGGACGCCGTGCCCGACCGGGTCGAGGGCTCGGTCCTGCGGTTCGGGCCCGGGGTGACGGCCGCCATGCCGGCCCCCTTCCCGGTGGTCGCGGAGCCGGTGGTGCGCCGCCGGCGCGGGGAGTGGCGCCGGTACACCCTGGCCGCCGTGATCCTGCTCGCGGTGCTCGCGTACCTGGCCTGGCAGCGGTACGGCCCGGCCATCGACGTACGGGGGGTGACGGTCGCGACCGTCGACCCGCAGGGTCCCGGCTGCGACTCGGCCGCCGACGTGGTGGCCGTCGTACGGACCAACGGGCGGGCGGGGACGCTCACGTACCGGTGGATCCGCTCCGACGGCACGCAGTCGGAGCAGCTCACCGAGCGGGTGCCGAGCGGGCGGAAGGAGGCCCGGCTGCACCTGCTGTGGACCTTCCAGGGCCGCGGCACGTACGCGGCGGAGGCCAAGCTCCAGCTCGTCTCGCCCGGGCAGCACACCGCGGCGACGCGGTTCACGTACCGCTGCGCCGACACCCCGTAGGACCGGGCCGCGGCCCGGAGGTGTCCCGGGGTGTCCCGGGGTGGCCCGGGGTGTCCCGGGGTGTCCGCCTCGTCCTTCCGGCCGAGGCGGCCGCCCGGGAGCCGGCCGTACGGCCGAAGCGTCCGCACCCCGCGCGCTGGTTGACTCGTAGGCGTTGACGAGGGCTCAGGGACGCCCTCCGGCACCCTTGCGCGTCACGTTCCAGCCGGCGAACACCCCCACCGGAGCGTGGCCGTCCCGCACGGATGCCAGTCCGCGCGGGAGGCCCGCAGCCGCTTTGGGGAGTGGCTGCGGGCCATCCCGCCGACCTGTCCGTGGCAGGTCGCTCAGAAGCGGGCGTGGGCGGTGATGTCCGCCTCGAACTCGCCCGTCATCGCGGGGGTCACCGTCGGCCTGCACTGCGCGATCGCCGCCAGGTAGTCCCCCGTGGAGGCTCCGGGCTGCGCCGCCGCTCCGCGCGCGCCCACCGCCTCCAGATCCCGCTCGAAGGAGACCTGCGCCGCGGTCCGCGCCGCGTGCTCGATGTCGGCCGGGGTGAACAGCTCGCTCGCCGCCACCAGCGCCGCCACGTCCACGTCGGTGCGGCCCGCCGTGTGGCGCGACCAGATCGCGGCCCGCGCCCCGGCGTCCGGGGTACCGATCGGGATCAGGTAGTCGAAGCGCCCGGGCCGCAGGAACGCCGGGTCGAGGGAGCGGATGGAGTTGGTGGCGCACACCAGGAGCCGCTCGCCGCCCTCACGGAACCCGGGGATCAGCTTCAGCAGCTCGTTGGTGACCCCGTGGATCCCGCCGGGCTGCGCGGGTTCGGTGCGGACGGGCGCTATCTCCTCGACTTCGTCGATGAAGACGAGGACCCGCTCCAGCTCGGCGATCCGGGCGAACGCGGCGCGCAGCGCGGCGGCCAGGTTCCCCTCGTCGGCCAGGCGGGAGGGCAGCAGTTCCACGAACGGCCAGCCGAGGCGGGAGGCGATGGCCCGGGCGAACGTGGTCTTGCCGGTGCCGGGCGGGCCGAAGAGCGTGATGGCGCGCGGCGGCCGCACCCCGTGCGCGGCGGCCCGTTCCGGCTCGGCGAGCGGGAGGACCACCCGCCGCTCTATGAGGTCCTTCTCGTGCTCCATGCCGGCGACCTTGGTCCACAGGTCGCCCTGGAGGAAGCGGCCGCCGAGGTCGTCGAGCAGGCCCGCCGCCGGTCCGTGCAGCGGTTCGGTCTTCTCGAAGTAGGCGACGGCGGGCTGGCGCGTGTACCCGGCGTTGAGCAGGCCCTCGCCGAGCAGGTCCTCCTCGGGCAGGACGTACGCGATCCGCCCGACCCGGGCCGCGATCAGCCGCCGCTCCAGCTCGACGAGCAGCGCGCTGGCCAGGCCCCGGCCGCGCCAGCCCGCGGCGATCGCGATCCGCATGACCCAGGCGCGCTCGCCGGTGACGCAGGCGAGGGCCGCGCCGATGGGGACGCCCTGGTGGACGGCGACCACGCAGGGCTGCCGGTCGGTGAGGGCGCTGATGCACTCGGCGAGTGAGAAGACCGACTCCTGGCCGAGTTCCGCCGTGGTGTCGATGAGGTGGACTACGGCCGCGAGATCGCCCTCGCGGTAGTCGTGGATGAGCCAGTTCACCGGGTACCGCCCCTCGTTCGTGCTCCTGCGGCGAGGCTAGGGGCGAGCGGGCCCGGCGCTCACGCTCCGCGGTGCACAACAGGCGGTCCGGAAACCGTCCGTGTCGTCCATAGACTGGTGCCTTCCGCCCGAACGCCAGACCTAGGATTCCAGCGCCTTCATGCATTGCCACATACCCGCGGCCCGTCGCGGGCCCCTCATCTGGCTCATCCCCTCCCTCTGGACGCTCGGGCTCGGCCTGTGGGGGCTCTCGCGGCAGGACAGCGTGTGGCGGGACGAGGCGGCGACCTGGCAGGTGGCCGGCCGCTCGGCGGGCGAGATCGTGGCGATGCTCGGCAACGTCGACGCCGTGCACGGGCTGTACTACCTGCTGATGCACGGGCTCTTCGAACTCTTCGGGGCGAGTACGACCACGCTGCGGCTCCCGTCGGTCCTGGCCGTGGCGGCCGCCGCGGCGTGCGTGGCCCTGATCGGGCGCCGGCTGGCGGGGTTCTGGGCGGGGCTGGGCGGTGGTCTTGCTCTCGGACTGCTGCCGGCCGTGCAGTTCTACCTCCAGGAGGGCCGCCCGTACGCGCTGGTCGCGGCCGGTGCCGGGCTCTCCACGCTGCTGCTGGTGTCGCTGCTGTCGGCCCCGGCCGGGCCAGGGGCCGGGCGGCGGGCCCGGCCGCGGTGGACGGCGTACGCGGTCACGGTGCTGGTGTGCGCGCTGCTGAACTGGCTCTCGCTGCTCGTCCTGCCCGCGCACGCGGCGACGCTGTGGTGGGTGCGCGCCGGGCGCGGGGTGTGGCTGCGCTGGGCCGCGTACGGGGCCTGCGCGGCCGCGGGGGCGCTGCCGCTGGTGCTGTTCAGCCGGAGCCAGTCCGACCAGGTGTCCTGGATCCCGCCGCTGACCTGGCACATGATGATCGGCCCGGCGATCCTGCTGACGCTCGGAGGCGTCTGCGCCCTGGCGGACCGGCCGCGCGCGGGCCGGCTGTCGGCGGCCGCGGTGGGGCTGCCGCTGCTGGCGGTCCCGCAGCTCGGCCTCATGGGCATCTCGCTGGTGCAGCCGCTGTTCCTGGACCGGTACGTGCTGTTCAGCATGCTCGGGCTGGCCCTGCTGATCGGCGCGGGGCTGGGGGCGGCCGTACGCGCCGTCCGGCCCGTGTTCCCGGGGGCGGCGGACGCGCTCGTGCCGGGCGTGGTCGGGATCGCCGTACTGGCGCTGCTGCCGGTGGAGCTGGACAAACGGGCTCCGGCCAGCCGGGTCGACGACGTACTGGCGGTGGCCGGGGAGGTGGCCCGGCTGGGGCGGCCCGGGGACGCGGTGCTCTTCGTACCGGCCGCCCGCCGGGACACGGCGCTGGTCTCGCCCGGGGCGTTCACGGGGCTGTCGGACGTGGCCCTGGAGCGCGGTCCGGTGGCCTCGGCCACCCTCAAGGGCGAGGAGGCGGACCCGGCGCGGATCCGGGAGGCGCTGCTCGGACAGCGGCGGGTGCTGCTGGTGACGGACGCGGCGAAGGTGGCGAAGCCTTCGGGGGCCGCCCGGGACGCGGCGAAGGCGGCGGTCCTGAAGGAGCGGTTCACGGCGGTGGAGGACCGCGAGGTCCGGGGCCGGCGCGTGACGGTGTACGAACGCCGGTAACGCGGGCCTCAAGCGGCGCGGGCCCCGGCGGCGTGGGAGTCCAGCCAGGACAGCGAGGCGCGGGCCAGGTCCGGCCAGCCGTGGTCGACGATCAGCGAGTGGCCGCGGTCCTCGAAGCACTGGTACTCGGTGGTCGCGTGCGAGTGGCGGTACTGCTTGTAGGTCGAGCGGGTCAGCAGGTCCGGGACGGTGTGGTCGAGCCGGCCGGACAGCAGGAGCAGCGGCCCGCGGGTCTCGTTCCCGGTGTCGACCTTGGCCGGGGAGTGCGGGGTGAAGTTGCCCAGGGCAAGCTGGAAGAGGGGGCGGGCGGTGCTCGGGATGGTCCACTCGTCGTACAGCTCCTCGGATTCCTCCTCGGAGACGGCGTTGGCGAAGCCGTAGCGGAACTGCTCGCGGTTGAGCGAGACGGAGCGGCGAGTGTTGCCCGGGTTGTGCAGGACGGCGAACGTCGACTTGGCCTGGGCCGGGGCGATGGCCCTGACGCCCTTGATCTGTCCGGGGCAGATGGCGACGGCGGCCTCGGCGAGGCCCTGGCCGAGCAGGTGCTGGGCGATGAACCCGCCGACCGAGTGCCCCACGAGAACGGGCCGCACGGGCAGGTCCCGAATGACCTTGGCGTGGGCGTCGGAGATCTCGACGAGTCCGACCCCGTCCTGGTCGTCGGGGCGGCGGCGGGCCTCGGCGACGGTGTCGGGGACCCCGGGCCACTCCGGCAGGACGGGCTCGTACCCGGCTTCGCGGAAGGCGTCGGCCCACCCCTCCCAGCTGGTCGAATGCAGCCAGAGGCCGTGGATGAACACCACGGGCGTGCGGTGCTGTGCGGTCATGCGGGGACACCTCCTGGACCCCCCTGCCGCCCCTGTCAGTCTCGCCCGCGCGGGGCGCGGCCGCCTGCGGAGCCCGGATTCACAGGACATTCATATGGAATACCGTGCTCCGGCCATAGCTTCGGCGGGGAGGCTCGGGGCATGATCCAGCGCATGCTTCCCCGACCGGCCCACAGCGCCCGCACCCGGCGGACGTCCCGGATCCTGCTGGCGCTGGCCGCGATGGCCGCGCTGGTGAGCGTGGACCTGCCCGACGCGGCGGCCGTGCCGCCCCTGGGGGTCACCGCCGAGGCCGGGTCCGACGCGACGTCCGACCGGGTCGGGGCCCTCTTCGCGGGCTCCCTCGACGGCGGGCACTTCTGCACCGCGGCCGTGGTGCACAGCGACGACCGCGACGTGATCGCGACCGCCGCGCACTGCCTGGACAACCCGGACACCACGGTCTTCGCGCCCGGATACCGGGACGGCAAGGCCCCGTACGGGGTGTGGAAGGTGACCGGGGTGTCCCTCGCCCCGGGCTGGACGGACGGGAGGGACCCGGACGAAGACATCGCCTTCGCGACGGTCGCCCCGGCGGACGGCGGCACCGCGCGCGTCGAGGACGCGGTGGGCGGCTTCCCGGTGGCCACCGAACAGCCGGACGACGTGAAGGTCACGATCCTCGGCTACCCGAGCGTCGACGAAGCCCCGCTGCGCTGCGCGAACACCACCAGCCTGTTCTCCGAGACGCAGCGCCGGATCGACTGCCCGGACCTCAGCGGCGGCACGAGCGGCAGCCCCTGGCTGGCGAACGGCGCCCTGGCCGGAGTCCTGGGCGGCTACGAGGCCGGCGGCACGGTCCCGGAGGTCTCCTACAGCGCGGTCATGGACGACCAGGCCCTGGAGCTCTACCGCGAGGCGGCGGTCTCCGCCGGCTGACCGCCGCCCTGGTCGCCGCCCCGCCCGACCGGGTCCGAGTGGAAATCGTCCGGCCGCTCCTCCCCCAGCTGCCCGGAGCGGTTGCCGAGCAGTTCGACCGCCTCCGGCAGGCTCACGCCGAACTCCTCCCGGATCTTCTGCACGGCCTGGAGCCGGCGGCCCCCGAGGATCAGGTGGTCGACGCGCGACCAGCTCTCCGCCGTGGCGTCGCCCGGCTGGGACAGGGACTCGACCTGGATCCGCAGCCAGGCGCTGTCGCGCAGCGCCGCGTCGCGCTCGGCCCGGGTCCGCTCCAGTTCGGCGCGCAGGCCATCGCCGTCCCGGTCCCGGTCCCCATTCCCGTCCCCGGCCCCGGCCCCGGCCCCGGCCCCGGCCCCGGCCCCGGCCCCGGCCCCGTCCCCGGCCCCGGCCGCAGGGGCGCTCGCCCCGGCCGCGCCGGCCGCCGGGGCGAACCAGGCCGGGGCGTCCTCGCTCCGGGCGCGCAGGATGCGGTCCACCGCGAACGGCTCCAGTTCCGGCAGGGCATCCACCGCGAACCAGCCCACCTCCAGCGACTCGCTGTCGTTGACGCGGGCCTCACCGCCCGTGGCGCGGCAGCGGAAGGTGATGTCCTGGAACTGGCAGACGTCCCCGTTCGGATAGGTCATCGGTTCGAGCATCTGGACCAGCACCACCCGCTCCGGGACGCAGTGCACCGCCGTCTCCTCGTACACCTCGCGCACCGCCGTCTCCGCAGGCTGCTCCCCCGGCTCCGCGATCCCGCCGACCACGGCCCAGCGGCCGGTGTCGGAACGGCGGCCGAGCAGCACCCGCCCCTCGTCGTCGAAGACGATGGCGGTCACCCCGGGCAGCAGGAGCAGCTGGTTGCCCGCGGAGGCGCGGATCTGGCGGATGAACTCGGGTGTGGTCATGCCCCGACCCTACGAGGCCGCGGGCGGTGACCGGGAGCCGCCGGTCCGCCGGGCCGGGTCAGGCGGCCGTCCGGCGGGACCGGATCCGGCGCGCGAGGGTCCAGCCGAGGCCCCCCGCGGCGACCAGGAGCAGCACGTACTCCGGCAGCGGGCCGAACCGGGTGGCCGGCGTCTGCGAGGAGCGCAGCGGGATCTCGGCGACCAGCGCGTCCGCCGTGAACATCTTCGTCTCCTGGACGATCTGCCCGTCGGGGCGGATCACGGCGCTGACACCGCTGGTGACGGGCACGAGCACGGTACGGCTGTGCTCCACGGCCCGCACCCGGTCCATGGCGAGCTGCTGGTACGTCATCTGCGAGCGGCCGAAGGTGGCGTTGTTGCTCGGTACGGCGATCACCTGCGCGCCGTCCTGGACGGTGGAGCGCACGGCGTCGTCGAACGCGGCCTCGAAGCAGGTCACCATCCCGACCCCGCTGCCCGCCATGGCGAAGACGCCCGGCTCCTTGCCGGGGCCGAAGTCGCGCTGCACCCGGTCCACGTCCGCGCTGAAGAGCCGGACGAAGGACCTCATCGGAATGCGCTCGCCGAAGGGCTGGATCTTGCGCTTGTCGTACGTGTCGACGGGCCCCTTGACCGGGTCCCACAAGATCATCGTGTTGCGCAGCGGGCCGGTGTCCGGGGCCAGTACGGAGCCGATCGCGACCGGGACCCCGATGGCCTTGACCGCGTTGTCGATGACCTCGTACGCGTCGGGCTGGGTGTACGGGTCGATGTCGGAGGAGTTCTCCGGCCAGACCACGAAATCGGGCTTCGGGACCCGGCCGGCCTTGACGTCCGCCGCCAGCTGGAGGGTGCGGTTCGCGTGGTTGTCGAGGACCGCGCGGCGCTGGGCGTTGAAGTCGAACCCTGCGCGCGGAACGTTGCCCTGGACGACGGCGGCCACCGCGGTCCCCTCCTCGGCCGCGTCCGAGACCAGCGGCCGGGACGCGAGGGCCCCGGCGAGCGGGGCGAGCGCGGCGGTCCCGGCGAGCAGCGCGGCGGTGGCCCGCCGGGTGCCGACGCCGGCGCGCACCGCCTCGTACAGCCCGAATCCGCACAGGGCGACGGCGAAGGAGAGCAGCGGGGTGCCGCCGAGGGCGGCGAGCGGCAGGAACACGCCGTCGGCCTGGCCGAAGGCCAGCTTCCCCCAGGGGAAGCCGCCGAACGGGGCCCGGGCGCGCAGCGCCTCGCCCGCGACCCACACGGCCGCGCCCCACAGCGGCCAGGCGGGAAGCCGGCTGACGAGGGCGATCCCGAGACAGGTGAGGCCGACCAGGAGGGCTTCCACCGTGGCGAGGGCCAGCCACGGGACGGGGCCCACGCCCTCGCTGGTCCAGATGAGCAGCGGGAGCAGGAAGCCCAGGCCGTGCAGGAAGCCGAGGCCGAAGCCGGCGCGGGCGCGGCGGCCGCGCAGGCAGGCACCGAGCAGGGCGAGGGCGAACGGGGCCAGCCACCACAGCGGACGCGGCGGGAAGCTCAGGTACAGCAGCGCGCCGGAGCCGACGGCGAGGGCCGCGCGCAGCGCCCCGCCCTTCCAGGCGGCGGACGTGGCCGGGCTTGCGGGTTCCGCTTCTCCGGCGACGCCGGATCCGGGCTCTGCGGTGATGCTGCTGCTCATCTGCCGGAGTGTACGTGCCCGGCCCGGGACGGCGGGAGACCCTCAGCGGGCGAGGGCGCGCAGGTGGGCGCGGATGACCCGGACCGCGTTCTCGGCGTCGTCGACGGTGACGGTGAACACCTTGCCGTCGCCGAGGCGCAGCTCGACGCCCTCGCCGCGCCGGACGATGACGGCGGTTCCCCTTTCGGGCCGCCAGCGGTAGCCCCAGCCGCCCCACTGCTGGGGGGTGATCCGGGGCACGAACTCGGCGGAGGCCACGTCCGTCAGCCGGATCTTGCGGCGCGGCAGCCCGATGTGGCCGCAGCGGACTTCCAGCGCCTCGGCGTCGACGGTGACGGCGACGTGCACGAAGGCGAGGGTTCCGAAGAGGATCAGCAGTCCGACGGCGAGACAGCCGATCACGGACATGAGCAGCGGGACGATGCCGGAGGTCCAGTTCGAGTCCACGGCGAGCTGGACGCCGAGCGCGAGGCAGGCCGCGCCGGCCGCGGCGAGCAGCCATTGGGCGCGGTTGGAGGCCCGTCCGGTCCACAGCGGACCCGGGGGGTGAACCGTCATGTGTAGCAGCGTACTCACGTTCCGCATGTGCGCCACTGCCTCTCACAGCGCGTCGCCCCCGCACCGGCAGCCCGCACCGGCAGCCCGCACCTGCCCGCCCTCGACCCCAACCAAACTCGGGGTTCTACGGTCGCGAACGTGACAGCCCAGGCAACGCACTGCGCACCACACGACGCACCGAAAGAAGCCGGGCCGTCCTGATGCTCGGCGGCACCGCGGCGGCACTGCAGCCGCCGGCGGACCTCCGGGGCTTCTTGACCCACCTGAAGGACGTTCCCCGGTCCGACCTCCGGCCGGCGGGCTCCTCGGGGGCGTCGGCGAAGTAGCGCAGTCCGCGAGCAGGGCGGTCCCGCCCACCCGGCCCACCGGGCGGGCACGGCCGACCGGGTACCCTCGCGGCCCGTACGCCCCGAATTGCCCGAGGAGGACTCGTGATCACTCGACTCGACCGCGCCATCGGTGCGGTTCTGGGCTCGGCCGTCGGCGACGCGCTCGGCGCACCGTACGAGTTCGGGCCCGCCGGCGAACTGACCGCGCGCGGCGAGGAGATGCGCGGGGGCGGCGGCTGGGATCCGGGCGAGGCGACCGATGACACGCAGATGGCCGTCCTGGTCGGCGAGTCCCTGCTGGATCACGGCGGCCTCGAACTCGCCGACGTCTTCGGGCGGTTCCAGCGCTGGGCGGCCTCCGAGCCCAAGGACATCGGCCTCCAGACCGAGGACGTGCTGACCAGCGGCGAGGCCTGGGACCTGGCTGCCGCACTGCACTTCCAGATCAACGCGCGGGCGGCGGGCAACGGTTCCCTGATGCGGGCCTCCACCTCGGCCGTGTACTTCGCCGCCGCCGGACGGGAGGGGACCATGGACGCCGCCCGGCGGATCGCGGCCCTGACGCACGGCGACCGGGCGGCGTGGGAGGGTACGGCCGTACTGCACGAGCTCGTACGGGTGACACTCGACGGGGGCGATCCGCTGGCCGCGCTCCCCGAGGTGCTCGGCGCGGTGCACCCGGGTCACCGCGAGCGGTACGGGGTCGTCCTCGGCCCCGACTGGCATCCGGGGCTGGCCACCGAGTTCAACGGGGCGGTCTGGCCCTGCCTGGGCTCGGCGGTGTGGGCACTGCGGACCACCACCGGGTTCGCCGGGGCCGTACGGGCCGCCGTGGACCTGGGCGGGGACACCGACACCGTGGCGGCGGTCACCGGCACCCTGGCCGGGGCCCGCTACGGCCAGGCGGCGATCCCCCCGGAGTGGACGGCCCCGCTGCACGTACCACTGCCCGGGTTCGGGGACCGCGTACTGGACGCGGACGGGCTGCGCACGCTCGCCCGATCGCTGGCGGGCGGCCGGAGGTAGCGCTCGGGACAGGGGCGGGCGGCGGGATCAGCGCCCGACGGGGGCGCCCTCGCCGGCCAGCAGCCGGCCTTCGGCGTAACCGAGCGCGGCGTCGGGGAGCGCGCCCTCCTCCCCGCTGAGCAGGACGGTCAGGGTGCCGGTGCGGGGCAGGCCCGGCTCGGGGAGCGCGCCGAGGCGGCGCAGCGCCTGTACGGCGACGGGCTCGGCGGAGCCGTGGTAGCGGAGCTCGGCGCCACCGGTCCGCTCGGCGAGGGCGGCCCGGATGGCCGTCTCGACGAGCTCGTAGTGGGTGCAGCCGAGGACGACGTCGGAGACGTCGGCCGGGGTCAGCGCGGCGGCCGCGGCCACGGTCGCGGCGATGGCGGTGGCGTTCCCCGTCTCGACGGCGTCGGCCAGTCCCGGGCAGGGCACCTCGGTGACCCGGGCCCCGGCGGCGAAGTCACGGATCAGCCCGCGCTGGTAGGGGCTGCCGGTGGTGGCGGGGGTGGCCCAGATGGCCACGCGCCCGCCCGGGGCGGCGGCGGGCTTGATCGCCGGCACGGTCCCGATCACCGGGATGCCGGGCTCAAGCGCGGCGCGGAGGGCGGGCAGGGCGTGCACGCTGGCGGTGTTGCAGGCCACGATCAGCGCGTCAGGCCGGTGCCCGGCGGCGGCCCGGGCCACGCCGAGGGCCCGCCCGGTCAGATCGGCGGGGGTACGGGGCCCCCAGGGCATGCCGACGGGGTCGGAGGAGAGGACCAGATCGACGTCGGGCCGCAGCCGCCGCATCGCGGCGGCCGCCGCGAGGAGGCCGATTCCGGAGTCCATGAGGGCGATCTTCACCTGGTCACCTTAATGGAAGCCAAGCCGCCGGAGGCCTCGGGGGAGGCCGACGGGGCGTGGCGGGGCCGGGGGCTTCGGGGGCGGGACGGCCGACCGGGGGCTTCGGGGGGCGGGATCCCCGTGTTCGGGGTCGGTGGTGTGTCCGGGGGCGTCCCGGCAGTCCACTGTCCTTCCGTGTCGGGTCGGTCCGTCAAGGGCGCTCCCTGCGGTCGCGTCGCTGCGCGATGGCCTTCGGCCACCCTTGACTGACCGCCCCGCCCCGGAATGCCATAAGACTGCCGGGAAGCCCCCGAAGGAATGGCCGGGAGGTTCAGCAAGAGGGACGGGCCCTCAGTGATGCCGATCGGGGCTCTCGGCCGGCGGTGTTCCCGTCCCGGGACCACCATCCCCGGCCACGACCAGGGACGCGTCAGATCGCTACGCGCTCCTCACGTCTCAGCGTCCGACGACCGCCTGTGGCCGGACATAAGCCGCCCAGACGTCATCCACGGACGACCATTTCGGCGTCTGCGGCCTGTTCCGGGGCAATGTGTCGTACGCAGAGTTGTTGTCAGTAGGCAGTGACGACGCGGGGAGTCCCAGGAGGCTGAAGAGCACGTTGCCGTGGAAGCGGTCGATGATGCCGCCGGGTACGACCATCTCGGCGGCGGCGAGGTCCTCCGGTGCCTGGCGCTGCGCAGCGTCATGAGGGTCGATGCCTCCGTCGACCCTGACGCGCAGGAGGACCTCGGCCTCGGCGGGCTGGATCGGGCCGCGTACGGCCGCGTTGGGCTTCTTCCGCCTGGTGAGCACGGTGAGCGCGAGCGTCAGGTGACCGAGCGGCACCGAACCCGAGCAGCCAGCGCCGACTACCAGCCCCTGCGCAGGTGGCCGCGAAAAGGATGAGTACTCCTCGTCCTCGGCAGGCATCTCCTCGGCCCGCAGGCCCAAGGCCGAACCGTCGCGCACCCTGAAGTGGGTCTCCGTCGGCCAGGATGTCCGCGAATCCGCGTTGTTCGAAGAGCCACAGTCCAACTGCCGGTCCCGGCGGCGGACGTCTGATCACGGCGACGGCTCAAGTGCGTTGCTGTGGTGACCCGACCCGTGGTCAGCCGACTTCAGGTACCGCGCCAGGCAGAGCAGGCTCCTGCGTGGTGACAGGCCGGATGTGGCCTACCCACGAACCCGGCGTCAGGGAGGACCACTCAACGTCGATCTCAACGCCGTGGAGCATGCGGGTGAGGTCCGCAAGCTGCGTGAAGATCGCCGTCTGTACGTCCTCAAGGGACGCGTCGGCGGGCATCGGGGCCTTGCCGCATCCGCCACCCGAGTCGTCGGCGATGAACCTGTAGGGCCACTCGTCTTGATCAGTCAGCAGGATGATCTCCTTTGGTATGCCAAAGGGGGCCCGCTTCTTCTTCGTCTTGGTTCGTCTCGTCACGGTGCCATCCAACCTGACGGACCGCAGGGTCAGGCACCCGGCACACACACCGCAGCCCCTTCCACGGGCTGAGAACCATCCCACTGACATCTACTCTGCGCACGACACGATGGACGGGTGGTGGAGACGAAAGACGGGCGTGGGGGAGCCTGATGCCGGACTTTTCAACCTCTCGGTCAGGCAGGGGCTCTTGCGGGTCCCGATCGGCCCCCAAATAGGGACAAACGGGCCGCAGGCGCCCTGTCGGAGGGGTATGGGGCTGGTCGTGGGCGGCTTATGTCCAGCCACAGGCGGTCGTTGGACGCCATGCCGTGAGGAGCGCGTAGCGATCTGGGGCGCCCCCGTCCTGGCCGGGCTTGGTGGTGCTGGTGGGGCGGGGTGTGGCTGAACCGGGTGGTGAGGTCGGCATCCCTGACGCACCCGTGGGCCTGGCTGTCCCCCTGACCGTTCCTTCGGGGGCTTCCCGGCAGTCTTGTGGCATTCCGGGGCGGGCCGGGCGGTCAAGGGTGGCCGAAGGCCATCGCGCAGCGACGCGACCGCAGGGAGCGCCCTTGACGGCCCGGACCGACACGGAAGGACAGTGGACTGCCGGGAAACCCCCGAACCCCCTCCGGTCCCGCCCGGCCGCAGCTCAGGCCCCGGCACCCCGACCAACCATCCCGACCCCGGCCAACCGCGCCCCCACCCCCACCCCCGCTCCCACCCCCGCCGCCCCCACCCTCTCCCAAATCCCCCACACCCCCCGCCGTCTTCGGCACACTGCCCGCATGGGCCTTCTCTGCACCGCCTGCGCTTCCCTCCTCGCCTGGATCTGGCTCACGTTCGCCCAGGGCATGTTCTGGCGGACCGACGTGCGGCTCCCTCCGCGCAGCGCCCCCCGGCGGTGGCCGTCCGTCGCCATCGTGGTTCCGGCCAGGGACGAGGCCGGGGTACTGCCGCGCAGCCTGCCCTCGCTCATCGCCCAGGACTATCCCGGCGAAGCCGAGGTCATCCTGGTCGACGACGGCAGTACCGACGGCACCGGCGAGCTCGCCCTGCGGCTGGCCCGGGAGAATCCCGGGCTGCCCCTCACCCTCACCTCCCCCGGCGAGCCGGGCCCCGGCTGGACCGGGAAGCTGTGGGCCCTGCGCCACGGCATCGCGCTCGCCCGGACCGCCCACGCCACCGAGCCCGAGTACCTGCTCCTCACCGACGCCGACATCGCGCACGAGCCCGACAGCCTGCGCGAGCTGGTCGCGGCCGCGACCGGCTCCGGACTCGACCTCGTCTCGCAGATGGCCCGCCTGCGCGCCGTCAGCGTCTGGGAGCGGCTCGTCGTACCGGCCTTCGTGTACTTCTTCGCGCAGCTCTACCCCTTCCGCCGCATCAACCGCCCGACCGGCCGGACCGCGGCCGCGGCCGGCGGCTGCGTCCTGCTGCGCACCGAGGTCGCCGTCCGCGCCGGCATCCCCGACTCCATCCGGCAGGCCGTCATCGACGACGTATCCCTCGCCCGCGCCGTCCGCCGCTCGGGCGGCCGGATCTGGCTCGGGCTGGCGGAGCGGGTGGACAGCGTGCGCCCGTACCCCGCGCTCGGGGACCTGTGGCGGATGGTCTCGCGCAGTGCGTACGCACAACTGCGCCACCAGCCGCTGCTGCTGGCCGGGACGGTGGCCGGACTCGTGCTCGTCTACCTCGTCCCCCCGGCCGCGCTGCTCGCGGGGCTCGCGACCGGGCACGCCGCGACCGCGTGGGCGGGTGGGCTGGCGTGGCTGCTGATGGCGGGCACTTATCTGCCGATGCTGCGCTACTACCGCCAGCCCGCGGTACTCGCGCCACTCCTTCCGCTCACGGCCCTCCTGTACCTCCTGATGACCGTCGACTCCGCCGTTCAGCATTACCGCGGCCGCGGCGCGGCATGGAAGGGCCGTACCTATGCCCGCCCGAGTGACGCCTGAAACGAATAACCACCCCCAGACCGCCCCCCTCATCGATGTCATCCCAGGTCACCGCCTTGTGACGCTGCGTCAGCGCCAAGTCGGTGCAACAGCCAACCGGTGAGTACGAGTAGGAACAACACGGTGCGGAAGGGACAAAAACGTGCACGTGAACGGGAAGTGAAGGGTGTGGCTCTGACCTGCGAATATGCAGGTCAGCGCGGTGTTCGTCACACCTCGCTATGGACCCGGTGAAGTCGTGGGCTTAACTTAGGTCCCATGACCTCCCCCCGCTCCACTTATGGCGGCGGTTACTACTCCGCGCCCTCTTTCCCGGACACCCCCATCTACGACTCGCTCGTCGCCGAACGGGGTACCCCGCAGATCGCTCCGATCCGCGTTCCGGCCGCCTACGACTCCCCCAGCTCGGGCTATTCGAGCGGTGGATACCTCCCGGCCCTGGCCTCCTCGCTGCCCGCACTGCCGGCCGCGCTGCCCCCGGCCATGCCGCAGCAGCAGCAAGCCCCGGCGTACGGGTACCCGTACCAGCAGCAGGCGGCGCCCGCACCGATGCCGCTGCAGCAGGCGCCCGCTCCGTACATCCCGCAGCAGCAGCCGGCCGTGGCCCGCGCGGGATACATGCAGCAGGCCCAGCCGCAGCAGCCCCGGCCCATGGCCACCGGGTACGAGGCGATGCGTCCGGCCGCCCCGCGCCCGATGCAGGTTCCGGCTCCGGTTCCGGCCGCCTCGTACGAGGACCCGTACGGCCGCCCGTACCAGGGGCGCGGGTACTGACGGATCCGGGAACGCCCACTAGGGCGGGCGCGGGAGGTCCTGGCAGGATGCTCCCATGTCGAACTTGCATGTCCAGGCGCTCCACGTCCATCCCGTCAAGTCGGTAGCGGGGACAGCTCCCGACGAGATGGCCGTGGAGCCCTGGGGTCTGTCCGGGGACCGTCGGTGGGCGGTGGTGGACACCGAGGGCACGGTCATCACCCAACGCCAGCAGCCCCGGCTGGCGTTGGCCGCGGCGCGTCCGCTGGGGGGCGGCGCGGTCGCCCTGTCGGCGCCGGGCATGGCCGAGCTGGCCGTGGAGGTGCCGGAGCCGGGTCCGCTGGAGCCGGTCACCCTGTTCGGGAAGAAGGTCGAGACCGTCGTCGCGGCGAGCGCCGCGGCGGACTGGTTCAGCACGTACCTGGGCGTGCCGGCGCGGCTCGTGCACATGGACGACCCTTCCGTACGGCGGCCCGTCGACCCGGCGTACGCGCTGCCGGGCGAGACGGTGAGCCTCGCCGACGCCTATCCGGTGCTGCTCGTGACCCTCGCGTCACTGGACGCGCTGAACTCTCTGATCGCGCAGGGGGACCATCCCGAGGAGGGTCCGCTGCCGATGAACCGTTTCCGCCCGAATATCGTGGTCTCCGGCGCCGAGGCGTGGGCGGAGGACGGCTGGCGGCGCATCGCGATCGGCGACGCCGTCTTCCGCGGGGTCCGCGAGTGCGGGCGGTGCATCGTGACGACCACCGACCAGGCCACGGCGGAGCGCGGCAAGGAGCCCCTCAAGACCCTGGCCCGGCACCGGCGGATCGGCAAGTCGCTGGCCTTCGGGCGGCAGCTGGTGCCGGTGCGGACGGGCACGGTACGGGTGGGCGACGAGGTCCGCGTCCTGGAGTAGCGGGCGGGACCGACCCCTCGGAATGACACCTTCGAGGGGCTGTGGGGGAAGGTTGGAACCAAGCGCCGTGATCGGGCCGTTGGAGCATTCGACGGCTGTGACGGGAAGGTGCGGGAGCGAGCTCGGCTTCGGCCGGGGCCAGGACCGGGGCCACGACCAAGGCCAAAACCGGGCCACGACCGGGGCCGGGACCAAGGCGGCGGTCTCGCTTCCAGGACTTCACGCACCGGATCGGGTGACACGGCTGCCGCACGTCCCGGAATGCGCGTTGCCGGGGGGTGCGGGAGGCTTGGACCGCAGGCAGACGGAGGCAAGGGGGTGCCGGACCGTGTGGACAGCAACGGGTGTGTGGCGTTGGCGGCGCAATCCACTGCGCCGGCCGACTGATCTCTTCGAGGCGTGGGTGGCGTTCGCCGCGCTGATCTGCGTCCTGCTGGTGGCTCCGGCCATCGGAACGGTCGCGGGCCTGGAGGTGGACGGCACGCTGCAGCGGGCCGCGCGTGAACAGCGGCAGGAGCGGTATCTCGTACCGGCGGTGGTGGTGCGGCCGGCCGCGCCCCCTCCCGCGGGGACGGAGGCCGATCCGTCGGCGCAGCGGCAGTCCCCGCAGCGCACGCAGATCGTCGCTTCCTGGACGGCGCCCGACGGCAGCAGCCACCAGGGCACGGTGCCGGCCGCGGAGGAACCGCCGCAGACGGGCGACCGGTTCCGGATATGGACCGATACGCAGGGCCGGCTCGTGGGGCGGCCTCTCGACGCCTCGTCCGCGAGCGCCCACGCGGCGGTGGTGGGCCTGGCCGCCGCCCTCGCCGCGGCCGCGCTGGTGGAGACGGTCCGGCGCCTGGTCGTACGTAGGCTCATGCATCGTCGGTACATACGGCTGGACCGCGCGTGGGCGGCTGCCGGGCCCGATTGGGGCCGGGCGGGCGCGGGCAGCTGACCTGGCATCTCACCGGCCCCGCGCGCGCTACGGTGGAGCGGCCGGAGTCGGTCGCCGCCAGGGCGGTGGGCGGCCGCGGTGGTTTCGGCCGCTTCGGCGGCACGAGTACGAGGGCGGGGGCACGACAGCACCATGGCACAGGGCACGGTCCAGGTGACGCACGGCGGGTCTTCGCGGTGGCGGCGCCGCTCCGGTGAGTATCCGACGCTGGCGGCCGCGCTCGCCGTCGCGGGCGACGGGGATGTTCTGTCCATCGCTCCCGGCACCTACCGGGAGAACCTGGTGCTGAACCACGCCGTGACCCTGCGCGGGCCGGAGGGCTCGGTGGGTTCGGTGCGGATCGCCCCGCTCGACGGCGTCGCGCTCACGGTGCGCGCCTCTGCCGTGGTCCAGGACCTGCACCTGGAGGGCCAGGACCGGGCGGCGCCCGCACTGCTGGTCGAGGAGGGCTCGCCGGAGCTCACCGATCTGCGGGTCAGCACCCGGTCGGCGGCCGGCATCGAGGTGCGCGGCGGGTCCGCCCGGCCCCTGGTGCGGCGGTGCACGGTGGAGAACCCGGCGGGGGTCGGGATCGCCGTGCTGGACGGCGGCGGCGGGGTGTTCGAGGAGTGCGAGGTGGTGGCCGCCGGCCAGACCGGGGTCTCCGTGCGCGGCGGCGGGCGGCCGCGGCTGGAGCGCTGCCGGATCCACCATGCGTCCGGGGCCGGCATCGCGGTCACCGGCGAGGGTTCGGGCCTGGAGGCGCTGGGCTGCGAGGTGTACGAGATCAAGGGCACGGGCGTGCAGATCGCCGCGCGGGCCGCTGCCCGCCTCACGGACTGCGCCGTGCACCGCACGTCCACGGACGGGGTCACCCTCGACACCGACGCGGTGCTCACGCTCGCCGGCTGCGACATCCACGACATCCCGGAGAACGCGGTCGACCTGCGTTCCCGTTCGGTGCTCACGCTCAGCCGGACCACCGTCCGCCGCTTCGGCCGCAACGGCCTGTCGGTGTGGGATCCGGGGACCCGGGTGGACGCCGAGTCCTGCGAGATCCACGACAGCACGGGCGACTATCCGGCGGTGTGGATCAGCGACGGGGCCACCGCCTCCCTGAGCTCCTGCCGCGTGCACGACGTACCGGACGCGGTGTTCGTCCTGGACCGGGGCTCGCGCGCCGACGTCGTCGACAGCGATCTGTCCCAGGTGCGCAACACGGCCGTCTCGGTGAGCGACGGGGCCACCGCGCAGGTCGACGACTGCCGGATCCGGGAGGCGGCGACCGGAGCCTGGTTCCGCGACCACGGCAGCGGCGGCACCCTCGCCAACTGCACGATCGACGCGGTCCAGACGGGGGTGATCGTCACCAAGGGCGCCGATCCCGCGCTGGAGCGGTGCACGGTCAGTTCCCCGTCCGAGGCCGGGTTCTACGTGTCGGCGGGCGGCCGCGGCAGCTTCCAGTCCTGCCGGGTGACGGGCAGTTCGGGCTTCGGCTTCCACGTGATCGACGGCTGCCGCACCACCCTGACCCGCTGCCACACCGAGCGCTGTGCGCGCGGGGGGTACGAGTTCGCGGAGGACGGCCCGATCGCCGAGGACTGCACCAGCGACGAGTCGGGCTCGCGGCTGGCCGCCCAGTCGGCCGGGGCCGGAACCGGGGCCCCTGCATCCGCTTCCGCCGAGCGCACGGGGATCCGTACGGTCGGCGCGGTCCGGGGTCCGGCGGCCGGGGCGGCCCCGGTGCCGGCCCCGCGGGGTGCGGAGCAGCCGGAGCCGGAGGCGGCGGGCGCGGCACGCGGCTCCGGCGAGGTGCTGGGGCAGCTCGACGCGCTGGTGGGCCTGGACAGCGTCAAGCGCGAGGTGCGGGCGCTCACCGACATGATCGAGGTGGGCCGGCGTCGGCAGCAGGCGGGCCTCAAGGCCGCCTCGGTCCGACGCCATCTGGTGTTCACGGGCAGCCCCGGTACGGGCAAGACGACGGTGGCCCGGCTCTACGGGGAGATCCTGGCCTCCCTCGGGGTCCTGGAGCGCGGCCACCTGGTGGAGGTCTCGCGGGTGGACCTGGTCGGCGAGCACATCGGGTCCACGGCGATCCGGACCCAGGAGGCGTTCGACCGGGCACGCGGCGGGGTGCTGTTCATCGACGAGGCGTACGCGCTGGCCCCGGAGGACTCGGGGCGGGACTTCGGGCGCGAGGCGATCGACACGCTGGTGAAGCTGATGGAGGACCACCGGGACGCGGTGGTGGTGATCGTCGCCGGGTACACGGCGGAGATGGACCGCTTCCTGACCGTGAACCCGGGCGTGGCCTCGCGGTTCTCCCGGACGATCACGTTCGGGGACTACGGGCCGCAGGATTTGCTGCGCATCGTGGAACAGCAGGCGGAGGAGCACGAGTACCGGCTCGGGGAGGGCACGGCGAAGGCGCTGCTGACGTACTTCACCGAACTCCCGAAGGGCCCGGCGTTCGGCAACGGCCGCACGGCGCGGCAGACCTTCGAGTCGATGGTCGAGCGTCACGCGGGCCGGGTGGCCCAGCTTTCGGACCCGGGCACGGATGAACTCACTCTCCTGTTCCCGGAGGATCTCCCGGCCCTGCCGGCCCTGCCGGCCCTGCCGGCTCCTTGCTGACCCTGGGGGCGGGCAGGGCGGGCTCGGCCGGGACGGCCGGGGTCGGCGTGGCGGTTGCGGCGGTTGTGACCGGTGACGCCGGGGGCGGGACGGCGGGTGCGGGAGGTACGGATGCGGCGGACCGGGTGCGGCGGCCGGACCGGGCGCGGCGTGCGGGACCGGCCAGCCGGGCCAGGAGGGCGTCTCGTTCGGCGGTGAAGGCCGGGTCGGCCTGGTAGTCGAAGTGGCCGAGGATCGGCGCGGGCAGGGGGTGGCGGGCGCTGCGCCCGTAGGCCAGCGGATCGGCGAGCGGTCCCCGGTCGACGCGGTCGGCTGCGGGGCCGGGTGCGGGTGGGGGGCCGGCTGAGGGGGCGGCCGGAGCCGCTTCAGCGGGCGGGGCCGGTCGGAGCCCCGGGAGGACCGGGCCCCCGATGGGGTCCGTGGCGCGCCAGAGGTTGCGCCAGCAGTCGACGTCGGCGTGCAGGGCCGCGAGGGGACCCGGGCCGAAGTACGCCGGGAACCAGCGCCCGTACAGCCGCCGGAGCGGTGAGCCGTACGTGAGCAGGGCGATCCGTCGGCGGACCTGCGGTGGCAGCTGCCAGACGGCGGCGGCCGCGAGGACGCTGCCCTGGGAGTGGCCGGAGATGACCAGGCGGCCGCCGGTGCGGCCGGTCCAGCCGGTCATCCGCCAGGTCAGGTCGGGGACGGCGCGCTCGGCGTAGCAGGGCGGCGCGAACGGATGGGCGGCCCGCGGCCAGAAGGTGCCGACGTCCCAGAGCACGCCGATGGTGCGGCGGGCGGCGGGGTCCCGGTAGGCGCGGCGGCCCCAGGCGATGAACGCGGCGATGGCGAGTCCTATCAGCCAGGACCCGGCGTCCTGCGCCGCCCGGGCCGCGGTCTCCAGCAGCGGGTGGGCCCCGCGGGCCGCCCGGCCCGGGACCTGCCCGCTGAGCCAGGCTCCGGCGAGGGCTCCCGCGCCCAGCAGCAGGGTGATCCCGGAGACGGCGGCCACGAACCAGGGCGCGGAGTCGGTGAGCGCGGCGGCCGCCCGGGCCCCGGCGATCCGGCGGCTGCGGTTCACGTCGGGCGGCTCCCCCGGGTACTCGGCGGCCACCCCCGCGGCGAGCCGGCGCCGCGCGAGGACCCCGCGTACGGCGAAGCAGACGGCGAGCAGGGCCAGTACGAGGAGCAGCGGCGGCAGTACGGCGGCCTGCCAGGACAGCAGTACGGGCGGCGCGGGCACCGGGGACGCCGCGGGCACCGGGGACCCCGGAGCCGCCGCCCCGCCCGCCCCATCGGCTCCGCCCAGCCAGTCCGCGATCCGCTGGGCGACCCCGCCGGACATCACCCCGCCGAGGGCGCAGCCGAGCATGGCGATGGCGGGACCGCCGAGCCCGTACAGCGCGGTCGCCGGGTCGGGGGCGAGCCGGTACAGCCGGACGGCGACGGCTGCGAGCAGCAGCACGCAGCAGCCCTGGCCGAGCATGAGGGCCCCGAACGCGAAGTCGCCGGGCAGCCGCCCGGCGGAGGTCCAGCCGGGGCGGGACCAGCCCGCGTAGAGCAGGACGGCGGCGAGCAGCGCGAGTGCGCAGCCGGGCAGCAGGGTGACGGCGGCCCGGTCGAGGCGGTGGTCGGCGCGCTCCTCGGTACGGCCGCGCCGGCAGACGACCCAGGCGACAGCCACGGCCCCGGCGGCCAGCAGTACCTCCACCGCCCCGCCGAGGGCTTCGAGTACGGGGCCGCCGGCGCGGCGGTCGTGGCGGGCGGTGGGCGCGGCGACGGCGGCCGCGACGATCAGCAGCCCGGCGGCGGTGTGCGCGGCGCGCAGCCGGGCCACGATGCGGCGCCCGTACCAGAATCCGGGCCGGCCGAGGGCGGGCGCACCGTCCGGGCGGGCCGCGGGCACGGCCGCGCCCGCCGGCGGGGGCTGCGACTCGTACGCGCTCCACGTGCGGTTCGACAGGTACCACAGCAGCCCCGTCAGGGCGGCCGGGACCAGCGCGCCGAGCGCCAGCCGGCGGCCGGGCTGTCCCCACCACCGGCCCGGCTCCATGAAGCCGAGCCAGGACCCGGGGCCTGAGCCGGAGCCGGAGCCGGTACAGGCGCCGGAGCCGGCGCACTGCCAGGCGAGGAGGTCGAGCGCCACCTCGCAGGCGGCCGCGACCAGCAGCAGGGTCAAGCTGAGCGCGAGGACCCGTACGAGCACCCCGTACGTGCGCACCGCGCGCCGCGCCGGACCGGTGGCGGGCGCGGCGGGCCGGGCCCAGTGGGCGAGGTTGACCACCATGAAGGGCAGGAGCAGCAGCCACAGGGCGCGGGCACCGTTGCCCGAGGTCAGCCTGGACCAGCAGTAGGCCTCGACGACGGGCCGGCCGGTGTACCGCTCGGGGTGGGCCTCGGCGTCGACGTCCGCGGCGCGACGGAAGACGGCGGCGGTGGAGTCCCCGGTGATCCGGACGGTGCGCGGGTCACCGAGCAGCTCGTCGGGGGGTGCGCCGTGGACCCCGTGCACGCGGAGTTCGAGGGCCAGGGGGTGGAGGGGCTGCGGGGGCTGGGAGGGGTCCGGCACATCGGCCTCCGCTCGCGGGGGCAGGATCGGCGCACTCCAGCATCCCGCGCCCCGAACCCCGTGCCTAGGCCTGTCCGGGGGACGTTCTGGCGGCGTTTTGGCGGCGTTCGGGGCCGGGTGCACGGGCTTCGTGCGCGGGTCCGACGTGAAGGCGGCCGGGCGGCGGACATCTGACGGGGCGGCAGTTAAGGTACGCGGACGCACGTTCCATCGCACACCCCCAGGAGGGACCGCCATGGCTCGCCGACTCCGCCCGGTGGGGCTGGACTTCATCGAGAACGCCCCGATCCGCCTGATCTACACCGCCCGGACGACGGCCGGTCCCGAGGCCGTGTACCGGGCCCTGGCCGAGGACGTCGAGGGGTGGCCGCGGTGGTTCGGGGCGGTGACCCTGGCCCGGCCGACGCACGGGGGTGCGGGCCGGGAGGTCCGGCTGGTCGGCGGGACCCGCTTCGCGGAGACCGTCATGGCGGCGGACCCGGAACGGCGCTACGCGTACCGGGTCGACGAGACCAACGCCCCGGGGATCCGCGCGCTGTTGGAGGAGTGGCTGCTCACCCCCGCCGATCCCTGCTCCGGCACGCTCGTGCGCTGGACCTTCGCGGTGGACGCCCCGGCGCCGCTCCGGCTCGCCCTCACCGCGGCCCGTCCGCTCCTTGGACGGTCGTTCCGCTCGGCGGTCCGGGCGCTGGACGCCCGCCTGACGGCACACCGCCCGACGGGTCACTGACGCGGGTCGCCCCTGCCGCCCCTTCGGCTGCTCGACCGTCGAGCCGCTCAGGGACGACGCCTGCGCCGACGGGCCGTGGCGTGCGGCCGGGTTGGTTACCCTGCTGCGATGAGCGCCGGCGAGTTGACCGTCGACCTACGCGGTCGGCCGATGGAGACACTCAGCGATTTCTGGGACGCGGTGAGGGAGCCGTGCGGGCTGCCGGAACGGCATGGCCGGAACCTGGACGCATGGTCGGACACCATCAACACCCGTGGCATCTCGGAAGTGATCGACAGCCATGACTCCCTCGTCGTGCACGTGGACGAGCGGGGGCTCTTCGACGGGAGTCGGCGGGAAGGACGGCTGCTGGCCGACACCTTCGACGCACCGCAGAACCGGCTGGTCGTCCACACCACAGCCTGACGACCGCGCCCCCTCCGGTCCGCCTCGCGCCCGGACGAGGCCGGCCGCGAGGTGGGACCGGCCGAATTCTCGGCATCCCGAGCCTCATCCCGAGCCCGAGCCTGATCCCGAGCCGAGCCCGAGCCGAGCCCGAGCCCGAGCCCGAGCCGAGCCCGAGCCCATGGCCGGTCAGGCCGCCGGTTCGCGCCAGACGCCGGTCGCCAGCAGGGTTTCGAGGGTCCGCGCGTACGGGGCGATGTCCAGGCCCTGTGCGGCCAGCCACTCGTCCGAGTAGTACTTGTCCAGGTAGCGGTCGCCCGGGTCGCACAGCAGCGTGACCACGCTGCCCTTGCGGCCCTCGGCCACCATTTCCGAGATGATCTTCAGCGCGCTCCACACGCCCGTCCCCGTGGAGCCGCCCGCCTTGCGGCCTATCGCCTGCTCCAGCGCCCGGCACGCGGCGACGCTCGCCGCGTCCGGCACCTTCATCATCCGGTCGATGGCCCCCGGCACGAAGCTGGGCTCCATCCGCGGCCGCCCGATGCCCTCGATGCGCGAGCCGCAATCGCTGCTCGCGTGCGGGTCGTTGTTGGTCCAGCCGTCGAAGAAGCAGGAGTTCTCCGGGTCCGGGACGCACACCCGGGTGTCGTGCTGCATGTAGTGCACGTAGCGCGCGATCGTCGCGGACGTACCGCCCGTGCCGGCCGTCGCCACGATCCACGCGGGCTCGGGATAGCGCTCCAACCGCAGCTGCTGGTACATCGATTCGGCGATGTTGTTGTTGCCGCGCCAGTCGGTCGCCCGCTCCGCGTACGTGAACTGGTCCATGTAGTGCCCGCCCGTGCGGGCGGCGAGGTCCGCGGACTCCTCGTACATCTTCATCGAGTCGTCCACGAAGTGGCATTCGCCGCCGTGGAATTCGATGAGCCGGCACTTCTCCGGGCTGGTCGTGCGCGGCATGACGGCGATGAACGGAACGCCGATCAGCTTCGCGAAGTACGCCTCCGACACGGCCGTGGAGCCGGACGAGGCCTCGATGACCGGGCGCCCGGGGCGGATCCAGCCGTTGCACAGCGCGTAGAGGAAGAGCGAGCGCGCGAGGCGGTGCTTGAGGGAGCCGGTCGGGTGCGTGGACTCGTCCTTGAGGTAGAGGTCGATGCCCCATTCCTCGGGGAGCGGGAAGCGCAGCAGGTGGGTGTCGGCGGATCGGTTGGCATCGGCCTGGACCTTGCGGACGGCCTCCTTCAGCCAGGCGCGGTAGTCCGCGTCGCTACGGTCGACGTCGATTGTCGTAGCCGTCGTACCGGAGGTACGGGTGGTGCTCATGCGACTGGCTCCTTCGTGCGTTTCTTCGCCCCCTGCTTTCGCAATGTACCTCCCCCACCTGCACAAACAGTCACTTTGGGTATCCATGCGGATCGCTTTCGATCGCGTTCGGTTGCATACACGGGCACCGTGGGTGACCCTGGTGGAGCATTACCGAGGGTGCAGCACCCGTAACACTCATGTCGGGGAGTCGCAGCCGTGATCAGTCATTCCCGCAGGCACTGCGTCGTCGAACTGCAGGCCTTGCCGTCCCGGATCGGACAGATCCGGAGGATCGTTTCAGCGCAATTGCGCCATTGGCAGCTCGATCCGCTCATAGACCGGGCTGCGCTCGGCGTGACGGAGCTGCTCAGCAACGTCCACCGCCACGCGCAGCCGGACAAGACGTGCACGGTCGAGATCGAGCTGCGGCTGGGTCGGCTCACGGTCTCGGTCTACGACAGCGATCCGCGTCTTCCCGTCCTGCGGGAGCCGGCCGTGGACGCGCTGGAGACGTGCGGGCGCGGTCTCGCTCTGGTCGCGGCGGTCAGCGAGTCCTGGGGCGCGCGCAGCCAGGCCGACGGCCCCGGGAAGGTGGTGTGGTTCTCGCTCCGCGCCGCCCCGGTGGGCAGCGGGTCCAAGCCCGTACGAGAGCCCGCGCCGGCGGTGGTGGTCGCCGTCGACCCGACGGCGGTCCCGACAGCGATGCCGGTGGCGGCCTCGGTCGGCGCCAGGCCCGGGTAGGCTCCGGCCGCCGCGCTTCCGGCCCGGCGTCCGGCCCGCGCCCGACTCCCGGCCGGCCCCGCCGCCCGACCGGCCCCGCCCCGCCCTGCGCCCGACGCGGGGCGCGCGGGGCGCTCGGGGTTACGCCGCCGTCCCCAGGGCGCCCAGGGGGTCGTCCAGGACCGGTTGCCAGGCCAGTTCCGCGGCGCCCACCAGACTGTTGTGGTCCAGGGTGCACGGCAGGATCGGGACTCCCCCGCTGCGGCCCCACAGGCTGCGGTCCGCGACCACCGCGCGCAGTCGCTCCGGGTCCGCGGAGAGCAGCTCGCGGTGGAGTCCGCCGAGGATGATCCGGTCCGGGTTGAGGATGTTGACCAGACCCGCGAGGCCCAGCCCCAGCCGGTCGATGAGCTCCTCGGCGGCCGCCCGCACCGCCGGCTCCGCGTACTCCTCGCGCAGCAGGTCGCGCGCCTGCTGGAGCAGCGACACCTCGGGGCCGGGGGTGCGGCCCGCCGCGGTCAGGAAGGCCAGCGGGTCGGCTTCCACGTCCAGGCAGCCGCGGCTGCCGCAGTGGCAGGGCCGGCCCTCCGGATTCACCGTGAGGTGGCCGACCTCCAGGGCCAGCCCCGAACTCCCGCTGTGCAGGCGGCCGTCCAGTACGAGCGCGCCGCCCACCCCGCGGTGGCCGGTGGCCACGCACAGCAGGTGCTGGGCGCTGCGCCCCGCGCCGTGCCGGTGCTCGGCGAGCGCGGCCAGGTTGACGTCGTTCCCGGTCAGGGCCGGGCCGTCGATCCCGGCCGCCTTCACGCACTCCGTGAAGATGTCCCGTACGGGAGCCCCGGCCGGCCAGGCCAGGTGCAGCGGGTTCAGCGCCGTACCGTCCGGCTCCGCGACCGCCGAGGGCACCGCGAGCCCCGCGCCGACGCAGCGGCGGCCGGTCTCGGCGAGGAGCTCCGCGCCCGCCTCCACGACGGCTCCGAGCACCTGCGCCGGGTCCGCGGAGACGGTGACCTTGCCGGGGGCGGTGGCCACGATCCGGCCGCCGAGGCCGACCAGCGCCGCCCGGAACCCGTCCGAGTGCACCTGTGCGGCCAGCGCCACGGGGCCGTTCTCGTCGATGGAGAGCCGGTGCGAGGGGCGGCCCTGGGTGCCGCCCGCGCCGCCCGGGCGGGAGTCGACGCGGATCAGGCCGAGCGCCTCCAGCTCGGCGGCGACCGCCCCGGCGGTGGCACGGGTGACGCCGAGCTCGGCGGTCAGCACGGCGCGGGTCGGGGCCCGGCCGGTGTGGACGAGCTCCAGCGCCGGGCCGAGGGCGCCGCGGCCCCGTTCCAGCCTGGCCCGCGCCGAGGACGCGGCCGAGCCGGAAGACGCGGCCGAATCCGTAGACGCCGCGGACACCGTGGTCGCGTCCCCCACCCGCGGCGGGGCCCCGTTGCCGTTCATGACAGCGATCCTCGCATGATCGGCGGGGTGCGCGGCGCCGCCGGTCAGTCGGGGCCGGTGCCGAGGCCGCCGACCCGCAGGGTGATGTTCAGCCGCCCGGTCA
This sequence comes from Streptomyces sp. NPDC002181, assembly GCF_042890485.1. Lineage (NCBI taxonomy): Bacteria > Bacillati > Actinomycetota > Actinomycetes > Kitasatosporales > Streptomycetaceae > Streptomyces > Streptomyces sp. NPDC002181. The sequence continues at coordinate 115,443 of NZ_JBIASC010000003.1, read as the reverse complement.
GCCCGAGCCAGGGCGGGGCGGTGCCGGGCAGGACCTTCGGCACCCCGTGATACGCCAGCCGTGCCGGGCCGCCGAAGACGAACAGATCCCCGCTGCGCAGCCGGACGTCCTGGTACGGGCGGCCGCGCGAGGCGGTGTTGCCGAAGCGGAAGACGCACGTATCGCCGAGGCTGAGGGAGACCACCGGAGCCGCGGACTTCTCCTCGGCGTCCCGGTGCATGCCCATGCGGGAGTCGCCGTCGTAGAAGTTGATCAGCGCGATGTCGTACGCGTACGGGTCGGCGCACCAGTCGGTGTCCGCCTCCGGGGGCGCGTCCGGGGGCGCGTACCGGTACGGGTCCGCGTCCGGGGGCTCGCAGGCGCCGGGCGGGGGCGGGTGCCCGTACGCCGCCGCAACCGCCTCCCGGCCCAGCTCCGCGAGCCGGCCGGGCATGGGCTTGACCGGTGCCCCGTCGCCGTCCACGGCGGTGCGGGCGTACCCGTACGGGTACCAGTGCAGCCCGAGGCACACCTGGCGGGCGGTCATCGTCCCGCCGCCCGGTGTCCGTACGGTGCGCAGGCCCGCGGGAGGGCGCGCCCAGTCACGGCAGGCGGCGAGCAGCTCCCGCTGGCGCCCGGGCCCGAGCCAGTCGGGCACGTGCACGGCGCCGGGGGCGATCTCGGTCCGCTCGCGCGGGAAGAGTTCCCCGTCCATGGCTCCATTCTCACCGGCATTGCCGGCGGCCGGTGCGACACTGCCCGCATGAAGATCTCGGAGTATGTGGAGACCCTTGCGCGGGAGGGCGAGTTGCTCGCCGAGACGGCCGAGCGGGCGGGTACGGATACCCCCGTGCCCACCTGTCCCGGGTGGCGTGTCGCCGACCTGTTGCGGCACACGGGTGCGGTGCACCGCTGGGCCGCCGGGTACGTCGGGGACGCCGTCCTGGAGCCGGGCCCGTTCCCGGACGCCCCGGAGCTGGCCGGCGCCGAGCTGCTGGCCTGGTACCGGGAGGGTCACGAGGCGCTGGTCCGGGTGCTGACCGAGGCTCCGGCCGACGTGCAGTGCTGGACCTTCCTGCCGACGGCCGCGCCGTCGCCGCTGGCGTTCTGGGCGCGTCGGCAGGCGCACGAGACGGCCGTGCACCGGATGGACGCGGAGGCGGCGCTCGGCGCGGTCTACTCCCCGGTGGCACCGGAGTTCGCGGAGGACGGTGTGGACGAGCTGCTGACCGGCTTCCACGCGCGGCCGCGCAGCCGGATGCGGACCGAGGAGCCGCAGGTGATGCGGGTCCGCGCGGCCGACACGGGCGCGGTGTGGACCGTACACCTGTCGGCGGAGCCGCCCCGCACGGTGTCGGGCGACACGGGCGACCCGGCGCACTGCGAGGTGACCGGGACGGCTTCGTGGCTGTACGAGGCGCTGTGGAACCGGCTTCCGCTGATGGGCCCGGGGGTGAGCGGCGACGAGTCGCTGGCGCGCCGGTGGGTGGAGACGGCCGGGATCGGCTGACGGGCGGGGCCGGCTTACGGCGGGATCGGCTGACGGGCGGGACCGGCCGGCGGGCGGGGTGCGCACCCCGCCTGCGGAAGGCGTCGTGCGGCGGTCGATGCGGGCTCCGGGCGTCCTTGTGACAGGGCGGTACGGGCTGTGACAATGCGTACATGGGGAGACGGACTCAGGCGGACCGGGACGCGGTCACCACGGAGATCGGCTACGCGTTCATCAGCGGATGCTTCGCCGCCGCGCTCGTCTTCGGGGCGGTCTACGGCCCCGCCCTGGTCTTCGACGCCTCCCCCACCGCCGATGCCGCGCTGAGGCTGGCGGCCGGGGTCCTGGCGGGGGTCGTGTTCCTGCTCCGGATCACGCACGTCCTGTGGCGCTTCGCCCGCCGCCCGGAGAACGACGGCGCCTGACGGCCGAGCCCCCGGCCGAACCCCCGGCCGCGCTCCGGCCTCACCGACTGCCTCCGGCCGGTACCCGGCCGCCGTCGCCGGCCCCTCCGGCCGCCCCGTTCGTCAGCCCAGGGTGGCGGCGTACAGGGTCTGACTGCGGTATTTCCAACTCGGCGATTCGTCCCACGGGTTGGGCATCCGCGTGCCGGTCGCGTAGGCGTAGCCCGCGCCGCGGTCGAAGGCCGTACGCAGCGTGGTGCGCATGGCGGCCGCGTCCGGGACGGCGTGGACGAGGTGCCAGAACGCGGTGCCGGTCGGGTCGAGTTCGGTACCGGCGCGGTAGCCGCCCGAGTCTGCGAAAACGTTCCCTCCGAGCCAGCCGCTCCCCGTGTACGCGGCGTAGGTGTCCTCGAAGGTGACGAAGACGTCCGCGGTGCGGTGGCCGGGCTCCAGGTAGCAGTCGGCGATGGCGGTACCGGGATTGTCGACCACGAGGTCGGCCGCGGTGGGGTCCACGGCGTTCATGGTGTCCTGCACGTACTCGCGCAGTCGGGCGTAGTGGTCGCGGGTTGCGTTCCCGGGGCCGCAGTCGCGGCTGACGACGTCGAAGAAGATGCCGTCCACGTGCAGGCGGCCGTCGCGGGTCTTCAGGTAGTTGTCGACGGAGGCCTTGACGGCGGCGATGCCGCGGTTGCCGTGGTCGGTGTGAACGTAGCCCAGGACCTTGGTCTTCTCCCCGGTGGCGGTGGTTCCGGCCCTCAGCGCGTCGGCGCGGGCCTGCCAGCGGCCGTCGAAGGGGGCGTCACCGTTCCCCGGGTTGAGGACGACGACGGAGGCTGCGGGCGTGGTGGCGACGAGGTCGCCCAGCATGCCGTCGCCGGCCCAGGCGTAGGCGGGGACGCCGATCTCCAGGCCCCGTACGCCGGCCGCCCGGGGTCTCGGGGCCGGGGTCGCCTCCTCGGCGGCGGCACCGGCCGGGGAGGCGGTGCCGGCCGAGGCGGTCACGGCGGGCGCCGGGGCGGCCAGCAAGGAGGTGACCAGGACGGCGTACAGGGCCTTCACGGCGCGGGCCACGGCTGTTCCTCCGGCGAGGGGCGGGGGCGGGAGCACGACCCGACGAACACTAGACGGGCGCCCGTTCGGTGAAAGCCGAACCACTCGGATTGATGTGAGGAACAGACAAGCGATCCGTCACCTCATCATGTGAATCACGCGCACCGTGCGGCCCCCGCGGGCCGTCGCGCGGGCCGTCGCGGGAGCCGTCGCGGGAGCCGTCGCGAGAGCCGTCGCGCGGGCCGTCGCGGGAGCCGTCGCGGGAGCCGCCAAGCGGGCCGTCGTACGCACGGCGGCGCGAGCCGTCATACGGCGGGCAGCCCGACCCCGTGGGCCAGTTGGCCCGCGGCGTGCGCGAAGAAGGCGGCCCGGTCCTCGACGACCCGGTTGAACTGGCCGAACAGCTCGAAGGAGATGAGGCCGACCAGCTGCGCCCAGGCGGCGACCAGGGCGGCGGTGACCTCGGGCGGCAGCCCCTCGGCGAAGTCCTCCGTCATCCGGACGGCTTCGGGGCGCAGATCGGCGGGCAGCGGCGGCAGCGCGAGGCCCCGACCGGCATGGGCGGCGCGCACGATGCCGATGAACGTGTTGCCGACGCGGGAGGCGGGCCCGACGGTGTCCATGGGGGCGCTGTAGCCGGGGACCGGGGAGCCGTAGATGAGGGCGTACTCGTGCGGATGGTCCAGGGACCAGGTGCGGACAGCCTCGCAGACGGCCGTCCACCGCTCGCGGGGAGGGGCTCCGGCGGCGAGGGCGTGGGCGTCGGCCTGCTCCGCGGCGGCGCCGATGCTGTCGTAGGCGTCGATGATGAGGGCGGTCAGGAGCTCGTCGCGGCTCGGGAAGTAGCGGTAGAGGGCCGAGGAGACCATGCCCAGCTCGCGGGCCACGGCGCGGAGCGAGAGCTTGGCGGCGCCTTCGGCGGCGAGCATGCGGCGCGCCTCGTCCTTGATGGCGGCGGTGACCTCGATACGGGCCCGCTCCCGGGCCCCGCGCACGGTACTCATACGAGCAGTGTGCCAGAAACAGAGCACTGCCCAAAAATCAGAGCGGAGATCCACTTAGAGAGCACTGCTCTTGCTTTGGGGTGGCGATCCGTGCACACTGATCTCAAGCGAGAGCACCGCTCTCCTAATCACCCGGAGCAAGTCATGAACGCGCCCACCCCGTACTACGTACAGGCCAGCCCGCTCGCCACCCGCTTCAACTCGTTCTTCGGGAAGCTGGCACGTCTCGGCATAAGCCTGGCCGGCTCGGCCGAGCTGTCGGTGCGCGGCCGCAAGTCCGGCCAGATGCAGCGGATCCCGGTCAACCCGCACACGTACGAGGGCGAGCAGTACCTGGTGTCGGCGCGCGGCCACTCCCAGTGGGTCCGCAACATGCGGGTGGCGGGCGGCGGCGAGCTGCGCGTGGGCCGCAAGGTGCGCACCTTCACGGTCACCGAGATCACCGACCCCGTGCAGAAGGCCGCTCTCCTGCGCACGTACCTGGAGAAGTGGGGCTGGGAGGTCAACCGGTTCTTCCAGGGCGTGACCGCCCGGTCCTCCGACGCCGAGCTCCAGGCCGCCGCCGGCGACCACCCGGTCTTCCGCATCACGGTGTCGAACTGACACACCCGGCCGCACCCGGCGTACGCAGCACCCGCGGGCGGCTCGCGCCGCCCGGCGCACATAGCGGACCGCGGACCGCGGACCGCAGACCGCCCATCGCGCACCGCGGCGTGCCCCTGCCCGGCCCCGGCCCCGACCCCGACCCGCCAGGCCGACCGCCATCGCACCCCGGCCGTCACGCCCCCGCGTCGCGCCCCGGCCCCGGCCCGCCACGCCGACCCGCCCCACCCCGCGCAAAACCAGCGGCGGCCTTGCCCGCACGCCCGGCAAGACCGCCACCCTCATCCGTACACCGGCCGGGGAGAACCCCGCCGCCGTAGCCCGTTTCCCGGAACCCGGCTCACCGGCCGGCCCGCGCCCCTGCCGGTCCCCGGCCCGCGCCCGGGCCAGGAACCCGCAGAACTCCGGAATCCAGATCCCGGACCCAGGCCCCTGGGCCCCCCGGCCACGGCCCCGGAACCGGTTACGCCTTGTCCGTCTCCTGCTCCGGCCCCTGCTCCGGCCCGTGTTCCGGCCCCCGCCCGGGCTCCTGCCCCTCGGCCCGGTTCCGTGCCTGCCTCCCGTCCAGGATGTGCAGCGCCTTGCGGGCGAGCGGGTACGTCCGCACCAGGTCCGGCAGCGTCGTCGCACCCCGCGTGATGCGGGCGAAGGCCCGCCACGCCGGGCGGAAGCCCGTGATCGCGGCGTGCAGCAGGCCCGGCTTGGCCTCGAAGGCGGTCAGCATCCGCTTGCCGACACTCATCTCCACGCCCAGTCCGGCCTTGACCGCGAACGCGTAGTTCAGGGCCTGGCGGCGCGCGTCCACCGCGTCCTGCGCCTCGGAGATCTTCACCGCCCACTCCCCGGCCAGCCGGCCCGAGCGCAGCGCGAAGGAGATGCCCTCCCGGGTCCACGGCTCCAGCAGTCCGGCCGCGTCGCCCGCGACCAGGACCCGGCCCCGCGACAGCGGCGACTCGGGCTTGCGGCAGCGGGTCAGATGTCCGGACGAGATGGCGGGTTCGAAGCCGGCGAGGCCGAGCCGGGCGATGAAGTCCTCCAGGTACCGCTTGGTCGCGGCGCCGTCGCCCTTCGCCGAGATGACCCCGACGGTCAGGGTGTCGCCCTTGGGGAAGACCCAGCCGTAACTGCCGGGCAGCGGGCCCCAGTCGAGCAGTACCCGCCCCTTCCAGTCCTCGGCGACCGTCTGCGGAACCGGGATCTCCGCCTCCAGGCCGAGGTCCACCTGGTCCATCTCGACGCCGACGTGCGCCCCGATCCGGCTCGCGCTGCCGTCCGCGCCCACCACGGCGCGCGCCAGGACGGTCTCGCCGTCGGCGAGCACCACGGCGACCGTGCGCCGGTCGGGCACCGCCGCCCCGTGCTGCTCGACCCGCGAGACGGCCGTACCCGTACGGATGGTGGCTCCGGCCTTCTCGGCCTCGGCGACCAGCCCGGCGTCGAAATCGGGCCGGTTGACGAGCCCGAACAGCATCTGCCGCGAACGGCGGGTGCGGGTCAGCTTCCCGTTGAGCGAGAAGGTGACCGCGTGGATGCGGTCCTGGAGGGGCAGGACGAACCCGGGCGGGAGGGCGTCGCGCGAGGGACCGATGATCCCGCCGCCACACGTCTTGTACCGGGGCAGCTCGGCCTTCTCCAGCAGCAGTACGCGCCGCCCCGCCGTCGCCGCCGCGAACGCGGCCGAGGCTCCGGCCGGGCCGGCCCCGACCACCACCACGTCCCACACGTCACCGGTGCCCCCGGGCACCTCGGCCATCCCGTCCTCCGCCCCCTGAGCGGCCTGCCCTGCTGCTGAGTCGGGTCCCCCGACGGTGCTGTCGTCGCTGCTCACGATGTGCTGCTGCTCCTGATCATGCGGTTGCTCCGATGCAGGGAAATCCTACGGCGCGAGACCGGCCCGTCCTGCTGTGCGAGGATCGGGACTGCCTTTCGCCGTACCCGGCATACGCCCACCACGCGGATGCGGGCGGCGTGCACGTACTGCCGAGTACACATACACGGCGTACGCGTACACGGCGTACACCTACACAACGTCGCACCCAAGAGGAGCGTGCCCATGTCCCAGAATCCGATCGCCGAGACCATCGCCTCGCTGATGCCCCGCGCCAAGCAGGAGCTGACCGAGCTGGTGGCCTTCCAGTCGGTGGCGGACTGGGCGCAGTTCCCGCAGAGCGAGAGCCAGGGTGCGGCGAACTGGGTGGCCGACGCGCTGCGCGCCGAGGGCTTCCAGGACGTGGCGCTCCTCGACACCCCCGACGGCACGCAGTCGGTGTACGGCTTCCTGCCGGGGCCGGCGGGTGCGCCGACCGTGCTCCTGTACGCGCACTACGACGTGCAGCCGCCGCTGGACGACGCGGCCTGGATCTCCCCCGCCTTCGAGCTCACCGAGCGCGACGGGCGCTGGTACGGGCGCGGGGCCGCGGACTGCAAGGGCGGGTTCATCATGCACCTGCTGGCACTGCGCGCGCTGAAGGCCAACGGCGGTGTGCCGGTGAGCGTGAAGGTGATCGTCGAGGGCTCGGAGGAGCAGGGCACCGGCGGTCTCCAGCAGTACGCCGAGGCCCACCCGGAGCTGCTGACCGCCGATACGATCGTCATCGGCGACACGGGCAACTTCCGGCTCGGTCTGCCGACCGTGACGGCGACGCTGCGCGGCATGTGCCTGATCAAGGTGAAGATCGACACCCTGGGCGGCAACCTGCACTCCGGCATGTTCGGCGGCGCCGCCCCCGATGCGCTGGCCGCGCTGATCCGGCTGCTGGACTCGCTGCGCGCGGCGGACGGTTCGACGACCGTCGACGGCCTGGCCTCGGACGCCGTGTGGGAGGGCCTGCAGTACCCGGAGGCGGACTTCCGCGCCGACGCCCGCGTACTGGACGGGGTCGGGCTGATCGGCGAGGGTACGGTCGCGGACCGGCTGTGGGCCCGTCCTGCCGTCACCGTGCTCGGCATCGACTGCCCGCCGGTGGTCGGCGCCACCCCTTCGGTGCACGCGAGCGCCGGCGCGCTGGTCAGCCTGCGCGTGCCGCCGGGCGTGGACACGGCCGAGGCCGTCAAGCTGCTGGAGGCGCACCTGGTGGCGCACACTCCGTGGCAGGCACGCCTCGGCCTGGAGGTCGTGGGCCAGGGCCAGCCGTTCCGGGCGGACACGGACAGCCCGGCGTACGCGTCGATGGCGGCGGCCCTGCAGGCGGCGTACCCGGGCGAGGAGATGCAGATCAGTGGCATGGGCGGATCGATTCCGCTGTGCAACACGCTGAACTCGCTCTACCCGGAGGCGGAGATGCTGCTCATCGGGCTGAGCGAGCCCGAGGCGCAGATCCACGCGGTGAACGAGAGCGTCTCTCCGCAGGAGCTGGAGCGGCTGTCGGTCGCGGAGGCCCTGTTCCTGGTCAACTACGCGGAGTCCAAGCGCGGCTGACCCGCGGACCGGCCCCGAGCCGGGGCCGGGGCCGGGGCCGGGCCGGGGCCGGTCGGCCTGCGCCAAGGGCGAACTCCGCTCCCGGTGAAAGGCGTGCCGGGAGCGGAGCCGGCGGACGTACGTTCGGGGCATGGATCTCGTCGAAGTGCTTCCGCAGCGGCTCCACATGCTCCGCTTCCCGATCGGCCAGGCGTACCTCTGGCAGGACGGGGAAGCCCTGACCCTCGTCGACGCCGGACACGCCGGTTCCGCGCCGGTGATCGAGGAGGCCGTCCGCTCCCTCGGGCTGGACCCGCGACGGCTGGAGCGGATCGTCCTGACCCACTGCCACCGCGACCACGTCGGGGCCGCGGAGGAGCTCGCCGGCCGCTGGGGTGCGCGGGTGGTGGCGCACCGGCTGGATGCTCCGGTGGTCCGGGGTGAGCTCCCGGTACCGGATCCGGACCTGCTCGACTGGGAACGCCCGCTGTACGAGCACGGCTTGACGGTGCCACCCGCGCCGCCGACGCGGGTGGACCGGGAGGTCGAGGACGGCGACGTGATGGGGTTCGGTGGCGGGGCGGTGGTCGTCCACGCCCCGGGCCACACGCCGGGCAGCATCGGCATCCACCTGCCGCGCCACGGTGTGCTGTTCACGGGGGACTGCATCGCCGCGGTGGGGCAGGTGATGCTGGGTGTGTTCAACGTGGACCGCGCGCAGGCCCAGGCCTCGTTCAGGCGTCTGGCGGCGCTGTCCCCGTCCGTGGCCTGCTTCGGGCACGGCGACCCGCTGACCGAGGGCACGGCCGCCGCCCTCCGCACGGCCGCAGCCGCGGAACCGTCCCTTCCCTAGGGCATGTCGTGCCGGCCGGCCCGGGCTGACCGGCACGACACACCCGGCCGCCGCCCCGTCCGACGGCTGCGACGGTTCGACTACGGCCTCGGGCGCCCGGCCTCCAGGTAGAGGGGGCGGCCCCGTTCGCGGGCCCGGAGGGCCCAGCGCAGCCGTTCGTAGCGGACCGGGGGCAGGAGGTCCGCCGCCTCCTCCTCCGTGACGAACCGCCACGCCCGCAGCTCCGGGCCGGGCAGCCGCAGCCCCGCCTCCGCGGCGGGTGACAGCCGGCCCCCGTCGAACAGCAGTCGCAGCCCCCCGTACGCCGGGGGCACCGGCGGCTCCCAGTCCACGACGAGCAGCCCCGGCACGGCCTCCAGTTCCAGGCCCAGTTCCTCCGCGACCTCCCGCACCCCGGCGCACCCCGGCGCCTCGCCCGCCTCCACGACCCCGCCCGGGAACTCCCAGCCCGGCTTGTACGTCGGATCGACCAGCAGCACCCGGTCCTCGTCGTCGAAGAGCAGCACCCCGGCCGCGACCGTCTCCCGCGTCGGCTCCGGGGTCTGCACGATGTCGCAGACCCGGGCCGCGTCCGTGCGTACGGCTTCGGCGATCCGCTCCGCCGTCTCGCGTACGGTCAGGGCGCCGTTGTCGATGACGTGCGCGTCCGCCGCGAGCCAGCCGCCCAGCGCCTGCCGGTAGACGGGGATGTGGTCGTACGCCCACTGCCGCACCCTGACGTCCACGTCGGCCGGGTCCCCCGGCTCCTCCCGGGTGGCGATCCGCTCGCGCAGGATCGTTTCCGCTGGGGCGAGCAGCACGTGCCGCACCGGAATCCGGCGGGCGGCCAGCCCGCCGAACATCTCGTCCCGGTACTCCTGCCGCAGCAGCGTCATCGGCACCACCAGCACCCCGCCCAGCTCCGCGAGCATCGCGGCGGCCGTCTCCACGACCAGACGCCGCCAGCTCGGCAGGTCCTGATAGTCGGACACCTCCGCGAGGCGTTTGCGCGGCAGCAGTTGGCGTAGTGCGTCGCCGACGAGCTCCGGGTCGTACAGGGTGCTGTCCGGCAGGATCCCGGTCAGTTCGCGGGCCGTGCTGGTCTTCCCGGCGCCGAATGTGCCGTTGATCCAGACAATCACGTCTACCCCTCTCCCCATGGCTCGTCCGGAGCCCCCAGTGGCTTGCCCGCATCACCCTGCCACGGAAACCCGCTCCCCGGCCCAGTGCTTATCCTCAAGGTCGGAAAGGGCAGCCCGGCCCCGCCCCACCACCGCCTCCGGAGGTTTCCGTCCCGTGCCGCAGACCCGCCGCCCGTCCGACCCCCGCTACGGCAACCGGCCGACCATGAAGGACGTGGCGGCCCGCGCGGGTGTGGGCCTCAAGACGGTCTCGCGCGTGGTCAACGGCGAGGCCGGGGTCACCCCCGACACCGTCCGGCGGGTCCAGGAGGCCATCGAGGCGCTGGGCTTCCGCCGCAACGACAGCGCCCGCGTGCTGCGCAAGGGCCGTACGGCCACGGTCGGGCTGGTCCTGGAGGACCTCGCCGACCCCTTCTACGGGCCGCTGAACCGCGCCGTGGAGGAGGTGGCCCGGGCCCACGGGGCACTGCTCATCAACGGGTCCAGCGCCGAGGACCCCGACCGCGAGCGGGAGTTGGCGCTGGCGCTGTGCGCGCGCCGGGTGGACGGGCTGATCGTGATCCCGGCCGGGGACGACCACCGGTACCTGGAGCCGGAGATCCGGGCGGGCGTGGCCACGGTGTTCGTGGACCGCCCGGCGGGCCGGATCGACGCGGACGTGGTGCTGTCGGACAGCTTCGGCGGTGCCCGCGCGGGCGTGGCGCACCTCATCGGCGGCGGCCACCGCAGGATCGGCTTCATCGGGGACCAGCCGCACATCCACACGGCGACGGAGCGTCTGCGCGGCTACCGGGCGGCGATGGCGGACGCGGGGCTGCCGGTGGCGGAGCCCTGGGTCTCCCTCGGCACGACCACTCCGGACCGCGTCGGGGAGGCGGCCCGGGCGATGCTGACGGGCCCCGACCCCGTCACCGCGGTGTTCGCGGGGAACAACCGGGTGACGGTCACTCTGGTACGGGTGCTGGCGGAGCGCCCTCGGCCGGTGGCCCTGGTCGGCTTCGACGACTTCGAGCTGGCCGACCTGCTGCGGCCCGGGGTGACGGTGGTGGCCCAGGACGCGGCGGCCCTGGGCCGGGTGGCCACCGACCGGCTGTTCCAGCGCCTCGCGGGCGCCGCCCTCCCCCCGGCCCGCATCGAGCTCCCGACGCGGCTGATCCCCCGCGGCTCGGGCGAACTCCCCCCGGCCGCGTAGGGGTCCGGCTTCAGAGGATCAGCCCGCGCAGTACGGGCACGGCCCCGCCGGCGGCGGTGAGCCCGGCGAGTACGGACAGGGCGACGGGAACCCCGCCCAGGAAGCTCAGCCCGCCGACCACGCCGCCGATCAGCAGGGCGATGACGAGCACGACGGCGGTGTGCAGGGACAGGAACGGCTGGTGCTGCTGCTGCGTTTCGCGTGGAGTGGTCATGGCTCGATTGCACCCCCGGACGGGCCGCCGGCCCGCACGTACGGAACGGATCCGGTCCGAGCCGATCGCCCCGGAAGTCCCTTGAACGACGGGCTCGTTCGGCCGAACGCCACACCCGTTCCCGCTCGTTCGGGAAAGTTCGGGACTGTTCCGCCCGCGGCGTTCTAACCTGGGCGGCCACACATGGCCGAGGGGGGACATGGGGGACACGGAGCCGCAGCCGCGCGCCGCCTTCGAGGAGGGACTCGCCGCGCTCGCCGGTGAGCTGACGCGATTACGGATCGGGCGGGGCCGGCCCTCGTACCGCGATCTCGAAGCCCGCGCGGCCGGTTCCGGTACCGGGCTCCGGCTGCCGGTGGCCACCCAGAGCGATGCCTTCAACGGCAAGAGGCTCGTGCGGTCGGACACCTTCATGGCACTGGTCCGGATCCTGCTGTCGTACGACGAATACGGCCGCCCGACCGCCATCCCCGCCCACACCGCACCCGAACTCGCCGTCTGGCGGAGGCGCTGGCAGGACCTGGCCGCGCTGCAGCCTCCCGGGCACTCCCGCGCCCGCGCGGCACGCGCCGCGCGGGCCGCCGCGGCGAGCGGTGAGGCGGTGCACGAGACCTCCCGGGACGCGCCCACGGGCCCCCGCGAACCCGCCGGCCCGCACGAGCCCGCCGGCCCGCACGAGCCCGCCGGCCCACAGGAGCCCGCCGCTCCCCAGGACCCCGTCCGGATCGAGGGCCTCTTCGGCCTCTTCGCCTCCCACGCCCACGCCCACGCCGACCCCGACGGCCCCTCCGAGGCACCCCGAACGTCCCGGCACCCCGAACCGGGTCGGGGACCGGCCCCCGAACCGGCCGCGGCCCCCGAGCCGGGCGCCGACCCGCCCTCCGAGCCGCCCTCCGAGCCGGCTCCCGGACCGGTTCACCGGCCCGATCCCCCGGCGGCCCCGGCCCCGGATGCCGGCCGGACTCCCCCGCCGGCCGCCGGCCAGGCCCCGTACGCCCTCCGGCACCGCCTCACCGGGCACCTCGCCCCGGTCCGGGACGTGGCCTTCTCCCCCGACGGCCGCCTGCTGGCATCCGCCGGCGGGGACACCGTCCAGCTGTGGGACACCGCGACGGGCGTCGGCACCATCACCCCCTTCACCGCGACGCACCCCCTCGCGTTCACCCCCGGGGGGCAGCTGCTGGCCGCGGACGCCAGGGATCCGTCGGTGCTCCACCGGATCGAACCGGCGACAGGCCGACCCGAAGGTCCGCCCCTCACCGGCCACGCCTCCCCCGTCACCGACATCACCTGCTCCCCGACCGGGGGCATGGCCGCCACCTTGGAACGCGGTGGCACGGTACGGCTCTGCGACCTGTCCACCGGCGGGCTTCCGTTCGTCCTCACGCACGGCGGCGGCACCGACCCGATCGACGCGGTGGCCTTCGCCCGCGACGGCCGGCTGCTGGCCGCAGCCCGCAGTTCACGCGTCTGGGACCTGCTCGACAGGGGTGTCGCCGGCGCGCCCCGTGCCGCGGACGGCGGCACTCCGGAGGCCGTCGCCCTCTCCCCCGACGGGCAGCTGCTCGCCCTCGGCCACCGCGACGGCCGTACCTCCCTGCACGAGGCCGCCGGCGGACGTGACGAGCTGACCCTTCCGGGCCACGCCGGCCCGGTCCGCGCCCTGGCCTTCTCGCCCGACGGCCGGCTGCTCGCCACGGGCTCCGACGACGCGACGGTACGCCTGTGGGACACGGCCACCGGCCTGCCCGTCGGCCCACCGCTGAGCGACCACGCCGGGCGGATCGAGGACATCGCCTTCTCGGCCACGGGAAGGCTGCTGGCCACCGCGTCCTCCGACGAGACGGCCCTCCTTTACGAGCGCTCCGGCACCGGCCCCGGCCGTACGACACCGCTCGCGGCGACGGCCCTGGGCGTGGCCCTGCGTGACCGGCAGCCGGTCCGGCTGCCGCCCGTACAGGCCGGGGCCGCCCTCGTCCGGGTGGCCTTCTCGCCCGACGCCGGCATGATCGCCGCGACCACGGTGACCGAAGTGGTCCGCCTGTGGTCCCCGGTCACACGGCGGCCGCTGCGGGCCGGGACGGCCGAGGCACGGGCCCTGCCCGGGTGCCTGGCGTTCACCCCGGACGGGACCCTGCTCGCCACGGCGCACACGGGCGGTGCGGTCCGGCTGACCGGTCCGGCGACCGGCGCCGTCCATCGGGAAGTGCAGACGGAACACACCGGCGCCCTGACCCGGCTCGCCTGCTCACCGGAGGGCCGGCTGCTGGCCACGGCGGACGCGGACGGGACGGTCGAGTTCAGGGATCTGGCCACGGGACGGCAGTTCGGCGGTCCCCTGGCCGCCCACCAGGGCAAGGTCGTCGCCCTCGTCTTCGCCCCGTACGGGCAGGTGCTCGCCACGTCCGGCACCGACGGCAGGGTGCTCGTCTGGCACGCGCGTCATCCGCACCGCTTGGAGGCGCCCCTCGCGGTTCACCGGGCGGTGGCGTTCTCGCCGGACGGCCGGACCCTGGCGACGGGCTGCGAGGACAGGACCGTACGCCTGTGGGACCCGCGCAGCGGCCTCCAACGCGGCGGACCGCTGATCGGTCACACCGCCCCGGTGACCGACCTGGCCTTTTCGCCGGGCGGGGACCTGCTGGCCTCGGCTTGCGCGGACGGCACGACGCTCTTGTGGGACCCGGCGACGGGGCAGCGCGCCGGCGGGTCGCTTCCGGGCCACGAAGGGGCCGTCAACGCCGTGGCCTTCTCCCCCGATGGGAGCCTGCTCGTCACCGCGGGTCAGGACGGCGCCCTCCACCGGTGGGTCCTCGGGCCCCTGTGAAACGCCGCGGGGCCCGGCCGGGGCGTACCGGCCGGGCCCCCGTCCGCCGTGGGACCGATCAGGCGGTCGCCGTGAGCGTCGCCGAGCGGCGCGGGATCGCGAACGCGTCCAGCTCGGCGCGGGTCAGACCGGTCAGGGCGGTGACCTCCTCGGCGCCCACCGCGCCGCAGTCCAGGCCGCGGACCAGGTAGCCGGCCAGGGCCTTGGCCGTGGCGGGCTCGTCCATCACGTCGCCCTCGATCTTCGCGACGTACGCCTTCAGCCGCGCGGCCGCGGCTTCGAGGCCCTCGCGGTAGAACGTGAAGACCGCCGCGTAGCGGGTCGGCAGGTGGGCCGGGTGCATGTCCCAGCCCTGGTAGTACGCGCGGGCCAGCGCCCGCCGGGTGAGGCCGTAGTGCAGCTTCCAGGCCTCGTGGACCTGCTCGGTGGTGCCGACCGGCTTGACGTTGGTCGAGCCGTCGGAGACCCGTACGCCGGTGCCGGCGGCCGCGACCTGCATGATCGCCTTGGCGTGGTCGGCGGCGGGGTGGTCGCTCGACTGGTACGCGGCGGAGACGCCGACGCAGGCGCTGTAGTCGAAGGTGCCGTAGTGCAGGCCGGTGGCGCGGCCCTTGGCTGCCTCGATCATCCGGGCCACGGTGGCGGTGCCGTCGGAGGCGAGGATCGACTGGCTGGTCTCGATCTGGATCTCGAAGCCGATGCGGCCCGGGCGCAGGCCTCGGGCGGTCTCGAAGGCCTCCAGCAGCTTGACGAAGGCGCTGACCTGCTCGGCGTACGTGACCTTCGGGAGGGTCAGGACGAGGCCCTCGGGCAGGCCGCCGTGCTCCAGCAGCCCGGAGAGGAAGATGTCGGTGGTGCGGATGCCGCGGTCGCGGACGTTGGACTCCATGCACTTCATGCGGATGCCCATGTACGGGGCGTTCGTGCCGTTGGCGAAGGCCTCGGAGACGAGGCGGGCGGCGCGGGCCGCGGCCTGGTCCTCCTCCTCGTCGGAGCGGACGCCGAAGCCGTCCTCGAAGTCGACGCGGAGGTCCTCGATGGGCTCGCGCAGCAGCTTGGCGCGGACCCGGTCGTAGACGGGTACGGCCAGCTCGTCGGAGATGCCGAGGACCTTGGCGAAGGTGACGGCGTCCGGGGCGTGCTCGTCGAGGGCGGCGAGGGCCTGGTCGCCCCACGAGCGGATGGTGTTGGCGGCGAAGACGTCACCGGGGACGTAGACCGTGTGGATGGGCTGGCGGGTGCCGGGGTCGCCCGGGTAGTGGCGCGCGAGCTCCGCGTCCACCGGCGCGAGGGAGGCGCTGATGCCCTCGCTGACCGCGCCGGCGAGGCTCGTCGCCACCTTCTCCTGCTGACCCATCGTGCACTCTCCTCTTTTTCCGCTTCACGGAAGCTTAGATCCGCATAGCAGAATTTAATGAGGGGTTCTTGTCTAGTCAATGGTTGCAGGAAACACCTCGGGGCCGCGTGGTGAGTGTCACCACGCGGCCCCGAGTCACAGCATCGAAGCAGGTCAGCCCTTGCGGGCCTTGATCTCGTCGGTCAGCTGCGGGACGACCGCGAAGAGGTCGCCGACCACGCCGTAGTCGACCAGGTCGAAGATCGGGGCCTCGGCGTCCTTGTTGATGGCCACGATGGTCTTCGAGGTCTGCATGCCGGCCCGGTGCTGGATCGCGCCCGAGATGCCGGAGGCGATGTACAGCTGCGGGGAGACCGACTTGCCGGTCTGGCCGACCTGGTTGGAGTGCGGGTACCAGCCGGCGTCGACGGCGGCGCGCGAGGCGCCGACGGCGGCACCGAGGGAGTCCGCGAGGGCCTCGATGATGCCGAAGTTCTCGGCACCGTTGACGCCGCGGCCGCCGGAGACCACGATCGCGGCCTCGGTCAGCTCGGGGCGGCCGGTCGACTCGCGCGGGGTGCGGGAGACGACCTTGGTGCCGGTGGCCAGGGCGCCGAAGGTGACGGCGAGCGCCTCGACGGCGCCGGCGGCCGGGGCGGCCTCGACCGGAGCCGAGTTCGGCTTGACGGTGATGACCGGGGTGCCCTTGGAGACGCGGGACTTGGTGGTGAAGGACGCGGCGAACGCGGCCTGCGTCGCGACCGGGCCCTCGTCACCGGCCTCCAGGTCCACGGCGTCGGTGATGATGCCGGAGCCGATGCGGACCGCGAGGCGGGCGGCGATCTCCTTGCCCTCGGCGGAGGACGGGACGAGCACGGCGGCCGGGGACACGGACTCGTACGCGGCCTGGAGCGCGTCCACCTTCGGTACGACGAGGTACTCGGTGAACTCGGGGGCGTCGGCGGTCAGGACCTTGACCGCACCGTGCTCGGCGAGCACGGCGGCGGTGTCGGCCGCACCGGCGCCGAGGGCGACGGCGACGGGCTCGCCGATGCGGCGGGCCAGCGTCAGCAGCTCAAGGGTGGGCTTGCGGACGGCACCGTCCGCGTGGTCGACGTAGACGAGGACTTCAGCCATGGGAATGCTCCTGCGAATGCGAAGTAGTCAGGGGGCGATCGGGAGGGTTTCGGCCGAAGCTCTTAGATGAACTTCTGGCCGGCCAGGAACTCGGCCAGCGCCTTGCCGCCCTCGCCCTCGTCCTTGACGATCGTGCCGGCGGTGCGGGCCGGGCGCTGGGTCGCGGAGTCGACCGCGGTCCAGGAGCCTTCGAGGCCGACCTCGTCCGACTCGATCTCCAGCTCCTCCAGGTCCCAGGACTCCACCGGCTTCTTCTTGGCGGCCATGATGCCCTTGAAGGAGGGGTAGCGGGCCTCGCCCGACTGGTCCGTCACGGAGACGAGCGCCGGGAGGGAGGCCTCCAGCTGCTCGCTCGCGGAGTCGCCGTCGCGGCGGCCCGTCACGGTGCCGTCCTCGACCTTGACCTCGGAGAGCAGGGTGACCTGCGGGACGCCCAGGCGCTCGGCCAGGATCGCCGGGAGGACGCCCATGGTGCCGTCGGTCGAGGCCATACCGGTGATGACCAGGTCGTAGCCGGCCTTCTCGATGGCCTTGGCGAGCACCAGCGAGGTGCCCATGACGTCGCTGCCGTGCAGGTCGTCGTCCTCGACGTGGATGGCCTTGTCGGCACCCATGGACAGCGCCTTGCGCAGCGCGTCCTTGGCGTCCTCGGGGCCCACCGTCAGGACGGTGATCTCGGCGTCGTCGGCCTCTTCGGCGATCTGCAGCGCCTGCTCGACGGCGTACTCGTCGAGCTCCGACAGCAGACCGTCGACGTCGTCGCGGTCGACCGTCAGGTCATCGGCGAAGTGCCGGTCGCCGGTGGCGTCGGGCACGTACTTCACACAGACAACGATCCTCAGGCTCACGCCGGCTCTCCTACCGCATCGTCTTTTTTCTGATACCGCCTTGTGCAGGCAGCATAGGCGCCTTGTCGGGCGGATCCCGGTCGGGGCGGCCCGCGCTCCGAAGGGAATGTTACTCGTCAGTACACCGTGGGTGCCCCGCGGTGGCAAGGCCGGTGAACTGTGATCTGTCCAACGCCGCACGAACCCGCCCCAGCAGGGACGATTCAGTCGCGCAGCGCGTTGAAGCGACCCTGGTGGTACAGGAGCGGCCGGCCTTCCCCGGCCGGGTCGCCCGCCACCGCCTCCGCGATGATCACCCGGTGCGCCCCTGCGGGCACACGGGCCACCACGCGGCACACCAGCCAGGCCAGTACGCCGTCCAGCACCGGAACCCCGTACGGACCCTCGGCCCAGCCCGTGCCGGGCCCGAAGCGGTCGGCTCCGCTGCGGGCGAACAGGCCCGCGAGGTCCTGCTGGTGCTCGCCGAGTATGTGGACGCCGAGGTGCTCGGCGTCGCGTATCGCGGGCCAGCTGGAGGCCCCCGTGGCGATGGTGAAGGACAGCAAGGGGGGATCCGCGGAGACCGAGTTGAGCGAGGTCGCGGTGAATCCGACCGGACGGCCCCCCTCCTCGGCGGTGATCACGGCCACGCCTGCGGCGTGTCGGCGGAAGACGGAGCGCAGCAGGTCGGGCGAGCCGGGCAGGCCGGAGGCGGCCGGGGCGGCGATGGAGGCGGTCGGGGCCGTCATGGAGGTGCTTCCTTCTGCCGCGGGGGCGGCGTGCGCGGGCGCGGGGGGATCGGGTCGGGGACCGGGTTCGTTCAGTCGTTCCGACAACGCGCGCTCGCGTAGCGGACGAGGTCCACGTGGACCCGCCCGTAAAGCAGGAGTTCGTACCGCATGCCGCCAGCCTGGCGATCTCCCGTGTACACAGTCAAGCCGCTCCGGGCAGATGCGAGGCGCGTCACGCTGCGTGCGGGCGCGTGCACCGGCGCGCCGGCCGTCGCACCGGCCGCACGGCGGGCCGTCGCACCCGTCCTGGCACCCGTCCTGGCACCCGTCCTGGCACCCGTCACATCGCGGCGCCCAGCGCGGCGATCACGTCCGCCTTGCGCGGCATCCCGGCCGCGCGCCGCACGATCCGCCCCCGCGCGTCGAGGACGAGCACGGTCGGCGTCTTCTCGATGCCCAGGGCGCGCACGAGCTCAAGGCGGGCTTCAGCGTCGATCTCGATGTGCTCGACGCCCTCCACCAGGCCGGCCACGTCGGCGAGGATCCGCCGGGTGGCCCGGCAGGGCTGGCAGAACGCGCTGGAGAACTGCACCAGGCTGGCCCGCCGCCCGGGCTCCGCGCCCAGCTCGGCCGCGCCCAGCCGCGTCAGGCCCGTGGCCTGCGCGTCCTCTTCGCCGTGCACCCCTGCTCCCGTCGCCGCGGACCTGGTTGCCGCATCATTGAATTGCGTTCGTACGGTGATCCGAGCGCCCCGGCCGCGCGCCGCATTCCCGGCGTGACGAGAATCTCCTCGGGCACGGTCGTCTGGGCTGGCCAGCAGCCCGCGTATGGGGCACGATCCCCAAGGGCAGCGTACCTACGCAGCCGTAACTTCCGGCCGGGAGCACCTCCCCAGGCAGAAAGCGGGGTCTCCCCCTCATGGCTGAGCTCGTCTACCCTCCGGTGATCGGCGCCGCCCACACCCTCTTCAAGGCGCTGGACATCCGCATCGACATGAAGGGCACGGAGAACATCCCGCGCAAGGGCGGGGCGGTCCTCGTGTCGAACCACATCGGCTACCTCGACTTCATCTTCGCCGGCCTGACCGCGCGGCCGCAGAAGCGCCTGGTCCGCTTCATGGCGAAGGAGTCGGTCTTCCGCCACAAGGTGTCCGGTCCGCTGATGCGCGCGATGAAGCACATCCCGGTGGACCGCAAGCAGGGTGAGACGGCCTACCAGCACGCCCTGGACTCGCTGCGCTCCGGCGAGATCATCGGCGTGTTCCCGGAGGCGACGATCTCCCAGTCGTTCACCCTCAAGAGCTTCAAGTCGGGCGCCGCGCGCATGGCCCAGGAGGCCGGCGTCCCGCTGATCCCGGTGGCGCTGTGGGGCACCCAGCGGCTGTGGACCAAGGGCCGTCCGAAGAACCTCAAGCGCAGCCACATCCCGGTGACGATGCGGGTCGGCGAGCCCATCGAGGCGCCCGCCGACCAGTACGCCGGGGCGATCACCCGCCGCCTGCGCGAGCGGGTCCAGGAGCTGCTGGACGCCGCGCAGAGCGCCTACCCGGCCAGGCCCAAGGGCCCCGAGGACTCCTGGTGGCTGCCGGCGCACCTGGGCGGCACCGCGCCGACGGCCGCCCAGGTCAAGGAAGCGGGCTGATCCGCCGCCACCGGACCGGGTGATCGTGCGGCCGCGCCGTTCACGGCGGGGCCGCACTGACGTACGACCGGCCGTCAGTTGGGGTTGTCGGCGTGGGTCAGTGTCTCCCACGCCTCGAAGTGGTTCTCGGTGCCCGCCGGGCGCCGCCCCTCGGTCAGCTTGCGGGTGTTCTCCATGCTGACGCCCAGGCGGGTGTGCAGGGCGTTGTAGCCGACCTCGGTGGCCGGGCCGATGCCCTTCGCCAGGCTCCCGCCGCACAGCCAGGACGGCACCTTCGCGCCGAGCTCGTACTGGGCGTGGAAGCCGAGCGCGTACCGGAACCGGTCCTTGAACTGCGGGTAGAGGTCGCGCCCCTGGATCCGCGAGGTCTCGGCGACGTGCATGGTCGCGGCGATCGCCATGCCGGTGTGGCCGAAGTCCCGGCAGGTCTCCTGGGCCAGTCCGTCCACGAAGGTGCTCTGGCCGTGCCAGTAGTCGACGAGCTCGCTCTTGGTGTCGATGGTCGAGCGCGGCGGGTACTTCGGCTGCGCCCCGTCGGAGGCCAGGTAGAAGTACGCCGGGACCCGGCCGAGGTAGATCGCCATCGCCTTGTCGTAGCTCGCGCGGTCGTCGAGATGGACCGAGATGCCGACGGCGGCGTCCATCATGATCAGTTCCCAGTTGCCGTTGCTGTTCGGCTTCCCGTTGATGACCTCGGGCAGGTAGACGTCGCGCAGCATGGTGGCGAAGCGCCCCTGAGCGGCCCAGCCGCCCGTGTACGTGTGCTTGATGATCTCGGCGGCGCGCGGCCAGGTGGAGCCCGCCCAGCCGCTCTGCAGCGGGGCGTTGGAGTTGGTGTGGTCCTTGATCTTCGCGGACCAGGCGTCCATCAGCTCGATCGACTTCCTGGCGTACTCGGCGTCGCGGGTGATGTACCAGGCGAGGGCGTCGGTGTAGGCGGCGATGGCGTCCTCGCGCTCGTCGCCGCAGCCGATGTCCGGGTTCGAGTACGAGCCGCACTCGACGACGGCGCGCGGTTTCGGGGTGCGTGACAGCGAGGCGTAGCCGCTGGAAAGCATCGCGTCGAAGGCCCCCTTCCACGGCTCCTCCCCCGCCTGCACCTTCGTGCGGACGAAGTCCAGCTGGGCGCGGCTGTCGAGGACTCCGGGGTGGGCGAACTGCGCGGGGGCCGCAGGGAGCGCGGGGGCCGCGGGCCGGCCGGCGGCGGGAGCCGGTGGGGGCCCGGCCTGGGCGGTGGGGGTGAGGGTCAGGGCGGCGGCCAAGCCCAGTACGAGGGCGGCCAGTCCCGCGGGAACTCCGTGGCGCATGGAGCACTTCCGTTCGGCGGTGGGGGGAACGGGATTCTCTGCCGCCGAAAGTACCCATGGGCATGCCAAGTTGACAACGTTATCCGACAGGAAACCTTCCTATCTCCGTGGGGAGGTTGCGCCACAGCTCCTGCCGGTCGGCGGACCGCCGGAGGGCCGCCAGCGCGGCCGGGTGCGGGGCGGCGTACAGCTCGGGGTAGTCCGCCTCGCCGAGCTCGGGGCGTACGGGGAAGGCGAGGCGCTCGGCATCCAGGGCGAAGCGCGCGTCCACGCCGGGCTTGTTGCCCCGGGGGTCCAGACGGGCCCAGCCCGCACCCCCCGGCAGCCGGAGCGCGATCAGCCCGTGCACGACGGGGTTCGAGCCGTCGTCCTCAGTGAGCCGCTGGTAGCAGAGGCCGGCCGGGACGCCCCGGGCCCGCAACAGGGCCACCAGCGCATGGGACTTCGCGTAGCAGATGCCGTTGCGGGTGCGCAGCACGTCCGAGGCGCGCCAGGAGACGCGCGGATCCCCGGAGTCGGCGGAGTGGGGGATGGTGTCGCGAACGAACTCGAAGGCGGATTCGGCGTATGAATATGCATCACCGGTGGCACCCCAGAGGGTGTCGGCGATCCCCCGTACCAGCGGGTGGCCGTGGTCGACGGTCTCATCCGCCGCCAGATAGGCGTGAACATCAGGGCTTTGCGGGATCAGCTGCATGGCCCGGAGCATAGGCATACCCCCGACCGCAGATCAATACATTTGCGGTAGGGGGTATATCTATTCAGACCCTCAGCGGGACAGCTCTTCCTTCAGCGCCTGAAGGAAGCCGTCCACGTCCTCTTCCTGGGTGTCGAAGCCGCACATCCAGCGGACGTGGCCGGCGGCCTCGTCCCAGAAGTAGAAGCGGTAGCGCTGCTGGAGCCGGCGCGTGACCTCCTGCGGCAGCTTCGCGAACACCGCGTTGGCCTGCACCGGGTAGAGGATCTCCACACCGTCGGTCTCGCGCACGCCCGCCGCGAGCCGCTGCGCCATCGCGTTCGAGTGCTGCGCGTTGCGCAGCCACAGGTCCTTGGCGAGCAGCGCCTCCAGCTGCACCGACACGAACCGCATCTTGGACGCGAGCTGCATCGACATCTTGCGGATGTGCTTCATCTGCCGGACCGCGTCCGGGTTGACGACCACCACGGCCTCGCCGAACATCATGCCGTTCTTGGTGCCGCCGTAGGACAGCACGTCCACGCCCACCGTGTTGGTGAACGTGCGCATCGGCACGTCGAGCGAGGCCGCGGCGTTGGCTATCCGGGCCCCGTCGAGGTGGACCTTCATGCCGTGCCCGTGCGCGTGCTCGCAGATCGCCCGGATCTCGTCCGGCGTGTAGACCGTGCCGAGCTCGGTGTTCTGGGTGATCGAGACGACCTGCGGCATCGCCCGGTGCTCGTCCTCCCAGCCCCAGGCCTGCCGGTCGATGAGCTCGGGGGTGAGCTTGCCGTCCGGGGTGGGGACGGTGAGCAGCTTGAGCCCGGCCATCCGCTCCGGGGCGCCGCCCTCGTCGACGTTGATGTGCGCCGACTCGGCGCAGATCACCGCACCCCAGCGGTCCGTCAGGGCTTGGAGGGCCGTGACGTTCGCGCCGGTGCCGTTGAAGACCGGGAAGGCCTCCGCGTACGGGCCGAAGTGGCTGCGGATGATCTTCTGCAGGTGCTCGGTGTAGTCGTCCTCGCCGTAGGCGACCTGGTGGCCGCCGTTGGCCAGGGCGAGGGCCTCCAGGATCTCCGGATGGACCCCCGCGTAGTTGTCGCTCGCGAATCCGCGCACCGCCGGGTCGTGGTGGCGGCGGGCATCGGTCTTCACGGTTGCGGAGTGAGCCACAGACGCTGTCCGTTCACATCGATGGCGGGCCGCTCCCAGACGCCGGCGATGGCCTCGGCCAGCTCCTTGACGTCGGTGAAGCCCGCGAACTTCGCATTGGGGCGCTCGGCGCGCATGGCGTCGTGCACCAGTGCCTTGATCACCAGGATCGCAGCCGCGGCGCCCGGGCCGTCCTCGCCCCCCGCCTTGCGGAAGGAGTCGGCGAGGGCCAGCGTCCAGGCCTCGGCCGCCGCCTTGCCCGCGTTGTACGCGGCGTTGTTGGCGACCGGCTTGTGCGCGCCGGACTGGCTGACCAGGACGTAGCGGCCGCGGTCACTGCGCAGCAGCCCGTCGTGGAAGGCGAGCGAGGTGTGCTGGACGGTGCGGATCAGGAGCTTCTCCAGGAAGTCCCAGTCCGCGAGGTCCACATCGGTGAAGGTCTTGCTGCCACGCCAGCCGCCGACGAGGTGGACGACCCCGTCGATCCGGCCGAACTCCTTCTCCGTGCGCTCGGCCCAGGCCTTGGTGGCCTCCAGGTCGAGCAGGTTCACGGTGTCACCGGTGACGGTGGCGCCGCCGTGGGCGTAGCGGGCCGCGTCCACGGACTCGGCGAGGCGCGTCGGGTCGGCGTCGGCGGCGACGACGACCGCACCGGCCTCGGCGAGGCGGAGCAGGGCGGCGCGACCGGCGGGGCCGCCGGCCCCGGCGACCGCGACCACGGCACCGTGGAGCTTGCCGTTCCCGGACTTCCCAGCGCTGTTCATCTGTGCAGCCTCCTGTGCGCGAGCGCTCACGCGGCGACCCGCTCGGCCGAATCCGCGTTCACCGCAGTGATGCCCTTCGTGGAGGCGATCACTCCCTTGAGCTTCTTGGCGAGCGCCTCATAGAACATGCTCAGCGGAAACTCGTCGGGAAGCACGTCGTCGACGAGCTTGCGCGGCGGCTGCGTGAGGTCGAGGGCGTCGGGGCCCTTGGCCCACTTGGAGCCCGGGTGGGGAGCCAGGTAGGTGGAGACGAGCTCGTACGCCTTGAACCAGTGGACGAGCTTCGGGCGGTCGATGCCGGCCCGGTAGAGGTCCTCGATCTCGGCGCACAGCTCGTTGGTGACCTGCGGGGCGCGCATCCAGTCGATCTTCAGCTTGTTGTCCGTCCAGCGCACGACGTCGTGCTTGTGGAGGTACGCGAAGAGCAGCTGGCCGCCGAGGCCGTCGTAGTTGCGGTTGCGGTCGCCCGAGACCGGGAAGCGGAACATCCGGTCGAAGAGGACGGCGTACTGCACGTCACGGCCGTGCTCGTTGCCCTCGGACTCCAGCTTCACGGCCTCCTTGAAGGCGGTGAGGTCGCAGCGCAGCTCTTCGAGGCCGTACATCCAGAACGGCTGGCGCTGCTTGATCATGAAGGGGTCGAACGGCAGGTCGCCGTGGCTGTGGGTGCGGTCGTGGACCATGTCCCACAGGACGAAGGCCTTCTCGCAGCGCTCCTGGTCCTCGACCATGCGGGCGATGTCCTCGGGCAGCTCGATGCCCAGGATGTCGACGGCTGCCTCGGTGACCTTGCGGTAGCGGGCCGCCTCGCGGTCGCAGAAGATGCCGCCCCAGGTGAAGCGCTCGGGGGCCTCGCGCACGGCGATGGTCTCCGGGAAGAGCACGGCGGAGTGCGTGTCGTAGCCCGGGGTGAAGTCCTCGAAGGTGATGCCGAGGAAGAGCGGGTTGTCGTACCGGGTGCGCTCCAGCTCGGAGAGCCACTCGGGCCACACCATCTTCAGGACGACGGCCTCGAAGTTGCGGTCGAGGTTGCCGTTCTGCGTGTACATGGGGAAGACGACCAGGTGCTGGAGCCCGTCGGCGCGCTCGGCGGCCGGGTGGAAGGCCAGCAGGGAGTCGAGGAAGTCCGGCACCTTGAAGCCGTCCGCGACCCACTTGCGCAGGTCGGAGACGAGCGCGCGGTGATACGCGGCGGCGTGCGGCAGCAGCGGCGACAGCGTCTCCACTGCGGCGACCGCCCGCTCGACGGCGGCGGCGACCTCGGCCGGTGCCGGGGCGTCCGCGGCGTCGAAGTCGATGGAGCCGTCCTTGGCCTGCCAGGGGCGGATCTCCTCCACGGCGGCCTTGAGCTCGGGCCACGCAGGGTGGTCGACCACCCGCGCACCGGCGGCTATCACCGCACCGCCAGAACCCGGCACAAGAATTTCCGTCATGTCACTTCCTCCACAGGAGAACCTCGCGTCAACACAGCGTATGGGTGCGAGCCTGTCCTGCTCAAGGGGCCGTGCGGGAAATTGTCCTGCGCGACCCCCATGGACACCGTAATTCTTCCCGCCGTCCATCGTGCGGGCGAGCGCTTCGCCCCTTTCGCACACCGCCGCCCGCCCCCGGTGACCCCTCGGGCGTCCGCCTGCGGGGTCACCGGGTGACGTCGGTCACTCAGGCGGTACGGAAGTGCGGAATGACCTTTTCGCCCCATTGCCTCAGGGTCTCCAGGCAGGCCTCCTGCGGCACCGTGCCCATCTGGATCAGGCACATGATCTCGTCCGCCCCCGCCTCCTTGAGCCGCCGCACGTACGCGATGGCGTCCTCGGCGCTCCCGTACGCGTGGTCGGCATGGAACGTCGCCGTGGACGTGGGCCGCACCGGGATGGCCTGCTCGTGCAGCCGGGCCACCACCTGCTCGGCCGCCCGGCGCATCTCCGCCGCCTCGTCGGCGCCCGCGACCACGGCCTCGTCCGGGACGCCCGCCCCGCCGTACCAGTGGCCGATGGACTGGGCGAAGAACCGCTGGCCGCGGATGCCGATCCGGCGCGCCCGGTCCGGGTCGTCGAGCACGATGGTCGGGCAGAGCACCGAGAAGTGGTCGTTGACCGCGGTGGAGACGAGGCGGGCGCCGTCCCGGCCGGCCACCGCCCCGTCGTACACGGCCCGCATCGCGGTGATGGACTCCGGCCCGGCGAAGCCCATCACCAGGGCCCCGACGCCCAGCTCGGCCGCCTGCACGAGGGTCTCGGCGCGGCTGCACGCCAGGAACAGCGGCGGATGCGGCGTCTGGCGCGGCCGCGGCAGGATCGGGTGCGGGTCGATGTCGATCAGCTCGCCGTGGTACTCCAGCTCCTCCTCCTGCCAGGCCTTGCCGATGATCCGCAGCGCCTCCTCCACCTCCTGCGCGGTGCGCTCCCGGTCGACCCCGCACAGGGAGGTCTCCTGTTCGGTGCCGCCGCGTCCGGCGCCGAGGTCGAGGCGGCCGCCGGAGAGCAGGTCGAGCATGGCGGCCCGCTCCGCGACGCGGACCGGGTGGTTGAAGTTGAAGGGCATGCAGACCACGCCGTGGCCGATGCGTATGGTGTGCGTCCGGGCCGCGACCCAGGTCAGGAAGACCTCGGGCGCGGACATGTGCGCGTACCACTTCAGCGAGTGGTGCTCGACGGCCCAGATCCGGTCGAATCCCATCTGCTCGGCGAGCACGGCCTGCTCCACGCAGTCGTGGATGACCTGGTGTTCCCGCTCCACGGTCGGGTCGGCGAGCTGAGCTTCGAAGATCACGGAGAATTTCACGATGCCTCCAGGGTTGCGTCCCGTGCCCGGCCTTACTTCAATTCGGAATATGACTAGTAGTCAGACGTCGAAGAAGCAAGACCTACCGGCGACCGCGTGGGCCGTACTCGGGCTGCTGTCCTTCCCCGGGGAGCGCACCGGGTACGAGCTGAAGAAGTGGGCGGACTCCTCCCTGCGCTTCTTCTACTGGTCCCCGGCCATCAGCCAGATCTACGCCGAACTGCGCCGGCTGGAGGAACTCGGGTACGCGGCCTCCGCGCGCTCGGGACCGGAGGAGGCGCGGGCCAAGCGCCGTTACGCCATCACCGGGGCCGGGCGGGCGGCCCTCGCCGGCTGGGCCTCGGAGACCGCGGAGGCCGGCCCCCCGGTGCTCAAGCACGGGCTGCTGCTGCGGATCTGGCTCGGCCACCTCGCCGACCCCGAGCTGTTGCGCGCGATGGTCGACGGGCACCTGGAGCGCACCCGGGGCGAACTGGCCGCCGTACGCGAGGCCATGGCGCAGGCGGACGACGTACCGGAGTGGGCCTTCCCGGCGCTCGCGCTGCGCTGGAGCGAGCGGCAGCACCTGGCCGAACTGGAGCTGGGCGAGGCCCTGCTGGCCGATCTCGCCGAGCTCGGCACCGCCGGTACGCAGACCCCGGCGGGGGTTCGTCAAGGCGGCGGGGACGCGCCCACGCCCGGGTGACGCGGCAAGGCCTCCACGCCCCGCGCGACGGCGTACAGCACTGGCGGGAACCGGTCGAAGGGCGCGTTCCGGGCGCTGCACGAGCGGTCCCATCGCATCCCCGGCGCACTAGCATGCGACCTCACCGCGCGCGGCCGGTAGGGACACCGCGACCGCGCGGGGAGCCGCCGTCGACGGAAGCGAGAGAACCTTGACTTTCCTCATCATCGGTCACCGCGGGGTCATGGGTGTCGAACCGGAGAACACCCTGCGGTCCTTCGTCCGCGCGGAACGTTCGGGGATGGACGTCATCGCGCTGGATCTGCAGCTCAGCAAGGACGGCGTGCTCGTCGTCCTGCACGACGCCGAGGTGGACCGCACCACCGACGGCTCCGGAGCCGTGGCCGACCTGACCCTGGCCGCGCTGCGCGAGCTGGACGCCGGTCAGGGTGAACGCGTGCCGGTGTTCGAGGAGGTCCTGGACGCGGTCCGGACCCCGCTCCAGGTGTCGGTGCAGGACGGGCCGACCGCCGCGGCGCTGGCGGATCTGATCCTGCGCCGCGACCTGAGCGCGCGGGTGGAGGTGGCCTCCTTCGACGACGCGGCGCTGGCCGGGACGGCCCGGCTGCTGCCCGGCGTACGGAGGGTGCTCCACGCGGACCTGGCCGACGGGGCCGGGAACGTGGTCGCCCGGGCCCTGGCCTGCGGCGCGCACACGGTCGCCCTCGACATCCGCGCGCTCACCCTGGACACCGTGGAGTCGCTCCACGGGGCCGGGCTGAGGGTGATCGGGCGGACGGTCGACACCCTTCAGCAGCTGCGGCTGGCCCGGGCGCTCGAACTGGACGGCGCGGCCACCGGGTTCCCGGAGATCCGCAGCTCGGGCCGGTTCATCGCCTGACCGCGGCGCCCGCTCCGTACTACAGCGACTTGACCAGCAGCTCGAAGGCCAGGTCCTCGCGGAGCGGGACACCGAAGCGCTGGTCGCCGTAGGGGAAGGGGCTCATTTCGCCGGTGCGCCGGTAGCCGCGGCGCACGTAGTAGGCGATGAGCTCCTCCCGTACGTTCACCACCGTCATCCGCATCTCCTTGGCGCCCCACGCCTCGCGGGCGCGGCGCTCCGCCTCGGCGAGGATCTCCTTGCCGAGGCCGCCGCCCTGCAGGCCCGGGCGGACCGCGAACATCCCGAAGTAGGCGTGGTCGCCGCGGTGTTCGAGCTGGCAGCAGGCGACGAGCTCGCCGGCGCGCTCGACGACGAGCAGGACGCCGTCGGCCGCCCCGATGATCGCGCGGACCCCCTCGGGGTCGGTGCGCTGGCCGTCCAGGTAGTCCGCCTCGGTGGTCCAGCCGGCGCGGCTGGCGTCGCCGCGGTAGGCGGACTCGACGAGGGCCACCAGTTCCGGTACGTCCGCCTCCACGGCACTGCGGAAGTTGAGGGCGGTGGAATGGGCGGTCGACATCGGAGGCTCCCGTTCTGCTCAGCGGCATATGACATGCCCGGTGCGGCAAGGAGAGCCTAACCCGGGGCGGCGTGCGGGTGTCCGGGCCGGGGCATCTCTTCCGTGACGCCGACGAACCGGGGGGTTCCGCCGTGCACGGTCCCGCGATGTCCCTGCCCGCTTCCCTCTCCGCCTGGCTGCTCGTCCTGCTCTGCGCCGTGAGCGGCGGGTACTGCCTGCGGAGGGTGCGCAGATCGGAGCGGGAGGCACGCGGCGGGGCGGCGGGCGAGGCGGTGATGGGCTTCGGGATGGCGGTGATGGCCGTCCCCTCGGGCATCGGGCCGTGGGGGCCCGGGATCCTGCTGGCGGTCTTCGGCGGAGCGGTGCTGCACGCGCTGTGGCTGCTGCGCGACGGGGTGCACCACGCGCACCACCTGGTCGGCTCGCTGGCCATGGCGTACATGGCGTACATGGCGCTGACCATGGCCGGCGGACACGGGCACGGCGGGGGCCCGCCGCTCGTCACCGGGGCGCTGCTCCTCTACTTCGCCGGGTACGTGCTGCTCGGCGGGGCCCGGCTGGTCACGGCGGGCGGGGGCGGGCAGCCCTCGGGCGGCCCGCCCCCGGTGCCCGCGGAGCTGACGCGGGCGTGCCGACTCGCCATGGGCATGGGCATGTTGGCGATGTTGCTGAGTCTGTGACGTCCGGGGGCCGTGCGGGCAAACGTGTCCTGCGTCACCAATCACCAAAGGCCGTACCCGCAGGTAGTCCCGCGCTCATAGGCTGGCGGACATGATGGTCCCCGCCGCACTGCTGCTGCTCGGCGCCCTGACCGCGGTGCTCGCTCCCCGTCTGCTGGCCCGGGCCGAATGGCCCGAGCGGGAGCCCGTCGTCGCCTTGTGGGTGTGGCAGTGCGTGGTGGGCGCGGTGCTCCTGTGCTTCGCCCTGTCGATGCTGCTGAGCGCTGCCGCCGCCTGGCTGGCGGTCCGGGGCCGGCTGTTCGCCGCGGCTCCGCACGGGGTGGTCGACGCGTACGCGCTGGGCCCGACCGGCGGTCCGTGGGCCGCGGGGACCGCGCTGGCGCTGGCCGGGGGCGGGCTGTGGACCGGGGCGCGGCTGACCCGGGAGGTGCTGCGGGCGCGTGCCCGGCGCCGGGCACAGGGCGCCGAGCTGCTCGTACGGGCGCCGCTGATGCCCGGGGAGGATCCGGCCGGGGCGAGGGTCGTCGTACTGGAGGGGACGCGGCCCGACGCGTGGTGGCTGCCGGGCGCGGCCCCGCAGCTGGTGGTGACGACGGCCGCGCTCGGCCGGCTCAAGGGGAGCCAGCTGGACGCCGTCCTGGCGCACGAGCAGGGGCACGCGCAGGCCCGGCACGACTGGCTGCTGCACTGCTCGCGGGCGCTGGCGGGGGGATTCCCGCAGGTGCCGGTGTTCGCGGCGTTCGAGGCGGAAATGCACCGGCTCGTCGAACTGGCCGCCGACGACGTGGCCTCGCGGCGGTTCGGGCGGCTGACGATCGCGTTGGCGCTGGTCGGGCTCAACGAGGACCGGGGTGTGTTCGGCCCCTACCCGAGCCCGCAGCCGCACGTGTCGGAGCGGGTGCGGCGGCTGCTGTCGGCGGCGCCCCGGCTGTCGGCGGGCCGCAGGCTGCGCCTGACGGCACTGGCCACGCTGGTCCCGGTGGTCCCGCTCGCGGTGGCCCTGATACCGGGTCTGAGCGCGCTCGCCTGAGCGCAACCCCCTGATCCCGTCCTCCGGGGCGGACAGGCCGAAACCCGTCGTCCGCCCGAGGTGTGGAAGTCCCTGCTCTGGGTGATCCCCCGCGTCACCCAGAGCAGGTGACCCCGCGCGCTGAGTATATTGGCTGGGAGCCAGTCAACGCAGGAGTAAGCATGTCCCCGCGCAGCGCATCGGTCAATGAAGAATTGCGCAGACGCTCCCGGGAGCGGCTGCTCCAGGCCACGGTCGAACTCGTCGGCGAACGCGGGTACGAGGCGACGACCCTCGGCGACATCGCCGATCGGGCGGGCACCGCCCGCGGCCTGGTTTCGTACTACTTCCCGGGCAAACGGCAGCTGCTCCAGTCGGCGGTGCACCGGCTGATGCACCTGACGCTGGAGGCCGCGCTGGAGCGCGAGCCGCGCACCGGCGACGGCCGCGAGCGGCTCGCCCGCGCCATCGACGCGGTCCTCGGGCTCGCCCGGGACGAACCGCTGCTGATGCGGACGCACATGGCGGGCATCCTCCAGGCCGAGGGCTTCGTGCAGTGCCCGGAGCAGCAGCGGCTGGCGGAGCTGCTCCGGGACACGGTCACGCGGTACGGGTCGGCGGACGTGGACACCGACTACCCGCTGTTGCGGGCGCTGCTGATGGGCGCGGTGGTCGCGGTCCTGCTGCCGGGGGCCCCGATGCCGCCTGCGCGGCTGCGGGCGGAGCTGTTCCAGCGGTACGGGCTGGACTGGGGGCTCGGCTTCCCGCCGGACGGCGGACCTCCCGGCGGGACGTTTCCCCCTTCGGGCTGAGCCGGTCAGTGGTACTCGGGCTGCGTCTGGACGTTGAGCCGGTCCATCCACACCCACTTCGCGCTCTCGGTGCGCCAGTCGTCGATGCGCAGCACGTCGAGGCCCTTGGCGATGTCGTTCGAGTAGACGTGTCCGTTGTAGTAGTACGCCGACCAGGACCCGCCGAGTCCGAGCTGGTCCGTGGTGAGCGGGCCGCGCTCGAAGTAGCCGATCTCCTTGGGCCGGGCGGAGTCGGTGAAGTCCCACACCGAGACGCCGCCCTGGTACCAGGACTGGACCATGATGTCGCGGCCGCCGCCGACCGGGATCAGCGAGCCGTTGTGGGCCACGCAGTTCTCGGTGTCGGCCTGGAGGCGCGGGATCTTGAAGTAGCTGCGGAAGACCAGCTTGCGCTGGTCGCCCCGGCCGGTGATGTCGTAGATGCCGTCGGCCCCGCGGTTCGGTCCGGTGGCCTCGTTGCAGGTGGCCCCGCCGCCTCCGCCCAGCTCGTCGGTGAACACCACCTTGTCGGCCTTCTCGTTGAAGGTCGCCGAGTGCCAGAACGCGAAGTTCACGTTGTCCTGCACCCGGTCGATGACCCGCGGCTGCTCGGGCTTGCTGATGTCGAACAGGATGCCGTCGCCCATGCAGGCGCCGGCCGCCAGTTTCCTCGACGGCAGCACGGTGATGTCGTGGCACCCGGTGGTCTTGCTGACGCCCGGGTTGGCGGGCCCGCCGGGATTGCCGCCGTCCGGGAAGAGGACCGGGAAGGCGACGACCGCCGCCTGCGTCGGGTTCTTCTTCGGGACCTTGATCACGGAGATGCCGTCGTGCGGCGGCAGGCAGTCCGGGAACGCCTCGTTCGGGGAGTACGAGGCCACGTAGAGGCAGATGTCACGCTCGCCCGGCACCAGGGTGTGGGTGTGGGAACCGCAGTTGGTCTCCACCGACTTGATGTACTTCGGGTTCTTCTTGTCCTTGATGTCGAAGATCTTGATGCCCTCCCACGAGGACTTTTCCGTCGCGGGCTGCGAGACGCTGTTGCAGGAGTCGTCGCTGCGCGAGGAGTCGGTGGAGAGGAAGAGCAGGTCCCCCTGGACGGAGACGTCGTTCTGGCCGCCGGGGCAGAGCACCTGGCTGACGGTCTTCGGGGCCTTCGGATTGCCGATGTCGTAGATAGTGAAGCCGTTGTAGTTGCCGGCGTAGGCGTACTTGCCCTGGAACGCCAGGTCGGTGTTGATCACACCGGGATAGGTGCTCGGGATGTTGGTCAGGTGCTTGACGTTGGCGCTGTGCACGATCTCGTCCTGGCCGGGGATCTCGCCGGGGGCGAGGGTGCGGCCGGCCGCCGCCGGGTCCCCGTCCTGACGGGAGACTCCGGGGGATAAGTCCCCGGGATCGGGGGTGGCGGCCGCGGGGCCGGCCGCGAACAGCGTGGTCAGCAGCCCGGCCGCGGCCAAGGCCGCCCCCAGACTCCTGTGCCGCACTCTGCTGGTGTGCTTCGAGGTCACTGTGCCTCCCATGGGAGTCCGATCGATTCCGACCGTGCAGGGAACGGAACCGGGCCCCCCGCAGTATGTTCCCTTCATGGACATGGCAAAAGGGTCACTCCATCGAACGACCGCGGCGGCCGTGGCCGCCGGGATGCTGCTCGCCCTGACCGGCTGCCGGGCCGGGGACGGCGGCGAGCGGGCGCAGGACGGCGGCGCGGCGGTCATCGCCCCCGGCAGACCGGGCGAGAAGGCCCGCACCCTCTCCCCCGAGGAGGCCGCGAAGCGGCAGCCGGACGACTCCCCCAACGCGGCCGACCGGGCCTACGTACAGCACATGGTGGAACACCACCGGCAGGCCCTCACCATGAGCGCGCTCGCCCCGGAGCGGGCCTCGGCGGACGGGGTCAAACGGCTCGCCGAGCGGATCTCGGCCGCCCAGAAGCCCGAAATCGGCGCGATGGAGAAGTGGTTGGCCGGCCACCCCGCGCCCTCCGGCGCCCCGGCGGCCGGCCACGACCACGGCGCGATGCCCGGCATGGCGACCGAGCAGCAGCTGCGACAGCTGACGGAGGCGAAGGGCCCCGACTTCGACAGGCTCTTCCTCGCCCTGATGACCGCCCACCACGAGGGCGCCGTGAAGATGGCGGGCGAGGCGCTGGCAGGCGGGAACAACGGCGCGGTGGAGGAGATGGCCAACGAGGTGGTGGCCACCCAGACCGCCGAGATCCACCGGATGCGCGCGATGGGCTGACGGCCGCCGGGCCCGGTGGCATGCTGGGAGCACCTGCGGGAGGAGCTCCGCCGTGCTTCGTGTCGCCGTCGTCGGTTCGGGCCCCAGCGGGGTCTACGCCGCCCAGACCCTCGTACAGCAGCGTGAGGTGCCGGGCGTCCGCGTCGACGTGCTGGATCGGCTGCCCGCGCCGTACGGGCTGGTGCGCTACGGGGTGGCCCCCGACCACGAGAAGATCAAATCGCTCCAGGGCAGCCTGCGCACCGTGCTGGAGGACGAGCGGATCCGCTTCCTCGGCAATGTGGAGGTCGGCGGCCCGCAGCTGTCCACCGCACGGCTGCTGGAGCTGTACCACGCGGTGGTGTACTGCGTGGGCGCCGCCCGCGACCGGCTGCTCGGCATCCCCGGCGAGGAGCTGCCCGGGGTGCATTCCGCGACGGCCTTCGTCGCCTGGTACAGCGGGCATCCGGACGCCGTGGCCGAGGCCTTCGACCTGTCCGGGGTGCGCTCGGCGGTGGTCGTCGGGGCGGGCAACGTCGCCGTCGACGTGACGCGGATGCTGGCCCGGGGCGAACCGGAACTGGCCCCTACCGACATGCCGCAGCCGGCCCTCGGCGCGCTCGCGGACAGCGGGGTGGAGTCGGTGTCGATGGTGGCCCGACGCGGGCCCTCGCAGGGCAAGTTCACCACCAAGGAGCTGCGGGAGCTGGGCACGATGCCCGGCGTGGCCGCCGTCGTGGACCCCGCGGAGCTGGCGCTCGACCCCGCGTACGCCGATCAGGACGCGGCCGCCGCGCTGCCCGCGGTGTTCCGCCGCAACCTGGAGGTGCTGCGCGGCTGGGCCGGGCAGGAGCCGGGCGACGCACGGCGCCGGATCGGCCTGCGGTTCTACCTTCGGCCGGTGGAGGTGCTCGCCGGACCCGGAGGCCGGGTCGCCGGGGTGCGCTTCGAGCGGACCGCCCCGGACGGCCGGGGCGGGGTCACTGGGACCGGCGCGTACGAGGACGTCGAGGCGCAGCTGGTGCTGCGCTCGGTGGGGTACCAGGGCGTTCCGCTGCCCGGGCTGCCGTTCGACCCGGCGAGGGCCACCGTCCCGCACGCCGCGGGCCGGGTGCTGCGCGAGGGCCGGGCCTCGGTCGGCGAGTACGTGGCGGGGTGGATCAAGCGCGGCCCGACCGGGGTGATCGGCACCAACCGGCCCTGCGCCAAGGAGACGGCGTCCTCGCTGCTCCAGGACGCCGCGGCGCTGGCGCGGCGGGAGCTGCCGGGGGACCCGCTGGACGCGCTGCGGGCGGCGGGTCTGCATCCGGTGGAGTGGCCGGGCTGGCTGGCGATCGAGACGGCGGAGGCCGATCTCGGGCGCTCGCTGGGCCGGCGCTCGGTGAAGATCCCGGACTGGCGGGGTCTGCTGGCCGCGGCCGACACGCGCGCGGGCGCCTGAGCCCGGGCCGGGTCCCGCGGGCCGGATCGGGCACCGGCCGGGCCGGATCGGGTCCCTGCGGGCCGGATCAGGTCCCTGCGGGCCGGATCGGTCCGGTCCGGCCGGTGCCCGATCCGCCGGCTAGCCGGAGCCCGCCCTGCGCGCCTCTTCCGCCGCGGCCGCGGTGAGCACGCTGCCGATCAGGCCCGGGAACAGGCCCTCCAGCTCCTCGCCCCGCAGGCCGTTCATCTTCGCCGTGCCGCGGTAGGTCTGGCGGACCACACCGGCCTCCCGCAGGACGCGGAAGTGGTGCGTGGTCGTCGACTTGGTGACCGGCAGGTCGAAGTACGAGCACGCCAGCTCGTCCGGCGTGGCCGCGAGGTCCCGCACGATCGACAGCCGGATCGGGTCGGACAGCGCGTGCAGCACCGCTTCGAGCCGGATCTCGGCGGGCCCGGGATGGGCGAGCGCGCGGGTGGTGGCCGTATCCGTCACGTCTGCCCTCATCTCACCCGGCTCCCCGTTCGTACGAGAACCACCGTAGTACATCGACCGCCGCCGGAGGGTCCGGCGGCGGGCCCCGCTACCAGGCGCGGTGGTACGAGACGGGCACCCGGACCCCGGCGGCCGCCCCGGTGGCCGCCCCGGTGGTCCGCTCGGCGCGCAGTGCGGCGGCCGCGGTGCGGGCCCAGTAGGGGTCGCGCAGCAGCTCGCGGCCCAGCAGGACCGCGTCCGCCTGCCCGTCGGCCAGGATCCCGCCGGCCTGCCCCGGCTCGGTGATCAGCCCGACGGCGGCCACCGGGAGCCCGGTGCGGGCCTTGACCTCGGATGCGAACGGCACCTGGAACCCGGGCGCCGCCGGGATGTCCGCCTTCGGGGCCATCCCGCCGGTGGACACGTCCAGGAGGTCCACCCCGCGCTTCCGGAGCAGTCCGGCCAGCCGGACCGTGTCCTGCGAGGTCCAGCCGGACTCCTCCAGCCAGTCGGTGGCGGAGATCCGGAAGAACAGCGGGAGCTCCTCGGGCCACACCGCCCGTACGGCGTCGACGACTTCGAGGGCGAAACGGGCCCGGTTCTCGAACGTGCCGCCGTACTCGTCGGTGCGCCGGTTGATCTGCGAGGAGAGGAACTGGCCGATGAGGTAGCCGTGGGCGCCGTGGATCTCGACGACCTCGTAGCCGGCGGCCAGCGCGCGCCGCGCGGCGGCCGCGAACTGTCCGGTGATCTCGTGGATCTCGGCGGTCGTCAGCTCGTGCGGCACCGGGTCGCCCTCGGCGAACGGCACCGGGCTCGGGGCGCTCGGAAGCCAGCCGCCCGCCTCGGGGCCGACGTAGCCGCCGCCCTCCCAGGGGCGGCCGGTCGAGGCCTTGCGCCCGGCATGGGCGATCT
Source organism: Streptomyces sp. NPDC002181 (assembly GCF_042890485.1). Classification (NCBI taxonomy): domain Bacteria; kingdom Bacillati; phylum Actinomycetota; class Actinomycetes; order Kitasatosporales; family Streptomycetaceae; genus Streptomyces; species Streptomyces sp. NPDC002181. The sequence continues at coordinate 79,319 of NZ_JBIASC010000003.1, read as the reverse complement.
GGATCCCGGGGACCGTGCCCTGGGCCTTGAGGAAGGAGGTGATCGGGCGCAGCGCCTCGGCCTGGGCGTCGTTCCAGAGGCCGAGGTCGTAGGGGGAGATCCGGCCCTCCGGGGAGACCGCGGTGGCCTCCTGGAGGATCAGGCCGGTGCCGCCCACCGCGCGGGCGGCGTAGTGCGCGAAGTGCCAGGCCTGCGCCACGCCCGCCTGCGGGCCCGAGGCCTCGGCGACGTACTGGCACATGGGCGCCATCCAGATCCGGTTCGCCGCGGTGACCGAGCGGAGGGTGAGGGGGGCGAAGAGGGCCTCGGCGCGGGTGTCGGGGGCGGCGGGGGCGATGGGGGCAGCACTCATGAAGGACTCTCCGGAGGTGGCCGGGCACGCCGCGGGTCCGCGGCTTGTACGAGAGTCAGCGTACTACGATTCCTTCCGTACTACGAGACTTCTCGTACAAGCTCGTCGAGCTCCGCGCGCAGGGCCTCCGCCAGGGCCGCCAGGTCGGGCACGGCCGCCGCGTCCGCCACCAGGCCGTAGTGGACCGTGCCCTTGTACGTGGAGACCGCGACCGCGAGGGAGTGGCCGCGGGCGAGCGGGGCCAGCGGGTAGACCTCCCGGACCCGGCTGCCGCCGAGGGAGAAGGTGAAGCCGGGCAGCGGAACGCTGGTGACCAGGATGTCGAAGAGCATCCGGGCCGCCTGGGCGACCAGCGGGCCGCCGAGCCGGTGGCCGAGCGGGTGGACGTGGTCGGCGAGCAGGGCGACGGCCCCGGCGCCGCGGGCCGGTCCGGCCTCCTTGTTGCGGTCCATGCCGAGCCGCACCCGGTCCAGGCGCAGCAGCGGGTCCGGTTCGGCGAGCGGGAGCCTGAGCAGGTAGCCGGACAGCCGGTTGCCGTACTTCGCCGCACCACCCGGCCGCCGGCGCGATACCGGTATCAGGGCGCGCGGGCCGGCCCCCTCCGGCGCGGGGTCTCCGCGGCCCAGGAGCCAGCGCCGCAGGGCGCCGGCGACGAGGGCGATCAGCACGTCGTTGACGGTGCCTCCGGCGACCTTGCGGATGCGGTTGACGTCGTCGAGGTCGAGCGCGAGGCCGGCGACCGCGCGGGTGCCGGTCCGCGCCGGGGCGGCGGTCAGGGCCGCCGGGACCCCGAGGGGCAGTCCGGCGCGGGCCACGGAGGCGCCGATCTCCAGCGCCTGGCCGACGTCCTGGACCCGGGCCGCCAGCATCCCGGGGAGGCTGCGCAGGGCGGGGCCGGCTGCGGGCCGCGCCGCCGGGGCCGGGCGCGCGGGGCCCCGTACGGGCGGGCCCTCGTCGAAGAGCATGGCCGCCAGCGCGAGGGCCCCGAGGCCGTCGGCGAGGGCGTGGTGGAACTTGAAGAGCACCGCGAAGGAGCGCGGATCCGGCCCGGCCAGGACGTGCGCCTCCCAGGGCGGCAGGCCCCGGTCCAGGGGCCGTGCCATCAGCGGCCCGGCGGCGGCTTCCGGATCCGGGGTGCGTACGAGGAACACGTGCCGGGCGGGGTCGAAGTCCGCGTCGGACGACCAGGCGGCCGCGCCGATCGGCAGCAGCACGTCGTGGATGCGGCGGCGCAGGCCGGGCACGGCGGAGCAGCGCGCGGTGAGCAGTGCGGCGGCCCGGACGGCGGGGTCGGGGCCGGAATCGGGGCCGGGGGCGCCCTGCGGGGCGGCCTCGAAGACGGCGAGCGCGCCGAGGTGCATGGGGTGGGCGGCGGATTCGATCCGCCAGAAGGCGAGGTCGAGCGGTGACAGGTGCTCGGTGGCCACGTATTGCCTCTCGCGTGCGGTGGCAGAGGTGGAAGTCAACCGCTCTCGGCCTCCTACGATCAAGTAGCCACCCTTTGGATACGCCTGTTGATCGATGGCGACCGGCCTCCCGGAGCAGCGGAGCGGCGGCCGGGCCGCCGTCGGTGGCCGGGTGCACACTGGCGGGAACGGTACGCAGCACGACGGCCGGGACGACGAAGTCCGGAGGTGTCGACCATGTCAGAGGTGATCCTGCTCGCGGGGACCCGCAAAGGCCTGTTCATCGGCCGCAGGCGGGGCGACGGATCGTGGGAGCTCGACGGACCGCACTTCAACGCCCAGGCCGTCTACGCCGTCGCGGTCGACCGGCGGGGGCCCGCCCCGCGGCTGCTGGTCGGCGCCGACAGCCTGCACTGGGGGCCCTCCGTGTTCAGCTCCGACGACCTCGGGGCGAGCTGGCACGAGCCCGCCGCGCCCGCCGTGAAGTTCCCGAAGGACACCGGAGCCTCCCTGGAGCGGGTCTGGCAGCTGCATCCGGCCGGCCCCGAGGCACCCGGCGTGGTGTACGCGGGGACGGAGCCGGCCGCCCTGTTCCGCTCGACGGACCGCGGGGAGTCGTTCGAGCTGGTCCGCCCGCTGTGGGAGCACCCGAGCCGGGGGAGCTGGGTGCCGGGCGGCGGCGGTGAGGGCCTGCACACGGTCCTGACGGATCCGGCGGACCCCGCCAAGGTGACGGTGGCGGTCTCCACCGCGGGGGTGTTCCGGACCCAGGACGGCGGCGCCCACTGGAGCCCTTCCAACGACGGCGTCTCGGCGGTGTTCCTGCCGGATCCGCATCCGGAGTTCGGCCAGTGCGTGCACAAGATCGCCCAGGACGCCGGGGACCGGAAGCGGCTGTACCTGCAGAACCACTGGGGCGTGTACCGCAGCGACGACGCCGGGGCCCGGTGGACCGACATCGGCGCCGGCCTGCCCTCCGACTTCGGCTTCGCGGTGGCCGCGCACCCGCACCGGCCCGGCACCGCGTACGTGTTCCCGCTCAACGCCGACTCCGACCGGGTCCCGGCGGAGCACCGCTGCCGGGTCTTCCGCACCCGGGACGCGGGCGCGACCTGGGAGCCGCTCGGCCGCGGACTTCCGGCCGGGGACCACTACGGGACGGTGCTGCGCGACGCCCTGTGCACCGACGACGCGGACCCGGCGGGGATCTACTTCGGCAACCGCAACGGCGAGTTGTACGCCAGCCACGACGACGGGGACAACTGGCAGCCGCTGGCCGAGCACCTGCCCGACGTCCTGTGCGTACGGGCGGCGGTCATCGCTCACTGAATCGGCCAGTAGAGTGACTCGCTGTGGCAGCACGACCGTTGAACGAGATCGTCGAGCCGGGCTGGGCCCGGGCTCTGGAGCCGGTGGCGGCGCAGGTCGCCGCGATGGGCGACTTCCTGCGCGCCGAGATCGCCGCGGGCAGGACGTACCTGCCCGCCGGGGCGAACGTACTGCGCGCCTTCCAGCAGCCCTTCGACGAGGTGAAGGTGCTCATCGTCGGCCAGGACCCGTACCCCACCCCGGGGCACGCGATGGGCCTGTCCTTCTCGGTGGCGCCCGACGTGAGCCCCTGGCCGCCCAGCCTCGACAACATCTTCCGCGAGCTGTACGCGGACCTCGGCGTGCCCCGGCCGGCCAACGGGGACCTGACCCCGTGGACCCGGCAGGGCGTACTGCTGCTGAACCGTGCCCTGACCACCGCCCCGCGCAAGACCGGCGGCCACCGCGGCAAGGGCTGGGAGGCCGTCACCGAACAGGCGATCCGGGCGCTGGCCGCGCGCGGGAAGCCGCTGGTGTCGGTGCTGTGGGGGCGGGACGCGCGTAATCTGCGGCCGCTGCTGGGCGAGTTGCCGGCCGTGGAGTCCGTCCACCCCTCCCCGATGTCCGCCGCCAACGGATTCTTCGGCTCGCGGCCGTTCAGCAGGACCAATGACCTGCTGGTTCGCCAGGGAGCCCAGCCGGTGGACTGGCGGCTTCCGGCCGCCGGGTGATCTTTCTGTTGAACGGTATACGACATTCCACGGATAAATACGGACAGAAGCCGCCCGTTGAGGCCCTGCCCGAACACTCGGTTCCGATAAGCCAGTAGCATGCGGCGCCATGAGCTCCCCCACTGGGCCCGCGAATGGCCTGCCCGTACGAATGCCGCGACCCCGCCCTGCCGGACGGCACCGCCGACCCGAGCCCGCGGTGGCGCCCGAGGGCGCGCCCGCGCTGGTGCTCGCCGTGCCCGGTGCCCCTTCGGCCGCCTCCCGGGGACTCGCCGAAGAGATCGTCAGCATCGGCCGCTCCGAGCTGCCGGGCCTGGACGCCCGCATCGGTTTCCTGGAGGGCGATGACGCCGAGGGCTCCGAGTTCCCGGCCCTCTCCCGCGTACTGACCTCCGTCGCCGGCGAGCGCATCGCCCGCGCCGAGTTCGCCCGCGCCGCCGGCCACGAGGTGCCCGCGCCGACCGGCCCCGACGCCGTGGTCGTCCCGCTGCTGGCGGGCCCCGACGCCGATCTGCTGCGCCGGATGCGCCAGGCCGTCATGGACTCCTCCGCCGCCGCCGAGCTGGCCGAGGTGCTCGGCCCGCACCCCCTGCTCGCCGAGGGCCTCCACGTGCGGCTCTCCGAGGCCGGTCTGGCCCGCGCCGACCGCGCCCGGCTGTTCACCGTGACCACCGCCGCCGACGGCATCATCGTGGCCACCACCGGCGGCGCGGAGGCCGTCCAGGCCGCCGCGGTCACCGGCATGCTGCTGGCCGCCCGCCTCGCGGTACCGGTCAAGGCCGCCGCGCTCGACCAGGAGGGCTCGGTGGCCGCCGTCGCCGAGCAGCTGCGCAGCGAGGGCTCGACGCAGCTCGCGCTGGCTCCGTACCTGATCGGCCCGGAGGCCGCCGAGGGGCTGCTGGACACGGCCTGCAAGGAGGCCGACTGCGCGGCCGCCGAGGTGCTCGGCGCCTACTCTGCGCTCGGCAAGCTGGTCGTCACCCAGTACTCCGCGGCGCTGGGCCTGCCCCAGGGCGCCGCTGCCCACTGATCCCGCACAGGTCCGCTCGTACGAGGGCCCGCGACCCGGGGGTTGAATCCCCCGGGTCGCGGGCCCTCGTCCGTGCGTACGGGCAGGCGTCGGCGGGTCAGGCGAAGACCACGCAGGTCGCGGCCGGCACCGCCACCGATCCGGCCCGCCGCGGCTGCCCGGTCAGCGGGTCGACGTCGAACCAGGTGACGTCCCCGGAACGCTCGTTGGCCGCGTACAGCCGCCGCCCCGAGGGGTCGGCGGCGAGGTCCCGCGGCCAACTGCCGCCGCAGTCCACGGTGCCCACCAGACGCGGTTCCTCCGGCCCGTCGGCGAGCGAGAGGGTGGCGATGGCGTCGGCCCCGCGCACGGCTGCCCACACGAAGCGGCCGTCGGGCGAGGACACCACGGCCGAGGGGTAGGCCCGTACGGCCCCTGGAGCGGCCGCGGAGGCGACCGGAACCTCGCCGATCGGTTCCAGTTGCCCGGAGTCCGCGTTCCAGCGGCAGACGGTCAGCTGCGGATCCAGCTCGTGCAGCACGTAGACCACGTTTCCGTCCGGGTGGAAGGCGAGGTGGCGCGGGCCCGTCCCGGCGCGCAGCGCGGTCTCGGCGTGCAGGCGCAGCGCCCCGGTGGCCGGGTCCGGGGAGCAGACCCGGACCGAGTCGGTGCCGAGGTCCACGCTGAGCACCCAGCGGCCGCTCGGATCGGGCAGCACCTGGTGGGCGTGCGGCCGTTCCTGACGGCTCGTGTCGGGGCCGCGGCCCTCGTGGACGAGGACCGACGCGGGGCCGCCGAGGCTGCCGTCCGCGGCGAGCGGGATGCTGCTGACGCTGCCGGAGGTGTAGTTGGCGGTCAGCAGCCGCCGCCCGGCCACGCCGAGGTGGGTCGGTCCGGAGCCGCCGACGGGGACGGCGGGGCCGAGGGGGGCGAGGCCCTCGGGGGTGGACCGGAAGGCGGCGGCCGCGCCGTGGTCCGTCTCGCTCACGGCGTAGAGCACCCCGGCGACCGGATCCAGGGCGAGGTACGAGGGGTCGGCCACCGCGTCGGTGGCGCGGAGGAGGGTCAGCGCACCCGTCGCCGGGTCCACGGCCGCGGTGGTGATGCCGCGGCCGCCTCCCGAGGTGAACGAGCCGATGTGGGCCCGCAGTCCGACGCTCCGGCCCGCGCCGTCCACGCCCTGCGCACCCTGCGCGCCTCCGGTGCCGTCCGTGCCTTCAGTGCCTTCGGTTCCGTTCACGAGGTCCCCTCTCCACCGTCCGGATCGATCCGTGGGGAGCCGACGGTAACAGAAGGTCTAGACCAGATCGCGCCCTTGGGCCCGTTCCTGCGCTCCCGGGTGGTGCACGTACGCCGTCGAGCTCGGCCGGTCCTCGTACGTGCGGTGGAAGACGGGCGTGGCGGAGCCGGAGATCGGCGGGACGATCCAGGACCAGTCGGCGCCCACGTCACGCCCCTTGCGCTCCTCGCGCTCCATGTGGCTGAGGAAGCGCCGGGACTCGGTGTGGTGGTCGGCGATGGTGACCCCGGCCCGGTCGAAGGAGTGCAGTACGGCCCGGTTGAGCTCGACGAGGGCCCGGTCCTTCCACAGCGAGCGGTCGCTGGCGGTGTCGAGGCCGAGGCGCCGGGCGACGGCGGGGAGGAGGTTGTACCGGTCGGTGTCGGCGAGGTTGCGCGCGCCGATCTCGGTCCCCATGTACCAGCCGTTGAAGGGTGCGGCCGGGTAGTGGACGCCGCCGATCTCCAGGCACATGTTGGAGATGGCGGGTACGGCGTGCCAGCGCAGGCCCCATTGCGCCCAGCCGGCGTCGTCGGGGTGCCCGATCGGGACTTCCAGTACGGCGTCCGCGGGGGTGTCGAACCAGCGGGGCTTGTCGTCCACGCCCTGGACCACGAGCGGCAGGAGGTCGAAGGGCGTGCCCGCGCCCCCGGTCCAGCCGAGGCTGAGCAGCGCACTCGTGAGCGGTGCGTTGCGGGCGTCGCCCACGGTCACGGAGTGGTGGTCGCCGTAGCCGGCGTACCGGACGAGCTGCTCGCTCCAGATCAGCGGGCCGGGGCGGTCCGGGGCGTCCGGGGCGAAGACGGTGATGGTGGGTCTGACCCGGCCGGCGTTGGTCGCGTCGCGCAGGTGCTCGAAGCACTCGGCGGCTATCCCGTCGGCGTCGGTGAGCTCGCGGCGGTCGCGTACGCGCAGCGAGTTCCAGTACAGCCTGCCGATGCAGCGGTTGCTGTTGCGCCAGGCGACACGGGCCCCGTGGACGAGCTCCTGCGGGGTGTGCCGGTAGCTCCCGGTGTCCGCGAGCTCGGCCCGCACGGCGGCGAGCCGGGCCCGGGGGTCGCCCGCCTGCGGATTCTCCCGGTGGAAGAGCTGGATGAACTCCTCGGCCGCTTCCCACACCTGGGCGGTGGTCGAGCGCTGTTGAAGTATTTCCATCCCGGGCGTTACCCCCTGTCCGGCCAGATCCACCCTGTGCGTGCCGGATGAATGCGCGGTCAACCATGACCCGTTGTACCCGCCGCCGGTCGGCGGCGAAGGGCACATACATCCGGAACAACTCCACCGAGTGATCTTCGGGCCGTTGCCCTGCGGAGCGGCCCGGACAGGGCGTAGGATCCGCCGACGTCGTTCCTCCGGCCTGGTGGACCAGGGGCGGGACGGGGTCAGGCCGTGATGGCCAGGGGAGCGCGCGGGTCGGTGCGCAGGGGCCCGTGGAGGGCCACGAGGGCGTGCTCCAGGCCGTGCAGGTGGGCGAGGGCCGGTTCCGCGGCGGTGGGCCCGGGGTGGGCCAGAGCGGCGCGTTCCGTCATGGCCCGCGGGGTGGTCAGCGCCTCCACCGCGGTCTCCACCCGCCAGCACGCGGCGGCCAGCCGGGCATCGTGCGAGGCCTGCGGGTCGGCGGCGACGGCCACCAGTCCGCGCACCTCGCGGGCGCAGTCGTCGAGCAGCCCGAGCACCTGCCGGGCCCGGGCCTTGCGGGCGCGCAGCGGGCTCAGCGGGTGGACGAGGGGGGCGAGGGCCATCCGTACGCGGCCCAGCAGCAGTTCGAGTTCGGCGGCGTGCGGGGCGGGATCGGCGTCGGGGTCCCCGGCGAGGCGGTCGAGGGCCGCGGCCGTGGAGGCCCGTACGCAGTGCAGGGCCCGCTGGATCCAGGCGTCGTTGGCGGCGTGCGTGGTCACCGGGAGGACGAGCGCCACGGCGAGCGCCGTGCCGAGCGCGCCGACCGCGGTCTCCTCGAAGCGCAGGAGCAGCAGGCCGGGGTGCAGGACGCCCAGGAGCCCGTAGAGCAGTCCGGCCATGACGGTGACGAAGAACATCATCCAGGAGTACGAGGGCGCCGCGGTGTAGAAGATGCCGAAGACGCATACCGCGACCAGGGCGGCCGTGGGCGCGGGGGCGCCGTGCAGCGGTACGGCGATCAGCAGCCCGGCGGCGATGCCGACGACCGTGCCGAGGACCCGGCGGAAGCCGCGGACGAGGGTCTCGCCGCGGGAGGCGGTGTTGACGAAGATCCACCAGGAGGTGCCGACGGCCCAGTACCAGCGGTCGTCGGAGAGCGCCTGGCCGATGCCGAGCGCGAAGGCGCAGGCGGCGGTGGCCTGGAAGGCCTGGCGCGTGGTCGGCCGGGCCAGGCCGGTGCCGGGCAGGCCGGGCGGCGCGGCGGGCGGCGGGGTGCGGCGCTCGATCGGCCACAGGACGAACCGCACGGCCCCGGCGGCGAGCAGCGCCAGCCCGACGGCGGCGTACAGCTCGGGCAGCTGAGCGGGGACGGCGTGCAGGAACTGGGTGACGAAGAACATCATGAAGCCGAAGATCCCGAGGGCGTGCCCGCGCGGCCCCCAGCGGCGGGCGTAGACCCCGGCGAAGACGACGGCGAGGAAGGCGGCGTCCCGGGCGAGCGGCGTCCCGTGGAGGGTGGTGGCCAGTGCGAGGACGGGAAAGCCGGCGACCGGCAGCAGGGCACTGGTCACGCGCTGGGCGCGCACGGTCGGGTCGAGCACGGTGAAGAGGGTGAGCAGGGCCGCCAGTCCCCCGGTGATGGAGGCGGTGAGGGAGAGGCCGCAGAGCTCGGACACGGCGACGGCGAGCCCGATGCCGAGCACGGCCCGCAGCGAGTTCCTCAGTCTCTGGCGCCCCGGATCCGGAGCCACGAACATCCTCTTCACGGCGGTGTGCCGCCCCCCTTGCAGTGGTGCGCGCCGGTCCGGCGTCCGCCCGGGGGTGGTGGGCGGCAGGCGGGCACGGCGAAGGCACCGCGCTCCGGACCGGCCTCGTTGCCGCCCGGCGCTGCGCGGCGCCGTAAGTACATGGATACGACACAGATAAGCATCCGAAGGCCCACTGGCTCAACACAGCTCCGGTTCACTGGGCCATTGGCCCAGTCCTGGACTGTATGTATCGGCCACCGGCGGCCAACGGACCAGCGTTCGCTCAGGCGGGCCGGCGGGCGCGGCAGAAGAAGTGCTCCTCCGGCTCGGCCCCCTCGGGCCGGAAGGGCGCGGTGTGGTGTTCCAGCACCTCCAGGCCCGCCGCGCCGAGCAGTCGCAGGTGCTCCGCCGGGGAGAGGCTGCTGACGGTGACCTCGTGCCCCATCCACACGATGTCCAGGTCGCTGATGTCCCCCGGGACGGTGGCCAGGACGAGGTACCCGCCGGGCGCCACCCACGAGGCCATCCGCCGCAGGGCCGCGGCCACCTCCGGCTGGGACATCACGAGCAGCGGGAAGAAGGAGCACACCGCGTCGAAGCCGCCCTCGGCCGGCGCGTACGTGCGGACGTCGGCCTGCTCGAAGCGGGCCTGCGGGACCCGGGAGCGTGCGAGGCCGACCATGTGCTCCGACACGTCGATGCCGGTCACGGCGCAGCCGGCCCGTGCGAGGACTTCGGCGGTCGGGCGGCCCGTACCGCTGCCGACGTCGAGGACGCGGGCGCCGGGGGCGAGGCGGGCGGTGAGCCAGTCCAGTGCGGCGAGCTGCCCGGGGACGTGCCCGAACGCCTCCTCGTACCGTGCGCCGACGTCGTCGAAGACCTCTGCCGCGGACTTGCCACCCTTCATCGGCTCCCCCACCGTCACCCTCGATCCGTGCGTGCCCTCGCCCGGTCGGTCCGGACGCCGTGGAGGTTCTGCCCGAGGGCGCGGCCGGGAAACGGCGGGGGGCGGACGCTCATCCGGGGGGCCGGGTCGCGGCACGGCCCGAGGCGATGGTTCCGAGGTCCGCCGTCAGGGAGTCCAGCCAGGCGGTCGTGGCGAAGTACGGGAGCCCGGCATCGGGCGGTGCCGCCTCCGTGGGCGGGGTCAGCGCCTCCGGCAGGAGGTCCCCGGGGCCGCCGGGTGAGCCGCCGTCCCGGTTCTTGTGGGGGGTGGCCGCGACCGCCGCCGCACGGCGCAGTCCGGCCGCGACGCGGGCCGCGTACTCCTGGAGCCCCGCCGCCTCGCCGCGCGCGAGCGGTGTCCCGTCCGCGCTGCCCAGGACCCGGCCGGCGCCCCAGAGCACGTGGTGCCCGGTCATCACAGTGGCCTGCCAGTCGGGGCCCGGCCCGGCCGGGCGCTGCGTCTCGCTCTGGTACTGGGCGTACGCCGACTCGGCCATCACCAGCGTGACCCGGACCCGGTGCTCCTCGTCTCCGGGCGGCTCGGCGGGCCGCCCCGGCGCCGTGATCACGGCCGTGGTCGACTCGACGTCGTCGGCGCAGGCGCGCAGCAGCCCGGCGACCGCCCGGCCCAGCTCGTCCTGGGCGCCGCGGGGCCAGGCGAGCAGCCCGCACACGATCCCGATCGAGCTGCCGATGAGCACGTCGAGGAAGCGGACCTCGGCCAGCTGCCAGGTGACCCGGGACAGCTGGGCGAAGACGACGGAGACGACCAGCGTGAACAGGGCCTGCGCCCAGCCCACCCCCTTCACCGGCCCGACGGTGAACGTGAACAGCATCAGCGGCGCGAGCGCGATCGCGTACACGGTGGTCTGCCCGCCGGCCAGGGCGAGCACCGTGCCGGCGGCGAGCGCGCCCACGCAGGTGCCGATGAGTGCGCTGCGCACGGTGCCCCGGGTCTGGACGGCGGTGGTCCGGGTGAGGCTGACGACGGCGAGCATCGCCCAGAAGCCGTGCGGGAGGGAGTCGAGCCCGGCCACGGTACGGGCCACGGCGAGGGCCAGCGCGATCCTTACGGCGTTCTGGAAGTGCACGGACCGCGGCCCGGTGTGCGCGGCGAGCCGGTGCCACCACAGGCCTGCGGTGCTCTCCCTCACGTACCAGAACCGGTCCGCCGCGTCGGCGCCCAGATGCGCGCGGCGCCCCCGCAGCGCGATGTCGGCCGCCGTGCGCAAGGCCACGGCGGCGTCCGCGACCTCCAGCAGGGCGGCCTGCCGGCGGCGGGACTCGGGCAGCTCGGCGGGGGTGCGGGCGTTCCGGGCGCGCAGCCGGAGCAGTTCCGCCGAATCCGTGGCGGGCTGCCGCCCGTCGCGCAGCAGGGTGGCCGTCGCGCACGCCGATTCCCGGACCGCGTCGAGCAGGTCGAGTCCGGCCCGTCTCGGTTCCCGTCCGGCGGCTGGTCCGGGCAGGTTCCGCAGCCGGTTGAGCAGGGTGCGCGCGGCCAGGCCCGTGTGGGCCAGGCCCCGCTCGCGCAGCCCCGCTCCGGCGGGCCGCTCCGCCTCCGGGACGCGGGAGGAGCGCAGCGAATCGGCGGCGGCCCGGGCCCGGTCGGAAGCCGGAGCCGTCAGCACGTACGGCGGCCGCCCCAGCGCGGCGGCGCACCGTACCGCCTCGGCCACGGCGGCCGAGGCCCGCTCCGCGTAGGTGGGCACGCGCGGGTCGGGCAGGATCCACGCCTCGGCGGCGATGAGCAGCAGGAGGCCGGCGAGGGCGCCGCCGAGGCGCTCGCCGAGGGTGTGGGGGAGGTAGGGCGGGAAGCTGGGCAGGATGTAGAGCAGCTGGAGTCCGGGTGCGGCGCCCGCCGCCCGCGGTCCGGCCGCCGCGGAGAAGGCCAGGCAGAAGCCGACGACGGCCATGCCGAGGACGGCGCTCCAGGTGCGGACGGCGAGGAAGGTGCCGAGGATCACCAGGAAGCAGACCACCGGGAGGAGCCTGACCATGACGGCGGCCCGTTGCCGTCCGGTGCCCGGGATGCGGGCGAGCCCGGCCAGGGAGACGGCGCCGAAGAGGGCGTAGGTGGCGGCGACGGGCCGGTCGAACGCGTACAGGAACACGAGGAAGCTCGTGCAGGCGGCGAACGTGGTCCGGACGGCGCGGCGCGCGGCCGCCGGCACCGGGCCGGTGCCCGTCCGGAGCTCCCGTTCGAGTTCCCCAAGGGCTCGCACGGTTTCAGAATCCCACGTGGACGGCCGCGGGACCTGGGGACGGGCCGGGGAGGCCTCGTGGATCATGCCGGAGGCCGCAGCCCCGCCGTGATCCGACGGACACCCCCTAGGGGTGGGTGTTCCAGCCGGCGATCACCGGGAGGCCGTGTTCGGTGGACAGGATGCTGACCGTGCCCGTGCGCAGGAGGAAGAGCCGGCCGTCCTGCGGGGGCAGTTTCAGGTAGCGGGCGGTGAGGACGCGCAGGAAGTGGCCGTGGGCGACGATGACGGCATCGCCGCGGTCCTCGGCGAGGACCTCGCCGACCCGGGCCAGGGCGCGGTCCGCGCGGGCGCCGACCTGGGCGGCGTTCTCCCCGGGGTGCTCGGCGTCGCCGGGCGGGACGCCGTCGGTCCACAGGGACCAGTCTGGGCGCGTCCGCTGGATCTCGGCCGTGGTGATGCCCTCGTAGCCGCCGTAGTCCCATTCGTGGAGGTCGGGGTCGGTGACTCCGCCGTTCAGGCCCGCGAGTTGGGCGGTGGCCACGGCGCGGCGCAGCGGGCTGGTCAGGACCAGGGCGAAGTGCCGGTCGCGGAAGTACGGGGCGAGCGAGATCGCCTCCTCGACCCCGGCAGCGGTCAGCGGGATGTCGGTCCGTCCGGTGTGGCGCCCGTTGGCGCTCCAGGCCGTCTCACCGTGTCTCACCAGCAGCAGGTCGCTCATGATCCGGACCCTAAGCCCTCCGGCATGTCGGCGCCGGAGGATTCGGACGGCATGTCACTGTCGGGCGTCATGGACGAGAGCGCGCACCCGTCGCGGCTGCCGCCGTTGACGACGTTGTTGGTCGTACTGACCTTCGTGACCGGAATGATCGAGGCGGTCAGCCTGCTCGCGCTGGGGCCCGTGTTCACGGCGATGCAGACCGGCAACGTGCTGTTCCTGGCCTTCGGGGCGGCCCGGGAGGGGAGCCTGCCCGCCCTGGCGCCCGCGGTGTCACTGGCCGCCTTCGCCCTGGGGGCGGTGTGCGGGGCCCGGTTCGAAGGAGCGTCGGAGGCTCTGGGGCGGCGCTGGTTCGTGATCGGCCTGGGGATCGAGGGCGGGCTGATCCTGGTCGCGGCGGGCGCGGGCTGGGGCCTGGCGGCCCACTACGGCGAGCCGACCGGGCGGCACATGGTGGTGGCGGCGCTGCTGGCCGCGACGATGGGCATGCGCAACGTCACGAGCATGCGGGTGAACGTGCCCGGGCTGCCGACCACGCTGGTCACCCGCTCCATGACCTCGTTCCTGGGCGGTTCGGCGCTGGGACAGGACAGTGCCTTCGGGTACGGGACGGGGGCCTGGGCGCGGCGGGCCGCCGCCGTCCTCGCGATGTTCGCGGGCGGGATGGCGGGGGCACTGCTGGTGCGGGCGGGCCTCCCGGTGAACTGGCTGCTGGTGGTGCCGGGCGGAGTGGTGCTGGCGGTGGCCTTGGCCTACCTGCCCCAGCCCTTGCTGCACGCGCGCTGAGCCACCGGGCGGGGGCCGTCGGCGGCCGGGAGCGGCAAATCGATGCGCAAACGCTGCGAGTGGCTCGCCCGGGGCGCGCTCGCGAGGCTCGGAGCATGGACGAGGCCATGGACGGGCGGGAGCGCGAGGAGTGCGTCGCGGCGGGTTTCGCAGCGGGCGACGAGCGGTGCATGGAGGCGGTCTACCGGCGCTGGCGGCCGCTGGTCCACGCGCTCGCCCACCGGTACCTGGGCGACGAGCGGGAGGCGGAGGACGTCACCCAGCAGGTGTTCCTCGCCGCCTGGCACGGCCGGCACCGCTACCGCCCCGGGCCCGGCGGGCTCGGGGCCTGGATCAGCGGCATCACCCGCCACAAGGTCGCCGACGCGCTGGAGGCGCGGACCCGCAGGGCCCGGGTGGCGGCGGCCGCCGTGCGCACCTCGCCCGTCGCGGCCGACCGGCCCGGGGGGCCGGCGCGTCAGGAGGCGGAGCAGGTCCTGGACCGGGTGCTGGTGCTCGGGGAACTCGCCCGGCTGCCGTCCGAGCAGCGGCGGGTGCTGCACCTCGCCTTCTACGCGGACCTGACCCAGACCCAGATCGCGGACCGCACGGGGCTGCCGCTGGGCACCGTCAAGAGCCATATGCGAAGGGCCCTGCACCGGCTGCGGGGGTCGCTTCCCCCGGCGGCGCCAGCGACTCGATGACCGCGAGGCCCGAACGCAGCCCGTACAGCCGCTCGGTGCGCGGCCCCGGCGCCTCCGCTCCCCATCCGGGCCCGGCGAGGAGCAGGGCCGGTCGGGCCCGGGCGCCGCGCAGCCCCCACTCGATGCCGGCCACCGACCGGGCCAGGGCCACGTCGGCGGTGGTGCGGGACTGCGCCCACAGGACGACGCCGCGCGGGCCGGTACGCCGTACGGCGTCGTGCAGGGCCTCGGGGGGCAGTGCGGCCCCGAACATCCGGGCGGGCACGCCGCGCTGGCCGAGGGCAGCGGTCAGGGCCTCGATGGGCAGGCTGTGCTGTTCGCCGGGGACGCAGGCGAGGAGTACCGGCGGGCTCATGGGCGGCTCGGGCAGGGGCCGGATCCGGTGCAGTGCCGCGGAGATCTGCCAGGACAGGAGGTGTTCGACCTCCACGTAACGCTCCCCCGCGGTGGCCCACTTGCGGCCCACGGCATGCAGGGTCGGCGCGATGACCTCCTCCCAGGCCGTGACCAGACCGTCCTCTGCCAGGACCCCCTCCAGCAGCTCCGCCACGGTCGGCGCGTCCAGGCGTACGGCGGCCCGCGAGAGGCCCCGGCACTCCGGACGGACCGCCCCGAGCGGGAGGGCGCCGGGCCCGCCCGGGGTCGCCGACGGTACGTCAGCCCCGGCGCGGGGCGCTGCGGGGGCGCCGCCGAGCGCGGCGCGGGCGGCCTCGGCCGGTGGTACCCCGTCGGCGGTGAGCCGGCACATCAGCTCCAGCCGGGCGATGTCCTGCGCGGTCCAGCGGCGGTGGCGGCCGGCCTCGCGGCGGGCCGGGCCGATCGCGTACCGGCGCTCCCAGGAGCGCAGCGTCGTCGGCGAGACCCCGAGGCGGCGGGCGACCGCGCCGGTGCTCAGCGCGGCGGCGGGGCGGGCCGGGGACCGGAGTGGAGGCGGGGGTGGCGTCTGGGGCGGGGGTGGTCTCTGGGGCAGCGGTGGTGTCTGGGGCGCGCGGTCCACCCGCTCACGATAGGGGCCGGGAACCGGTTCCGCGGCTCACTCCGCTCCCCGTCCGCGCCGGAACCGGTCGAGCCCGTCGGCCAGTTCCACGATCGGGTCAGGGTAGTCGTACCGGGCCCGCTCCAGCCCGGGCAGCCGCCAGGGCTCGTGCACCCTGGGGGCGTCCAGCCCGGCGAGCTCGGGGACCCATCGGTGGACGTACCGTCCCGACGGGTCGTAACGCAGGCCCTGGCGCACCGGGTTGAGGACGCGGTTGGGCCGGGTGTCGGTGCCCGTGCCGGCCACCCACTGCCAGTTGAGCTGGTTGTTGGCGAGGTCCCCGTCCACGAGGAGGTCCAGGAAGTACCGGGCTCCGATCCGCCAGTCCACGTACAGGGTCTTGGTGAGGAAGCTGGCGGCGAGCAGTCGGCCCCGGTTGTGCATCCAGCCCTCGTGGCGGAGCTGGCGCATGGCCGCGTCGACCACCGGATAGCCGGTGCGGCCCTCCTTCCAGGCCTCGGTCTCCTCCTCGGCGGCCGCCCCGTTGCGCCAGCGGTCCCGGCGGTCGCGGTAGTCCCGTGCGGCCGCCTCGGGGCGGGCGGCGAGCACTTGGTGGTGGAAGTCGCGCCAGCAGAGCTGCCTGACGAACGCCTCGGCGCCGGGGTCCCCGGCGGGGCCCTCGGCGGCGGCGCGGGCGCGGTGGACGGCCTCGGTGGGCGAGAGCGTGCCGAAGTGCAGGTGCGGGGAGAGGCGCGAGGTGGCGTCGCCGGCCAGGTCGTCGTGGGCGTCCGCGTACCGGGAGAGGCCCGCGCGCAGCCAGCGCCTGAGGAGGTCGCGGGCTTCGCGCTCGCCGCCCCGGGCCAGGCCCGGGGAGACCCCGGTGAGGTCCGCGCGCCGCGGCAGCGGCTCGGAGCCGATCCCGTCGGGCACGCGGACGGAGCGCGGGGCGGCGGCGACGGCGCGGGGCGGCAGTTCGGACCAGCGGCGGAAGTACGGGGTGAACACGGCGAAGTGGTCGGAGCCGGCGGGCAGCACGGCCCCGGGGGCGGCGACCGTGACCACCGCCTCGTGTACGTAGAGCCGCACGCCCTCGGCTTCGAGGGCGGCGCGCAGCCGTTCCTCGCGTGCGTGGGCGTAGCCGCTGACCCCGGCCGCCATGTGAACCTCGTCGGCGTCGCACTCCCGGACGAGGGCGAGGACTTCGGCGACGGCGTCGCCGGAGCGCAGGGTCAGGCGGCCGCCGCGGTCGCGCAGTCCGGCGTCGAGGTCGGCCAGGCAGTCGGCGAGGAAGGCGAGCCGGTTGGGCGCGGCGAAGCCGGCCGCGTCGACGGCCCGGTCGCGGACGAAGAGCGGCACCACCCGGTCGCAGGAGGAGAGGGCCGCCCGCAGCGGCGGGTGGTCGTGCAGGCGCAGGTCGGAGGTGTACAGGACCACCGCGACGTTCATGGGTTCTCTCGCTCCGCGTCGGGACCGGGGGGACGGCTGTCGTCGGGTACTTCGGCGGACGGGGGCCGGTCGGATGCGGACGCGCGGGCCGGATGCGCGGCGGCCTCCTCGTCCAGACGCTTCGCGGCCCGGGCGATGTTGCGGGCCATGCCGCCGAAGACGACGGCGTGGAAGGGCGACACGCTCCACCAATAGAGGTGGCCGAGCAGTCCGTGCGGGTGGAACAGGGCCCGCTGGCGATAGCGGGCGCTCTGCACGGTGCCGCCCCGGTCCCCGTTCCGCGATGAGGGGGGCAGCGGGTCGGCGTACATCTCCAGCCACGCCAGCCCCGGCAGCCTCATCTCGGCGCGCAGCCGCAGCAGGCGGCCCGGTTCGATCTCCTCCACCCGCCAGAAGTCCAGGGAGTCCCCCACCCGCAGCCGGGCCGCGTCGCGCCGGCCGCGCCGGATGCCGACCCCGCCGACGAGCCGGTCGAGCCAGCCCCGTACGGCCCAGGCCAGCGGGAACGAGTACCAGCCGTTCTCCCCGCCGATCCCCTCCACCACCCGCCACAGCGCGGCGGGCGAGGCGTCGACCTCGCGCTCGCGCCGGTCGGAGTAGAGGCTGCCGCCCGCCCAGTCGGGGTCGGTCGGCAGCGGGTCGCTGGGCGCACCGGGCAGGGAGGCGGAGGACCAGCGGGTGGTCACGTCCGCCTCGCGCACCCGCATCAGGGCCAGGGACACGGCCCGGTCGATGCCGATCGGGGCCCCGGGCGGGTCCGGGACGTAGCGGGCGATGTCGTGCTCCGCGCAGACGACCTCGTGGCGCAGGGATTCGGCGAGCGGCCGGGCCAGGGCCCGCGGTACGGGCGTGACCAGGCCGATCCAGTGGCTGGACAGCCGCGGGGTCAGCATCGGGACGCGCACGATGAGCCGGTGGGGCAGCTCGGCGACGACGGCGTAGCGGCGCATCATCTCCTCGTACGTGAGCACGTCGGGCCCGCCGATGTCGAAGGCGCGGCTGACCTCGGGGGGCATGGTGGCGCTGCCGACGAGGTAGCGCAGGACGTCGCGGACGGCGATGGGCTGGACGCGGGTGCCGACCCAGCTGGGGGTGACCATGACGGGGAGCCGCTCGGTCAGGTAGCGCAGCATTTCGAAGGAGGCCGAGCCGGATCCGATGATGACGGCGGCGCGCAGGACGGTGGTCGGTACTCCGGAGCCGAGGAGGATCTCGCCGACCTCGGCGCGGGAGCGCAGGTGCGGGGAGAGCTCCCCGGCCGGGATCCCGGCCGGGGTGAGGCCCCCGAGGTAGACGATGCGGCCGACGCCGGCCGCGCGGGCCTGTTCGGCGAAGATGCGGGCGGCGGCGCGGTCGCGGTCCTCGAAGCCGGAGCCGCCGCCGAGGGCGTGGACGAGGTAGTAGGCGACGTCGATGCCGCGCAGGGCCGCGGCGACGGACTCGGCGTCGGTGACGTCGCCTCGGACGGTCTCGGCGCGTCCGGCCCAGGGGTGGTCGCGCAGCTTCTCGGGCGACCGGGCCAGGCAGCGGACGCGGTGCCCGGCGTCGAGGAGCTCGGGCACCAGGCGTCCTCCGATGTAGCCGGTGGCCCCGGTGACCAGGCAGTGCAGACCGGTGCTGGCCGTCATCGCTCTCTCCGTTCCTCGGCGTTCCTCGGCGTGCGCCCGTAAGGGATTCCGGCCGGCGGCCGGTCGCGGATGCGGCGGGCCGCCGGAAAAGGCACCGCACTGTGCCATTGGTACAGTCGCGACATGGCGGTGGACGAGCTCGACACCCGGATCCTGCGTCTGCTGATCGAACAGCCGCGCACCAGCGTCCGCGAGTACGCGCGGATCCTCGGGGTCGCGCGGGGCACCCTGCAGGCCCGGCTGGACCGGCTGGAGCGCACCGGGGTGATCACGGGGACCGGTCCCGTGCTGTCCCCCGCGGCGCTCGGGCATCCGGTCCTGGCCTTCGTGCACATCGAGGTCACCCAGGGACACCTGGACGAGGTGGGCGACGCCCTGGCCGCCGTACCCGAGATCATCGAGGCCTTCTCGATCACCGGCGGCGGTGATCTGCTGACCCGGGTCGCGGCCCGGGACAACGCGCATCTGGAGGACGTGATCCAGCGGCTGATCCGGCTGCCGGGCGTGGTGCGCACCCGTACGGAGGTGGCGCTGCGCGAGCGGGTCGCGCACCGTCTGCTGCCGCTGGTCGAGTCCGTGGGACGAGGAGTTCGCAAACCCTGACAGGATGGTTGCGACAGGCATGTAACCGGCAGGACGGGCAGAGCGGATGATTTCCGTCATATTCGATCTCGACGGCACCCTCGTGGACAGCGAGCCGAACTACTACGAGTCGGGGCGCCGCACCCTGGCCCGGCACGGCGTCCCCGACTTCACCTGGGAGCAGCACGCGCGCTTCATCGGCATCGGCACCCTGGAGACGCTGGAGATCCTCCGGGAGCGGTACGCGATCGGGGCCCCGGTGGAGCAGCTGCTGGCCGAGCAGAACGCCGCGTACCTGGAGCTGGCCCGGACCGGGACCGAGGCCTTCCCCGAGATGCGGAAATTCGTGGAGCGGCTGCACGCGGAGGGGATCCCGATGGCGGTGGCGTCCGGGTCCTCGCGCGAGGCGATCGACGCCGTCCTGGCGGGGACGGGCCTGGACGCGCTGCTGACCACGGCGGTCTCGGCCGAGGAGGTGGCGCACGGCAAGCCCGCCCCGGACGTCTTCCTGGAGGCGGCCCGCCGCCTCGGCGCGGACCCCGCCGACTGCGTGGTGGTCGAGGACGCGGCCCCGGGAGCCCGGGCCGCCCACGCGGCCGGCATGTCCTGCGTGGCGATCCCGTACGTCCCGGCCATGGCCCACGACCCGGCCTTCACCGGCGCCGGCCTGCTGTTCCGCGGCGGACAGCGCGATTTCAGCGCGGAGGCGGCCTACGACTGGCTCTGCGAACACCCGGCCGCGTAGGGGGCGTCCCCCGGGTTCCCGGGAAGATCCCGGGGCCGGGGCGGGTTGGTAGAACCGTGGACGACATGGTGCGGGGTGTGGCGGACGTCGACGTGGTGGTCGTCGGGGCCGGGCAGGCGGGGTTGTCGAGCGCGTA
Organism: Streptomyces sp. NPDC002181; assembly: GCF_042890485.1. Lineage (NCBI taxonomy): Bacteria > Bacillati > Actinomycetota > Actinomycetes > Kitasatosporales > Streptomycetaceae > Streptomyces > Streptomyces sp. NPDC002181. Next base: position 59,521 of record NZ_JBIASC010000003.1, on the reverse strand, counting down.
CCACCTGGCGCGGGCCGGGATCGGGCACGTGGTGCTCGACCACGCGCCGCGGCCGGGCGGGGCCTGGCAGTTCCGCTGGCCCTCGCTGACGTACGGCAAGGTGCACGGGATGCACGCCCTGCCGGGCATGGAGCTCACGGACGCCGACCCGCGGCGGCCGTCGTCGGCGGTGATCGGGGAGTACTTCGCGGCGTACGAGGAGCGGTTCGGCCTGCCCGTGCGGCGGCCCGTGGACGTCACGGCCGTACGGGACGGGGCCGACGGGCGGCTGCGCGTGGAGTCCTCGGCCGGGATCTGGTCCGCACGGGCGCTGATCAACGCGACCGGGACCTGGGACCGGCCCTTCTGGCCTCGCTACGCGGGCCAGGAGACCTTCCGTGGCCGCCAGCTGCACACCGCGAACTACCCGGGGCCCGGGGAGTTCGCCGGGGCCCGGGTGGTCGTGGTGGGCGGTGGCACCTCGGCGGTCCAGCACCTGCTGGAGATCGCCGAGGTGGCGGCCGGGACCACGTGGGTGACCCGCAGACCCCCGGTGTTCCGCGACGGGAGCTTCGGCGAGGCCGAGGGCCGGGCCGCGGTGGCCCTGGTCGACGAGCGGGTGCGCCGGGGGCTGCCGCCCCAGAGCGTGGTCAGCGTGACCGGGCTCCCGCTGAACGAGGCCGTCCGGGCCGGGCTGGCCTCGGGGGTGCTGGAGCGGCAGCCGATGTTCGACCGGATCACGCCGACGGGCGTGGCCTGGGCGGACGGGCGGCAGGCGGAGGCCGACGTGATCTTGTGGGCCACCGGCTTCCGGGCCGCCATCGATCACCTGGCTCCGCTGCACCTGCGCGAATCCGGGGGCGGCATACGGGTCGAGGGCACCCGCGCGGTCCGCGACGAGCGGATCCACCTGGTCGGCTACGGCCCGTCGGCGTCGACGATCGGCGCCAACCGTGCCGGCGGGGCCGCGGTCCGCGAGATCCGCCGCCTCCTGACCGGCGGCGCGGCCGGCCTGGCCGACCGGGTCGACCCGGTCGGCATGGGAGTGCCGTCACGGTAGCGCCGGCCGGAAAGGACCTCGACGACGTCCCTAGCCGGCGCGGGAGCCGGCCCGGGCGCGGCCGGCGGCGACCTCGCTGGTCCCCGTCCCGGCCTCCGGTCCCGGCCCCGTGCTCGCACGGGTGCCTGCACTGGCACTGGCACCGGCGCTGGCACCGGCACTGGCACCGGCCCGGACACGGTTGAACTCCGCCACGTGCTTCTTGTGCTCCTCGTAGGTCGCGGAGAAGCGGGTGTCCCCCGGCTTCACGGTGACGAAGAACAGCCAGTCGCCGGGCGTCGGCGCGACGGCCGCGGCCATGGCCTCCACGCCCGGACTGTCGATCGGCGTCGGAGGGAGCCCCTGGCGCTCGTACGTGTTGAAGGGGCTGTCGATCCGCGTCTCGCTCAGCTTGGTGTCCACCGTGTTGCGGCCCAGCGCGTAGTTGATGGTGGAGTCCATCTGGAGCGGCATCGACCGCGCCAGCCGGTTGTGGACCACGCGGGCGACCTTGCCCCGGTCGGCGCGGGATTCCGCTTCCGCCTCGATGATGCTGGCGAGCGTGGCCGTCTGGTACGGGGTCATCCCGTGGGCCTTGGCGCCGTCTGCGACGGCTCTGGTCGCCAGCTTCCGGTTGGCGGTGTCCACCATGTACGCGAGCAGGGTGGCCGGGGTGGACTTCGAGGTCACCGGGTAGGTCGCCGGGAAGAGGAAGCCCTCCGGATTGCCCTTCGCCTCCGCGGGCAGGGCCAGTGCGGCCTTGGGGACCGCCGCCTTGGTGGAGCCGGCCGGGAGCTTCAGCTCGCGGTCGATCGCGGCGTACACCTGGGGTGCCCGCCATCCCTCCGGGATGGTCAGCCGGCGCGGCTTCTCAGGGGCTTCTCCGCCTCGCATCAGCGGAAACAGGGCGGCCGCACCGACGGCGAGCAGCATGCCGAGGAAGAGCGCCAGACGGCCCCGGCGGGTGAGCCGGGAGCGACGCCGTGGCGGCTGGTACTCATGGCGCATGCCGGCACGCTAACCCGCAAAGCGCTGTATTTCCGGCATCACACCCACGTTCCGATCAGACGATCACACTTTTACCGGTGCGGGCTGCGCGACCGGCTCCGGCGTGAGCGCGGCTTCCCGGTCCCGGCGGACCAGGGCCGCGTACCGGCCCTCCGCCTCCAGCAGCTCCTCGTGCGTACCGCGCTCGGCGATGCGGCCCTTGTCCAGGACGACGATCTGGTCGGCGTCGCGGACGGTGGAGAGCCGGTGCGCGATGGTGATCGTGGTGCGCCCCTGGGACAGGTTGTCGATGGCCCGCTGCACGGCGTGCTCCGTGCGGGTGTCGAGCGCGCTGGTGGCCTCGTCGAGGATCAGCACCGGCGGATCGCGCAGGATGGTGCGGGCGATGGCGAGGCGCTGCTTCTCGCCCCCGGAGAAGCGGTAGCCGCGCTCGCCGACCAGGGTGTCGTACCCGTCGGGCAGGGATTCGATGTGCTCGTGGATCTGGGCCGCCCGGGCGGCCGCGGCGATCTCCTCGTCGGTGGCGTCCGGCTTGGCGAAGCGGAGGTTGTCGGCGACGGAGGCGTGGAAGAGGTACGTCTCCTGGGAGACCACGCCTATGGAGCGGGCCAGCGAGTCGAAGTCGAGATCCCGTACGTCCACGCCGTCGAGGGCGACCCGGCCGCCGGTCACGTCGTAGAGCCGGGGCACGAGGTAGCTGAGCGTGCTCTTGCCCGAGCCGGTCGGTCCGACCACGGCGAGCGAACCGCCGGCCGGGACGGTGATGTCGATCCCCGTCAGGGTGGGCCCGTGCTTGGCGTCGTACGCGAAGTGCACGTCCTCCAGCCGGACCTCGCCCCGGGCCCGGTCCAGCCGCACCGCGTCCGCGCGCTCCGTGATGTCCACCGGCAGGTCGAGGTACTCGAAGATGCGGCCGAACAGGGCGAGCGAGGTCTGGATCTGCACGCCGGTCGACAGCAGGCTTACGGCGGGCCGGAACAGGCCCTGCTGGAGCGTGACGAAGGCGACGAGGGTGCCGACCGAGAGCGAGGGGGCGCCCGGCTGGAGGGCCATGCCGGCCGCCCAGTAGATGAGCGCGGGCATGGCGGCCATGACGATGCCGATGGTGGACATGCGCCACCGCCCGGCCATGCTGGACCGGACCTCTAGGTCGACCAGCTTCTCGGACTCCTCCGAGAAGGAGCCGGTCAGCGAGTCCGCGCGGCCCATGGTGCGGCCGAGCAGGATGCCGCTCACCGACAGGGACTCGGTGACCGTCGCGGCCATGGCGGCCATCTGCTTCTGCCGCTGGAGGGTGATCTTCTTCCGCTCGCGGCCCACGCGCCGGCTGATCCACACGAACACGGGCAGCAGGAGCAGGGAGACGAGGGTGAGCCGCCAGTCCAGCGCGAGCATCGCCACGATGGAGGCGATCACGGCCGTGAGGTTGGAGACGAGGGAGGTCGCGGTGGAGGTGACGGTCGCCTGCATGCCGCCGATGTCGTTGGCTATGCGGGACTGCACCTCGCCGGTCCGGGTGCGGGTGAAGAAGGCCAGCGGCATCCGCTGGAGCTGGGCGTAGACGGCGGTGCGCAGGTCGTGCATGACGCGCTGGCCGACGGTGGTGGAAATCAGGGTCTGGAGCACGCCGAAGACGCTCGTGACGACGGCGGTGAGGATCATGCCGAGCGCGAGCAGGCTGAGCAGCCCGGTGCGCCCCTGCGGGATGGCGACGTCCAGGATCTCCTTCAGCAGGAACGGCGAGGCCACCGAGACCAGCGAGGAGGCGCAGACGAGCAGCCCCACGACGGCGAGGCGGCCGCGGTAGGGGCGGAACAGGGCCACGATCCGGCGCAGCTCACGCGGCTGCTCCGCGGGGGCGGGGCGGGTGGGATCGAGCGCTTCTTTCGATGGGGTCCATTTCGGCTCTTCGGGGCGCATGGGCCTCCTTCTGGCGAGACCTGACGGAGTACAAGACCTGTGAGACTCGAATGAGCATAGCTCATTGTTACCTATGCTCACAATGAACGTGGTCCTGGTACTGTTTCCCAGTATGAGGACAGCTTCCGAAACCGACAGCACGGACGGCGTGCTCGCCGAGCAGCTGCTGCGGCTGACCCGCCGGCTCCACCGGATCCAGAAGCACCACCTGGAACCGCTCGGCATCACCCCCGCCCAGAGCCGGCTGCTGCGCCTCGTCTCGCACTACGACGGCGACCAGCCGCCCCGGATGGCGGACCTCGCGGCCCGCCTCGAAGTCGTGCCCCGCGCCGTGACCACGCTGGTGGACGGCCTGGAGGCCGCCGAGTGCGTGCGCCGCGCGCCCGACCCTGCGAACCGGCGCGTCATAAGAATCGAGCTCACCGACACCGGCCGCGCCACGCTGCGCCGGCTGCGCAACGCGCGAACCGACGCGGCGGAGGAGATCCTGGCTCCGTTGACCGCCGAGCAGCGCGAGGTGCTCGGCGGCCTGCTGAACGCTCTGACGGACGTCCCGACGGAGCGCAGCTGCTGAGCAGGCCGCTCCGGGCCCGGACGAGGGTTTTCCGGATTGGGCCGAACGAGTAAGGCGAGGGGTCGCGCATGCCGCTGCTGGAACCGAAGCCCGGGGCCCTGCGGCCGCACAGCGTCGCCGGCCCCGCTCCCGACCGGGTCCCCGACCACCACGCCGCCGGCACCCCTGATCCGCTGCGCGCCGAGCTGACGTCGCTGCTGGGCGCCGAGAAGGTGCTGTGGAAGGTCTCCGACCTGGTCCGCTACGCCTCCGACGCCTCTCCGTACCGGTTCGTGCCGCAGGTGGTGGTCGTCGCCGAGGACATCGACGACGTCTCCGCCGTCCTCTCGTACGCGCACGGCCGCGGGCGCGAGGTGGTCTTCCGCGCCGCCGGGACCTCCCTGAACGGCCAGGCCCAGGGCGAGGACGTCCTGGTCGACGTACGCCGCCACTGGGCCGGCGTCGAGGTCTTGGAGGAGGGCCGCCGGGCCCGGATCCGGCCCGGCACCACGGTGGCCCGGGCCAATGCCGCACTCGCCCGGCACGGCCGCGTGCTCGGCCCCGACCCGGCGAGCGCCGTGGCCTGCACCCTCGGCGGGGTCGTCGCGAACAACGCGTCCGGCATGACGGCGGGGACCACGAGGAACTCGTACCGCACCCTCGCCTCCCTCACCTTCGTGCTGCCAGGCGGGACGGTCGTGGACACCGCCGATCCACGCGCGGACGAGGAGCTGGCGCACGCCGAACCGGCGCTGTGCCGCGGGCTGATGGAGATCAAACGGGAGATCGAGGGCGATCCGGAGCTCGTCGCGCGGATCCGGGCCAAGTACGAGATCAAGAACACCACCGGCTACCGCCTCGACGCGTACCTGGACGGCGCCACGCCCGTCGAGATCCTGCGCGGGCTGATGGTCGGCTCGGAGGGCACGCTCGGCTTCATCGCCGAGGTCGTCTTCGACACCGTGCCGCTGGACCGCGAGCTCACCAGCGCGCTGCTCTTCTTCCCCTCGCTCCCCGCGGCGGCCGCCGCCGTACCGCGGTTCAACGCGGCGGGGGCCCTCGCCGTGGAGGTGATGGACGGCAACACCCTGCGCGCCTCGGTCAGCGTCGACGGCGTCCCCGCCGACTGGGCCGGGCTGCCGAAGGACACCACCGCCCTGCTGGTGGAGTTCCGCGCACCGGACGAGGCGGGCCGCGCGGAGTACGAGCGCCGCGCCGCCGAGGTGCTCGCCGGGCTGGACCTGGTCGCTCCGGTGTCCTCGATCACCAATGCGTTCACCCGCGACGCGGGGACGATCAACGGGTACTGGAGGGCCCGCAAGGCCTTCGTCACCGCGGTGGGCGGAGCCCGAGCCCCCGGCACCACCCTGATCACCGAGGACTTCGCGGTACCGCCCTCCCGGCTGGCCGAGGCCTGCGAGGCGCTCCTCGCGCTCCAGGCCGAGCACGGCTTCGACGCGGCCGTCGCCGGCCACGCGGCCCACGGCAACCTGCACTTCCTGCTCGCCTTCGACGCGGCGAAGCCCGCCGACGTCGGGCGGTACGGCGCCTTCATGGAGGCCTTCTGCCGGCTGGTGGTGGAGCGTTTCGACGGCTCGCTGAAGGCGGAGCACTCCACCGGCCGCAACATGGCCCCCTTCCTGGAACTGGAGTGGGGGCCCCGGGCCACGGAGCTGATGTGGCGGACGAAGCGGGTCGTCGACCCGGACGGGCTGCTCGCCCCCCGCGTTCTGCTCGACCGCGACCCGGCGGCCCATCTGCGCGGGCTGAAGACGATTCCGCGCGTCGAGGCGGTCGCCGACCCGTGCATCGAGTGCGGTTTCTGCGAACCGACCTGTCCCAGCGAGGACCTGACGACCACGCCCCGCCAGCGGATCGTGCTGCGCCGGGAGATGATGCGCCAGCAGCCGGGCTCGCGCGTGCTGGACGGACTGCTCGACGCCTACGGCCACGACGCCGTGGACACCTGCGCGGGCGACTCCACCTGCAAGCTGGCCTGTCCCGTCGGCATCGACACGGGCGCGCTGATGCGCGGCTTCCGCCACCGCCGGCACAGCGCGCGCGAGGAACGGGCGGCCGCCCTCGCCGCTCGGCGGTTCAAAGCCGTGGAGGGCGCCGCCCGGCTGGCCGTGGCGGCCGCCGACCGGCTGGCCGACCGGGCCGGGGACCGGCTGTTGGAAGCGGTCACCGGGGCCGCCCGCAAGGCCGTGCGACCCGACCTGGTTCCGCAGTGGCTGCCGCAGCTCCCGGGCGCCGCCGCCCGGCGGCTGCCCCGCACCGAGCGGGTGGGCGCGGCGGCCGTGTACTACCCGGCCTGTGTGAACCGGATCTTCGGCGGCCCCGAGGGCCGGCCCGGCCCCTCGCTGCCCGAGGCCGTGGTGGCGGTGTCGGAGCGGGCCGGGAAGCCGGTCTGGATCCCCGGCGACGTCGCGGGCACCTGCTGCGCGACGATCTGGCACTCCAAGGGCTACGAAGCCGGGAACCGTTTGATGGCCAACCGGATCGTGGAGGCCGCCTGGGGCTGGACCGCCGGCGGGCGGCTGCCGCTGGTGGTGGACGCCTCCTCGTGCACGCTGGGCATCGCCCGCGAGGTGGTCCCGTTCCTGACGGACGACAACCGGGCGCTGCACGCGGAGCTGGCGGTCCTCGATTCGGTCGTGTGGGCGGCGGACGAGCTGCTCCCGCACCTGGAGATCCGGCGCACCGTGGGCTCGGCCGTGCTCCATCCGACCTGCTCGATGCAGCACTTGGGCGATACGGCGCAGCTGCGGGCGGTGGCCGAGGCCTGTGCGACGGAGGTGGTGGTCCCGGACGATGCGGGCTGCTGCGCCTTCGCGGGCGACCGGGGCATGCTGCATCCGGAGCTGACGGCCTCGGCGACGGAGCGCGAGGCGGCGGAGGTGACTTCGCGGGCGTTCGACGCGCATCTGTCGGCGAACCGGATGTGCGAGGTGGGCATGGACCGGGCGACCGGCCGCAGTTATCGCTCGGCGCTGCTGGAACTGGAGCGGGCCACCCGCCCCTGACCCGAAGGGACACGGCCTTGACCTGGCGGTTTACGGCCGTGCGGGCCGCACATCCCACCGCGTGAGGCCGTGGCCAACGCAAAATCGATTGCCCGGAACCGGTCCGGAAGGCGAACCTTGCTCGGTTTGAACCACTCGACCAGTCTTGAGGCGTCATGCAGATCAGCGATCTTCCGTATCCGGACCCCGGAGTACCCGACGCCCGCTCCGGCCCGCGCTTCCTGGTGTGGCTGGGGCGCGGCCAACTCGGCGGACAGGCCAAGAGCCTGTGCTGGGGACTGGTGCACTTCGGCGGTGTCGCCGGGCTCCCGTACGCGGTGGGCCTGGGCGTCGAGGCGGTCGTGCAGCGCGACGGCACCCGACTGCTGCTGGTCGGCGCCCTCCTGGCGCTGATCGGCGTCGCCATCTCGGTCGGCGACGCGATGCTCCACCGGACGGCCGTCACCAACTGGATCACCGCCGCCGCGCGGGTCCAGCAGCTGCTGGCCCGCAAGACCGCCGAGCTGGGTTCCGCGCTGACCCGGCGGGTCGCGGCGGGCGAGGTGGTCGCGGTTTCCACGGGCGACGTGGAGAAGATCGGCTGGTTCGTCGAGGCGGTCTCCCGCTTCCTCGCCGCCGCCTTCTCCGTCGTCGCCATCTGCGTCGGCCTGCTGTTCTTCGCACCCTCGATCGGCGTGGTCGTCGCGATCGGCGTCCCGGTGCTCGCCCTGTCCGTGCTGCCGCTGCTGCCGCGCGCCACCCGGCGCGCCGACGTCCAGCGCGAGAAGGCGGGCAAGGCCACCGAACTCGCCTCCGACACCGTCGCCGGCCTGCGGGTGCTGCGCGGCATCGGCGGCGAGGAACTCTTCCTGGGCCGTTACCGCGAGGCGTCGCAGGAGGTCCGCAAGGCTGCCGTGCGCAGCGCCCGGATGTGGGCGCTGATCTCCGCGATCCAGGTGCTGCTCCCGGGCGCCCTGCTGATCACCGTGGTCTGGTACGGCTCCGTGCTCGTGCTGGACGGCCGGCTGGAGGTCGGTGAACTCGTCGCCGCCTTCAGCGCGGTGGCCACGATGCTCTACCCGCTGCGGCACTTCGAGGAGATCGCCATGGCGTACTCCTTCTCCCGGCCCTCCGCCGCGCGGGCGGCGCGGGTGCTGTCGCTGACGCGTACCGACGCCCCGGAGCCGCAGGCCCCGCAGGCCCGGATCCCCGGGGCTCCGGCTCCGGGCGGGGACCTGTACGACCCCGCGACGGGGCTGCTGGCCCCGGCGGGCCGGTTCACCGCCGTGGTGTGCGGGGATCCGGACCTGGCGGGACGGCTCGCCGAGCGCCTCGGCGGGCATCCGGCGGACGACGGCCCGGCCGCCGACCGGGTCTCGGTGCTGCTGGGCGGGGTCGCGCTGGACGAGCTCGCGCTGGACACGGCGCGCACGCTGGTCCTCGTCCAGGACAAGGATCCGGTGCTGCTGTCGGGAACGCTGCGCGAGCTGTTCGCCGTACCGGCGTCCGGAGCGGTCGAGCCCGGGGCGGCCCTGACCGCCGCCCAGTGCGGGGACGTCCTGGACGCGCTGCTGCAGTCGGCGCCCGACGGGGTGGAGGACCCGATGGACGCGCGGATCACCGAGCGCGGCCGGTCCCTGTCCGGCGGGCAGCGTCAGCGGCTCGCGCTGGCGCGGTCCCTGGCCACCGACCCGGAGGTGCTGGTGCTGGACGAGCCGACCTCGGCGGTCGACTCGCACACCGAGGCCCGGATCGCGGACGGGATCAGCGCCCTGCGCGCCGGGCGCACGACGGTGGTACTGGCCTCCTCGCCCCTGCTCCTGGACCGCGCCGACCGGGTGGTCCTGATTCATGAGGGCCGGGTCGCAGCGGCCGGTACGCACCGCGAACTGCTGCACGGCGAACCGCTCTACCGCGCCGTCGTCACCCGCGAGACCGACGAGGAACAGCGGGCGGCCCGGACGGAACCGACCCTGCTGGACGAAGCCCGGCTGGAAAAGGCACTGACAGAGATCGAGGAATCCGCATGATCGGCGTGGCGCCGCCGCAATATGATCCGGCGGCCCCCGCATCGGTCGCCACCCTGCCCGTGGGCACGACGGCGACCGTACGGGGCTATGTACGCGGCCTGTTCCGCCGCCACCGGCGGGCCTTCCTGCTGCTGGTGACGGTCAACGCGGCCGCGGTGACGGCCTCCATGGTCGGCCCGTACCTGCTGGGCCGGGTCGTGGACCAGCTGGCGGCGGGGGCGCGCGAACTCCACCTGGAGCGCGTGGCCCTGCTGTTCGCCCTGGCCCTCCTGGTCCAGACGTTCTTCGTCCGGCAGGTCCGGCTGCGCGGGGCGATGCTCGGCGAGGAGATGCTGGCCGACCTGCGCGAGGACTTCCTGGTGCGCTCCGTCGGCCTGCCCCCGGGCGTGCTGGAGCGGGCCGGCACCGGTGACCTGCTGTCGCGGATCACCACCGACATCGACCGGCTGGCCAACGCCATGCGCGAGGCCGTGCCGCAGCTGGCCATCGGCGTGGTCTGGGTCGGCCTGCTCTTCGGGGCGCTCACGGTGACCGCGCCGCCGCTGGCGCTGGCCGCGCTGGTGGCGCTGCCGGTGCTGGTCCTCGGCTGCCGCTGGTATTTCCGGAGGGCGCCTTCGGCGTACCGCTCGGAGGCGGCCGGGTACGCGGCGGTCGCGGCAGCGCTCACCGAGACGGTGGACGCCGGGCGCACGGTCGAGGCGCACCGCCTCGGTCCGGGCCGGATCGCGCTGTCGGAGCAGCGGATCAAGGAGTGGACGGCGTGGGAGCGGTACACGCTGTACCTGCGTACCGTCCTCTTCCCCGTCATCAACGTGACCTTCGTGACGATCCTCGGCTCCGTGCTGATGATCGGCGGCTACTGCGTGCTCCAGGGCTGGATGTCGGTCGGGCAGCTGACCACGGGTGCGCTGCTCGCGCAGATGATGGTCGATCCGATCGGCCTGATCCTGCGCTGGTACGACGAGCTCCAGGTCGCCCAGGTGTCGCTGGCCCGCCTGGTGGGCGTGCGGGAGATCGAGCCGGACGCCGGTGACGCGGCCGTCTCCCCGAACGGGCGGGACGTGCGGGCCGACGAGGTGCGCTTCGGCTACCGGGAGGGCGTGGACGTGCTGCACCAGGTGTCCATGTCCGTGCCGCCGGGCACCCGGATGGCACTGGTCGGACCCTCCGGGGCGGGCAAGTCCACGCTGGGCCGGCTGCTGGCGGGCATCTACGCACCCCGGACCGGCGAGATCACCCTCGGCGGCGCCGAGCTGTCGCGGATGCCCGCGGAACGGGTGCGCGAGCAGGTGGCACTGGTCAACCAGGAGCACCACGTGTTCGTGGGCTCGCTGCGCGACAACCTGCGGCTGGCGCGCACCGGGGCCGATGACGCCGAGCTGTGGGCGGCGCTGGGCGCCGTGGACGCGGACGGCTGGGCCCGGGGGCTGGAGTCCGGTCTGGACACGGAGGTGGGTTCGGGCGGCACGGCGCTGACCCCGGCACAGGCGCAGCAGATCGCGCTGGCGCGGCTGGTGCTCGCGGACCCGCACACGCTGGTGCTGGACGAGGCCACGTCGCTGCTGGATCCGCGGGCCGCACGGCATCTGGAGCGTTCGCTGGCCCGGGTGCTGGACGGCCGTACGGTGATCGCGATCGCCCACCGGCTGCACACCGCGCACGACGCGGACGTGATCGCGGTGGTCGAGGGCGGCCGGATCAGCGAACTGGGCTCGCACGACGAGCTGGTCGCGGCGGACGGCGCGTACGCGGCGCTGTGGCGCTCCTGGCACGGCTGACCGGCCCGGCCCCCGCACCGGCGGTCCGATGAGGCCCCGGTCCCCGCCGACGTGCGGGGCCGGGGCCTTTGCCGTACCCGGGCGCCCAGCCTTACCCGGGCGCCCGGATGAAGCCGGACGCCTGGTTGGAACCGGCCGCCTAGATGAAACCGAGGGCGGACGCTCCGCCCACGCCGCCGAGCAGCATGAACACGGGCATCAGCACCTTGAGCTCCACCCAGCTCCCGGCCCGGAAGCGCATTCCCTTGGGCGGGCCGATGGGGTACCAGCGCTTCCCGGCGATCGGCAGCGGCCACAGGATGGGGCAGCCCGAGACGGTCAGGGCGTCGCCGATGTCGTGGACCAGGGCACCGAGCAGGATCGGCAGGCCGAGCCAGAGGTATTCCTGGCCGGGGCCGGTGAACAGCCATCCGGCGCCGTTGCCGGGCTGGTCGAGGACGCCCGCCAGGATCCAGGCGCTGGTGGCGCCCAGCAGCCAGACGAGGACGTCGCTGGACATCCGGGCCGCCCGCCACAGCAGGCCTTCGACGGCCAGGACCAGGTGGACGAAGAGCAGGACCAGCACGCCCCAGCGGTCGGTGGTGGCCGCCAGCGCGGAGGAGCCGGCGCCGATCATGACCGCCCACAGCCAGGTGTGCGTCAGGGTGCGGTGCCCGCCGGTGCGGCGGGCGTCCTTCGGGGCGCGCGTGGCCTTGTAGACCGCGTAGGAGATCTTGTCGACCACCTCGCACAGGCCCTTGGAGAGCGGGCCGAAGGCGCGCGAGATCGTCGCCGACTTGTGGTCCAGGTCGGGTGCGAGGGCGGCGCCGGCACAGATGAGCGCGCCGACGACGAGAACCGGCCAGGGCATCGGGTGTCCGGCGGCCGCGGCCGCCGCTCCCACCCCCAGCCAGGCTGCCGCCCCGGACAGTGAGTGCGCCGGACCCATCATGGTCGTTCCCCGCCCCAGTCGTGTGGTGGTCGGGCCCTGTTGACGGATTCGTTCGGGCCCGGTCAACGGCACAGCGTACCGGCGGTGATCTTCGATCCGTCCGCCGGTTCCCTCTTCCGGCGGGAAGGCAGGCAAGATGGGGGGTGTGACCCTCATTGATCAGCTCCCGCCGAACGCCGACCCCGACGCCCTCTTCGAGGCTTTCTCCTCGTGGGCGGAGGATCAGGGCATCACCCTGTACCCGGCTCAGGAGGAGGCGCTGATCGAGGTCGTCTCCGGGGCGAACGTGATCTTGTCCACCCCGACCGGCTCCGGCAAGAGCCTCGTGGCGGCGGGCGCGCACTTCACCGCCCTCGCCCAGGACAAGGTGACCTTCTACACCGCCCCGATCAAGGCGCTGGTGTCGGAGAAGTTCTTCGACCTGTGCAAGCTCTTCGGCACCGAGAACGTCGGCATGCTGACCGGCGACGCCTCCGTGAACGCGGACGCCCCGGTGATCTGCTGCACCGCGGAGGTGCTGGCCTCCATCGCCCTGCGCGACGGCAAGTACGCCGACATCGGCCAGGTCGTCATGGACGAGTTCCACTTCTATGCCGAGCAGGACCGCGGCTGGGCCTGGCAGATCCCGCTGCTGGAGCTCCCGCAGGCGCAGTTCGTCCTGATGTCGGCGACGCTCGGCGACGTGAAGCGGTTCGAAGAGGACCTGACCCGGCGCACCGGCCGGCCGACCTCGGTGGTCCGCTCCGCGACCCGGCCCGTACCGCTGTCGTACGAGTACGTCACGACGCCCATCACCGACACCATCACCGAGCTGCTGGAGACCCGGCAGGCCCCGGTGTACATCGTGCACTTCACCCAGGCCCAGGCGGTCGAGCGGGCGCAGTCGCTGATGAGCATCAACATGTGCACCCGCGAGGAGAAGGACAAGATCGCCGATCTGATCGGCAACTTCCGCTTCACCACCAAGTTCGGCCAGAACCTCTCCCGCTACGTCCGGCACGGCATCGGCGTCCACCACGCCGGCATGCTGCCCAAGTACCGGCGCCTGGTGGAGAAGCTGGCTCAGGCCGGTTTGCTGAAGGTGATCTGCGGTACCGACACCCTCGGTGTCGGCGTCAACGTCCCGATCCGCACGGTGCTGTTCACCGCGCTCACCAAGTACGACGGCAACCGCGTCCGTACCCTGCGCGCCCGCGAGTTCCACCAGATCGCCGGCCGCGCGGGCCGGGCCGGCTTCGACACCGCGGGCTACGTGGTAGCCCAGGCGCCCGAGCACGTCATCGAGAACGAGAAGGCCCTCGCGAAGGCCGGCGACGACCCGAAGAAGCGCCGCAAGGTGGTGCGCAAGAAGGCTCCCGAGGGCTTCGTCGCCTGGTCGGACACCACCTTCGAGAAACTCATCGCCGCCGATCCCGAGCCGCTCACCTCCCGGTTCAAGGTCACCAACATCATGCTGCTGTCGGTCATCGCCCGTCCGGGCGATGCCTTCCAGGCGATGCGCCACCTCCTGGAGGACAACCACGAGCCGCGCAAGGCCCAGCTGCGGCACATCCGCCGGGCCCTCGCGATCTACCGCTCGCTGCTGGACGGAGGCGTGGTCGAGAAGCTGGACACCCCGGACGCGGAGGGCCGCACCATCCGGCTCACCGTCGACCTCCAGCAGGACTTCGCGCTCAACCAGCCGCTGTCCACCTTCGCGCTCGCCTCCTTCGACCTGCTGGACCCGGAGTCCCCCTCCTACGCGCTCGACATGGTCTCCGTCGTCGAATCCACGCTGGACGACCCGCGCCAGATCCTCGCCGCCCAGCAGAACAAGGAACGCGGCATCGCCGTGGGCGCCATGAAGGCCGACGGGATCGAGTACGAGGAGCGGATGGAGCGTCTCCAGGACGTCACCTATCCCAAGCCTCTCGAAGAGCTGCTCCTGCACGCCTACGACGTGTACAGCAAGAGCCACCCGTGGGTCCGGGACCACCCGGTCTCCCCGAAGTCGATCATCCGCGACATGTACGAGCGCGCGATGACCTTCACTGAGTTCACCTCCTTCTACGAACTCGCCCGCACCGAGGGCATCGTGCTGCGCTACCTGGCCAGTGCGTACAAGGCGCTGGACCACACCATCCCCGACGACCTCAAGTCCGAGGACCTGCAGGACCTCATCGCCTGGCTGGGCGAGCTCGTCCGCCAGGTCGACTCCAGCCTGCTCGACGAGTGGGAGCAGCTGGCGAACCCGGAGGTGGAGACGGCGGAGCAGGCCCAGGAGAAGGCCGACCAGGTCAAGCCGGTCACGGCGAACGCCCGCGCCTTCCGCGTCCTGGTCCGCAACGCCATGTTCCGCCGCGTGGAACTCGCCGCCCTGGACCACGTCGACCAGCTGGGCGAGCTGGACTCCGAATCCGGCTGGGACGCCGACGCCTGGGGCGAGGCCATGGACGCCTACTGGGACGAGTACGACGACCTCGGCACGGGCCCCGATGCCCGCGGCCCGAAGCTGCTCCAGATCGAGGAGGACCCGGCGCACGGCCTGTGGCGCGTCCGCCAGACCTTCGCGGACCCCAACGGGGACCATGGCTGGGGCATCAGCGCCGAGGTCGACCTCGCGGCCTCCGACGAGGAAGGCCGTGCGATCATCCGGCTGACCTCCGTCGGCGAGCTCGGCGCGCTCTGACCGACCCGCGCAAGCGACCCGACCCGCCCGAGCGGCAGCCGGCCCCGCCGGAACCGCCGGACCCGACAGTGGAGAACCTCTGATGACGAATCCCGCCGAGAGACTCGTCGATCTGCTCGACCTGGAGCAGATCGAGGTCAACATCTTCCGCGGCGCCAGCCCGCAGGAATCCCTCCAGCGGGTCTTCGGCGGGCAGGTCGCCGGCCAGGCCCTGGTGGCCGCCGGCCGCACCACCGAGAGCGACCGCCCCGTCCACTCGCTGCACGCGTACTTCCTGCGCCCCGGCATCCCCGGGGTGCCGATCGTGTACCAGGTGGAGCGGGTGCGCGACGGGCGGTCCTTCACCACGCGCCGCGTCACCGCGGTCCAGCAGGGCAAGACGATCTTCAATCTCACCGCCTCCTTCCATCATCCGGAGGAGGGCAGCATCGAGCACCAGCTGCCTCCCCGACTCGACTTCCCCCACCCGGAAACGCTCCCGAAGGTCGCGGACGAGATCCGCGAGCACTTGGGCGCGCTGCCCGAGGCGCTGGAGCGGATGGCCCGCCGCCAGCCGTTCGACATCCGGTACACGGACCGGCTCCGCTGGACTCCCGAGGAGCTCAAGGACGCCGATCCGCGCAGTGCGGTGTGGATGCGCGCCGTCGGACCACTGGGGGACGACCCGCTGGTGCACACCTGTGCCCTCACCTACGCCAGTGACATGACCCTCCTCGACGCCGTGCGCATCCCCGTGGAGCCCCTGTGGGGCATGCGCGGGTTCGACATGGCCTCGCTGGACCACGCCATGTGGTTCCACCGGCCGTTCCGCGCGGACGAGTGGTTCCTGTACGACCAGGAGTCGCCCATCGCGCACGGCGGCCGGGGTCTCGCCCGTGGCCGCATCTACGACGTGGAGGGCAGGCTGCTGGTCTCCGTGGTCCAGGAAGGCCTGTTCCGCCCGTACGCCGAGAACGCGGCCAAGCCGCCCGTGTCACCGCAGTAGCCCCCCCCTCCGGCCGTACGCAGAACTCGCCGGTCCCGTAGTCGATCTGTCGATCCCGTCCACGAAGAGCTGAGCGCACCCATGCCCACCCCGGCCCTCCCCTGCCCCTGCGGGCTGCTCGCCGCGTACCCGGAGTGCTGCGGCCGCTTCCACTCCGGTGCGCGCCAGGCGCCCAGCGCCGAGCTGCTGATGCGCTCCCGGTTCAGCGCGTTCGCCCTCGGCGACACCGCCTACCTGCTGCGCTCCTGGCACCCGGACACCCGGCCCGGCCGGCTCGACCTCGATCCCGGCCAGCGCTGGGAGCGCCTGGAGATCCTCGCCACCGAGCGCGGCGGGATGTTCGATACGGAGGGGTCGGTGGAGTTCCGGGCGCACTACCGCGAGGGCCGCCACACCGGTTCCCTGCACGAGCACAGCGCCTTCGGCCGGGAGGCCGGGGCCTGGGTCTACGTCGGCCCCCTCTCCCCCGTCGACTTCGACTGACCGCGCGCTCCGGTCAGCGCGAAGTCCAGGCTGGTGCGGTACCAGTGGACCTCGTCCGCCGGCTCCGCCCGCAGCAACCGCAGCGCCACCGCCGCCGCGGCCGGGATCTGCGGGTGCCCGTACGGCGGGGGCGGGGCGAGGGCGGCCAGCACGATCCGCTCCTCCGGATCGGGCACCGCCTGCCGCAGCTCCTCCTCGGGAAGCACGGAGGCGAGTACGGCGGCGCGCTCCCAGGGGTCCGCGGTTCGTCTCAGCAGCAGGCCGACATGCCGCCCTCGCCACTTCCGCGGGCGTAGATCCGCCTTGGCCGCGAGGAGCTCCCGGTCGGCCGGGGGCGCGCCGCCGCGCAGCATCCCCGGCTCCCGGTCGGCGAACTCCCTGAGCTCCGCGGCCAGGTAGAGCCACACCACCACCCGGTAGCGGTTGATCCGGTAGCCGACGGGGGTGACGTGCCCGCACCGCGCGAGCCGGGTGAACCGGCCCGGGCTGACGCCCAGCACCGCCCCGGCGGCCTCCGCTCCGGCCACGGTCTCGACCCGCTCGCGCAGCGCCTCCGGGAACCCGTCGGCCGAACGGATCCGCTCCAGCTCGGCCCGCGCGTACCGAACCGCCCCTCCCGGCGCCGGCGGCCCGGCCCGTACGATGCCGAGCTGGACGGCACGGGCGAACTCGGGCCGGGTCAGCTCCAGTTCCCCGGCCGCCCGGGCCCCGCCCACCGCCGCATCCGGCAGCGGCTCCGCCCCTGCGGCCGGGGGCCCGGCCACCCTGATCACCGGCAGAACCTGCCCCCGCACCTCCGACAAGACCTGCGTCGCCACGTCCATGACGGTCCTCCCCCACACGAGACGATTACTCTGTGTGAAGACCGTAACTCGGTGCTACGACACCCCGCGAGGCCTGTGGATAACTTCCGAACTCCCGAGCATCCGGACGGTCTCAGCCCCCGGTGATCCTCCGCTCCGCCACTCCCAGGTGCTCCCCCACCCGGTTGACCAGCAGCGTCATCTCGTACGCGACCTGGCCGATGTCGGCCTCGGCGGCACTGAGCACGCACAGCGAGCTCCCCGCGCCCGCCGCCATCACGAAGAGGGCGCCGTCGTCGTACTCGACCATCGTCTGCCGCACCTCGCCCGCCCGGAAATGCCGGCCCGACCCCTTCGCCAGGCTCTGCAACCCCGCCGCCACCGCCGCCAGATGCTCCGCGTCCTCGCGGACCAGTCCCGCGCTCGCGCCCGTCACCAGGCCGTCGTTGGACAGCACCACCGCATGCCTGACCTGCTGGACCCTGCGCGTCAGGTCGTCGAGCAGCCAATCGAGCTGCTTGTCCAGTGCCATGTCGAGCCCCTCCCCGTTGACGCCGCCGGCGTGGCCGCGCCCCACCCCTCGTAGTAAATGCCGCCAGCCTTCCCCACCAGGCCCTTTCGGGCAAGGAGGATGTCCCCATGGCGAAGAAGATGACTCAAGAGGAATGGCGGGCATTCGTCTCGCACGGGACCCGTACCGGCAAGCTGTCCACCGTCCGCGAGGACGGCAGCCCGCACATCGCGCCCGTCTGGTTCGTTCTCGACGGCGACGCCTTCGTGTTCAACACCGGCAAGGGCACGGTGAAGGGGCGCAACCTGCTGCGCGACGGACGCGTCGCGCTCTGCGTGGACGACGACCGTCCGCCGTACTCCTACGTCGTCCTCCAGGGGCGCGCCGAGATCGGCGAGGACCTGGAGGAGATGCTCCCGTGGGCGACGCGCATCGCCGCCCGCTACATGGGTGAGGAGCGCGCCGCGGCCTTCGGCCGCCGCAACGCCGTCCCCGGCGAACTCCTCGTCCGCGTCCCCATCGACAGGGTGACCTCCGTCGACGGCATCACCCACTGACGCGGGCACCGGCCGCCCCTCCCCGCCCCCGGCCGCCCCTCACACGGAATCGGCCTGCGGCTCCACCGAGTCCAGCAGCCGGGCGGTGTGCACCCGCCCGGCATACTCGACCAGTCTGATCAGCACTTCCTTCCCCGAATCCTTGTCCCTCGCGTCACACAGCACCACCGGAGTCCCCGACTCCAGGTCCAGGGCCCGCGCCACTTCGTGCGCCCCGTACCGCCGCGCGTCCGTGAAGCAGTTGACGGCCACCACGAACGGGATGCGGCGGTGCTCGAAGTAGTCCACCGCCGGAAAGCAGTCCTCCAGCCGGCGCGTGTCGGCGAGCACCACGGCGCCCAGCGCGCCCTGCGACAGCTCGTCCCACAGGAACCAGAACCGGTCCTGCCCCGGGGTCCCGAACAGATAGAGGGACAGCCCGGACCGGATGGTGATACGCCCGAAGTCCATGGCCACGGTGGTCGTCGTCTTCTGGGCGACCCCGCCCGTGTCATCGACCAGTTCCCCCGCCTCGCTGAGCAGTTCCTCCGTCCGCAGCGGCCGGATCTCGCTGACCGCGCCGACCAGCGTCGTCTTGCCGACCCCGAACCCGCCCGCCACGAGTATCTTCAGCGCGAGCGCGGCCAGTTCCCCGTCCTCCTCCGGATCCACATCCGGTCCGCCCGGTCCGTCCTGGTGTTGTCCCATCACAGCGCTCGCAATCCCTCGATGACTTCACGCAGAATCCGCTCGTCGGGCAGACGGGCCGGCGGCACCGGCCGGCTCACCCTGACGTGCCCGCCCTCCAACAGGTCCCCGAGCAGCACCCGCACCACGCCCACCGGAAGATCCGCGTCCGCGGCGAGCTCCGCCACGGACTGCGTCTCGGACCGGCAGAGCCCGAGCAGCGCCCGGTGTTCGGGGCCGAGCAGCGACTCGGCCGCCGCGTCCCCGCCTTCGCCGTCCACGACGACCAGCGCGATCAGGTCGAACCGGACCCCGTGGGGTCCCGGCTTCGTACGCCCGCCCGTCATGGCGTACGGACGGACGAGCGGACCCGCGTCGGCGTCGTACCACCGGCCGTTCACGGACCGGACCGCCGCCATCAGCCCGCGGCCGGCGGCCGCGCCGCGAACCGGGACGGGGTGTACAGGTGCTCCCCGACCCGCTTCACGAGCCGGGCCATCTCGTACGCGATCAGCCCGATGTCGGCGCTGGCCGCGCTCAGCACCGCCAGGCAGGAGCCGTCCCCGGCGGCCGCGACGAAGAGGAACCCCTCGTCCATCTCCACCATCGTCTGGCGCACGCCCCCGGCGTGGAAGTGCCGGCCCGCGCCCTTCGCGAGACTGTGGAAGCCGGAGGCGACGGCGGCCAGGTGCTCGGCGTCCTCCCGGCTGAGCGCGCTGGACGCGCCCACCGCCAGGCCGTCGTTGGACAGGACCACGGCGTGCCGGACCTCGCGGACCCGGACCACCAGATCGTCCAGCAGCCAGTCCAGTTCACCGGACCTGCGGATTCCGTCGGGATTGAATCTCTGGTGCTCGATCATCACACTTCTCCTTCGCTGCCTGCGTGGGCGGAGCTCTCCTGGGCGCCGCGGATCCAGCCGGCCCGGTACGACGCCATCCGGTCCCGGGCTTGCTCAGGGCTGCGCCCCGGCGGGTCCTCGGGCAGGCGCGCCCCGGCCGGGTCCTCGGGGGCGGGCGCCTCGCGCAGCTGCGGGACCAGGCTGGCCTGGCGTACGCGGCGCGGCAGTTCGGTGACCGCCGGGCCGCCGGGAACCCGCGGCCTCAGGGGGGCCACCGGGGCCGGCCGCGGCTCCTCCGCCCTTACGGGGCTCCGCTCCGGCGCCGTGATGCCGCGCGGTTCCTCCCGTACCGCCGACCGGCGCGCTTCCTCCCGTACGACGGTCACGGCGGGCGGCGGCTGCGGCGCGGGCCCCCGGGGCTGCCGCGGCTCCTGCGGCTGCCGGGGCTCCCGCGGTGGGGCCGGGGCTTCGTACGCCGCCTCCCCGCCCGGATGCGGGGCCGGCCCGGAGCCGGTCTCGATGGCGCCCTGGAGAAGGGAGTTGGGCAGGAGCACCACGGCGGTCGTGCCGCCGTACGGGGAGGTGCGCAGGTGCACCCGCACCCCGTGCCGGGCCGAGAGCCGGCTGACGACGAAGAGTCCGAGCCGGTCGCTGTCGAACAGGTCGAGCGCCTCGGACTGCTCGATGCGCCGGTTGGCCTCGCGGAGGGATTCGGGGCCCATGCCGAGCCCGCGGTCCTCGACCTCCAGGACGTATCCGGCGCCGACGGGCTCGCCGCTGACGCGGACCTTGGTGTGGGGCGGGGAGAACTGGGCCGCGTTCTCGATGAGTTCGGCGAGCAGGTGCGTGAGGTCGGCGACGGCTCCGCCGAGCACGGCGGCCTCCGCCAGCTGGCGGACCTCGACGCGCGGGTAGTCCTCGATCTCGGAGACGGCGGCCCGGACGACGTTGGTCAGCGGGACCGGCATCCGCCAGGCACGGCCGGGCGCGGCGCCCGACAGGATGATCAGGCTCTCGGCGTGCCGGCGCATGCGGGTCGTGAGGTGGTCGAGGCGGAAGAGGTCCCCGAGTTCGCCGGGGTCGTCGGCACGCCGCTCCATCGAGTCGAGCAGCGTGAGCTGCTTGTGCACCAGGACCTGGCTGCGGCGGGCGAGGTTGACGAACACGCCGCTCACACCGCTGGCGAGCTCGGCGCGCTCGACGGCCGCCCCGAGGGCCGCCCGGTGGACGGTGGCCAGGGCCTCGCCGACCTGGGTGATCTCGTCGTCGGCGGGCGGCGGGGGCGGGGTCTCGGCCTCGACGTCGATGTCCTGGCCGGCCCGCAGCCGGTCCATGGCGTGCGGGAGCTTGCGGTGGGCGATCTCCAGGGCGGTGTTGCGCAGCGAGACGAGTTCCACGACGAGGGCCCGGCCGATGCGCACGGAGATGACGAGGGACGCGGCGACGGCGGCGAGGCCCAGCAGTACGGCGGCTCCGGCGGGGCTGAGCATGCCCTGGGCGAGGGGGTCGGTGCGGTCGACGGCTCCGGCGTGGGCGGCGGCGCCGATCTCGCGCATCGAGGTGCTGACGCTCGTGTACGCGCCGTCCCAGCCGGCGGGGGCGCCGCGGGTCGCCTCCTTGGCCGCGTCCTTGGGCGCGTCCCTGGTCGCCTCCTTGATCGCGTCCTTGGCCGCGTCCTTGGCCGGGCCGGCGGCCGTTCCCGCGGCCGCCCCGCCGGTTACCACCCGGTCCTCGGCCGCGGTCAGCTCGGCGTAGGCGGCGCTCTTCGCGACGGACTGCCAGGCCGCCCGCTGGGCGGCGGGCAGGTCGTCGGCGACGGCCGCCGTGAGGGCGCGGCGGGTGTCGATGACGCCGGTGAGGCGCCGAAGCGTTTCGGCGGTGCGCGGGCCGGGCGCGGAGATCAGCGCGTCCTCGCGGGAGAGGAGTTCCCCGGCCCGGGCGAACTCCAGCAGGACGCGGGCCTCGGGACCCAGTTCCGCCCCCGTTCCACCGGTGAGGGAGCCGTCGACGGCGAGCGCGCTGTCGACCACGCCCGCGTAGGCCTCGTACGCCGCGTCCTGCGTCGCCCTCCGCTCCGTGACGTCCTTGCGGGTGGCTCCGAGCCCCTCCGCCGCGGCCACGAAGGCCCCGACACGGATCACGACGTCGGTGCGGTGGTCGCCGGACTCGGCGACGGTGTACCGGTCGCCGAGCCGGAGCCGCCGGACGGCGGCGTCGGTGCGCCGCGCCTGCTGTTCGAGCGCGGCGCCCTGGTCGGAGCCCGGGTCCGACAGGTAGCGGACGGCCGCGCGCCGTTCTGCCTGGAGCTCGGTGACGGCGGCCGCGACGGGCGTGCGTATCTGCTCGTCGACGCGCTGGGCGCGCGTGACCCGGGCGATGTCCTGGGCGGTGCTGACGGTCGCGAAGCCCCACAGGGCGAGCAGGGAGACGACCGGGACCATCAGGAGCGAGAGGACCTTCGCGCGGACGGAGGCGGGGCGCAGCCTCGGCTGCCGCCCCGTCCGGCGGGACCCGCCGTCCGAGCCGCCCGCCGTCGCCGGGCGGCGGTCGTCTTCCGCGTGCCCGTCCTCCCGCACCGCCGGTTCCTCGGCGGGCGCTCCGGCGTGGGCCCGGCGGCCGCGCGCCGGGGGCACGGGCAGCTGTGGCGGCGCTGCCGGTGGTCTGCGGGGTGTGCGCATGGGCTCCTCGTTCCGGGTGCGGTCCAGCGGGGCGGTACGGAGTGGCGGTTCAGCGGGCCGGCACGGCCGGGGCCGGTGCCTGCCCGCGGCCCAGGTGCCGGGCGGCCGACGCGGAGGCGGCGCGCTCGTCGGCGGTCGGGGAGAGCGCGACGAACGCGGAGGTGATGAACAGGTACGAACCGAGCCCGACCGCGAGCGGGAAGATGAACTGCATCGCGGTGGCGCCGGGCAGGGCCTGTTCCGAGGGGACGACCCGGACCGCGACGGCCAGCATCCCGGTGTAGTGCATGCTGCTGACGGCGGCGCCCATGACGAGCGAGGCGACGGCCACGGCGACCGGGGACTTGATGTTGAGCGCGGCCCACAGCGCGGCGGTGGCCGCGACGACCGCGATGGCCACCGAGAGCCCGACCATGAGCGGGTCGTACGAGACGCTGCCGTGCAGGCGCAGGGCCGCCATTCCGAGGTAGTGCATGCTGGCGACGCCGAGGCCGGTGGTGAGCCCCCCGAGGAACAGGGCGCGGCCGCGGGCCCTGCCGTAACCGACGGCGAACACCCCGGCGCCGACGACGAGCACGGCTCCGAGGAGGCTGAGCACGGTCAGCGGCACGTTGTAGTGGATCTCGGTGCCGTTGACGTTGAAGCCGAGCATCGCGACGAAGTGCATCGTCCAGATGCCGGTGCCGATGGCGGAGGCCGCGGTGAGGAGCCAGTTGCGGCGGGAGGATCCGGTCGTCGCGGCGAGCGCGCAGACGGTGCAGCGCAGCCCGAGGGCGGAGCCGATGCATGCCATCACATATGACAGTACGGGTGTCAGCCAGCCATAGGCCGCGTGGTCGAGGTGTCCCATGGCCCCGGGACGCTAGTCCGGGTGAGGGCGCGAACAAGGGGCGCATTTCGAAAGCAGCTGGAACTGCTGGAATATGACAAAGCTGCGTCCTGCTTCGATCACGCCACGTGCCACCTTGCACACGCACCGCACGGAGCCCGTGGGGGATCATGTCCACATGAGCGAAGACCACACGCACGTGCAGGAGTTCTTCGGGACGCGCGCCGCCGACTGGGACCGGAAGTTCCCGGCGGACGGGCCCGCCTTCACGACGGCCGTGGCCGAATTCGGCCTGCGCCCCGGCGACCGCGTCCTCGACGCGGGCTGCGGCACCGGGCGGGCGCTGACCGCGCTGCGCGCCGCCGTCGGCCCCGCCGGCACGGTGCTCGGCGCGGACCTCACCCCGCAGATGCTGGCGGCCGCACGGCGGGCCGGACGGAACGCCGAGGGCGCGCTCCTCCTCGCGGACGTGGCCCGGCTGCCGCTGCGCGACGGGGTGCTCGACGCCGTGTTCGCGGCCGGGCTGATCGCGCACCTGCCCGACCCGGAGGCCAACCTGCGCGAGCTCGCCCGCGTCGTCCGCCCCGGCGGCCGCCTCGCGCTGTTCCACCCGATCGGGCGGGCGGCCCTGGCGGCGCGGCAGGGCCGCGAGCTGACGCCGGACGACATGCGGGCCGAGCACAACCTGGGCCCGCTGCTGGCCGGTTCGGGCTGGGACATGACCTCGTACTCCGACGAGGACGCCCGCTTCCTGGCGCTCGCGCTGCGCCGCGCCTGACCGGCCCCGCCTCCCGGGCATGTCCTACGTCGGCGCCTGCCCCGGAACGCGAGGAGGTGCCCCGGGTCACGCCGGAGGCTGGGCCTCGGCGCCGGCCGGCCGGCGCGGATGGGGTACGGGGCATCCCCCCGAGCCGGGCACCGGAAACGTGCCGAGCTCGCCCACGTCGTAGCCGTGGGGGTAGCCCTTGATCTCCGGGTTCTGCCGGGCGTAGTGCGGGGCCTTGCGGGGCGGCAGCAGCCGGACGGCGCGCCCGCGCAGCTTGAGGGCGCCCCGGAACAGCCGCTTGACCTGCGGGCGGGGGCTCTCGTAGCGGAAGGCGGCCAGCAGCGGCTCGTCGAGGAGGGAGAGGGCCAGTGCGCGCGTCGCGGGGGCCAGCGGCGCCGGGTACCAGGAGGCCATCAGGGAGAGGGTGGAATCGGCGACCTTGCGGCCGCCCTCGTCCCAGCCGAAGTGGGCCTCCTCGTGGGCGTTCAGGGTCTCCTCGAACTCCTCGTAGGAGCCCGGGATGTCCTTGATGCCCAGCTGCCGGCCGAGTTCGGCGTAGTAGTTCGCGGCGGCGCGGCGCTCGTGGTGGGTCAGCGGGCGCCAGCCGTAGGCGTCCAGCCAGCGCGCCGGAATCACCACGAACGTGCACAGGACGTAGCGCATGTCCTCGTTGGTGATGTCGTAGGCGCGGTGCATCTGGTTGACGCGGCGGATCGCGGTGCGCGCGGTGTCGCTCTCGAACCCGTGCTCCACGACCGCGTCGAGGAGCAGCGAGGTGTCGTCGTAGCGCTTCTGCGGGCGGTCGGTGAACTCGGCGGTCTCGGCGAGCAGGCGGCCGATGCCGGGGACGGCGTAGGTGCGCAGGAGGGCGAGCTCCAGGGCTCGGGTCATGTCCCAGGGGAACTCGTAGGTGGCGGTGAGCCGGTAGATGGCGAGGAAGTCCTTGTCGGGGTCCAGACGGAGGATCTCCCTCAGCCGGTCGTAACGCTGCACCGGTGTCCCTTTCTGTGGCGAGTGGCCAACTCTACGTGCAGGTGGCGGCCTTGGAAATCGACGGCCGCTTGCTCTCGACGCAGGGGTTACCCGCTGGTTAGGGTGCGCCGACGAGAGAGCGACCGGGAGGCCACGTGACGGACGAGGAGGGGGGCGGTTCGCTCTACGTGCTGACCGCCGTGCTGCTGACCCCCGCGCAGTTTCCGAGCATCCTGGGCGACGATTTCCCGGAGGCCTGCTCGCTGCTGGGCGTGAAGCCGGCAGCGCAGGGGTACGGGCTGGTGCTCGGCCAGGACGAGGAGGGCGCGCGCTGGACGGTCGTCGTGGACGACGTCTCGCTCGTGGCCATGGCGATCGCCTCCTGGGACTGCGGCATGGAGTACGACCTGTCGCCCGACGAGCGGTCGATCGTGGTCTCGCTGGCGGGCTGGCCGCTGGCCCTGTCGGTTGCGGCGCCGGGCGTCCCGGAGCCGCACGACCCCGAGCAGGGCGCCGACGGCACCGGGCGGGTGCCGCTGGCACCGCCGTCCGCCGAGGTGTGGGGGCCGGTGCAGCGGCGGATGGGCGCGGACCAGATCGCCCGGGAGTGGACCGGGTGGCGCGAGCGGGTCGCGGCGGACGGCGGGGCGGCCGCCGCGGCGCACCCCGGGCTCGCGCGGGCGCTCAAGGAGGCCCTGGAGTACGCGCAGGACGCGCCGCCGCCCGGCCGGGTCCGGTCCTCGTTCGCGGGCGAGGGCGTGCGGACGCTGCGGGTGGACGGCCCCGGGTGGTCGCTCGTGGCGCGGACCGGCGACGCGGCGTTCGTACTGCTGGACGAGGAGCCGGGCGAGGTCCTCACGGTCCCCCGCGACGGGGATCCCGATCTCGGCCTGCCGGAACTGCCGGAGCTGCTCGCGGCCCTGGACCGCGTCGCCGTACGCCCGGCCTGAGCCGGGCCCGAACCGGGCCCGAACCGAAGGAGACGCTGTGCTGGTGGAATCGGCGCCGGTGGCCGTGGTGGTGGGCGGCCGCGCGGAGGCGGTCGACGACGACTGGGGGCGGGAGACGGCCGTGATCCGCCTGGACTCCGGGCTGTTCGGCCCGGAGTCACTGTTCGGGCTGGCGGAATTCTCACACCTGGAGGTCGTCTACCACTTCGACCGGGTTCCGGTGGAGAAGATCGAGACGGGCGCGCGGCATCCCCGGGGCAATCCGGACTGGCCGCTGGTCGGCATCTTCGCCCAGCGCGGCAAGAACAGGCCGAACCGGCTGGGGGTCTCCCGCTGCCGGATCCTGAAGGTGGACGGCCTGGACGTGCACGTGGCGGGCCTGGACGCGGTGGACGGCACCCCGGTCCTGGACCTGAAGCCGTACATGGCCGAATTCGGCCCGCGCGGCGAACTCCGCCAGCCCGAGTGGGCCACGGCCTTGATGCGCGACTACTACTGACCCGCCCGGCAGCCCGCGCGCTCGGCTCAGCGGCCCAGCTGCTTCCTGGACACGCCCCGCAGACGACGCCGCTGGGAGGGGTCCAGCAGCAGATAGGCGGCCGCCGGCACGCCGATCAGGACCAGCAGTCCCGCCCAGAACCCGACCGTCCAGAACAACACGATGGCTGCCGCGACTCCGGCAACCGCGACTTTGCCGCGCTTCGACATCTGCGGACACCTCCACCTGTCGTCGTCCACTACCCCCACAACGCGCCGCCGCGACCCCGCGTTCCCGGCCCCCGGGCAACATCGCCGAACGCGACCGGGCCGCCACCCCCGGTACCGGTCCGGCAGCGGTCCGGCGCCACCTTGGCCGACGCGGCCCCTTGTCGGGGCCAGGCACCGGCACCACGATGGGGCGCTCCGGATACGGCGGCACCACGGGAGGGCGAATGGACGATCCGTCGGTGGCACTGCCGGGCGGGGCCGATCCCGCCGAGCGCACGCGCGTCCTGCGGCGGGCGCACACCGCGTTCGCACGGGACGGTCGGGTCGAGGATCCGGTGCGGGCGGTGATCGCCACGTCCTGGCGGCGGTGCGGCCGCGCCGGGGTCAGCCCGGAATCCGCGCCCGAGGTGGAACTGGCGGAGGCGGAACTGCGGTCGTACCGGGCGCAGCATCCGCTGGCCCGGGTGATGCCGGTGTTCCGGGACCTCGTGGGGGCGTTCGCGGCGCACGGGGCCCATCTGCTGGCGGTGTGCGACGCGCGGGGCAGCCTCCTCTGGGTGGAGGGCGAGCCGGGCACGCTGCGACGGGCCGAGCGGCTCGGCTTCGTGCCGGGCGCCCGCTGGGCGGAGACGGCGATGGGCACCAACGCCCCCGGTACGGCGGTCGCCGTCGGGGAGCCGGTCCAGGTCTTCGGGGCCGAGCACTTCAGCCGCCGGGTCCACCCGTGGACCTGCGCGGCGGCTCCGGTGCGCGATCCCCGGACCGGCCGGCTGCTCGGCGCGGTGGACATCACCGGCGGGGACGGCCTGGCCCATCCGCACTCCCTCGCCTTCGTCCGGGCGGTGGCCAGCGCCGCGGAGGCTCACCTGGCACTGCTGGACCCGGTCCCGCCGACCGCCGGGGACACCCTGGGCGCCCTCGGCCGGGACGAGGCCCTGCTGGCCGGCGGGGGCGGCGCCACGATCCGCCTGGGCAGACGGCACAGCGAGATCATGGCCCTCCTCGCCCACCACCCGGCGGGCCTGTCGGGCGAGGAGCTGGCGATCGCCCTGTACGAGGACGAGTCGGTGTCACCGGTGACCCTGCGCGCCGAAATGTCACGGCTGCGCGGACTGCTGGGAGACCGGGCCCCGCTCGCGCGCCCCTACCGTACGGCGGCGCCGCTGGAGGCGGATTTCACCGTCGTGGCCCGCCATCTGGCGGCCGGCGCCGTTTCGGCGGCCCTCCACCACTACGCGGGACCGCTGCTCCCCGGCTCGACCGCCCCGGGCATCGTCCGGCTGCGGCGCCGGATCGAGGACCAGGCGCGGGCCGCGGTGATCGCGCGCGGGGACGTGGGGCTGCTGACCGACTGGGTGTGCGCTCCGTGGGGCGCGGACGACGCGGCCGCCTGGCGGGCACTGGCCGGAGCGCTGCCGCCGGAGGGACGCCCGGCCGCGCTGGCCCGCGTACGGGCCCTCGACGAGGAACTCGGCGCCGGACCCGCGCCCGTGCGCGCGGAGCCGGCCGCGGAGCCGGCCGCGCCGCCGCGCCGTGCAACGTATCCGCAACCTGCCCGCTCCTAGCCTCCTCCCGAGCGCTGTCCGACGGCGGCCGGCGCCCGGCAAGGGGAGGACACCATGGCCCGTTACGCTGCGCCCGGTACCGAAGGCGCGCTCATGTCGTACGCGTCCCGCTACGGCCACTTCATCGGCGGCGCATACGTGGAGCCGGCCCTCGGCGCCTACTTCGCCAACCCCTCCCCCGTCAACGGCCAGGTCTTCACCGAGGTCGCGCGCGGCACGGCCGAGGACGTGGAGCGGGCGCTCGACGCGGCGCACGCGGCGGCGCCCGCCTGGGGCCGCACCCCGGTCGCGGAGCGGTCCACGATCCTGCTGCGCATCGCCGACCGGATGGAGCAGAACCTGGAGGCCCTGGCGGTAGCGGAGACCTGGGAGAACGGCAAGCCGGTCCGGGAGACCCTGGCCGCCGACCTGCCGCTGGCGATCGACCAGTTCCGCTATTTCGCGGGTGCGCTGCGCGCCCAGGAGGGGGCGCTGAGCCAGCTCGACGACGACACCGTCGCCTACCACTTCCACGAGCCGCTGGGCGTGGTCGGGCAGATCATCCCGTGGAACTTCCCGATCCTGATGGCGGTGTGGAAGCTGGCTCCGGCGCTGGCGGCCGGGAACACGGTGGTGCTGAAGCCGGCCGAGCAGACTCCGGCATCGGTGCACTACTGGCTGAGCCTGGTGGCGGACCTGCTGCCGCCCGGCGTGGTGAACATCGTGAACGGCTTCGGCGAGGAGGCGGGCAAGCCCCTGGCGTCCAGCCCGCGGGTGGCCAAGATCGCCTTCACCGGGGAGACGTCCACGGGGCGCCTGATCATGCAGTACGCGGCGGAGCACCTCAAGCCGGTCACCCTGGAACTCGGCGGCAAGAGCCCCAACCTCTTCTTCGACGACATCTGGGCCACGGACGACGAGTTGCGGGACAAGGCGCTGGAGGGGTTCACCATGTTCGCCCTGAACCAGGGCGAGGTGTGCACGAGCCCCTCGCGCGCGCTGATCGAGCGCGGCCGGTACGGGGACTTCCTCGACGCGGCCGTGGCCCGCACCGAACTGATCGTGCCGGGGCACCCCTTGGACACGGACACGATGATCGGGGCGCAGGCCTCCGAGGAGCAGCTGCGGAAGATCCTGTCGTACGTGGAGATCGGCCGGCAGGAGGGTGCGAAGATCCTGACGGGGGGCGAGAGGCAGGATCTGGGCGGCGACTTGGCGGGGGGCTTCTACGTTCAGCCGACCGTCTTCGAGGGGGACAACCGGATGCGGATCTTCCAGGAAGAGATCTTCGGCCCGGTGGTGTCCGTGACCTCGTTCCAGGACTTCGACGACGCCGTACGGATCGCCAACGACACGGCGTACGGGCTGGGCGCGGGCGTCTGGACCCGCGACGTCAACACCGCGTACCGCGCGGGCCGCGCGATCCAGGCGGGTCGGGTCTGGACGAACTGCTACCACGCCTACCCGGCCCACGCCGCCTTCGGCGGCTACAAGCAGTCGGGCATAGGCCGCGAGACCCACAAGATGATGCTGGAGCACTACCAGCAGACGAAGAACCTCCTGGTCAGCTACTCCCCCAAGAAGCTCGGCTTCTTCTAGGGGCACGAAGGAGGGCGCCTGACCCGGGCTCGCGTCAGGCGCCCCGAAGACCGACCGCCAGCGTCAGCTCGAGGACGCGGTGCGGCGATGCGAGATCCGGGAACAGCTCCCGCAGCTGCGACATCCGGTACCGGACGGTCTGGGGATGGACGAACAACGCCGCCGCCACCTCGTCCCGCCTGCCCTGGTGAAGCAGCCACGCCCGCAGCGTCTCCTCCAGCCGCCGTGCGGTCGCGACAGGCAGGGTCCTCAACGGTGCGAGGGCTCGGGCCCGCAGATCTGCGAACGCGTCCACGTCGGCGCTCAGCACCAGCTCGGGCAGGTGGTCCTCGGTGTCGCGGATGTCCGAGGAGAGGGAGCGCGCGCGTGCGGCTCGTGCGTACGAGGCGGATGCACGGGTCCAGGGCCGGGCCGGGCCGACCACGGCGGTGCGGCCGGTCAGCTGCCGCAGGAGACGTGACCGGTCGGCGTCGGGGACGAGCAGCACACCGAAGGCGTCCGGCAGATCGTCGAGGACGAGGGTGCCCGGGTCGAGCGCGCGGTAGGCGGGCCGGGCCTGGGCGGCGGGCAGCAGGACGGCGGTCAGCGAGACCGGAGGCTGCCACCCGGCCCGTTGAACAGAGGCCATCAGCACCTCCGGGCTCGCGCCGGCGAGGAGGTCGCGGGCCAGGTGTTCCAGGTGGCGCTCGTGGTCACGGCCCCGGGCGGCCAGTTCGTCGGCGTGGCCGGCGGCGCTCGCGGCGGAGAGCCCGTCGATGTAGGCGAAGGTCAGCTCGGCGAACTTGGCGACCTCGGCGGCGGGCAGACCTGCGGGTACGGCACCCGCTGCCAGGCATCGCCAGGCCACGCGGGCGCCGACGCGGTAGGCGCTGAGCAGGGCGTCCATCGAACGCCCGTCGCGCACCTCGCCGCGGCCCAGCTCGTAGGCCGCGTCACCGGCGTCGCCGCCCGTGGCGTTCCCGCTCGCGAGGTCCAGGTAGTGCCCCAGGGCGGTGCGGACGGCTCGGCGGATGGTGACGCCCATGCGGCCCGAAAGGGCGTTGGCGTAGGGGGGGACCTCGTCGATGATCGCCTGGACGACCTCGTCGGCGGTGGTCTTCAGCGCGGCCCGAAGTGCGGTGACCGTTGTCCGATCCAGTACCAGTTCGGTAACCCTCTGGATTGGATGGCTCATGTTTTATTCCCTGCGAACAATTCAGCCGACCAAATTTACGTCTTGCGGTCAGGACTTTACGCCTTCAGGCGCACCAAGCTGGGGTCATGACGAGTGCAGCCCTCCGCAGTGGGGCGTGGAAACTGCTGGAGATGATCACGACGCCGCTGCTGCCGTCGGACTACCTCGACCTGGTCAGCCCGCTGCGTGCGGGCGCCGACCTGCGTGGGCGCATCGAGGCCGTGCACCCCGAGACGGGTGACGCCGCGACCATCGTGATCAGGCCGGGAAGGGGCTGGCGCGGTCACACGGCCGGTCAGTACGTGCGGATCGGGGTCGACGTCGACGGAAGGCGCCTGTGGCGCGCCTACTCCCTCACCTCGCCGACGAACCGCCGGGACGGCCGCGTCACGATCACCGTGAAGGCGATCCCGGACGGCAAGGTCAGCAACCACCTGGTCCGCAGGGCGAAACCGGGCACGCTGGTCCGGCTCGACCAGCCGACCGGTGACTTCGTACTGCCGGAGGCCAAGCCCGCCAAGGTGCTCTACCTGACGGCCGGCAGCGGCATCACGCCCGTGATGGGCATGCTGCGCGACATCGAGTTCGACGACGTCGTCATGGTCCACTGCGCGCCGCGGCCGCAAGACGTGATCTTCCGCAACGAACTGCACGGCCTGGTCGCGGACGAGAAGCTGCGGCTCACCGAGGTGCACACCGACACGGACGGCGTGCTCGACATCGCCCGTCTCGACGAACTGGTACCCGACTGGGCCGAGCGCGAGACCTGGGCCTGCGGGCCCGCGGGCCTGCTCGA
The DNA here is from genome assembly GCF_042890485.1 of Streptomyces sp. NPDC002181. Lineage (NCBI taxonomy): Bacteria > Bacillati > Actinomycetota > Actinomycetes > Kitasatosporales > Streptomycetaceae > Streptomyces > Streptomyces sp. NPDC002181. The sequence continues at coordinate 27,748 of NZ_JBIASC010000003.1, read as the reverse complement.
CGCCGCCGAAGGGTTCTGGAGCGAACACGGCGTCGAGGAGCGGCTGCACACCGAACGCTTCCGCGCCGGCATCGTCGTCGCTGGTGACGGCGGCGAGGTCACGTTCAGCGCCACCGGCAAGGCCGTCGACGCGGACGGCGCCACGCCGTTGCTGGACGTCGGCGAGGAGGCAGGCGTGCTCATGCCGTCCGGGTGCCGCATGGGCATCTGCTTCGGCTGCGTCACCCCGCTCAAGGCGGGCGCCGTCCGCGACCTGCGCACCGGCGAGATCACCGAGGCCGAGCCGGGCGTCCTCATCCAGACCTGCGTGTCCGCCGCGGCGGGCCCCTGCGACATCGAACGGTAGGAGCACCTTGACCGCCATCGACCCCACCGCCCACCTGACCGCGGAGCAGATCGAGGAGCTCGGCCGCGAGCTGGACGCGATCCGCGATGAGGTGATCGCCGGCCGCGGCGAGAAGGACGCCGCCTACATCCGGAAGGTCATCTCGGCGCAGCGCAAGCTCGAGCTGGTCAGCAGGGGCGTGCTGCTGTTCTCGTTCTTCCCGCCCGCTTGGCTGATCGGCACCGCCGGGCTGTCCGTGGCGAAGATCATGGACAACATGGAGATCGGCCACAACATCCTGCACGGCCAGTGGGACTGGATGCGGGACCCGAAGATCCATTCCACCACCTGGGAGTGGGACCACGTCTCGCCGTCCGATCAGTGGAGGCACTCGCACAACGAGCTGCACCACACGTACACCAACGTGATCGGCAAGGACAACGACCTCGGCTACGGCATCATGCGCGTCGACGAGGACCAGAAGTGGCACCCCTTCCACCTCGGCCAGCCGCTGTGGAACTTCATCAACGCCTGCTTCTTCGAGTACGGCATCGCGGCGTACGATCTGGAGCTCGGCAAGAACCTGCACAAGCGCCGCCGCAAGGACCCGGAGTTCCGCGCACGGGCCAGGGCCGTCGGCCGCAAGATCCGCAAGCAGGTGCTCAAGGACTACGTGATCCACCCGCTGCTGTCGGGCCCGTCGTTCCTCACCACGCTCGCCGCCACGTTCACCGCGAACCTGGTCCGCAACGTCTGGTCCCACTCGGTGATCATGTGCGGGCACTTCCCCGAGGGCGTGCAGGTCTTCGAGCGCCGGTCGATCAAGGGCGAGACGCGCGGCCAGTGGTACCTGCGCCAGATGATGGGCTCGGCGAACATCAGCGGCAGCAGGGCCATGCACTTCATGACCGGCAACCTGTCGCACCAGATCGAGCACCACCTCTTCCCGGACCTGCCGAGCAACCGGTACGCCGAGGTCGCGGTGAAGGTGCGCGCGCTGTTCGAGAAGTACGAGCTGGAGTACGTCACCGGGCCGCTGCCCAAGCAGGTGTTCTCCGCGTGGCACAAGGTCTTCCGGCTCTCACTGCCGAACAAGAAGCCCAAGGTCGGTGCGCCGGACCGCGAGCAGGAGCTCGTCGCCGCCTGATACCCGGAATCGGTGCCCTCCCAGTAGCCCTCGATCGCTTGCCGAGCAGGTGGCGCACATGTTTTCGGCGTCATCGAACAGGCGATAACCGTCTCGATGTTGCACGTGTGCCGACGGGGGGGCGGAATGAAGTACGACCTGTCCGGCCGCGTCGTCATCGGGATCGCCTCCAGCGCCCTGTTCGACCTCACCGACTGCGACGCGGTGTTCCGGGAGCAGGGCGAGGACGCGTACCGGAGGTACCAGGAGGCTCACGTGGACGAGGTCCTGGACAAAGGGGTGGCCTTCCCCTTCGTCCGGCGCCTGCTGTCGCTGAACGATCTCGCGGAGCCCCTCGATCCGCTGGTCGAGGTCATCATCCTGTCGCGCAACGACCCGGACACCGGGCTCCGCGTCATGCGTTCCATCTCGGCGCACGGCCTGCACATCAGTCGGGCCGTGTTCCGGCAGGGCCGGTCGCCACACCGCTTCATACCGGCTCTGAACATGTCCCTGTTCCTGTCGGCCAACGGTTCCGACGTTCGGGAAGCGGTGGCCGACGGCCTGCCGGCGGGACATGTACTCGAGACCGAGCGAGTCGATGACGAAACCGACCGGGAACTCCGCATCGCCTTCGACTTCGACGGCGTACTGGCGGGCGACTCCTCGGAGCGGGTCTACCGAACCGCCGGCATCGAGGGGTTCCGCGCGCACGAAGTCCTCAACGCGGCCACCCCTCACGACCCGGGCCCCTTGAAGGAGTTCCTCGCGGGCATCAACCGCATCCAGCGCCGCGAAGAGGAAGAACGCCGCAAGAACCCCGCCTACCAGCCCCGCCTACGGGTGTCCCTGGTCACCGCCCGGGACGCCCCCGCACACGAACGTGCCATGCACAGCCTCAAGCAGTGGGGACTGCGCGTCAACGACGCCTTCTTCCTCGGCGGCGTCGACAAGGCCGCCGTGATGAGCGCCCTCGACCCGCACATCTTCTTCGACGACCAGGTCGCCCACCTGACCGGCACGGCGCCCGCCACCCCAAGCGTTCACGTACCGTTCGGAGTCGTCAACGCACCCCTTCCCGTGCCTGAATGAGTGGTGTTCAGGGCTCGCGGATGCCGTCGCAGGCGATCCGCAGGTGTCGGGGACCGCGGAGCACCGCATTCTGGCGGTACGGGGGCGGGTCCTCCAGCAGCCGCGGATTCTCCAGCCGCCGGGCCAGTTCACTCAGTGCCACCTGGGCCTCCAAGCGGGCCAGGGGGGCGCCGAAGCAGCTGTGGATGCCACTGCCGAGGCCGAGGTGCTGGATGTCCCCGCGGTCGGGGTCGAAGCGGTCCGGGTTCTCGAACCGCTTCGGGTCACGGTTGCCGGACGCCAGGATCAGCGAAACCGTGGCGCCTTTGGGGATGTTCACCCCGCCGATGTCGATGTCGGCGAGCGTGCTGCGCCGGGGCAGCATCTGCACGGGCGGTTCGTACCGCAGCAGTTCCTCGACGATCCGCACCGACAGGTCCGGGGACTCCCGCAGGCGCCGGAGCACGTCCGGGTGACGCAGGAGGGTCAGCATGCCGTTCGTGATCAGATTGACCGTGGTCTCGTGGCCCGCGATCAGCAGCAGCGCCGCAGTGCTGACCATCTCCAGCGTGCTCATGGCTCCGTCCGGCTTCTCGTGGACGGCCGCCAGCTGGGAGAGCATGTCCTCGCTCGGGTTCTTGCGGCGCTCCTCGATCAGCCCGGCCAGGTACATGCCGAGTTCGATCTGCGCTTCGGACGCGCCCTTGTGGGGTTCGGCGGGGTCGGCGTCCGGATCGGGGTCCAGGCTCGCGGCGATGGTGTCGGCCCAGCCGTGGAAGCGGGATTCGTCCTCGTGCGGCACGCCGAGCAGCCGGCAGATCACCGTCACCGGGAACGGGTAGGAGAACTGGTCTACCAGGTCGATCCGTTCCAGCGAGCCCGAGCCGGCGATGCCGTCGATGAGGCCGGCGACGATGCCGTCGAGCTCGCCGCGCATGTCGTCGACCCTGCGCGGGGAGTGCGGGGGCCCGAAGGGCCGGTTCGTGATCCGTCGCAGCCGGTCGTGGTCCGGCGGATCGAGCTTGAGGAAGACCGGGGGCAGGGCCGATTCGTCTCCTTCGTCCTCCGCCAACGGATCGCTCGACGGCAGTGTCAGGTTGCGGGGGTCGGAGCTGATGCGCGGGTCGTGCAGCAGGGCGAGTATCTCGTGGTAGGTGCTCACGACGTACGGCCCGTCCGCGTCGTGGAACACCGGGGTCCTGCGCAACTCCTCGTACAGCGGGTACGGATCGGCTCGGCTGGCGTAGTCGATGATCTGCCGGAGCATTGCTTTGCCCATGGTGTGTCCTCGTGCGACTCACGGGATCGGGACGTGGAGGAAGGCGCGGCCGGACGACTCCGAACCAGGCTCTTCCCAGCATGCACGGAGGCCCCCGGAACCGCCTGCCGGGCGACGGAGCCGCAGGTCACACCCCTTCGAGGTCACCGAGGCCGTTGGCCTTGCCGAAGCCGGCCACGGAGGTCAACGGTGCGGCGGCGGTCGGCCGACCGGTGTCGTACGTGTACAGACGGTGCCGTAGCGCAGGAGGGGGCGATCCCGGCGACGGGGCGATCACCCCGGGCGGGCGGGGTCGTTCGCCCGATCGGGTGATCCCGGCGGACGCGGGCGACCGCGGGTCCGAGTCCGGGAGAACGTTTCCTCGACGGGCGGTGTGCCGGGCGGAGGGGTGTGGTGCGGGGTGGATGCGGTGCGGGAGTCGGCCCGGGAAGGACGGGTCGTGTTCTGGGAGGAGTCCGCGCGGGACGGCGCACAGGCCAAGACCCTCATGGGGGCGGGGTTCCGAGTGCGGCTGGCCCGTGAGACGGGGCGGATCTTCGGCGCGGACGGTCCCCGGCACGTGGTGTTCGCCGCCGGCTTCCCGGCGGTGTGCGCCGAGGAGTTCGAGGCCGTACGGCAGGTCTCGGTGGAGGCCGAGGGCGCGGTGAGCGTGGCCGCGGTGTGCCGAGGTGTGGACCGCGACGTGGAGCAGGCCGTGGCCTCGGTGCGCGGCGGCCGGCACGCGCGGGTGATGGTGGTGGTACCGGCTTCGGACGCGATGGCGCGGGTGATGGTCCACCGCACTGCCGCCCAGGCCCTGGAAGCGGCCGTGGACCTGGTCAAGCGGGCACGCGACCGGGACGACCGCGTCGCGGTGGACATCTGCCTGGCGGACGCTTCCCGTGCCGACACCTCGCTCATGGCCCATCACTCCCAGGCCCTCACCGCAGCGGGTGCCGGCCTGGTCGTCCTGGCCGACACCGTGGGATCCCAACTCCCCCTCGCCTGCCACGACATGTTCGCCCGGGTCCGGGCGGCTTGCGGCCCGGAGGTGGTGCTCGCGTCCCACCTCCACAACGACCTCGGGCTCGGCCTGGCCAACTCCCTTCAGGCGCTGGCCGCCGGGGTGCGGGTGATCTCCGGTTCCTGGCTCGGCATCGCGGAGCGGGCCGGCATGGTCGCCACCGAGCAGCTGCTCTTCCTCCTCGCCCGGCACGGTGAGGAACTGCTCGGAGAGGATGCGCAACCTTGGTGGACTTCCCCCGATCTGACCCGGCTGCCCGGCATCGCACGCATGGTGGCGCAGGAGACGGGCGCGCCCCTGGGCGTCACCACCCCGATCGTCGGCACCGGTGTCGGCACCATCTCCACGGGCACCCCCTTCGTCCACCCCGAGCTGTTCCAGCCCTACGACCCCCACGAGGTGCTGGGCATCGAGCCGCACGTGGTCCTCACCCAGCTCGCCAGCGCCCGAGTCGTCACCGCCGTCGCCGCCCGCCTCGGCCACCGCCTCGATCCGGACCAGACACGCGCCGCCATGGACTGGGCCAAGACCCGCTCCTACCGCACCGGTCAGTCCGTCACCGACGAGACCTCCTTCGCCGCCTACCTCGAAGGCCTCACCGGCACCACCGCCGGGAGCGCGCCGTGAACGCCGCCGACCCCGCCCCGACCCGCACACCGGCCACCCTGGCCCAGGCCCGTCACGCCCTCCGGCGAGGCAGCGCGGTTGTACTCCCCAACCCCGCACCCCTCACGCACGTCGTCGCCGCGACCAGCGCGACCGCCGTGAACCGGGCCAAACTCCGGCCCGCTGACCAGCCCGTCGCCCTGTGGGCCCACCACCACGACACCCTCGACGCCCTCACCGGCCTGTGGGACCTCTCCCCGCAGACCCGCACGACGGCACTCCACCTGCTGGCCGAGGAACACCTCACCGTCCTCCTGCCGGTGCACGCCCACGCCGCGCTCCCCTCCTGGCTGGGGCCGGCGGTCAAGGACGGATGGATGCTGCTCTTCGGTGCCCGCTGGCAACCGCTGCACACCCTGCTGGACGACCACCCGGTGCTGTACGTCAGCAGCGCCAACCTCACCGGCCACCCACCCGCCGCCGACACCGGCGAGGCTCTCGCGATGTTCCCGCCCGCAGTGCCCGTACTGGACCTGCCCGCCTCCGAACACCCGCGCTCACGGACCGGCCCACAGGTGCGGCGGGCAACCACCACCGTCCGTGTCATGCCCGACGGCCGACTCCGCCTCCACCGCCACGGCGCCCAGGACCACGCCCACGGCCGGGCCGACGACTACCTGCGCCACCTGCACGAACGCAAGCTCGCGGCCGTACCTCCGTGCACGACGTTTCCGTCGTAGGCAAGGGGAAAGCAAGATGGCGACCGCGGTTCGGACCTCCGTGCTCTCGACCAAGCTGCTGCGCATGCACAAGATGCTCGACACGAACGGAAGCGGTGAGGTCAGCGAGGCCGGCCTCACCGCTCTCCCGGGCGTCCTGGCCGGGCTCGGGTGAGCCGGCCGCCGGCCTGCTTCGCCACCGGCACGGCTGTCGTGGCCGTCAGCCGGCGTGGACGTGGGGGCGGCGGGCGCGGTCCGGTTCGGCCTCCCGGATGACCTCGCGGGTGACCGGGGCGACCTCGCCCTGGCCGAAGAGGAAGAAGCGGAAGAAGTTGGCCATCGGGTTGCCCTCGGTCCACTCGAAGTAGATGTGGGGCCGCTGGCCGGTCTCGTCCCTTACGTGGAGGAGGAGGGCCGCGAGCGCGTTCGGGATGCTGGAGCTCTCCAGGGTCAGGACGCGGTAGCGGCCGTGCAGGACCTCACCGCGCACGCGCATGCCCGATTCGAACTCGGACGCGTCCAGAACGGTGACCTCGACGAACATCACGTCGTCCTCGGCCGGGATGTCGTTGTCCGCGCGGATCTGCGCCTTCTTCTGCCGGTACTCCTCGAAGTCCCGGTTGTCGGGCTCGTTGGCGATGAAGCGGATCGTGCGGTTGGCGGTGTCGCGGATGAACCGCTGCGCCATGTCGTCGAACTCGATGTGCGTGACGCGCAGCTCGAAGACGCGGGCGAGACGGGAGAGGAGGGAGAGGGCCATGATGCCGCCGATGAAGCAGGCACCGATCTTCACGCCGTCGGGGCGCTCCACCACGTTGACGGCCGTGGTGTAGATGAAGACGGCCGAGATGACGCCGAAGCCGATCGTCCAGCCGCGCTCCCCCGCCCGGCGCGCCGCAATGGTCACGGCGACCGCGGCCGAGGTGATCAGTACGAGGACGCCGGTGGCGTACGCGCCGCCCTGCGCGTCCACGTCCGCGTTGAAGATCCAGGTCACGAGGAACGCGATCAGGGTGAACACGATGACCATCGGGCGCAGGGCGCGGGCCCATTGCGGGGCCATGCCGTAGCGGGGCAGGTAGCGCGGCATCAGGTTCAGCAGACCGGCCATGGCGGACGCGCCGGCGAACCAGAGGATCAGGATCGTCGAGATGTCGTAGACCGTGCCGAAGGCGGAACCGAGGTACTCGTGGGCCAGGTAGGCGAGGGCGCGGCCGTTGGCCTCGCCGCCCGGCTGGAACTGGTCGGCGGGGATCAGCAGGGTCGTGATGAGGCTGGAGCAGATCAGGAAGATGCTCATGATCACGGCAGCCGTGGTCAGCAGCTTCTTGGCCCCGCGGATTCGGCCGGCCGGCTTGGCTTCGGTGTCGTCGGGCTCGCCTTGGACGTGCGGCATGACCGCCACGCCGGTCTCGAAGCCGGAGAGGCCGAGCGCGAGCTTCGGGAACACGACGAGCGCGATGGCGATCATCATGAAGAAGTTGCCGTGCTCGGTGGTCAGCGCGGTCGTCCAGTCGGTGATGACCTGGGGTTCGCTGAACACGTTCCACAGCCCGACCGCCACCACGACGACGTTCAGGCCGAGGTACGTGAAGACCAGGACCACCGCCACCCCGATGGCCTCGCTGAACCCCTTCAGGAACACCCCGCCCAGGAGCGCGATCAGGATCAGGGTGATCAGAACCTCGTGGCCGTGCAGGGTGCTGGTGAGGTGCGGGTTCTCCACCATGTGCGCGGTCGCGTCGGCCGCGGAGAGGGTGATGGTGATGAGGAAGTCGGTCGCCGCGAACCCGAGCAGGGTCAGGACGAACAGCTTCCCCTTCCAGAAGGTGAGCAGCCGCTCCAGCATGGCGATGGAACCCTCGCCGTGCGGGCTCTCCTCCGCGACCCGCCGGTAGACCGGGAGCGCGCCGAACAGGGTCAGCAGTACGAGCACGATGGTCGCCAGCGGCGACAGCAGACCGGCCGCGAGGAAGGCGATGCCGGGCTGGTAGCCGAGGGTGGAGAAGTAGTCGAGACCGGTCAGGCACATGACGCGCCACCACGGGCGGCCGTGGGGCTGGGCCGCCGCCTCCTTGGCGGCGGGCGAACTCGTCTGGGCGGTCAAGCCTTCCAGCATCCACGCGCGCAGGCGCGAGGAGCGGGCAGGGGTGGCCATCGTGGGGTGCTCCTGTCGTACGCAAAGAATCAGCCGTTGACATCGACGGCTGAGCCAGCGTACGCAGGCTGATCACATATGCACGCGCGCGGACAAACCCTGACGCGTCCTTAACGCGAACAGTGCCACCTGTGGCGTAGTGGAGGCACGTGGGCTCAGGGCGGAGATCCGAGGGCGCGTCAGCCGAGGCGGCTCAGCCGAGGCCGGGGATGGTCGACACCAGCAGGTCGATGAGCTTGATGCCGACGAACGGCAGGATCAGGCCACCGAGGCCGTAGACGCCGAGGTTGCGGCGCAGCAGGTCGTGTGCGGAGGCGGGGCGGTAGCGCACGCCGCGCAGGGCGAGCGGGATGAGGGCGACGATGATCAGGGCGTTGAAGATGATCGCCGAGGTGATGGCGGAGGTCGGGCTACTCAGACCCATGACGTTGAGGGCTTCGAGTCCCGGGTAGGCCGAGGCGAACATGGCCGGGATGATCGCGAAGTACTTGGCGACGTCGTTCGTGATCGAGAACGTGGTGAGCGCGCCTCGGGTGATGAGGAGCTGCTTGCCGATTTCGACGATGTCGATGAGCTTGGTGGGGTTGGAGTCGAGGTCCACCATGTTCCCGGCCTCCTTGGCGGCCGAGGTGCCGGTGTTCATGGCCACTCCGACGTCGGCCTGCGCCAGCGCCGGGGCGTCGTTCGTGCCGTCACCGGTCATCGCGACCAGCTTGCCGCCGGCCTGCTCCCGCTTGATGAGGGCCATCTTGTCCTCGGGAGTGGCCTCCGCGAGGTACTCGTCGACTCCGGCCTCCTGCGCGATGGCGCGGGCCGTCAGCTCGTTGTCGCCGGTCACCATGACCGTACGGATCCCCATGCTGCGCAGCTCCGCGAATCGCTCCCGGATCCCCTCCTTGACCACGTCCTTGAGGTGGATGATCCCCAGCACCCTCGGGCCGTCCCAGTCGTGGACCGCCACCAGCAAGGGCGTGCCCCCGGATTCGGACACGGTGGCCGGCCAAGCCGCCGCTTCCGGCGGTACCGTCCCGCCGCGCGCCACCACCCAGTCGCAGACCTGCGTCACCGCACCCTTGCGGATGGCGCAGCCGGCGCCGTTGTCCCAGCTCAGGTTGATGCCGCTCATCCGGGTCCGTGCGCTGAACTCGGTGAAGCGGGGATTGCCGAGGTCCGCCGCGGCGGCGGGCTGGAGTCCGTACTGCCGGGCGAGGGCGACGACGGAGCGGCCCTCCGGCGTCTCGTCGGCGAGGGAGGACAGCTGGGCGGCGTCCGCCAGCTCGACGTGGTCCACGCCGGGCAGCGGGATGAAGGCCGCGGCCTCGCGGTTGCCGAGGGTGATGGTGCCGGTCTTGTCGAGCAGCAGCGTGTTCACGTCCCCGGCCGCCTCGACGGCGCGTCCGCTCATCGCGATGACGTTGCGCTGGACGAGCCGGTCCATGCCCGCGATGCCGATCGCCGACAGGAGGGCGCCGATCGTGGTGGGGATGAGGGTGACGAGGAGGGCGACCAGGACGGTCGTCGACTGCGCGGCGCGGGCGTAGGCGGCCATCGGCTGGATGGCGACGACCACCAGGACGAAGATGACGGTCAGGGCCGCCAGCAGGATGTTGAGTGCGATCTCGTTCGGGGTCTTCTGCCGGGTGGCGCCCTCGACCAGGGCGATCATCCGGTCGATGAAGCTGTGTCCCGGGCGTGAGGTGACCCGTACGACGATCGAGTCGGACAGTACGGTCGTACCACCCGTGACGCCGGACCGGTCGCCGCCCGACTCGCGCAGCACGGGTGCCGATTCGCCGGTGACGGCGGACTCGTCCACCATCGCGGCCCCGTCGACCACGTCGCCGTCGGCCGGGATCGGTTCGCCGGCCTCGACGACCACGAAGTCGAAGGGCTGGAGCTCGGCCGGCGTGACCACCTCGGTCTCGGCACGGTTCAGGTTCGCCCCGTACGTCCAGTGGTTCAGCCGCACCGCGACGGTGTCCGTACGCGTCTTGCGCAGCGACTCCGCCTGAGCCCGGCCCCGGCCCTCGGCAACCGCCTCGGCGAGGTTGGCGAACAGGACCGTGAGCCAGAGCCAGACGCTGATCACCCAGGTGAAGACGGACGGGTGGACGAGCGCCGAGAGCGTGGTCAGCACGGATCCGACGGCCACGACGAACAGCACGGGCTTCCTGACCAGTTCGCGGGGATGGAGCTTGCCGACGGCTTCCCGTGCGGAGGCGGCGAGCAGCTCGGGGTCCACCACGTTCACCTGGCCGGAGCGTTTCCGGGACGGCCGGTCGGCCGGAGTCCGCGGAGGTGTCCCGAGACCCGGAGGAACGTGCTGCGCGGCGGCGGGAGGCATGGAGCGACCTTCTGGATGGGTTCGGGTTCGGTTCGGGGCGTGTCGGCCCCGGCAGCTCGCTGCCGGGGTGCGGGAGAGGAGTGTCGCCGCCGGGAACCGTCCCTCCATGGACCCCCTCGGCCGTCATGTGAGTATGCGAGGTCCCCGGCGGCGCAACAGACAGGAAACTACTGCCCGTTCCTTTCGAAATGCGCTTGTGGGCGCGGGAATTGGCACCTTCTTGACGGCGGCGCACGAGACGTGTCAAGCCGCCGTCAGAGGTGCGTCAACGCACGTCAGCGGGTGTCTGCCGTGATGCGGAAGCGCAGCCGGCAGATCACGGCGTCGGTGTCGCGGCGGACCGCGTGGGCCACGACGGAGCCGCGCTGGTTCTGGAGCAGCCGCTGCCACAGGCGGGCCGGTTCGGTCTCCGGAATCAGGACGGTCACCTGGGCGTCCGGGTGGGACTGGGCCAGCTTCCGCACGTAGGCCGCCAGGGGGCGGCCGAGCGAGCGGGTTTCCGAGGAGAGCTCGATCAGCTCGATGCCCGGCTTCCACAACTCCCAGTCCCGCCTGAGGGCTTCCGCGATCCGGCGGTCCTCGGGGGCCGGGTGGGTGACGGTCACGGCGAGGACTTCGCCGCCGAGTGAGCCGGCAGCGTTGAGGGCCCGGCCGGTCAGGCGGGACAGACCGGAGACGGGAACCACGACCACGGAGCGGGAGCGGTGCGGGGCCTGGGGAATCCGGCCGAGCTCCAGACGTTCGCCGATCTCGGTGTATGCGCGGTGGATCTTCTCGAAGCCGAGAACGAGCAGCGGCAGTGCGACGACGATCAGCCAGGCGCCCTCGGTGAACTTGGTGGCGGTGACGACGACGGCCGAGACCCCGGTCAGCAGGGCGCCGAAGCCGTTGAGGGCCGCCTTGGCCCGCCAGCCGCGCGGCCGCCCGCCGTACCAGTGCCGGACCATGCCGACCTGGCAGATGGTGAAGCCGATGAAGACGCCGATCGCGAAGAGCGGGACGAGGGTGTTGGTGTCGCCGCCGGAGAAGACGAGCAGCAGGGCGGAGACGAGGGCCAGCCAGACCACGCCGTGGCGGTGGACCTGGCGGTCGGCCTTGAGGGCGAAGACGTGCGGCAGGTGGTTGTCGCGGGCCAGCAGGCCCATGAGCACCGGCAGACCGCCGAAGGAGGTGTTCGCCGCCAGCGCGAGCAGCACCATCGTGGCGAACTGGACCACGTAGAAGGCCGCGTTGTGACCGAAGGAGGCGTCCGCGAGCTGGGCGAGCACGGTAACGCCCTCGACCGGCTGGAGGTGGAAGCGCCCGATCAGGATCGACAGGCCGATCAGCATGACGCCGAGCAGGGCGCCGAGGGCGACCTCGGTGCGCTGGGCCCGGCGGGCGGCCGGCGCCCGGAAGGACGGTACGGCGTTGGCGACGGCCTCGACGCCCGTCAGTGCCGAACAGCCGGCGGCGAAGGCCTTCAGCAGCAGGAGGGCGCCGACGGTGGTGGCGCCCTCGCCGAGGGCGGAGGCGTGTCCGGCGGCCGAGGCGGTGCTGACCGGGCCGTCGCGGAAGAGGCCGACGACGACCATCGCGAGGATCGAACCGACGAAGACGGCGGTGGGCACGAGGAACGCCTTGGCGGATTCCACGACTCCGCGCAGGTTCACCGCGGTGACCAGAACGAGGACGCCCAGGCAGATCCACACCCGCTCCCCGTACAGCTCGGGGAAAGCCGAGGTCAGGGCGGCCACGCCGGCCGTGACGGACACGGCGACGTTCAGCACGTAGTCCAGGATCAGCGAGGCCGCGGCAACCAGGCTCGTACGCCGGCCGAGGTGCCGCTTGGCGACGGCGTACGAGCCGCCGCCGTCGGGGAACGCGGCGATGACCTGCCGGTACGAGGCCACCAGCACCGCCAGCAGGGCGGCGATCGCCAGGGTGACGGGGAGGGTGAAGCCCATGCCGTACGCACCGGCCGCGGCCAGGACGAGCACGATCGACTCCGGCCCGTACGCCACGGACGCCATCGCGTCCAGCGACAGCGCGGCCAGTCCCTGGAGGGCGGTCAGCCTGTGGCGGTCGTCCGCCGCGGGCTCCCGTACGCCGGTATCAGGAGGTTCCTCCGTGCCCGGGGCCTGTCCTGCCGTGCTCGGCTTTCCCATGTCTATGGACATCTTTCGCTGTTCCTCCGTTGGGCAAAGTGAGGACAGCGTCGGAATGCCGTGGCTTGAATACCAGTGTTCTTGGCGTCATCCATACGGCCGCCGCTCCAGTATTCACGCGCCTTTGATGCCGAGGCGGGGCGGCCGTATGGGGTGCGTCAAGAGCCGGCCGCGGTGTGTGACCGTCCCCCCGGAAGGGGGCACTGTTCTTGCAGGCGGCTGCCCCGCCTGCCTCCGTGAAAGGGAGAAGGTCCAGATGAATGCGGAGAACGTGGTCGGACTGGTCATCGCCCTCGCTCTGCTCGGCTATCTCGTGGTCGCTCTGATCAGGCCCGAGAAGTTCTGATTTTCGAACCCCCGTGTCCGGACAGGAGGCATCACATGTCCGGGTATCGACTTCACGACGCGGCCGCCCTGCTCGCGGCCCTCGTGGTCCCCTTCCTCTTGGCGTTCGCGCTCGTGCCCTTCCGCACGGATCTTTCGGCGACGAACGCGGCTCTGGTCCTCGTCGTCGCGGTGGTCGCGGTGGCCGCCACCGGTACACGCGTCGCCGGAGCGGCGGCCGCACTGTCGGCGGCCGCCTGGTTCGACTACTTCCTGACCGAGCCGTACCAGCGGTTCTTGATCGCCGGCCACGACGACGTCGAGACAGCGGTCCTGCTCCTCGTCGTCGGCCTGGTCGTCTCGCAGCCGGCGGTACGCGCACGTCGGCTCCGCAGGACCGTGGTCACCGACGCGGCCCGTCTGTCGAGCCTCCGGGGAACCGCCCGGCTGGCCGAGGACGGCGGCTCGCCGGAGGCCGTGGTCGAGTACGTGCGACGGGAGCTCGTCGGCCTCCTGGGGCTGCGCGGCTGCCGCTTCGAATACGGCACCCTGATGGGAAACCTGCCGCGCCTTGAGCACGACGGCGGCCTGTGGCTGCACCGCCCGGGCCGGGTGACGGAGTACGCCGACTGGCCGGGCGGCCGGACCGAGCTGCGCGTCGTCGGCGGCGGGCACTACTACGGCCGCTTCCTGCTGGATCCCCTCCCCGGCCCGCTCCCCCCGGAGCAGGACCGCCTGGTGGCCGTCGCACTGGCCGCCCAGGCCGGCTCCGCCCTGGACACGGCCGGCCTGTCCCATCAGGGCTGACCAGGCCTTCTCCGGCGCTTCACGTCAGGGCGGCGTTAAGAGTCGACCTGCGTCCGTATGGACCCCGTCAAGGTGTCTTAACGCCGGGATGAAGACACGGTTATCTCGACATCGGCCATCTGGCCGAATCATTTCTTCCCTCTTCATCCAGGAGCTCACGGTGGCCGATCTGGCCTTCGTCGTCACCACGGTCGCGGTTTTCGCACTGGTGGCTCTCATCGCCCGGGGGGTGACCAAGCTGTGAACACCGAAAACATCGTCGGCCTCGTCGTGGCCGTCTCCCTGCTCGGATACCTCGTCCTCGCCCTTGTGTACCCGGAGAGGTTCTAGCCACCGATGAGTCCCGTTCTCGCTGGTGTGCTCCAGCTCCTCGCACTGACGGCCGCGCTCGCGCTGGCCTACCGCCCACTGGGCGACTACATGGCCCGCGTCTACTCCTCCGAGAAGCACTACAAGCCGGAGAAGTGGATCTACAAGGCCATCGGCGCCAACCCGACCGCCGAGATGCGCTGGCCCGCCTACCTGCGCGGCGTCCTGGCCTTCTCCGCGGTCAGCGTCCTCTTCCTCTACGCCCTCCAGCGCGCCCAGGGCGTCCTGCCCGGCTCGCTCGGCTTCTCCTCGATCGACCCCGACCAGGCCTTCAACACCGCCGCCTCCTTCGTGGCCAACACGAACTGGCAGTCGTACGCCGGTGAGCAGGCCATGGGCCACGTCGTGCAGACCGGCGGCCTGGCGGTGCAGAACTTCGTCTCGGCCGCGGTCGGCATGGCCGTCGCCGTGGCCCTCGTACGGGGCTTCGCGCGCTCGCGCACCGGGGAGCTCGGCAACTTCTGGTCCGACCTGGTGCGCGGCACCGTACGGATCCTGCTGCCGATCTCCGTGATCGGCGCGATCGTCCTGGTCGCCTGCGGCGTCATCCAGAACTTCGCCGGAATCCACGAGGTCGGCCAGTTCCTGGGCGGCAGTCAGCAGTGGAACGGCGGGGCGGTCGCCTCGCAGGAAGTCATCAAGGAACTCGGAACGAACGGCGGCGGCTACTTCAACGCCAACTCCGCCCACCCCTTCGAGAACCCCACCCCGTTCTCGAACCTCTTCGAGATCTTCCTGATCCTGGTCATCCCGTTCGCGCTGACCCGGACCTTCGGCCGCATGGTCGGCAACCTGCGCCAGGGGTACGCGATCCTCGCGACGATGGCGACGATCTGGCTCGTCTTCACCGCGCTGATGATGTGGACCGAGTTCGCCCACCACGGCCCGG
Organism: Streptomyces sp. NPDC002181; assembly: GCF_042890485.1. NCBI lineage: Bacteria > Bacillati > Actinomycetota > Actinomycetes > Kitasatosporales > Streptomycetaceae > Streptomyces > Streptomyces sp. NPDC002181. Next base: position 12,581 of record NZ_JBIASC010000003.1, on the reverse strand, counting down.
CCCTCGACATCGCGGGCGGCGCGATGGAGGGCAAGGAGACCCGCTTCGGCATCGGCGGCTCCGCGATCTTCTCGGTCGCCACCACGCTCACCTCGACGGGTGCGGTCAACTCCTTCCACTCCTCCTACACCGGTCTAGGCGGCGGCATCCAGCTGCTCGGCATGCAGCTCGGCGAGATCGCACCCGGCGGCGTCGGCTCCGGCCTCTACGGCATGCTGATCATGGCGATCATCGCGGTGTTCATCGCCGGTCTGATGGTCGGGCGGACCCCGGAGTACCTGGGCAAGAAGATCGGCACCCGCCAGATCAAGCTCGCCGCCTGCTACATCCTCATCACCCCGGCGCTGGTGCTCTGCTTCACCGCAGCCGCCATGGCCCTGCCCACCCCGCCCCACTCCATGCTGAACCCGGGAGCGCACGGGTTCTCCGAGGTCCTCTACGCCTACACCTCGGCCGCCAACAACAACGGCTCCGCCTTCGCGGGCCTGAACGCCGACACCCAGTGGTTCAACAGCACCATCGGCATCGCCATGCTGCTGGGCCGTTTCCTGCCCATGGTGTTCGTCCTGGCCCTGGCCGGCTCGCTGGCCGAGCAGAAGCCCGTGCCGGAGACGGCGGGCACCCTCCGTACGGACAAGCCGCTCTACACCGGCCTGCTCGTCGGCACGATCCTCATCATCACCGGTCTGACCTACTTCCCGGCCCTGGCGCTGGGTCCGCTCGCCGAAGGGCTCGCATCATGAGCACCGCCACTCCCACCAGGGCTCCGCACCAGGACGTGCCCACCGGCCACAAGCCGGGCGCCGGACGCGTGGGCGGCGGCCTGTTCGATCCGAAGCAGCTGCTGAAGTCCTTCCCGGACGCCGTCCGCAAGCTCGACCCCCGCGTCATGATCAAGTCCCCGGTCATGTTCGTGGTCCTGATCGGCTCGGTCGTCACCACCGTCCTGGCCGTCAAGGACCCGACGGACTGGTTCGGCTGGGCGATCACGGCCTGGCTGTGGCTGACCACGATCTTCGCGAACCTCGCGGAGGCGGTGGCCGAGGGCCGCGGCAAGGCCCAGGCCGACACCCTGCGCAAGGCCAAGACCGACTCCGTCGCCCGCCGCCTGACCCAGGACGGCAAGAGCGAGGAGCAGGTGCCGGGCACCGACCTGCGCATCGGCGACCTGGTGGTCTGCGAGGCGGGCGACGTCATCCCCGGCGACGGTGACGTCGTCGAGGGTGTCGCGTCCGTGGACGAGTCCGCGATCACGGGCGAGTCCGCGCCGGTGATCCGCGAGTCCGGCGGCGACCGTTCGGCCGTCACCGGCGGCACCAAGGTCCTCTCGGACCGGATCGTCGTCAAGATCACGACGAAGCCCGGTGAGACCTTCATCGACCGCATGATCGCCCTGGTCGAGGGCGCTGCCCGGCAGAAGACGCCCAACGAGATCGCGCTGAACATCCTGCTGGCGTCCCTCACCATCGTCTTCCTGCTGGCCGTGGTCACGCTCCAGCCCTTCGCGATCTACGCGGGCGCCGAGCAGTCGATGATCGTGCTGACCGCCCTGCTGGTCTGCCTGATCCCCACCACCATCGGCGCGCTGCTCTCCGCGATCGGCATCGCCGGCATGGACCGGCTCGTCCAGCGCAACGTCCTGGCCATGTCGGGTCGTGCGGTGGAAGCCGCCGGTGACGTCTCCACGCTGCTGCTCGACAAGACCGGAACGATCACCCTCGGCAACCGCCAGGCCTCCGAGTTCGTCCCGGTCAAGGGCACGACGGAGGCCGAACTGGCCGACGCCGCCCAGCTGTCGTCCCTCGCGGACGAGACGCCCGAGGGCCGTTCCATCGTCGTCCTGGCGAAGGAGAAGTACGGGCTGCGCGAGCGGCACCAGGGCGAGCTGTCGAACGCCGAGTGGATCGCGTTCACCGCCCAGACCCGCATGTCGGGTGTGGACGTGGACGGCAAGCAGACCCGCAAGGGCGCGGCCGGCTCCGTCATCACCTGGGTCAAGGAGCAGGGCGGGCAGGTCTCCGAGGACGCGGACCTCCTCGCCAACAAGATCTCCGAGGCCGGCGGCACGCCGCTGCTCGTCGCCGTCAGGGACGGCAAGGGCGCCCGGGTCCTCGGTGTCATCCACCTCAAGGACGTGGTCAAGGAGGGCATGCGCGAGCGGTTCGACGAGCTGCGCCGCATGGGCATCAAGACCGTCATGATCACGGGTGACAACCCGCTGACGGCCAAGGCGATCGCGGAGGAGGCGGGCGTCGACGACTTCCTCGCGGAGGCCACTCCCGAGGACAAGATGGCCCTCATCAAGCGGGAGCAGGCCGGCGGCAAGCTGGTCGCGATGACCGGTGACGGCACGAACGACGCCCCGGCGCTGGCGCAGGCCGACGTCGGAGTGGCGATGAACACCGGCACCTCGGCCGCCAAGGAGGCCGGGAACATGGTGGACCTCGACTCCAACCCCACCAAGCTCATCGAAATCGTGGAGATCGGCAAGCAGTTGCTGATCACGCGCGGGGCCCTGACGACGTTCTCCATCGCCAACGACGTCGCCAAGTACTTCGCGATCATCCCCGCGATGTTCGCCGTGGTCTACCCGGGCCTGGACAAGCTCAACATCATGGGCCTGCACTCGCCCGAGTCGGCGATCCTCTCCGCCGTCATCTTCAACGCGCTGATCATCATCGCCCTGGTCCCGCTCGCCCTCAAGGGCGTGCAGTACAAGCCGACCAGCGCCGACAAGATGCTCCGCCGCAACCTGGGTCTGTACGGCGTGGGCGGCCTGATCGCCCCGTTCATCGGAATCAAGATCATCGACATGCTCATCTCCCTCATCCCCGGAATCGGCTGAGCCATGAACAACTCCGTAGGAAACACCGCTCGTCTGCTGTGGGCCGGTCTGCGCGCGCTGCTGGTTCTGACGATCGTCTGCGGCGTCCTGTACCCGCTGGCCGTCACCGGCATCGCCCAGGTCGCCTTCGGCGACAAGGCCAACGGCTCCGAGATCAAGGACAAGAGCGGCCAGGTCGTCGGCTCCTCCCTCATCGGCCAGACCTACAACCTGCCGAAGCAGAACCCCGACGACCCGGAAGAGGCCGCCAAACCGGACCTGAAGTGGTTCCAGCCGCGCCCCTCCAACGGCCTCGGCTCCAACAGCGTCAACACCCAGTACTCGCTGATCCTCTCCGGCGCCACCAACAAGGCCGCCGACAACCCGGACCTGGTCAAGCTGGTCAAGGACGCCAAGGCAGCCGTCATCGCGGACAACTCCACCGCGACGTACGAGGTCAAGCCCTCGGACGTGCCGGCCGACGCCGTCACCTCCTCCGGCTCCGGCCTCGACCCGGACATCTCCCCCGCCTACGCCAAGCTGCAGGTCCACCGGGTCGCCGAGCGGAACAAGCTCGACGTCAAGCAGGTCGAGAAGCTCGTCGCCGACCACACCACCGGCCGGACCCTCGGCTTCATGGGCGAGCCCCGCGTCAACGTGCTCGAACTGAACACCGCCCTCAAGGCACTGACCAAGAGCTGATGTTCCCCGTCGCACGGTAAGGGGCCGGCGGGGCGCGGAACTCCCCCAGCTGACGCCGGGAGGGTCCCCCGGCGTCCCGCCGGCCCCTTGCCGTGCCCGCAACGAAGGAGAGGCTGCACACCGATGACCCGGGTGCTGGTGGTGGAGGACGACCCTCAGCTCGTCCGCGCACTGAAGATCAATCTCCAGGCGCGCAAGTTCGACGTCGAGGAGGCTTCCGACGGCGGCTCGGCACTGCGGCTCGCGGCCGCCCGCAAGCCCGACGTCATAGTGCTGGACCTCGGCCTCCCGGACATGGACGGCATCGAAGTCATCAAGAGCGTTCGCGGCTGGAGCCGGGTCCCCATCCTGGTCCTCTCGGCGCGGCACACCTCGGAGGACAAGATCCGAGCGCTGGACGCCGGCGCGGACGACTACGTGACGAAACCGTTCAGCATGGACGAGCTCCTGGCCCGCCTGCGGGCGGCCGCCCGCAGGCGGGAGCCGGCCACCGCCTCCCGCGCCGACAAGGTCGCCGTCGTGACGACCGACGAGTTCACCGTCGACCTGGTCGCGAAGAAGGTCCACCGGGGCGAACGCACGGTACGGCTGACCCCGACCGAGTGGCACCTGCTGGAAATCCTCATCACCCACCCCGGCCGGCTGATCACCCAGAGCAGGCTCCTGCTGGAAGTCTGGGGCCCGAGCTACGGGGAGAACACCAACTACCTGCGCGTGTACATGGCCCAGCTACGGCGCAAGCTGGAAGCGGACCCCTCGCACCCCCGGTACCTGATCACCGAACCGGGCATGGGCTACCGCTTCGAACCCTGATCACCCGCACGATCGTCACCAGAGAAGAAGAGTCTGAAACATGGGACGCGGCAAGCTCCGCATCTACCTCGGCGCGGCACCGGGCGTCGGCAAGACGTACGCGATGCTCTCCGAGGCACACCGCCGCGTCGAGCGGGGCACCGACTGCGTCGTGGGTTTCGTCGAGCACCACAGCCGCCCGCGGACCGAGGTCATGCTGCACGGCCTCGAACTCATCGGGCGGCGCGAGATCGAGTACCGCGGCTCCGCCTTCACCGAGATGGACGTCGACGCCATCCTCGCCCGCCGCCCCGCCGTGGCACTCGTGGACGAGCTCGCGCACACGAACGTGCCGGGCTCACGCAACGCCAAGCGGTGGCAGGACGTGGAGGAGCTGCTCCGGGCCGGCATCGACGTCGTCTCGACCGTCAACATCCAGCATCTCGAATCACTGGGTGACGTGGTCGAGACGATCACCGGCGTCCGCCAGCGGGAGACGGTTCCGGACGAGGTCGCCCGCCGCGCCGACCAGATCGAGCTCGTCGACATGTCCCCGCAGGCGCTGCGCCGGCGCATGGCGCACGGCAACGTCTACAAGCCCGACAAGGTCGACGCGGCCCTCTCCAACTACTTCCGTCCCGGGAACCTGACCGCGCTGCGCGAGCTGGCACTGCTGTGGGTGGCCGACCGGGTCGACGAGTACCTCCAGGAGTACCGGGGCGAGCACAACATCCGCTCCACCTGGCAGGCCCGCGAACGCATCGTCGTCGGCCTGACCGGCGGCCCCGAGGGACGTACGCTCATCCGGCGCGCGGCCCGGCTCGCCGAGAAGGGCGCGGGCGGCGAGGTCCTGGCCGTCTACATCGCCGCCAGCGACGGCCTCACCTCCGCCTCCCCCAAGGAACTGGCCGTCCAGCGCACCCTGGTCGAGGACCTCGGCGGCACCTTCCACCACGTCATAGGCGACAGCATCCCCGACGCGCTTCTGGAGTTCGCCCGCGGGTGCAACGCCACGCAGATCGTGCTGGGCGTCAGCCGGCGGCGCTCCTGGCAGTCGGTGTTCCGCCCCGGTGTCAGCGCCACCGTGGCCCGCGAATCGGGCCCGGACCTCGACGTCCACATCGTCACCCACGACGAGGCCGCCAAGGGCCGCCGCAGCCTGCCCGTCGCACGCGGCGCGCGACTCGGCCGTTCGCGCATCATCTGGGGCTGGCTCACCGGCATCGCCGGCCCCGCCCTGCTCACCGTGCTGCTCAGCAGGCTCGTTCCCGAGCTCGGTCTCGCGAACGACATGCTGCTCTTCCTCACGTTCACGGTGGCGGCGGCCCTGCTCGGCGGTTTGCTCCCCGCGCTCGCCTCGGCGGCGTTCGGGTCCCTGCTGCTGAACTACTACTTCACGCCGCCACTGCACGAGTTCACGATCTCCGACCCGAAGAACATCGTCGCCATCGCGATCTTCGTCGGTGTGGCGGTGTCGGTGGCCTCGGTGGTGGACCTCGCCGCCCGGCGCACTCACCAGGCCGCCCGCCTGCGCGCCGAATCCGAGATCCTCTCCTTCCTCGCCGGCAGCGTCCTGCGCGGCGAGAACTCCCTCGACGCGCTCCTCGAACGGCTTCGTGAGACCTTCGCGATGCAGTCGGTCGTCCTCCTTGAGCGCAGCAGCGAGGTGGACCCCTGGACGACGGCGGCGTCCGTCGGCACCGGTCCCGTCAGCCGGCCCGAGGACGCGGATGTCGACCTCCCCATGGGCGACGACATGGCCCTCGCCCTCACGGGCCGGGTCCTGCCCGCCGAGGACCGCCGCGTCCTGGGCGCCTTCGCCGCGCAGGCCGCCGTCGTACTCGACCGCCAGCGCCTCGTCGACGAGGCCGAGAAGTCCCGCGAACTCGCCGAGGCCAACCGCATCCGCACCGCGCTGCTCGCCGCCGTCAGCCACGACCTGCGCACCCCGCTCGCCGGCATCAAGGCCTCGGTCACCTCCCTGCGCTCCGACGACATCGAATGGTCCGAGGACGACAAGGCCGAACTCCTCGAAGGCATCGAGGACGGCGCCGACCGCCTCGCCGCCCTGATCGGCAACCTCCTCGACATGTCCCGCCTCAACACCGGCACCGTCGTCCCGCTGATCCGGGAAACGGATCTCGACGAGGTCGTCCCCATGGCCCTCGGCGGCGTACCCGAGGACAGCGTCGCGCTCGACATCCCCGAGACCCTGCCGATGGTCGCCGTCGACCGCGGGCTCCTGGAGCGGGCCGTCGCCAACATCGTCGAGAACGCCGTCAAGTACAGCCCCGACGGCCAGCCCGTCCACGTCTCCGCCAGCGCCCTCGCCGGCCGCGTCGAGCTGCGCGTCGTCGACCGCGGGCCCGGCGTCCCGGACGAGGCCAAGAACCGGATCTTCGAACCCTTCCAGCGCCACGGCGACGCCCCGCGCGGCGCCGGCGTCGGCCTCGGCCTGGCCGTGGCCCGCGGCTTCACCGAGGCCATCGGAGGCACCCTCACCGCCGAGGACACCCCTGGCGGCGGCCTCACCATGGTCATCACCCTCCCCATGGCAGGAGACGCCCCGCCGGTATCGCCGGAACTCCCGACGTCCGCCGTCACCTGACGGCGAGGCGACCGGCAGGTCGGCTCGGGCCGGCGGTCGCGGGTCACGTCACCCCGCGGCCCGCGATCGTCTCCGTGGCAGTCAGCGCAACGGGACCCGCGATGGCCCCGCGTACGGGCTGACGACAGAAACACGCGAGCCGTCCGGCCCCGGTGTCCCCACACCGGAGAGCCGGACGGCTCATGTGTTGCGCGGCGGGTGACCGACACGCGGTCGCATCGGCCCGTACCCCCACGGTGGGATCATGCGCCCTGGGGCGGTGTTCAGGTCACCACCCGCGGGCCGCGTGCCGCCGGTCCGTCGTCCGGCTCCGCCGCCACACCAGTCTGCTGCGGGCGGACGACCCTGGCAGTACTCCTTGACGGGTTCCTTCCGTACAGAAGTCGATCTTTGATGCGGCTCTGACGAAAGGTCATCAGAAGGCCGTCAAGAGGCCTTCGAACGCTTGCCACAGGATCCCCGGTGCGCTGGGATTGCGCCATGAACAGCGGTCCGCCCCATGACGATCGGCCACCGAATCGGGTGCAGCCGACGGCGCCCGCCGTCCGCCCGGCCCTCTGACATCGGCCGCGCGTCCTCCCCGTACCTGCCATCAGCCCCTGATGGGCGCTGACCGAGGCCTCGTACGCATCCTCGCCTTCACCACCTTCACCGCATGATCTGAGCCCACGCCCCCCGCCCCCGCCTCGTGCCGGAGCGCCGGGCACGTCAGCCATGCCCGTTCCCAGGGATCCGCCATGTCTTCGTCTCTCTCCGGCCGTACCGTCCTCGTCACCGGAGCCACCTCCGGCATCGGCTACGAGACCGCACGCCGACTCGCCGAGCACGGCTCCACCGTCCTCCTCCACGGCCGCACGCCCGAGGAAGCCGAGGCCGCAGCCGACCGGCTCGTTGCCACCGCCGGTGCGGACGGCGCCCGTCTCCGGCCGCTCGCCGCCGACTTCGTGCGCCTGGAGGAGGTCGAGAACCTCGCCCACGCCGTCGTACGGGAGCACCCGCGCCTGGACGTACTCGTCAACAACGCGGCCATCGCGGCGCCGGAGCGCCACACGCTCACGGCCGACGGCAACGAGGTCTCCTTCCAGGTCAACTTCCTGGCCCACTACCTCCTCACCACCATGCTGGAGCCCTCGCTGACCAGTGACCCCGGCGGCCGCGTCGTCAACGTCTCGTCCGCGCTGCACCGCTCGGGCGCCATCCAGTGGAACGACCCGCAGCGCGTCCGGCGTTACTCGCGGCTCGCCGCGTACGCCCAGTCGCAGCTCGCGCTGACCGTCTTCGCCGCCGACCCGCGCGTCACCGCCGTCTCCGTCGACCCCGGCGTGTGCGAGACCGGCCTCCTCCCGCTGTACGGCCACGAGGGCGCGCCGGCCTCCGAGGGCGCCGGGCACGTCGTCCGGCTCTGCGACCCGGCCACCGAGATCGTCAACGGCGCGTACTACGACCGCTCCGAGCGCGTGGCCCCGGCCCCCGCCGCCACCGAGGACCGCACCGTCAAGCGCCTCAACAAGCTCGCCGACCTCCTCGTCGGCCACACCGCCTGAAGGGAAACACGGACGTGTCCAGGCGCGCACGCAAGAGAAGCGGGCCCGCCGCAGGAAGGGCTCACAGCCCGCACACCACGAGGGAGAGTTGATGATCGAAATCGCACCTCGGCAACTGCCCGCCCTGAGCCGGTGGTTTCCCACCGGCTCCCCCGGTCTCGGGGCACTCGCCGAGCACGTACTGACCACGGGCACCGGCTCCTGGTGGGCCGATCGCCCTGACCGTCCCCGCGTCCTCGCCGTCACCTGCGCGGACCACGTGCTGCTGCGGGGCGACCCCAGCGGGCTCGTCCCGGACGCTCTGGCCCGGTTCGCGGACCAGTACGTCGAGACGCCCTCACGCTTCTGGCCCGCCCTCGGTTCCGCGTTCGAGCGCGTCACCCCCTGGGAACGAATGCTGTACGTCCAGCAGGCTCAGGCATCGGTACGCCTCCCCCGTACGCCGCGTGGCGTGACGGTGCGGCGGCTGACGTCCGAGGACGTTCCGGCACTGGCCGAGCTGCCTTCCGAGAGCGCCTGGATCCACGCCAGCTGGGGTGGACCCTCCGGGCTGGCCGCCTCGGGCCACGCCTGGGCCGCATTCGCCAAGGGCCGGATCCTCTCGGTGGCCTGCACCTGCTTCCTCGGCAGTGCCTACGAGGACGTCGCGGTCGTCACCGTGCCCGACCATCGCCGCGAACGTCTCGCACTGGCCTGCGTCGCCGGCTTGGCAGCCGATGTCCAGGCACGCGGTCGGACCGCCAGCTGGTGCTGCTCGCGCGACAACCGACCCAGCCGGCTGCTGGCCTGGACGGCCGGATTCCGGCTCGCCCGCGAATACGTCCACCACGCCACGGGCCGCGCCCTGGCACGCACAGTCACGGCGACCCCGGTTCACGGTTGAAGAGGACCGCCACGGAGACCGTGGAGACGGTGCGACGACCACCCACGGCGCATCCACCTCCCGCCAGTCCGCTCGCCGTGGCCAGCGCAGCGGCCGGTGCGAGAACCACCCGGATCACGGCCGGGAAGAGTGGCGAGGAGCGGGGATTCGGCGGCGGGACCATGCGGTCACGCGATGCCGACCAGGCTTCCCGGCACACCGCCTTCACCCTGTCGGTGTCACGGCCGTCAATACACCGTCAAAGTCCCACCCGGCGCCGTCAGGAGTGCATCAGGGACGTTTCGTACACGACCCCGCTGGTGTTCGCTGGTCGGATTGAGGGCGTACGGAGGAGTCGGGTACAAGTGGGTACGGAGAATGTCGTCGGCATCATCATCGCGGTCTGCCTGGTCGGGTACCTGGTCCTCGCGTTCTTCTTTCCCGAGAAGTTCTGAGCGTGACGGCGACGCGCGCGGCCGGCCTGACGGCAGGGGCGGAACCGCCGGTCGTCCGGCCGGGAAGGTTCGAGGTCTTCCCGGGTGCGGCCCCCGGGTCGGCACGACGTGCCCCGACGGACCCCATCAAGATGGCGTAGCCATCACATCAGCGGTCCGTCAGGGTCCGAGTCCAAGGCCTCCGCCAGCCATAACGTCGCTCTCATGGGAAGACGTTTCACTCCGGCCGCGACCGGTGCTCAGGGCACCGAGGCCGCGGTGCCTCATGGACCCTGCGCACAGGACGTCCACTGGGCCGGCGAGCTGCGCTCGGCGCTCGGCGTCCCGTTCCTCCTGCTGACGGCCCTGTTCACCGTGGACGCCGCTTCCGGAAGGCTCGACGTGACGCGAGGCGTCCTCTGGACCGGCCTGGCCGGCCTCCTCTTCGTCATCCTGCTGCCGCCTCGGGTCTCCGTACGCACCGGTCTGCTGATCACCCGTGGACTGCTGGTGACGAACACCGTCCGAACCGACTCCGCCGTTTCCGTCCGGTGGTCCGACGGGGTGGCCCAGCGGATGGTCCTCCGCGACACGGAGGGAAGCCGGGTCGAGATCGACCCGGCCATCCTGATCCGCAACCCGGCGATGTGGCACCGCCTCGACGCCGACATCCGCACATCAATCCGGCGCGGCACTCTGCTGCACGGCGCGACCGCCCTGCGACAACTGGCACAGCGCATCGACCGCGAAACGGCCCGTACGGTCTTCAAAGCCTCCGGCCTGCAGTAACCCGCCGCGTCGACGTGGGGCTGTTCGCGATGTTCACCGAGGCGGACGCCGCCTTGCCTGGGACGCGGCTCGGCGGCATCCGCTCAACTGCGGCCATGCCTCTGGTCACGCGCCTTCGACCGGCCGTTGGTCCGGCGGGGGCCGGTTCGGCGAGAGCGAGGCCGCTCCGGCCGAGCGGGCGTACTCGGTGGGAGTCTGACCGTAGTGCTTCTTGAAGGCCCGGGTGAAGTGGCTGCCGTCCGCGAACTGCCAGTGTGCGGCGAGTTCCGAAATGCCGAGGCGCCCTGACGGCGAGACGAGGGCGAGCCGGGCCTCATGCAGTCGCCGGTGGCGGATGTAGGCGGTCACCTGCTCACCCACCGCGGCGAACGCCCGGTGCAGCGTACGGACGGAGACGTTGAGTTCACGCGCGAGCATCACCGGAGAAAGCTCGGGATCAGCGAGCCGACGGTCCGCGAGGTCCTTGGCCGCCTGGGCGAGTGCGGGGGCCAACCGGGGTTCCACGTCGTCGAACCGGCCCTTCGCCACCGCCTTGGTCAGCTCGACCAGGGTGCCCTGGGCGGCTTCGACCCCGGCCGGGCCCAGGTCGGCCACGGTCGTGTGGATCATGTCCGCAAGGGCCGTCAGCAAGCGCATCTCGGCCGAGTCCGCCGGCCCGGTGACGACCCTGTTCCCGAGCAGGGGTTTGAGCTCGCCGGGGGGCAGGACGAGGAACTTCGCCGTGAGGTGCGCCGTCGTCTCGAAGGCCGTCAGGCGCCCGAGGTGCCGGACGAGGAACTGCCCGGCCGACACGGTCTGGTCGCCGAAACCGGGCGGGCCGCCCAGAGTCCATGCGCCGCGCCGCACGACGTACATGGCAACCAGATCCTGATCGCCGCCCGGGACGTCCGCGGTCCGGGTTGCCGAAGCGGCGTGGAGATCGGCGATCGCCGCGCCGTGCACCTTGGCCACGTTGCCCTTGACCCGGAAGTCACCGATCGTGTCGGGGCTGAAGGCCGGGAGTTGGAAGACATCGTCGCCCACCTGCGTCTCCCACCCGCGCCGGAAGGCGTCGAGTCCCCGCGGTGCGGAGCCCGGGGCGGTCGAGTCCACTGCGAACGCCCCGCGCGCGCCGTCGACCTCCGCTCCAGTACCGTGCATCCCTCTCCGGTCCTCTCGTCTCCCATTGCTTCAACGCCATGACGTCGACTCAGCGACCGAGTCGGACAACGCCCGCCGCGGTCGTGTCCCACCGGAAAGCCATCCGTGCCGGCGCCGGCTCCGGTCACCTGCGGCTTGCGCGGCCCGACAGTCAGCGGGCGATCGAGATCGCGAAGGGGGTGAATCCGGTGGAGCGGATCACGTGCGGGACGAACAGTATCGCGGCCTCCGTTGCGCGGGCGGTCCGGATCCCGCCGAGGTCGGTGATCCATTCCTTGCGCCAGCCGAGGTCGGTGAGCAGTTCACGGACGGTCTGCTTGGCCAGCGGGTCCTCTCCGGAGAGGAAGGCGGTCGGCGGCTGGGTGAGCGTGGCCGGGGCGGTCATCACCGGGAAGAGCATGGTGTTGAGCGTCTTGACGACATGCGTTTCGGGGAGCGCTTCCTGGAGCTGTTCGGCGAGGCTGGAGCCGGGGTAGATGAGGTCGGCGGGCAGGCCGTCCGGGCCGTCGGCGGTGGCGTTGGAGACGTCGACGAGGATCTTGCCCCGCAGTTCCTCGCGCAGGGCGGCGAGCCGTTCGAGGGAGCCGGCGCCCGGTGTGGCGTTGATGACGATCCGGGCGGTGCGGGCGGCGTCGGCGGCGGCTCCCGGCGCGCGGTCCGCGACGGTCACCTCGTGTCCGACCCGGGTGAGGGAGGTGGCCAGATTGCCGCCGACGCGGCCGTTTCCGAGAACGGCGATCGTGGTCATGGTGATGTGGTCCTTGCGTGGGTGCGGGTTGTGGTGAGCGGGCTGTGCGGGTTCAGCGGGAGAGCGTGGCGACGGCCTGGGCGTGGACGCCGGGGGCGGTGGCCAGGAAGCTGTCGCTCTGCGGGGTCCAGGGGTGGC